>CABQKA010000018.1 GCA_902464615.1 uncultured Prevotella sp. | reverse complement strand
TCGTGCCCCGATACGTCATGGCACACGTCGTCTACCGCCTCAACCTCGAACCAAAAAAAGGGAAAAAGTGACGCCCCGCCGCGCGCCTGCACGCCTTAGCCCCGTTGACACACGCCTTAGCCCGCGACGCGCGGGGCTAAGCCGTGTGTCGCTTCCGCCCGGCCGTCGCTCACGCCGCCCAAGGGCAAGAAACGTTAAAAAGCACTTCGGGAAAACGAGATATTTCATGAAAAATTTTGCAAATCCTTGCAAATCGTTTATATTTGCCAACGACGCACAACCCCGTACGCCACCATATATCCCCATATTATGAAAACCAGCTTCTACAACTACGAATGGCGGGAGGGCCCATATCTGTTACTCTACAACGCGGCGACGGACCAGGTGGCCGTGCTGCGGCCGGAGACCGCCGCGCTCTATGACGGTTGCCGCCAGAGGCCGGACGAACTGGCCGAACGCCACAAGGAATTTTACGACTACCTCTGCGGAAACGGATTCCTCGTGCCGGACGGGACGGACGAGCCGCAGGCCGTCGTCCGCCGCTGGCAATCGGACGAAGCGGCCGACCGCACGTTCATGGTCACGGTAAACCCCACACTCGACTGCAACATGCAATGCTGGTACTGCTACGAAAAACACGAGCGGCGCATGAACCGCAACCGCGCACGCCTCGACGGGCTGCGCCGCCGCATGCAGGAATCCGCACAACGGGATTTCTCCTTTATCCTTGACATCAACGACATCATCACGCCGGACAAAGCCGCCTTGCTTACGGGCAGTCTCCTCTTCTGATTTTCGTGGGATGCCCGTCACACACTCTCTGCGGGCATCCCTTACCCTCCCGCTGTCCTCTACACTTCTAATATATACGTCATGAAAACCCGTCATTTTCTATCCGTAGCCATTCTTCTCCCGCTGCTGGCGGCCGCGCCGCTTGCCGCCCAGGAACAGCCGGAGAAAAAGAAGAAGGAAGTCCTCTTCACCGTCCCGCTGGAGAACGCGCTGACCTACGAGCGCGTGCAGGGTGCGAAGGCCGAACTCCTCCGTAGCGACAGTTCATACATCCAGGACGTCGAGATGAGCGACGAGATGATGCTCAACGGGAAAGAGAGTGCCGTGGCCCTGGTCAAGCTGTCAACGTCCGGGCAATACTGGATGCGCTTCACGAAAGAGGGCTACGACACGCTCTATTACTCTCTGACGGCACGCATCCATCCCCGCAGCGTTTCCTGGCAAATCATGCCCGCCGCGCGCATACACCGGCAATGGAAACCGCGTGAGTACCAGCTGGGCGAGGCCGTGGTCCGGGCCACGAAAATCAAGATGGTGATGCGCGGCGATACGATTGTCTACAACGCCGACGCCTTCCAGCTGGCCCGTGGCTCCATGCTCGATGCCCTCGTGGAGCGCCTGCCCGGCGTGGAACTGCGCGACGGCGGCGTCATCACCGTCAACGGCCGCCCGGTGGAGAGCCTGCTGCTCAACGGCCGCGACTTCTTCAAGGGAGAGCCGGGCGTGGCGCTGGACAACCTGCCCGCCTACATGGTGGACAAGGTAAAGGTCTACGAGCGCACCACCGCCTTCGACCGGCAAATGAACCCCACGGCCGCCCGCCGGCCCCTCGTCATGGACGTCAACCTCAAGAAGGAATTCTCCGTAGGCTGGCTTGCCAACGCCGAGGCCGCCTACGGCTCGCGCGACCGCTACCTGGGCCGCCTCTTCGCCCTGGGCTTCACGCCCAAGACACACACCGCCGTCTTCGCCAACCTGAACAACACGAACGACACCCGCCGCCCCGGACGCCGCGGCGACTGGACACCTGCCGCCACGCCCACAGGACTGCAGGCCGCCAAAAACGTCGGTGCCGAGTTCTCATACGAAGACCCCAAAACCAACAACAAATGGACCACTAACGTGAACTGGCTCCACACAGACCTGGACCGCTTCACAAGGACAAGCCAGGAAAATTTCCTTGCCGACGGCAAGACCTACTCCGCGGCCGACGCCGACGAGGACCATTGCGCCACGTCGGTCCGCTTGAACAACGACTATTCTTTCGTAAAAAATGCGTGGGGCATCCGGGGTGGACTGAACTTTAACTACGACCGCAACCGCATCTCCGCCACCGACCGGCAAGCCCATCTGGGCGAGAATCCCTTCGACCACCCCACAGCCGGACTGCTCGACAGCCTCTTCGCCCCCGGCGACCCGACGCTGCTGCGCGAAGCGGTCCTCAACCGCTACCGGCAGGCCGCCCTCTCGCGGGGCAAGGGGTGGGGCATATCCATGCCCGGCATAGAAATGTTTTTCAAACCGTTCAGCAGCAGCGGGCTATCTGACCAGTTCGAGTTCACCTTCAACGGTTACTACAACCACCGCGACTACACGGCCTTCAGCCATTACCTGCTGGACTATCCGGCAAACGCCAGCATCGCCCCCGACTTCCGTAACCGCTACAATGACCGCAGCGCACAGGAATACCTTTACCAGACCTCGCTCGGATATAGCATATATTTCAACGGCTGGTCCGTCAAGCCCGTGTACTACTACTCGCAATCCTACTCTTCCGGGCGCGACGACCTCTACCGCCTCGATTGGGTCGAAGGGTGGGGGGCCGGGGACTCCGCCCGCCTCGGCGCGCTGCCCTCCGCCTCCACGCTCGAACAAGTGGCCCACGACTGGGCCAACAGCGAGCATTCCCGCCGCTGGAAAAAGGAACATACGGCAGAACTCAACGTGTTCATGTCCAAGTCCACCATGAAAGGCCACTATTTCGAGTTCCGCACCGCGCTGCCCTTCAAGTTCCGCTACGAGCGCATCGACTACCTCCGCGGCAGCCTCCAGGCAGGCAACTCGCGCCAGAAGCTCGTCTTCACCCCCAACTTCTACCTCATGCAGCGCTACTACTTCAAAGACCGGAAGTTCATACAAATAGAACTCAACGGTAGCCACTACGACGCACCCGCCGACATGCTCAGCCTGCTCGACTACCGCGACGACGCCGACCCGCTCAACGTCCGCACCGGCAACCCCGGCCTGCGCCGCACTTACCGCGAGAACGCCGCACTGAAAGTGGAACTTTTCTCGCAGCAATACGAACCGCTCTTTACCTTCGGTCTCACCTACGACGTGACCAGCAACGCTGTCGCCATGAACCGCACCTTCAACCCTGCCACAGGCGGATACACCTGGAGGCCTGACAACGTCAACGGCAACTGGAACCTTGACACCTACCTCCGGTTGGTGCGCCAGTTCGGCAAGCAGAAGCGCTTCTCCTTCAGCTCCACCACCAGCCCCAGCTACTACCACAGCGTGGACCTCACCGGGATTGAGGGACAGGTCAGCTCCGTGCGCAGCGTCGTGGACAATTTCCACCTCGCACAGACCCTCCAGCTCGACTACGGAGCGGAACGGTGGCGACTCGGCGCAAAGGCATACGCCAACTGGACTTACGCCGCGAGCGACCGCCCAGGATTCGCCACCATCAACGCCGTGGACTACCACTTCGGGCTCACCGGGCACGTCACACTACCCGGCAACATCGACCTCGACACCGACTTCACCCTCTACAGCCGACGCGGATACGACGACCAGGGACTCAACACCGACGACTTCGTCTGGAACGCGCGCCTATCCAAAAGCATCCTCCGCGGAAACCTCACCTTCATCGTCGACGCCTTCGACATCCTCGGACAACTCTCCAACGTCCGGCGACAGGTCAACGCACAGGGATGGACGGAGACTTACTTCAACGTCGTGCCCCGATACGTCATGGCACACGTCGTCTACCGCCTCAACCTCGAACCAAA
>CABQKA010000017.1 GCA_902464615.1 uncultured Prevotella sp. | reverse complement strand
CACAATGGCCGAGCACTACATTTTTATATTTAATCGAGTTTATCGGACAGCAATATTTTTTTATTAACTTAAAATGAAAACATTATGAGATGCAAGAACTGTGGTTGGCCCAATAAGCCCGGCGAGCAAAATTGTGTGAAATGTCATGCGCCCCTGACCTCCTCCGAAGAGGTCGCCGTGCCCCCAGTCCCCGGCATCGAAAACGCCGGCGCGGCCTGCCAGCAGACGGTACGCGAGGAGGACGTGTTTGGTCCCGGAAAAGGTCCGCAGCAACCCCCGGCATCCGTTCCCGGCGAGCAGGAGACGCTTTGTCCCCGTTGCGGCTATCCGCTGCGGAGCGGGGCGGAGAAATGCCCGAACTGCAATTACCAGCTATCCGGACAGCCGGCGTCACAGCACCAGCGCACGCGCCTGGCCGACGGCCCCGCCGCGCCCCCGCGCCAGCCGACGCGCCGCATCGGCGGCGGCAAGTTCGGCGGCACCGTGAACCCCTATATGCAGAACGTGGCCTCGACGCCCAGCTTCGTGCTCAAGCCCGTGAAGCGCATCGACGAGCGCCACGAGCTGGAAGAGCTGGAATACGAGGGCGAGGAAGTGACGCTCAACCGCGACAACACGGAGCCGGGCAACCCCTCCATCACTTCGCGCCGCCAGGCCGTGCTCACCCACACGGACGGGCACTGGTACATCGAGGACACGAGCGACCAGAAGACCACCTTCGTACAAGCCTCGCGGAAAACGGAACTGCACGAGGGCGACATCATCCTTTTGGGCAACCGTTTGTTTGAATTCCATGAATAATCATCACTATGACGGCCCCGGTGCCGACTATGCCGCGGTGCAGCGCTGCCAGTTTTCGGCGGGCGACACCATTGACCGGCAGTACCGCGTGGAGCGGATGCTGGGCGAAGGCTCGTTCGGCGTGGTCTACGCGGTGAGCGACCGGCAAGGGCGGCTCTATGCCCTCAAGCTCCTCAAGCTCTGGGAAGTGCCGGCCGACATCCGCGGCTCGCTCCTGGCCCGCTTCGACATGGAGTTCGAGACGGGGCGCATCGAGAGCCAGTATCTGGTGCGCTCCATCTCGCACGGGCAGACCGGCGGCAACCCGTTCATTGTCATGGAATACTGCCCCGGGGGCGACCTGCTGCAAGCCAGCGGGGCGGGCCGTATGGACTTGCCCAAGATGGCCACCCACGTCCTGCTGGGCCTCAAGGCCCTGCACAACCGCGGCAAGGTGCACCGCGACCTGAAGCCCGAAAACGTCCTGATCAAAGGCAACGGCGACTTCGCCCTGACCGACTTCGGCATCTCCGGCGACCGCAACAAACGCATGACGGAGCGCAACTTCCGCGGCAAGCCCAAGCAGATATTCGGCACGTATGCCTACATGCCGCCCGAGCAGCTCAACCCGCAGCGCGACGCCACGGTGCTCCCCACGACGGACATCTTCTCGTTCGGCGTGATGATGTACCAGCTCATCGTCGGGACGCTCCCCTTCGGCCCGCTGGAATCGGAAGGAGACCTCGTCCCCTACATCCGGCGCGGGAAGAACGGCGAATGGGACCGGCAGGCCCTCCGCACGGCCGAGGGCGGTGCGGAATGGTACAGCCTGGTCGAGGGATGCCTCGTCCCGCGCTTCCAGGAGCGCCTCCAGACGGCGGACGCCGTCCTCCAGTACGTCCCCCACACACGGGGCGTGCAAGAGGTCGTCCAGGAGGAGCGCGCCGACTTCCAGAAGAAAATCGTCCACGGCGTGCTGCTGCGCATCATGCAAGGCGAGGAGTACGGGCGGGTCTACTACCTGGACAACATGCTCCAGTCCGGCAGCTCCATCCTCCGCATGGGAAGGCGCGACAGCGGCGTGGCCAACGACATCGCCATCACCGAGGAGGAGAGCAGCTACATCTCCCGCAAGCACTGCACCCTTGAGCTGGACTACGACCTGGGCACGTGGATTGTCCGCGACGGGCAGTGGGACCGTTACGGCACGGGCGGGTGGCGCCGCTCTACCAACGGCACCTACGTCAACTCCCGCGAGGTGGGGCAAAACGGCATGCCCTTCTCGCCCGGCGACATCATCTCCATCGGCGACGCGAAGCTCCGCGCCGAAGGGTATTAACCGAAACGTCAAAACTTTTCATCCTTTTCATTCATCACCATGGCAGAACAGACTACAAGGCCTTACCGCCGGACGCTATCCGGCTCCGTGGGGGCGGGCATGGGCTCGCTCTTCCGCCCCGGCGGCCGCAAATACTACATATTGGAACACAAGGTGAGCAGCCGCTACCACCGCGCCGGGGAATCCCAGGAAATCATCGTGGACAGCATCGAGCTGGGGCGCGACTCCCGCTGCCAGGTCCGCTTCGACGAAAGTTTCAAGACCGTATCCCGCCGCCACGCGGCCATTGTGCGCGAGGGCGACGGCTGGAAGCTCGTCCAGCTCTCCAAGACCAACACGACGCTGCTCAACGGCCACCCCGTACAGACGGAGTGGTACTTGCAGAACGGCGACGAGATACAGCTGTCCGTCAACGGCCCGAAACTCGGCTTCATCGTCCCGACGGGCCGCAAAGCCACCGTCGGCTCCATCGGCCTGACGCGCCGCCTCAGCCTCTTCCGCCAGCAGGCCCTGCGCCCCTACAAGGCCGCCATCTCCGCGCTGGCCGCCGTCCTCGTTGTTTGCGCCGGCGTGGGAGGATACATCATCTTCCGCCAGCACCAGCAGATACAGGACAACAGCAAGCTGCTGGCCGAAGCCCGCGCCGCCAACGAGAAAAACGCCAAGCTCATCGCCGAGCAGAACAAAATCATCAACAACCAGGGCGGTCTCCTCGACAGCCTGCGCAACAGCATCCCTGCAGCCGTCACGGCGCCGACGCCCCCGCCCGCTGCAGCGCCCGCAACGCCCGCCGCTCCCGCCGCTCCCGCTGCCTCCGGCGGCGCGGCCGCACCGGCCGAAAGCGGTCCGGGACTGGACTTCACGGCCTACCATCCCCACATTTACTTCATCCAGGCACAAGTCGTTTCCAAAGAGAGCGGCAAGGTCATTTCCGGATGGACGGGCACCGGATTCCTCCTCAACGACGGCAAGTTCGTCTCCGCCCGCCATGTCCTCACACCCTTCTACTCCAATTCCTATCGCATCCGCGACGGCAAGGTGATTCTCCTCGATGAAAATGAAGCGCTGATAGCCTATCGGGAAATGTGGGCCAACATTCTTTACGTAAAGGGGCAGGCCGACATTGTTTTCAAGTGCACGTCCGTGAGCGGTTCGTTTACCTTCACCTCCAGCTATGACGACAACCCTGTCATCTCCGACGGCAGTGGCGACCAGATCTATACCTTGCAGGAGTCCTACGTCATTACAAACGGGGAAACTCGCTTTGAGGTACCCGCCGGATCGCAAATTGTCGAAGGCAGTCTGGACTATACGGACTTTGCCTACGTAGAGACTAACCTGGAGGGCGGACTGGAGGCCGACCGCGATCTCTCCGTCAACCTGAAGCAGGGCACGCAGCTCAGCATCGTCGGCTACCCGCACGGCTGGGGACAGGGCAACCCCATCCTCTCCACCGCGCTCTGCGCCCAGAACGGGCTGAGCAAGGAGCTGGGCAACACCATCATGGTCTCCAACGACAATACCGAGGGCGGCAACTCCGGCGGCCCGGTCTTCGCCCCGAAGGACGGCCGCTGGGTCGTCGTGGCCATCGTCTCCGGCGGTATGTACCAGAAGGGTTCTTTCGTGCCCATCGCCGTCATCCCCTGACGCCGCCGCGCCGGCATCCTGTTCCTTGAATAACAGTCACGACTTATGAGACAGTCCCTATCCCTGCTCCTTTGCCTCCTGCTGGCCGCGGCCCCCGCGGCGGCGCAGCGGGTGGTGAAGTCCGCCGAGCAGCAATTCGTGGAGAACGCCGTGGCCTCCGGCCTCTTTTGTGCCCGCCACGGCTATCAGCTTAGCCAGAAAGAGAGCGGCGAACGCTTCGGCCGCGACGGCCGCGACGAGTTCGGCGCCGGCTACGGCCTCGGCGTCAAGCTGCCCGCCGGCTTCGCCCTCACGGCCCCTGCGGTGCGGCCGTGGGAATACGACGAGACCTTTGCGGACTATGCCGCCGACTACGCCCCCGTCCCCCTGGGCCTCGGCTTCTCGGCGCTGGCCGGGCCGATGCAGTTCCGCCCGATGGAGGACGACACCACCCAGAGCAAAAGCCTCTGCGGCGGACTGCTCACCCGCTATGCCGCTCCCCTTTTCGGCGACACGGCCTTCGTCCTCGACCCCTACTTCGGCGAGAAGGAAGGGTGGATGGTCTGGGTCGTGGCAAACGGGACGCCCGCACCGGGCGTGGCGACGGACTTCGTGGCCTACCGCCATCAGTTGAGCCTCGTGCAGGACTCTGCGTCCTATGCTCTCCGCCCGCCCATACTCGCCGGCAGCCAGCGGCCGTTGGGCGGAGTCTTTGTCGTCCCCGCCGTGGCCGGTGTGGGGCGGGTGGAGCTGCGCCTCTGCGGCGTGGCCGTGCCTTTCCCCGACGGGCAGTGGCGCCTGGGCTGCCCCTTTGCCACCCGTCCGGCTCCCGTTGGCGGCGAACTGACCCCTGCCAGCCAGCAGGAGGACCGGAAGCCCGACCGGCGTAAAAAGAAAAAAAAACGAGATAGATAAAGCATGAACAACATAAAATTCAGAGTGGCGGCCAAGACCGACGTCGGACTGGTCCGCACGAACAATGAAGACAACTTCCAGGTGGCTTCCGACCTGTCCTCGGACTACATGCACTGGGTGAACAACGAAATCTGCTCGCTCGGCGAAAAGGGCGCCCTGCTCGTCGTGGCCGACGGCATGGGCGGCATGAACGCCGGCGAGGTGGCTTCCGCCCTGGCTATCGAGACCATCAGGGAGCGGTTCCAGGCCGCCCGCCTCACGCCCGAGGTGATGAAGACGCGCTACACTATCGAGAAATTCATGAACGAGGCCATCGTGGCCGCCGACGCCCGCATCAAGCAGGAAGCCAAGGCCCACCCCGAGTCGCGCGGCATGGGGACCACCATCGTCGTGGGATGGGTGCTGGGCAGCCGCCTTTACGTCTCCTGGTGCGGCGACAGCCGGGCCTACATCTACAACCCGGCCACCGGCCTGCATCAGATTACGAAGGACCACTCCTACGTGCAGACGCTGGTCGACAAGGGCGTCATCACCCGCGAGGACGCCTTCGACTATCCCGAGAGCAACATCATCACCCGCTCCCTCTCCGACGGCAGCCCCACGGCCAAGCCCGAGTCGCTCTTCAAACCCTACGACCTCTGCAACGGCGACATCGTACTGCTGTGTACCGACGGCCTGAGCGGGATGCTCCGCGACGCCGAGATGGAGCCCATCCTCAGGCAGAACGAGCACGACATGAGCGTCTGTGCCGACGAACTCATCCGCGGCGCCTGCGAGGCGGCGGGAGCCGACAACATCACCCTCTGCCTCTTCCAGGTGTTGCAGGGCGGCGGCACCCCCCGCGCGGAAGTCTTCATCGAGACCGAAGCCCGGCTCGACGGCCCGGCCCATCCCGGCACGCCCGTTCCCGGCCCGTCCCCTTCGCCGGTGCGCAAGTACGTGCTGGCGGCCGTCAGCGGCCTGCTCTTTTTGCTGGCAGCCGGCGCGGCGGGCTATTATTTCTTCCTGCGGCCCGCGCCACAGGAAGCGGAAAAAGCGGAACAAGAACCTGTCCCGAAAAACGACACTCCGTCCACGGCTACTCCGCTGCCGGACTCGTCAGGACGGCCCGTACCCGACCACTCCGCCGCGCCCGCAGGCGAAGGGGTGAACATAAAAGGTACGTTCGGCGGTATGAACGTTCCCCGGGAGGAATCCGCCGGCGAACCGGACAAGTCCGGCGACATAGGCGGAAATGCTGCCGTGAGCGGGAATAATGCTGCGCAGCAAGGGGCTAAGCCCAAGACCGGCGGGGATAATCCCCCGAAGAACGGGGATAAGCCCAATACGAAGGGGAGCGGTTCCCAGACGACGGAAGGCAGCGGCGGTGCCGCCGGGGCTGCCGAGGGCGAGGCCGGAAACGGCAACCCGCTGGAGAGGAAGCCCGAATCTGAAAAGAAAGAAGAAAAAAGCAAAGGGCGGAACGAAGGCGGAGAGGGCAACGGCGGGCAGGATTCCGGCGGGAGCGGTTTCGCGACCACCCAAGCCTGACAGGCCCTCCCCTCCCCGAGGCGGGAGTCAACCATAGCAAACCATCCAAAAAATCAAGCACATGAGCAAGACCATCATCACTATCGGGCGGGATCCCCGTTGCGACATCCGCGTGGACGGCCGTTGGGACACGGTGAGCAACGAACATGCGGACATCGAGCTTCGCGGCGGCGTCCTGCAGTTTTACGACCATAGTTCCAACGGGACTCTCATCAACGGGCAGCGCCTGCACAACGGCAACGTGGCCGTCTATCCCGGCGACCGCATCCTGCTGGCCGGGAGCTATGAGTTGTCGTGGACGGAGATAACGCGCTTCTTCCCCCACGTGGCGCGGCCCACGGTGGAGCGCCCGGTCGTCGGCGGGGAGGCATTCCGGAAGACGGTGCAGAAGACGCAACCCCTCGGGCAGCCGGCCCCGCCGCCCCCGCGCGGGGGGCGCAAGACGGACCAGTACGTGCCGCAACCGGGCGGAGGCGTGCCGCCCGCGACGCCGCCACAGCCCGCCGCGCCGCGCCCCGCGTCATACTCGCAGGCCGAAATCGACGCCGCCACGCGGCGGTGGAACTGGGGCGCCTTCTTCTGCACCTGGATATGGGCCGTGTGCCACCGCACGTACTGGCCGCTGTTCATCCTGCTGGCCATGTTCATCCCCTACGTGGGGCAGGTGTGCTCGCTGGCACTGATGGTCTACCTCGGCCTGAACGGCTCGCGCATAGCCTGGACGTGCGGCAAATACCGCGATTTCGACCAATACCGCCGCGCGCAGCGCGTCTGGGCCATCGTGGGGCTCGTGGTGTTCCTCGTCGGCCTCCTCTGTTCGGCCCTGGCTTTGTATTTCATCCTGTCAATGTTCTAAAAAGCGCTTCACATGGACTTACATAAAGGCTTCCTTTTTCACGGCCGCTACCAGTTGGTGGAACTGCTGGGTTGCGGCGCGTCGGCCGAGGTGTGGAAGGCGAAAGACACGAAGGCCAACCAGCTGGTGGTGGCCCTGAAAATCTTCTCCCAGCACGCCACGATGGACTCCTACGGGTTGCAGAACTTCGAGCGGGAGTTCACGACCGTCTACAACATGAAGCATTCCAACCTGCTGCCCCCGACGGGCTACGACATCTTCCAGGGCCAGCCCTACCTGGTGATGCAGTATTGCGAGAACGGCTCGTGCAGCAGCATGGCGGGGCGCGCCGACGAGCAGGACGTCGTCAAGTTCCTGCACGACGTGGCCGCCGGCCTGGAATACCTGCACGACCACGACATCATCCATCAGGACATCAAGCCCGACAACATCCTGCTCGACGACAACTGCAACTTCCTCGTGACCGACTTCGGCATCAGCGTGGCCAGCACGGGCGGCGAGGCCGGCGCGGCGGCTTCGGGCGGGACGCGGGCCTACATGGCCCCCGAACGCTTCAAGGGGACGACGGGAAAGGCCAGCGACGTGTGGTCGCTCGGCGCCACGGCGGTGGAACTGCTGACCGGCAACCCGCCCTACGGCGAGCACGGCGGCCTGCTCCAGGCCGAAGGTGAACCGCTGCCCGAACTGCCCGCCAGCCTCTCGCCCGAGGTGAAAGGCATCATCCTCGCCTGCCTCGCGGAGGACCCCGAGCGGCGCATCACGGCCAGCGAGATACGGCAGAAGATAGAACTGTTCTGGGAAACGGGCGCATGGGAGCGCCGCTCCAACCGCACGCTCATTGCCGTTGTGGCCACGGCCGTGGCTTCGGTGCTGATGTGCCTGGGCATCTTCCTCTGGGACTATAACCGCACGAAGGTGCGCTACTACAAGGACTACACCGAGTGCTGGGGCGTGCCGCAGGGCGTGGGCCGCGTGCAGGCCTGGGACGCCCGCCACATGCACCGCCTCTACCGCTTTGAGTACGTGCGCGGCAAGGTGCGCCGCGTCGCCCACGTCAACAGCCGGGACAAGGTGATAGCCGACGGGGAGTCGGAACGCAGCGACCGCCCCATCAACCAGTCCATACAGTACACGTCCGACGGGAAAGTGAGCCGCATCAAGGTGATGGACCACAACGACCGCGTGCTCTACGTGAAGAGCTACAACGAGAACCTCAGCGCCGTCACTTTCCAGTATGACGACCGCAACAACACGGAGCGCGTCCTGCCCAACCAGACCGTGGGCTACGGCCGCATACTCGAGGACGACTTCGCACAGAAAGGCAGCATCACCCGCTGGCTCGTGGAATACGACGGCGAGGGACACGCCACCTCCATCCGCTTCGCCACGGTGGGCAACTCGCCCGTAGGCGACGAGAACAACATCTACGGCCGCAACATGACCTACGACGACCAGGGCCGCGTGAGCGAAATCCGCTACGTGGGCCAGGACGGCAAGGCGAAAGCCACCAAGTGGGGCTTGGGCATCAAAAAGTTCTTCTACGACGACGACGGGAACTGGGTGCGGGCCGAATACTATACCGTGGAAGGCAAACCATCCTATGACGACCACGACGGCGTAAGCATTTTCGAGATGGAGTACGACAAGTACGGGAACGTCGTCGAAGCCTACCACAAAGGCCCGGACCGCAAGCTCATGCTGCCCAAGAAGAACGGCGTGGCCGGCATCCGCTACGTCTACGACGAGGACGGCTTCATCACCCGCGCCACTTACCTTGGCGTGGACGGGCAACCGTTCTACGTGGCTTCGGCCGGGTGTGCGGGCTACAACGCCAAGTGCGACGAAAACGGATTCTTTATCGAGCAGACCTTTTTCGACGCGGACGGCAAGCCGTGCGAGTCGCCCGGCCAGGGCAGCCGCCTCTCCCTCAAAAACGACGAGCGCGGCAACCTGCTCGAAATGTGGACCTACGGGCTCGACGGCGGGCTGTACGTGGCGAACGACCTTTACGCAGGCCTGACCGCCCAGTACGACGAACAGGGTCAGCAGGTGGCCGTAGCCTACTACGGCGCCGACCGCAAGCCCTGCCTCACCGCAGAAGGCTACGCAGGCTTGCGCTACGCCTACGACGAGCGCGGCATGCTGACCGAGGTCGTCTATCTCGGCACGGACTTGCAGCCGGCCTACGATTACAACAACGTCTGCCGCTTGCGCCGCAAGTACAACACGCGAGGCATGGTGACGCAGGTGGCCTTCTACGACCCGGCAGGGGAAAAGCTGGTGCACAGCAACGAAGACGTGGCCGGATGGGACATCAAGTATGACAACCGCGGCAACGAGACGGAGCGCACCTTCTTCGACGCCAACGGGAAGCTGTGTCTCAACAACGTGGGCTACGCCAAGGTGACCTACGCCTACGACGAGCGCGGCTTCCTGAAGTCGAACCGCTACTACGGCCTGCGCGGCCAGCTCATGATGGTGGACGGCCGCGTCGGGACGGACTACCGCTGCGACGAGCGCGGCAACGTTGTCTCCGACCGGCCCATAGGGCCCGACGGCCGCCTGGCCCCGAACCTGCTGGAAAGCCGTTACAAGTACGACCAGTTCGACAACTGCACCGAGACCAGCTACTATAACGCCGCGGGGCAGCCCGACGACAACTATAACGGCGTCTACAAGGAAGAGCGCCGCTACGACGCCAGCAACCAGCTCGTCGAGACGCGCTACTACGGCACGGACGGCCGCCTCACCCTGACCGTGAACGAGGGCGTGGCTGTCGTCAAGAACGAGTACGACGCCAAGGGCAACCGCGTCAAGAGCGCTTATTTCGGCACGGACGGACAACAGCCCGTACGGAGCAAAGAGGGCTGGGCGTCGTCCACCTACGAGTATGACGCCTTCGGCAACGTCGTCAAGCAGAGCTTCTTCGGCGTGGACGGAAAGCCGACGCCTCTCAGCCAGATGGTGCCTGTCGGCATCTGCCGCTACGATAAGCTCAACAACATGATATTCATTGCCGCGCAGGACGGGCATGGCAATTACGTCATCAACCCCCAGACCGGCTGGGCCATCCTCAAGCGCGAGTACAACGCCCGTTCGCAAAGGATGTGGGAGGCCTATTACGATGCCAAGGAGCAGCCCATGACCTGCGCCGACGGCTACCACAAGGTGAAGTGCGAGTATGACCGGCGCGGCAACCTCGTTTCCCTCTCCTACTTCGACACGCAGCAACGCCCGGCGACCAGCTACAACGTGCATCTGGAGAAGTACACTTACAACAACCTCAAGCAGCAGACCAAGGTGGCCTATTTCGACGCTTCGGGCCGGCCTGTGGACTGCCAGGCGGGCTTCCAGAGCGTGACCACAAGCTACGACGACAGCGGGACGCCCGAGTCGCGCCGCTACTACAACGCCGCGGGACGCCTCCTCGCCACGCAGCCCTACAACAAGGCCGCGGCCCAGTGGGGCGAACTCAGTGTGACCGGAGGCAGCGCACCCGCGCAGCCCGCCAGCCGCCCGGCTTCGGCCGACTGGCAGAGCATGGTCTACCAGGCCAACAGCGAGTGTCCCACGCAAGTGATGTCCGGACTCTACGTCCGCTCCGTCACGACCGACGGGCGCAGTGTCACCGTCACGCTCCAGATGACCGAAGTCTCCAAGTACAATCTTGACGAGGCCAGCTTCGAAGAGTTCCGGCAGAACATCCGCAACAATGTCCGCCCCGCCTTGCGCGAGACTTTGGGCCTGCCCGGTTCCGTGCCGCTTTACTTCCGCATTACCGACAAGGCCAACCGCATGGTCGGCTCCGTCTGAATTTCATCACATAACAGAACCGATATGAAAGTGTTAAAGTATTTATTGCTGGTGTTGTCGCTCGTCTTGGCCGCTCAAGTCCGCGCGGACGACCTCACCCCCGAGCAGAAAAGTTTCAGGGCCTCTGTCATGCAGTTCCTCCGCGAAGAGGGATTTTCCCCGTCGATAGATGAGGAGGACGACCTGGTGTTCAAAAAGGAAGGGGAGCTTTACTGGTTTTCTTTCGGTGGCAGTTCCGGCGTATATCTGGAACTTCACCGGGCCGGCTTCAGCATTTCCGACGACCAGCGGGCCATCTTTACCCTCGCCGCCAACGAGGGCAACCGCACCACGCGCTGCGCCAAGGCCATTGTCAACAAGTCGACCGTCTCCTTCGCCGTAGAAATCTACAGCCATTCCGTAGAGGATTTCAAATACACCTTCTACAACTACATGAACTGTCTGGATGTCATCTACGAGTCGGTGATGGATTTTTATAACGAAAACAAGTAAACGACGCCCGGCATGGCTCTCCCGTCCCGCCTGCTGCCTTTCCGGCAGGCGGGACGGGGCATGCGCGGGGATTTCACAGATATGGAAGAAAACAATCTCTTTCACGGGAGGTATTTCCTGGAGCGCCTTCTCGGGCGCGGCAGTTTCTCGGAAGTGTGGCAGGCCAAGGACACCAAGACCGGTGTCGAAGTGGCGCTGAAGATATACGCCCCGGCCACCGGGCTGGACGATCATGGGCTGGACGTCTTTGCCCGAGAGTTTTCCATCGTGGTCAATGCCAACCACAAGAACCTGCTCAAGCCGCTCCACTACGACACGTGCGAGCGCAAGCCTTATCTCGTCCTGCCCTACTGTGCCCGTGGCAGCGTCATGGGCCGCGTGGGCCGCTTCACGGAGGAGGACGCCTGGCGGCTCCTGCGCGACGTGGCCGGCGGCCTGGCCTGGCTCCACGCCATGGAGCCGCCCCTCATCCACCAGGACATTAAGCCCGACAACATCATGGAGGCCGACAGCGGCGACTTCATGATTACCGATTTCGGCATCAGCACCCACCTGAAGTCCACGCTGCGCAAAAGCCTCAGCTCGGCCTTCGTCTCCGCCGGGACCACGGCCTATATGGCCCCGGAGCGTTTCGGCAAGGACAACACGCCCATCATGGCCAGCGACATTTATTCCCTTGGCGCCACGGCCTTTGAGATGCTTTCCGGCGATACGCCTTTCGGCAACGACGGCGGACTGCTCCAGAAGAAGGGGGCGGAGGTGCCCGAACTGAAAGGCGACTATTCCGCCCAGCTCAAGAAGGTCATAGCCCTCTGCCTCAGCCTCCAGCCCTGGGAGCGCCCCACGGCTGCCCGCCTCGAGCAGTACGCCGCGGCCGCCCTCCGCGGCGAGACCATTCGCTTTGACGGCGAGAAGGGATTCTTCCGCCGCTACCGCTGGCCCCTGGCCGTGGCCGCCGTCGTCCTGGCCGGCGCCGTCACGGGCCTTTGGCTGAATTCGCGGCGCATGGAAGCGGCGCGCGAGGCCCAGGAACAGGCCGACCGGACGCGCCGCTACAACGATTCCCTCCTCACCGTGGCCGCCGACTATGCCGCCGCGGCCGAGCGGAAGGCGCGCGAGGGCGACCGCCACGACGAGTATTACGAGCGCGCCTATCTGGCCGCCTTTGCCGGATACCGCAACGCCCGCGCCGCCCTGGCTGCCGTCGACACGGCCCAGCACGTGGACCTTCCGGCCGGACTGGCGGACCTCGACGCCCGCACCGACACCCTGGCCGGGAAGTTGAGGGAGGCCCGGGCTTCCTTTGCCCAAAAGGCCGCGCTCTTTGCCGACGACCGTATGGTGGCCCGCGAGTTCACCCAGCGCGTCGCCGCCATCGACTCCGCGCTTCAGGACACGGCCGCCCTCTCCCTCCCGGCGTCCGCTCCTGTCACCCACCGACCATAAATCTTAAAATCAATCCGATATGAGAAAAATCATTGCCTTCATGCTGCTCTTTGCAGCCTGGTCCTGCGTCCTGCCGCCCCGTGCGGCGGCCCAGACCTCGTGCGACCAGCTTTTTGCCAACGGCGTGAAACTCCAGCAGACGATGACCGTCAGCGCGCAGAACAAGGCCATCGCCCAGTTCGAGAAAGCCAAGGTCTGCTATGACTCCAAGGCCAAGAAGGACCTCTGCGACCAGCAGATTAAGGCTTGCCGCAACATCATCAGCCAACTCCGCCGCGGGAAGGCCAAACAGAAACAGCAGCCTGCAGACCCGAAGACAGAGCCTGCCGGCGAAGACGAGGAAGAAAAGGAAGACACCGTGCGCAGGGAAGAGCGCAAGGTGACGCTCACGCTTTCCGTCAATTATTTGAAATTCAAGGGTAAAGGTGGCGATTTCCAGAAGGTGAAGGTCAACTGCAACTACACCGACTGGAAGGTCGTCGAAGCCCCCGAGTGGGTGAACTACTCCCGCAACGAGGACGGCGAACTGGTCATCGAGGCGGAGAAGAACCCTTCTACGAAAAAGGAACGCTCCGGCAATCTGAAGGTGCAGTGTGGCGACGTCTTTGCCGTACTGACCATCATCCAGGAGAAGTATAAGAAATTCATCATCATCTGACCCTCGGCCTCCGTCCCTGCCGCGCCGGCTGTCCCGGGGCAGGCAGGGCGGGGAAGCGCCTCCTTTCCGTCACCGTGTCCGGCGGCGGGAGGGAGGCGCTTTTTTATGGCCGGGCGGCCGTCCCTTAGCCCCGCGCGTCGCGGGCTAAGCCGTGTGTCAACGGGGCTAAGGCGTGCGTGCGCTGGGCGGGGCGTCACTTTTTCCCTTTCTTTGGTTCGAGGTTGAGGCGGTAGACGACGTGTGCCATGACGTATCGGGGCACGA
>CABQKA010000016.1 GCA_902464615.1 uncultured Prevotella sp. | reverse complement strand
CCACTCCCATTCAAGGCAAGGCCGCCGCCGGCCGGCAGTGTAATAGTGGGGACCAATACTACATACTTGTCTAACACTATCAACACATGCTTCGGACGGAATTTTCGCACGCTGATCAATGACTTCCGTATAGGTTACGCTGTGGGCCTGTTTCTGCGGGAGGGCGGCGCAACCCGTGTCAAGGGTTTGCACGCACGCTGTGGGTATGTGTCCGTAAGCGTTTTCTATGAGGCCTTTACCCAGCGGCTGGGGATAAGCCCGATGCGCCTTGCGCGCCTGGTGCGCGCGTCGGGTACAGCGGCTCTTCCGCGCGCATATGCGGAGCAATATCAGACAATTCTCTCTATGATACCTTTGCAGCCGTTGGAGGCTGTAAATACTCACTCTGACAACAATCCAGTTTATTAACAAAATCTTTTTTCAGCATGAGAAAAAGCACATTTATCAACGCGTTGCTGTTCGGATCCTTGATTGTGGCTCCGGCCAGCACGTTCGTTTCCTGCTCGGACTACGATGATGACATCCAGGGCGTGCGGAACGATCTCGATGCCGCTAAGCAGGAGCTCTCAGCGCTCATCGACGAGAAGATGGCTGCCGTTGAGGGTGAAATCTCCAACTTGCAGGCGGCCGATGAGGCTTTGCAGCAGGCTTATCAGGATGCCGACGAGGCTATCCGCATTGCCTACGCGCAGGCCGATGAAACGCTGCGCGAACAGCTGACGCAGGCCATCAACGAGGGCGACGCCGCCACGCTGGCTGCTGCCCAGCAGTTGGTGAACACTGCCAAAGAAGAGCTGCAGGCTGCACTCGACGCTTGCAAGAGCAGCTGCGAGCAGCAATTTGCAGACCAGAACGAGAAAATCGATGCGCTCATTGCAGCCGATGCACAGTTGAGCACGGCTATCGACGAGGCCAAGGCTAAGGCAGAAGATGCCATGACGCTGGCCACGACAGCCAACGAGACGGCCAACGCCGCCCTGCAGCTGGCTAACGAGAACAAAGAGGCCATCGCTGAACTGCAGGCACTGCTCACGGGTCAGACCGGTACGCTGGCCGAGACGCTGGGCAAGCTGCAGACGTCTGTGAACACGCTGACCGAGCAGTATAACACGCTGTCTGCAGACTTGGCTGCAGCCAATCAGAAGATCAGCGAGAACGAAGCTGCCATCGAGGCACAGGTTACTGCTTTGGATGAGTACAAAAAGCTCATGGAGCAGAACTTGGCTAACATGAGCCAGGACGCACAGGCCAAATACGAAGAGAATAAGGCTGCCATCGAAAAGGCACAGCAGGATTTGGCTGCGCTCCAGGAGGCTTTGACCACGCAGCGCACCGAGCTCGAAAAACTGATTTCGGACGAAGTAGGCAAAGTGCAGGACCAGGTGGACGAACTTTCCACGAAGGTGGAAGATATCCAGGCTTCTCATGATCTGGCTATCCAGAATCTGCAGACAGACGTTGCCCGCTTGCAGGACGAATTGGTAAGCACACAGGCTGAACTTCTGATGCTGAAGGATCAGCTCAACTTGGAAGTCAACATCCTGAACCTGCTCATCGGCCAGGAACTCCGTTCGCTCGTCTTCAAGCCCGAACTGTACGTAGACGGTGTAGAGGCTACGGAATACGGTTACATGCCTTACGATGCCTATACCACATGGGTGAGCGCACAGGCTGTAGACAACGAAGCTGGTCACCAGTGCTCGTTCCCTGCCAACGTGCTGCCCGGCGGCCCGATGGTGGCTAAGGAATACGACCCTGTCGTTTACCTCCAGTATCACATGAACCCGTCGTCGGCACAGATTGACGAAGACGCTCTCTCTTTCGTGTCGCGCGATGCCGAGTTCATCACCCGTGCCAACGAATCCACCGCTGCTCCTCAGGTAAAAGAATACAAAGTGGAGAACGGCATGCTGACAGTCGGCATGACGGCAAAGGGCGGTGCTGTGGAAGCAGCAGGCATGAACGACGCAGGCGGCGATGCTCCTATCTTCGCTTTGCAGGCCAAGGTTCGCCGCGGCGAGAAGGGCGATACGCTCATCACGTCCGACTACGCCATGATGTACACGACGAAGATCACCCCCGAAGCCATTGCCTTCAATAACAATGCACACGGCGGTGTAGCTTGTACCGGTACTACGACGCAGCTGACTCCTGAGCTTTATAAGAGCCTGGAAGACGTGATGGGAGCTGCTCCTGCCTTCAACGTGAAGTTTGACGACGCTAAGGGCGTAGATCTGAAGGATTATCTCCAGATTCACTATGCTTGGGATACGAAGACCAAGAAGGCTGTAGACCACGGCGCATGGGCTTACGGCGAAGAAGCCCACTATGGCTTGAGCTATAAGTTCGACTTGGTTTACTATTCTGTAGACGGCAACGAAACTTCCGACAGTAAATATGCCAAATTGGAAGACGGCGTGCTGACTGCTCATGCCGTAGACGCAAGCGGCAACACGACCGACACGCAAGACCGCACTTCCATCGGCCGCGAACCGTTGGTACGCGTCACCGTAGTGGATGGCGCCGGCCAAGTAGTGCTCTATGGCTTCTTGAAGTTCAAGGTCGTAGAAGAGACCGATGACAAGGTGATTGACCCGATTGTAACGGACGGCGGAAACGTTGACGTTTGCAACGCTAAGGACTACACCATCAACTGGTCGCAGGTATCCGCTCTGGTATTAGGCAAGCTGAACATGAGCAACGAGCAGTTCCACGATACGTACGAACTCGTGCTCGCACCCGGCGCTACGACTGGAAACCGCCTTGCCCAGCAGTTCGTTTACGAAGGCGAAGGCACACCTAAGGATGGTGCTCAGTTCAAGGAACTGAATCCTGCGGAATTTGCCGGAAACGTAGAGGAATATATGGAGACCGAGCAGACGCGTACTTCCAAGTTCGTGTGGACGCTGTCTGATGCAGACCAGCAGGCTATCTATGAACTTGTCGGCCACACGAAGACGATTTACATCGCTTACCAACCGAAGGCCGCCCACGTCAGCACCAATAAGGCGAAGGTGTACATCCCGTTGACGATTACCTTCAACGAGAAAGCCGCAGCCGGTAGCATCACCGCTACGAAGCTTCTCACCTACTGGCAGTACGGTCCTACGGGTGACAAGGCCGGTATGAACGTGCTCGAGCCGACGAATGGCGGAAATACGAAGATGTGGCAGAACGATGTTCACCAGATCTGGGAAGGCAGCAAGATTAACGTTCCGGCTGAGTACGCTGCTTATGCTGGCAACCTCCGCTTCTACTTCCGTTCCAGCCAGTTCGGTAGCTACACGCTTACGGCAACCGACGCCAACGGCATTCCGCAGGCATCTGCTATTGACAAGTTCAACGGCAATGCTTACGAACCGACGGCCGAGAACGAGCAGAAGTACGCGCTCGACGCTACGCGGGGCGTTTACACCAACACGAAGCTCTACTGCGGCGGCCAGGAAATCGCTGCCATCGACCCCGTGACGGGCGTCATCACGATGAACAACAACTCTTCCGTGCTGAAGCAAATCGTGAACGAATATCCGAGCTTCCCGAAGACCTCTCCCGAAGCCTTCCTGAACGTAGGTATGTACGTATTCAACGACTGCGACGTCGTTCTGCCGTTGACCGACGACACGAAGTGGTTCTCCGAATATCTGCTCCGTCCGATCAACGTCGTAGGTAACGCAGGCGACAACGCCTTCATCGACGCTGAGGACAACGGCTCTACGCTGAACCTCGCCGACGTACTCGACTTCAGCGACTGGCGCACGCAGCAGTTCAAGAACGAAGGTTACACCAACGTTTGGTACTACGCCTTCTACGGCATCCAGAGCGTGACGGTTGATGTGGACAACATCATGACCAACATGAACTCTGCCGACGGCAGCTTCCGTCTGCTGAAGAATGTAGCTCCTGAAGTGTCGATTGAGCCGCACTACGGTTCGTTCGCTACGCTGCCGAACTACAACAACGCACGTCATGGCAACGCCTCTACATGGTCTGCTATCCGTCGTATGTTCGGTACGATCACTTACCACAACAATGGTAACCCGATCGGCGAAGGCAATGTGCTCCGCTTGCCGATTAAGGTGACCTACGATTGGGGTACGCTGACGACCAGCGTCGACATTCCTATCAAGTCTACCTACCAGCAGTAATTGCCGGGAAAGTGCAACAAAGTAAATTGACCATTTATCTTTGAACATAGAAAGAGCGTGTGTCCCCCGTAGCGGAGACACACGCTCTGCTTAAACACTTGCAACATGAAAAGAATATCCATCCTTTTCCCACTGCTCCTGGCCTGCAGCCTCGTGTTCTTTTCCTGCGGAAAGAAGCAACCGCGCGACGAGCGTGCGGAGTTCCGCTCTTCGCTGACAAAAGAGGACACGACGCAGATGCTTGCACTCTGCGACCGTTGCATGGAAACGCTCAAGGCCGGACGCACGGACGAAGCGCTGGCTATGCTACACCTCTACGACGATTCCACACGCACAGTCCTGCCG
Organism: uncultured Prevotella sp.; assembly: GCA_902464615.1. Taxonomy (GTDB): domain Bacteria; phylum Bacteroidota; class Bacteroidia; order Bacteroidales; family Bacteroidaceae; genus Alloprevotella. The sequence continues at coordinate 10,922 of CABQKA010000016.1, read as the reverse complement.
CTTTCAGAGCAAAAACAGCGTGAGCTGCGCCGCACCTTCAAGCTCTTCCCAGTCGTGAACTACTCCTTAGTATATTACACGTTCACCACCCAGGGGCTCAACGACGTGAAATACAGCGTGGAGTTCTTCGAGAAGCCTGCCGGCGACCCGACCCCCAACTCTATCGGTTTCATGTTCAATCCCGTGAAGGTAGACGGGCAGTGGTATCTCACTGTTAAGGAAGCCGACCAGGACATCGACCGCATGCGCAACTGATGCCCGCACAATTCTACATTCCAAAATCCGGCCGTATGCCTGCGGCCGGACTTTTTTGTCTATGACTCAAAAATGTCACACGCCACATGGCCTTTAAGCATTCCGGTCTTGTATTGATAATCAAATGGATAAAGCAAAGGAAAGCGCGGATTTCCCGGCTACGGACGCGCTTTCCATAATATTATCCCCGCACTTCTTTGTCCCGGATTTGTCCCGGGATCATCCCTTTCAGCCCGCACTCCGGCGTTCAAGGGATTAGGTAACAAACGCTTATCGCCTTCCCTCAGTCCATGAGGCTAATATTGGTCCCCACTATTACACTGAGTTCGCTCAAGGAGAGGCTTAGCCGGAGATAGACGCGGTCTTTCTCCAAACTCTCGCACACCTTTTGATAGATGACATTTTGTTTCAATCTCATAGAGGGTTGTCTTTCCCTTTTGGATGCAAAGGTAAAGCAATATTATTTATCGCAGAGCACACGCTGAGTTTTATTTTTTTAATTTTCCGCATTATTTTGTGTTTCCGGAAATCCACTTCCCGCAGACGGAAAACGCCGCCCCGCACACTGCGGGCACAATCCTTTCAGTACGTACATCGCGGTGTGGAGCTGGAAACCGTGTGGCAGGGCGACGGCGGGTATGGGCAGACCGCGCAGGCAATATGTATGGTGACAGCGTTCGCAGTAGAAATGCGCGTGCAGGTCGGACCATGCGTCGACTTCCTCATCGCCGCAGCGGCAGTCGTCGGCACAGAGGGCGTACTTCATTTGCCCGCTGCCGTCCTCCACGCCGTGTACAAGGTGATGGGCGAGAAAAAGGGTGAGCGTGCGGAAAATGGTGGATTTGTCTACGGTGACCAGCCGCGTCTCTATATCGGTAAGCGAGGCGGCCCGGTTGAGTTCGTGCAATGTGCGGAGAATGAGGACACGCAGAGCGGTCGGCTTAATGCCGCGATGGGTCAGTTGCGATTCGAGTGCCGCGGCGTTTTCCTGGGTTGAAGCTGGCGAGACAGACATCGGCTTAGCGTTATATTTATAGGAGTGGGTGCAAAGTTAGGGATAAATCCGCATTCCGATTCCCGGTACGGATTTTTTGCGGTTCAGGTCCGACGGTTCTCCGGGCCGGACTTCGCCTGTGCCGCCGGGCGTAAGGGAAACAGACGGGGAAACAGAAACACATTGGCCACGCAGAGCAGCGCTATGCCGGTATCGGCCAGCACGGCCAGCCACAGTGGAGCGTAGCCGAAAATGTCGAGCAGGAGCACTGCCGCCTTGGCGCCCAGTGCAAGCGCAACGTTGTAGCGGACCAGACGCCGCGTGCGGCGGGCCAGACGGAGCGCCAGGGGCAAGCGGTCAAGGCGGTCTCCCTGGATGATGACGTCGGCCGTCTCCACGGCGGCGTCGCTCCCGGCGCCGCCCATGGCGATGCCGACATGGGCCAAAGCCAAGGCGGGTGCGTCGTTGATGCCGTCGCCGACGTAAGCTACCACGCTGCCCGGAGTCTCGATAATGCTGCGCAAACGCTCCACTTTCTCGGCTGGCAAGAGGCCGCCGTGACACTCCTCTATGCCGACGTCGGCAGCCACGCGGCGCACCGCTGGCAGGGCGTCGCCGGAAAGGATAGCCTGCCGGCGCACGCCGAGGCGCCACAGGGCGGCCACCGCGTCCGCCGCAGCGGCGCGTGGCGTGTCGGCCAGGCGGATTTTCCCGGCATATTTTCCGTCTACCGCACAACAAATGCCTTCCGCTTCCGCCTCTGCCCCGGCGGCCGGAGGCAAGGCCACGCCGTTTTCTTCCAGCAACCGGCGGTTGCCTGCCAGCACCGTGTGTCCGTCCACTTGGGCACACAGTCCGCGGCCGGCTTTTTCTTCAACCCGTTGCGCAGCGGGTATGGCCAGCCCCAGGCGGGCAGCCTGCGACGCAACGGCGCGGGCCAACGGATGCGTGCTGTGGCGCTCGGCCGCCGCCACGAGAGTCAAAAGCCGGTCGGCCGACCAGCCGACGGCCGGTTCGACGGCGCTGACGGAGAACTCTCCACGGGTGAGTGTCCCGGTCTTGTCGTAGACCAAAGTATTGACGCCGGTCAGGGTGTCGAGCACGCCGCCGCCCTTGAAAAGGACACCGGCGCGCGATGCAAGGCCTATGCCGCTGAAATAGGCCAAAGGGATGCTGACCACGAGGGCGCACGGGCAAGAGACGACCAGAAAAACGAGCGCGCGGTAGACCCACTCGCGCAGCGGCTGCGGCCCGAAGCCCAAAGCGGGACCGAGCAACGGCGGCAACACGGCGACCAGCACGGCCAGCCCGATGACGACCGGCGTATAGATGCGTGCGAAGCGGCGTATGAACCGTTCGGCCGGAGCCTTACGCCCGGCAGCCTCGCCGACGAGTTTCATGATGCGGGCCAAAGCGCTGTCGGCATAGGGGCGTACCACACGCAGGCGCACCGCGCGGTCGGCCACCACCATGCCGGCCGACACCTCGCTGCCGGCGGCGATGACGCGCGGCAGGCTTTCGCCCGTGAGCGCGGAGGTGTCGAAAGAGGCGCAGCCGCCCAGCAGCACCCCGTCGAGAGGGACACGCCCGCCCACCGGCACCTCTATCTCTGCGCCGGGCTTCACGTCTTCGGGCCGGCAGCGGACGCCGTGGCCGTCCGGCCCAAGGAGGACGACGCTCTCGGGCCGCAAGTCGACAAGGGCGCGGATGCCGGCTTGCGCCCGGTCCACGGCTACGTCCTGAAAATGCTCGCCCACGGCGTAGAAAAGCATGACGGCCACCGCCTCGGGATATTCGCCGATGGCAAATGCGCCGGCCGTAGCCACGGCCATGAGGGTGAATTCGTTGAACAGTTCGCCCCGGCCTGTCTCGCGGACTGCTCCGCGAAGGACCGGCCACGCTACGGGGAAATAGGCCGCAAGATACCATAACAGCCTGACCGGCGGCGCGGCAAACCAAGCACCGGAAACATGCTCACACCCGATGCCGGCGACCAGCATCAGCACGGAAAACGCTATGGCGGCATAGCGCCGCAGCGGAGAGGCAGGGGCCTCATGCCCGCAACAATGCCCGCCACACGCGCACGCATGGGAAACCGCTCTCCCGCCGGAATGAAGCTCCGCGCCGCCTTGCGGACTGCCGTGACAACTCTCGCACATATCTTTGCTTTCTTTTGTTTCTGATGCAAAGGTAGGCAACCCCACGCGCAACCGGGTTGCAATCCGGGCGGAATGCCGGCGCGACCGCCGGCCCCCGTCCCGTAGATACGGGGCTAAGCCCCGTGACGACGAGCCTTAGCCCCGCATCTACGGGAATAAGGCCCGCCGCTGCGGATATGCGCACGCGCACGCGGCAAAGCGGGACAAGGCGACGCGCCCGCCCGCAGGAAAGGCGGCAAAGCGGGGCAATCAGTCGGAAATGTCTTCAAACTCGCTGTCGAACTGTTCCTGCGCACTGGCCAGGACGGACATGACGCGCTCGAACACCTTGGTGTATTCCTCGGCCGACGAGCAGAACTGCTCCACGACGAACACGGTAGAGGTGTCGGTCACATAGACCTTGGCCGCCTTCTTCTTGCTGTTACAGCGGTTGGCCGCCAAGATGGCCGCGCTAAGCTCGTTGCTGGACGTCTGGTAGCCGTTCATCTGTGTCGTGATGTAGAAGGGCCCGCTCTCTTCCACATAAACCCAGTAGGTATTCCCCCCTTTCTTGAACTGCAGCGAATTGTCCGACAGGTCGACCGAAGGCATATAGCCCTCGGTACGAAGGAAGCTCTTTATACTATTCTGCACGCGCTGCTGGGCGGCAGTGAGCTGCTTTTGGGCCTGGACGGCTGGACACAGGCAAAGAAAGGCAAACAATAAAAGGGCGATGTTCTTTTTCATAGTTGTCATTTTTTTAATGTTCTCCCTGCAAATTTATATTTTATCCCGCGGAAAAAAGGTTTTTTTCAAATAAAAAAAAGCATTTCCGCCCCACGACCCGGCGGCCGAGGAAAAGAAATGCGCGCCTTTAGCCCGGAAAAGCTCGCGCGGAACGCCGTTTTCGCTTAACTTTGTAACGTCCTTCGGGACATAACACCTTAAATATACATTACCATGGCAATTGAAAAGACTCTGGTCCTTTTGAAACCCTGCACGCTGCAACGCGGACTGGCTGGGGAAATCGTCAGCCTGTTCGAGAAGAAAGGGCTGAAAATCTGCGGCATGAAAATGATGCAACTGACAGACGAGGTGCTCAACGAGCACTACGCGCACTTGAGCGGCAAGCCGTTTTTCCAACGGGTGAAGGACTCGATGATGGCCGCCCCGGTCGTAGCCCTGTGTCTGGAGGGCGTTGACGCCATCCAGGCCGTGAGGACACTGGCCGGCCCGACAAACGGACGGAACGCGGCTCCGGGCACCATCCGCGGCAACTACTGCATGAGTTTCCAGGAAAACATTGTACACACTTCCGACTCGGCAGAGACGGCAGAGGCTGAGCTGCGCCGCTTTTTCCGCCCGGAGGAAATTTTCGAGTGGGAACTCTGCACGCACAGCTATCTCTACGCCAACGACGAAGGATAAGCGACGCTCCGCCTGCCTTTTTCAGTTCTTTTTCAGTTTCGGGCCGTACTTTCGCCCCGGAAGGGTGCTCAAACAGCAGCGGCGGCACACTGCCGTGCCGCCGCTGCAGGAGGACAGCCCTTCCGCCACATCTCACCCTAAACCAACCCCGTAAAAATGAAGATACTGGTCATAGAAGACGACGCGGACATGCGCGAAATCATCGCCCGCTCGCTACAAAAAGAACGGTACGTCGTGGAAACTGCGGAAAACTACCGGACAGCCCGGGCCAAGGCCATGGGCTATGAGTACGACTGCCTGCTGCTGGACATCATGCTCCCGGACGGCAACGGGCTCGACCTGCTGGCAGAACTGCAACGGGCCGGCCGCAAGGTGAACGTCATCATCCTCTCGGCCCGCGACGCCATAGAAGACAAGGTGGAAGGCCTGGAACTGGGGGCGGACGACTATCTGGCCAAGCCGTTCCATCTGGCCGAACTCCATGCCCGCCTGAAGAGTGTGCTCCGACGGCGGCAAAGGGACGGCGAACGCCTGATACGTTGCGGAAACGTGACCGTGGACCCGGAACGCTTCTCGGCGGAAGTGGACGGCGCGGCCATGGAACTGGGACGCAAGGAGTATGATATACTGGTCTACTTCATGAACCGGCCGGCCCGCCTGGTGGAAAAGCAGACACTGGCCGAAGCCGTATGGGGCGACCACATTGACCAGGCGGACAACTTCGACTTCATCTATGCCCAGATGAAGAACCTGCGCAAACGGCTGAAGGACGCCGGCGCCACGATAGAAATCAAAACGGTCTACGGCTTCGGCTACAAACTCGTGGCGCTATGAGACTGGTCCATGTATTCACGCTGCGCTTCACACTGCTGGCCTCGCTGGTGCTGGCCTTCTGGTCCGTCTTTTTCTACTTCACGCTAATCGATGAAGTCAACGACGAAATGGACGATTCGCTCGAAGACTACGCCGAGCACATCATCCGCCGCTCGCTGGCAGGGGAGCCGTTGTCCTCGGAACGTAGCGGTACGAACAACCAATATTTCCTGCACCCCGTGAGCGAAGCCTACGCGGACAGCCACTCGCACATCCGTTACGAAGACCGGGAGGTCTACATCAAGATGAAGAAGGAACACGAACCGGCACGCGTCCTGACCTATATCTTCCAACGCGACGACGGGCAGTTCATGGAACTGGAGGTGTCGACGCCCACCATCGACAAGGAGGACCTGCGCCACGCCATCTTCTTCTGGGTGACCTTCCTCTACGGCGGCCTGCTCCTGGCCATCGCCGGCATCAGCTTCTGGGTGACCCAACGGAACGTAAGGCCGCTGAGCAAGCTGCTACAGTGGCTGGACCGTTACCGGCCGGGAACGAAGGACACGCCGCCGGACAGCCATTCGGGCATCTGGGAGTTTGAGCGGTTGAACCAGGCCATCACGCAATTTGCCGCCCGCAACGAAGAACTCTTCGAGCAGCAAAAGACTTTCATCGGCAATGCCTCGCACGAAATGCAGACACCGCTGGCCGTCTGCCAGAACCGCATCGAAATGCTCCTTGACGAAGAGACGCTCTCCGAGCACCAAATGGAAGAACTCGTCAAGACCCTGCACACGCTCGAAGGCCTCTCGCGCATGAACCGCTCCCTGCTGCTGCTCTGCAAAATCGAAAACCGGCAGTTTTCAGAAACTTCGACGGTGAACATTAACGCCATAACCGAAAGCCTGATGGCCGACTACCGCACCATATTCTCACACAAACACATCAGCGTCACCATAGAACAAAAGGGACGCCTGCGCTTTGACATGAACGAGTCGCTGGCCACGACCCTCGTGACCAACCTGCTGAAAAACGCTTTCATACACAATATCACAGACGGACACATCACAGTGACACTGACGAACACGACGCTACGCATTGCCAACAGCGGAAAGCCTGACACGCTCGACGGGAAACAGATATTCGCCCGTTTCTACCATTCGGCAGAAAAAAAATCGTCTACCGGGCTGGGATTGGCACTCGTACAGGCTATCTGCAACCGTTACGGCCTGGAAATTGCCTACACGCATGAGGGCAACGAGCACATATTCACTGTCTCAAAACCTAACAAAAGTTAAAGCAACATCGCGCGGTACATCTTTCAGATTGTTTTCAGATTCGGGTTCTACCTTTGCCTATGAAACAAGGAAACATCAGAATCAAAAACCAATTAAAACCCTACGACAATGAAAACAAGAATGAAGAACTGGATGATTGCGCTGGTATGCGTGTTCACCGTGTCGACCGCCGCTTATGCCGACAACGACAAACCGATCGCTGTGAGCCAGCTCCCCGCTGCCGCCCAGCAGACACTCAAGAAATATTTCGGCAGTCAGAAAGTTGCGATGGCAAAAATGGAAAGCGGGCTGCTCGAAAAAACTTACGACGTCATCTTCACGAACGGCGAGAAAATTGAATTCAACCGCAAGGGAGAATGGACGGAAATCAGCTGTAAGAGCACGACCGTGCCCGCCGCGCTCATTCCTTCTGCCATCAGCAAATACATCAAAGCAAACTACCCGGACGCGAAAGTGCTCAGCATCGAGCGGGACAAGGAATGCGAAGTACAGTTGAACAACCGCATCGAATTGACGTTCGACAAATCTTACCAACTGATTGACATTGACATGTAAAATTAAACACATAAGTGCCATGAAGTTGAAACTCTATCTTTTAGGCTTAATCATAGCGGGATTCATGCTCCAAAGCTGCGACGACGATGACGACAACTATTGGCTTTCGCCCCCCGACGCCGTATCCCGCGCTTTCCAGGAAAAATACCCCGGAATGACGGTTTACGAGTGGGAAATGGACTATGGCTATTACAAAGCAGAATACCGCTCAGGCAACGTAAACTACGAAGCATGGTTCACTCCGGAAGGGGAATGGGTACGTACCGAATGCGATTTCTATGGACAGCTTCCCCAAGCCGTACAGGACTACATCACAGCCAACTATGCCGACTACCGCATGGAGGACGTAGACTGGGTGGAAACGCCGACAGGAAATTACTACCTTATTGAATTGGAGCGCAACGGTTCGGGAGACGTACACATACGCATTGCCGAAGACGGAACGCTCGTGTCCTAAGAACAATTATAGCCTGCCGCGACAGGCTTACGGGGAATCCTTTACCGGATTCCCCATTTTTTTGTTATAAGCAGATTTTCATAACGCGGAAACAATAGGGAAAGCAGACGATAGCCTTCAAAGACCGCACATTAAATAAAAGCAGGACCGATTTGTGGGAAAGTGTTTTTTTCTTATTTTTGCATAGCAGGTCGGCCCTCGTACATCAAGAGGCCGTACCATACGAGTAACTCACCTAAACCTTATCTGTCATGGAAAAATGTTTCTTGATTTTGTCCTTCTTCCTGGCTTGCTGCTACACACAAGCCTCGCCGATAACAGACTTGCTTGAACGTATTGATAAAGGCGCTTCGAAAAAATTCCATATCGAGCAGTGCGAAGGAACGGAAGACTTCTTTGAGCTGGACCAGGAAGGCGACAAGGTAGTTGTCCGCGGCAACAACTACATCAGCATTGCCACAGGCATAAACTGGTATTTGAAATACTATGCGAACGTACAGCTTTCATGGAACGGGATGCACGCAGACTTGCCCGAGGTACTTTCGCCCGTGACCACTCCGGAACGCCACAAGACGACACTGGACCTGCGCTATTACTTGAATTATTGCACCTTCTCATACAGCATGGCGTTTTGGGACTGGGAACGCTGGGAACAGGAAATCGACTGGATGGCATTACACGGTATCAACCTCCCGCTCGCCTTGGTGGGCACCGACGCTGTATGGCGCAACGTGTTGCTGAAATTGGGATACACAAAAGAAGAAGCCAACCGGTTCATTGCCGGACCGGCCTTCCAAGCCTGGTGGCTGATGAACAATCTGGAAGGCTGGGGAGGACCCAACTCTGACCAATGGTACAAAGACCGCATCGCACTCCAGAAAAAAATACTGAAAAGGATGAAAGAATGGGGCATGAAACCCGTACTGCCCGGCTACTCCGGCATGCTGCCCCACGATGCTAAGGAAAAGTTAGGACTTAACGTAGCCAATCCGGGAAAATGGAACGGTTATGACCGACCGGCCTTTCTGCAACCTACGGATGAAGCATTCCCCAAAATAGCGAAACTGTATTATCAGGAAATGGACCGGTTGTTCGGCAAAGCGGACTATTACAGCATGGATCCGTTCCACGAAGGCGGCAACACCGCAGGAGTTGACCTCAACGCCACAGGAAAAGCGATCTGGCAGGCGATGAAGCAGAACAACAAGAACGCTGTATGGGTGATCCAGGCATGGGGGGCGAACCCGCGTCCCGCCATGATGAAAAGCATCCCAAAAGGAGATATGCTCGTCCTCGACCTCTACTCAGAAAGCCGTCCGCAATGGGGAGATTCCTTATACCAATACGGACGAAAAAACGGATTTGACGGCCAAGAATGGATTTACTGCATGCTACTGAACTTTGGAGGAAATGTCGGGCTACACGGCAAGATGCGCCACGTCATCGACGAATTCTACAAAGCACGCGAAAGCGCTTTCGCAAGCACGCTAAGAGGGGTAGGTCTTACGATGGAGGGCATTGAAAATAATCCCGTCATGTACGAACTGCTGTGCGAATTGCCGTGGCGCACTGATAAATTCGACAAAGACACCTGGCTGGCCGGCTACTTGAAAGCCCGGTACGGGATGGAGGACGAGAATGTGACGAAAGCCTGGATGCTTTTGAGTAATACCATATATAATTGTCCAGATGCTTCTACCCAGCAAGGGGAACATGAGTCCATACTATGCGCCAGACCATCGCTTCATGCCTACCAGGTATCCAGTTGGTCCGAAATGTCAGACTACTACCAGCCGGCGGACATTATAAAAGCTGCAGGCCTGATGGTAGAAGCGGCTGAAAAATTCCGTGGAAACAATAATTTTGAATACGATTTGATTGACATAGTACGCCAGGCTGTAGCTGAAAAGGGACGCCTGCTTTATCCCGTCGTTGTCAGTTCTTTCAAATCCGGCGAACGTAAACTCTTTGCCCAAGCCTCTGACCGATTCCTCGAACTTATACAGTTACAGGACCGATTGCTGGCTACACGCCCCGAATTCAAAGTGGGGAAATGGATTGAGGCCGCACGAAAACTAGGGCATACACCGGAAGAACAGGCGCAGTATGAATGGAACGCACGTGTCCAGATCACGACATGGGGCAACCGCACAGCCGCAAACCAAGGAGGCCTAAGAGACTATGCTTACAAAGAATGGAATGGCCTTATGCGCGATTTCTACTACATGCGCTGGAAGACGTTCTTCGACACGCTGAAGCGTGAACTGGAAGGTTTGCCGACAAATAAAATTGATTTCTACGAATTAGAAAAAGCATGGACCCTGCAGCATAACGCTTACTCATCCACCGCAGAAGGAGACCCGGTAAATGTTGCACGAGAAGTTTACAATGCCATCACACACTAAAAGCAAGACTACAACGCCGCTACATCGTGACCACTGGGTTAGACATTACCCGGGCGGCCACACTGATTTTACAGTCTATCATACCGTGCAATAAAATCAACGTACACCGGACTTATCGGTTACCATCTTCAGTCGCAATTTTCCAAAGAAGATGCGGCTAAAAGCCTTGGCACCAACAGAAAATAAAGAAGGAAACAAATTCTATCTGCTGGCCCACACAGAAAAGCGCAGTCGCGCTGGGAACAGACGGCAACAACGCGCTCACGTCTATTCATATACACAAAACGGGTAACGTCACCGCAGGAATACGTCTCCGCCGAGGTAAAATGCCGGCGCCGCCACGGCCACCCGGATACGCGGGCCCGTGCCGCCACGCGCCGTTGCAGGAGAGGGCGTGGCTTCCGGGCCGCCGCGGGCCGCCCGCGCCGCACAACATGGTCGCCTGCGCCGCGGCAAACTCCACACCGCCGCTGGCTGCCTGCTCCGCATCAGATACACAAAAAAACCGTTCCCCGGGAAGAAGGTCTTCCTTCGGGGAACGGTCTGCATAAAATCGGCGGCCGCCTGCTCTCCCAC
>CABQKA010000015.1 GCA_902464615.1 uncultured Prevotella sp. | reverse complement strand
CGCCCCCGACGTATTTGTACCAAGCGCACCCTCGGGTGTGGCGACGGGCCTTATTCCCGTGGCTACGCGGCTAAGGCCTGTCATTACGGGCCTTAGCGGACTTCTTCGAAATCGACGTAGATGCCTTCGTCTTTGCCGAAGAATTTTTGTTTTTGCTTGGGTGTTGTTTGCTGGCGGGATTTTTCTTCGGTTTCAGATTGGCCGGCGGAGGCTTTCATGTTGTCCGTGAAGCGGCGGGCGGTGCGCCGCAAACCGAAAGCCAGGCGGAAGACGCCCGTCAGGACTGCGACCACCGCGAAGAAAATGCCGAAGAGCAGGAATGTCAGACAACCGTACATGGAGAAAGGTGGAGTGATGCCGTTTTCATTTGTTTTGAAGTTCGGCAATGATGGATGCGATTACATAGACCAGGACGATGGCCGAAAAGGCTGTCCAGCCCATGAGCACTAAAAGCGCCGCGCTGACGAGAAGAAACGTGTAGCGGAGGGCATTCCCGTTCCATTTGAAGTGCTTGAACTTGAGTGCGAACATAGGCAGTTCGGCTACGAGCAGCCAGCACGAAAGGAGGATGCCGGCCAGCAGCAGCCAGGCGGACCAGGCGTTTTGCGTGAACCACTCCTGATAGCCGACGACGAGGGCTGCCCAGAAAAGCGCGTTGGCTGGGGTGGGCAATCCGATGAACGACGACGTTTGCCGCTGATCCAGGTTGAACTTGGCCAGTCGCAATGCCGAGAATGCGGCGATGAGGTAGGCGGCGTAGGGAAGAAGTTCGCCGGTCAGGCCTCCCCATACCGGCGGCATGTGGCGCAGCAGCGAGTAGAGCATGGCGGCGGGAGCCAGCCCGGAGGTCACGACGTCGGCCAGCGAGTCGAGTTCCTTGCCGATGGGCGATGCGACACGGAGGAGCCGGGCCGAGAAGCCGTCAAAAAAATCGAACACATTGCCGATGATGATGAAGGCCAGGGCAAGGTCGTAACGCGGCTCTGCCTGCAGGGCAAAGGTAACGGCCACACACCCGCAGAGCAGGTTGCAGCAAGTGATGGTATTGGGGATATGTTTCTTCATAAGGCAAGATGGAAAAGGCATTGACAGGCCGCATTCCTTAACGCCTGCGGGGCGTTCAGGGGCGCAGGCGAGCTACGACGGTCTGGTTTCCTACCGTGGGCTGGCCCATCTTGACGAGCACTTCGCTGCCCAACGGTAAATAGACGTCAACGCGCGAACCGAACTTGATGAAGCCCAAGTGTTCGTCAATGTAGCATTCGTCGCCGGGGTGGGCGTAGGTGACGATGCGGCGGGCCACGGCCCCGGCTATCTGGCGTACCAGGACCTCCTGTCCGTCCGGCGTCTCGATGACTACCGTCGAGCGCTCGTTTTCCGTGCTGGCCTTCGGTAACCAGGCTTTGTGGAAATTGCCGTTCTGGTGCTCGACTTTCTTGACGTATCCGTCTACTGGGAACCAGTTGGCGTGGACGTTGGTGATGGACATGAAGATGGAAATCATGAGCCGTCTGTCGTGGAAGTATTCGTTTTCGTCAACTTCTTCGATGACAACGATTTTCCCGTCGGCCGCTGCGACGACGGTGTTTTTCGTGTCACCGTTGAAGAGGCGGATGGGGCAGCGGAAGAAGTTGACCAACGTGGCATAAAGGGCTACACTCACGAGGAAGATGATGTAAAAAGGTATGAGAGTGGTGTCAAGGAGCAGCCAGAAAGCTACGGCGTTCACTCCCAAAAGGACGAGCCCTCCGAGCAGGAGCGTGTTTGAGCCTTCACGGTGCAGTCTGATTTTCTTTATTCCCTTTAATTTTCTCATTCCTGCTTTATTGTGCTTGCAAAGGTAGGCCTTTTTGGGCATATATCCAAGAAAAAGCCTGTCCAGATGCGGGATTCCGGAGGATTCGGGCCTGCGGGGCTATTCCCATTCGGTGGTAAGCGTCCGCTCGAGCTCTTCGGCCGAGAGACGCAGATGGAACTGGCCGTTTGAGGCAATGGATATGCCGCCCGTTTCTTCGGAGACGATGATGGCCAGGCAATCGCTTTTCTGCGAGATGCCCAGCGCGGCACGGTGACGGAGTCCCAGCGCTTTCGGTATGTCAAGGTCGTGTGCGACGGGGAGGATGCAGCCTGCGGCTTTGATGCGCTTGTGGCTGATAATCATGGCCCCGTCGTGGAGCGGGCTGTTTTTGAAGAAAATGTTTTCGATGAGCCGCTGGTTAATGTCGGCATTGATAATGTCGCCCGAGCGTATGATTTCGTTAAGCCCCACGTTGCGCTCGATGACGATGAGCGCGCCGACTTTCTGCTTGCTCATGTTCATGCAAGCCATTACGATGGGGATGATTTCGCTGCGGTGGGGTGTGCCAGGCTTCTTTTTCGTGAAGAAGCGGAACAGAACGTTGGCGTGCTGGCGGGTGCCGATGCTGGAGAAGAAGTGGCGGATTTCCTCTTGGAAAAGGATGATGAGCGCCAAACCGCCTACATTCATCAACTTGTCGAGGATGCCGCCCAGCAGGCGCATTTCAAAGACTTGTGTGACGAAGATCCATACGACTATGAAGACTAAGATGCCGGAGAAAATGTTGGCCGAGCTGGACTCTTTCATCAGCTGGTAGATGTAGAAGAGCAGGAGTGCGACCGAGACAATGTCGATGAAGTCGATAATGCCGAAGTTGATCATGTCGTGGCGATGGGATGTGGAAGAGGTGGAATGGGGATGGAAAGTAGGCTTCAGCGGGCGGGGGTGCCGGATGCGTTGTCCGAAGGGCTTCCGGCAGCTTGGAGTGCTTCGTGGATACGGACCACCTCAACGGCCGCTTTGACGTCGTGGACGCGGAGGATGGATGCGCCTTTAAGCAGGGCAATGGCGTGTAGGGCGGTCGTGCCGTTGAGTGCTGTTTCTGGCGTTTGTCCCAGAAGCTTGTATATCATGGATTTGCGTGAGACGCCGACCAATACGGGAAGCCCGAATTCTTGGAATTCCTCCAAATGGGCCATGAGTTCGTAATTGTGCGACAAAGTTTTTCCGAAGCCGAAGCCGGGGTCGAGAATGATGTCTTTGGCGCCCAAGTCGCGCAGTTGCTGCAACCGTCTGGCGAAAAATTGGAACACATCCGTTGCGATGTCGGTATATGTAGGCTGTGCCTGCATGTCTTGCGGCGTCCCTTGCATGTGCATCAGAATGTATGGGACTCCCAGTTGCGCCACGGTGCGGGGCATGCGCGGGTCCATGTTTCCGCCGGAGATATCGTTGATAATGTCAGCGCCGAAATCTTCTATGCAGCGGCGGGCTACGCCGGCACGGAACGTGTCTACGGAGAGAATGGCGTCGGGGGTTTCCCGCCGTGCGATGGCTATGCCGCGGCGCAAGCGCTCCGTTTCTTCCTCTTCCGGGACGTCGTCTGCGCCCGGTCGCGACGAGTAGCCGCCAATGTCGATGATGCTGCCTCCTTCTTCTATGATTTGGCGGCACCGGCGTGCAATGGCTTCGTCTGTCATGGTCCGGCTGTCTGCGTAGAAAGAATCGGGTGTGACGTTCAGAATGCCCATGACTTGGGCTGATTTCAGTTCGAGAATCTTGCCTCTGCAATTAATTGAGTATGGCGTGCTGTGCATGTTTGCTTGGGTTTCGATATATCTTTGCAAAAGTACGGAGAATATTTCTTTCTCCACTGTCTGCATTGTAAAAATCACTAATTTTGCGCCCGAAATATAGCGTTCAAGACAATGGATATAGAAAAATTGTACGCCCTTCTTGGCCCAGAGCCTGTCGTGACGACGGATACGCGCGATTGCCCTGCCGGTTCTGTGTTTTTCGCTTTGCGTGGGGCCAATTTTGACGGAAATACTTTTGCGCTTCAGGCACTCCGTGAAGGCTGTGCTTATGCCGTGGTGGACGACCCTTCCGTGCAGGGCGACGAGCGACTGTTGCATGTGCCCGATGTTTTGGAAGCGTTGCAACAGGTCGCCGCTTTTCATCGTCGGCGTCTGGGTTTGCCTGTCGTCCAAGTGACGGGGACCAATGGAAAAACTACGACCAAGGAACTTGTATCGGCCGTCTTGTCCCGGAAATATAGCGTGCTGTCTACACAAGGTAATTTCAACAACCACATTGGTGTGCCGAAGACGTTGCTCCGCCTTCGCGCCTCTCACCAGATAGCCGTGGTCGAAACGGGAGCAAATCATCCCGGGGAGATTGCGGCGCTCAGCCGTATCGTCGACGCAGACTGCGGGCTTATCACTAATGTCGGGAAAGCGCATCTCGCGGGGTTTGGATCCTTCGAAGGGGTGTTGCACGCCAAGGGTGAGCTTTATGATTACCTCCGCGGGAAACCGGCGGCCTGCGTCTTTTTGCATGGGGACAATCCTTATCTTGTGCAGATGGCCGAGGGGTTGACCACAGAGACCTATGGCGCACCGGGCCACGGATATAAGGTCGAAGGTGAGGTGTTGGCTTGTACGCCGTTTGTAGAGTTGCGCTGGCGTTTCAATGGCAGTGAGTGGCATCATGTACAGACGCATCTGATAGGCGCATATAATTTGACGAATGTCCTGGCCGCGGTGACGGTGGGGATTCACTTTGACGTGTCGGCGCATGATATTTCGGAGGCGTTGTCGGCTTATGTCCCTACCAACCATCGTTCAGAATTGATGAATACCGGTATGAATCAGTTGATTGTGGATGCATATAATGCCAACCCGACCAGTATGGCGGCGGCTTTGGATAATTTCCGTCAGATTGCGCACGGACACAAGATGGTGATACTCGGCGAAATGCTGGAACTGGGAGATGCCTCGGCCGATGAACATCGGAAGGTCGTCGAACAGGCAAAGACTTTGGGATGCGATGCCGTATGGCTGGTCGGTGAAAATTTCTCTCCGTATGCATCCGGCTACGAATTCTTCCCGAATGTCGAGGCGGTGAAAATACGATTGCGCCAGCAGCCGATAAGCGGGAAACTGATTCTGATTAAGGGCAGTAACGGAACACGCTTGTTCCAATTGCCCGAATTGTTATAAACTGAACTTGTATTTTTTCTCTTTGTCCTTTCCGCCGGAAACGGCGGAGGGCGCGGTTTGTCCTTAAACCGCAGTGCGGGGGCATTTGCTTTTGTTTTTACAAGGATATGAAAAAAGCTTTTATTGCTTTGTCTTTTGGCACGTTCGGATTGGGCGTCGCTGAGTTTTCCATGATGGCCATTCTTCCGTATGTAGCGGCAGATTTACACGTGTCCATTCCGGCGGCCAGCGGTCTGATTTCGGCTTACGCGGCAGGGGTCTGCGTCGGAGCGCCCGCGTTGGTGGTCCTGCGTAACCGCCCTTTGAAGCAACTGTTGCTTTTGCTGGCGTCCGTCATGTTGTTGGGCAACCTCGTGGCAGCTCTTGCCCCGAGCTTCTCTTTATTAATGGTGGGAAGGTTCTTGTCCGGGCTTCCCCACGGGGCTTATTTCGGTGTGGCGACAGTAGTGGCTATGAAACTTGCGGCTGAGGGCAAAGGAGCTTCTGCCGTCTCTGCGATGGTGGCCGGCATGACGGTGGCCAATTTGGCAGGCGTACCCTTGGCCACTTTTATAAGCCATCTGCTTTCCTGGCGCATGGTTTTTTGTTTCGTTGCGGTGTGGTCTGCTGCAGTATGGCTTTTCATTTACCGCTGGGTTCCCCGGATTGGCTCGCTTCCCCGGGCTACGTTCAGGTCTCAATTCCGGTTTCTGAAGAGCCGAGCCCCATGGCTTGTCCTGCTTACTACGATGCTGGGCAATGGCGGCGTGTTTGCCTGGTATAGTTTCGTCAATCCGATGCTGACGCAGAAGGCCGCTTTCTCCGATACCGTCGTTTCCGGCCTTATGGTCCTGGCGGGTGGCGGTATGGTATTGGGCAATATGTTGGGCGGAATGCTGAGTGACCGTTTATCTGAGAGCCGGGTCATTGTCGGCATGCAGTTTGTCATGCTTTTCTCTCTTGTCATGCTTTTTACTGGCTGTACGCATCCTGTAGTGGCTGTCGTCGGCATGTTCTTGGCTACGATGGCCCTGTTTGCCGTGTCCAGTCCCCAGCAAACGCTGATTGTCCGCTATGCGCCCGGCGGCGAATTGCTCGGAGGGGCTTGCATTCAAGTCGCTTTCAATCTGGGCAACGCCTTGGGCGCCCAGGTCGGTGCCGTGCCTTTGCGCATGGGACTCGGATATGAGTATCCCGCTTTGGCGGGGGCTGTGCTGACGGCTTTGGGCCTGGCATGCAGTTTTTATCTTGTCAGATGGGGCGGCAGACAGGGGGCCATGTTACCTGCGGCGTGTTGACATTCGCCATTTTCTTGTGGGTACGGCGCTTGCAATAACAACAACGTCCCTTTCCCAGATTCTCCAGTAGAGACGGGAAAGGGACGCTTTTCTTTTGTTCGGAACGGCGTTCCTGCGCGTTGCGGATCAGTGGGTAAAGCGTGTCAGGCGTGGACGTAGGTTCCGATAGGTTCTCCCTCAAGCACCTTTTTCAGGTTACCGACGACGTCCATGTTGAATACGTAGACGGGCAATGCGTTCTCCTTGCACATGGCCGTGGCCGTGATGTCCATCACGCGCAATCCCCGGCGGAGTACCTCGTCGTAGGTGATGTCGTCGAATTTCGTTGCTTCAGGGTCTTTTTCCGGGTCGGCTGTGTAGATACCGTCTACGCGCGTGCCCTTGAGCATTACGTCGGCTTCGATTTCTATGCCGCGGAGCGAGGCGCCGGTGTCCGTCGTAAAGTAGGGATTGCCTGTACCGCCACTCATGATGGCTACTTCGCCGCGTTCCATAGCATCAATGGCTTTCCACTTAGAGTAAAATTCGCCGATCGGTTCCATACGGATTGCAGTGAATACACGGCTCCGGATGCCGATAGCGCCTAAAGCGGAACTGAGTGCCAGGCTGTTGATTATGGTAGCGCACATGCCCATCTGGTCTCCCTTGACGCGGTCGAACCCCTTGCCTGCACCGCTCAGGCCGCGGAAAATGTTACCGCCGCCAATGACAATACCTGTCTGCACGCCCATTTCTACTATTTCCTTGATTTGGACGGCGTATTCGTTCAGACGCTGGGTGTCAATCCCGTAGCCTTGTGCGCCCATCAGGCTTTCACCGCTTAGTTTTAAGAGAATCCGTTTGAATTGTGCCATAAAAATAATGTTTTTACGATAAAATCCGTATTTAGGACCGTGAGGCTCCCTTTTCCGGTCCGTCCTGTTGTATCCGCAAAAGTACGATTTTTTTACATACTTGCTTGTAATAGAGAGCTTGAATCATACCCCGCAAAAAAAGATAGAGCAGGAAGGCGGCCCAGAGCGCATGATTGCCCCATTGGCTTGCCCATCCGTATTCTATAAGGAAAAACGTTGCGGAGGCCCCGCCTACCGCCAGCAGCATACCGCGTGTGGACGTCGTGCCGATGAAAAGTCCGTCGAAGAGGAAGGCTGAGAATCCTGCAACGGGGATGGCTACCGCGTAGGGCAGATAGGTGCGGGCGGCCTGGACGACTGCATGGTCATCCGTCAGGAGGTTCAGCAATTGGTTGCCTCCCAGGCCATAAACGAGTGTGAAGATGGCGGCCAACGCCATTCCCCAGACAAACAGCCGGCGCGTCAGGTTCCGGAAACCGTCGGCTTCGCGCGCGCCGTAGTAGCGGCCACCCAATGCTTCGCCGGCGTAGGCAAAGCCGTCCATGATATATGAAAACAGCGTGAAAAACTGCATCAGCAGGGCGTTGGCTGCCAGGACGAGGTCTCCTTGCTTTGCCCCGCTTGCCGTGAAATAGACCGAGACGCCGACTAGGCAAAGTGTACGGAGAAAAATGTCCCGGTTGATATTGAAGAAGTGGCCCAATGCCCGGCGGCGGAATACGGTGCGCCATGCCACTTGTTTCAGATTGAATGCGAAGTTTCTGCGCCATAGCGCGAAAGCCATCAGCAGACCTGCATATTGTGCGGCGAGTGTGCCGGTGGCTACTCCTTCTACTTTCCAACCTGCTCCGAGGACCAAAGCCAGGCTGGCCGCGATGTTCACCACGTTTTGCACGATGGCGATGAGCATGGGGATTTTTGCGTTTTGCATTCCCAGGAACCAGCCGATGAAGCTGTATAGCCCCAATACGGCGGGTGCGCCCCATATCAGAATGGCGAAATAGCGGCGTGCCAGGACTTCCACTTCCGGCGTGGCTTCCATCAGACGGAAAAATAGTTCGGCCAATGGCTGTTGCAGGGCGATGAGGCACAGGCTTATAGTCAGCGCCATGCCCAACGAGCGTAACAGTGTCCAATCGGCCTCTTCGAGCTTGCCGGCACCGTATGACTGGGCCGTCAACCCGCCGGTACCCATACGCAGAAAGCCGAAAATCCAATAAACCATATTGAACAGCATGCCGCCTACGGCAATGGCACCAATGTAGGCTGCCGCCCCCAGGTGTCCGGCTATGGAGGTGTCGACCAGCGCCAGCAGCGGCACGGTGATGTTCGACACAATGCTGGGCACCGCTATGCGTAAAATGAGACGGTCAGTCTTCATGTGACTTGGGTGTTTCCTTGTTTTCCGGTGCACCAGCGCCGGGCGGAGGGAGTTCAGGAAGCAGAAACGTCACTTCCTTGAATGCGTAGCGCCGCAGCTTCCCGCTTTCGTCTTCCAGTGTCAGTCGTCCGTCCGGTGCGACGGCCACGATGCGGGCGAGGAATTTCCCTTCGGCGTCGCGGAATGGGTGTAAGCCTTCGCGGCGGTACAGGGCGGCGGCGTAGCGGTGGTCCATTTCCTCACCTCCTCCGGCCTGGAGCAGGCGGTAGGCTTCTTCAAAACGGCGTAAGATGGCGGTCAGGAGCGCGGCACGGTCCGTGTCGTGTCCCAGAATCTGGCGGAGCGAGACGGGATTGGGCGCATCGCCGGAGAAGGCGCGCTGGTTGACGTTGATGCCCACGCCGGTCAGCGTCGTGCCGATGTGTGTGCCGCACAGGTCATGTTCCAGCAGCATGCCGCATATTTTCCGGTCACGGTAATAAATGTCGTTGGGCCACTTGACGGCAACGTCAGGAATCAGCCGGCCGAGGGCGCCGGTTACGGAGAGTGCCAGCGCTTCAGAAAGCCGGAACTGCTGTCCGGCCTGGAGGAAAACGGGCGAAAAGCGGAATCCGAAGAGCAGGTTACGTCCCGGGGCGGCTTCCCAATGCGTGCCGTGCTGTCCGCGTCCGGCCGACTGGTAGTCGGCTGTGACGAGGACGAACTCTTTGCCGCATTCCGCCACGTCCTTGTCGCGGAGGCGGCACATGGTGGAGTCTGTCTCCTTCCAGTGCAGGTGTGCCCAGTTGGAAGGCAAGTCAGGAAACTGCATATTCGGCCTGGATTTTCTTGGGCAGTTTTTTCAGCACTTCGGACAGGGAGTGGTCCACGAGACGGAAAATCAGCTCATCGTCCACGTCGCTGTCGAAGCGCACTTCGTTCCAATATCGCTTGTTCCAGTGCCATGCCCCGCAAATGCCCTCGTGGCGTTCGCGCAGTTCAAGGGCATAGTCCGGGTCGCATTTCAGTACGACGCGGTCGGGCCGTTCCAAGTCGAGGTAGGCAAAGATTTTTCCGTAAATGCGGAAGAGCAGGCCATCCGGACCGAAGGCCATGTCTTCCGTCGCCTTTTTTCGGGAAAGGCAGTATTCGCGTATGCGTTCAATGTCCATAGCGGTGTGGTGAGATTTGGTAGTGCACGCTTTCCGTGGAAAAAGCGTTGCGGATATGGGTCAGCCGGAACGGCGGACGCTCGCCTACGACGGTGATGATGTCAAAGCGGAAGGGCTGGTCCAACTGCTTTTGTGCCAGATAGGCGCGGGCCGCGTCGAGCAGGTGTTTTTTCTTTTCGAGCGTGACGGCATCGGCCGCGTTTGCGAGCGTTTCGTCGCGGCGCGTCTTGACTTCGACAAAGACCACTTCGCCGAAGTCGTCGGCTATGATGTCTATCTCCAGATGGCCGCACCGCCAGTTGCGGTCCAGCAGGCGATAGTCCTGCCGGGCCAGGTAGCGGCAGGCCAGTTCTTCGCCGCGTCGGCCAGTTTCGTTGTGCTGTGCCATTTTCCGGGAAAGTATATGGCGGGCGGGGCCGCCATGTGTCATCTTTTCTGCCTGAAGAAATCTTTCATGAGGCGGGCGCAGTCCTCTTCAAGGACACCGCCGCGCACCTCCGTCTTCGGGTGGAGGGCTTGCGGGGCAAAACGGTTGAAGCCACGCTTCGGGTCTGGCGCGCCGTAGACCAGGCGGCCGAGCTGCGACCAGCCTATGGCACCGGCGCACATGACGCACGGTTCCACCGTGACGTATAGCGTGCATACGTCCAGGTATTTTCCGCCCAAAGCGTCGGCAGCTGCTGTGATGGCCTGCATTTCCGCGTGGGCGGTCACGTCGTGGAGCGTCTCCGTCAGGTTATGTGCGCGGGCGATGATGCGGTCGCGGCAAACGACGACGGCACCCACGGGCACCTCGTCTTTGGCAAGGGCCACGCGGGCTTGTTCCAGTGCTTTCTGCATGTATTCTTCGTCTGTCATGGTCGGGGATTTGGAGAATGGCGTGCTTGCCGGCGTCGCCGGGGCTAAGGCCTGTTTTTATTGGGCTAAGGTTTGTTGTCACGGGGCTAAGGCCCGTAGCTGACAGTGCAGGCGCGCTCAGCCGGCTTTCTGGCTGACGCCCCGCATGGTCAGTGAAATTCGGCCGCGGCCGGCATCAACGTCGAGGACGCGGACACGGACCTGTTGCTGGATATGGACAACGGATGCCGGGTCCTGTACGAAGTGGTCGGCCAGTTGGGAGATGTGGACCAGTCCCTTGACCTTGATGCCGAGGTCTACGAAACAGCCGAATCGCGTGATGTTGGTCACGACCCCGGGGAGCTCCATGCCCGGCTTCACGTCGTCGAGGCTATGCAGGTCATCGGCGTATTGGAACACCTGGGCTGTCCCGCGCGGGTCTCTCCCCGGTTTGGCCAGCTCGCTTAGGATGTCAGTCAGCGTGGGTATGCCTGTTTCTGCCGTGCAGTAGTGTGCGAGGTCGAGGCTTTGCCGCCGTTGGGGCGAGGCAATGAGCGTGGCGACGTCGCAGCCGGCGTCGGCCGCCATCTGGCGTACCAGGGCGTAGCGTTCGGGGTGGACAGCCGTGTTGTCCAGCGGATTTTTCCCATCCGGGATGCGGAGGAAGCCGGCGCACTGTTCAAAAGCCTTGGCTCCGAGGCGCGGCACTTTGAGCAGTGCGCGGCGGTCTGCGAAAGGCCCGTTTTCCGTGCGGAAATCTACGATGTTCTGCGCCAGCGCCGGTCCTAAGCCCGATACGTAGGTAAGCAAATGCTTGCTGGCCGTGTTGAGATTTACGCCGACGGCATTGACGCAGTGCTCTACGGTACGGTCAAGGGCACGTCTCAGTGCGGAGGCGTCCACGTCGTGCTGGTATTGCCCGATGCCGAGCGAGCGGGCGTCGATTTTGACCAGTTCGGCCAACGGGTCGGCCAGGCGGCGGGCTATGGAGACAGCGCCGCGCACCGTGACGTCCTCGTCGGGAAATTCTTCGCGGCCGGCTTTTGACGCGGAGTAGACGGACGCGCCGTCTTCGCTTACGAGAAATATATCTATGCCCTCGATGGCGAGCGAGCGGACGAACGCCTCTGTCTCGCGGCCGGCCGTGCCGTTGCCGATGGCAACGGCCTCTATGCCGTACTGGCGGACCAGCCGCCTGACGGTCTCTCCGGCGGTTGTCTGGTCGGCATGGGGCGGGTGTGGGAAGATGACGTCGTGGCAGCACAACTGTCCCTGCCCGTCGATGCAGGCAATCTTGCAGCCTGTCCTGAAGCCCGGGTCGATGCCCATGATGCGCCGGCCGCCGAGCGGCGGTGCAAGGAGCAGTTGCCGCAGGTTTTCCGCAAATACCTGAATGGCTTCTTCGTCGGCTTTCGCTTTGCTGGCAGCGGCAAATTCCGCTTCAATGCTTGGGCGTAGCAGCCGTTTGTAAGCATCGGCGACGGCTTGTTCCGCCCACGGGGCGGCGGCAGTCCCGCGGCGGACGAACATGCGCTCCAGGCGGCCTACGGCTTCCGTCTCGTCGGCGGGGACAATGCTGATACGGAGAAATCCCTCGGCTTCTCCTCTGCGCATGGCCAGCATCCGGTGGGCCGAACAGCGTCGCAGCGGTTCTTCCGCCTCGAAGTAGTCGCGGTATTTGTCTCCTTCGGCTTCTTTCCCCTTGACCACTTTGGAGCGCACGAGGGCGGTGCGGGCGTAGGTCTGCCGCAGGGACTGTCGTGCGCGTTCGTCTTCGTTGATGCGCTCGGCAAGGATGTCGCTGGCGCCTTGCAGCGCTTCCTCGACGGTAGGCACTTCGGGAGATGTGTAGGCACGGGCTGCTTGTTCCGGAAGGGTATTGGGCCGCGTCGTCAGCAAGTCGGCAAGCGGCTCAAGTCCTTTCTGCCGGGCGCTTTCTGCCCGTGTGCGCCGTTTAGGCTTATAGGGAAGGTAAAGGTCTTCCAGGACCGTGGCCTCGCGGCAGTCTGTGATGCGGGCGCGCAGTTCGTCCGTCAGGCGTCCCTGTGCGGCAATGGCTGTAAGAATGTATTCACGTCTTTCGTCTAATTTCTTGAGCCTTTCGTTCCACTCTTGAATGGAACCGATTTGAACTTCGTCCATCCCGCCGGTGGCTTCCTTGCGGTAGCGGCTGATGAAGGGGATGGTAGCTCCTCCTTCGAGGAGGCGGATGGCTTGTCCGACGGCGTGTTCGGGCAAATGGAGCTGTTGGGCGATGTATTCAGTATGGGTCATGTAAGGGCAAAAGGTTGAGAATGCTTTTCCGAGGCGCTCATGGGTGGCTTCCGGAATGGCCGGTGCCGGAATCTTCCGGCAGGGACAATTCGCGCGTTTGACAAAAGTATTGCCATAGCGGTGCTGCCATAGTGGCTTGCAGGATAGCGTTTTGTTGAAGCAAACGGCGGACTTCTGAAGCCGTCAGCAAATGTACGGTGATGTCTTCGGTGGCTTCCAGATGTTGCCCGCAGATATGTTCTACGTCGGTAGCCACGAAGCAGTGCGTCAGGTTGTTCGTGGAGCTGGCATTGGCGGAAAGGGTGGCGAGCAAGTGCCATTGCCCCCCTCCGAAACCGGTTTCTTCCAAGAGTTCGCGGCGGGCTGCGGCTTCGGGGGAGGCGTCAGTAGGTTCGACGCATCCGGCGCAAAGTTCATAGCAGGTGCGGCCTATTCCGTGGCGGTATTGGCGGATCAGGACGAACGAGCCGTCGCGTGTGCGGGCGATGACGTTGACCCAGTCCGGATATTCCAATACGTAGTATTCCGGCTGTTCTGTGCCGTCGGGCAACCGGACATGATCGCGCCGGGCAGTGAGCCAGGGCCGCCGGAACAGGTATTCGCTCTTGACGACTTCCCATTTTTTCGGATCTTCCTTTTCCATAATCAGGCGGGGGTTATTCTGTAAAGTCTATTCTTGTTTATGCAAACTTACGCATTATTCACGGAATGCGGCGGGGAGGGTATGAAAAAAATGGGCGGCTACTGCTTGTAAGTGTTCATGAAGCCGTGAGGACGGGATGATGCGCGCGTTTTTGTTATGCGAATCCCGTATGGTTGTCCATAAAGGTTTAATTTTGTACCGCGTTTTTGGGTGGAATGTCTTCCGGATGTAGAGGAGGCGAGAACAGAAGGCGCGGAAAATAATAGGAAGAGAGCAATGCTGGACATTATTATAGTGATTGTGGCAGGTGTGGCCATCGGCTATGTGTTTCGTCGCTGCAACTGGTTGCGGCGGATAGACAAGACCATCAGTGGCACGGTTTACGTGATGCTGTTTGTGCTGGGTATAACGGTAGGGGCCAATGAAGTGCTGTTGAAGCATTGGGCAAGTATCGGTGGGCAGGCTTTGTTGCTGAGTGTGGCCGGCGTGGCCGGAACACTTACGGCCGTGTGTCTGTTACGCCGTTTCATCCGTTTGAAAAAAGGTGGGCGATGAAGGGCAGTCTTACCGTATTGGTCATGTTTATCTGTGGCTGTCTGGTGGGGCGCTGCTGGAATCCGGATGGCGGCGCGGAAGCTGGCTTGCACGAGGCTTCGGCCTATGTGTTGTATTTTTTGATGTTGCAGGTAGGCGTGAGCATTGGCCGGAATAAGCAACTTCGCCGCTTGCTGGAGCATTTTTCGTGGCGGTGGGTGCTTTTGCCGCTGGCCACCGTCGGAGGGACATTGGCGTTCTCGGCAGTGATTGCGCTGTTATTGCGTCAGTGGTCGGTCTTTGAGGTTTTGGCGGCGGGGAGCGGAATGGGTTATTATTCCCTTTCCTCTATCTTGATAGCGCAACTGAAGATGCCTTCCTTGGGGGCGCAACTGGCTGCGGAATTAAGTACAATAGCTTTGCTCTCCAACGTATTTCGCGAACTTATAGCGCTTATCGGCGCTCCTCTTTTCCGGCGTTTCTTCGGAAAGCTGGCCCCTATCGCCGTGGCAGGGGTTACGTCGGTCGATGTGGCTTTGCCCGCCATCATCCGGACTTGCGGCCAGCCTATGGCAGCAATCGCAGTATTCCACGGCATACTGATTGACGTCAGTGTCCCGTTCCTCGTTACGTTTTTTTGCCAATTCTGAATGGCATGGGTACGGTTCCTGCATCCGTCGGAGGCAGATGTGCGGCGATTTTTCTGTGCAATCTTTCCCGCTATGTTTCTTTGCCGTTTCTGAACTACGGGAGTAGACTCCCGTGCCCGTTGATTGCTGTCGTGTGTCTACGTTTCAGAGCTTTATATCGGGCAATGTAGCGGCGGCGTGACGTCATGATGCTGTAGCGGTAGGTCAGGCATGTAGTGAAAAAGTAAATGAAGGCCTGTGTCCACAGGATGTGCCATTCGGGAGCGGCTTCGACAATGCTCCCCCCCATGCTGTTGATTTTCAAAAATCCGTTGATGCCCGCCGTGGAGGGGAACAGATACGACAGCGCTTTCCAGAAGGGAGGAATGGAGAAACCTGGCCAAGAGACTCCGGAAATGAAAAGCAGTGGCAACGAAGTGAATACGATGACCATAATACACGTTTCCCGGTGACGGAGAAGTACAGACACCGTCATTGCGAAAAAAATACAGGCGAGCAGATAAGGAATAACGAAGAAGGCGAGCTGGGCCGGATTCCCTATCTGATTAAGCCGGAAAAGATGGGGCACGACTCCGAGCACATAGACTGAAATGGGGATGTAAACGAGAAGGTAAGCGAAGCTTTTCCCCAGGACGATGCGCAGTAGTCCCGCATAATGTCGGTTAATAGGCATTAATTCGCGGAAAAGATTGTGCTCGCGGGCGGTACCGGCGGATAGGCCTACGCCTAATAGCAAAGTCTGCTGTATAATGAGCACCAAGACCGCGGGTATGAGAAATGCGGCAAATCCAGTTTGCGGGTTGTACAGATTGACGGCTTCATAGGTAATGGGGTAAGCCGTGATGCGGTCTTGTTCGTCCGTGCTGTTGCCGGCCCGTTCCGTTTTGATTCGGGCATTCATTTCCAATGAAACGTCGGTATTGGCGACAAGCAGTGCCTTATAGTAAAGAAGACCACTCATGTCGGAGTAGATGCTGACATGGGCTTGCTCGCCGCGGGTAAGTTTGTCGTTGAAATCTGCCGGGATGCGGACGATACCGTATGCTTCGCGGCGGCGGACCAGCGTGCGTGCCTCTTCCATATCTGTACATTGTGAAACAATCCTGACGTCGGCTGTTGCATCAACCTTGTGCAGGTATTCGCGGCTTCTTGCGGTGTGGCTCTCATCGACGGCGGCGACGGGGACTTCCCGCACCACTTCGCCCGTGTAAATGAAGCTGTACACAAGAGGATAGGCAAGCGGGACAAGGATGAAAAAAATAAGAATACCTTCATCCTTGAAGATGGTGCGCAACTCTTTCTTGAAGATATAGTTCCAGTCTCGACAGGCTTGTTTCCAGTATGTGGAGAGTCCTTTTCTCATGGCGTCAAGGCATATAGGGGATGGTGAGCAACGTTTTCTTGAGTCGTCGCAGCATGGCTGCCGGCAAAAGCGCAAAGGCAAGAAGCCCGAGCACATAAGGCCAGGCATTCAGCAGAGGGTAACCGTCTAATGCTGAATTTACATAGAGCAGAAAATAATGGCGGAGCGGAAATAGCAGACTGATGCCTTGAAGTGTGGAGTGCATGGCCATTACCGGGAACGACATGCCGCAGATACTGAAAGAGAGAACACCCCACAGGGATGCGAAGCTCAGTGACAGACGGAGGGAAGGTAGCATGGCGAACATGAATACGCCCATTCCCTGGGCGGCGACAATTCCGAGAGACATGATGAGAAGCATAGTAGCCATTCCACAGTGGCAAGGGAAGTGCAGCCAGCCGTAAAGATAAAATACGTATATGGCACCAATGATGAGATAGACGATGGTGTGGGGGAGAAGCTTGCCTGTCAAGGCCCGCGCCACGGAACCGCGTGCCAGGTTCAGCCAATGGCGGGCGGAACCTGCTTTTACTTCTGTCCCGATACTGTAAGCAGTCACCATGAATATAAGTAGCATGAACAGTCCCGGGATGATGATGTTGCTCAAATAGATATTGTAATTCAGCCACGGGTTGTGGATGGCGTGGGTGTCGATGACGATGGGCTGCAGGTAGGCCATGGCCTGTTCGTCCGCCATGCCTTTGGCCAGCAGTACGCTTTGTGTGGCTGCACCCGACGCCAGCTCTGCCATTGTGCGCATGTCGCGGTAGAGGAGCGAGCCGGCGATGAGATATGAGTAATTCATGTAGAACGAAACCGTGGGTTGTTCCTGCCGTTGTGCTTGGCGTGTAGTCCCCTCCGGAATGTAGAAAAAGCCGTAGATATCTCCTCTTTGCATGGCCTTTCTCGCTGCGGTCACGTCCGGATAGCTCCGGGTGATGTCTACCATCTGGAACGCGTCGAGGTTACGGGCCAGGTTACGCGACATGGCCGTTCTGTCGTTGTCTACCATCCCGACGGGCAATTCGGTAGGCAGGCCGCTTGCCATCAGGGAGGTGAAGAAGTAGCAGCAGAACAGTGGCGCAACTACCATGCAGAAAGCGTAGATGGGGTTGCGTGCAAGGCGGTATGCCTCTCGTCGGAGGATGTGAAGGAAAGCCGGCATTTTATTCCATAATGACAGACATACCCGGGCGCAGGCCCTCGACAGGTCCCACGGGGCTGGCCTTTACCTCAAAGGTCTTCATGTCGAATTGCCCCGTTGTCTTGGTCGCTTTCCATGCGGCGTAACTGCCCAGGTCTTTGATGTAATAGATGTTCAGCTTGACTTTTTTGTTGCCGAGCGCGGGAATCAGCGCTTCTACGGTCTGGTTCATGCGGAAGCGGCTCAGGTGGTCTTCGCGGATATTGAAGGTCACCCACATCTCGTCCATGAGGGCCACGTTCATGATGGGGGCTCCTGTGCCTACCAATTCCCCGATTTGCGGGAATATTTCCGTCACCTCGCCGTCTAAGGGGGCGATGAGTACCGTCTCGTCCAGGTATGAGTCCACCTCGCTGACAGCTCCCTTGGCACGGTCCACGAGCGCGGCGGCGGCTTCTTTGTCCTCGCGTTCTGCCCCGTTGCGGGCCATTTCATATTGTGAGCGGGCGGCTTTTTCAGTGGCCTTGGCTGCATCGCGTTGTGCTGTGGCTTCGTCGTACTTTTGTGCAGTCATGACTCCCTGTTCGTAAAGGCGCTTGACACGTTGGTATGATTTTTCTGCGATTTCTGCGCCGGCTTTAGCTTTTTGCCACATTTCGTATGCGGCGGAAATCTGTTCCTGCCGCGCTCCTTTTTCCGCTTTACGGTTTTGGGCTGATGCGGCGGCTTCGGCGGCCACGGCCTGCGCGCGTTTGGCAACGATATCGGGGGCTTCGAGCAGGGCCAGCGTGTCGCCGGCGTGGACCTGGCTGCCTTCCTTGACCTTGATGGCGAGGATTCGACCGGGCACTTTGCTCGACACGCGGTATTCGTTGACGTCGGCTTGTCCTTGTATCGTTTCGTCTTCGTGGCTGAAGGCGTAGAAACTCCCTATGGCTACGAGGGCCACCACGACGGCGATGAGCAGCACGGCGGGCAGGAGGCTTGTTTTGTTTTGAGTGGAAGACATATTCAGATAGGCTGATTTCTGTGAATGACGGATGTTTGTTTAAGGATGCGCTTCCGGAGTGAGTGTGCCAAGGGCTTTCCGGTAAATGGAGCGGCTCAGGCGCACGTCTATTTGTGCGTCGATTTTGTCGCTGTGGGCTTGCAGCCAGGCTGTCTGGGCCGCCAGCAGGTCGCTTGTCGTGATGACCCCTTCGTGGAAACCGACGTCGGCTGTCCGCAAGTTCTCTTCCGCCTGTTCCAGGTGGTGGAGGCTGAGCTGCAGCTTTTTGTTCGCTTCGTTCACGCGGAAAGCGGACTGGTGTACCTGTAACTTTATTTTTTCCTGGGCGTCGGCCAGACGGAGGGCTGCTATGTTGGCGTCGGCTTTGGCGGCGCGTACTTTATACTTTCCCTCACCCCAGTTCCATACGGGCACGTTCAGAGTCACGCCGACGGCCCATGTTCCCCGGAAGCGGGTTTCAAAACCGTTGGTCAGGGCAGGGTTTGTCGTCAGGTATCCGCCCATTAGTGCCAACTGGGGGAGAAAGACAGAGCGCTCCAGACGGATTTTTTCGTCGTAGATGTTTTTTGCGATTTGCAGTTGGCTGATTTCCGGCCGATTGCCGAGAGCAGTCGCTGCGTCGGCTTCGGTGTCGGCGGCTTGAACCGGCAGGTCTTCCAGTGTCTCGTCTGCCAGACGAAGCGGAGTCTCGACTGGCAGACCGCATATCTGGCAGAGGAGCATACGGGACAGCGCCAGGCCGTCGCCCACTTTGGTCAATGCCATTTCTGCCTCGTTCAGCTTGACGCTGACCGTCAGTGCGTTGGCCTTTGTCGCGACTCCTTCGGCCACCATCTTTCTGATATCTTCGTCGAGCTGTGAGAGCAGGTCGCGGTATTGTTCTGCCAGTTTCAGCTTATTGGCCAGCGAGACCACCTGCCAATAGGCTTCGTCCGTGCTCAGGATGACGGCCTGCGCGTCTGCTCGGAGCTGTTGGTCGGCCAAGGACTCGGCGTAGCGCGTGATGCGGTCGTAGGCTCGGATTTTTCCGCCCATGTAGAGAGGTTGGGTCAGCATGATGGCTCCCACGGTCAGGTTGCGCGTGTCTGTGCGGAGTGCGTCGGCCAGACTGTTCCCCATGCCGTTGACTGCCTCGCCGATTTGGGGCAGGTAGCCGCCTACGGCCTGGAGCAAGGGGGCCAGGTCTGGGTGGGCTTGCAGGATTTGTCCGGCTATTGCCCCAGCCTGCCCCGTAAGCGTGGTGCCCAATGAGCCTAAGGCTCCTTTCTGTTCGTCGCTGAGCAAGGAAATTTCTTTCCCCGTGCGCATGTAGCTGGCCGTGAGCGCCACTTTGGGGAGGTAGTTCGTGTGGGCGGCCCGACGTTCTGCGGCGGCTTTTTCACCTTGCACACGACTGATGGACAGTGTCTTGTTGTTGTTCAGCGCAAGCTGTCTGCAACTGTCAAGCGTGAGTGCTTGGCCGGCGAGGCGTCCCGTGCCCGGTATGCAGAACAAGACGGCTGCCAGCAGTGCACTTAAAATGATTCTTATACCCATATTTATTTATAAAATCTCCCGAAGGACATGTAGGAACAAAAGTACTTTTTTCCGCGCACTGTGTGCCGGGCGAACCGTAAAAATGACCAATTATGCCGCCAGGTCGGGGAACGTTTCCCTTTTGTCCGGGAGGCACGGGGCAGGATACGTCCCGACGGCACTTTATGCTTCGGCGAGCAACGGGTAGCAGCCGGCACATTCCCCTAAGCCCCGTGGCGGCGGGGCTTAGGGGAGGAGCGGCGGGGCTTAGCCGTCTGGAGCGCTCTTTTTATCCGGGTGCTTTCCGGAGCACTCTTTTCCTGTCGCCGTGGGGTCGGCACGACGTTTGCTTGCAGTCATGATTTTGCACATCTGGCGATGACCCGTGCAGGAATGGGCAGGATTTTTGCTAACTTTTTGTGACATCTTTTCCAAATCTGCGAAATCTTATCCCGGCATCGCCGGTGTGAAAAATAAATTAGTATTTTTGCAGCGTTTTTTTGGTGTCATCATGGAAGATACGAAGATATTCAAAATAGACATCGAACAGGTGGTCCGCGACAAGGCAGGGGCCAAGGCCGACCATATTCCGGGCTTTGTGATGTCTTGGTTGAAGCGCATAGTCCACCAGGATGAGATCAATGAATTTCTGGAGAGGGAAGGGGACAAGCAAGGCGTCCCTTGGCTGGACGACTGCGTGAGGTTCCTGGATATGCGACTCGACGTAGTGGGGCGGGAAAATCTGCCTTCCGCTTCCGACGGCCGCCGCTATACTTTTGTGAGCAACCATCCTCTTGGCGGACAGGACGGCGTCGCCTTGGGCGCGCTTTTGGGCCATCATTATGACGGCCGGGTGAAATATCTCGTCAACGATATCCTGATGAATCTGCACGGCCTGGCGCCGCTTTGCATTCCTATAAATAAGGTGGGGAGCCAGAGCCGCAGTTTTCCGGCAATGGTCGAAGCGGGTTTTCGCGGCGACGACCATATCATAATGTTCCCCGCGGGGCTGTGTTCGCGGCGCATAGAAGGACAGGTGCGTGACCTGCCCTGGTCCAAGACGTTCATAACGAAAAGCGTCGAGACGCAGCGCGACGTGGTGCCGATTCATTTCGGGGGGCACAATTCCCGCTTCTTTTATCGTTTGGCCAATTGGAGCAAACGCCTGGGCGTAAAGTTCAACGTGGCCATGCTTTTTCTCGTGGACGAAATGTTCAAGAACCGCAGCAAGACGTTTACGGTAAAAGTGGGGAAACCCATTCCCTGGCAAACGTTCGACCGTTCGCGTAAGCCGGCCGAGTGGGCCGATTATGTGCGCGGTATAGTCTATGAATTGTAAATTAAACAGAAACGGACTGGTGCTGGCCTGCACCGTTTGATTATATATGGAAGAAATTATACAACCAGTCAGTCGAGAAGTGCTGAAGTCGGAACTGAGGCCCGAGTATTACCTGCGTTCCACGAACAAAAGCAATAATGAGATCTATATTGTGACTTACCAGCAAGCGCCCAACGTGGTG
Organism: uncultured Prevotella sp.; assembly: GCA_902464615.1. Classification (GTDB taxonomy): domain Bacteria; phylum Bacteroidota; class Bacteroidia; order Bacteroidales; family Bacteroidaceae; genus Alloprevotella. The sequence goes on along the minus strand of CABQKA010000015.1, from coordinate 2,234 downwards.
CGGGAAATAGGCCGCTTGCGCGAAATTGCTTTCAGGGCAGCCGGAGGAGGCACAGGAAAACCGCTCGATCTGGACGAGTTTGACGTTTGCGAGCATCCGTATTACCAGCTGGTCGTATGGTGCCCGGAGACGGAGGAAATCTTGGGTGGCTACCGTTTCCTGCCCGGGTCGGAAATCGAATTCGATGAGTCAGGGCAACCGCTGTTGGCCACCGGACACATGTTCCATTTTTCTGACGAATTCCTGAAAAATTACATCCGCGACACTGTGGAGTTGGGCCGCTCGTTTGTGACGCTCGAATATCAGAGCACGCGCGAAGTCCGTAAAAGCCTGTTTGCCCTCGACAACTTATGGGACGGATTGGGGGCACTCACAGTGGTTATCCCCGGTTTGAAGTATTTCTTCGGTAAAATGACGATGTACCCGTCTTTCAACCGGCAGGCGCGCGATATGATTTTGTTTTTCCTCAACAAGCATTTCGGCGACAAAGACCGCTTGGTCTGGCCGGTTGAGCCATTGCGTTGGGAGATGGACGACGAAGAGTTGCGTGATCTTTTCCACGAAGATTCGTTCCGGGAAGATTACCGCATTCTGAATACCGAGGTGCGCAAGGTCGGTTACAACATTCCGCCTCTTGTCAATGCTTATATGGGACTGAGCCCTACCATGCGCGTGTTCGGTACCGCCGTGAACCATGATTTCGGTGAAGTGGAGGAAACGGGGATTCTGATTGCCGTGGACGAAATATTGGAGGAAAAGCGCATGCGACATATCGATTCATTTGCCGAAGCGCATTCGGACGGCATTGATGCTTTTACCGAATTGTTCATTAACCGTTCGAAGTAAGCGGAAAAGTGCCGCGGCAGCATGAACGTCTTGTGTTGATATTATGGATAGCGGGATTGCAAATGTCGGCGTGCGCGGTTTTTCGGCAGTTCTGTATATCGTCTGCAGCCGCTGTCAGAAAGGTGGGGAACCTTTGTGGTCCGGACGGCAGACAAGGGCATACGACTTGGAAAACAAAAGTAGGAGGAACACTTTTATATCGTTTTCCTCCTACTTGGTTTAGGAATGAAACACTTCTCGTTTCAGATTCCTCAGTTTTAGAAAAAGTAACGTCACACGGTATTAGCGGGAATATACCGTTTATTCCTTGACTTCTTCAAAGAGGTCTTTTCCGACACCACATAAGGGGCATACCCAGTCATCAGGAAGGTCTTCGAAAGCCGTTCCGGGGGCAATCCCGCTTTCAGGATCTCCTTTCTCGGGGTCGTAGACCCATTCGCATACGGTGCAATAGTATTTTTTCATGTTGGGAGAATTTTGAAGTGAATATAAATGGAATAGTAAAATTGGGTGTTTTGCTTAAGCGTTGGACAAGCGTTGCGACACTTTGTTCCAGTCAATAATGGACCACATGGCTTTCACATAGTCGGCCCTCCGGTTCCGGTAATCGATGTAGTAGGCATGTTCCCATAGGTCGATGGTCAGTAGCGGTATAAGTCCATGCGACAGAGGACAATCGGCATTCTGTGTGCCACAAATGGAGAGCTGGCCTTCTGCGTTCTCTACAAGCCATGCCCATCCTGAGCCGAAAAATGTTGTGGCCGTTTCTGCAAGTTGCTCGTGGAACTTTTCGACTGACCCGAACGCTTTTTCCAGGCGCGCTGTTAATAATTCCGGCATAGCAGGGGATGCGGGGCATAGGTTCTCAAAGTAGAATGTATGGTTCCAGGCTTGCGCGGCATTATTGTACACGCCTCCGCTTGCCTTGCATATAATCTCTTCAAGTTCCATGCCTTCGTAGAGAGTCCCCTCTGTCAGGCGGTTTAGATTGTCTACGTAAGTTTGTAGGTGTTTGCCATAATGGTATTGAAGTGTTTCTTCGCTCAAAACAGGAGCAAGCGCTTCCATGGCATATGGTAATGTGGGCATTTCAAATTTCATAAGCACGTTTTTTAGTTCTTATTTAATAAATTGACTTGGCCAAAGTTATTCAGAATAATTGTTATGGGCAAGCGATACACAAACTTTGTGGAGGTGAAATGTGTTTTTTCCTTCTTCTTTTCCGGTTACTATACGTTGCGCTTTCCCGCAGATTCAGTGGGAGAGGCAATGTCCAGCGTCCCCATATCTTTTTTTGTTTTGTATATTGTATTGTTTTTCAAATGGTTCAGCCTGTTTTCCATTTTATTCTGGTAAAAAAGTTCAAAAAAAGTTGTTTAAAAGTTTGG
>CABQKA010000014.1 GCA_902464615.1 uncultured Prevotella sp. | reverse complement strand
AAGTAGAGCTTGTCGGCGGGGTCGAGGGTCTGCCCGTATCCGGCACTGAGTTGTGCGCCCCAGTTACCGTCCACGTTGAGTGGCATGGAGGTGCGTCGTCCGGTGTTGCGGTCGTAGGTCTGTGCGATGCTGACCTGGTCGTTCACCTTGTTGTAGGCTGCGTTGACGTAGAAGGAGCGCTGCTTTTTGTCATAGGTTTTTTCGTAACCTGCGCGTAGGCTGTGGGTTTTGGTATTGCTCAGGTTGGCGTTTCCGTAGGAGATGAAGAGCGGGTTGCTGTCGTCGCGCACGTCGAGGAGGTAGAGCAGCGATGGCGTGGAGGGGGTAAACTCGTAGTTGACGTTGATTTTCCTGAAACTGAAGCTGAGCCGGGGCTGGAGCAGGACGTCGTTCCGGGAGAGCCGGCGGGGCGTGAGGGCGCGGTAGTCCTCGATGAAGCTGTGGCGGAAGACGACGGGCAGCGTGGCTTGGAACACGAGGTCGGCGGAGGAGAGGGCGTAGCGGCCCATGAGTGTCAGGTTGTGGTCCTTCTGGTCCTCGGTGGTGCGGTAGGTGTTGTCCAAGTCGATGACGCGGCTGAGGTCGCCGGCTACGGGCCGCAGGAGCTGCTCGAAGCGGTCCCATCCGCCGAGCGAGTCGGCCGCCACGTCCCATCCGCCGAGCCGGTCCAGGCGCCAGAGCGAGCGCTCGCCCTGGCTGTGGCGCTGCGAGAACTGGTAGGCCAGGTTGGCGGTGTAGTTGTACTGGTTGGCGACGAACTTAGTGAGGAAGTCGAAGTCGATGCCGGCGTTGTAGTTGAAATCCTTTGCGGGTAACTTGGCGTAGCGGTCTTGTCGGTAGCCGCCGGTGCCGTCGGGCAGGGGCGTGCCGTAGCGCACCTCGTCCAGGAGGAAGGTCTCCTCGTCGCGCTTGTGCCAGCCGCCACCGAAGGTGATTTTCAATATTTTTCCCCACCATGGTTCGTGCAGGGTGATGAAGCCGTTGCCGTGCACGTCGTAGTTGTCGTAGCGGCCGAGGTTGGCCTGCTGCTGCCGGTTGATGAGGTAGCCGGTGAGGCGGTCGCTGCCCAGGGGGCTGAAGAGGCTGTCGAGCGAGGCACCGAGATAGGCGTCCTTCGGGTCGGCGCTGAAGGCGGCGGCCTGGCTCAGGGAGCGGTTGGCGAAGTGCGTGTAGTCCACGACGAACGTCTCCAGCCAGAACCAGGTCTTGTTGTGGTTGAGGGAATAATGGAAGTTGTTGTTCCAGTGCAGGTTGGTTCGCTCGGTGTGGGCGGTGCGCCGGCTGCGGGAGAAGGTGTTTCCGCCTTCGAGGAAGTCCTCTCCGGCACTCTGGGCGGTCTGTTCGGCCTTGCTGTGCATGGCGCGCAGACTGCCGCTGAAGTTCACATTGTCGCGTCCCTCCCTTAGGCCGTCATTCTTGTAGGTGAGGCTCATGCCTCCCATCTGCGTGGTGACGATGCCCTGCTCCGGGGTGCGGCTGCCGTAGTAGACCCACCCTCCGCCTTCGCCGAAACGGCTTTCGCTCTGGTCGCTGAGGTTGTTGAAGTTGCCGAAGGTCATAAAGCTGAGTACGGGGGTGAAGCGCATGGCAAAGAAGCGGGCGCGGTAGAGCCCCCTGCCGTCGTGTCCCGTCTCGCGTCCGCCTCCTGCCTCCACCTGTGCAAACCACGACTCGGCATACTCCCTCTTGAGGCGCACGTCCATGACGAGGGGGTCGGTCTCCCGCGGGATGGCCTCCTTCAGTCCGGGGTCAGGCGCACGGTGTGAGGCGTCGTGGTAGATTTGTATTTTCTTCACGGTGTAGGCGGGCAGGTTCTGGAGGGCCACCTGCGGGCTTCCTGTGAAGAACTCGCGCCCGTTGACCAGTAGGCTGTTGACGAATTTCCCGTTGTAGGTGATGCGCCCTCCCTCGCCGATTTGTACGCCTGGCAGTGCCTTGACGAGGCTGGAGAGCATGTCTGCGTCGGCCATCTGGAGTGCGGCGGCGTTGAACTCCACGGTGTCGCCCTTGGTCACCATGAGGATGCGCGAGGCGGTGACGGTAGCCTCGCCCAGCTCGTAGATGCGCCGTTTGAACATTTCCACCTTGACGTTCCACCACTGCGTGGGCACCTTGATGTACTGCCGTGCCGGCACCTCCACCCTTTCCCACACCGGCTCGTATTCCGGCGCCGTGACGCGGACGAGGTAGACGGGCCGGCGCGGCACTACGGCATACGCCCCGGTGGTGTCGACCTGTACATTATCCCACGAGTAGAGGGAGAGCTTCGACGTGGCGAGCAGGGTCGTGTCGGTCGCGTCGTACACTTTGGCCTCGGCCTTCGTCAGCGTCTTGTAGGAAATGCCGTCGCGGATGTGGAAGTTCAGTGTAAGCGAATCCTTCGCCGTCTGCGCCGCGGCGGGCAGGGCGGCGGAAAGAATGGAAAGGCAGAGGAGAAACAGCGGGTAGAAAGAATTTTTCATCACTGGAGCACAGGTTAAGCGGTGAAACGGGAACGGTGAAACAGGCATTCCGGCAGGATGCGGGAAAGACTGTGCGGCGTTGTGTGTCCGCAGCGGGCTTGGCTTCTGAGATTGCAGGCGTGGCCTGCAACGGACGGTCCTTTAATGGTGTGTCATTAAAAACTTCGCGTGCAATTTATACATTGTCTGACAGAAATCCAAATATATTTTAGAAAAAATGTAGTCGAACGGATAAAAAAACTTCTTCGGGGGGGGTAATTTGTCAAGTATGTTTTACAAAATACATTCTTAAAGCCACCGTGCCGCAGGCATCTTTGCGCGGCGGGCGGTGCGGCAGGGCAAACCGCGGGGCGAGGCCGGCCGACGTCCATGCCACGGCCCTCCGTTCCGCCGGACGGCTTGTTTCAAAATGCCCTTCCGTCCGGCTCCCTTTACGCGGAAAAACGGCCCCGTAATGCACCGCTTTGGTGCAGCGGCCCGGCCGGCGGACTTACCTTTGCGGGAGAACGACGGGCGGACGGCGCATGCCGCTTTCCGCGCCGCAGGAAAGAAACGAAGAAAGGAGGAAGACGATGAAAAGGAAAAGCGTAGCCCAATGTGTTTTTTATGTGTGTATGGCCCTGTCGCTGGCCGTGTCGTGCCGACCGGCCGACGTGGCCGACGTGGGTCGCGGCCCTGTCCCCGCGGCGGCGGACAGCCTGTTGGCCCGCCCGCTGGCCGCGGGGCCGGAAAAAGCAGCGGCGCGCGCCGTGCGGACGGATAAATTCGTTAACTTTGTCCCCGACAAGAAGAATGTTTATCCTTAACTTCAGGATAACGTTATGAAAAATAACTTTGCCGTGAGGTGGCTGATGGCGGCCTGCGTGCTGGCCTGCGCCGCCGTCGCGGGGCGGGCGGACAACCGGCCCGTAGTAATCGGTAACAGCCGCTTCACCTTCATCACCGACCACCTGGTGCGCATGGAGTATGCCCTGCACCAGAAGTTTCTCGACGACTCGACGCTCTTTGCCGTGGACCGCTCGCCGCGCGAGGTGGACTACACCGTGGAGCGCAAGGGGCGCACCTGGGTGCTTTCCACACCGGCCATGCGCATCGAGTATGACGACGACGGCCTGCCGTTCGGGCAGAACAACCTGCGCATCTCCTTCCAGATGGACGGGAAGAAACGGGGCTGGTGCATGACGGACGAGCAGGGCGGCAACCTGGGCGGGCCGGTGACGACGGTGGACGCCGTGGGCGAGCCCATCCCCCTGCAGGACGGCCTGCTGAGCCGCGACGGATGGTATCTCATCAACGACACGGGGACGGACGTGTACCGCAACGGCTGGCTCGCCACCCGCGACCGCGACCACGTGCAGGACCTTTACCTCTTCGTCTACGGCCGCGACTACCGGGCGGCACTGCGCGCGCTGAAAGCCGTGTCCGGCCCGGTGCCCATGACGCGGAAATACATACACGGCTCGTGGTACTGCCGCTGGTGGCCCTACACGGCGGACGACTACCGCGACCTGGCCCGCGAATACCACGAGCACGGCTTCCCGCTCGACATCATGGTCTTCGACATGGACTGGCACCGCAAGGACGCCAAGGTGGGCCTGGGCCACGCCTTCACCCGGGGCTGGACGGGCTACAGCTGGAACCGCGAGCTGATTCCCGACCCCGCCGGGCTTATCGGCGAACTGCGCAAGCAGCACATCTACGTGACGCTCAACGACCATCCGCACGACGGCATCCGGCCCCATGAGGACATGTATGCCGACTTCATGCGCCACGGCCTGGGCCTCGACCCGGAGCGCGACCCCGTCCCGCCCTTCGACGCGGGCGACCGCCGCTACATGGAAGCCTTCCTGAAGTATGCCCATCAGGAAAGCGACTCGTTCGGCGTGGCTTTCTGGTGGCTCGACTGGCAGCAGGACTACGCCTATCCCTGGGTGCGCGGCACGAAGACGCGCCACCTGCCCTGGCTCAACGAACTCTACTACGCCCATTCGCGCCGCGACAGCCTGCGCGGACAGGGCTTCTCGCGCTGGGGCGGATGGGGCGACCACCGGCACCCCATACAGTTCTCGGGCGACGCCGTGGGTAACTGGGCCATGCTGGACTTCGAGGTGAAGATGACCACGACGAGCGGCAACGCCGGATGCTTCTTCTGGGCACACGACATAGGCGGATTCTACGACGGCCTGGACCGCGAGCTCTACACGCGCTGGACGCAGTTCGGCCTGCTCAACTCCTCGCTGCGCATCCACTCCGTGGCCGGCAAGGACATGGACCGCCGCCCCTGGCTCTGGGGCGACCGTGAGGAGCAGGCCATGCGCCGCGTCTACCGCCTGCGCTCGCGGCTCATGCCCTATATCTACACCAGCGTGCGCCAGTGCCACACGGACATGCTCCCCTTGCTGCGCGGGCTTTACATAGCCTACCCCGACGTGGAGGAAGCCTACCGGCACGACGGGCAGTTCCTCTTCGGCGACCTCGTGCTCGGCGCGCCGGTGACCCGTCCGGGCGAAGGCGAGGACAAGGTGGTGCACCAGAAAGTGTGGTTCCCCGGCGAGGACGACTGGTTCAGCCTCTTCACGGGACGGAAGTACGAAGGCGGGCAGCAGCTCGTGGTGGACTGCCCCCTGGAGGAGTCGCCCGTATTCGTAAAGGGTGGATGGCCCATGCCCATGCAGCCCTACCGCGAGCGCATGGCCTCGGCGCCGCTCGACACGCTGGTGGTGCGCTGCTACCCCGGGCGCGAAGGCTGCGACAACACCTACACGCTCTATGAGGACGACGGGCTGACGACGGCCTACGAGCACGGCGCCTTTGCCGAGACACCGCTGCGCTACCGCCGCACGGGCGGTAGCGTGGCCGTCAGCATCGGCGCCGCCCGCGGCACTTACGACGGCCAGCCGCAGCGCCGCGCCTACCGCATCGAGCTGCCCGGCGTAGAGGCCGGCGCCACGGTGCGCGTGGACGGCCGCCGCGTGAAGGCCGTGGCCGACAAGGCGCTCGGGGGCATCGTCGTGAACGTGAAGCGGACGGACATCCGCCGCGGCGTGGAAGTGGAAGTCGTGACGGAATGACCCCGGCGCCGCACCGAAAAAGTTTAATCCTGTAAAACAAAAAACAGTTGGTCATGTACAACCTATGGAAATGGCGCGCTGCCTTAGTAGCAGCCGTCCTGGCCCTATCCGCGTCGGCACAAACCCAGGGCGACGAGCGGGCCTTTGTGAGAGAGAACATGGAGTTTGCCGCCGGGCAATGCCGCCGCATGGCGGCCGAAGCGCCGTCGGGGCGCGCCGTGATGCCCCACAGCACCGACAGCCGCGGCCGCGTGGTCCGCGTGCCGGTCTACTCGTGGACGGCGGGCTTCTTCCCCGGCACGCTGTGGTATCTGGCAGACTACCTCGGCGACGAGGCGCTGCGCGACTCGGCCCGCTCCTACACCCGGCGCATGGAGCCGACGCAGCATTATACGGGCAACCACGACGTCGGCTTCATGATGTATTGCAGCTACGGCAACGCCCTGCGCTTCGGCCCCGAGGAGGGCGACGCGCAGGTGCTCGCCACTTCGGCCCGCACGCTCTGCAAGCGTTTTGACGAGCGCGTGGGGGCCATCAAGTCGTGGAACAGTTTCCGCTCGTGGCACGGCGACTCGACGTACACCTATCCCGTCATCATCGACAACATGATGAACCTCGAACTGCTCTTCCACGTGGCCCGCGCCACCGGCGACGAGTCCATCCGCCGCGTGGCCGTGGCCCATGCCGAGAAGACCATGCGCTGGCAGGTACGCCCCGACGGCAGCTGCTTCCACGTGGTCTACTACGACCCGGCCGACGGCAGCTTCATCAAAGGGGAGACGGCCCAGGGCTATGCGGACAACTCCACCTGGTCGCGGGGACAGGCCTGGGGCATCTACGGATTCACCATGACGTACCGCGAAACGGGCGACGAGCGTTTCCTCGAGACGGCGCAGCGCATGGCCGACTTCTACGTGGACCATCCCGCCCTTCCGGCCGACAAGGTACCCTACTGGGACTTCGACGCCTACCGCCCCGGCTTCGTCCCCGGGAAACGCTCCCGCGCCAACCTCGTCGTGACGAATTACCGCGACGCCTCGGCCGCCGCCTGCACGGCATCGGCCCTGCTGGAACTGAGCACCATGACCGGGGGCGAGCGTGGCCGGCGCTACCGTGCCACGGCCGTGGAAATCCTGCACAGCCTGGCCTCGCCGGCCTATCGCGCCGAGGCCGGAAAGAACGGCAACTTCGTCCTGCGCCATTGCGTCGGCTCGATTCCCCACGGCGCCGAAGTCGACACGCCGCTCGTCTATGCGGACTATTATTTCGTAGAAGCCCTCTGGCGCTACGACCGCCTGCTCGCCGGCAAGGAATTGTTCTGAATTTCGCGCACACATCCAAACGTGAAGGTCCCCGGCGCACGACTGCGCGCCGGGGACCTTCACGTTTTAGGTTATACTTGCAGATATTCAAGATCTGTTTTGCGGTCGAACATGTGTAGCACGCATTTCATTATTTGATTTCCATCGTGATAAACGGACATTCCGTAGTTGTCAAACGGAAATCCCATAGCGTCTGTTCCGTAACCGCGAAGTTCTATGCAGTCATCCTTTTGTTTTACTATCCGCATTCGCTTCGGTGACATCTGCACATTGTTGCCCCATAGTGGATGAACACCGTCTTCGTTGAAAATAGTGACAGTATATCCTTCGTTTCCAGTAATAGAATTTTCTATTCTGATTTTACGGTGGCAGTTGTAGTTGTGCCCGGACACATTAATTCCGTTTTGATAGCGGATATGGTCGTTTGAGCAAAACTCGACAAATCCTTTTGTCGGAAATGCTTGACCTGAAAGTAAGTCATTAAGGAAACTCATTGTATGTATAATTGGAACTTCATGGCGCCGGCAAAAAGGATTCCAAGAAGCCTGTCGAAATAATCTTCAATGTTGGGTGTACGGTCAATGAAAATTTCAGTTGCCAGCCATACCTTATTGTCATCTTGAAGCGTGGCTTTCAGGCACTTGATTTCCTTGTTCAATTTGTTGATTACGTCCATTGCTTTTGCCTTTTCGTATGCCGGGACGTCATAAATGTTGGGCATGATGAGTTGAAAATAAAGTTCATCATCGCTGTTGTCAGAAATTAAAAAGCCCTTTCCCTGGTACGCGAAGAAGATCCCGATGGGCGTCTCGTTGAATTTGACATTGCGGCTTTGGAGCCAATTCTTGTAAATCTGCATGTTTTTTTAGTTTAGGTGGCCTCCAGCACCGGGCAGACCGTTTATAAACGCACGAAGCGTGGTGCTGACTATGCCGCTTCGTAGTTGGAGGCCGTAGGAAGAGCCTTGGATACAAGTTGCAGAAATAGCCGCCCACGCCTATATGCGTGAGAACCACTATGCCTGTCTCTTGTATCTTAGTTGTGAAATTTCCTACGTTTCCAACTACAAGATAAGCATAACGCTTCTATGTCTGGATATGAGTTCAAACTCAATCCGTGGCAAATGTAGCTAATTTTGTAAAGAAGTTAGGTATCCGTACATCGTTTTTTTGTTAAAATGTTTTCCTTGGTATGCTGACGACCGGCCAACTTCGCGGTGGTGGACTTCCCCTGTGCGGTTCGCCCTGCCGCGCGGCCGCCCTGAATAAGCTACGGCACGGAAGCCGGCGCGCTGGCCGTCTGTGCGGACTATCATTCCGCACTCCCCCTCTGACGCTGCGTCCGCCGGCAGGCCGGGCGGACGCATGGCGAAACAATATTTTTATTATTTCAAAATTATTTTAAGCACAGAGACTTTATACGTCCCTCGAGTTTTAATTAAAACGAATGTAGTGTAATTGTTATTTTATTTTTTTATTTTTTTATTTTTGCAAAACTTGTCAGTATCGAAATAGTGGAAGCAAGACTCGGAAAGAGCAAAAATAGAATACCGTCTTTTAAGTTAGTTTTTTTATGGGAAATTGTAAGCATTTATGTTCCGGAATCCCGGCTGTGCTGCTGGCTGCGGGATTGCTGGTTTCGTGCAACATCGACGAGGCTTATGACCTGGACAAGGACATCGACATGACGATGGGGCTGGGCGCAGAAGGACTGGCCTTGCGTCTGGGAAATACGGAACACATCATGTTGGGCGACGTGCTCGAAATCGACGACAACGAACTGGTCGATACGGACGCGAGCCATTTGTATTATCTCGTGAAAAGCGACCGCTCCGCCATCGACGTGAGCGTGAGCGGCGCGATTGGCCACATTGGCGAAGTGAACGTGGACGCCGAACACAACGTGGTGGACTACGAGGACGTGGCGGGCGAAGCCTTGCCCGGCGAGAGCGGCGTAAGGGTGGAGGCCGGGCGGCGCTTTGACAAGCCGGAGCTTGGCGGCTCGACCCCCCTCGAGGTCCAGCTGACCGACCTTTCGCCCGACATCAACAGCCTGCGCGCCGTTTATCCGGAGCGCTCCGTGTTCGACCTGCGCCTGGAGCTTGTCTCGGACAATCCGGCACTCGATTTCCATTTCACCTCCGTGCGCAACTTCGCCGTGCGCTTCCCCTCTTTCATCCGCGTGGCCGGGGCCGACGCCCAGGGCGTGATGCGCTTTGCCGACCTGGCGGGCCTTGCCGGGGACGAAGTCACCGTAGGGCAGGTCGTGCTTGACATGGTGGATTTTGGAGAAGGGCCCGACGGCCTCGGCCTTGACGTCGTGACGGACGACGAGGGCCGGCGCTTCCTCACGTTGGCGGACGACGTGGCGATGGAGGGCGATTTCTCCATTGTCGCCGGGAGCACGCAGACGATGGTCCCCGGCGACGCCGTGAAGATGCGTCTTGTCGTGGCCTTGCAGAGCGGCGGGCGTCTCGACGTCGGCCGCATCACGGGCGAGGTGAATCCCTCTCTCCAGCCCGACATTCCCGCTGTGGAAATCGGCGACGACCTGCCGGACTTCCTGCGCGACGACCGCGTGACGCTGCAGGTGAAGAACCCCACGCTGCGTTTCCGCTTCGACGCCACAGACCTTTCCGTGCCCGTGGAGTTCTCGGGCAGGCTGACGGCTCAGGATGCCGCCGGCGCACCTTTGGCCACGGCCCAGCTGCCCGCACAGGGGCGCAGCGACGTGGCGCCCGGCCTGGCGTCGGTCTACTATTACAGCGAAACCGGCACGCCCTACGACCCCGCCGGCGTGGCCGACGGCGCGTACCTGGAGACGGTGCCGGGGCTGGCCGCTTTGGTGCAGAAGATTCCGCAGCGCATTGCCGTGGACTGCGGCGAGGGGCGCGTCTGCGTGAAGCAGGGCGTGCTTCACGACATCATGCTCGGCCGTACTTATTCCGCCGCGGTGGACTACGAAGTGCTCGTGCCTTTCGAGTTCAACGCCGGGACAACCATTGTCTATACCGACTCGGTGACCGGCATGAACGAAGACCTGAAGGACTACCAGGCTTCCGGTCTTGAGCTTACGGCCGACGCCGTCAACCTGGTGCCGATGGCGCTGGAGGTGAGCGTGGAGCCTGTCGACACGGAGGGCCGCGTCATTCCCGAAATCAGTGTTTCGACCGCGCAGGTGGCCGCCGCTTCCGGCCTGCAGCCCGCGACGACGCCCGTCGTGCTGACGCTCCTCGCTTCCGACCCCGCCGCCGTCTCCCGCCTCGACCGGCTGCGTTTCCGCGTGACGGCCGTTTCCGAGGCAGAGGGCGAACTGCGCTCCGACCAGTATTTCTATTTCGACAACTTGCGGCTCAGGCTCAAGGGGCAGGTGGTCGGCGATTTCAATTGATAATCCACACAGACAGACAATGAAAACGATAGCCAAATATTCCGCGGCATTGCTGTTTGCCGCCGCGGCGGCCGGCGCCGCGGCGCAGGACCTCCGCTCCTCCTACTTCATGCAGACGTCGGTGAACCGCCACCAGATGAACCCCGCCCTGCTCGACGGGCCTTACGTGGGGGTGCCTTTCCTGAACAATTTCAATATCGGGACGACGGGCAACATCGGCATGGCCGACTTCGTCTTCAAAAGTTCGAAGCCGGGCTATGACCTGACCACTTTCATGAGCCCCGAGGTCAGCGCCGCCGAGTTTCTGGGCGGCCTGCACGGGAAAAACCGCCTGGACGTCTACTTCAACTACAACCTCTTCGGTTTCGGATTCCGCGCCTTCGGCGGCGTCAATGCCGTGGAGCTGAACCTCAAGTCGAATACAAACGCGAGCCTGCCCTACGAGCTTTTCGAGTTTGCCAAGGAGACCGGCGCGCGGGACCATTACAGCATGGAGAACATCGGCGTGCGTTCGCAAAACTATCTGGAACTGGCCCTGGGCCACTCCCGCCGCTGGAACGACCGCCTCACCGTGGGCGCCAAACTGAAGTTCCTTATCGGGGCCGCTTATGCCGACTTCAGCGTGGACCGCATGGACGTGACGATGACCGACGACGCCTGGACCATCCGCGCGGACGGCCGGCTGGCCGCCGCTGTGGGCAAGGCGCAGTTCTCTTATGACGACAGCGACGACCCTGCTACCGTCGACCCCGAGCGCGGTCCGAAGGTGGACGGCCTGGACGACTACAGCTTCTCCCTGCCGGGCTTCGGCATGGCGGTGGACCTGGGCTTCACCTACCGGCTTCTCGACAACCTCACCGTGAGCGCCGCCCTCACCGACCTGGGCTTCATAGCCTGGCGCGACGTGAACCTGGCTTCCTCGCGCGGCGAGTACACCTTCGACGGCTTCAGCGACATCTGGGTGAGCGGCGAGAACGAAGGCAACAAACTGGGCGACCAGTTCGAGGACTTGGGCGACGACCTGAGCCGCGTCTTCTCCGTCTACGACGACGGCCGCGGCAAGCGCACCCAGGCCCTGGCCGCCACGCTCAACGTGGGTGCCGAGTACACGATGCCCTTCTACGACCGCCTGCGCGTGGGCTTCCTCTACACCTCCCGCATCCACGGCCTCTACTCCTTCCACCAGGGCATGCTGGCCGCTATGGTGCGCCCCGTGCGCTGGTTCGAGGCGAGCCTCAACACGAGCTGCTCCAGCACCGGCTGGCAGCTGGGCGGCATGGTGAGCTTCCGCGCCCCGCGCTTCAACTTCTACATCGCTTCCGACCGCATGCTCCTGGGCAGGGTGGGCAAGCAGTATATCCCCTTGGACCGGGCCAACGCGAACGTCAGCTTCGGCCTGAACGTGCCCCTCTGACCGGAAGGGCGGCGGGCTTTCCCCGTGCCGAATCAATGAGGGTCCCCGGCGCGCAGTCGTGCGCCGGGGACCCTCGCGTTCCGGTGTATGTGTGCCGAAGGGGCCGGTTTCCTCAATTGCGGGGCTTCTCCGTGGCGGGGCGGTCGCGCAGGCGGCGCACGAAGAAGTCATACATGCGGTAGACCTCGTAGCGCGCGCCCAGACTGTGCGTGTGGCCGGGCAGGTAGAGCTGTTCGAAGTATTTGTCCGCGTCGACCAGCGCCTTGACCACCTGGAGCGTCGAGGCGGGGTCCACGTTGTCGTCCAGTTCGCCGTTGACAATCAGCAGGTCGCCCTTCAGCCGCCATGCGTTCTCCACGTTCGAGGAGCGCACGTAGCTGCTGTCCACGGGGTAGCCCATCCACTGCTCGTTCCACCAGATTTTGTCCATCCGGTTGTCGTGGCATCCGCAGAAGGACACCGCCGCGCGGTAGAAGTCGCCGTGGAAGAGGAGGGCCGAGAGCGCGTTCTGCCCTCCGGCGGACCATCCGTAGATGCCCACGCGCGTGGTGTCCATGTAGGGGTAGCGGCGGGCGGCATCCTTTATCCAGGCGATGCGGTCGGGCAGCCCGGCGTCGGCCAGGTTTTTCCAGCACACGTCGTGGAAGCGCTTCGAGCGGTGGTTCGTGCCCATGCCGTCAATTTTCACGACGATGAAGCCCAGTTCCGTGAGCGGGGTGATGTAGTACTCGTGGGCGGTGAAGTTCTTGTTGACAAAGGCGTCGTGCGGCCCTGCGTAGATGTCTTCGATGACGGGGTAGCTGCGCGAGGGGTCGAAGTTGGAGGGGCGGTAGATGTTGCCCCAGATTTCCGTCTGGCCGTCGCGCCCTTTGGTGTGGAACACCTCGGGCTGCGTCCATCCCGTGGCCAGCAGCGCGCTGATGTCGCACACCTGGAGCGTGTCGACAATGCGGCCCGTCTGCCCGTCGCGCAGGACGCTCACCGGCGGCAGGTCGGGGCGCGAGTAGACGTCGACCATGCGGCTGCGGTCCGCGCTGAAGGAGAGCACGTGGTTGGCCGCTTCGGGCGTCAGGTCCTCCAGCCCCTTGCCGTCCAGGCCCACGCGGCAGTAGTGCAGGTTGTAGGGGTCTTCCCCTTCGTGCAGGCCCGAGGCGTAGAAGTAGACCGTCCCGGAGGCTTCGTCCACGCGGTCCACCTGCCGCACCACCCACTCTCCCGGTGTCAGGCAGCGCGCCCGTCCGCCTTCCCCGCAGTCCAGCAGCCAGAGGTGGCGCCATCCGTCGCGCTCCGAGAGCCAGAGCATGCGCCGCCCGTCGTCCAGGTCGTGGCGCCAGAGGCGCGTGTAGTCGATGAACGTCTCCGAGCGTTCGTCGGCCAGCGCGCGGATGCGTCCCGTCGCGGCGTCGACCTCGCCCACGACGTAGCGCTGGTGGCCGCGCTGGTTGAACTCGAAGGTGAAGGCGCGGCCGTCCTGGCGCCATCCGGTGAGCCAGAGGGCAAACTGCGGGCGGAACTCGTCCGTGGCCAGCGGCACCTGCCGCCGCGCCTCCACGTCGAAGAGCGCCGGCAGCGAGACGGGGAGCACGTCGCCCGGCTTGGCGTAGTCAATCCAGCGCAGGCGGGGCTGCACCTGGTCCTTCGGCGCCGACTCCAGCAGGGGGATGCGGCGCGTGGGCGCCTCGTGCGTCAGCAAGGCGGCTAAGTGCCGTGAATCCGGGGACCATTGCAGTTCGCGGTAGGCCTGGCCCTCTGTGCCGTCGCAGCTCAGGGCAAAAGCCTCGCCCTTGCCGTCGGCCGGGGCCACGTAGACGTTGTGGTCCTGCACGTAGGCCCGCCACCGGCCGTCCGGCGACAGGACGCCGCGCTCCCGCCGCCCCTCGTGCCGCCGGGGCTCCCCTCCGGCCTGTGCCGGCTCCAGGAAGCGGGCCAGCCCCTCCTGTCCGGCGGGCAGCAGGGCCTTGAGGCTGTCGAAAGCGGCGCACGAGCGGCTCCGCCCGTCCGTGGCGTCGACCAGGTAGTAGCGGTCGCCGCCCGGCTCGTGGTTCTTGTAGTAGAAAAAGGACGATTCGCCCAGCCACGTGGGCCGCACGGCGCCGTGGTAGACCTTGGCGGTGCGGCGTGCCAGCGTGTCCAGCCCCTCGAAGGGGTAGGTGGGCTGTGCCCCGGCTGCCAGACAGCAGGCCGAGAGCGCGACGGCCGCTGCCAGGCGGCGCATCGGCAGGATAGGGATGACTGTTTTCATGAGGGTATGGATGTATAGGTGGAAATGATGCGCCCGCACGGGCAGGCCTTGCCCCGTACAGCCGGAAAGGGTGCACCTGCGTGCAGAGGCGTACGCTGCGCGGTGCAAAGTTAGCTTAAATTTTCCCGTCCGCACCCGGTCGCGCCCAGCCTGTTTGGGGCGCTGCCGCTTCGAGGCGGCTTTTCCGTGTTCGCGGGGCGCTCCGCAATGGTGGCAAGGATTCTTTCCGCGCGGGTCGGCTTGGCCTTCCGGCATTTCTTTTGTAGTTTTGCCTGAGTTTTTCATATTACCCGTTAACACACTGACAGAAGAATGGAATATAAAAGTTTCGGATGGGCACTGCTTGTTTCGGCAGGCGTGCTGTGCGGCTGTTCGGACAAGGGTGCGGTGGACACTTCCGTCTACCTGGATGCCTCCCAGCCGACAGAGAAAAGGGTGGAGGCGCTGCTCTCGCAGATGACCTTGAAGGAAAAAATCGGGCAGATGGACATGGTGGCCATCTGGGGCCAGGACAAAATTGTGAAGGAAGGCGTGCTGGACTACGGCGCCTGGATAGGCACTGCCCCGGCCGAGAAGATGAACGAGCTGCAGAAGCTGTCGGAACAGACGCGCCTGAAGATACCCTATCTGATAGGCTCGGACGCCGCGCACGGTCACGCTACCGTGTCCGGTAAAACCGTCTTCCCGACGGCCATCAGCATGGCGGCCACCTTCAACCGCGACCTGGTGAAAAAGATGTATGCGGCTTCGGCGGCCGAAATCCGCAGCAACGGCAACCAGTGGACGTTTGCCCCCTGTGTCGACATCGTGCACGACGCCCGCTGGGGCCGCACCGGCGAGACCTATGGCGAAGACCCCTACCTGGCCAGCGAACTGGTGCGCTGCGCCGTGTCCGGCCTGCAGGACTGGGAAAACCCGCAGGACCGCGTCGCCGTCAGCGTGAAGCACCTGCTGGGCGGAGGCGCTTCGGTGGGGGGATGCAACCACGCGTCGGCACCCCTGACCGAAAGGGACGTCCGCTCGTATTTCCTGCCTCCCTTCCAGGCGGCCATCGAGGCCGGCTGCATGACCATCATGCCGGGCCATAACGACGTGGACGGCATCCCGGCGCACGGGTCGAAGTGGCTGCTCACCGACGTGGTCAAGGAGGAGATGGGATTCAAGGGATTCTACATCAGCGACATGGGCGACGTGGAAAACCTCAGGAGAATACACCACGTGGCCGGAGACCAGAAGGAAGCCGTCCGGCAGGCTTTCCTGGCGGGGCTGGACATGCACATGTATTACGACGGCGACAGCGCGCAGCTGATGCGGCCCCATCTGGAAGAGCTGGTGCGGGAGGGCGAAATACCCGAGCAGCGCATAGACGACGCCGTGCGCCGCATCCTGCGCGTCAAGTTTGAGCTGGGCCTTTTCGAGAACCGCTACGTAGACCCCGCCAGGGAAGTCTTCGCCCCCGAAAAGAGCCGGGCGCTGGCCCTTGAGGGTGCGCGGGAAAACATCGTCCTGCTCAAGAACGAGAACGGCCTGCTGCCCCTCGACCTGGCGAAATACAAGCGCATTCTCGTGACCGGACCCAACGCCGACAACCAGGCCATCCTGGGCGACTGGGCCAACCCGCAGCCCGAAGAAATGGTCACCACCATCCTCGAAGGCATACGCCGCGAGGCGGAGGGCAAGGCTGAAGTGGTGTACAGCAACAGCGGGCGCATCCGCGGCAAAGTCTCGAAAGACAAGGTAGAAACCACCGATCCGGTGACACAGGCGCGTCTGCTGGAAGAAGGAGGCGAAATCTCGGACTACAGCATTGCCGACGCCGTGGACAAAGCCCGCAGCTGCGACCTGGCCATCATCGCCGTAGGCGGCTACGGGCTGCGCTCCGACTGGGGACTCCGCACTTACGGCGAATCGGCCGACCGGCCTTCCGTCGACTTCTACGGCCGCCAGGAGGAACTGATACGCGCCGTCAGCCAGACCGGCATCCCGGTGGTCGTGGTCATCGTGAACGGCAAAGCGCTGAACAACGAGTGGACCACCCGCCACGTCCCCGCCATCGTGGACGCCTGGGAACCGGGCATGTATGGCGGGCAGGCCGTGGCCGAAATTCTGTTCGGGAAAGTCAACCCCTCCGGGAAGCTCCCCATCACGATACCCCAACACGCCGGCCAGGTCCCCATGTACTATTATCAGAAAGCCACCCGCTACACCACCGGCTACGGCTTGGGCTCCTCGCGTGCCGACGACCGTCCGGCCTATTGCTTCGGCCACGGCCTGAGCTATACCCGCTTCGAATACTCCGGCCTGAAACTGGACACGCTGGTCGCCGAAGGACAGGACCTCACGGTCTCGTTCCGCGTGAAGAACGCCGGCACTCGTGAAGGCAAGGAAGTGCCGCTGCTTTTCATCGGCGACGACGTCTCCAGCGTGGCCACTCCCATTGCCATGCTCAAGGGTTTCGACAAAATCTCCCTCCAGCCGGGCGAGGAGAAGACCGTGACCTTCACCGTGCCCTATGCGCAGCTGGGCCTGTGGAACACAGATATGAAATACGTCGTGGAGCCGGGGCGGTTCACCGTAAAGGTCGGCCGCTCTTACGACGATATCCGCCTGCGCGGCGCGTTCTCTGTAGCCGCCAGATAAGCGGCCTCCGGCCCTGTGCGGCGCGTAGCCCGCTTTTATTTAATGGAAACAGGCCCGTTGGCGGCATTGCCGCTCCGGCCACGTGGAAACAGTCAGCCCCTGGCGCCGCATCCGCAGGCACCAGGGGCTGACCCTTTTTCCACGTGGAGCTTTATCCAGAGCAACAGAAAAACACGTGGCAGGCAGCATTCTGTCATGATTTTTGGAAATATACTTGGTCGTTTTGATATTATTGCATAGCTTTGCCCTTGACTAAGAATCTAAATCTTTTAGCCTATGAAACGTAGTATTCTATTTTTGATAAGACTATGGCCAAAGCTGTAGATCCTAATCAAGGAGCACTGATACCCGGTCCTACATTATAATAATAGTATTCACTTATTCATAAACAAAATCATGATGAACAAATTCTTATTCAGCCTGTTCTTATTGCTGGCCGTGCCGTTGGGTTTTGTTTCCTGCTCGGACGACGAGGAGTATGTGCCGGACAGCGTGGACTTGATTATCCAGAAATTGCAGAGTGAGACGTACAGCGAGGTTTGGATATACCGCGATTCGCATTTAGTGGCTGGGGGTACGGACGCTGTGATTTTGGATTTTGCAAAACCTTACATGGTAGTGGACGGCAGTAATATCTATAGTTCTTCTACCGGCTTTACAACGCCGGAGGGGACTAAGGTTTATTTGGACCTCAACAAACTGGCCGATTTGCAGACCTGGCCCGACCCGGAGAATCCGGAGGCCCTGTGTCTGATGATGTATTTTTATTGAAAGCGGGCCAACCGCTTCCCACGCGCGGCGGGGCCTTCCTTGCGAAA
Organism: uncultured Prevotella sp.; assembly: GCA_902464615.1. GTDB lineage: Bacteria > Bacteroidota > Bacteroidia > Bacteroidales > Bacteroidaceae > Alloprevotella. The sequence continues at coordinate 16,014 of CABQKA010000014.1, read as the reverse complement.
GCCGCGGCTTCCATGGGCCGTAGCCCCGTCGCGGTGAGTGTGACCCCGCCGCCCGCTTTTATTTAATGGAAACAGGCCCGTAGGCGGCATTGCCGCCCCGGCCACGTGGAAACAGTCAGCCCCTGGCGCCGCATCCGCAGGCACCAGGGGCTGACCCTTTTTCCACGTGGAGCTTTATCCAGAGCAACAGAAAAACACGTGGCAGGCAGCATTCTGTCATGATTTTTGGAAATATACTTGGTCGTTTTGATTTTATTGCATAGCTTTGTCCTTGACCAAAGAATCTAAAATAAAAAACCAACGCTCATCGTACAAAAAGTATCTGCCGGAAAAAGCAGACTTACTTCATACAGACGGGCCGTTAAAGAGCCATTGAAAAATTATGATCAGGAAATTTCTTTTTTATGGACTCTTACTTTTGCTCTCATCGGGTAATATCAAAACAGCGGAAAGCAAGCCGGAAAAATTAAAGGTATTGTCGTGGAACGTATGGCACCGGGGCCATGCAGAACAATACGGGGAAAAAGGATGTGCCGGCACGATGGGAATATTGGAAAAAAGCGGCGCGGATGTCATTATGATGGTGGAGACCTACGGATGCTCGGACAAAGTCGCGGACAGATTAGGGTATTATCACCGGCTGTTGTCGGACAATCTGTCCATTTACAGCCGTTATCCCATCGTGAAGACCTTGACATTTCCTGATTCTATCCCGACATTCAATTTTGGGGGAGTAGAGCTGGATGTGAACGGAAAGCGCGTGCGTGCCTTTGCAGTCTGGCTCCACTATCTGCCGGACCTGCGTCTGGCTCCACTCGACAAGACCGAGGAAGAGATTCTGGCTTGGGACAATGCCGGCACACGCGACGACGAGATAAGACAGATTATGAACGTGCTCCGCCCGATGCTGGCAGAGGCAGACAGCATCCCTATCATCGTGGGAGGTGATTTCAACATACACTCCCATCTGGATTGGGTAGATTCCACCCGCGACTTATACAACCACGGAGGAAAGACCGTGGAATGGACGGTGTCCAAAGTCATGCAGGAGAACGGATTCATCGACAGCTTCCGCGAACTGAACCCCGACCCGGCAAAAAATATCGGGGCCACCTGGTATTGGTCGGACGACGATATAAAAGACCGCATGGACCGAATAGACTTCATTTACTATACGGGGAAAAATATCCAGGCCATCCAGTCGGAAGTCTACAACTCTGATTTGCCAGGCACATTGGATTTCCAGGGCGAACAGTTCTTCTATGCGTCCGACCACGGATTAGTGCTGACCACATTCTCTTTAGGGAAAGCCAATCGAAAGAAAAGGTAAAATAGCTGATTCATTCCCTGGCGGCCTCTTTAGGCATATCCTCATGCCTCCCTTTCCCATTGCAGTTTCTCTTATTTCATAACTAACCATTTCTGCCATGAAACTACGCGGCATCATACTATTGGGCATCCTGAGCGCTTTGTTTTTTATCCCCTGTACTTCTTATGCCCAGGACGAGGGGAAAAAATGGGTCCTTTATGGTTTTGTCGGCGACAACATCCTGCACGCCCCGCTCGACAGCGTGAAGGTCGAAATCATGAAAGAGGACAGCGTGCCACATTTTTCCATGATTACCGACAGGTATCATGGTATTGCGGATGTCCAGCCCGCGTGGTGGGCCGAACTTAAAGAAACAGGAAACTATATTTTACGGTTTTCCAAAGAAGGTTATCAGACCCGTGAAGTCCGCGTTGAAGTCAAAAAACTGTACAAGAGGGAAGGGTCTATCCCCCATGCTCCCGTCTACCTGGCCCGCGAGCCCAAGGAGCAGACGCTTGGGGTGGCCACGGTCACGGCGACCAAGGTGAAGTTCTACAGCAAGGGCGACACGCTGGTCTTCAACGCCGATGCCTTCCAGTTGCAGGAAGGCTCGATGCTCGACGCCCTCATCCGCCAGCTGCCGGGCGTGGAGCTGAAGGACGACGGGCGCATCCTCGTAAACGGGCGCTACGTGGAAAGCCTGCTGCTTAACGGGGAGGACTTCTTTCGCAACGACCGCTCCATCATGCTCGACAACCTGCCCACCTATGCCGTGCAGACCGTGCAGGTCTACGACAAGACGGGCCGCTTGAGCGAGATGGTAGGCCGCAACGCGGGCGACGAGCATCTGGTGATGGACGTCCGGCTGAAGAAGCAGTACTCCATCGGCTGGATAGCCAACGCCGAGGCGGCCGGCGGCACGGAGGAGCGCTATCTGGCCCGCCTCTTCGCCCTGCGCTTCACGAACCACTCCCGCCTTTCCTTCTTCGGCGCGGTGAACAACGTCAACGAGTACGCGAAGCCCGGCGAGGGCAGCGAGTGGACGCCATCGCCGGGCAACGGCCTGACCACCACGCGCCACGCCGGCGCGGACTACCTCATCAACGACCGCAACAAGCGCTTCAAGCTGCAGGGCAACGCCGAAGTGCGCCACAGCGACGACGCCTTCGACCAGCGCTCCACGAGCGTCAACTTCCTGGAGGGCGGCGACACGTATGGCCGCTCGAGCTACCGCAACCGCACGCACAACGTCTCGCTCGGCTCCTATCACACCTGGGACTTCAACTGGAAGAAAGTGAAACTGACGGTGCAGCCCTCGCTGACCTACCTGAAGACGCGGCAGACGGAAGGGCAGCTGAGCGGCACCTTCGCCACCGACCCGGGCGAATACATGGGCAGCGACGTGCTCGACAGCCTGTTCCGCCCGGGGCTGGACAGCCGCGTGCTGGCCGCCACGCTCAACCGCTACCGCTCCGACCAGCGATACAGCGGACACGCGGTGAACACGGGGCTTTACGCCAACTCGATGTTCGACGTGCCCCACTCCATGGACCACGTCCAGATAGAGGCCAGCGGCAACTACGGCGACAACGCCTACAGCCGCTTCACCCACCGCCTCTACGACTACCCCGCGGACGCCACGGCCGCGACCGACTTCCGCAACGAATACGCCCCCACGACCCACCGCTCCTATGCCTACTCGGCCAAGGCTACCTACTGGCTTCTGGTGGGCAACAATGCGTGGATTAAACCCTACTATGCCTACAATTATAACTACGCGCGCAGCAACAACGGCCTGATGCGCCTCGACTGGCTCGGCGACGAGTGGGGCGCCGATACGGAACACGCTCCCGGCGCACTGCCCTCCGTGGCCGACTGGGCGCAGCAGACCCTCGACGGGCGCAACAGCCTCTACACCACCGCGCGCAACGACTGGCATACGGCCGGCGTGCAGGTCGTGAGAAATCCTTTCATGTACAGTTTCTGGACGTTTACCATCGACCTGCCGCTCGTCTTCGAGCGCAACCGCCTGGACTACGAGCGCCCCGCCGTGGTCGACACCGCCCTGACGCGCCACGTCGTCCACTTCCGCCCCTCGTTCAACCTCCACAACAACTGGTACGTCAACGACGAGAACGGGCAGCATATAGCCACGCACACGTGGCACTTCCAGTACACCCTGGGCAGCAACGCCCCGGCGCAGTCGTACGAAATCGACGTCGTGGACGACAGCAACCCGCTGGCCGTGACGCTGGGCAACCCCGGCCTGCGCCAGACCTGGCAGCACGCGGCCAACACCTGGTACCAGTGGAACCGGCCCGGCACGCAGCACCTCGTGGAATTCTCCGCCGCCTACGGCATCACGCAGAACGCCGTCACCATGGGCTACGTCTACGACCGTGCCACGGGTGCCCGCACTTACCGGCCCGAAAACGTCAACGGCAACTGGTACGCCAGCGGCAACATGTACTTCAGCACACCCCTGGACAAGCCCCGCCGACTGACGCTCAACGGGAGCACCAGCGCCTCGTTCAACCAGAACGTGGACTACATCGGCATTGAGGGCGAGCAGGCCGCGCGCCGCAGCACGGTGCACAACCTCTACCTCACGCAGGGGCTGCGCCTGGACTACCGCATCGGGAAGTACCAGCTGGGCGCCAAGGGCAACGTCACCTGGACGCACGCCACCAGCCGCCGCGAGGACTTTGCCACAATCAACGCCGCCGACTTCAGCTACGGCGTCACGGCCAAGCTCGACCTGCCCGCCGGCTTCCAGCTGAACACGGACCTGACCGTCTATTCGCGCCGCGGCTACGAGGACTCCGGGATGAACACGACCGACGTCGTGTGGAACGCCCGCCTGGCCAAGACTTTCCTGAAGGGGAAGCTCAGCGTGATGATCGACGGCTTCGACCTCCTCGGCCAGCTCTCCACCATCCGCCGCACGCTCAACGGGCAGGGACGCGTCGAGACGTGGTACAACACCATCCCGCGCTACGCCATGCTCCACGCCATCTACCGCCTCAGCGTGTTGCCCAAAAAGAAGTGACCCGCAACCGGCGGCCCACGGCGGAGAGAGACGCCGGCCGCACGATGTTTCCGCCGCAACGGCGGCCGCACGGCAATCCCCGCCGCTTTGACCAAGAGGTCCAAAGCGGCGGGGATTGCCCGCATATTTCCGTGCGACCTGCCCGCTGTCTCGCTTTTTTGTATTACTTTTGTAATGCCAGACCGGCAAGGGCGGCCGTGTGCCGCCGGCCGGTGCCGGACCGTTTCTGACCGTTACAATTTACCTTTATGAACTACAAAAGCATTTCTCCCCATTTGAAATGCCTGGGCCTGTTTCTCTCTGCCTGTTACCTGGGCGTCTGTCCGGGCTACCCGGCCGGGACAAAGGATGCCGGCGAACAGATTCTGCGCTGGAAGGACTTGGGCGGACAGGTTAAAATGGAATGTGAGCACGGCGACCTGCTCCTGACCCCCTTGCACGGGAATGCGGTCCGCGTGCAGTATGTCTGTACGAACCAGGCCATGCTGCCTGAATACATCTTCCTGCCCCAGGGGAATGCCGAAATTCCCTATGCCGTCAAGGATTCGCTGCACTTCATCCTGGTCGACCTGCCCCGACTGAGGGCTTGTGTAGACAAAGAGGACGGGCATGTGGCTTTCTTGGACAAAAGCGGGCGCACCATTCTGGAGGAGGCCGTGGGCGGGCGTTCGGTGACTGTCAACGAGCTGGGCCGGACTGCCAGTTGGGAAGTCCAGCAGAGTTTTGTCTCGCCCGAAGACGAGTACATCTACGGCACGGGCCAGTTCCAGGACGGCTATCTGAACATCAGGGGGCTGAGCCGCAAACTCACCCAGCTGAACACACAGATATCCATCCCCTTCATCCTCTCCAACAAGGGATACGGCCTGTTGTGGCACAACTACGGCCTGACCTATTTCAACCCGGCCGACCAGAGGGTGCTGCTTTCGGAAACGGACGGCGAGGGAAGCGTGGAGCGCGTGAACGTTTCCACGACGGAAGGCACCAAGGAAGAGAAGCGCCAGTCCGGCGTGTTCACGGGCACGCTGGACATTGCCCAAGGCGGGAAATACGCCTTGCTGATGGACGTGGGAAGGGTCATGGCCCGGAAGCATTCCGTAAAGGTAGACGGAAAGACGGTGGTCAACGTGGACAATATCTGGCTGCCCGGCACGACGTCCTTCCTGATCGACCTGGGCGAAGGGAAGCACACCGTGTGCGTGGAAGGCGTGACGGGAGACCGGCCCTCCATCTACTACAGGAAGGTAAAGGACGAGACCGTGTTCCGCTCGCCCGTAGCCCAGTGCCTGGACTATACGGTGTTCGCCGGGGCAGCCGACGAAGTGGTCGGTGCCTACCGCACCCTGACGGGAGCCGCCCCCTTGGTGCCCAAATGGGCATTGGGCTATATCCATTGCCGGGAGCGGTTCTCCACCCAGCACGAGCTGCTGGAAACGGCTGCCCGTTTCCGGAAGGAGCACTATCCGGTAGACATGATGGTGCAGGACTGGCTGTATTGGGGGAAATATGGCTGGAATGCCATGCAGTTCGACGAGGACAATTACCCCGATCCGGCCGCCATGGTGGACAGCCTGCACGACATGGACCTCCGCCTGATGATTTCGGTGTGGTCCAAGATAGACCCGAACTGCGAGGTCGGGAAGGAAGCGGCCCGGAACGGATATTACATACCCGGCACGGAATGGATAGACTTCTTCAACCCCGACGCGGCCGGGTTCTACTGGAAAAACTTCAGCGAACGCTTGCTCAAACCGTTCCGTATCGACGCCTGGTGGCAGGACGCCACCGAGCCGGAGAACGACGACCTGGTGGGCAGAAGGGTCAACGGCGGCCAATGGGAGGGCGAACTGGTGCGCAACGTCTACCCGCTCTTCGTGAACAAGACGGTGTATGAGGGGCTGCGGAAGGACGACCCCGGCCGCCGGGCCTTCATCCTGACCCGGAGCGGTTTCTCCGGCATGCAGCGCTATGCGGCCGCCACATGGTCGGGCGACGTGGGCCACGACTGGGAAACCTTGCGCCGACAGATAGCCGGCGGGCTGAACTACATGGCATCGGGACTGCCCTGGTGGACGTACGACGCAGGAGGCTTCTTCAGACCGGGCGACCAATACACCAATGAAGCGTACAAGGAGTGCTTCGTGCGCTGGCTCCAGACGGCCACCTTCCTGCCCTTGCTGAGGGTGCACGGCTACATGAGCAATACGGAATTCTGGAACTACGGCGGGACGGTAGAGAAGATAGCCAGACAGTACCTGGGCTTCAGATACCGCATGCTGCCCTACCTCTATTCCGAGGCGGCCCGGATTACGTACAAAGGTTCCACGCTCATGCGGCCTTTCGTCTTCGACTTCCCGCATGACAGGAAGGCGATGGAGGAGAAATACGAATACATGTTCGGCCCTTCGCTGCTCGTGGCGCCGGTGCTGCAGCCCGGGGCCACGTCCGCTTCGGTCTACCTGCCGGAATGTGAAGAAGGCTGGGTGGACTTCTGGACCGGGAAATCCAGTGCCGGGGGCACGTCGGTAGAAGTACCTGTCAGCCTGGAGAAGATGCCGCTGTTTGTCAGGAAAGGGAGCATCCTTCCCCTGTGCGGGCCGAAGGAGCACGTAAACGACAAGGCGGACGGCGCATGGGAAATCCGGATTTATCCCGGTGCCGATGCGGAATATACCGTCTACGAAGACGAGGGCGACAATTACAATTACGAGAAGGGGGCTTACGCTACTTTCAAACTGAAGTGGAACGACAGGGAGAACCTGTTGACCGTCGAAGAAAGGAAAGGCACGTTTGACGGTCTGGCCCCCCGGCGCAGGATGAAAATTGTAAAAGTAGGCCCGGGCAAGGGGGTAGGCTTTAAGGAAACGAAGGCTAAAAAGGAGATTGTGTACACCGGACAGCAAATCCAGGTCGAGCTGTAGGCGGACCAAGCCTCTCCTTGCGCTTGCAGGCAGGAAGAAGGGGGCGCGCGGTGGCCGGTGAAGCCCGTCGCGCGCCCCCTTCCCTCTTTCCTGCAAGACTTCAACATTTCTCTCAAACCCATGTCTCGCAAGCCGGCGGCATGCCTCTCCGCAGCACCGGCACTCCAGCAAAAGGGCCGGGATTTTTAGTTAAAAAAGCTATTTTACAGTTCCATAATTTGTTATATTCAAAACAATTGCCTTTCTTTGTGGAGTCATACTATTATTTACGCTTTTATGAAACAGTTCAAGTCCTTTTTGATGGCTACCCTGTGTAGCATGTTTGCGCTGTCGTCATGCAGTGACGACAACGCTGGTACTCCGCCCAGCGTGTCAGAAGAGATTGTCAAGGCGTTTTATGAAATGTATCCCAATGCGACCAACGTCTCCTGGTCGACTGTGGAGGACTACGATGTGGCGCGGTTCTACGACGACGGCACCCGGGCCACCGGCTTCACGCCCAACTGCACGGCATGGTTTTCGCGCATCAGCAAGCGCTGGGGCATGACAGACCGTGAAATCCCCTTCAACAGCCTTCCGGCTGCCGTAATCCAAGCGTTCAACGACACCATCTATTCCAAATCTCCCTGGACGGTGGACGACGAGGCCAACGTGTTGGAACGCGCTGACTCCGAGACGTTCTACGTTATTGAAGTGGACAAAAACGAAAACGGCGTGGAGACCGATGCCGACCTCTACTACACGGAAACGGGCCGCCTCGTGCAGGTCCTCACCGATGCCCCGGAAGATGACGACCACATCGACTTCATCCCGGAGGAACAGCCGATGACTCCTTCGGAATTTATCGCCGACAGATATCCCGGTTCGCGTATCACTGACCGCGACTGGGACGACGGTTTCCTCGAGATAGAAATCTACCACGAGGGGCGCGAGAAGAATGTCTACTTCAATTTCCGCAACGAATGGGTCGGCAGCAAATGGGAAGTGAGCCGCCGCAGCCTGCCCGACGGCACATGGAGCCAACTGTGGGCGAACGGCTACCGCGACATGGACGATGACGACATCGACGTGATAGACTCCCACCGGGGGACGTTCTATGCCATCGAAGCCGAACGCTACGACGACGACTGGCTGGTCATCGTGGACCAAGACGGCAACATCGTGAAAGAGTTCCCCGAAGACTGGGAAGATAGCTGGTGGGGCGACCTTTGGGACGAATGGACATAACCCTTCCCACCACAGGCAAACAATGCCTCCGGCATGCGCGCAGACTTTTTTCAGGCGCATGCCGGAGGCATGTTTTTTTACCGTTCCCGCCCGCCCGGGCGGCCGCGGCCTAAGGGCTGAACGTTGCGGCCCATTCCTCCCGCGTCAGGCGGCAGACGTGCTCCACGCGCCGGTCCTGCGTCAGGGCGTAGAACTTTTCCGGCTCCGTGTGGTGGTAGCGGAATCCGCATTTCTCTTGCACCCGTTTCGACTTCGCGTTGCCGTCGAAGTAGCCGCACCAGACGGCCCTGAGGCCCATTTCGCGGAAACCGTGGCACAGCAGTGCGCGCGCGGCTTCGGGAATCAGGCCGCGCCCCCAGAACGGGACGCCGAGCCAGTAGGATAGTTCCCCTTCGTCCGGGGCTAAGGGGAAATTGCACTGCGCCCCGGCGAGTAGGCCTATGCAGCCGACTGCCCTGTCCGTGCCCTTCAGCGTGACGGCGTAGACGCCATCGCGGCTGAAGACGGTGCGGATGATTTCGCGGCTTTCCTCCACGCTTTTGTGGGCGGGCCATCCGGCGGGCGGCCCCACCCTTTCGTCGCTGGCGTAGCGGTAGAGGTCTTCGGCGTCCGTTTCCCTCCACGGGCGCAGCGTCAGTCTTTCAGTTACGATGTCCATGGGCAGGTATGTACGGTCAGCGCTTGAAGTAGCCCACGGGGAGGTTGAGCATCGGTTCCTGCTCGTCCGCCAGCTTCAGTCCGGTGCGCAGGGCGTCGGCGTCCATCGAGGCTCTGGGCACGGTGGCCAGTCCCGCCGCGGCGCAGAAGAGGGCGGCGTTCTGCGAGACGATGCCCGCGTCGATGGCCCCCATGCGCAGTGCGCTGGCCTGGCCGCGCCCGCCGAACTTGGAGAGGTCGCTCACCAGCACGAGGACGGCCGGCGCCGTGGCGACGAAGTCTTGTCCGCCCGCTGCTGCGGAGCGCAGGTCGTCCGTGGCGACGGGCTGCAGCGCATGGGCGGCGGCGTCGTAGCGGTAGGCGCCGCGGGCCGTCAGGACGTAGACATCCACGTCCTGGCGGTTGAGGGCCGAGGGGGCGGTGCGCTTGCCGCTGGCGGGGCGGTTCACGCCGTTGGCGGCCCAGAGCAGGTCCGCCAGGTCCTGGGCGGCGAGTTCGCGGCCGTCGAAGGCGCGCGTGGACTGCCTTTGCCCCAGGGCCTGCATCACCGTGGCGGGGCGGTCCATGTCGGGCTGCGGCAGGCGGACGGTGTCCTGCGCCGCGCTCTGGCAGCCGCTCCAGCCGCACAGCGCCAGCAGGAAGACGCTTCGTAAAGTCTTGGTCAGGTTTGTTCTCATCATGGGAAACTTTTGAATGGAGTTAAGGATGTGGGGCCGGACGCGGTGGGGCGGCCGGCTTTTTTGCAAAGATATGGCATTCTGTCAAAATATCGGCGATAACGGATTAAAATTCGCAAAACAGAAGCCTTTGCAGGCCGAATGGTTGCAGTGTGTATGGAATAATTATGTAAATTTGCGACCATGCGGTCCGCCGTAGGGCCGCCTGTCGCCGAATCCCTTTCACGGCAGGCCCGGCGCGGCAGGCCCGCGAAAAACCATTTTTTTTGCAATGCGGACGGGGTCGCGGCGTGCAGACGCTGGCGGCAGGACTGTCCGTGCCCGCACTGGCGGAGAGGGAAGCGTGACCGTACCCGGTGCGCGGACCGGACGGCCAGCAGGGCAGGCATCCGGACACATCACCCTAAAAAGTAATTTATATCGAAAAGATGAAGAACAATTTTCTGAAAAGAGGACTGAGAAGCTGCGTGTGGGCTTTGCTGGCCTGCCTGCCCGCGCTGGCGGCGCCGGCGCAGACGGCGGAGCGGCCCGTGAAGCAGTTCGCCCACCCGGAGCGCATCCGTTACGACGGCTCCTGCCTGACGATAGACGGGAAGGACATTTTCGTTTACAGCGCGGCATTCCATTATTTCCGCTGCCCGGAGGAACTGTGGCGCGACCGTTTCCAGAAAATCAAGGAGGCGGGCTTCAATACGGTGGAGACCTACGTGCCGTGGAACTGGCACGAGCGGACGATGCCCTCCAGCGTGGACGACACGACGCACTTCGACTTCTCCGACCTGCACCGCTGGCTGAAGATGGCGCAGGACGAGTTCGGCTTCTACACCATTGTGCGCCCCGGCCCGTTCATCTGCGCGGAGTTTTCCGGCGGCGGCTATCCGCGCTGGCTGGCCAAGTTCCGCCCCGAGGTGGACGGCTTCTGGCTGCGCAGCGCCGACCCGCAGCACGTGCGCTGGTGCGTCCACTGGTTCGACGCCGTCTGCAAGAGCCTGGCCGGCGAGCAGATAACGCGCAAGCCCAAGGGCGGTAAGGGCATCATCATGATTCAGATAGAAAACGAGTACAACGCGCACGGCTGCGACAACAAGGGCGACTTCCTGCGCGCCCTCTACAACTCGGTGCGCAAGAGCGGCATGGACATCCCCGTGTTCACCTGCCTGACCAACGAGTGCCGCGGCAGCCAGGACGAAGTGCTCTCGCAGGTGTTCGACTGCGACAACTACTACGTGGGTCTCACCGACGCCCCGAGCTGCGCCCACCGCATGGCGGCCCTGCGCCGCGCACAGCCGGACGCGCCGGGCTACGTGACGGAGCTGCAGGGCGGCTGGTTCTCGCTGGTGACGGGCGGCCTGAGCGAAGACAACTATTCCGACGCGCGCCACTTCAAGGCCATCGGGCTGATGAGCATCCTGGGCGGCAGCACGGGGCTTAACTACTACATGTACTTCGGCGGGACGCACTTCGCCGGGTGGGGCGCCCGCGGCATGACCACTTCCTACGACTACAACGCGGCCATCCGCGAGAGCGGCGCCGTGGGCGAAAAATACCTGGCCTCGAAAGCCATCGGCGAGTTCATACACGCTTACGAGCCCCAGCTGGTGCGCTCTTTCGGCGGACCGTGCGAGCTGCGCGACGCGCCCGAGTCGCTCTTCGGCGGCGTGCGCGTGGCGCAGGACGGCACGATGTTCGTCTTCCTCCACAACACGGACCCCGACCACCCCGCCAAGGGCAAGGTGACGCTCGTGCCCGGCAAGGTGAGCCTCCCGCGCGAAGCCATGTACAACATTAACCAGAACGGCGAGAAAGTACTGATGACCGTGGACGGCGACGCGCAGCAGGACTCCCTGTCCATCGCCCCGCTGACGGTGGACTACGACCTGGCCGCCCTCGACGCGCAGGTGCTCGTCATCCCGCCCGGCAAGAAGCCCTCGGCCGGTAAGTGGTGGCCCCGGGCGCAAAAGGCGGTCAAGCGGCCTTCGCGCCTGCCCGGAGCGGTGCGCATCGCCGAGGCCAAGCGCCGCGAAGACCCCTTCGCCCAGGCACAGTGGCTGCCGATGCCCGTCCCGGCCTCGCTCCCCGACCTGGACGTGAACGATTTCCGTTACAGCCTCTATCGCGCCAAGGTGACGCTGACGGCCGAGCAGGCCAAGGCTGAGAAATACCTGCTCTTCAACATGTTCACCCGCGACATTGTCTCGGCGACGGTCAACGGCAAGCCCGTGAAGCGCCTCTTCCCCGACCACGCCGACGCCCAGTCGTGGACCACGCGCGACTGCTTCGTGCGCATCCGTCCCGACGAGTTCGACAACCGCTTCGACGTCTCCGGCACACTGCGCGAGGGCGAGAACGAGATACTGGTCGTCTACGAAAACCTCGGCCACGCCCACGGCTACGTGCCCATGGAGGAGCTGGCCGGAATCCGCCAGGGCGGCCTTTCGCTGACGGAGTCGGCCCTGACGCATCCCCTCTCGTGGGAGCTGGCCAAGGACGCGGCCGGCGTGACCGAGGGATGGACCGAACCGGGCTACGACGACAGCGCGTGGGAGACGGTGCGCCTCGACACGCAGTGCGACATCCCGCGCAAGGGCAACGGCGTGCAGCCCAAGGGGCAGCCCGACGGACTCTTCACGTGGTACCGCCTGTCGTTCACCCTGCCGGCGGAAAAGGCCGGCGAGTGGATTCCCTGGCTGATGAGAATCAACGCTTCCGGCAACGGCTACATGTGGCTGAACGGGCACAACATAGGCCGCCACTGGGAGGCCGGGCCGCAGCGGGAGTACTACCTGCCCGAGTGCTGGCTGAAGTTCGGCGGCGAGGAGAACGTGATTGTCCTCGGCCTGCGGCAGACGGCCAACGGCGCACAGGTCAAGGCAGCGGAAGTGATGCCCTATCCCGACGCGGCGGAAGTGAGGAAATGAACGCCCGGACCGATTAGATAATCCATACGCGTTGCCTGGTGCGCCCCGCCCTTCCCGGCGGCGGAGTGCCAGGCAACGCTGCAAAATACAGAAGAAAACACATGCAAGGATTTCACTCTACATGCAGGCACGCCCTGCTCGTCCTGCTGCTGCTCGGCGCGGCGCTGTCCGCGGCGGCCCGCGGCGGCCGGACCGTCTACGACCTGAACGCCGGGTGGGCTTTCCACCGCGGCGAAGCCGCCGGCGCCGGGAGCGCGGACTATGACGACTCGCGCTGGACGGCCGCTTCCCTGCCCCATGTGATGCAGCTGGAGAAGAAACACTGCGGCGGCGACATCATCTACGCCGGCGTGGGGTGGTACCGCCGTTACTTCCGCCTGCCGGAGTCCGCCGCCGGCAAGCGCGCGGTCCTTTCCTTTGAAGGCGTCATGAACCGTTGCGAGGTCTACGTCAACGGCCGCCGCCTGGCGGAACACCGGGGCGGCTACATGGGATTCACGGTAGACGTCACCGAAGCCCTCCGCCGGGACGGGGCGGACAACGTGCTGGCCGTCCGCGTCTCGGCCGAGCCGGACGGGCTGACTCCCCCGGGCAAGCCACAGGGGCAGATGGACTTCTACTATTACAGCGGCATCTACCGCGACGTGCGGCTGGTGGTGACGGACAAGCTCCACGTCACGGACGAACTGGAAGAGGACGTCACGGCCGGCGGCGGGGTCTTCGTGACGTTTCCCGCCGTGAGCCGCGACAAGGCCACGGTGCGCGTCCGCACCCACCTGCGCAACGGCCATCCCGACGGGCGCGAGGGCCGTCTTGCCACCCTCCTGCGCAGCCCTTCGGGCAAGGTCGTGGCCCGCGGCGAGGCGGCCTTCACGCTCGGGGCGGGCCAAGACACCAGCCTGGTGCAGTCGTTTGCCGTCGACAATCCCCGCCTGTGGCATCCCTACCATCCGGACCTCTATGAGCTGGAGACGCGCGTCTACGCCGGCGGCCGCCTGGTGGACTCCCGCACGGAGCGCATCGGCATCCGGACGATAAGCTACACGACCGACGGCGGCTTCTTCATTAACGGCGAGCACCTCTACCTGGTCGGCGCGAACCGCCATCAGGCCTTCCCCCACGTGGGCGACGCCGCCTCCAACTCCATGCAGGAGCGCGACGTCATCGCCATGAAGCGCGGCGGATACAACGCCGTCCGCGCGGCCCACTACCCGCACGACCCCGCCTTCCTCGACGCCTGCGACAAGTACGGCCTTCTCGTCGTGGAGTGCGTGCCCGGGTGGCAATACTTCAACAGCGACCCCGTCTTCACCGACCGTCTGGAGCAGGTGACGCGCCAGATGGTGCGCCGCGACCGCAACCATCCCGCCGTCGTCCTGTGGGAAACGGCGCTGAACGAGACGCACTATCCCCTCGAGGTCGTGGCCCGCATCAACCGCGCCGCCCACGAGGAGTATCCCGGCAACCAGTTCTACACCTCGGGCGACTATTTCGGCCACGAGGACACGGAGCCGTATTACGACGTGTTCTACAAGCAGGTGGGCCGCTTCCCCGCGGACGGCAACGTGATGAGCAACAGCCTGGCGGACCAGGTGGCCGTCAAGCCCCTCCTGACGCGCGAATGGGGCGACGGCGCCGGGCCGAAGCCGCGCGTCAGCCTCCGCGAGAACGAGTACGAGCAGCTGCGCCAGTGCCTCAGCCGCCTCGGGCAGCTCGACGGCAACGGCTACTTCGACTGGTGCATGCTCGACGCCAACCCGCGCATGGGCGGACACTTCATGTGGAGCTACAACGACTATGCGCGCGGCGCCGAGGAGGAGACGATGTACTCCGGCGTGGTCGACATGAACCGCTACCCCAAGTTCAGCTACTACATGATGCAGAGCATGCGGCCGAAAGACGTCGCGCAGGAAGGGCTTTACGAAGGCCCGATGGTGCGGCTCGCCACGTTCAACGACACGGCCGCCCTCCCCTCTTCCGTATCGGCCGTGACGGTGTTCTCCAACTGCGACGCCGTCCGCCTCTACCGCAACGGCCGGCTGGTGGGCGAGCAGACCCGCGCCCAGGCGGCCAGGCACTATCCCCACATTGTGGAGAAAGGCGGCAGCCCCTGTTTCCAGTTCGACGCCGGGACTTATGAGGCCGGCGAACTGCGCGCCGAGGGCCTCGTGGACGGGAAGGCCGTGGCGGAACACACCGTGCGCACGCCCGGCGCGCCCCACCACGTGGAAGTGTGCATCGCCGACGAAGGCGTGCGGCCCCTGGCCGACGGGAGCGACATGATACCCGTCTATTTCAAGGTGTGCGACGCCGCCGGCACGGTGGTACACTCCTCCGACGCGGAAATCCGCATCCGCGTGGAGGGCGAGGGCCGGCTGGTGGGCGACAGCATCGTCCGCATCGGGGTGAACCCGCAGCGCGTGGAGGGCGGCGTGGGCTTCGCCTTCGTCCGTACCACCTGCCGCCGCGGGAAAATCCGCGTGGAAGCCTCGGCCGAGGGCCTGCTTCCGGGAAGTAGCACCGTGCGCACGCGCCTAAGCCCCGTGGCCACGCTCCCAGGGGGCGAAGGCCGCACGTTTGCCGGGCGGGAAGAGGACGGCGCCGTGGTGCGCGATTCGCGCCACGACCGCGAAATCCTCTCGCGCCCCGTCGCGAAGGTGGCCGAAGTGCGCGGCGACGCCGGCGCTCCCGGCTACGGGCTGGCCAACGCCGTGGACGGGGACGACTTCAGCTGGTGGATAGCCGGCAGCGAGGCCGTCCCGCAGACGGTCACCTGCATCTTGCCGGAGGTCACCGACATCTACGCCTGCCGCGTCCGCTTCCAGAAAGACAGCTCGTCGTACCTGCACCGCGTGGAGACGTCGGAGGACGGACAGACGTGGACCCCGCTCTACGAGAAGGAGTGCACGGGATGGGACTTCAGGCCCGTGCGCGTGGAGCGCAGGCTGAAATACCTCCGCGTGGTCATCGAAGGCGTCTCGGAAGGGCGGGCCGGCCTGGCCGAAGTGACGCTCTACCGGTAAGCCGTTTCCAGAAACCTACAAATCGCCGCCGCGGACCCCGCAGCGGCGATTTTTTCATGATTCGGGGCCTTAATAAAAAATTATTTCAAAAAATAATCCGAAAACCTTTTTTTTTCATTGTTTTTTTATTCCTTTGCAAGAGAATAACTCGAAAAAACATCCGGTTATTGCTTTTTTTATTATTGCTGTCCGATAAAAATATAGCAAACGAATAAAAATAGGGCTGACTTCAT
>CABQKA010000013.1 GCA_902464615.1 uncultured Prevotella sp. | reverse complement strand
CAACGACCCCCTGATTAACAGTCAGGTGCTCTAACCAACTGAGCTACTGAAGCAGTTCCTCGTGAAAACTTTCACCCTTGCTGCCGAATTGCGGTGCAAAAGTAATGGATAATTTTGAAATTAGCAATATCTTTGCAGGAAAAATCGCAAAAAAAATATATGAAGCATTTTGTTGGAATTGGAAATGCGTTGGTCGACGCGTTGTTTCAGGTGCCGGACGACGGCATTCTTCAAGAGTTGAATTTGCCTAAGGGGTCGATGCAACTTATTGATACCGAGCGTTTCCGGACTATTTCGCGCCGCATGGCGGATGTCCCTTCACGCTTGGCCACGGGCGGTTCTGCCTGCAATACCATGTTGGCCCTGGCCCAGCTCGGACAGCCGGTGAGCCTTGTGGGAAAAGTGTCCGACGATGCCAACGGCCATTTCTTCGCCAGCAGTTTTGCCCAATTGGGCGTGCAGACGCAGCTTCTTTATGACCCTTTGCCCACGGGAGTCGCCTCTACGTTCATCACGCCTGGCGGTCAGCGTACCTTTGCGACTTATTTGGGCGCGGCGGCCCGTTTGTCGGCAGACGAGGTGCTGCCTTCCTGGTTCTTCGGCAATGATTTTCTCTATGTGGAAGGCTATCTGGTGCAGGACCACGAGCTGATTGCCACCATCGTCCGTACGGCCCGCGCGGCCGGGCTGAAGGTGTGCATCGACCTGGCCAGCTACAATATTGTCAAGTCCGACCATGCGTTTTTCCGTACGCTGCTCGCGCAGACCGATGTCGTTTTTGCCAATGAAGAAGAAGCGCGCACTTTTACCGGCGGGAGTCCGGCTGAAGCCGCAGCCGCTTTGGCTTCCATCTGTCCCGTTGCCGTGGTCAAGAGAGGGGCACAGGGTGCCTTGGCCCGCAGTGGAGAGGATTTTGCGGAAGAACCTGCCGAGGACGTGCCTAATGTGGTCGATACGACCGGCGCGGGCGATTTCTTCGCGGCCGGTTTCCTCTACGCCCTCGCCCAGGGCCGCAGCCTCACGCATTGTCTCCGTGCCGGTTCCGTTCTGGCCGGTGCGGTGATTCAGACTGTCGGGACGACCCTGCCGGCCGGGGTGTGGGCCGATATTCGCCGGCGCGTGGGCTAAGTCTTTCCGCATGGCCCTTTTGCATTGTTTCCGCTTTCCGTCTTCCGGCAGATACCGCCGGCGCTTTTATCCAACATCCAACCTCATACGATGAAAAAAATTTTTCTCACGCTTTGCCTCGTTCTCTCGTGCCTGACGGGACTCGCCCAGCAAAGCCGCCACAATTTCGAGACCGCCAAGCAGCTCGATATCTTCAACAGTATATACAAGTTGCTCGACCTTTACTATGTCGATACACTCAATGCAAAAAAGAATATTGAGAACGCTGTCTTGTATATGCTTGACCAGCTCGATCCCTATACGGTCTATTACCCGGAGGACGAGACCGGGGAGCTTAAGCAGATGACCACCGGCAAATATGCCGGCATTGGTGCCGTCATTTCGTATCGCAAGGACTTGAACCGTTGCATCATCAACGAGCCTTACGAGGGGATGCCTGCGGCCGAGGCCGGTCTGCGCCGGGGTGATGTGATTCTTTCCATCGACGGGAAAGATACCGGCGTCTGTACGGCCGACGATGCCGGCGACTTTTCCAGCAGTGTCAGCGAAGCGCTCCGCGGGCAGCCCGGCACGCAGTTTGAACTGCGCGTGCAGCGTCCCGGCCGCGAGCGGCCCATGACTTTCAAGCTGACCCGCCGCGTCGTTACCTTGCCCAGTGTGATCTACCGCACCGTCCTGTCCGACAGCATCGGCTACGTAAGGCTCGACGGCTATACCGAAAATACGGCCCGCGACATGCGGCGGACCATCGCCGAGCTAAAGCAGCAGGGGGCCAGACGTCTGGTGCTTGATTTGCGCGGCAACCCCGGCGGCTTGATGGAGCAGGCCGTCGAGGTCGTGAACCTCTTCATCCCGCGTGGCAAGGAAGTGCTCAGCATGCGTGGCAAGGTGGCCGAGCGTAATGCCACCTATAAGACCAAGGGCGAGCCGCTCGACGTGGAGATTCCGCTTGTCGTTCTGGTCGACTTCGGCACGGCGTCGTCGGCCGAGATTACGGCCGGTGCCCTGCAGGACTATGACCGCGCCGTCATCGCGGGCCGCCGCACCTACGGCAAGGGGCTTGTGCAGGAAACGAGGCAGTTGCCCTACGGCAATGTGCTGAAACTGACCACCAGCAAGTACTACATTCCCAGCGGCCGTTGTGTCCAGGCCTATACGTTCAAGGACGGCACGCCCCAGCATTTGCCCGACAGTCTTTCCAAAGTTTTCAAGACGGCGGCGGGCAGGACCGTGCGCGACGGCGGCGGCATCACGCCCGACGTGGAAGTGGAGCTCGACAGCCTGCCTACGCTGATCACGTATCTCGCACTTTCCGACCAGCTGTCCGACTATACCGTGCACTACCGCGGCACGCACGCCACGATAGCCCCGCCCGAGAGTTTCCGCCTGTCCGATGCCGAGTACGCCGAGTTCCGCCAGTATTTGAAAGACCACGGGTTCACCTACGACCGTCAAAGCCGCAGCGTGCTCGACCTGTTGCGCCATGTAGCCGAGCGTGAAGGATACGCCGAGGAGGCCAAGGCCGAATTTGACGCGCTCGAGGCCAAGCTCACGCACAATGAAGACTTTGATTTCACACGTTGGGAAAAGGAAATCCGCCAGCTTGTGGAGCGGGCCATTATCCTGGACTATTATTACCAGGCCGGACAGGCCGCTTACGACCTTCGCGATGACAAGGACCTTAAGGAGGCTTTGCGCATTGTCTGCGACGATGCCCGTTACCGCACTCTGCTCGCGCCGCCCCGGGCGGAGTGAGACCGTAGCGCCCCCATAAGCCGAATGCCCGCCCCGGACAGATTCCGGGGCGGGCATTCGGCTTATGGGGAAGGAGGGCGGCTTTATCGCTCGTAGTCCACGAAGCGGCCGTCCTGCGTGATGCCGTGGGCGGAAACGCCGAGGCTTACCGTTTCGCGGGCGTTGGTGAAGAACACGGCCGATGCGCGCCCTTCGCCGTCAGTCTTCAGGTTCGGTTCCCAGAAGAGCGTGCGCCGCACGTCGTTCTTTTCCGGCGTGTCCAGTCCGCGGTAGCTGGGGCTGTAGAAGGCGCGCGGCCGGCTGTAGCCCTGTATGTGGCGGCGTTCCACGCCTTTCTTTCCGCGGAAGCGGTAGTAGTCCGGGTCCTCATATATATATATGACCCACGAGGAGGCGTCGTCGCTGCTGCCTGCGTTGCCGGAGATGTGTCCGCTCTTGGCCCCGCGGCGGACCACGGCGACGGACTTTACCTCTTCGGCCAGCAAGGTGGACACGTCGACTTTCGGCGTCTCGTTGTTCACATAGATTGTGGCCGGCCGGTTATGGTAAAGCATGCGGTCGCTCTCGTTGCGCTCCGTCTGGTCCAGCTCCATTTCGGCCGCGGTCTGTTCCTGACGCGTCGCTCCGTAGTCCACGCCCACGTCGATGCTCCGGTCTGGCGCGTCCATGGCCGGGTCGAAGTTGCGGTCTACGCTCGCGCTTTCGTCCAGATAGGCCAGGAAGTCCATGATGTAGCCCGGGTCGCGGCCGCTGTCTTTGCAGCGTTCCACCTCGCGGGTGATGTCGTAGAAGATGTCGCATTGCCGCATGCCGGCTTCCTCGCCCCCGTTCCACGTGTAGCGGTTGCCCGTGAATCCGCGGTAACGGTTCTTGTGCGTCACGACGGCTTCGTGCAGCTCGCTGGCCACGAAGCGGGGTATCGTGTCCTGCCAGGCGAAAGTGTCCGGGCGGGCAATGTCGATGCCCGGTTGTGCCGCCTCGGTTTCCGGCAGTGGCGCTTCCGTCTCGCGCGGGTCGAGTGCCCGCAGGCCCGGTTCGAACCAGCGGTCCAGGGCGATGCGGCTCCATTGTTTCTGGCCTCCGTCATCTGTCGTATAGAATTGGGCAATCCAGTCGCCGGTGAAGTCGACCGCCGACACGAAGGCAAAGCGTCCGTCCTCGTCTGTGCGGGCCTGCGCGTCGAGCGCGCCCCCGTCGCGCGTGTACATTTTCAGGCTAAGGTCCAGGTCGGCCCGCGGTGTCTGCCGGTTGTTGTCCTCGTAGACAACCCCGTTAAGCGTAAGGTTTTCCTCGATGGGCTGTAGCAGGCGGAACGTGTCGCGGCCGCACATGGTCTCGAAGGTGTTTGCCGTCCATCCCTGCACCATGAGCAGCAGGTCCAGGTCCGTTTGCCGCTGCCTGTCCGTTCCGGAAAAGTAGTAGTCCGGGTCGTGCACGTAGCCCTTCAGCTCGGACGAGAGCAGCAGGTCGGTGGCTGCCCCGTCCGCCGGCGTGGCCGTCAGTTTGCCGCCGTTGTCGTGTACGGCCAGGGAGAAGTTCGTCTGCACCGGCTGCCCGTTCCCGTCCGTCAGCTCCAGTTCCAGCGCTACGGGCGAGAAGGCGCCGTAGGAGGCCTGGTTCTGCCGGACAGAGAGTTGCAGGCTCCGCTCCGGCGCGTCGTGCCACACCAGCCGGCGGCACAGGCTCCGGCCCGTCTGGTCGAAGAGCTCGATGCGGTTCACGCCGCCGTGGAGCGTTTCGTCCGGGACGAGCAGCGACACCGGTTCGGCCCCGAGCGTCAGCGTGTCGAAGAAGCAGGCCTGTTCGCGGCAGAAGACGGCCAGGCCCAGGAGTCCGTCGGGGTGGCCGCCGTGCGCCTCGTCGCGCCCGGCCAGGATGACCTCCACGCCGCCTTCCGCGGGGTTGGCCGTCATGGCAAAAGCCTCTTGTGGAGCGGGGTCGGGGAGGGCGAAGCGTTGCTCCTTGCGGCCGGTTCCTACGGCGGCAAAGCCGCTGCCGAAGTCGGCCGGCAGGAGGACGCGCCCCATGCCTTCATGTCCGCCCACGAGGCGCATGAACTCCGTCCCGTCGGCCCGGCACAGGCGGAGCGTGTCGTGCAGCGGGCGGCCCTGCGCGTCGGTCAGGCGGAACGCCACGCGCTGCGGCAGTCCCGCCACGCGGTTGCCCCCTTCGGGGTAGAACGTCAGGGCATAGCCGCCCTCCGGCTCTGCCGGCTGCGGGCGCTGCGCCCATTCCGGCAGCGTCAGCGTGCTGTCCGGCGTGGCGACGGAGAGCAGGCCCGGTCCGAGGTCCTCCGGGCGCAGCTTCTTGCTGTCGCGTTTCGGGCGCTTGAAGACGGGGACCACGCGCGAGAAGCAGGCCTCCGTGCCCCAGTTCAGCATCTCGCGCGTGTAGGCCCGTACTTCGTAATAGCCCGAGCGGACGGGCAGCTCAAGGTCAAACTCCCCGTGGGCCTGCCCCAGACTGTCGATGCGCAGCAGGCGGCGGTCCGCCAGCTGGCCCCAGGCGTTGAGCAGGTCCACGTAGAGCACGCGGCTCAGCCCCGAGGGCTGGAGCGTTGAGGTGCGCACCACGTAGGCTTTGAACCACATGGTCTCGCCCTCCACGTAGGCATTGTTGTCCAGGTGCAGGTAAACTTTTTCGCGCGGGTAGTCATAGTCGAAGCGGGCCGCTTGCTTGAAGCGGGCAAACAGCGCTTCGGCCGCCGGCTGTTGGGCCGCAAGAGGCATGGCCAGCAGCCAGAGCAGAAAGAACGAGATCTTTTTCATCCGGATAAGTATGTGTAGGACAGGCCGTCAGAGACGGCCTTGAAAATGAAGACGCAAGTTATGCCTTAGTTTCGGACTGGCCAAACAACGGGTGTGAAAGTTTGCAAAAAGCTATCCGCCGGGGAGCGGGGCAGGACTGCCGCCGTTTCCCCGCGGCGGCAGTCCTCTTTCCCGGCCGTTGCCTCTCCGCAGGGGAATAGGGCCAGGCGCCACGGGGCTAAGCCCCGCAAGAACTGGAATAAGGCCCGTGGCGCCTGCCGGCAGGCGTGCGGAAAACCGGCAACGCGGCGGAAAAGGAAGCTCCGTATGTCAATATTCTGAAAAAAACGCCGCTACGCCCTTCCCGCTCAAAATAAATTGGTAATTTTGCGCGATTTAGAGAAGTATTTAAGCATTTAACATTAGAAACCAGATGAACGTGATTACGAAAACCGTCGCGTTGCCTGATGGACGCACCATCAGCATCGAGACCGGCAAGCTGGCCAAGCAGGCAGACGGCGCCGTCATGCTCCGCCTGAACAACACCATGCTGCTGGCTACCGTCTGCGCCGCGAAAGACGCAGTGCCCGGAACGGACTTCATGCCGCTCCAGTGCGATTATAAGGAAAAGTATTCCGCTGCAGGGCGCTTCCCCGGCGGATTCACGAAGCGCGAAGGCCGCGCCTCGGACTACGAAATCTTGACATCGCGCTTGGTGGACCGCGCGTTGCGGCCGTTGTTCCCGAGCAATTATCACGCAGAGGTTTACGTCAACATCACGCTTTTCTCGGCCGACGGCGTGGACATGCCCGATGCTTTGGCCGGCTTTGCCGCCTCGGCCGCGCTGGCCTGCTCCGACATCCCCTTCGACGGCCCCATCTCCGAAGTCCGCGTGGCCCGCATTGACGGCCAGTATGTGGTAGACCCCACGTACGAGCAGCTGGAGAAAGCCGACATGGACATCATGGTCGGCGCTACGGAGGAGAACATCATGATGGTGGAGGGCGAAATGCAGGAAGTGCCCGAGAGCGCGCTGCTGGAAGCCCTCAAGGTGGCCCACGAGGCCATCAAGCCCATGTGCCGCCTGCAGAAGGAGCTGACCAAGGAGCTGGGCAAGGACGTGAAGCGCGAGTATTGCCACGAAGTGAACGACGAGGAGCTGCGCGAGCAGGTGAAGGAAGAGTGCTACGCCCCGGCCTATGCCATCGCCGAGGCCGGCGACCACGACAAGCATCAGCGCGAAGACGCCTTCACGAAGATACGCGAGGACTTCAAGGAGCGCTACGCCGCCGCCCACACCGACCTGACAGCCGACGAGCTGGAGGAAAAGAACGCCATGATAGACCGCTATTACCACGACGTGGAGCGCGACGCCATGCGCCGTTGCATCCTGGACGAAGGCAAGCGGCTCGACGGCCGCCGGACGACGGACATCCGCCCCATCTGGTGCGAGGCCGACCCGCTGCCCGCGCCCCACGGCTCGGCCATCTTCACCCGCGGGGAAACGCAGGCCCTCGCCACCTGCACCCTCGGTACGAAACTCGACGAGAAAATGGTGGACGACGTGCTCGACAAGAGCTACATGCGCTTCCTCCTCCACTATAACTTCCCGCCCTTCTCCACGGGCGAGGCCAAGGCGCAGCGCGGCGTAGGCCGCCGCGAGATAGGCCACGGCCACCTGGCCTGGCGCGCGCTCAAAGGACAGATTCCCGCAGACTTCCCTTACACGGTCCGCGTGGTGAGCGACATCCTGGAAAGCAACGGCTCCAGCTCAATGGCTACGGTCTGCGCCGGGACACTTGCCCTGATGGACGCCGGTGTGCCCCTCAAGGCGCCGGTCAGCGGCATCGCCATGGGACTTATCAAGAATCCCGGCGAGGACAAGTATGCCGTGCTTTCCGATATATTGGGCGACGAGGACCACTTGGGCGACATGGACTTCAAGACGACCGGTACGCTCAAGGGACTGACGGCGACGCAGATGGATATAAAGTGCGACGGCCTCTCGTATGAAATCCTGGAAAAGGCCCTCATGCAGGCCAAGGAAGGCCGCGAGTACATCCTGGGCAAACTGACGGAGACCCTGCCGGCCCCGCGCCCCGACCTGAAACCCCAAGTGCCCCGCATCGAGGCCTTCGAGATACCCAAGGAGTTTATCGGCGCGGTTATCGGCCCGGGCGGAAAGATTATCCAGGGCATGCAGGAGGACACCGGCGCCACGATTACCATCGACGAGGAAGACGGCGTGGGCAAGGTGCAGGTGAGCGCGCCCAACAAGGAAAGCATCGACGCCGCCATCGCCAAGATACGCGCCATCGTGGCTATCCCCGAAGTGGGCGAGGTCTACGACGCGAAAGTCGTGAGCATCATGCCCTACGGCTGCTTCGTGGAGTTCATGCCGGGACGCGAAGGCCTGCTCCACATCAGCGAGATCGCGTGGAAACGCCTGGAGTCTGTGGAAGACGCCGGCATCAAGGAAGGCGACACTATCAAGGTGAAGCTGCTTGAGATAGACGAGAAAACGGGCAAGTTCCGCCTGTCGCACCGCGTGCTGGAGGAAAAGCCCGAAGGATGGGAAGAACGGCCTGCACGCCGTCCGCGCCGCGAGGGTGGAAGCGAGCACCGCGGCCCTCACCGCGAACGCCGCGACGGTAACGGCAGGGATTGAGGAATAGACGGACAGACGTCCGCATGGCTTCCCGCTGGCTTTCGGGCCGGCGGGAAGTTCTTTTTTTGGCCGTCTGAAGCGGGGAAAAATGCGTTCCTGTTATTTTCCGGTAAGAAATTCTAACAAATTAACGTTGCAATCTCCCGTGAATGATTATCTTTGCCGGAAAAACAATTTTATGGCCCGCAGTCTCTATGTCGCACTCCTTTTCATCGCCTTGGCCTGTTGCCGGAACACTGCGGCACAGACCGTGCCGACGGCAAACCCGACGATGACCGTGGTGGCTTCGGACGGCAGCGAGACGGAGGAGACGGCCTACGACGGGTCGGCACCCATGACGGCCCGCTTCGCCGCCAACGTGAGCGACGCGGGCGAGTACGTACCCTATTATGAATGGCAGTTCCGCCGCGACGGGCAGAGCGAGCCTTTTATCGTCCGATACGACGAAACGACGGAATACACCTTCTCCGAGAGCGGGGCTTTCACCGTTACACTCCTTATCAGCTTTATTTTAGGGACAGACACACTGGAGTATGAGCTGGACCAGCCTTTTACGGTCAATATCAGCGAGTCGCGTCTGGAAGTGCCGAACGCATTCACACCCAACGGCGACGGCGTGAACGACGTGTTCCGGGTGAAAGACGGGTATGAGAGCATCGTGTCGTTCCACGCCCAGGTGTTCAACCGCTGGGGGCGGAAACTGTATGAGTGGGACGACCCCTCCGGCGGCTGGGACGGCAAAAGCGGCGGCTCCGACGTGCCGGACGGCGGCTATTACCTCGTGCTGACCGCGCGGGGGGCGGACGGGAGAGAGTATAACATCAAGAAAGTGATTAACATATTGCGCGGATACACCGAATCAAGCGGCGTCTCCGACTGAGCGGAATGCTACGGCAAAGCCCTATGGAAGAAAAAGACTGGATAGAAATCTGGGGGGCGCGCGTCCACAATCTGAAAAACGTGGACGTGCGCCTGCCACGCAATTCTCTGACGGTCATAACCGGCTTGAGCGGCAGCGGAAAAAGCTCGCTGGCATTCGATACACTTTATGCCGAAGGCCAGCGCCGTTACATCGAGACCTTTTCGGCTTATGCCCGCAACTTCCTGGATAACCTGGAGCGCCCCGACGTAGATAAAATCACGGGACTGAGCCCGGTGATCAGCATCGAGCAGAAGACCACGAACAAGAATCCGCGTTCCACCGTAGGGACGGTGACGGAGATTTACGACTTCCTGCGCCTGCTGTATGCACGGGCCGGAGAGGCGTACAGCTACGTCACCGGCGAGCGCATGGTGAAATACACGGAGGATCAGATACTCCAATTGATTCTGGAACGTTACGAGGGGCACAAGGCCTATTTGCTCGCCCCGTTGGTGAGAGGCCGCAAGGGGCATTACCGGGAACTCTTCGAAACGGTAAGGCGCAAGGGCTATCTCACCGTGCGCGTAGACGGAGAAATCCGGGAAGTGACGCCCGGCATGAAAGTGGACCGTTACCGCAATCACGACATAGAGGTCGTCATCGACAAACTCATTGTCAGGGAAAAAGACGGCGAGCGCTTGCGCAAGAGCGTAGCCCAGACGATGGAGCAAGGAAACGGCCTCATGCTTCTCCAGGACGAGACGACGGGAGAGGCGCGCTATTATTCCAAACGCCTGATGTGCCCTACGTCGGGAATCTCATACCGCGAACCGGCACCCCACAACTTCTCCTTTAACTCCATGCAGGGCGCCTGCCCGAAATGTAAAGGCTTGGGGTACGTAAGTGTCATCGATCGGGAGAAAGTGATGCCGAAGCCCTCGCTTAGCATCCGCCAGGGCGGGCTTGTCCCTTTGGGGAAGTATCGCAATGCCTTTATCTTCTGGGAAGTGGAGGCGGTGCTGGCGCGCTATGGCTGCGACCTGGACACACCGTTGTCCGACGTGCCGGAGGAAGCGCTTGACGAAGTATTCAACGGTTCGGCCGACCGGGTGCGCATTCCGGCCGCAGTAGCCCACACAACCGACGACTACTACGTGGAGTATGACGGGCTGGTGAAGTATATCGAGCGCCTGGCCTCCGACGAGATGACCGCTGCCGCGCAGAAATGGGCCGACCAGTTCTCGAAGACGGCCGAATGCCCGCTTTGTCACGGAGCACGGCTCAACCGCGAAGCATTGAGCTACCGCTTCAACGGAAAGAATATCTACGAGCTATCCTGCATGGACATCTCCGAGCTATACGAATGGCTCGACGGCGTAGAGGCGAAAGTCGACAAAAAAAGCGGCGCCATCGCACGCGAGATATTGAAAGAACTTCGCTCCCGTCTGAAATTCCTGCTGGACGTAGGCCTGGATTATCTATCCCTTAACCGGGCCACCATGACCCTTTCCGGCGGAGAAAGCCAGCGTATCCGTCTGGCCACACAGATTGGCTCGCAGCTGGTCAATGTGCTTTACATTCTCGACGAACCGAGTATCGGCTTGCATCAGCGCGACAACGTGCGGCTCATCGAATCGCTCAAGCGCCTGCGCGATTTAGGCAATACGGTCGTCGTCGTAGAGCACGACAAGGACATGATGCTCTCGGCCGACTATATCGTGGATATGGGCCCGCGGGCCGGACGCCTCGGCGGCGAGGTCGTATTCCAGGGGACACCCGCACAGATGCTGCAGCGCGACACCCTGACGGCCAGCTACCTCAACGGAGCCCAGTCCATCGCTGTCCCTGCCTGCCGCCGCCCCGGAAACGGGCAAGTGCTGCGGCTCATAGGGGCACGGGGCAACAACCTGAAGAGCGTGACCGCCGAGTTTCCTCTGGGAACGCTGATTTGCGTTTCCGGCGTTTCGGGCAGCGGGAAAAGCACGCTCATCAACGACACGCTGCTGCCCATCCTTTCCCAGCGTTTTTACAATTCCTTGCGTGAGCCGCTTCCCTACGACGCCGTCGAGGGGCTTGAAGCGGTGGACAAGGTCGTGGCCGTAGACCAAAGCCCCCTGGGCCGTACCCCGCGCTCCAATCCCGCCACATACACCGGCGTCTTCGCCGACATACGCGCCCTTTTCGTCAGTTTGCCCGAAGCGAAAATGCGCGGCTACAAGCCCGGCCGTTTCTCCTTCAACGTCAAGGGCGGGCGCTGCGAAGCCTGCAAGGGCAACGGCTACAAAACCATAGAAATGAACTTCCTGCCCGACGTGTACGTTCCCTGCGAAGTATGCCACGGCAAACGATATAACCACGAAACGCTCGAAGTCCGATTCAAGGGCAAGAGCATCGCCGACGTGCTGGACATGACCATCAACCGCGCGGTCGAATTCTTTGAGAACGTCCCCAGCATCCTGCACAAAATAAAGGTGCTGCAAGACGTCGGGCTGGGCTACATTAAGCTCGGTCAGTCTTCGACAACGCTTTCCGGCGGCGAAAGCCAGCGCGTGAAGCTGGCCACCGAACTGGCCAAGCGCGACACCGGCCGCACCATATATATATTAGACGAGCCTACGACGGGGCTTCATTTCGAGGACATCCGCGTATTGCTCGGCGTGCTGAACCGTCTGGTCGACCGCGGCAACACCGTGATTGTCATCGAGCACAACCTGGATGTCATCAAGTCGGCCGACTATGTAATCGACATGGGGCCGGAGGGCGGCCGCGGCGGCGGGCAGATTGTCGTCGCCGGCACGCCGGAGGCCGTCGCCGCCTCGGGATGCGGCCACACAGCCCCGTTCCTGAAAAACGAAATCGGATGAAAGTACAGAAAACGAACGTGGCGCGGCTTTTGGACCGTGCGAAGGTGGACTACGAACTCATTCCTTACGCTTTCGACGAAAGCGACCTCGGTGCGGCCCATGTGGCCGAATCGCTGGGTGAGGATGTGCGTCAGGTCTTCAAGACTATCGTGCTCCACGGCGACCGTTCGGGCCATCTCGTCTGCGTCGTCCCCGGCAACGCGGAGGTCGACTTGAAAAAGGCCGCCAAGGCGAGCGGCAACAAAAAGGTGGAGCCGCTGCCCCTCAAGGAACTCCTCCCCACGACCGGCTACATCCGCGGCGGCTGCTCTCCCATCGGGATGAAGAAGCATTTCCCCACTTACGTGGACCGTAGCGCGGCGGACTTTCCCTACATCTACGTCAGCGCCGGCCAGCGCGGTCTGCAGATCAAAATCAGACCGGACGACCTCCTGCGCGAGGCCCGCGCCGAACTGGCCGAGCTTGCCGCGGCCGGCGAATAAACAGAAAATCAATTTTTCATTCACACTAAAATCAATAGCTTATGTTTGAAGGACAACCAAAAGGTCTGTTTGCCCTCGCGCTCTCCAATACGGGCGAGCGCTTCGGTTACTACACGATGCTGGCTATCTTCACGCTTTTCCTGAAGGAGAACTTCGGGTGGGACGAGGGTATGGCCACCAGCGTCTATGCCGGCTTCCTGGCACTGGTTTATTTTCTGCCGCTTGTAGGCGGTGCGCTGGCCGACCGTATCGGTTACGGCAAATGCGTGACTACGGGTATCATCGTGATGTTCCTGGGGTATCTGATGCTTTCCATACCCGCAGGCAACGGCATCCCCGCGATGGTGCTCATGTTTGCAGCCCTGCTCATGGTCTGTGTAGGTACCAGCCTGTTCAAGGGTAACCTGCAAGTCATGGTCGGTAACCTCTACGATTCACCCCAATTGCAGGGTAAGCGCGATTCCGCATTCTCCATCTTCTATATGGCCATCAACATCGGTGCCCTCTATGCCCCGACTGCGGCCGTCAAGATTATGGATTACGCGCAGACGCACTTGGGCGCTTCGATGGCCGACGCCTACCACTATGCCTTCGGCGTGGCCTGCCTCTCCTTGGTGGTGAGCATCATCATCTATTACACTTTCCGCGGTACGTTTAAGCATGCCGACTATTCGGCTAAGACAGCCAAGGACACTACCGGCCATGCCGAGCCGGAGCTGTCGAAGAAGGAGACGAAGGACCGCGTCGTGGCGCTCTGCCTGGTCTTCGCCGTGGTCGTATTCTTCTGGATGGCTTTCCATCAGAACGGCGCTACGCT
The DNA here is from genome assembly GCA_902464615.1 of uncultured Prevotella sp. Taxonomy (GTDB): domain Bacteria; phylum Bacteroidota; class Bacteroidia; order Bacteroidales; family Bacteroidaceae; genus Alloprevotella. The sequence goes on along the minus strand of CABQKA010000013.1, from coordinate 24,205 downwards.
GACCTTCTTTGCCGAGCAGTACACCGCGCAGCATGCCACCGGGCTTCAGAGCATGATGTTCGATGTCGTCAATCTGACGCTGTTCATCGTGATGGTCTACGCCTTGTTCTCCTTGTTCCAGTCCAAGAGCGGTAAGGGAAAGACTATTTCCGCTGTGGTGATTTTGGCATGTGTAGGCGGACTGGTTGGGAAGTATCTCTCGCTCGACCCCGCCGGCGTGGATGTAAAGGCTCCCATTTTCCAGCAGTTCAATCCCTGCTTCGTCGTTGCCCTCACCCCGGTGTCCATGGCTATCTTCGGTGCTTTGGCAAAGCGTGGCAAGGAGCCTTCCGCTCCGCGCAAGATAGGCTTGGGTATGCTCGTTGCCGGCATCGGCTACGTCGTGATGATTCTGGCCTCCATCGGCCTTGCTCCGGGCGACCGCGTTTCTCCGAACTGGCTGGTGTCTACTTATCTTGTCCTCACGTTCGGCGAGTTGTTGCTCAGTCCTATGGGTATCAGCTTTGTCAGCAAGGTGGCTCCTCCCAAGTATAAGGGCCTCATGATGGGCGGCTGGTTCGTCGCTACGGCGGTAGGCAATTTGCTTGTCTCCATCCCCGGCTTCTTGTGGGGACACGTACCCCTCTGGGTCGTATGGGCAGTCCTCGTTGTGCTCTGCCTTATCTCTTTCGCGTTCATCTTCTCAGTGATGAAACGCCTCGAGAAAGTTTGCTGACGGCTGCATGCCGGCAGGCAGTCTGCCGGTTCTCCGCATAAGGCGGCGGGCTGCGGGACGTGTGTCCCGCGGCCCGCCTTCTTTTTCGTCCAGTCCGAGCGGCGCGGGGCGGCGGCTTCCCGAAGGCGCCCCGCAGCATGCTCCGGCTACGGGCCTTAGCCCCGTGGCTGCGCGCCTTAGCCCCGTACCGCCTGGGCTAAGGGGATTTTTTACGGGTCTTAGCCCGCTGTCCGGAAACGCCGGCGCCGCTGGCATCCCGCCATGTCCGTCTCGGCCTTTCCTTACCGATGAAACACAATATAGTCCATCTTGCGCCACAATCTTCTATTTCCCGTTTTCCGCGCAATGGCTTCTTTTGCAAGTGTAATCCCTTAATCCTCGCTTTCTATGGAAAAACGAAAGAAAATGCAATCCTTCTCCTTCCGGACCTTACGTGTCGCATGTCTGGGCCTGTGTTTTGCCGCCGCCGCAGGCTGCACGGAAGAAATCGATGAAAGCAACTACGCCGTCTCTACGAAGCAGACCGTGGCCGGCCTCGTCGCCGCGACGGACAGCCTCAGCTGCATCGAAGCCATCTTTTCCCGCGTCCGTCTGGGCGACACCGCCGGCGCCTCGCCTCTGACCAGCGTGCTGTCCGCCCGGGGCAACTACACGCTCTTCGTACCCAGCGACCGCGCCGTGCGTATCTATCTCGACTCGCTCGGCGTGGCGACGGTGGCCGACCTCACCTACGAACAGGCACAGCTGGTTGCCAACAGCTGCATCATAGACAACGGCGAGAACGCGCCTTACGAGATGGTCGACTTTCCCGTATCCGGCTCGTTTCCGCTCGCCAATCTGAACGACCGTCTGCTGACGTGCGAGTTTGTCGCGCAGGGCGAGGATAGCGGCTACGTTGTCAACGGCAAGGCGCGCGTGGTGAGCGCTGACCACGAAGTGAGCAACGGAACGGTACATGTGGTCGGGACAGTCATCGCCCCATCGGCAGACCTGTTACCTGACATGCTGGCCAAGGCGGACAACATGAAGATGATGTCCTACCTGTTGCGCCTGACAGGACTGGCGGACTCGCTCCTGGCCGACCGCGACCTGGGCTACGACGAAGCGGACCACGGCGAGCAGATCCGCATCCCGTCCGGAGAGACGCTTTCCCAGCCGCCCCACCGCTATCTTGGTTTTACCGGATTCGTCGAGCCGGACGACGTCTTCGAGCGCGAATGGGGCATCCGCCTGCAGACGGACGAAGGGGGCAACGTGACGAACAGGGACGAAGTAGTGGCTGCTGTCCGCGAACATTGCGCACGGATATACGGGACAGACGCCACGGCCGGCGAACTGACCGACCCGACAATGCCGTGAACCGCTTCGTGGCCTATCACTTTGTCAAGGGACGGATGGCTTATAACCGGCTGGTCCATCACCGCAACGAGTATAATTACCGCCCGGGAGATTTCAGCCAGCCGCAGACTGTGAGCTGTCCCACGAATGTCTGGGACTATTACCCTACGGTGGGTGCGCGCCGCGGCCTGCTGAAGGTGACGCAGGTGGGCGACGCGGGCTTCGAGCGTGACCTCGACCACTCCGTCTACCTGAACCGCGTCTCCGCCTACGCCAACGGGCGCGACGAGGACTACCACGAGGTGGCGGCCGCCGCGCCCGGCATCCGCGTGCTCCCGACGAACGGCCGCTTCGACAACAACGCGCAAAACGGCTTCTATTATCCCATCGACGGCATCCTTGCTTACGACGCGGAGACGCGTCGCCGCTTGGGCGGGGAGCGCATCCGCATCGACCTGGCCTCTTTCCTGCACGAGCTTTCCTCGAACAATGTCCGCGCCACGACGTGGTATTATTTCCCGAAGGGATATTTTGAGGACTTCATCAACCAGTCGAACGGCACGCAGATTTACTACGTCGTCGACACCGGTGGGGCGAGCTGGCGCGTCCTGCAGGGCGACGAGATGGAACTGACGGGCATCTTCGACGGAACGTTCCGCCTGCCGCCCGTGCCGCAAGACGGGACCTACGAGCTGCGCCTCGGCATTTCGCTCAATCCCCTGCGCGGCATGGGGCAGTTCTATTTCGGCACCGATCCGCAACGTCTCGCGCCCGTCGGGCTTCCCATCGACATGAGGCAGAGCGTGGAAGACAATCCCGCCATCCCTTGGGTGGGCGACGGGGACGACGAGCAGGTCAACATTGAGAATGACAAGAACCTGCGCAACCAAGGCTTCATGAAAGCGCCCAATTATTTCACCGTGACGAACGGGGCGGGCGACACGCCGGTGCGCGGCGTCCGCGCGCAGCCGGCACTGCGCGCCATTCTGACGGTGGCGGATATGGACGCGGATCAGACGTACTACCTGCGCATGAAGTCCGCGCTGAAAAAGACCGATACGCAGTTTTCCCTCGATTTCATCGAATACGTCCCTACGTCCGTCTACAACGGCGTGCAGCCGGAGGACATCTGGTAAGCTGCGCGCGCGACGTTCCTGCCACGGCTGCCGCTCCGTCCTGTCCGGCGACACCTCGCCCTATTCCCGTAGCGACGGGGATAGGGCGAGGCTTTTTCGGGCTTAGGCCCGTGGCTGCCGGGCCTCCCGTGCGGGCGCGGCAGCCTGTTCCCACCGCGCGCTCACCTGTCTTCCGGGCGCGGGCGCAGGGCGGCATTGTCCGAGAATAGTTAAATGTTGCTAAATGTTATGGCTTCGTAATCTATGAATCAAAGAAAGGTGTACTTTTGCAAACAGGAAAGTGCCCTTCTGGAAAGAGAGGGGCTTTTCTGCTAAGCCGAGACAACTATTCCTTATGAGAATTATAGAAAAATATAAATTTATTACGACCGATATTATGAAAAAGAACGCCATTCTTCAACGAGCCATTTGCGGGGCGCTTGGAGTGATGTCTTTGTTCTGTGCAGGCAGTTCGCTGAGCAGTTGTACGGAAGACATTGACGAGAGTAATTTCGCAATCGCAGAGGAACAGACCGTGACGGACTTCCTCTCTACCAACGATAGCTTGTCTGCTATTAAGTCCATCTTTGATCGTGTCCATCTGGGTGATAGCGATATGGCTTCATCCCTGACCAGCGTGCTTTCCGCCCGCGGCAACTATACCGTGTTTGCGCCGACGAACGAGGCAATTGCCGACTATTTGGATTCGATAGGTGTGGCGTCGGTAGCAGACCTGACCTACGAGCAGGCCCAGCTGATTGCCAACAGCTGTATCATAGACAACGGCGGCCAGGCTCCATACGAGACGGCCGACTTCCCGACTCCGGGTACGTTCCCCCTCTCGAACCTCAACGACCGTCTGCTTTCCTGCGAGCTGGGCTCTTCATCCAGCGATAGCTATTACGTCATCAACGGCACTTCCCGCGTCATTGATGAAGACAACGAGGTGTCCAACGGCATGATACACCTCGTGTCGACCGTCATTGCCCCGTCGTCTGACCTCTTGCCCGAGATGATTGCCGCCGCCCCGAACATGAAAATCATGTCCTACCTGCTCACGCAGACCCACCTCTGCGACTCTTTGCTGGAAGAACGCGACGAGACCTATGAGGAGGAAAGAAGCGACGACCCCTACACGACGGGTACAGGCGAGCAGCTCGTGCAGCCCGACCACCGCTATCTGGGTTATACCGGATTCGTGGAGACGGACGACGTCTACGCCAGCGAATGGGGCATCAACCTGCAGACCGACGCGGAAGGCAACGTGACGAACTGGGACGAGGTGATGAACATCATCCGTGAGCGTTGCGCCCAGATCTACAGCACCGGCACCGACGCCGCCAGCACGGCCGCCGCAGCGGACGACCTGACCAATCCGGACAATGCCGTGAACCGTTTCGTGGCCTACCACTTCACCAAGGGACGCAAGGGCTTCGACCGTCTGGTACGCCATTGCAACGAATACAACTACCGCGTCGGCGACTGGAACAACCCCCAGACCACCAACTGCCCCACCGACGTGTGGGACTACTACCCCACAATCGGTAAATACCGCGGACTCATCAAGGTGCTGCAGGCAGGCGATGCCGGCCCTTACGGCGACCCGGACCATACGATGTATCTGAACCGCTTCCCCGTATATAACAACGGCTTCGACGGCGACTACTCCGTGCAAGGCGTGACGGAAGAGGGCATCGTGGTAAGCGCGACGAACGGCGAGTATGACAACAACTCCCAGAACGGTTTCTACTATCCCATCAACAAGATTCTGGCTTATAACCAGGATACCCGCGAGCTTTTGGGTGGCGAGCGCATCCGCATTGACTTCACCACGTTCCTCCCGGAACTGGCGTCCAACAATATCCGCGGCGTGGCCCTCCGCTACTTCACGAACGACTATTTCGAGAACATTGTGAGCGCGTCCGAGGGTACGAAGATCTATTATCTGTACACTTCCTACGGCGGCAGCTGGCGTGACTACCAGGGCGACGAAATGGAGCTGGAAGGCCTGTTCGACGTCATCTTCCGTCTGCCGCCTGTTCCGCAGAACGGTACGTACGAGATACGTCTGGGCATCTCGCTTAATCCTATGCGTGGCATGGGGCAGTTCTACATCGGCACCGACCCGCTTCGTTTAAGTCCTACGGGCCTGCCTATCGACATGCGTCAGAGCATGGAAAACAACCCGGCCATTCCCGCGGTGGCAGATGTGGACGACGAGCAGACCAACATTGAGAACGACCGCAACATGCGTAACCAGGGCTTTATGAAGGCCCCGCAGTATGCTACGGTCTGCAACGGACAAGGCGACTCGCCTTTGCGCGAGACCATCACGGGTAACGGTGTCTGCCGTGCCATCCTGACGGTGCGTGACATGAATGCGGACCAGACGTACTACCTGCGCATGAAGTCTGCCTTGAGAAAAATCGACTCCCAGTTCTTCCTGGACTACATCGAATATGTTCCTACTTCCGTATATAACGGCGTTCAGCCGGAGGATATCTGGTAAACCTGCCACGTTATACGAAATCGGGCCCGGCGCAAATGCGCCGGGCTTTTTTATCCCGCGGGGCAGGCGCCCCTTAGGAGGCCGCCGTGCGGCGAATGTGGATTTTCGTCCGGAAAAGCTTTCATAAGTCATAGAAAAATTGTACTTTTGCTTGGTTTATCGCATGGAATAAAAGATACTGTTTAACGAAATGGAAGAGAAGCAAACGAATGGCGCTACGTATTCCGCCAGCAATATCCAGGTACTTGAAGGCCTGGAAGCTGTGCGCAAACGTCCAGCCATGTATATCGGCGACATCAGTGAGAAGGGTTTGCACCACCTGGTCTACGAAACGGTGGATAATTCTATCGACGAGGCTTTGGCCGGTTACTGTACGCACATCGAGGTGACGATTTGCGAGGATAACTCCATCATCGTGCAGGACAACGGCCGCGGCATCCCGGTGGACATGCACCCCAAGGAACACCGTTCCGCACTTGAAGTCGTCATGACGGTACTCCATGCCGGCGGTAAGTTTGACAAAGGCTCTTACAAGGTATCGGGCGGTCTCCATGGCGTCGGCGTCAGTTGTGTCAACGCGCTTTCGTATAAAATGGTATCGCAGGTGTACCGCGACGGGAAAATCTACCAACAGGAATATGCCAAGGGCCGTCCGCTCTACTCCGTCAAGGAGGTGGGCGAGACTAATCTCCGGGGCACCCGGCAGCAGTTCTGGCCCGACCCGGAGATTTTCACGACGACGACCTACAAATATGAAATCCTGGCCAACCGTATGCGCGAGCTGGCCTACCTGAATGCCGGCATTACGATTACGCTGACCGATCTCCGTCCCGACGAGGAAGGCCACACCCGCAAGGAGGTGTTCCATTCGAAGGACGGCCTGCGTGAGTTTGTCCGTTACATCGACTCCAGCCGCACGCATCTGTTTGACGACGTTATCTATATCAATACGGAGAAAAACGGGATGCCCATCGAGGTGGCGATTATGTACAACACCTCTTACGGCGAAAACATCCACTCCTACGTCAACAACATCAATACCATAGAAGGGGGTACCCATCTGGCCGGTTTCCGCATGGCTGTCACCCGTGTGCTGAAGAAGTATGCGGAGGAGACGGCGGCCAAACAGTTGGAAAAGGCGAAGGTGGAGATTGCCGGCGAAGATTTCCGCGAAGGGCTGACTGCGGTCATCTCGGTAAAAGTGGCCGAGCCGCAGTTTGAGGGCCAGACCAAGACGAAACTGGGTAATAACGAAGCGACCGGCGCTGTGAACCAGGCAGTGGGCGAAGCCTTGGCCAACTATCTGGAAGAGCACCCCAAGGAGGCAAAGCTCATCGTGGACAAGGTGATACTGGCGGCGACGGCCCGCGTGGCCGCCCGTAAAGCCCGCGAGAGCGTACAACGCAAAAGCCCCATGTCGGGCGGCGGACTTCCCGGAAAGTTGGCCGACTGCTCGTCGCGCAACCCCGAGGAGTGCGAGCTCTTTCTGGTGGAGGGCGATTCGGCCGGCGGCAGTGCCAAACAGGGCCGGAGCCGCGCCACACAAGCCATCCTGCCTTTGCGCGGTAAAATACTGAACGTGGAGAAAGCCATGTGGCACAAGGCTTTCGAGAGCGACGAGGTGAACAATATCATACAGGCCCTGGGCATCCGCTTCGGGCTGGGCGAGGACAGCAAGGAGGCGAATATCGACAAGCTCCGTTACCACAAGGTGATTATCATGGCGGATGCCGATGTCGACGGTCAGCATATCGCTACGCTCATCATGACGCTCTTCTTCCGCTATTTCCCGCAGGTGATTCAGGACGGCTACCTGTATATTGCCATGCCGCCGCTCTACCGCTGTAAAAAAGGCAAGGTGGAGAAATACTGCTACAACGACCGCGAGCGCCAGGAATTTATCAATACCTACGGCGACGGTACGGAGAACAGTATTGTCACACAGCGCTATAAAGGTCTGGGCGAAATGAATCCGCAGCAATTGTGGGAGACGACCATGAACCCGGAGACGCGCATGCTCAAGCAAGTCAGCGTGGACAATGCCGCGGAGGCCGACTATATTTTCTCCATGCTCATGGGTGACGACGTAGGTCCGCGCCGCGATTTCATCGAGCGCAACGCTACGTACGCGAAAATCGACGCTTAAGAATCCTGTGAACGGGGCAGGTCCGTTTTTTCTCTGCCTTCCCCGCCATTCCATACACTTTTATGATTCCGCAATCGGGCTGTCGGGCATTTTGCCCGGCAGCCTTTTTTATATGCCCGGTACGGCTTTCCCGAAGGAGGATACATATAGCACGGTTGTCGTCGCCATGGAGAGATAGCGACGGAAGGGGGAAAGTGCCAGGAGGAAGGTGCGCTTTGCTTTCAGATTTAACAATCGCATAACTTTTTTATATTGAATTGCTTACGTGCAATTTGTTGGACTTTATTTTATCACTTCTGAAAAAATGTAAGACAGAAGTGGGGAATTGTGGGGAGAAGTTCGTAATTTTGGAAAATCTTTCAGAAAAATGAGATTCGCAGGCAGCATACCCGCAAAATTGGACGTAAAAGGCCGGGTCTTTTTTCCGGCAGCGTTCAGGAAACTATTGTCCGCTACGGATAATGAGTTTGTGCTTAAGCGTGATGTCTATGCTTCCTGCCTGGTGGTCTATCCCCGGGCAGCATGGTCGGCTGAAGTAGAAGACCTGCGCAGTCGTCTGAACCTGTGGAATCCGCAGGAAGCCATGCTGTTCCGTCAATTCATGGCCGATGCCGAGCTGTTTGCCTTGGATGGCAACGGTCGTTTTCTGATACCCCGCCGCTTGCTCGACTGGGCAGGCATTGAGCGCGAACTGACTTTTGTCGGGGTGGATGACCGCGTTGAGTTATGGAACAGCCGGCGCGCCGCACAGCCGTTCCTTCCGGCAGAAGAATATGCCGCTGCAATGGAGCGCGCGATGCGCGGCAGCACATACCATAGTCCGGACAGCCTTTCAGCGTCCGGACGGAAACAATAAAAACGGAAGAATGAACACAGTACCCGCCTATCACATACCGGTCCTATTGCACCCCGCAGTAGACGGCTTGAACATCCGCCCCGACGGCATTTATGTAGATGCCACCTTTGGCGGTGGCGGTCATAGCCGGGAGATACTTTCCCGCTTAGGTCCGGAAGGGCATCTTTACGGATTTGACCAGGATGCGGACGCCATGCAAAATGCGCCGCAGGACGAGGACCGCTTCACATTCGTACGTACGAATTTCAGGTATCTGAAGAATTGGATGCGCTATTACGGAGTAGAAAAACTGGATGGCTTGCTGGCGGACTTGGGCGTATCGAGCCATCATTTTGATGACGAGCGCCGCGGCTTTTCTTTCCGTTTTGACGCGCCTCTGGATATGCGGATGAATACCCGCGCCTCCATGACGGCAGCCGATATCGTCAATTCTTATACGGAGGAGCAGCTCGGGCAGATATTCCGCCTTTACGGCGAATTGCGCTGTGCCCGCCGGTTGGCCTCGGCTCTGGTGGCAACCCGCTCTGCCGCTCCCATCAAGACCGTTTCCGAACTGACGGCGGTCGCAACACCGTTGCTGGAACGTTCGCGCGAGAAGAAAGATATGGCCAAAGTGTTTCAGGCATTACGCATTGAAGTGAACCATGAGCTGGATGCACTGGTCGACTTGCTGCGGGAAGCTACGGATATGCTGCGCACGGGCGGAAGGCTGGTCGTGCTCACTTACCACTCTCTCGAAGACCGCCTGGTAAAAAACTACATGCGGGCAGGTAACGTGGAGGGCAAGGTAGATGTGGACTTCTTCGGAAACCGCACGACGCCGATGCGCCCAGTGTGCAAGGTAATTGCCCCCGATGCGGAAGAACAGGAGCGTAATCCGCGCAGCCGCAGCGCTAAACTGCGCGTGGCCGAGAAGCTATGATAAATGTTACGAGAGGAAAATGATAGCACAGGACGATAAAAGACCCGCTCCCGAGCTGACGGATTCCCTGCAAGGGGACGGTGCGCCACAACAGGCAGAAGATACACCGGGAGAAAAAACGGAGACCATTGAGGAACGCCGGGAAGCAGCCCGTGACGAACGGGCGCGGAAGGCTTTGCGCCAACTTATCAACCTCGACGAGGAAGAGAATGAGCGTACTGAGGAACGGGTTTCCCTGCGTACCATCCTGGGCGGCGATATATTGGGCAGTACCTGGTTCCGCCGGCAGGTGGGCTACGTCATTCTGATCGTGGTGCTGGCCATCCTCTATGTCAGCAACCGCTATGCTTGCCAGCGCGAAGAAATCCGTCGGGAAGATTTGGCAGATACCCTGACAGACAGAAAGTTTAAGGTCCTGACCATCTCGAGCGAGCTCACCGAATTCTCCATGCGCAGCAATGTGGAGGAGAACGTTCCCGACACCACACTCCGCACTTCCGTGGAGTCGTCCTACTATTTGCCTAACTGATAAGTCCCATGCCTTATGAACTTCTTGAGCAAGAAGATAATGCCCCGCTATTTCGTCATTACGCTGCTGCTGAGCCTGGCCGCAGTCTGCGTTGTCGGCAAGGCGTTCTACCTGATGACGGCGGAACGAGAACGCTGGATAGGGGTGAGCCAGATAAACGTGAAGCAGGGGCGCACGTTGCCGGCCAAACGCGGCAATATCCTGGCGGCTGACGGACAGGGACTGGCGGCATCTTTGCCGGAGTTCTATATCAATCTGGATTATATCAGTATGGAGAACGACACGGCATGGAGCCGGGATAACCGCTATTTGAAAGATACGACGTTGGCAAAGAGCCTGCATCTGGTTTGCCACGAAGTGCGGCAGGCATTCCCGAAGACCGATACGGTGCGCCTGCGTGAACGGCTTTTGGCGGACTGGCGTGTTAAAGACCAATACCGCCGTGACACAGTCTTGTTCTATTATCTGGATGAGATTTGCCAAGGCATGCACCGCATCTTTCCGGACATAGACCCTGCGGCCTTGCGCAAGCATCTGATTGCCGGCCGGCGAGAACGTTCGCGTTACTGGAAAGTATATGTGGACGACGTGACATCCTTGAAATTGCGGAAAAACGAAAACCGCCGCATCAGCTATGTAGATTATAGCGAGGTGAGCAAACTTCCCTTGTTTAATTTGAAGTCGAGCGCCAATTTTGAAAAGGTGGAGATGCGCCGCCGTCCGTTTGGTGAATTAGCTGCCCGGACTATCGGCGATTTCAAGGACACGGCGCGCTATGGCATAGAAATGACTTTCGACAGCGTGTTGGCAGGCACTCCCGGAAAGTATCATTTCCAAAAAGTGATGAACCGCAAGGTCGTGCAGATAGACACACCGGCCGTAGACGGGTGCGACGTGATGACGACGCTCGACATTACCATTCAGGAGATATGCGAAAAGGCGTTGAGCGATAAACTCGAAGAACTGGGCGCTATTTCCGGTGTCTGCATCGTTATGGAAGTAGCGACGGGAGATATAAAGGCAATGACAGGCTTAAGCCGTCACGCGGACGGCACTTACCATGAAGATACTGCACTTCCGGTGACAGATATTTACGAGCCTGGCTCTGTGTTTAAGCCTATGTCCTTCCTCGTAGCCTTCGACGACGGCAAGATTACAATGGAGGATGAGGTCGATGTGGGCGGTGGCGTCTATAATTTCGGAAACCGGAAAATGCGCGACCACAATTGGCGTTCGGGCGGATATGGCGTACTCACCGTGCCGCAGATAATCCAGAAATCCTCCAACGTCGGTGTGAGCTATTTGATAAACAAGCATTATCATGACAATCCAACGGCATTTGTTAAAGGCTTGGAGCGGATTGGCGTCAAGGAAGATTTGAAGATACCGCTTCCAGGATATCAGAAACCGCGTATCCGCAGGCCGGGTGAAGGGGCCTATTGGTCAAGCACGACATTACCGTGGATGAGCATCGGCTACGAGACGCAGTTGGCGCCGATCAATACATTGAACTTTTACAACGGCATTGCTAATAACGGCCGCTTGCTTCGTCCGAGACTCGTGAAGGCTATTTTGAAAGATGGCCAAGTAGTCAAGGAATTCCCGGTGACCGTATTGCGCAAGCAAATGGCCCGCCCTGAAGCAGTGAGCAATATACGCACTTGTCTGGAAGAGGTCGTGTCCATAGGATTGGGCAAAGCGGGCGGAAGCCGGTATTTCCCAGTGGCCGCCAAGACCGGCACGGCCCAAATCTGGACCGGTGCGGGCCGGACTTCGGAGTATTTTATCTCTTATGCCGGCTATTTTCCCGCGGATAAACCGCTTTATTCCTGCATAGTCTGTATCCGTAAGACCGCGCCGGCCTCCGGTGGCGGCATGTGTGGCCCTGTGTTTAAGCGAGTGGCCGAATCTATCATGGCACGAAATCATGTGACGGATTACAGTCAGGCCCGCGACACGACTCTTTATAAGAAAAAGGTGTCCCTATCCGGAGACATTGCTGCGACGGCCCGCCTGTTTAAGAATTTAGGCGTAGGCTGTCAGACAACCGCTTCTTTGGGCAAAGCCGCCACCGTTTGGGGGAAAAGCAGCGGAAACGGCACGAACTTCACCCTGCAAGCGACTGATGAAGTTGTAGGGCATATGCCCGATGTGACAGGTTACGGATTGCGCGATGCCCTTTATCGTTTGGAGTCGATAGGTTTGCGGGTGGTGACCGAAGGAGTAGGGACGGTGAGTGAGCAAAGCATTCCGCCGGGACAAAAAGTCGGGCCCGGGCAAACCGTCCGCTTGGTTCTTGGGAAAAAATAGGAGCGCTCTCCTCACCGGTAAGTGAATGTGCGGCAGCGAAGTGAAATAGAGTGCCGCTTCCGTTGTGGACAATCGGCAAGGACGCAGGCGCATAGTATAAAAATAGTTGAACGATAATATTTGGTAATCGCCATGAGACTGGCAGAACTTCTCAGTATGTTATCCCTGCAGGAAGTGCGGGGAAACCTCGACATCGAAATAACCGGCGTGAATATGGATTCACGCCAAGTGTGTCCCGGCGATTTGTTCGTCGCTGTTAAGGGAACCCAGGCGGACGGTCATGCTTTTATTGGCAAGGCCGTGGAGCACGGTGCAAAGGCTGTGCTCGTTTGCGAAGATATTCCGGCTGACGTTCCTGAAAGCGTGACGTTTGTCCGGATTGATGACACGGAAGCCGCTATCGGTCCTGTGGCAACGCATTTTTATGGAGATCCGACCCGTCGTCTGAATTTGGTCGGCGTGACGGGAACCAACGGGAAAACAACGATCGCGACTTTGTTGTTTCGTATGTTCCGAGCCCTGGGATTCCGTTGCGGTCTGGTGTCCACGGTTTGTAATTATGTGGACGACGAGGCTGTGCCGACAGAGCATACCACGCCCGACCCTGTTACCTTGAACAGGTTGCTGGGGCGTATGGCAGATTCCGGCTGTGACTATGTCTTTATGGAGTGCAGTTCGCATGCTATCCATCAGCGGCGTATCGGCGGCCTCCGTTTTGCCGGTGGCATTTTTACCAATTTGACCCGCGACCATTTGGATTATCACAAAACGTTCGAGAATTATCGTGACGCTAAGAAAGCTTTTTTCGACGGCTTGCCTGCAGATGCGTTCGCGGTGACGAATGCCGACGACCGTAACGGAATGGTTATGGTTCAAAATACGGCAGCTACGGTAAGGACCTATTCCACCCGGACAGCAGCCGATTTCAAGGGACGCATTCTCGAGGAGTCGTTGGAGGGGATGTTGCTCGATATCGACGGGCGCGAAGTCAGCGTGAGCTTTGTCGGGCGCTTTAATGTTTCCAACCTGCTTGCGGTCTATGGAGCCGCAGTCATGCTTGGCCGTGACCCGGACGAGGTGTTGCGCGTACTTTCTACGCTTCACCCGGTCAACGGGCGTTTTGAAGCCATCCGCTCCCCGCAGGGCGTGTGCGCCATTATTGATTACGCCCATACTCCCGATGCGTTGGCCAATGTGCTGATTTCTATCGGCGAGATAGTCCGCGGAAGGGGTGAAGTCATTACAGTATGCGGGGCCGGCGGAAATCGCGACAAGGGAAAACGCCCGCTCATGGCGCGCGAAGCGGCCAACCGTAGCGACCGTGTCATCATCACGAGCGACAATCCCCGTTTCGAAGACCCGCAGGCCATTATCAACGATATGCTGTCCGGGCTTGATGCCGAGCAGGCACGCAAGGTTGTCAGCATTGCAGATCGCCGCGAGGCCATCCGCGCGGCGGTCATGATGGCCAAACCGGGCGATGTGATCCTCGTGGCCGGAAAGGGGCACGAGCCGTACCAGGAGGTACAAGGCGTGAAGCATCATTTTGACGACCATGAGGAAGTGCGGGCCGCATTTGGCCTTGATACGGAGTCGGCCGCACGTCAGCAGCCATAATTTTTATAAAAACGAGACGTCATGCTATATTATCTATTCCGTTTTCTGGAACAGTTCGGCGTACCCGGGTCTAACCTGTGGAGCTATATATCTTTCCGCTCCCTGTTGGCGTTGATGCTTGCCCTGGTCATTTCGGCTTGGTTCGGTGAGTATTTCATCAAATGGATGAAGCGTCACCATTACAGCGAGACCCAGCGCGACGCATCCATCGACCCGTTCGGCGTGCAGAAGTTGAACGTGCCTTCAATGGGAGGCATCATTATCATCGTCTCTGTCCTGGTGCCCTGCATCCTGCTGGGCCGCTTGCGCAACATCTATATGATTTTAATGATGGTGACGGTGGTCTGGCTGGGCGCCTTAGGCTTTGTGGACGACTATATCAAGAATTTCAAGAAGAACAAGGACGGATTGTCCGGAAAGTTCAAGATCCTCGGGCAAGTCGCCTTAGGCTTATTTGTAGGTCTCGTGCTCTATTTCAGCCCCGACGCCGTCATCCGTGAGAATGTGGAGGTCAGCCATCGCGGAGGCGCTACGACCGAAGTGATACATAAAAGCGAGCCTGTCAAATCGACCAAGACAACCATTCCCTTTGTGAAGAACAACAATCTCGACTATACGGAGATCATGTCCTTCTGTGGAAAATACAAGACCCAGGCAGGCTGGATCTTTTTCGTCATTGTGACGATTTTCGTAATAACCGCCGTCTCCAATGGCGCAAACTTGAACGACGGCATGGACGGCATGGCGGCCGGGAACTCTGCCATAATCTGCATTGCATTGGGGATTCTGGCCTACGTCTCCAGCCATATTGAGTTTGCCAGTTACCTGAACATCATGTACATACCCGGCTCGCAGGAACTGGTTATTTTTATATCTGCAATGGTGGGCGCCCTGATAGGTTTCCTATGGTATAATGCCTATCCCGCACAGATATTCATGGGCGATACCGGCTCGCTGACCATTGGCGGCGTCATCGCTGTGCTGGCCATTATCATCCACAAGGAGTTGCTTATTCCCATCCTGTGCGGCGTGTTCCTTGTCGAAAGTTTGAGTGTTATCCTGCAAGTGGAGTACTTCAAATTGGGAAAGCGGAAAGGAGTGCGGCGGCGCTTGTTCAAGCGGACACCGATTCATGATAATTTCCGCGTTCTCAAGGAACAGTTGGACCCCACCTGTCATTACGTTTTCAAGAACTGGCCTCGTGGAGCCTGGCACGAGTCTAAAATCACGGTCCGTTTCTGGATTACGACGATACTCTTGGCCGCAGCCACCATCATTACATTGAAAATCCGATAAAAATCATACGAGAGATGCGAACAGTCATATTGGGAGCCGGCGAAAGCGGCGTGGGAGCCGCCGTGCTGGCCCAGAAGCAAGGCGCGGAAGTCCTGGTCTCCGACTCCGGCCGCATCGGCGAGGCCCACAAGCAGACGTTGGAGCGTTACGGCATCGAATGGGAGGAAGGCGGACACACGCAGGCCCGTGTCCTTCAGGCCGATGAAGTCGTGAAAAGTCCCGGAATTCCCGACGAGGCGCCTATGGTAATGGCGCTGAAGCAGCAGGGCGTGCCTGTGATCAGTGAAATCGAGCTGGCTGCGCGTTACACGGACGCCCGCATGGTCTGCATCACCGGCAGCAATGGTAAGACCACCACGACGTCGCTGATTCATCACATCCTGCGGAAGGCCGGCATGGACTACGGGCTGGCTGGGAACATTGGCCGTAGCTTGGCGTTTCAGGTCGCCGAAGCTCCGCGTTCCGGTTATGTTATCGAGTTGTCATCTTTCCAGTTGGACAATATGTACGATTTCCGTGCCGACGTGGCCGTCCTGCTCAATATTACTCCCGACCATTTGGACCGTTACGGCTACTGTATGCAAAGATACGTCGATGCCAAGATGCGCATCTTGCGCAACCAGCGTCCCGGCGACGCTTTTATTTATTGGCTGGAAGACGAGTATATAGGGCGGGAGTTGGCCAAATATCCCGCACCTCGTCAGCTTTATCCATTTGCCGACACCCCGCTTCCGGGCAGCGCGGGCTATGCCGACGGAGCGACATTCCGTCTGACCGCTCCCGTTCCCTTTGCGATGCCCTTGTCCGAATTGTCCCTGCCCGGCCGTCATAATCTCCGGAACTCGTTGGCTGCGGCGCTCGCCGCCTTCTCGGCAGGAGCGTCGGCCGACGCCGTTCGGGCCGGCCTGTCCGACTTCCCCGGTGTGGAGCACCGCCTTGAACGGGTGTGCGACGTAGATGGCGTTCATTACGTCAACGATTCCAAGGCCACCAACGTCGATGCTTGCAGGTGGGCGCTCGAGAGCATGACCACCCCCGTCGTACTTATCGTCGGCGGGAAAGACAAAGGCAACGATTACAGCGGGATTCTTCCCCTCGTCCGCGAGAAGTGCCGCGCACTGGTCTATTTGGGGGCCGACAACGCTCCGCTCCATGCTGCCTTCGACGGGTTGGGGCTGCCCGTGGCCGATACCTCCAGCATGGCCGACTGCGTGGCGGCTTGCGCCTCTCTGGCCCGCCCGGGCGACACTGTGCTGCTCAGTCCATGTTGCGCCAGTTTCGACCTTTTCCACAATATGGAGGACCGTGGCGAGCAGTTCAAATCGCAAGTACGTGCCCGGCTGCATTGACGCGTCGCGGGCGTCTCTCCATTTTCAAACAGCTACGAAATCCTACTTATGAAATTTTCTTTCCGCCGCATATTCCACGGTGACCGCGTCATTTGGATCGTGTTCTTCCTGCTCTGCATGATTTCCCTGGTCGAAGTCTTCAGTGCGGCGAGTGCCCTTTCCTACAAATCGGGCGACTTCCTTGCCCCGCTGTTCAAGCAGGCGTCGTTCCTGGCGGCGGGCACGGCTGTCGTCTGGTTTTTCCATTCCCTGCCTTGTCGTTATTTCAAGATTATTCCCGTGTTTTTCCTGCCCACGTGCATAGCGCTGCTCATCCTGACGCTCTTTTTTGGCGTGAGGACCAACGAAGGTGCGCGTTGGCTCATTATTCTCGGCATCAAGTTCCAGCCGGCCGAGCTGGCCAAAGGTGTGGTCATCATCACGACCGCACTGATTCTGGCCTGCTGGCA
Source organism: uncultured Prevotella sp. (assembly GCA_902464615.1). Lineage (GTDB taxonomy): Bacteria > Bacteroidota > Bacteroidia > Bacteroidales > Bacteroidaceae > Alloprevotella. The sequence goes on along the minus strand of CABQKA010000013.1, from coordinate 7,054 downwards.
ACGCGAGGACGGGGCCGACCGTCGTGCCATGAAGTGGATACTGGTCTCGTCCGGCATCGTGTGCCTGCTTATCTTTACGGAAAACCTCTCCACGGCCGCCATCCTTTTCGGTACGGTGTTTATCATGATGTTCATCGGCCGTGTCCCTTGGTTCCAACTGGGCAAGATTGTCGCCTTTTTTGCGGCGATATTTGCCGCGGCTTTCCTGCTGGTCAAGTCTTTGCCGGAGCGGACGCTCGATGACGTTCCGTTACTGCACCGTGCGGACACGTGGGTGGCCCGTCTGACGGACCATACGACGGAGGTGGAAAACGATACGGTCTATCTGGACGAGCATCCTCAGGAGGCCCACGCCAATATTGCCATCGCCTCCTGCAATATTTTCGGCAAGCTTCCGGGCAATTCCGACCAGCGCGACCACTTGGCCCAGGCTTATTCCGACTTTATCTACGCCATCATCGTGGAGGAACTCGGCATCTGGGGGGCGATTCTCGTGGCCTTCCTCTACATAGTCCTGCTCTTCCGCGCTGGCCGCATCGCCAGCCGCTGCGAGCGGAATTTTCCTGCATTCCTCATCATGGGGCTGGCCCTGTTGCTGGTCAACCAGGCCATGATCAACATGCTGGTGGCCGTAGGGGTGGTCCCTGTGACCGGACAGCCGCTGCCGCTCATCAGCCGGGGAGGGACGTCGACACTTATCAACTGCGTTTATTTCGGCATGATGCTCAGCGTGAGCCGCTATGCCCGGAAGAAGGAGAAGAATAAGACAAAGCAGCCCGACGGCGGCCTTCGGCCTGACGCCGTGGAGCAGACGTTCCAGAGCAACGAAGGGCTTGTCTGACCGAATAATGATTTCAACTGCCATGATTTTTCAGAAAATGCGCAGGGGGCTTTCCCTGCTTTGCGTCCTTGCGGTGGCCGCTGCGGCCAGTGCCCAGGACAGTTTGCGCCATCGCGTGAAAGTGGAGACAACGATGGGCGATTTCGTCATCGCGCTTTATGACGACACGCCGGTTCATCGGGACAATTTTCTCAAACTCGTGCGCGAGGGCTACTATGACGGCCTGCTTTTCCACAGGGTCATCAAGCGCTTCATGGTGCAGACGGGCGACCCCGATTCGCGCGACGCGGCGCCGGGCGAACCGCTTGGCGAAGGCGGGCCGGACTATACGCTTCCGGCCGAGATTGTTTACCCGAAACATTACCACCGCAGGGGCGTGGTGGCGGCGGCCCGTGAGGGCGACGACGTCAATCCCGAGCGGCGCAGCAGTGGCTCGCAGTTCTATGTAGTCTGGGGGCAGCGCTTCACCGAAAGCCAGCTGGCCGCCATAGCCGGCGACGTCTACGAGGTGACCCACGGGGCGGTGGAACTTGATGCGAAGCTCGATTCTGTCTACCGCGAAGTGGGAGGGGCACCCCATTTGGACGGCCAGTACACGGTCTTCGGAGAAGTGGTAGAGGGGCTTGACGTAATCGAGGCCATACAGGGCGTGGAAACGAATGCCGACGACCGCCCCTTGGCCGACGTCCGTCTGATCCGCGCCACGGTGTTGCCCTGATACCTGCATTCCCGGCGCGGAGAAACCTTTGGAAAAGAACGGCCCGCATGCGGGGCTATTCCTTTTAACGGGAATCGCGCCGCGTGCGGGCCGTTTGCCGTAAACCCGTGTCCCGCCCGCAGCCGGCAGGCAGGGCACGGACGGCGGCCGGGACACGCGCAATGCCGCCCGCGAGGCCGCATACGGGGATAGGGATTCGCGAAACGGGGCTTAGGCGCGTGGCCACGCGCCTAAGCCCCGTTTCGCGTGGGGAAATCCGCCTGCCGTCTGCCGGTGGCGGGCCGCAGGCGTGTTCAGCTCCCGAGCAGCCGGCAGTAGAGCGCGATGGCGCCGCGGATTTCGTCCGGGCGGATAAACTCGTCTGCCGTGTGCGAGCGGCTCGACTCGCCCGGGCCGAGCTTGAGCGACGGCCAGGGCATCAGGGCCTGGTCGCTGAGGGTCGGCGAACCGTAAGGGCGGAGGCCCAGCGCGACGGCACGGCGCACGAGCGGGTGGTCCGGCGCTATGCGCGAGGAGTTGAGGCGAGTGGACCGCGCGCGCACGTCTGAGGACACGTTCCGGCAGATTTCATCGAGGATTTCCCTGTTCGAGTAAAGCTCGTTGCTCCGCACGTCGACGGTGAACGCGCACGAATCCGGCACGACGTTGTGCTGAGTGCCGGCCTGGATGACCGTAACGCTCATTTTGACGGGGCCGAGCAGCGGCGACACCTGCGGGAAGCGGAATGTGCGGAACCACTCGATGTCCGGCAGCGCGGCGTAGATGGCGTTGACGCCTTCCTCCCGCGCCGCGTGTCCCGCCCGTCCGCGTGCCGTCACGTCGAGCACCATCAGCCCCTTTTCCGCGATGGCCGGCTGCATGCCGGTAGGCTCGCCCACAATGGCGCAGTCTATGTGCGGCAGAAGGCTGCGTACGTGTTCCATCCCGCCTTTCCCCGACACTTCTTCCTCGGCCGTGGCCAGGTAAATCAGGTTCCAGGGCAGGCTGGCGTCGTCGCGCAGCAGGCGGAATGTCTGGAGCAGCGCGACCAGGCCGCCGCCGCAGTCGTTGCTTCCCAAGCCGTAGAGGCGGCCGCCTTCTGTCTGCGGCTCGAACGGGGGGCGCAGCCACCCCTTTACCGGGCGCACGGTGTCGATGTGCGCGTTGAGCAGCAGCGTGGGGCGGTCGGGGAGCATGGCGGACTGGCACCATATATTGTTCAAATCCCTCTGTGGCCTTAGCCCCCATGCCGACAGCTTTCCTTCGATGAAATCGGCTCTTTTGCCTTCTTCGCGGCTGGGCGCAGGGATGCGGATGAGCGATTGGAGCAGGTCGACGGCCTCTGCCGTAAGGCGGTCGAGCGTTTCTGTGTCGGGATACATGGGCAAAAAGATTTGGCGGCAAAGGTAGCAATTTCGCCCAGGCTGCAAAAAAAAGGTGCAGAAAGTTTAATGTTTGAAATGAAACCATTATCTTTGTCCTATCGCAACGAAGAGCTATGCTGAACAATTGTCATCTATCCGAACTGGTACATTCGCAAGCCCAGCGCTACGGCGACCGTCCGGTGCTGAGCTTCCGCAATGACCGCACGAACCGTTGGATATGGGTCTCATGGCGCGAGTTTTCTACGTTAGTGCGTCGCGTTTCGCTGGCTTTGCTCGGGCTTGAGGTCGGCGTACAGGAAAACGTGGCGGTCTTTTCGCAGAATATGCCCCATTGCCTCTACGTGGATTTCGGGGCTTACGGCATCCGTGCAGTGACCATCCCCTTTTATGCGACCAGCAGCGGCGCCCAGGTGGCATACATGGTCAATGACGCGGAGGTGCGTTGCCTCTTTGTCGGTGAACAGGAACAGTATGACGTGGCGTTGAGCGTCATGTCGCTTTGCCCGACGCTGGAGCATATTGTGATTTTTGACCGTTCGGTGGTGCGTCGGGCCAATGACCGGCTGTCCATGTACTTCGACGAGTTCTTGGCGCTGGGGGACGATGGCGGCCACACTTCGGAGCTGATGGCCCGGGCGGCGGACGCGAACGACAAGGATTTGGCCAACATTCTCTATACCAGTGGGACGACCGGCGCAAGCAAGGGCGTGATGATGACTTACGGCATGTATCGCGAGGCGTTCCGGGCAAATGGCCTGGTGCTCCCTCTGAGCGAACGCGACGTCGTGCTCAACTTTTTGCCGTTTACGCATGTGTTCGAGCGGGCGTGGTCCTATTTCTGCCTGGCGGAAGGCGCGCGTCTGGCTGTTAACCTGAGGCCGACGGACGTGCAGCGCTCCATGCAGGAGGTGCATCCGACGTGCATGTGCGCAGTGCCGCGGTTTTGGGAAAAAGTGTACCAGGGCGTGCAGGAACGGATGGACAGCGGGACATTCCTGGAGCGTAAGCTGATTCGCGACGCCATCGAGGTCGGCACCCGCTGCTGGGTGGACTACCGCTCGAAAGGCAAAGAGCCGCCTTTGATGCTGAATTTGAAGTATAACTTCTATAACCGTACCATCGTCAACCTCTTGCGTAGGATGTTGGGGCTGGAGCGGGCGAATTTCTTTCCGACTGCCGGGGCGGCTGTTTCGCCAGCCATTGAGAACTTTGTTCATGCTGCCGGGATAAATATGGTGGTAGGTTACGGACTGACAGAATCGACGGCAACCGTCTCGTGCGACCTCCTCGGCAAACCATGTACCCCGGGGTCTGTGGGCCGGCTTATCGACGGTTTGGAAATCAAGTTCGGGGAAAACAATGAAATCCTGCTTCGCGGGAAGACCATTACGCCCGGCTATTATAAGAAGGAAACGACTACCAAGGCAACGATCGATGCCGAAGGCTGGTTCCACACCGGGGATGCCGGTTATATGAAAGACGGCGAGCTTTACCTGACGGAACGGATTAAGGACCTTTTCAAGACTTCCAACGGCAAGTACATAGCTCCCCAGATGATAGAATCGAAACTTGTCATCGACAAATATATCGAGCAGGCCGTTATCGTAGCCGACCAGCACAAATTCGTTTCGGCACTCATCGTCCCGGATTACGGATTGCTGCGCCGCTATGCAGACGAACACGGCATTGCGGCAGAGGGCAACGCCGGACTTTGCTGTCATCCGGATATCATACGTATGGTGAGCGAGCGCCTGGAAATGTTGCAGCAGGAGTTGGCGCATTACGAAAAGGTGAAGCGCTTTATCCTGTTGCCCGAACCGTTTACGATAGAGAACGGCGAGTTGACCAATACACTGAAAGTGAAGCGGGCTGTGGTGTACGAACGTTATGCGGACGCCATCGCACAATTGTATAAAGACGCCGAGGCAGAGCAGAATGCCGCCCGGCAGGAAATGAACACGACCGAAGAATGATTACTGCAGAACAACTGAAGGACGTTAAGGACAGAGCCGATGCTCTGCACCGCTATTTGGACATCGACGCAAAGACTGTGCAGCTTGAAGAGGAACAACTGCGTACGCAGGCCCCCGGCTTCTGGGACGACGCCAAAAAGGCCGAGGAACAGATGAAAAAAGTGAAGGGGCTTGAAAAATGGATAGAAGGATACAAGAACGTCAGACTCTTGGTCGATGAATTGGATCTGGCGTTCGAGTTCCATAAGGACGGCATGGTGACGGAAGAGGAGGTGGACGAAGACTACGCCAAAACGCTCGATGCCATAGAAGCCCTGGAGCTTAAAAACATGCTGCGCCAGGAAGAGGACTCCATGGATTGTGTGCTCAAGATAAATTCCGGCGCCGGAGGAACGGAAAGCCAGGACTGGGCTTCCATGCTGATGCGTATGTATATGCGTTACGCGGAAGCACAAGGTTACAAAGTCAGCATTTCCAACCTGCAGGACGGCGACGAGGCCGGCATCAAGACCGTGACAATGGAAATCGAAGGGGAGTATGCCTACGGTTATCTGAAAAGCGAAAATGGCGTGCATCGTCTGGTGCGCGTGTCGCCTTACAATGCCCAGGGAAAACGGATGACGAGCTTTGCTTCCGTGTTTGTCACTCCTCTTGTCGACGATACCATAGAAGTGTATGTAGACCCGTCCAAAATCAGCTGGGACCTTTTCCGTTCCGGAGGAGCTGGCGGGCAGAATGTCAATAAAGTCGAGACCGGCGTGCGTTTGCGCTACCAATACAAAGATCCCGATACGGGAGAGGAAGAAGAAATCCTGATTGAGAATACGGAAAGCCGTAAACAGTTGGAGAACAGAGAAAACGCCATGCGACTCCTGCGCTCGCAACTGTATGACAGGGCTTTGCAGAAACGACGGGCGGAGCAGGCTAAGATCGAAGCCGGGAAAAAGAAGATAGAGTGGGGAAGCCAGATCCGCAGCTATGTGTTCGACGATCGCCGCGTGAAAGACCACCGGACTGGGTATCAGACCAGCGATGTCAACGGCGTGATGGACGGAAAGATAGATGGCTTTATTAAAGCTTATTTGATGGAATTTGCAGGACAGGAACATAAGGATTGACCGTCCCGGCATTCCCGAAAGAGGCTCATTACCTTTTACCATTAAAAAATAACAGCTATGAATCAGAAACACAGGTTGAAAAAGAGCGCGCGTGAGGCTAAGCAGGCGCGTCAAGGAAGGCGAGTGGTGAACGGTATTTTTATAGGATTGATTGCCTTAATGGTTGTCAGCCTGATTGTTTACTACACCTTGATGAACTGAAAATGGGAGTAGAGATAGAACGGAAATTCCTGGTGACGGGCAATTATAAGGCTCTGGCGAGTTCCCACAGCCATATCGTGCAAGGCTATATATGTAGCCAGTCGGGGCGGACGGTGCGGGTACGCTTGCGTGATGAGGAAGCTTTCCTGACTATCAAAGGCCCATCGACCGACGACGGGCTTTCGCGTTACGAGTTTGAAAAGGCAATCTCGCAAGAGGAAGCCCGCGCATTGATGAATTTGTGTGAGCCTGGCATTATTGATAAAGTGCGTTGGCTGGTGCCGTTTTGCGGACATTTGTTTGAAGTGGACGAATTTTTTGGCGACAATGCCGGGCTGGTTATTGCCGAAGTTGAACTCTCTTCGGCGGAAGAGCCTTTTGAAAGCCCTCCCTTCTTGGGAAGAGAAGTGACGGGCGACCGCCGTTATTACAATTCCATGTTGCGGCAGCATCCCTTCAAAGATTGGTAAATCGAGAGGTCGGTCGGCATTTGTCGGCCGGCCTCTTATAAAAATATATTTGCTACGTGGATATAGAATAGATTCGTGAGAACTCTGCTGCCACAGATTAGTCAAGGGCTTTATATAATTATTTGCTTCGGAATCCCTTGTCAAGGGGATGCCTTTCCGAGTGAATGGCTCTTTCGCTTTTCAGAAAGATGGGAAGGGGCGGGTGACGATATTTTATATATTACAGTCCGTATAGCGCGTAGGTAGGTGATAGCCGTGAAATTATGTATTACTTGAAAACGAACGTAAGCGGCTTACACATAATCTCTTGTATTTGTTTTCCATTTTATTCTGGTAAAAAAGTTCAAAAAAAGTTGTTTAAAAGTTTGG
>CABQKA010000012.1 GCA_902464615.1 uncultured Prevotella sp. | reverse complement strand
GCACCTGACTGTTAATCAGGGGGTCGTTGGTTCAAGCCCATCCTGAAGCGCAAAAGCAGAGGGTATCCATGTAAACGTGGATACCCTCTTTACTTGGCATGGTGCTGTACGCGCGTCCGCGCAGGCAGGGCACACCTATATAATATAATTAGCGAGGTTGAAATAGAGGAGCAGGAGAAGCCAGGTAGAAGGCCGGAGATGCGGGCAACGCCAACACGCCCCGTCGCCAAGAAACGACAGAAATGTTCAGAAAACTTGGAGGATTGTCGAAAGTTTTCGTACCTTTGGCCGTTCAAAAGAACATTCAAACATACAACAACATAAACTATGGAACCTGCAAAAGGAAAATTAGGAGTGATGTGCGTCGGGTTAGGAGCCGTCGCCACGACATTTATTACCGGCGTGTTGATGACACGCAAGGGATTGGCCAAACCTGTCGGTTCAATGACTCAATATGACAAAATCCGCGTGGGACGCGGCAAGGATAAAAAATACCTGCATTACGGCGAAATCGTCCCACTGGCTGATTTGAACGACTTGGTATTCGGCGCGTGGGATGTTTACCCGGCCAACGCCTATGAATCCGCCATGAATGCCCAGGTGCTCCAGGAGAAAGATATTGAACCGGTGCGCGACGAACTGGAAAGCATCGTCCCGATGAAAGCAGCCTTCGACCACGACTATGCCCGCCGGCTGGACGGAAAGAACGTGAAGGACTGCGCTACCCGCTGGGACATGGTGGAAGCCCTGCGGCAGGACATCCGCGACTTCAAGAAAGCCAACGGATGTGAGCGTATTGTCGTCATCTGGGCCGCTTCTACGGAAATTTACGTTCCGGTAGACAAGGACGTGCATGGCACATTGGCCGCGCTCGAAGCCGCCATGAAGGCCGACGACCGCGCGCACATAGCCCCGTCCATGTGCTACGCCTATGCCGCACTGGCAGAAGGGGCGCCGTTCATCATGGGAGCCCCCAACACGACAGTCGATATTCCCGCCATGTGGGAAATGGCTGAAAAGACCAAGCTCCCCATTGCCGGAAAAGACTTCAAGACGGGACAGACCCTGGTAAAATCGGGATTCGCCCCCATCATCGGCACACGTTGCCTCGGCCTCTCCGGATGGTTCTCGACCAATATCCTGGGCAACCGCGACGGTCTCGTCCTCGACGAACCTGCCAACTTCCACACCAAAGAAGTCAGCAAGCTGTCGACTCTCGAAAGCATCCTTGTCCCGGAGGACCAGCCCGACCTTTACACGGACTATTATCACAAAGTGCGCATCAACTACTATCCGCCCCGCAACGACAACAAGGAAGGATGGGACAACATAGACATTTTCGGATGGATTGGCTATCCGATGCAGATCAAAATAAACTTCCTCTGCCGCGACTCCATCCTGGCGGCCCCGCTGGTGCTTGACCTCGTGCTGCTGAGTGACCTGGCCGCCCGCGCCGGCCGTTACGGCATCCAACGCTTCCTCAGTTTCTTCCTGAAAAGCCCGATGCACGATTACGTAAACGGCGAAGTGCCTGTCAACCACCTTTTTCAGCAATATGTCATGCTGAAAAACGCTATCCGCGAAATGGGCGGATACGAGGCAGACGAAGAAATTGATTGAAACCGGGACAGTGGCGGACCGGAAAGCGGTCCGCCACCACCCTTGTACTATGGAAAGCTTCACGGCTCGACCGATAACGGCGAACCATGAGGCTTTTTTATCCGCCCTTACATTTTTGTTTTCCACACTCCACACTATTCGCCCTGTGCTAAAAAAACTGCTCTTTCTGATATTCTGCCTTTGCGCCCCCCTCCTCATGACGGCCCAAAACATCACAGGCACTGTCGTAGACAAAGCGACGGGCGAAAAACTGCCATTTGTCAACGTGGCTCGCGACAACCGCATCATCACACAAACCGATTTGGACGGCCGCTTTTCCCTGGCTTTCCGCAAAGGAAAACTGCGCTTTTCCATGATCGGCTACAACACAAAAATGGTGGACGTGGACAAAGCCGGCGACATCACCGTTGAGATGGAAGCAGACGACAACCAGATCCGCGAGGCTGTCGTCACAGGGCACCGGGGAAAATATTCCCGCAAAAACAACCCTGCCGTGGAGCTGATGCGAAAGGTGATTGCTGCCAAGAAAAAGCACGACCTGTCCGTACACGACTATTACAGCATCGACAAGTACAGCAAAATGACATTCGCCCTGAACGAGGTGACTGAAAAAATCTTTGAGGAAGGTAAATTCAAACGGCTCCCCTTCCTCAAAGAGCACGTCGAAACCTGTAATGAAACGGGCAAACTCATCCTGCCAATATCCGTAGATGAAACCGTCAGCAGAGAAATATACCGCAAGTCGCCCAAGACGGACAAGACCATCATACTCGGGCAAAGGAGCAGCGGCCTGAACGACTTGTTCAATACCGGCGACATCATGACGACAATGCTCAAGGACTGCTTCACCGACGTAGACATTTACAAAGATGAAGTACGCCTGTTGCAATATCCGTTCACGAGCCCCATATCCAGCCGGTCGGCCATCAACTTCTACCGCTTCTTCATAGAAGACACGACATACGTAGACAACGTAAAGTGTATCCGCGTAGACTTCACGCCCAACAACCCACAGGACTTCGGTTTCTCAGGTTCACTCTACATCATGGCAGATTCCACCTACCGCGTCAAGATGGCAGACATGGGCATACCCGGCCGCTCCGACGTCAATTTCGTAGAGCGCATGCGCATCATCCAGAAGTTTGAAGAGTTACCGTCAGGCGAGCAGGTCCTCGTGAAGGACGACATGCTCGTACAATTGAAAATCATGGACCACGTTCAGAAATTCCAAGTGCGCCGCACCACGGAATATTCGGATTTCAGTTTCGAGCCCATCAGCGACAAAACATTCGACTTCAAAGGCAACGAACTGACAGACGCGAACGCGCTGATGCGCAACGAAGAATTCTGGGAGCAGCACAGGTCTGAAAAACTTTCCGAAACAGAAGACAAAATGAGCCTGTTCATGAAACGCCTGGAACAAGTGAAAGGCTTCAAGGCCGTCCTGTTCATCGCGAAAGCCTTTATCGAAAACTTCGTGGAAACAAGCGTCGACCCCAAGAATCCGTCGAAAGTAGACATCGGTCCCGTAAACACAATGATTTCCCAAAACTTCGTTGACGGTCTGCGCCTGCGCGCCTCGGCCCAAACTACTGCCAATTTCCATCCGCAGCTGTTCCTCAAAGGCTACGTGGCCTATGGCTTCAAAGACCACCGCTGGAAAGGAATGGGCGAAGTAACTTACTCGTTCAACAAAAAAGCCTACTTGCCCCGCGAATACCCGGTGAACAACCTTACCTTCACTTACAACCGCGACGTCATGTCGCCAAGCGACAAGTTTCTCCCCACGGACAAGGACAACGTATTCACCTCCTTCAAATGGACGACGGTGGACCACATGATGTATTACGAAAATTTCAAACTCGTATGGGACCGCGAGTGGGCCAACGGATTACGCTTCAAGGCCCAGTTGCGCACCCAGAAAGACGAACCGACAGCTGCATTGTTTTACCAATCGCTCGACGGCAACGGTGCCCCCACCCAAGACCCCAAGAACTACCGGAAAGCATTCCGCACCAACGACCTCATGCTAAACCTGACCTATCAGCCGGGCACAACATGGATCAACACCAAGCAGCGCCGCATTGCCGCCAATAACGATGCGCCCATCTATTCCTTGTCCCACACAACCGGACTTTATGAGCACATGGGCAAAAACTACAATTACAACATGACGGAAGCCAGCATCTACAAACGTTTCTGGCTCGGGTCGTGGGGTAAAATCGACACCTATCTCCAAGGCGGCGTACAGTGGAACCGCGTGCCTTTCCCGCTGCTCATCATGCCCGCGGCCAACCTTTCTTACATCATGGAGGACCACACGTTCAACCTCATCAACAACATGGAGTTTCTGAACGACCGATACGCCTCTCTGATGTTCTCGTGGGACTTGAACGGAAAAATTTTCAACCGCATCCCACTGCTCCGGAAGCTGAAATGGCGCGAATACATTGGCTGTAACGTATTGTGGGGGACTCTCTCGGACAAGAATAACCCCTTCTTGCCTCAAAATGCAAACAACAGCCAGTTGTTCTACTTTCCCGGACATTTCAACCCGGACGGGACGTTCGAATACCTCTCTACCATCATGGACCGCAAGACACCCTACGTAGAGGTCATTGCTGGCATACACAATATATTTAAGGTGTTCCATGTAGAGTACGTACGCCGCCTGACCTACCTTGACCGCCCGGGCACAGACAAATGGGGCATCCGATTCATGTTCCGCGTCACCTTCTGACCTCACGAATAGGGCCTCGCATACAGCCTGCCGCATCCTGTCACAAAATATTTTCCATACAAGACCATCCCGCACACGCTTTTTTCATACTTTTGCGGGCGAATCACAAGCCATTCATCATAAAAACATGCAAACGAACCTGGTTATCGTCGAGTCTCCGGCCAAGGCTAAGACCATCGAGAAATTTCTCGGCCCGGATTATAAAGTAATGCCCAGCTTCGGACATATCCGCGACCTGAGGAAAAAGAACTTCGGAGTCGATTTGAACACATTCCAGCCCGAATACGAGATACCAGCAGACAAAGTCCAAGTAGTCAACGAGCTAAAGGCAGAAGCCAAGAAAGTCGGAACGGTATGGCTCGCATCCGATGAAGACCGCGAGGGAGAAGCCATCTCATGGCACTTGGCAGAAGTTCTCCATCTCGACGCGGCCAATTCGCGACGCATCGTATTCCACGAAATCACGAAGCCGGCTATCTTAGCCGCCATAGCGCATCCGCGGCACATCGACCTCAATCTCGTGGACGCACAACAGGCCCGCCGCGTACTCGACCGTCTCGTCGGCTTCAAGCTTTCCCCAATATTATGGAGGAAAGTGCGGCCCAGTCTCTCCGCGGGCCGCGTGCAGAGCGTAGCCGTCCGCCTCATCGTAGAGCGCGAACGCGAAATAGAAGCATTCAAAAGCGAAGCTGCCTACCGCATCACCGCCACATTCCAACTGCCTTCCGAAGGCCACCCTGAACTGAAGGCGGAACTCAACACCCGCTTCAAAACCAAGGCCGAAGCCGAAAACTTCTTGGAAAGTTGCCGCAACGCCACATTCACCATATCGTCCATCACCACACGCCCCACACGACGCACACCGGCACCGCCGTTTACCACCTCCACGCTTCAGCAGGAGGCAGCGCGCAAACTCGGCTTCCCGGTGGCGCTGACCATGCGTGTGGCCCAAAGCCTCTACGAAGCCGGCCGCATCACCTACATGCGTACCGACTCCATGAACCTCTCCGCACTGTGTCTCAACGCCTGTGAACCGCTCATTACAGAGCGCATGGGAGAAGCCTACCACCAACGGAGGGTTTTCCATACTCACGCCAAAGGAGCACAAGAAGCCCACGAAGCCATACGCCCCACAGACATGCGGCGCGAGACCATCAGCGGGACGAAACAGGAACAACGCCTCTATGAACTTATCTGGAAACGCACCGTCGCCTGTCAGATGGCCGACGCCCAAATGGAACGGACAACAGCCAACATCAGCATTTCCAACCGAGAGGAGCTGTTCGTGGCAACCGGAGAAGTTATCAAATTCGAAGGTTTCCTGAAAGTCTATCGCGAAAGCTCGGACACCTTAGCAGAAAGCAATGAAGAAGGAGGCCTGCTCCCGCCCATGCAGGAAGGAGAGCACCCTCAGACGCTGCTCGTCACGGCGCAGCAACGCTTCAGCCAGCAACCGCCACGATATACGGAAGCCTCGCTCGTACATAAGATGGAAGAACTCGGCATAGGCCGGCCTTCTACCTACGCCCCGACAATCTCGACCATCCAGCAACGCGAATACGTCGTCAAGGGCGACCTGCCGGGCCACAAAAGGACTTTCAATATTCTCAGCCTGAAGCATGGGAAAATCATAGACACCACGAAGGAAGAGACTGCCGGCGCCGACAAAGGGAAACTGATTCCGACAGACATCGGCGTAGTCGTCAATGACTTCCTCCTAGCCAATTTTCCCGAAATTCTGGACTACAATTTCACGGCCAACGTGGAAAAAGATTTCGACGCAATCGCTGAAGGGCAGAAAAACTGGACCGAGCTTATCCGCAAGTTCTACAATGATTTTGAACCTGAGGTAGAGCGGACTCTCGCCGAAAAGAACGAACACAAAGTAGGCGAACGCGAACTGGGCACAGACCCCGCTTCCGGGAAAACCGTTTCGGTCAAAATCGGACGATACGGCCCGATGGTGCAAATCGGTACCTCTGAAGATGAAGAGAAACCCCGCTTCGCCACCCTGGCCCCGGGACAAAGCATCAGCACCATCACACTTGAGGAAGCTCTCGACCTCTTCAAGCTGCCCCGCACCTTAGGCGAATTCGAAGGGCTGCCCGTGGTCGTCAACAGCGGCCGCTTCGGCCCATACGTTCTCCACAACAAAAAGTTTGTCTCCATCCCTAAGGGTGAAGACCCTATGGGCGTCGGCCTCGAACGCGCTACGGAACTTATCCTCGCCAAGCGGGAAAATGAGGCCAAAAGCCATCTCAAACAATTTGCGGAAGAGCCGGGACTTGAGGTTCGCACAGGCCGCTTCGGGCCCTACATCTCCTTTAACGGGAAGAATTACAAGATACCCAAGCAACAAGCGGCCCAAGCAGCAGAACTCTCACTCGAGGAATGCCGGAAAATCATAGAAAAAGAAAGCAAAAGTCCGGCACGCGCCCCGAAACGGAAGGCACGTGCCTGACGCATAACCGCTACACCCTTATTCCTTCATGAAGTGCCTCATTCTCATTGGCTACATGTGTGCCGGAAAAACGACAGTGGGCAAAGCGCTCGCCAAAAAGCTGGGCAGGTCTTTCTACGACCTTGACTGGTACATAGAAGAGCGTTTCCACAAAAAGATTCCTTCTATTTTCGCAGAAGAAGGAGAAGCCCACTTCCGCAATCTCGAACGCCGCATGCTCCACGAGGTAGCCGAGTTCGAAAACATTGTCCTCGCCTGCGGAGGAGGTACACCCTGCTTTTTCGACAACATGGACTACATGAACAGCGTGGCCGATACGGTCTACCTGAAGGCTTCGCCTGCAACGCTCTGCCAACACGTGGCCATGAGCCGTGGCGAACGCCCGCTGCTCAAAGGAAAAAACGATGAGGAATTGCGCCGCTACATTGAGGAACAGCTTCATTTGCGCTCTCCATTTTATGAAAAAGCGCAACACATCATTGACATCAACGTACTCGATTCGTTCGATAAAATCAAAGACATAGTAACCCTAATCACAGAAACCATAGGCCCAGGGACCGCCCGTCTTAAGCCGTCCCCAAGCCCCAAGCCGACAGCCAATGAGAAAATGGAGAATTGAAGATTCCGAGGAGCTCTACAACATCAAAGGATGGGGAGTCAACTACTTCGGCATTAACGAGAAAGGACACGCATACGTCTCTCCGCGGAAAGACGGTACTCAGGTTGACCTGAAAGAAGTTGTTGACGAACTCTCCGCACGCGACATCACTGCCCCCATGTTGCTGCGCTTCCCCGACATCCTCGATAACCGTATCGAAAAGACTGCGGAGTGTTTCGCCCGGGCCGAAAAAGCCTACGACTTCCAGGCGGAGCACTTCATCATCTATCCCATCAAAGTCAATCAGATGCGCCCCGTCGTGGAAGAGATCATCAGCCATGGGAAGAAGTTCAACTTGGGCCTCGAGGCCGGTTCAAAGCCCGAACTGCACGCAGTGCTGGCCACCAACATGGACTCGGACAGCCTCATCATCTGCAACGGACACAAGGACCAGAACTTCATCGAACTGGCCCTGCTGGCACAAAAAATGGGGAAACGCATTTTCCTCGTCATCGAAAAGTTGCCGGAACTGCAAATCATTGCCCGCACTGCCGAAAGACTCGGCGTACGCCCTAACCTGGGCATCCGCATCAAGCTCGCCTCGAGCGGTGCGGGGAAATGGGAAGAAAGCGGCGGCGACGCCTCCAAGTTCGGACTTAATTCCACGGAATTGCTTCAAGCCCTGAGGATGCTGGACGAGATGGGCATGCACGAATGCCTCTCGCTCATACACTTCCACATAGGCTCGCAGATTTCCAAAATCCGCCGCATTTCCACAGCCCTGCGCGAAGCCGCACAGTTTTACGTACAGCTCCACCAGTTGGGCTTCAACATCAAGTTCGTCGACTGCGGCGGCGGGTTGGGAGTCGACTACGACGGGACACGGTCGTCCAACTCCGAAAGTTCCGTCAATTACAGCATCCAGGAATACGTCAACGACTGCGTTTACACTTTAGTCGACGCCGCCAACAAAAACGGAATCCCCCACCCCAACATCATTACCGAGGGCGGCCGCTCCCTGACGGCCCATCATGCCGTGCTCATTGTCGACGTCATGGAAAGCGTCAGCGTTCCCCACATGCCCGAGGACTTCGAGCCGGCGGAAAACGATCATCAGCTTGTCAAGGACCTTTCCGAAATCTGGGATAAGCTCTCACCCCGCTCCATGCTGGAAGACTGGCACGACGCCGAGGACATCCGCGAGGAAGCACTCGACCTTTTCCGCCACGGCATTATCGACCTCCGCACGCGTGCGCAAATCGAAAGCCTCTATTGGAGCATTTCGAGCGAGATTGCCGAACTCGTCCATCACCAGAAGCATGTGCCCGACGAGCTGCGTAAGCTCGACCGCATGATGGCGGAAAAATATTTCTGCAATTTCTCGCTTTTCCAGTCGCTGCCCGACTCGTGGGGCGTAGACCAGCTTTTCCCCATCATGCCCATCGCGCGCCTCGACGAGAAGCCTACGCGCTCGGCCACGTTGCAGGACATCACTTGCGACTCCGACGGGAAAATCACCACCTACGTCAACCAGAACCAGCAGACCACCTACCTGCCCCTCCATGCCATACAGCCCGGCGAGCACTACTACATCGGCGTATTCCTCGTCGGAGCCTACCAGGAAATCATGGGCAACATGCACAACCTCTTCGGCGACACCAACGCCGTACACATCACCGTGGACGAAGAGGGATACAGCATCGACAAAACCATTGACGGCGAAACGGTAGCGGACGTGCTCGAATACGTACAGTACGACCCGAAGCGCCTGGTGCGCCTGCTGGAAACGTGGGTCAGCAAGGCCGTCAAGGAAGGCCGCATCACCGTAGAAGAAGGCAAGGAGTTCATCTCCAACTACCGCTCCGGCCTCTACGGATACACTTATCTGGAATAAAAGCTATCGGACATCCACGATAAAGCCTCATTATGGATAATCGCTCCATCACTGCATTTCTCAAGAGAGCAGCCGGTCTGGCCGGACTGCTCTCTGTCTTTTTACTTCCGTCCTGCGCATGGGCACAGCGGCGCGACAGCCTCATCAACCACGACTGGAAGTTCCGCTTCTCACACCAAGTGGACCGCAATTCCGCCGAACGTGTCGACCTGCCCCACACCTGGAACGCCGGCGACGCCCTGAGCGGAAAGGTTGACTACAAACGGGGCATCGGCAACTATACCAAAGAGCTCTATATCCGCCCTGAATGGAAGGGGCGCCGCCTCTTCCTCCGCTTTGAAGGGGCCAACAGCGTGGCCAACGTTTTCGTCAACGGGCGGCACGCAGGCGAGCATCGCGGGGGCTACGGTGCTTTCGTCTTTGAAATCACCGACCGCGTGAACTACGGCGCCACAAACCAGATTCTCGTCCGCGTAAACAATGGCGAACAACTCGACGTGATGCCGCTCGTCGGCGACTTCAATTTCTACGGCGGCCTCTACCGCGACGTCCATCTGCTTCTGACGGACGAAACGTGCATTTCGCCGCTCGACTACGCCTCGCCCGGCGTTTATCTGGTCCAGGAACACGTCAGCGCCGAATCGGCCACCGTGCGTGCCCGCGTGGTCCTCTCCAACCGGAGTGCAGCGCCACGCCCGGCGACGCTCCGTGTCGACGTGCGCGACGGCGACCGCACGGTCCACAGCGCAACGCGCGAAGTGACGATTCCCGCCAACGCGACCGACTACGTGGCCGAGCTGCCTCTCCTCATTGACCGCCCGCATTTGTGGGACGGCACGCGCGACCCCTTCCTATACCGCACCGTCACGACGCTCTCCGTCGACGGGCGCCAGGCCGACTGCGTGGAGCAACCGCTCGGCCTGCGCTTCTTCAACGTGGACCCCGACAAAGGCTTCTTCCTGAACGGCCGCCACGTTTCCCTCCACGGCGTATGCCGCCACCAGGAACGGGCGGAAGTCGGCAACGCCCTACGGCCGGAACATCACCGCGAAGATGTGGCACTCATGCGCGAGATGGGTGTCAACGCCGTCCGCCTGGCCCACTACCCGCAGGCCACCGCCATCTACGACCTGATGGACCGCAACGGCATCCTCACATGGGCGGAGATTCCTTTCGTCGGGCCGGGAGGCTATGCGGACAAAGGCTTCGTGGACCAGCCGTCCTTCCGCACCAACGGCCGCGAACAGCTCAAGGAACTTATCCGGCAACATTATAACCACCCGGCCATCGTCTGCTGGGGGCTTTTCAACGAACTGAAGGAACAGGGCGACAACCCTGTGGAATACGTCAGGGAGCTGAACCGGCTGGCGCACCAGGAAGACTCCACGCGCCCCACCACCTCGGCCAGCAACCAGGGCGGCGCGCTCAACCACATCACGGACCTCATAGCCTGGAACCGCTACGACGGCTGGTACGGCGCCTCGCCGGCCACGTTGGCCACATGGCTCGACCAGACGCACAGGCAATATCCAAAGCTGCGCATTGGCATCAGCGAATACGGGGCAGGCGCCAGCATCTACCACCAGCAGGACTCCCTCAAGCAGCCGGCCGCCGACAGCTGGTGGCACCCGGAGAACTGGCAGACGGAATACCACGTGCGCAATTGGGAAATCATCAGCCAGAGGCCCTTTGTCTGGGGCACGTTCGTCTGGAACATGTTCGACTTCGGCGCCGCGCACCGCACGGAAGGCGACCGCCCGGGCATCAACGACAAAGGGCTGGTCACGCACGACCGCAGGATTCGCAAGGACGCCTTTTTCTTCTATAAGGCCAACTGGAATCCGGAGCCGATGGTGTACATCGAAGGCCGCCGGGCCAGGCAGCGCAGTCGCAGCGTGACGGACGTGCGCGTCTTCTCGAACTGCGGCGAGGTGACCCTCACCGTCAACGGCCGCAAAGTCGGCTCGCAGAAGCCCGACTCACTGAAATGCTGCGTGTTTCGCAACGTCCGGCTGGACCGTGGCGAAAACCGCATTGAAGCCACCGCACGCGACGGCCGTCAGCACCTGGCCGATACGGTCGAATGGTGCCTGCCCTGACACGTTCCACCCGATTAAACCGCTCCTATGAATGTCAAGATAGACGCTACCTGGCGCGACCGGCTGCAAGCCGAGTTCGACGCGCCCTATTTCGCACAACTTACCGAGTTCGTCCGCGCCGAATACCAGGCAGGACCATGCTACCCGCCGGGGAGACAAATATTCGCCGCCTTCGACCTCTGCCCCTTCGACCGCGTGAAAGTAGTCATCATCGGGCAAGACCCGTACCACGAGGCGGGACAGGCCGAAGGGCTTTGCTTTTCCGTGGCCGACGGCGTGCCTTTCCCGCCCTCGCTGCAAAACATCTTCAAGGAAATCCAGGACGACCTGGGACGGCCCGTACCGCCCAGCGGCAGCCTGCGGCGCTGGGCGCGCCAGGGCGTGCTGCTGCTCAACGCGACGCTCACGGTACGCGCCCACCAGGCCGGCTCGCACCAAGGGCACGGATGGGAAGCCTTCACCGACGCCGTCATCGCCCGCCTGGCCGCGGAGCGCGAGCACCTGGTCTTCATCCTCTGGGGAAGCTACGCGCAACGCAAAGGGGCCATGATAGACCGTTCCCGCCACCTGGTCCTCGCCTCGGCCCATCCCTCCCCGCTTTCCGCATACAGAGGCTTTTTCGGCAATCACCATTTCAGCCGTGCCAACGCTTATCTCACCTCACACGGGCAAACGCCCATCGAATGGTAAACGGCGGCACGGACCACAAAATCCTATCCCATGAGTTCCAAACGCAAAACTTCCCATTACTGCCCCCGGCCTGCCGCAGACGGTCCCGAAAAGGGCACGCCGCAGACGGAACGGCGGACATTGCCGCCGCTGGTACAGGTCGGCGACGTCATTCTGGCTACGGACATACTGACGGAATGCTTCTGCTGCAACCTGGAGGCCTGCCGCGGCATCTGCTGCGTCGAAGGTGAATCCGGCGCCCCTCTCACACTCGACGAGGTGGCTTGCCTCGAAAACGTGCTCGACGCCGTCAGCGACGAACTTTCTCCCGAAGCGCACCGCGTCATCGCACGACAGGGCGTGGCCTACACGGACGCGGACGGCGACCTGGTGACCAGCATCGTCAACGGGCGCGACTGTGTCTTCACCTGCTACGACGCGCAAGGCTGCTGCCTCTGCGCCACGGAGCGCGCCTGGCGCGAAGGCCGGACCACGTGGTGCAAGCCCATATCGTGCAGCCTGTACCCCATACGCGAACGCAAATTGGGAAGCGGGCTGACGGGCCTGTCCTACCACCGGTGGGACGTCTGCGCCCCGGCCGTACGCAAAGGAATGGAACTGCGCCTGCCGCTATACCGTTTCCTGCGCGAACCGCTTGTGCGGCGCTTCGGTGAAGCATGGTACGCCGAACTGGAAACCCTGGTGGCCCAGCTCCGGGCCGAGGGCTATCTGCCGGAAGCGGAAGACTGATGCCTGCGCTGCACGGGACGCGCTGCCGGAACGTGGACAAAACACTGCGGGCACTGACGGCCCGAACGGGGCTAAGGGAATTTCTTACATCCCTTAGCCCCGTTTTTTCTGGCCCTATTCCCGTAAACGCAAGGCCACACGGCGGACTGACGTTCATCTGCCGGCTTGCGGCATGCGGAAGCCGCACCGCACCGCGAAGAGAGGGCGAAAACCGGCACACGGATATCCGAATCCTGGCATAAAACTGCGAAAAAGGGGATTTTATGCGGTTTCATCGGTCTGACGGCCGGCAAAACACTCCGATACATAGGGCGCGGACGGATTTTCCCCGGTTTCATCGGAGAAAAAGGAAGCGCACAAAGGCATAAAAGGCCATTTCACCGGGAAAGGGACAAGCGGCTGCAGGAATACGCCCAGCCGCTTGGCAAAGTAGCTGGACGCCCGGAGAACAAAGAAAAAGCCGCCTTGGGCGCTGTCAACGCCCAAGGCGGCTTAAAAGAATCGCCGGAAAGCGGTACGGCCTTACTGGGCCAAGAGACGCTTCACACAGTCGGCCACGGCTTTGCCGTCGGCCTTGCCTGCCAGGCGCTTCGTCGCGGTGCCCATCACCTTGCCCATGTCCTTCGGGCCGGCGGCACCTACTTCCTCGATGACGGTGCGGACGGCCGCTTCCAATTCTTCGGCACTGAGCGGCTTCGGCAGGTATTCCTCAATGACGCGGACCTGTCCCATCTCTTCCTCGGCCAGGTCCGGACGCTGCTGCCCGGCATAGAGCGCCGCCGTGTCGCGGCCTTGCTTGGCGAGTTTGGCCAGAATTTTCAAAGCCACGTCGTCGGGCAGCTGGTCGCCCGCACCGGGTGCGGTCTTGGCCTCGATGAAGTATTTCTTGATATTGCGGAGCGCCTCCAGGCGTACTTTGTCCTTTGCCTTCATGGCAGCAACGATGTCTTTGCTGACTTTTTCAAAAAGTTCCATAGTTGTGAGTGATTATTTTGAGTTCTCCATGTCGAAATATATTACGCCGCCGGACTGTTCTTCCTCCTCGCCGGCAAAGTGGGCCTCGCCCGTCTGGTTGGCCATACGCTGCAGGTCGGCCGCCGTGCGGCTGCGCGTAGGCACGCTGTCCACAAGCGCGACAAGCGCCTCGTTGGAAAGGTCGTCCATGCTGAAGAGGTAGATCTTCGGGCGGGCGGCCGACGGAGAGCGGCGGCGCGCTCCTGACTCGGCATAAAAGGTGGCGCGGCGGGCTTCGCGCTCCTCCTCTTCGGCCGAAACGGCGGTATGGGCCAGTTCGGCCTGCGCCGGCTGGTCGTAAAGCCCGAAGCCGGAAGCCAGGATGGTGATTTTGATGCGTTCGCCCAGTTCCGGGTCGAAACTAAGCCCCCATTTCGTCTCTATATCCCCGTGGAAGCGGGCGGTGAAGTCGTAGATGGCGGACATCTCGTCCATGCGGAGCGCCCCGGGCCCGTCCTCGGCAGCCACCGTGATGGAGAAGACTATACGGCGGGAACGGTAGACATCATTGTTGTTGAGCAACGGGGAATAGAGCGCCTGTTCGATAGCTTGCTTGAGGCGTCCCTCTCCCTCACCGTAGCCGGAAGAGATAATGGCGATGCCGCCATCTTTCAAGACCACATACACATCGTGAAAGTCCAGGTCGACGCGGCCGCGCATGTTGATAATCTCCACAATGCTGCGGACGGCGACGGTCAAGGTCTCGTCGGCTTTGCGGAAGGCTGCGATGATGCTCTGCGTGGGATAGATGTCCATCAGCCGCTCGTTGTTGATGACGAGCAGGGCGTCGACTTCCGCGGCCAGCATCTCAAGTCCGTCGAGCGCCTTGTCGATTTGCTTTTCGCGCTCGAAGAGGAAAGGAAGCGTGACGATGCCGACGGTGAGAATGCCTTTCTTACGCGCCTCGCGGGCTATGACGGGCGAGGCTCCGGTGCCGGTGCCGCCGCCCATGCCGGCCGTGATGAATACCATCTTGACGTGCTCGTCGAAACAGGCCCTGATTTTGTCCAGGCTCTCTTCGGCATACATTCGGCCTATTTCGGGCCGTCCGCCGGCTCCAAGGCCCGGTCCGAGCTGTAGGCGGTCGGGCAGCGGCGAAGTCTCGAGCGCCTTGCTATCGGTATTGCAGGCGAGGAGCTGTATGCCGGGAATGCCTTCCCGATACATCTGGGCGACGGCATTTCCGCCGCCCCCGCCTACGCCGATGACTTTAATGATGGCGGGCGTATTGGCGTTGGCGAGGTTTATCAACAACTCATCGGATTGGGACGAATGTGTAGCAGGGCTATGTTCCATAACGTCGTGATTTATAAATGAAAGTAGGCGGCGTGCCACCGGGACACGGTTGCCGGAATGTCCTGGTGGCATGCCGCCGGTTGTGAATCCATCCCGTAGCGGGAAGCCGACGGGATAGCGGGCAGTTATCCGAAAGAGATGACGTGGCTGTCGCTGACGGTGTTCTCTATTTCAAAAGGCTGTTCGCCGACAGCCTTGCGCTTGATTTCGCCGAGCATTTCCTTGCTCCGTTTATAAGTGGGCGTGAGTTCTACCATGGAGATGACTTCCTCGTTGTCCAGGTCGGAAAGCCCGAAGAGGTAGACCTTGGGGCGGCGGCGCTGGCCGCCTTTCTTGTCGGACGGGCCGTAGTACTGTCCGCGGCGCTCTTCGTTTTCTTCCTGTTTCTCGGCGTCGTGCTGGCGGCGCGTTTCTTCCTCGGCATCGTGCTTCTCTTTCATGCCCGGGACGGTGGCGATGCCGAAGCCCGTGGCCAGGATGGTGATCTTCACCCGCTTACCCAACGTCGGGTCGGTAGAAAGCCCCCACTTCGTCTCCACGTCATCGTGGAACTTGGACATGAACTCGTGGACTTCGTTTATTTCCTCCATCATGAGGGAATCGCCTTCATTCTCCGCGCAAAACGAGATGGAAAGCAGCACTTTCTTGGAGTTGAAGATGTCGTTGTTGTTGAGCAGCGGGGAATGGAGCGCGTCCTCAATGGCCTTGGTAACGCGGTTCTCGCCTTCACCGAAACCGGTAGACATGATAGCGACACCGCCGTCCTTCAATACGGTACACACGTCGCGGAAGTCGAGATTGATGATGCCGTGCATGGTAATGATTTCGGCAATGCTGCGGGCGGCCACGCTCAACGTGTTGTCGGCTTTCTCAAAAGCACTCAGGACGTTCAGGTCCGGATAGATTTCGCGCAGACGCTCGTTGTTGATGACGAGCAACGCATCTACGTGCTTGGAGATTTCCTCCACGCCGTCGAGGGCCTGGTCAATCTTCTTGTTTCCCTCAAAAAGGAAAGGAATGGTGACGATGCCGACAGTGAGGATGCCCATGTCCTTGGCTTCGCGGGCAATGACGGGCGCGGCGCCCGTTCCGGTGCCGCCGCCCATGCCGGCCGTGATGAAGACCATCTTGGTCCCGTCGTTCAGCATATGGCGGATGTCGTCGACGCTCTCCTCAGCGGCCTTGCGTGCCCGTTCCGGACGGTTGCCTGCACCGAGCCCTTCCTTGCCCAACTGAAGCCGGACGGGCACGGGAGAGTCGCAAAGGGCCTTGCTGTCTGTGTTGCAAAGGACGAAATTAACATCGTGGATGCCTTCCCTATACATGTGGTTGACGGCATTGCCGCCTCCGCCACCTACACCTATGACTTTGATGATGGAGGGAGTGGTAGAAGGTACGTCTAAGTCGATAGGAAAATCGGTATTTTTGTCTGGCATGATTTCGCTTCGTTATTGGTTTATGTAGTTTAGGGCATTGGAAGCCAGGATGCTCCGTTTACGCGCGGTCCTTCTTGTCTTTTGAAATGGAATCTTCTTCGGTGATGACCGCTGTAGTCATTTCCTTAAACTTCCAGATGATTTTTTTCATCCAGCTACCGCGTGTCTTCTGCTGTTCCGGCTCTTCTGTGACGGGCGTTTCCTGCTCTCCGCCTTTCTGCTCGGTGACGGGCTTTTCCGATTCAGAGGGGTCGGAAGCGTTTTCCTGCTCCTCCTGAAGCGTAAAGAGATCTCTTTCCGGTTTACCCAAATCACCGCCACAGCAATTGCCCTCACACTTGTCCACGAGGGCGAGGACGGCGTTGTAGTCTCCGGAATCATTGAAAGCTGCGTTTTCTTTAGCCGCGGTACGCACCTGAAGGCGGGGCGACTTGACAAAGCGCAGTTTCTCGAAGCCGGTGTATTGCGTGAAAGCCTTGTCGACATCCTTCATACAGGCAGTGCCGCCGGTAATAATGATGCCGCCGATAAGCTGGGACTTATCATACTTGGACAACATGATCTGGTTGTTCACATTAAGGATGATTTCCTCCATACGTGCTTCCACGAGGCCGCTGAAGTCTTCGAATTTCACGGTCCTGCCGTCGCGCAACGCGATGGCAGGGCGCTCCTGCTCCGTCTCGGGATAAAATGCAGAGCCGAATTGCCGTTTGAGACTTTCGGCCTCGTCGTCTTCTATCTGGAACGAACAGATGTCACGGTTCACGTTGGCCCCGCCCAACGGGATAACGGCCAGGTGGCGCAACAGATTATTCTTGAACACGGCGACCGTAGTGGTCTCGGCCCCCATATCCACGAAGACGCAGCCCGAACGCTTTTCCGGGCCGGTGAGCATGGCATCAGCCAGCTGAAGCGAGACGATAGGCATACCGGCAATAGTCACCCCGGCGTTGCGGAAGCAGTTCCGGATGTCTTCGCTTACCGACGCGCGTGTAACGATATTAAGATAGTGGCCTTCGATACTTTCTGTCTGCATTCCGACCGGATCCGACACTGTCTGTGCGCCAAGATGAAACTCTTGCGGTATGCTTTCGAGAATGGTCGTGTCGCCTGCTGAATTGCTTTTATTCGCCTCGAAGATGCTGTTCAGCATCTCCTGCGTGATGACCGTCTTCTCGCCGAAATGGCGCGTAACGACGTTCGCCTCTGTGTGCAGTCCCATGCCGCCCAAGCCTACGTAAACACGGCAGACGGATTTCTGCATCTTGTTTTCCAGTTGCTCCTTCATGTTGAGGATACACTGCACCATCTTGTTGAAATTGTTTATGCGCCCCTTCCGTATGAAAGATTCGGAAGGCTCCTGCGCACAAGCCAACATCTGTATTGCGCCGTCGGACGCTTTACGGCCCGCCAGGGCTGTCACCTTCGACGAGCCAAGGCTAATTGCCACGATGAAATTGTCTTCTATTGCCATATATGTTCTATCCTTTTCTTATTTATTTCCGTTTACAGATAATCTGGTTGGCATACTCCAAGCTTATCTCCCGATAGGTATTCCACCCTACTTCGGGCAGCACCTTGGCGTAGAAAGCCTTCAAGTTGCGAAACTTACGGGCCACGTTGATACTGTCCAGCGTGCCGTAACGAATAAGCCGGCATCCGACACGCGGCACCAACGTCACCGTGCTGTCGGAAGCGATGTCGGCCTGCTGCACCAAATCACCGGCAAAAGGATTGGTATGAAACTCGCGGGCCAGATAAACCAGCTTGCGGCGGGCAAAGTCGCGGCTCACATGCCCCGTAACTACGACAAGGTCGGCATGATAGCCCTGCGGCTTCATGGCGTTGCCCTTTTCGTCCAGATAATAGTCATCGCCGTTGGCTGCCCGGACACGCAACAGGGGCAGGCGTTGGGACAGCCGGATATTCACCCGCCCTCCCGGCGACTTGTAGCATGTGACCTGCTTCACAAAAGAGTTTTTGAGCAACTCCTCTTCTATGCGCCGGCCGTCCACGTCGGCCATTTTCCGCCCCTTGGGATACAGCCGCGCACGTTTAAGGATACGCGTCACCTCGTCGGCCGTGATGAAACCGGCATGAGTGCTGTCCACGACTGCGACATTGACCGATGTGCACTCCGTATCGTCCTGTCCCACCGCGAGGCGGACAAAGGCGAATACGAGGTAGACCGCCAAGATCAGCAACAGGGCAAAATTCAGAAAGACCTTCATTTCTCAGACATTCGGATATTGGAGAGTGGCCGGGACGGGTATCGGTGCCGGACGGTTCATGCAAGATATTTGCGACGCAGGATTTCCGTGAGCTGTGGGGCGTAATCGTCCAAGTCGCCCGCGCCGAGAAGCAGCAGGACATCAAAGTCGCCCTCTTCCACCAGCTTGGGAACATCGGCTTTCCGACACAGGCGTTTGTCCATGTCCGGCCGCAGGTTGTCGTATATCAGCCGGCTCGTCACGCCCGGTATGGGCATTTCGCGGGCCGGATATATTTCTGTCAGGATGACCTCGTCGAGCAGCGAGAGGCTGGCGGCAAAGTCCGGATAGAAATCGCGCGTGCGGGTGTACAGGTGAGGCTGGAATATAGCCGTCAGCCGGCGTCCGGCGAAAACCTCGCGCAGCGAAAGGATAGATTGCCGGATTTCGGCCGGATGGTGGGCATAGTCGCTGAGGAATACGATGTGCGGCGTGTTCAGTTTGAAATCGAAGCGGCGCACCACGCCTGTGAACGACCGCATGCCCTCCCGTATCTCTTCAGGCGTCGCGCCGGCAAACTGCGCCAGCGCCATCGCCGCGATGCCGTTCTCTATGTTTACCCCGACGGGGACGCCCAGCTCCACGTCGGCAATGTCGCCCAACGGCGATACGAAGTCGAACACGATGCGCCCGTCTCCCACGCGCACGCGGCGGGCATGGAAATCGCCCTCCTCACGCGCGTACTCGTACCGGCGCACCCCGGGCTGCAAGTCGTCGCGCATCCGGAGTCCCCGGTGTATCACCAGCGCCCCGCCGGGTTGGATGAGCGTCGTGTAGTGGCGGAAACTTTCCAGATAGGCTTCCTCCGTCCCGTAGATGTCGAGATGGTCCGCGTCGGTCGCGGTGATGACGGAGGCAAACGGGCGGAGGTGATGGAACGAACGGTCGAACTCGTCGGCCTCAACGACCACGTAAGGGCTTTCCGGGGCGAGCAGATAGTTCGTCCCGTAGTTTTTCGCGATGCCGCCCAGAAAAGCGTTGCAGCCCACGTGGCTTTCATGGAGCAAGTGGGCCAGCATGGACGACGTCGTTGTCTTGCCGTGCGTCCCGGCCACGCAAAGGCCGCGCATGTGGCGCGTGAGCAGGCCCAGCACCTGGGCGCGCTTCTGCACCTCGAAGCCTCCCGCGCGGAAGTAAGCCAGTTCGCTGTGCTCGGCCGGAATGGCCGGCGTATAGACGACCAGTGTGTGGCGGGCGTCGCGGCAGCGCTCGGGGATAAGTCCGGGGGCGTCTTCGTAATGCAGGTCGATGCCCTCGGCCGCCAGCTGGCGCGTCAGGGCACTTTCCGCACGGTCGTAACCCGCCACATAGACGCCGCGCGAACGGAAATAGCGCTCCAGCGCACTCATGCCGATGCCGCCGGCACCGATGAAGTAAGCAGACTGTATGTCTTCTAAATTCATGATTCTGAGGTTTTAACTCCGTCCTCTATATAGTAGAAAGCAAAAATAGCAATTATTTTCCGGAGATTAAGGATACGGACGCAGGATTTTTTCTTCCGCGGGCTGTGATTACTTCCGCGGCGCGCTTCCGGTAGCCAGACGGATGACCTCGTCTGCGATGTCCTCGGCGGCATGGGGACGTGCCAGCCGGCGGATATTGGCGGAAAGCGCCTCGAGCCGGGAAGCGTCGAGCACGGTATTGATGGCCGTCGGCAGGAGGGTCTGCCGCGCTTCGGCGTCGGGCACGTAGAGCGCGGCGTCGCGCTCCACGAGGGCCAGGGCGTTTTTCGTCTGATGGTCCTCGGCGACGTTGGGCGAGGGCACC
This sequence comes from uncultured Prevotella sp., assembly GCA_902464615.1. Lineage (GTDB taxonomy): Bacteria > Bacteroidota > Bacteroidia > Bacteroidales > Bacteroidaceae > Alloprevotella. Next base: position 18,942 of record CABQKA010000012.1, on the reverse strand, counting down.
AGGATGACCGGTTTGCCCAGCAGGCAGAACTCGGAGATGCTCCCTGCTCCTGCGCGCGAGACGACGAGGTCGGCCACGGCATAGGCCGTCGCCATGTCGGAAATGAAGTCCATGACGTGCAGGTTGTCCGGGCATTTCTGGCGCTCCAGTTGCGTGCGGATCTGCGCACTGTAATATTTTCCGGTCTGCCATACGAATTGCACGCGCTTCTGCTGGCGGATAAGGCCGAGCTGGCCGAGCACGCTCTCGTTGACGGAACGGGCGCCGAGCGACCCGCCGAGGATGAGCACCGTCAGGCGGTCCGGCGAAAGCCCGAACGCGGCCAGCGCCGCGGCCCGGGAGACCGGGGCGTCGAGCAAGGCCCGGCGGACGGGGTTGCCAGTCAAGCGGATGCGGCTCGCAGGAAAGAAGCGCTCCATCCCTTCATAGGCCACGCAGATGCACCGCGCGTTGCGCGCCAGCAGTTTGTTCGTCACGCCGGCATAGGAGTTCTGCTCCTGTATCAGGGTGGGAATGCCCATGCGTCCGGCCACGTCGAGCGTAGGACCGCTGGCATAGCCGCCTACGCCTACGGCCACCTGCGGGCGGAACTCGCGTACGATGCGGCGGGCCATCTGCCGGCTGCGCATCAGTTTGAACATGACGCTTACGTTACGCCACAGGTGGCGACGGTCGAAGCCGGCGACAGGCAGGCCCTTGATTTCATAGCCCGCCTCTGGCACGCGGCGCATTTCCATCCGGCCTTCCGCGCCGACAAAGAGTATCTTGGCGTCGGGGCGCTTGGCCCGGATAGCGTCGGCTATCGAGATGGCGGGAAAGATATGGCCACCGGTTCCTCCCCCGCTAATGATGACTCGCAAGGTTTTGCTCATAACTTTTCGATTATGGATTTTGGCAAAAATAACAAATAAAATCGGGAATGCCCGTTCCTTTTCTATTTTTTTACATATTGTGCGGACTTTCCGGCCAGGCGGACCACGCGCCGCACATGACGGAGGGACTGTGGAGGACAGCCCGGAAAGCCGGCGGCCTGCTTGGCAGGCCACGGGCCTTAGCCCCGTAGCGAGCGGGCTAAAGCCCGTGGTTGCGGGGCTAAGGCCCGCGACGAACGCCCGGCGCGGCTTTCCGGGGCGGGAAGGCCGTATGCGCCAAGGCGAAGGCATACATGGCATCAGGCCGCCTGCTTCCGGCAAGGGGAAGGCAGGCGGCCTGACGGACGGTGACGGACGGGGGCACCATGCCCGCTTACCGTCCGCCGAAACAGCGTTCCAGCTCGTCGACCGTAGTGGCCACGCGCCACAGCGGCTCGCCGCCGTCGTCCACCAGTCCTTGTGCCTGCATCCCGGCCAGCATGGCGAGCAAGGCGTCCCAGCATCCGCCGACGTTGTAAAAGACAAGGGGTTTGCGGGCTATGCCGATGAGGCCGGCGGCCAACACGGTGAAAGCCTCGTCCAGCGTCCCGATGCCGCCGGGCAGGACCAGCAGGGCGTCGCTTTCACGCACCATGACGGCCTTGCGGTCGTTGAGGTCGGCCGTGCGGAACAGCACGTCGGGAACGTCGCTCACCTGGCCCCGCTCCTCGATGATTTGCGGGACCACGCCGTAGACGCGCCCGCCGCTTTCCTTCACGGCGCGGGCCAATACTTCCATAAGTCCCTTGCGCGCACCGCCGTAGACCAGCGTGCGGCCCGTGCAGCCTATCCAGCCGCCCACCTCTTCAGCCGCCTGCCGGTAGGGCGCGGGCAGGTTTGTCCGCGAAGAGAGGAATACTCCGATTTTGCGGCACATGGGTCAACGCACGGCAATGCACTCCACTTCCACGCGCGCTCCCTTGGGCAAAGCCTTGACCGCTACTGCCGAACGGGCCGGGGCGGCCCCGCCGAAGTAAGTGGCATAAGCCTCGTTCATCTCGGCAAAATCGGCCATGTCGGTAAGGAATACCGTCGTCTTGACGATGTTTTCCATGGTAAGTCCCACGCTGGAGAGGATATGCTTGATGTTGGTCAGCGACTGGTGGGTGAGTTCCTTCACACCGCCGGGGGCAAATTCTCCGGTGGCCGGGTCTACGGGCAGTTGTCCGGACACAAAAACCATGCCGCCGGCCTCTATGGCCTGACTGTACGGGCCGATGGCTGCGGGGGCGTTCTTGCATGCAATCACATTTTTCATGACTTCGCGTTGTTTTTAGATTGAGGTTTCCGGCCAATACCGGCCGGCGGGAGGGGACGGACGGAAAGGCGCTTGCCCTTCGCCTTGGTCCCGTAGCGCAAAGTTACGAAAGTTTATGATTCCTGCCGGGAGAAAGATGGGATAGTTACGGGCTTTTTTTGCGAAGCCGCCACCGCAAAAAAATCGGGCAGGGCCGCGGCATGCGGCCTTGCCCGAAACGGTCTGCGGAAAGCGCTGCCCTACGGCCGGCGCCGCCGCTTATTTCAGATAGTCTTCAAAGTAACGTGTGATGCGTTCGTGCAGGTGCACCATGTCCTTGCCCATCATGTTGTGTCCCTGACCCGGATACATGAAGAAGTCGGGCTGTGTCCCGGCATCCTCGCAGGCACGGAGGAAGGACAGGCTGTGTTGCGGTACACACGTGGGGTCATTGTAGCCCAATATGATCTGCAGACGGCCCTTGAGGTTCTTGGCTTTGGGCAGGAGGCTCGAACTGCGGTAGCCGTCGGGGTTCTCCTGCGGGGTGTCCATGTAACGCTCGCCATACATGACTTCATAAAAGTTCCAGTCGATGACGGGCCCGCCGGCAACGCCGACCTTGAACACGTCGGGATAAGTGCACATGAGATTCGTAGTCATGTATCCGCCGAACGACCAGCCGTGAACACCGAGACGGTCTGCGTCGACGTAGGGCAACGTCTTGAGGAACTCGACACCTTTGATCTGGTCCTGCATCTCTATGTCGCCCAGATGGCGGTGCGTACAGCTTTCGAAGGCGAAGCCACGGTTTTCGGAGCCGCGGTTATCCAGGACAAAGATGACGTAGCCCTTCTGCGCCATATAGGCTTCCCAAGGACGCATGGCATAGAACCAGCCTTCGTCCACGTTGTGGGCATGCGGGCCGCCATAGACATAGACCACAGTGGGGTATTTCTTGGCAGGGTCGAAACCGACGGGCTTCACAAGCCGATAGTAAAGGTCGGTGGAGTCGTCGGCCGCCTTGATGGTGCCGCAGGTCACTTCGGGAACGGCGTAGTCCGCCCAGGGCGACGGGGCATCCTGCAAGGTGCGCATGGAGGGCTTGGAAGTCGTAAGCAGGTCGATGCGGCGGTAGGTCGCCGGAGCGGACCAGCGGTCTACGAGATACGCCCCGGAAGCGGAAAGCGAGGCGCCGGAGTGCACGCCCTTGCCGCTGTCGAGCAAAGTGCGCTTTTTCGTCTTGACGTTGACGCTGAAGTTATTGTAACGGATGGGCGAAAGCTCGTTGCTGCGGTAGATGATGCTCTTGTCCTTCACGTTAAAGCCAATCAGGCCGGTCACTTCAAACGGACCGGAAGTGAGCTGGGCCAGCTCTTTGCCGTTCTTGTCAAAGAGGTACAGGTGATTGTAACCGTCCCGGCGGCTCTGGTATATGAACTTGGAGCTGTCCCAGGGCAGGAACACGATAGGGTGCATGGGCTCCACGTAGCGGTCGTTCGTCTCGGTATAAAGCACACCGCGGCGCGCGCCGGTCGAAGCGTCGTAGGCCACGAGTTCGGCTTTGTCCTGCGTGCGGGGCAATTCAATGACATAGACGGTCTTGCCGTCGGGACTCCAGGCAATATTGGTGAAGTAGCGGTCAGTCGGGTCGCCGGCCTGGAGATATACGGTGGTTCCGGTCGCGGGATTGAACACGCCGACGGTGACCTTGTGGCTGGTCATGCCGGCCATGGGATATTTCTCGGGGGCAAGCTGCGCCACGCGGTGGGCAATGTCGACCATCGGGTAATCTGTTACCATGGACTGGTCCATACGGTAGAAAGCCAGGAGGCTGCCGTCCGGACTCCAAAAAGTGCCTTTGCTGATGCCGAACTCGTCGCGGTGCACGCTTTGTCCGTAAACCAGCTCGCGGGAACCGTCGGTCGAGACCTGGTGGGTCTTGCCGTCGGCCGTGGTGACGTAAAGGTTCCAGTCCTTGACAAAAGCGACACTCTTTGAGGCAAAATTGAAATCTTCGTGCGACGCACCCGGCGTGCGGGGCTGCGACCATACGACTTCTCCCTTCAACCAGTCATAGAGCAAATTGACTTTCGAGGTTTGCAGGAATACTTCAGGGCGGTCGGCATACGGGAAGCGCGCGTAGGTAAGGTTGCGGACTTTCCCTTGGGTATCTTCGGTCAGGAGGCGGTTCACGCTTTCTGCCGTGAACATCACTTCGGGATAAACGTTCCGACCCTTTTCGTCGGTATTGCGGCGCACTTCGTCTACCCCAAGCTCGACAAGACGGTCGCCCCACCATGCGGTGAAAAGATTCTTCGGCTGGAGATTCCAATAATTGGAGCCTCCCCACATCAAATCGTCAAGGGTAAAGCTTTTTTTCGTTTGCGCCATAGTCACTGCCGGCAGCAACAGCAAGGCTGCGACTGCCAAAAGGATTTTTTTCATGCTCAATACTTTTTTGGTTTTCTGTCAAACGATTTCCGTCCGTAGCCTTCACGGTCCGGGCGACGGCCGCCGGCCTCGCGTCCGTAGTTGCCGCGCTCGGTGCGGCGGCTGTCCTCTTTCCGGCTATTGTCGCGGCGGTCCGACCGGCGCTCTTGCCGGCGTCCTTCATCACGCCGGCCATAACGGCCGAAGTTGCGTTCAAACTCACGGTGCATATTGCGCAGGAGCAAATATTCGGGGTCATCACTCAAGTCTTCCTCTGTCTCCTGCATGTTGCGCCGCTCGTTTGCATCATTACGGGAAAGGCGCGTATGGCGCTTATCGGCCATGCGGCGACGGTCTTCGTCGCTTTTCACCGTACCGCCACCGGCACGGTACTCATCCAGGCGGCCGGCAAAAATCTGGTATTTACGGAAATCGCATTCCAACGAACCATTATATAAAGGAATGCTGACGCTCGCCTTAAGTCCGATTTCATCAAAACACTCCGCACGTGAGCTGATCACCCACGCGTCGTTATCGAGAAACTCGTGCTTCAGGCGCTCTCCCAGTGTGCGGTATATACCCAGCAGGTCGGGAGTGACGAGCCTTTCGCCGTAAGGAGGATTGGTAACCATCAACGCCTTATCCTTAGTGGCGTGCTTAAAACTTTGAATGTCGCGGCGCTCCACTATAATACAATCGGCCACGCCGGCGTTCTTGGCGTTGGCCAACGCCGCCTCGACGGCGCGCTGATTCAAGTCGTAGCCATAAATCTTATGCTGGAACTCCCGTTCGGCGGAATCGTCGTTATAAATCCGGTCCAGCAAATCACGGTCGAAATCCTTCCATTTCTCGAAACCGAAGGCCTTCCGGAAGACCCCGGGATAGATGTTGCGGGCCATAAGTGCGGCCTCCACGAGCAACGTACCGGAGCCGCAGAAAGGGTCAATAAAGTCCGTTTCGCCGTTCCAGCCCGCGAGTTTCAGCAGACCGGCAGCCAAGACTTCGTTAATAGGCGCCTCGACAGAAGCCGTGCGGTAACCGCGCAAATGCAGACTGTCGCCGGAAGAATCCAACGACAGGGTGCAATTTTCCTCTGAGATGTGGATATTGAGCTTCATGTCAGGATTGCTTATACTGATGTTCGGCCGTTTACCCGTAGTCTCGCGGAAGTAATCCACAATGGCATCTTTCACTTTGTAGGCAACAAACTTGGAATGCCGGAACTCTTCGGAATTAACCACGCTATCTACGGAAAACGTCGTGCTCAAGTCCAGATAACGGCTCCAGTCTATGCTGCGTACCGCCGCATAGACATCGTCGGCGTCCTTGGCCACGAAATGTTTGATAGGTTTCAGGATTCGCACAGCCGTGCGCAAGCAAAAGTTCGCCCGATACATCATCTCCTGGTCGCCGGTGAAAGAGACCATACGGTATCCGGGCCGTACATTGCCCGCGCCGAGTTCCCTTAGTTCCCGGGCCAAAACCTGTTCCAAGCCTTGGAACGTTTTGGCAATGAGTTCAAATTCTTCCATTAATAATAATATGTGCTTATACTCCGTTGGCGGCTTCGCCCGTTGCCGCGGCTGTACGGTGCGACAGAATGCCAAGGCTCAAACTGGTTTTCCAAGCAAAGATAAATATAATTTTCATAACCGCCGAAGAAACGGCCAAACTTCTCTTGTGCGCTTGCCTTACGATTTTCATCCGGCAGACGCGGTACAGCAGACGGCATAACAAGCGGGGCGACCCTTAGGGAAAGGGCCGCCCCACGTTATGCGTATTTATATATCCATCTGCCGGCTCACGACAACTTGTTCACATGGAGCGCGATGCTCGACTTCAAATTAGCCGCTTTGTTCTTATGGATAATGTTTCTCTTAGCAAGCTTATCCAGCATCTTCTGCACCTTCGGCAGAAGCTCATCGGCAGCTGCTTTGTCAGTTGTAGCACGGAGCTTACGAACTGCATTACGCATTGTCTTGGCGTAATATCTGTTGTGCAGCCTGCGCTTCGCCGTCTGACGAATCCTTTTTACAGATGATTTGTGGTTTGCCATTTTGAAATTTCGTTATTAATTTATGTAGCCCATAGCAGAATCGAACTGCTCTTTTGAGAATGAAAATCTCACGTCCTAACCGATAGACGAATGGGCCATCCTCCGCATTCAAGGCCACCCTCGCGGTGTGACCGAAATGCGAGTGCAAAAGTAGTACAATAAATCTTACCGACCAAGCATTTCCGCATTTTTTTTGCGAAAATGCGGTTTTTTTGCCCGATGCGCGGCTTTATTGACGCCAGGAAGCCCGGTTATCCCGTGTCGGAGCGAAGGAATGGGGTGCTCCGGCCAGGTCTATGCGCGGCCCGCATTCCGGTGGGCGGATAAAGGCCGCCATTTGCTGATTTTCCTTATATTTGCAACCTGTTTTCCACGCTCTGACCGCTGAAGCCGCAAACGGCGGCGCCTGAGGGCAACCTTCCGCTCCCATTCCCGCCGCCGGCCTCGGCTGGCCGTCGGCCTGACTGCCTATGTTCATCAAATCAAGGGGCATTGTGCTCCATACCATAAAATACAATGACGAGCAACTCATCTGCCACGTGCTGACGGAGCAGGCGGGTTGTGTGGCTTTCATGGTGCGCATTTCGCGTTCTGCACGCGCCGTCGTGCGCTACACGCTCTTCCAGCCGCTGGCCCTTCTCGAACTGGAGTGGAACCAGCGCGCCGGCAACGGCCTGCGGCGGCCACGCGCCGCCCAAACGGCCGTTCCGCTCGTATCCTTGCCTTACGACCCGGGCAAGGCGGCCATTGCCTTATTCCTTTCCGAATTCCTGCTCCACGCCGTGCGCGGCGAGGAAGTCTCGCAGGCGCTCTTCGAATACGTATTCCGCTCCGTGCAGTGGCTCGACACTTGTCCGGATGGCTTCGCCAATTTCCACCTGGTCTTTCTGCTACGGCTCGCCCACTTCCTTGGCTTCGAGCCTAACCTCGAGTCGGCCCGGGCGGGCTACTGTTTCGACCTCGAAGCCGGGCGGTTTGTCCCGGAGCGGCCGGCACACGCCCATTTTGTCGGTCCGGACGAAGCGGCCCGCCTGCCGCTGCTCATGCGGATGGACTACGCCACAATGCGCCTGTTCCGCTTCTCTGGAGCCGAGCGCAGCCGTCTGCTGGAGCAAATCAACACGTACTATCGCCTGCACGTCCCCAATTTTCCTGAACTGAAGTCATTGGCCGTCCTGCGCGACCTGTTCTCCGCAACGGCCCGGCCGTGAGGCGGCACTTAGCCGAAGGGGAAAAGCAAAGGCAGCACCAGCACCATGACTACGGCAAGCACCAGCTGGAGCGGCAGGCCCACCTTCACGTAATCCATCGGACGATAGCCCCCGGCCGCCATCACCAACGCATTGGGCGGAGTGGAAAAGGGCGAAGCGAAACACATGCTTGCCGCTACGGTCACGGCCATGAGGAAAGGCACGGCGCTCCAGCCCTGCGCCACCGCGGAGGAAAGGGCGATAGGCGCCATAAGCACGGCAGTCACCGTGTTCGAGATGAAAAACGTCAACAGCGAAGTGGCCACATAGATTGCTGCCAGCAACACGTAAGGCCCGTAGCCGCCGAAAGCGCTGACCAGCGAATGGGAGATGAGTTCAGACGCGCCGGTCTTTTCCAGGGCGGTCGACATGGGCAACATGGCCCCGAAAAGCACGATGCTTTCCCAATTGATGGATTTATAGGCCTCCTCCACGTTGCGCAGGCAACCGCTGAAGACCATCAGCACCGCCGCCACCATGACGGCCGTCACAGGCGCCACGGGGATGGCGTCGATGGCCATGGCCAGCACCATGAGCAGCATGATGAAGGCGGCCACGGGGGCTTTGTAGTCGAGCGTCACGCGGCGCGCCTGTTCCAGCGGCTGGCCCAGCACCACCCATTTGTCGTCTTCGCCGGCCAGGAGCGAGATGCGTTTCCACGAGCCCTGGACCAGCACCACGTCCGAGGCGTGCAGGCGGATGTCCTTGATATCCTTGAGCAAATACTCCCCCCGGCGGCGCACCCCGAGCACATTCACGCCGTAGTGGGCGCGGAAGCCGGCCTCCTGCACGGTGCGCCCGGCCAGCGACGAGGTGGGGAGCAGCAGGATTTCGGCCATCCCGACATCGTAAAACTGCAGACGGCCTTTCTTCCCGTGCGGGCCGCGCTCCAGCGCCGCCTCGGCGGCAAACTGCCTCACGCGCTCCTCCGGCCCGCTCAGATAGAGCACATCGCCGGGGGCGAGCTCCACGTCGGCGGCGGCGAACTGTTCTATCCGCTTCAGGAGCTGGCTACGTCCCTGCCGCGCGCGGCGCACCTCGAGCACCGTCACGCCGTAGCGGCCATAAACGTCGAGCGAACGCACCGTGTGGCCGGCCAGCGACGAACCTTCCGTCACGCGCCACGGGGCGACCCCCTCCACCAACTGATACTCCGCCGCCAGTTGTTCCAGCGACTTCCCGCCGCCTTGCGACTGCTCCGACCCCTTGCCCTTCAGGAAACGGCGGGAAAGGGGTATGAGCACCAATACGCCCACGGCGATGCAAATCAGCCCCACCGGTGTAAAGGAAAAGAAGCCCAACGGCTCGTAGCCGGCATGTGTCAACGCATCGCGCACAATAAGGTTGGGCGGCGTACCAATCAGGGTCAGCATACCGCCCATGCTGCCGGCAAACGCCAACGGCATGAGGAAACGGGCGGCCGAGAGGCCCGCGGCACGCGCCATGCTGACTACGATGGGGAGCATCAGGGCCACGGTGCCCGTGTTGCTTACGAATGCGCCTACGAACGAGGTGGCGAGCATCAGCAGCACGAGGAGGCGGGTCTCGCTGCGGCCCGCCAGCCCGAGGATGCGGCTGCCGGCCATCTTGGCCAGGCCGGTCGAAAAGATGCCGCCGCCCACCACGAAGAGGCCCACCATCATGATGACCAAGGGGTTGGAAAAGCCGGAGAGTGCCTCTTCCGGAGTCAGCACGCCGGTAAGCACCAACGCCAGGGCGGCACAGACGGCCACGAGGTCCGAGCGGATGCGCCCGCTCACAAAGAGTATGGCCGCCACGGCCAGGATGATTAGTGTCGCTGTCATATTGGATTCGTGTTTAATGAAGTGGCAAACGCGGATTGCGCAGGTAAAGATACGGAAAAATAGGCAAACGGCCAACTCCATGACGGCGGCAGCCGCACCGGAGGAAGAAAAAAGAAACCGGGCTAAGCCCCGTAACCACGGAGCTTAGCCCGGTTCTTACGCGCCTAAGGGCCGGAGCTGGCCTAAACGGCGGCCGTGCCGGCGGCAGCGACGCCCGCGGCGCGGGCCCGGATGGCCGGGCGCGTGGACTCCATAATGGCGAAAAGCTCATCGAGCGTAGCGGCCCGGAGCATGGCCACCCGCGTCGGGCGGAAGTCGGGCAGTCCCTTGAAAAGAGGCGAAGCGGCCAGGTGGCGGCGGATGTGGAGAATGCCGCCGTATTCCCCGGCACGGGCCACGCTGCGGCGCACCTGCTCTTCGAGGACGTCGAGCTGCCAGTCGGGCGAAAACGGGGCATGGGAACTGGCGACGACGCCTTCCGCGCTGAAAGGCCGCCCGTCGAGCACGCTGCGCATCTCGGCAAACACCCAGGGACGGCCGAACGTGGCGCGCCCTACCATCACGGCGTCTACGCCATACTCGTCGAAAGCGCGCCGGGCGTCCTCGCCCGTAGCCAGGTCGCCGTTGCCGATAATGGGGATGCGCATCCGAGGGTTGCGCTTGACGGCGCCGATAAGCGTCCAGTCCGCCACACCGGTGTACATCTGCGCCCGCGTGCGCCCGTGGATGGTCAGTGCCTGGATGCCGCAGTCCTGCAACTGCTCGGCCAGCGTGACGATTTCCATGTGTTCGGCGTCCCAGCCCAGGCGCGTCTTGGCCGTGACGGGAACGGGGACGGCATCGGCCACAGTGCGGGCAATGTCCAGCATGAGGGGCACGTTGCGCAGGAGTCCGGCCCCGGCTCCCTTTCCGGCCACCCGCTTCACCGGGCAGCCGAAGTTGAGGTCGAGCACGTCGGGATGCGCCCGCTCCACGACAATCTGGGCCGCATCGCGCACGGCCGCCGGGTCTTTGCCGTAGATCTGGATGGCTACGGGCCGCTCCTCCTCGCTCACGGTGAGCTTCGCGAGGCTCTTGTTCACCATCCGCACCAAAGCATCGGCGGCGACGAACTCGGAGTAGACCATCGAAGCGCCCAGCCGGCGGCAAAGCAGCCGGAAGGCCTGGTCGGTCACATCCTCCATCGGGGCGAGCAGGACGGGGCGGAAGCCCAAGTCAATATTTCCTATTTTCATAATCACCTGTCTTTGGGTATCGATAAAAAAGTCATCCTTTCTCCCCGCTCTCTGGCCGGCGACCGCTGCCCTGGAGACGCATGTGCGGCCACCATAGTGCAATCAGCCCGATGCCGGCCAGCAGCCAGAAACCGCCGACGGCGAGCGTCCGGGCCACACCGCCGGAGGAGAGGCCCGGCTCCAGGTCGGGACGGAACAGGAAAAAGACCGCCAGCCCGTTGTTGAGCACATGGGCAGGAAAGCAAAGACGGATGTCGCCGGTGCGCACATAAAGCAAGCCGAGCAGGAAGCCGAGCAGGGCGGCGGGCAGGGCCTGGGCCGGATTGCCGTGGACCAGAGCGAACGCGAGGGCGGCCACCAGGGCCGCGCCTGCCGGCGGCAACCCGCGGGCGGCCAACTGGCGCTGTATGCCTTCACGGAAGACGACCTCTTCCGTCAACGGCCCCACCAGACAAAGCAGAAGCAGGCAGAAGGGGTTGCCCTTCATGGCGTTGAACGCGTCCATCTGGCCGCCGTCGTCCAGGCCCAGCGGCTCCAGCAGCAGGTTCAGCCCCAGACCGGCCATCAGCAATCCGGCCAGTGCCGCCACCGCCGCCCAACGCGAACGCAGGCGCAACGGGACAAACGGCCGGCGGCGCACAAGCCCCGTCGCGGCGAGCACGGGCAAAAGCAGCAGGTAGCAGACCAAGACGCTCACGCCCTGGCTCACCTCGGAAGGCATCCCGGCCGCCTGGCCCCAGGCCTTATGGATCACGGTGGCCAGACAGAAGGCGACCACCTGGGCCGCCACGAATAGTACGAGTATCAGGATGGATTTTTTCATGTCCGCCGGTTGGGAATCAAAGGTTCAGAAGTTCGCGGCAGCGGACCGCGTCGGTGCGAAGCTGGGCCTGGAGCGCGGGAAGCGAGTCGAAGCGCTGTTCGTCGCGCAAGCGGTGAAGGAAAGCCAGAGACAGCGTGCGCCCGTACAAGTCGCCGTCGAAGCCGAACAGATGCGCTTCGATGGTGGGCCCGCGGCCGTCGGAGAGCGTCGGCCGCCAGCCGATGTTGAGCATGGCCCCGTAGGAGCGGCCGCCGACCGTTGCCTCGACGGCATAGACGCCGCGCCCGGGCACGAGTTTGTCGGGATGTGCAGGCTGAAGGTTGGCCGTGGGATAGCCAAGGTCGCGGCCCAGGTGTCTGCCCTCGACCACTGTGCCGCCCAGTGTATAAGGACGCCCCAGGCATTGACGGGCACGCTCCACATTCCCACCCTCGAGCAAGCGGCGGACCGTAGAGGAACTGACGGTGAACTCCGCCGTCTGGAAAGCGGTAGAGGCCACAACGCTGATGCCCAGCGAGCGGCCTTCGGCCTCATAGTCCGCATGCGTGGCCGCTACGTCGCTCCCGAAATGATGGTCGTAACCGACGACGAGCTTTGTCACGCCGAAAGCATCGCGCAGGTAGCGCTCCATGAACTGACGCGAAGTGAGCGCGGCCATAGTTTCCGAAAAGTGAAGCACGGCACAGGCGTCGAGCCCGAGGCTTCGCAGCAGTTCGAGCTTCTCGGGCAACGTCGTGAGCAACTGCGGACGGTAGTCGGAAGAGAGGACGCGGCGAGGATGCTCGGCAAAGGTGACGGCCAAGGCGGCTGCACCGGTCTCGTCGGCCAAGGCGCGGACCTGGCAGAACAGGAACTGATGCCCCAGGTGAACGCCGTCGAAAAAGCCGACGGCCGCAACGGCCGGTGCGGCGGAACACGAAGTGAAGCGGATGATTTCGTAGTCTGGCATGAGTGGATAAAGAAAATAAAAGCCCTTGCGGCCGCAACCGTTCAGGGCAGGTAGACGCCGTCGGGCGTGAAATAGTCAAGCCACACGCCGCCGGCGGGAGCGCAGCGTGCCTGGAAGCCGCAACGACGGGCGGCCTCGCAATTTTCCTCGCTGTCGTCGAAAAAAAAGATCTCGCCGGGCGGGCAGCCGATGCCTTCCTGGACTGCACGGTATATGGCCGGCGCAGGCTTCTCACAGCCCAACTCATAAGAAAGGAAGGCCCGGCGGAAAAAGTCATGAAACTGATGGCCTTGGTAAAGGAAATAGCCATTGACGGCCATCTCCCAATGAATGGGGTTCGTATTGCTCAACACGTAAAGCGGGTAATGGCGGGCAATGCGCAGCAGCATGTCGAGACGTTCGGCCGGGACGCCGACAAGATAGCTGCGCCAGGCATCGGTAATTTGCCGGTCTGTCAGGTCGGGATTACCGCTCAAGGCTCTGATTTCCCCGCAAAACTGGGAGACCGTAATCTCGCCGCGCTCCAGACGCGACAACAGCCCCGTCTGGGCGTATGTGCCGAGATAGGGACGCACGTCGAAACCCAGCGCCGCAAAAGCCTGGACGCAGCGGTTCGGTTCAAGGTCGACCAAAACGCCGCCAAAGTCGAAAAGTAAGTTCATAACAGGCTGTTATTTCAAGGTTCGGAGTTCATGAAAGTGAGCCGGATTCAAGCCTTTACCAGTTTGTAGAGCTTATCCGACGGACGGATCTTTGCCGGTACGGGAATGGAGACGGTCTGTCCCTTGCCGGCGGCGGAGACCGGGCCGGTGTCGAGATGAAGCTCGGCGGCGTCGAAATAGACAGCCCCCGTCGTAGGACCAATCACCAGGAGACGGTCGCCGACCTGCACGTCGGCCGCTTCGAGCCGGAACTCGCCCACACCGAGCCTCGAATAATACTTCGTTCCCTTACCCACGTAGACTTTCTTCTCGGTGGCACTGGAGCCGTACTTCGCGCTCCATTCTCCCAAACGCTGGCCCAGGTAATAGCCGTCCCAGAAACCGCGGTTGAACACCGTGGCCAGGCGCTCGTCCCACACGGCGACCCGCTCCGGCGTAAAAGTTCCGGCACATACGGCCTCAATGGCTTCACGGTAGCAACGGACCACGGTATAGACGTACTCTGCGCTACGGGCGCGGCCCTCTATCTTGAACACCCGGACGCCGGCCTCCATCATTTTGTCGATGAATCCGACGGTTTTCAAGTCCTTCGGGCTCATGATATACTGATTGTCGATGTCGAGCTCCATGCCGGTCTCGCGGTCCCGCACGGTGTAACCGCGGCGGCATACCTGCATGCATTCGCCGCGGTTGGCAGAATGTCCCAGATTGTCGAGCGAGAGATAACACTTCCCGCTGACGGCCATGCAGAGCGCTCCGTGGCAGAACATTTCTATACGGACGGGCTGGCCGGAAGGGCCGCACAGATGCTCGCTATGGATGAAGTCGTAGATGCGGCGCACCTGCGCGAGGTTGAGCTCGCGGGCCAGGACCACCACATCCGCGTAGCGCGAATAGAAGCGCAACGCTTCGGTGTTGGAAATGTTCAGCTGCGTGGAGAGATGGACCTCCTGCCCTATGCGACGGCAATAATCGAGCACTGCCACGTCCGAGGCGATGATGGCCGAGATGCCGGCTTCATGGGCCGCGTCGCAAATGCGGTGCATGAGGTCCATGTCTTCGTCATATATAATGGTGTTGACCGTAAGGTAGGCCCGGACGCCACGGGCAGCGCAGGTGGCCGCGATGTCACGCAAGTCGTCGATAGTAAAACGGCTGGCAGAGCGTGCCCGCATATTGAGCGACTCGATGCCGAAGTAGACCGAACCGGCACCGGCTTCCAGTGCTGCCGCCAGAGCCTCGCGCGAGCCGGCCGGGGCCATAATTTCATAATCGCAGAGTTGCATAGGTCAAGTGTGTATCAACGTTCCACGGCCCGTGTGCCAGGCGTCGGCGCGGGAAATCAGCACCCGCGAGACGCCGGCCTCGACTGCGGCCAGACAATTCTCAAGTTTCGGAATCATGCCCCCGGACACGACGCCCTCGGCTTTTAACCGCTCAAACATGCCGCGGTCCATCTCGGGCACCAGGCTGCGCTCATCGTCGGGCGAACGCAGCACGCCGGCATGCTCAAAGCAGTAAATGAGCGTCACATCGAAATAACCGGCCAGGGCCTTGGCCGCTTCTCCGGCAATCGTATCGGCGTTTGTATTCAGCAACTGTCCCTGGCCGTCGTGCGTAAGCGGCGCCATGACAGGGACAATCCCGGACTCGAGCAAAGCGGCCAGCCTGCGGCCGTCAACACGGTCCACGTCGCCTACGAATCCGTAGTCAATCTCCGTGCCCACGCGGCGGTGAGAGCGGACCACGTCCATGTCCGCGCCGGTCAGGCCGAGCGCCGGGACGCCGCAGGCCGCCAGCCGGGCTACAATCTGCTTGTTGACCAGCCCGCCATATACCATCGTGACCACGCGGAGCATCTCGGCGTCCGTCACGCGGCGTCCGCCGACCATGACGGTCTGCAGCCCCATACGGGCGGCAAGCTGGGTCGCCGTGCGGCCGCCGCCGTGCACCAACAGGCGCGGGCCTTCCCAGGCGGCAAACGAGCGGACCAGTTCGGCAAGCGTCGTATCGTCCTCGACGATTTTTCCGCCCACCTTGAGTAGGGTAAGTTGCGCTTTCATATCGGGGAAAATGATTGTGGTGCAAAGGTACAAAAATATGCCGAGAGCGGAAAAGCGCAGTCCCCCCCCGCGCCGTGTTTCCGCTCCTGGCAAAATTAGGAAACGACCAGGTTTCAGACAAATTCCTCGCCCAGCTGCACCTGCACTTCGTTGACCATGCGGCGGGCGGCTGCCGGATCGTTGTTCGGACTGACGACAAGCACATTGCCTTTCAAGGCCACCAGATAGCCTTCCAGCCCGTTGAGCACGGCCGCCACATTTTCCGGCAAACAAATCACATTGTTCCGGCAGCCGGACAGGAGCACCTTCGACGATGTGAGCAGTGCGTTGCCGTCTGCGTCCTTGGAAGCCTCGTCGTAGAGTTCGGGCCAGCTGCCGATGTCGGCCCAGCCGAAATCGCACGGCTTTACGCTCACGTTCTTGCACTTGTCGAGTATCACCAAGTCAATGGAGCGATGGAGTGTAGAGGGATAATATTCCCGCACGAGCATCACTTCCTGCGCTGCGGTGAGGTTGCCGCCGGCCTCCTCTATGCGCTGCGTGACGAGCGGCGTCACGCAATGCAGGAGCGACATCATCGTCGACATCTTCCAAAGAAACAAGCCCGTGTTCCAAAGGAACTCGCCGCTTTCCACAAAGATGCGCGCGTATTCCATCGCGGGTTTCTCGCTGAACGACTCTACCTTGTACAGGCCGTTCACGTCCTGGCTCTCTCCTATCTGGATGTAGCCGTAGGCCGTGTTGGGGACTGTGGGCTTCACGCCCACCGCCAGGAAGTCGGAATGGGTCTCCACGTAGTCGAGCCCCTCGCCCAACTGGCGGACGAAGCAGTCCTCGTCCAGGATGTGCTGGTCGGCCGGCGTCACGACGACGTTGGCTTCCGGGTCTCGCCCATATATATGGTAGCAGGCCCACGCCACGGCCGGGGCCGTGGAGAGCTGCACCGGTTCGGCCAGGATGTTTTCGGCGGGCAGGTCCGGCAATTGCTCACGCACCAGGTCCGCGTAGCCCTGGAAAGTCGAAACGAGTATGTGGTCAGGAGCTATGAACCGCGCGAAACGGTCATAAGTCTGTTGGAGCAAGGTACGCCCTGTACCGAAGAAGTCCAAGAACTGCTTGGGAAAGCCCTGGCGGCTACAGGGCCAAAGGCGACGCCCCACCCCTCCCGCGAGGATGATGCAATAATCGCTATGTTTTCTCATGACAGCAAGTAGTTGTTAGTATATTTATGGCAATACAAATATAAGTATTATTTGCCGGCATTTCCAATCAAAAAAGGATAAGAAAGAAAAAAACAAGGAAAATCAAGCTATTTTTTTGTCCTTTAATGGAAAACGCTTACCTTTGCACCGCGTTACCCTCAAGAGGGCATGCCAATGCCCAGATGGCGGAATCGGTAGACGCGCTGGTCTCAAACACCAGTGGGGCGACCCGTGCCGGTTCGACCCCGGCTCTGGGTACGCAAGGAAGAGAAAGACAAAGGTCTTTCTCTTCCTTATTTTATATACCCGCAGGAAGCGGCGCGGGAATGAAGGCTATTGCCGGGCGGCCGGCGCCCTGCCCGGTACGGACACGGCCGGCGCTGCGCCCGGTTCCTGCCGCGCCGTTACGGGACGCGGAAATGGTTCGCCAAAAAAAGGCGGCCGCCCGTCGGGGCGGCCGCCTTGGCCTTTACACGGAGCCTTGCGGCCCGTTTATAAGTGTCTTACTTTACCAGCACTTTCTTTCCGCCTACGATGTAGAGGCCTGCGGGCAGACCCTTCGTAGCGTCAGCGGCTTTCACGTTGCTGCGGAGTTTCACGCCCGAGAGGGTGTAAACGTCCACGTTGGCAGCTTCAGCATCGCCAGTCACTACACCACCGATGGCAGTGATCGTACCTTCGATCATGAGCTCAAGGTCACCGTCTTCTTCCGTTACAGGAATGTTGTCCTGGAAGTAACCGGAACCGGCTGCTACCTGCGACGTACCGTTGCTGATGCGGATCAGGTTGTCGAGCAAGAGGCCTTCGCCCTGCTTCGGAGTGATTTCCGTAATGGCGCTTACCAAACCGTTCTGGTTAACCGGCTCGTAAACGTATTCCGTCGTTGTGGCAAATTCCACTGCGTCGAACGGAACGAGGCCGACCATCAAGGTAGACAGACCATCCGTTTCGTTGATGATGAACGGCGTTCCGGCAGGAATGATGTCGTCATACGGAGCGAGCTGTACATAGTTTACGCTCTCACCGTCGGTTTCTCTTGCCTTCTGACCGATTACGCGATACGGCGTTGAGGAGAAGAGTACCGGATCAAGTTCGAACGGCAGGCTGATTACCTGCATGCGATTGGCAGAGATGTCTACCGTATGGATGCCTTCATATTCCTCTACGGGAACGAATGCGAAGTTGCCGTTCGTACCTTCAGAAGTCCAGTTGACGATAGGACCGCTCGGGTTGGCATTCATGCTGTAGCCCGAAGCAAATTCCATCTTGAAGGAGCCCGGAGTGCCGGAGAAGGTGAAGCTCAATCCGTAGTCGTCGGCCGTAGTGAGCATAGGCAGGTGCTGGCTGAGGTCGATTGTGTCGGGTTCTTCCGTACCGGCATACAGGTTACCAATGTAGCGGCCTGTGCCCAGGTTGCGGAGCGATACCGTACCGTCGTCGCGGTGGGATACGTACCACATGGCATCCAGGCGGCTGCCCAGGTCTTCGGCGTCACCGTAACCCCAGTAAGCCTCGCCGTTATCGCCGGCGTTCGTCACGTAGATGTAGTTCTCGGCAGAAGAGCCGTCCGAGGTGGACTGGATGTAGTAAACGCCGTCTTCCGGAACGTTCAGTTTAGCGTTGAAGGCATCGATGACTGCGTTCACGCGGTCCATGTATTCGTCGAGCTGCGTGAGGGTCAGGTTCTGGCCTTCGATTTCGCTCTCGATAGCGCCGAGGGCGGTCTGGAACTCGGCGATGGCGCCGCTCTGGAAGTAACCGTATTCGTCGCCTTCCTCAGCGCCTTCGAGCAACGTGCGGGCATCGTCGAGGCGGTTGTTGAGCGCCGTCGGGTCGGGATATGCGTTGTAGAAGGCTTCGAGGGCTGCTTCGAGGGCGTCGTAGGTCTCCTGCGTAGCGGAGCTGTCGGCCAAAGCGGCTTCGGCAATCGTCAGCTGCTGGTCAAGGGCGTTGCGCACCTCTTCAGGAATCATCAGGTAGAGCGGGTTGTCGCCGCCGTCCTCGTAGAAGCGGAGTTCGCTCACGTTCCAGAACGGACCGCTACCGTTGGGGCTCATGCCACCGCTCGGGTGACCGGTTTTCGTTACCACGAAGCGCAGGTACTGCACGGGCTTGCCCAAGTCGACGCGGATCACGGCTGTCGTGCTGTCGAGCGGGTTGTTCGTGAAGTTCGTGCGGTACTGGTAGATAATGGTATCCTTATACAGCGTGTCGGTCCAGTCAGCAGCCATCGGGTCGTCGGCCGGGGCAACGAGTGCCAGGCGGCGCGGCGTGTTGTTGCGGTTGTTGTGGCGGTCGGAGAACTTCACGAAGAGTTTC
>CABQKA010000011.1 GCA_902464615.1 uncultured Prevotella sp. | reverse complement strand
AGCAACTGACTCTTAATCAGTGGGTCCAGGGTTCGAACCCCTGAGAGTGTACCAACGGCGGCAAGCATGACCCATGCTTGCCGCCGTTTCTTTTTTTCATCCTTAATCCGTGTATCCGCCCCGGTTACGGAAGAAGCGACGCCGCTTTTCCCCCTGTGTCGGGGCTGCCTGGAATATTTTCCGTACCTTTGTCGCGTGGCCTCCGCGTTTATAAGTCGCGGGCGTTGCATAGAATTGGGTAGAAATCTCTCAAACATTAGCCTATGAAGAAGATAATGTGGAAAATCATGGCTTGCGCGGCTGTTTGCTTCGCTATGGCCGCCCCGTCGGGCAACGCATGTACCGGCATCACGTTGCGGGTGGCCGACAGCACCGCTATTCTGGCCCGTACCATAGAGTGGGGCGGCAGCGACCTCAATAGCCGTTATGTTGTCGTGCCCCGCGGCTACCGTCAGCAGTCGCTTGTTCCGGGCGGCAGGGACGGCATGGTCTTCACGGCGCGATATGGCTACGTGGGGCTGGCCGTAGAGCAGAAAGACTTTGTCGCCGAAGGCTTGAACGAAGCCGGGCTGTCCGCCGGCCTTTTCTATTTTCCTAATTACGGGAGTTACGAGGCCTACGACCCGGCACATTCCGCTACGTCCGTTGCCGACTTGCAGCTGGTGTCGTGGATATTGGGCGAGTGTGCCACGATAGACGAGGTAAAGGCGGCGTTAGGGCGTGTACACGTCGTGGGCGTGGACCCTCGCGCCTCTACCGTACATTGGCGCTTCGCCGACCTTTCCGGGCGGCAGGTCGTACTGGAGATCGTGGACGGCGCCTTGCATTTTTATGACAATCCTTTGGGCGTGCTGACCAACTCGCCGGGGCTGGAATGGCAGCTGGTGAATCTGAACAATTACGTCAATCTCTTTCCCGGCAGCGCACCGGCGCGTCAGCTCGGCGCCCGTCGGCTGTCACAGTTCGGTGCGGGCAGCGGCTTTTTGGGCATACCCGGCGACGTCACGCCTCCTTCGCGCTTCGTCCGCGCCGCTTTCTATCAGGCGACAGCACCGCTGGCGGCCGATGCCGAAACGGCTGTGCGGCAGGGGTTCCAGATTCTGAACAACTTCGATATTCCTATCGGCATCGAAACGGCTCAAGGCGCGTCCGCCGCGCCCATTCCCAGCGCCACGCAGTGGACCTCGGCCACCGACCCTACGCGACGGCGTATATATTATAGGACTATGTACAACAGCGCTATCCGTTGCATCGACCTCCGCAAGATAGATTTCGCGCGGGTGCGCTATCAGGATTTCCCGCTCGACGAGCAGAAGCTCCAGCCCATAGAAGAAATAGAAGTGGAATAATTCCAGTACCTTTCCGTCATAGTGATAAAAGCACGGCCCTTGTGCGGTGAAACACCGCGCAAGGGCCGTGCTGCCGTTGGCCGTTTCAGCTCGTTGCGTTGACTGCTCAGCGTATAAAGTTCGTCCGTACAGGAGTTTCGGGAACAGGGCGTTCCGCGTTTCCCCCGTTCAGGTTCTTCAGCATCCAAGCCATGTTGCGGCCCAGGGTACGCATAGTTTGCAGGCCCTCCAGGTCCTGTGCCGCTTCGCCGGGGTTGCGTCCGTGTACGCTGTTCCAGTATTGCGACGAGACTACGGGCATGTTCAAAATGGTAAAGTATTTGTTCAACCGGTCGAATGTTGCGCTCGCTCCGCCCCGGCGGCAGACGGCTACGCCTGCTGCCGGTTTGTAGGCCAACAGGTGGCCGCCCGAGTAGAACAGGCGGTCGAGGATGGCGCAGAGCGAGCCGGCCGGTCCGCCGTAATAGACCGGCGAACCGACGATAATGCCGTCGGCCGTCTCTATCTTTTCGCGCAGTGTGCAGTACAGTTCGTCGGGAAACACGCAGCGTCCCCGGCCGGCGCACTTGCCGCAGCCTATGCACCCCTGTACGGGTTTTGTCCCGATGTGTACGATTTCCGCTTCAATCCCTTCTCCCTGAAGGGCGCCGGCCACTTCCGAGAGGGCCAGGTACGTATTGCCCTTCACGTGAGGGCTGCCATTGATGAGTAATACTTTCATGTCATGTCCAGTGGAAAAGTGAGGCGGGGAGGCAGGCGCCGGCCCGCCTCCCCGCTGAGTGTTTATTGGTCCAGGCGGACCAGTTCGTATTTCTGGCTGCCCAGCCCGATTTTTGCGGCGTAGTCCACCGTGTGGCGGCCGTTACGGCTCTCGATGCGTTCGATGAGGGGACGGTTGTCGTTGCCCTCCACAGGTTTCACGGCATATACCAGGTCGAGGCAGGCCTGGTCGAGCGCCACGGGGTCCGTCGAGGCCAGGATGCCGATGTCCTGCATTTTCGCGTCGGCCGGGTGAGCGTCGCAGTCACAGTCTACGGAAAGGTTGTTCATCACGTTGATGTAGAGAATGTGGTCGCCGAAGTGGTCGGCCACGGCCTGTGCCGCTGCGGCCATGGACTCCAGGAATGCGTCCTGATCCGGCAGATTGTTCCACAGTTCGCCGGCTGTCTGCACTTTTCCCGCCGTGTGGATGTACGCCTTGCCGTCGGCCGAGGCTACGCCTATGGACTGGTTCTTGATGACGCCGCCGAAGCCCGCCATGGCGTGGCCTTTGAAGTGGGCCAGGTTAATCATGAAGTCGTAGTTCTTCAGGTG
This sequence comes from uncultured Prevotella sp., assembly GCA_902464615.1. GTDB lineage: Bacteria > Bacteroidota > Bacteroidia > Bacteroidales > Bacteroidaceae > Alloprevotella. The sequence continues at coordinate 41,775 of CABQKA010000011.1, read as the reverse complement.
CGAGCCTACGATGTCATACTTGATGTGCGTCGTGTCGCGGGTCGGGATTCTGAACTCTCCTTCCGCGTCCATGATGTCCACTTTCGCTATGGCCGTGAAGCCGTGCTCCTCGGCCGCCTTGATGTGGTCTTCCGTCTTCGAGCGGCGGCCGCCGTAGGCCGTGTTGCACTCTACGATGGTGCCGTTCACTTTCTGCACCAGGTCCTTGATGAGGGAGGGCTGGAGGAAGTTGTGGCCGCCCGGCTCACCGGTGCTGATTTTTACAGCCACGCGCCCCGTGGCCTCGCGGCCGCAGGCTTCGTAGACTTTGACAAGGTTCTCGGGCGTGATGTCCTTTATCATGTACACGCGGGGCAGCTCGCTTTCCTTGCCGCCGTTTGCGGAGGCGCAGGCCGTCATGCCTGTCGCGGACATGACCAGCATGGTCATGAACATGTGCTTCATCCAATTTTTGTGCATAGTCCGAATGTTTTAAGTGATAAGATTCCAATGTGCAAAATTATGGAAAACGGGACAAGGAGGCGTAACACGGATTACGGTTCTTTATCCCCGAATTACAGATTTTAGAAACCAGCTGTCGCCGCGTGTGCGCCGTGCCGCCTGCTTCGGCTCTGCGCATACGGGGCTTAGGCCCGGATTTTCTTCCCTAAGGCCCGTGCGTGCGGGCCTTAGGGGAGTGTCCCGCGCGTATGCCGGCTTTTCCCGGCAGGCCGGTCGCCTCTTTCGTATTTCTCTTTTGGGAACGCACATTTGTATGGTTCGTTTTTTTTTCCGAACTTTGGCCGCACGTTCCGCCGCAGCCTTTCAGCGGCTTCCCGCGGCCCGTCCGGCGGCTTCGCGGCTGCGGAGCGCTATTCCATTCCCATCATCGTGAATACCAGTATGCCCATATCTCTCCGTCTGCTCCGGCGGACTTTTTCCCGCTGGCTGCTTTTTCCCGTCTGGCTTGCCTTGCTTTTTTCCGTCCCGGCCCTTTCGTCCGGACAGCGTTGCCGCGTCTACGGCACAGTGAAGGACGGCGACGGCGCGCCCATTGAGCTGGCCACCGTGCGGGTGCAGGGACAGGTGGCCCGGACGGTGACCAACCTGAAAGGGGAGTATTCGCTGCAATGTGCCGGGAGCGACACGCTGGTCGTAGTCTTCTCCATGATAGGCTACGAGACGCGCAAACGCACGCTGACCGGCGTGCGCGACTCGGTGCGCGTCGATGCCGTGCTGCCGCCCTACGGCGGCTCCACCCTGGGCGAGGCCGTCGTGACCGGGCGCGGCGTGCAGACGGGAACGCTCCAGCGCATCACGCCGACCGAGAGCCATCTGGCCCCTTCTACGACGGGCAATGCCATCGAAGAGCTTATTGCCACGCAGGCCGGTGTCTCCACGCACAATGAGCTTTCCTCGCAGTATAATGTGCGTGGCGGTTCGTTCGACGAGAATTGCGTTTACCTCAACGGCATAGAAGTCTACCGCCCGCTCCTGGTGCGCTCCGGGCAGCAGGAGGGCCTGTCCATCATCCATCCCGATATGGTGGAGAGCATCGGCTTCTCGTCCGGCGGCTTCGAGGCCCGCTACGGCGACCGCATGTCGTCCGTGCTCGACATCACGTACAAGCGTCCCGAGCAATTCGAGGCGTCCGTTTCCGGGTCGATGCTCGGCGGCGGGGCTTACGTGGGCTGGGGCAACAAAAAGGTGAGCCTCATGGCCTCCGTCCGTTACAAGACGACGCGCTACCTCCTCGGTTCGCTCGACACGGAGGGAGAGTACCGTCCGAACTTCCTCGACGCGCAGGCCAGCTTCTCCTGGCGGCCCAATGCGCGCTGGTCGCTCGACATCTTGGGAAATTTCTCGGAAAACCATTACAACTTCCGTCCCGAAGACCGCGAGACGCGCTTCGGTACGATGGAGATGGCCCGCTCCTTCCGCGTCTATTTCGACGGACAGGAGAAAGACGCCTTCCGCACCCTTTTCGGCGCCGCCACCCTGACGCGCCACTTCGGTCCCAACACCTACGTGGCCCTGCAAATGTCGACGTTCGCCACGCGTGAACGCGAGACGTATGACATCCAGGGCGAGTATTGGCTCAACGAGGCCACGACGCAGGAGCAACTGGGCGTGGGCACATACATGGAGCACGCGCGCAACCGGCTCAACGCGCGCGTGTTCGACGTCGGCCTCCGCTTCCGCACGCGACTGGCCGGCCACACGCTCCAGGCCGGGGTGGACTGGCGGCGTGAGCGTGTCCGCGAAAACTCACGGGAATGGGAGATGCGCGACTCGATGGGCTACTCCCTGCCCCATGCCCCCGACCGCCTGGAACTGATTTACAGCCTCCGTTCCCAAAACGAAGTGACGACCAACCGTATCGAAGCCTACGCGCAGGATACTTGGCGCTTCAACACCGGGGCAGGGCTGTTCAACCTGACCTATGGGCTCAGGCTTTCGCATTGGGACTGGAACAGCGAGACCTTGCTTTCGCCGCGTGCCTCCTTAGGCCTGATTCCCGCCTTCAGCGATGCGTGGACCTTCCGCTTTGCCACCGGCTTCTATTACCAGGCACCGTTCTACAAGGAACTGCGCGACACGGTGGTCCGTGCGGGGCAGTCCACCGTAGTCCTCAACCGCGACATCCGTTCGCAGCGTTCCATCCACTTCGTCTTAGGCGGCGACTACACGTTCCGTATGCTCGGCCGTCCCTTCCGCTTCACGACGGAGGTTTACTATAAGGCGCTGAGCCGGCTCATACCTTACGAAGTGGATAATGTACGCATCGTCTACACGGGGCGTAACGAAGCCAGCGGTTTCGCCGCAGGCATCGACTTCAAGCTCTTCGGTGAATTTGTTCCCGGTACGGACTCGTGGATCACGTTCTCGCTCATGCGCACCAAAGAAAAGCTCGACGGGCAGTGGCTGCCGCGCCCGACGGACCAGCGCTATAACCTTTCGCTCTACTTTACGGACTATTTCCCGGGGACCGACCGCTGGCGGCTCACGCTGCGGGCCGCGCTGGCCGACGGCCTGCCTTTCGGGCCGCCCCATAGCGGCCGGGCCGCCCAGACGTTCCGCGCGCCGGCCTACAAGCGGGTCGACGTGGGGCTGAGCTATCGCCTTATCCACAACGAGGACCGCCACATTTACGGCTTCGGGCGCCACATCAAGAATGCCTGGATCGGGCTGGACGCCTTTAATCTCCTGGGCATCAACAACGTGAATTCTTACTATTGGATAACGGACATTACGGACACGCAGTATGCAGTGCCCAACTACCTTACGGGCCGCCAGATTAATCTGCGGCTGAGCATTGACTTCTGAACGCCCGGCACGGCGTTCAGCTACGTTTGCGGAAACTCATCGCGGCCCACGAGCAGAAAAGCACCGCGAAGCCGCACAGCGCCAGCAGCTGGGGGAGCAGGTCGGAAAGCCTGCTCCCTTTCAGATAGACCGCGCGCATCGCGTCTACGAAATATTTCAAAGGGTTGGCGGCGGCCAGAATCCTGGCCCACTGCGGCATGCTGTTCACCGGTGTGAGCAGACCGCTCATGAGTATCAGAATCATGATGAAGAAGTACATGATAAACATGGCCTGCTGCATCGTTTCGCTGTGGTTAGAGATGACCAGGCCCATGCCCGAGACCACGAAAAGGTAGATGCAGGCCAGGACGTAGACCGCCCCGAGGCGGCCTGCCGGCGTCAGTCCGTAGACCACGGCAGCCAGTCCCAGGCACAGCGAGAACACGAAAAGGCCCACCACCCAATAGGGCACGAGCTTGGCCGACACGAAGGCAAGGCGACTGACGGGCGACACGTTGATTTGCTCTATGGTGCCTGCTTCCTTCTCGCCGACGATGCTGAGCGCCGGCAGGAATCCCGCCAGCAGCGTCAGGAGCATGACCATCATGGCCGGGACCATGAACACCTTGTAGTCCAGCGCCGGGTTGAAACGGTAGCGCGGCGCGGCGACGGACAGGCCTCCCTGCGGCGTGCGCCCCGCCAGTTGCGCGCCGGCGCTTTCCACGACGCGGCTCAGGTAGTTGGCGGCCAGCGTGCCCTTCATGCCGTTGACGGCATTCGTAGCGATGAACACTTCGGGCCGTGTGCCCTGTGCCAGTTTCTCCCCGAAGCGGGGCGGAATCTCCAGGATGATGTCGGCGCGGTCGCTTTCCACTTCGTCCAGTGCCTCGGCATAGGTCTTCACGGACGCGGCCGGCCGGAAGTAGTCCGTGGACGTGGCCTGCTGCGCCAGCCGCTGCGAGGCCATGCTTCCGTCGTGGTCCACGATGCAGAGGCGCAGTTCGCGCACTTCCTGGTTGGCTGCCCAGGGAAGTACGAGCATCATGACCAGCGGCATGAGGAGAATCATCCGGGGCAGGAAGCGGTTGCGCCGCAGTTGCTTGAATTCTTTTTCTAAGAGAAATAGGAACATTTTGTTCGGTCGGGATGGCGGCCGGAAGCGGGGAGGCGTTTATTTCCCTAAGCCCCGCGCGCACGGTCCTTAGCCCAGGATTTACGGGCCTAAGGCCCGTGTGCGCGGAGGCTGTCCCCGTCATTCCAGCCTGAGTTTGAATTTTTTCATGCTGAGGGCCAGCAGAAGGAGCGTCATGCCCAGCATCACGGCCACTTCGCGGCCGACGTCCGCAAAACCGACCCCTTGAATCATCACCTTGCGCATGGCGGCGATGAACCAGCGCGCGGGCACGACGGCCGAAAGCCCTTGCAGCAGCGGCGGCATGCTTTCGATGGGGAAAAGGAGGCCGGAGAGGATGACCGTAGGGAGGATGAGGCCCATGCCCGAGACGAGCATGGCCGCCATGCGCGTGCGCACGAGGGTGGAGATGAGCAGGCCCAGCGACAGGCCCAGGAAGACGTAGAGCAACGAGATGCCCATGAGCAGCCAGAGGCTGCCGCGCAGGGGTACGCCCATGGCGCCCGAAGCCAGTGCCAGGATGCTCGCCACGTTGACGGCCGAGAGGGCAAAATAGGGGACGGCCTTTCCCAGAATGATGACCGCCGGCCGCACCGGCGAGGCGAGGAGGAGCTCCATGGTGCCCGTTTCCCGCTCCCGGACAATGGAGACGGAACTCATCATGGCGCAGATGATGAGCAGTATCATGCCCATGACGCCGGGTACGAAGTTGTAGGCACTTTCGGACTGCGGGTTGTACAGGTAGCGCGTCGTGACGCGGATGTCGGAGCCGTCTCCTGCGGCCAGAGCCTGTGCCAGTACGCCTTGGGCATAGGCTACCGCCATTTGCGCTTGGTTGGGCTCGGTCCCGTCGGCCACGAGCTGCAGGCCCGTTCCGTCTTTATGCAGTACCCTTTCTTCGAAGCGGTCGCGGAAGACAATGACGAGGCTTGCCTCGCCGCGGCGGAAGGCGCGCTCCATGTCTGCTTCGTCGCGCAGGTCGCCCGTCCACCGGAAGCGGGGATTGCTCGCGAAGCGTTGCTTCACGGCGCGTGTGAGCGCGTCGTGCGAGGCGTCGAGCGCCGCTACCTTGATGCCGGAAGCGTCCGTGGAGATGGCGAAGCCGAAGAGCAGGACCTGCACTACAGGCATGGCCAGCAGGATGAGCATGGTCCGCCCGTCGCGGAAGATGTGCATGAATTCCTTGCGTACGAAGTTGAAAAATAGTCGCATGGGCGGATGTCGTTTTAAGGTTGTCGCGTTTCGTCCGTCTTTCTTGCGGCCAACCGGCGGAACACTTCGTCCATCGTCTCCGCTCCCATTTGCCGGCGTAGCTGTCCCGGCGTCCCGATGGCGCGGATCTCGCCCTCGGCCATGATGGAGAGGCGGTCGCAATATTCGGCTTCGTCCATGTAGTGCGTAGTGACGAAGATGGTAGTCCCCCGGTCGGCGGCCCGGCCGATAAGTTCCCAGAAACGGCGTCGCGTGGCAGGGTCGACGCCTCCGGTGGGCTCGTCGAGGAAAACGACTTCAGGGCTGTGGAGCGTAGCGACGGAGAAAGCCAGCCTTTGCCGCCAGCCCAGGGGCAGGGCCGCGACGGGAGTCCGGGCCAAGGCGGTCATTCCGAGTTCTTCGAGCAGCAGCGCCCCCCTTTCGGCGATGGCCTTGCGCTTCATCCCGTAGATGCCGCCGAAGAGGCGCAGGTTTTCCCTAACGGTCAGGTCGCCGTAGAGAGAGAAGCGCTGGCTCATGTAACCGATGTGGCGTTTCACCTGTTCCGGCTCGCGGTCGATGTCGTAGCCCGCCACCCAACCGCGGCCGGACGTGGGGCGGCTCAGGCCGCAGAGCATGCGCATGGCCGTAGTTTTCCCCGCGCCGTTGGCTCCGAGGAAACCGAATATCTCCCCCCGGCTCACGCTGAAAGTGATGCCGCGGACGGCGGTGAACGGGCCGAAGCGTTTGGTCAGGCGTTCCGTGCGGATGGCAGGTTCGGTATGGGCTTCCATGACAGGTCAGTTCGGTTCTTTTTCTGTTTCCGGTTGTCTTTTCTCTTGTTCAGTGAGCCACATGAAATAGTCTTCTATCGACGGGGCCTGATGCTGTATCTCGACCCCGGTATGGCCGTGGTCTTGCAGCCAGGCGGAAAGGGCGGCCGGCGAGAAGCCCGGGCGGCAAGTGGCGTGGACCCATTCACCGAAAGAGAAGGCCATGATGGCATCCTTAAAGGCGCGGACATCGGCCAGCAGGCGGCGGGTCGTTGCGCCGCGCACAGCCCAGAGCGCGCCGGGCGGGAAGCGGGCGACCAGTTGCTCCGGCGTCCCTGTGGCCAGGAAACGCCCCTCCCAGATGAGGGCAAGGCGGTCGCAGCGGGCGGCCTCGTCCATGTAGGGCGTGGCGACGATGATGCACATGCCGGCGTCGCGCAACGGGCGGAGGACTTGCCAGAACTCAAAGCGGGAAACGGCGTCCACCCCCGTGGTGGGCTCGTCGAGCAGCAGTATGTCGGGCTTGTGGACCAGGGCGCAGCACAGGGCGAGCTTTTGCTTCATGCCGCCGGACAGGCGTCCGGCGCGCCGCTTGCGGAAAGGTTCGAGCTGGCGGTAGATGGCATCGAACGTGGCGCGGTGGGCCGCCGGCGTGGTGTGGAAAATGGAGGCGAAAAACTGTAGGTTTTCCTCGACCGAAAGGTCTTCGTAGAGCGAGAATTGCCCCGGCACGTAGCCGAGACGTTGCCGCACTTGTCGGAATTCGCGGCACACGTCGTAGCCCGCCACGCGCGCCGTTCCCGCGTCGGGGAGCAGAAGCGAGGCCAGGATGCGCAGCAAGGTGGTCTTGCCCGCGCCGTCCGGTCCTACGAGCCCGAAAACGGTGCCGGCAGGAATGTCGCAATCCACGCCGCGGAGCGCTTCGGTCGTGCCGTAGCGTTTGGAGAGACCGCGGGCCTGGACGCAAGCGCCGCCGGCTTCAATCTTTTCCGTCTGTGGAAAGCAAGACTTCTCCATACATGCCGTTTTTGATGTAACCGTCATTGCGCACAGCGATTTTTATGGCATAGACGAGGTTAGACCGCTCGTCGCGTGTCTGTATGGTCTTTGGCGTAAACTCAGCCTGGTCTGCTATCCAGGTTACGGTTCCGTCGTACCCGGCGTATTGGTCCTTCCCCCGGTCGGCAAAGACGCGGACGCGCTGCCCGAGCCTGACGTGTGTGAGCTGCTCGCCGGTGATGTAGGCCCTAAGGTGCATGTTTTCGAGGTCTGCCACCTTGAACAGCGGGCGTCCGGCAGTGGCCAGTTCGCCTGCTTCGGCATATTTTTCCAGTACGCGGCCGTGGAGCGGGCAGCGTATCACGTTTTTGCCGATCTGGTCGTCTGTCTGGTCGATGAGTGCCTGTGTCTCGCGGCATTCACTGCGTGCTGCGTCGTTGGCTTGTGCGAGTTCCTCGGCGCGGGCGGCGATTTGTTTCTCGAGGAGGGCGATTTGCGCGTCTATGTCGTCGAGCTGTTTGCGGTTGGCCGCCTGGTCGTCCACCAGTCGGGCGAAGCGTTCGCGTTCGTTGCGTTGCGTGGCCAATTGTTGCCGCAGCGGGGCCAACTGCCGGTCGACGTCGCGCAAGCGGCTGCGGCAGGCTTGCAGGCGGGCCTGTAGCTGGAGGCGTTTCAAGTGGAGCTGCGTGGTGTCGATGCAGCCCACGGCCTCGCCTTCCCGGAGCGTGCGGCCTTCTTCCACGGCGAACGGCGATATTTTCCCGTTGCCTTCGGCGGCGACGACGACTTCCGTGGCTTCAAACACGCCGGTGGCGTCGTAGCCTTTTTCCTGGGAGCAGGCGCAGAGCAGGACGCAGCTCCCGGCGGCGATGAATTTCTTGATAATGCGTGCGCGTTTCATGTTTTAGAGTCAGTATGCGTTGAGGGTGAAAAGCCAGTTATAATAATGTCTGGAGGAGCGGTTGGGGAGAAATGTGTTGCCGGGCAGGTTTCCTGTCCGCTGTCAGTATGCGTTGAGGGTGAATAGCCAGCCGTATTGGGCCTGGAGGAGCTGTGTTTCGTGGAGCGCCTTGTCGAGGCGCGCTTCCTGCTCGGCGTTGACGTCGCGCATCAGTTCTGTCCCGCTGAGCGTCCCGCCGGCTACTTTCTGTTCCGATGCGCGGCGGATTTCCTCGCGCAGGGCGATGATGCGGTCGTCGGCGGCGAGGAGGCGGCGCAGCCGGGCTATCTCGGCCTGCTGGCGGATGGCCTGCTGGCGCGTGTCGGTGAGGAACGCGTCCCGTTGCGCTTCGACGGCGGCGCGGTCCGTCTGGATCTGGGCCAGTTGCGCCTTACGCGTGTAGAGGGCTGAAATGTTCCAGGATATCCGGGCGCCTATCACGCCGTAAGGCTCGAAACTGTCGGCAAACATGTCCAGCCCCGGGCGGCCGTATCCGCCTTGCGCGAAAAGGCTGAGTTGCGGCCGCAAACCGGCTGCAACGCTTTTCTGCCTGGTGTGTAACAGTCCGGCTTGGGCGGCGAAGAAGCGCAGCTCCGGGCGGCGGTTGTCCGCCTGAGCCTCGTCTGCGGCTTCGGGGCGCGGACGGGGACGGACGAAGGTCGAGGCTGTGTCGAGCGGCAGGCCGGTGAGCAGGGCCAGTTGCCCTACGTAGCCTTGGCGCAACGCCGCGTAGCCCTCGGCCTGTTGGCGGGCGCGCAGGCGTTCCACCTCCACGGCGGCCGAGTCGGCTGCCTGGGCCACGCCGTTGCGCACGCAGCTTGCGATGCGCCGGGCCTCGGTGGCCAGGTGGTCTTGGAGCAGGGCGTTCAGCCGGAGCTGTTCGTCGAGCAGAAGCAGCCCGAAGAACAGGGCGTCGACCCTTTCGCGCAGGGCATACAGCCCCGTTTCCGTTTCGCTGCGGTCTGTCTCGGCTTGCTGGCGTGCCAGGGCTTCGGCCGCCCGCCGCCGTCCGCCGTCGTAGACGGACTGGCTGATATCGACCGCGACGGTGTGCTGGTTGCGCTTGAGCCGTGGCTGGGTCACGCCCGCCAGCCCCAAGGCCTCGAGGTTGACGGGCAGTTGCGTCACGTCGCTTTGCAGCCGCGTCTGGGCCGTCACTTCTATTTGCGGCAGCCGTCCCTTGCGGATGTTGGCCAGCGTGTAGTCGCGCGTGTCGTCGATGAGTTGCAGCCGGCGTGCCTGTGGATAGTGCTGTTCGGCCGCGGCGTGGCATGCTTCGAGCGTGGTCTGTGCCGGGGCGGCCAGCGCGCCGGCTACGGCCATCAGGATGGAGGCGGACAGTCTGTTCATGGTGTGGAAAGCGTGAGGGATTGAGGGAGCCCGCCGGCCGGGCCGTTTTCCGGCTGTGCGATGCGGTGCAGGGCCGTTTCGATGATTTCCTGCCGGCGCATGGCGAGAAAGCTGCTTTCGTCCATCCCATAAAGACGGGACAGGAGCGGGCAGGCAGAGACCGTGAAGAAGTTGAGTGAGACCATGTCGAGCAGCAGCCGCCGGCAGCATATCGGTCTGCGGCCCGCGGCCAGGCGGTCGGCTTCCTGCTGCATGGCGGCCACGACCCTCTCCACGCGGCGGCCTATCATCCGGAGAATGAGTTCGCGCGACGTGCCTTGTCGCGTCGCTTCGTTGAGGACGAAGCGGGGCAGCTCCGGGTGGGCCGCCAGGAAGTCGAAGTGGCGGCCTATGCCTAAGCTGACGCGCTCGGCCAGCGAGCGTCCCGGTTGCGTGAACGCTTCGAGGAGCGAATGCCCCAGCTCCCGGATTTTTGTCTCGAGGACCTGTCCGTACAGGCGTTCCTTAGAGCCGAAGTAGTAGTGGAGCATGGCGTGCGTGACGCCGGCCCGCCGCGCTATGGCCGTGGTCTTGGCGCCGTCGTAGCCTTTTTGTAAAAATTCGCTTTCGGCCGCTTCGAGTATGCGTTGTTCCGAGTTCTCCATACAGTCGCCGTTATGGGATTAACAGAAGTGTTTAACAAGTTTGTTAGCGGCAAAGGTAGATATTCCCGCGGTTACTTGCAAGGGTTGTCGCGACTTTTTTATCGTCCCGTTGCATGCGGGCGGCTTCTCTTCGGCGCGGTGCGCCAACTACGGACCTTAGCCCCGTGGAAATTTCCCTTATTCCCGTGGCTGCGGGCCTAAGGCCCGTTTCGGTGCGGACGGCAGGGCTTTGTCCGGCTTCCTTGATCCGCCGCGTCGGCCGCGGCCCGGCGCGCCGCCCGTCCGGCAGCCTGCTCAGAGTTCCAGCCGCAGCTGCACGGAGACGTCGGCCTGGTCCGGCCCGTCTATTTGCTGCGTTCCGCTGCCGATGGTCCGCCGGTTGAAATAGTGCGTCCAGGCAGCCCGCGCCCCGATGCTGAGAAACGGGAAGGCTTTCCAGTCGGCCAGTGCCACGAGGCGGAAGCCGTGGTAGGCAAAGGAAGGGAAACCGCCCGCATAGCGCAGCTGCGGTTCGTAGGCGAAAAGGCGGCTGGCGTAGTTGTCTGTGAAAAAGAGCGCGGCAAAGCCCGACGCCCGCACGGGTGCGTCGCCTTGTCCGCTGGCCCGCAGCGAAAGCATCCATCCCCATTGCGCGCGCTCCGTCTGGCTGGCGGCGGCCGCCGCGTCGACTGCCCCGTGCAGGGCGACGCGTGGCCCGTTGAAGTCCGTCTGGAAGCGGATGCGGTGGGTCCATACGTATTGCGAAAGCCCTTCTGCCGCCGCTACGTCCTGTTGCCGCGCGCGCATCTTGTAGCGCACGACGAGGCCCAAGGGGCCTCGCGTGAAGAAGCGGCCCTGCACGTAGCCCTCCATGCCCTGCGAGCGCCCGCTGGCGCGGAACGTGGTCTCCGGGAAGCGGAACAGGTCCACGTAGGCAATCCATTCCTGGAGCGGCCAGCGCGTGCAGTGGAATCCGGCGAGCAGGCCCGCCTCGTTTTGTGCGCGGCCGGCCTGTTGGAGCGTGGAGGCCATCGGCGCTACGAAGCGTGGGGAGAAGTAGCGGCCTTGGAGCGTCAGCGCCAACCCGTCGGCCGCGTCGAAGCGCAGGCGGTGCGTGGTGGCCAGGTGGGCGCTGCGGTCCAATGCCGTTTCGCCCTGCACGTTCCATCGTCCTGTCCGCCAGGCGTAGTAGACCGAGATGCCGGCCGCAGTCTGTCCGTGCAGGTAGTAGCGGTTGTAGGCCCGCGGTTCGGGGACGACGGGTTTGCCGTAGCGCATCGCGTAGCCCCCGGCGCCCAGTTTCCAGTGGTCCGCCGCGTAGGCCAGGACGGCCCCGCCGGTGAAGCAGCCGACGGCGCGGCGGCGGGCCAGCTCCGTCGGCGTGCGGTGGAGGCCGTCGGTGAGGAACGACCGCACCGTGTCGCCTTCCGTCCGGGCGTCCATCCGGCGGAAGGAGGCGAATGCCGCTGCCGTCCACCGTTTTCCCAGTCTGACGCTGCCCGCCGCGCCACGCAGGAAGGCGGATTCGTCCGTCGACGTGTGCGGGCGGAATGCCGACCGCGCCCAAGCCCCGTTGCTCACAGCCGTGGTCCGGCTGGTGTAGAACGCCGACCCGAGCAGCAGCCCCTGTCCCAGGCTCACGTCGTAATCGCCCGCCAGCACGCGCCAGCGGCCCGACGGGGCACGGCAGTCGACGTAGAGCGAGACATAATCGTATGGCCAGTTGCCCGCGTCGAGGAACGGCTCGCCCGCGTCCTTCTGCAGCGTGGCGCCGTAGGCCACGTCGTCGCGCCACCGGTAGCGGTAGCGCAACGTGTGGGCCAGCCCGTTGCCCAGGTAGACGCGGTCCGGATGCGCCTGCAGCTCTTCCGGCGGGTAGTCGCGCAGTCCCGCCCGCTTGTATAGCGGTATGTCGAGGCGCGTTGTCAGTTCGTGGCTGCCCCGTGAGAAGCGCTTGCCCCATGCGGCTTCGTCCCTTTGCACCTTTCCCGCGACGACGAAAAGCGAAAGCCATCGGCGCGTGGTCCGTTCCAGTCCGCGCACCAACTGCAGTTCGCCCAGCGAGACGAAGCCCCCTTTCCGTTCCCGGTAGGCCAGTATGGAGTCCGCCTGTGCGGCACGGAGGAAAGGCAGGGCCAGCAGTTCCGTGCGCGAGGCCGCGTTCAGGTTGAGCGGGGCGGCGTGCAACTCCTCAAGTCGCTCCAGGGCATCGGCCGCGGCGGCTCCGCTGTCCTCCCCGTCGAAATACTCTGAGACAAATTCGCCCCAGCCGATGAAAGGTTCGCCTGGGGCTGTCTGCGCGCCTGCGGCGCAAGCGCAAAGGCCCAGCGTGCATGCGGCAACGGCCCGCCACGCGACGGAGCGGAAACGGCGGGATGGAAAGAGCGGGAGAGGAGAGGGGAAAAGAGGCATAGGCAAGGGAAACAAGGGAACATAATCGCCCGGCAGTCCGCGCACATGCAGGGCGGGCAGCCGGCCGGCGACGAAGTAAAATTAGAACTTTTTTCTTACTCCTCCACGTCGGTATCATAAAAATCCGGAAAAATCTTCGTAGCTATAGATATAAATGCCTTATAAAAGCAATTATACCCTATCTGTTTCCGAAGATGCGGAGCGGAGTTCTACGGATTCAGCAAATGACGCTTCATGCTTTATCGGCAAGGCTTGACAGAAGATGTATTACAGAAAAAAGCGCGCTCCAATGAAATTTTAACATTTGAAATGCAATTTCTGCACGATTACGAGTATAATTCACTGTACCGATAGATAGTCGGTTAGTGAATACGCAATCCAACGATTGGGCTTTAATGCAAGCAAGCAAACCGACGCAGGCTGTTTCAACGATTTCTTGGGAAGTTGCACGGAACGTCTGCATTACGGTGAGCTTCTGATGAAACCCGAATGGATAACTATCGGATAAATTTGTGGAAAGGTTCTGGTTAAAACCGTGGAAAAAGGCGGAAGTGTCGTTTTTGACATTTCCGCCTTTGTTATTCATGGCTGTAAAACGTACAATTACATTGCATTGGCAATTTTTTGTTGCAGTTTTGCAAACCTGCTTGCCTGCGCAGGTGTCAAATCACCACTGGCATTACTCAGCTTTTCAGATAATGATTGGGCCTTTTCTAATAATGACGCATATTCGGTTGCTGCCGAAACATCTCCAGCTTGTGCCTTTTTGTACAGCTTGAGGTATTTATCAATGTATTCTTCATATTCGTCCAGCACGGCGTCCCAATCATTTTGCGATGTGGCGGTTGATGTTTCAGACACCGCTTCGGAATAATCATTGCTGCTCACAGCAGATGTAATCCTGAAAGAGACAGGTTTGTTTTCCACGTTCACCGACCAGCGGACAATACCGGTTTCTCCTGCACCGAGTTGGAAAGCAGCGTCAATGTCGTCGGACGAATATGCTCCTCCAAATCCGCCATCGTTAGCATTCTTCACCTCCACTACATTGCCGTTTTCGTCAAGCAGTTCGATTCCAAAGCCCGCCTGTGTCGGTTTTCCCTCTTCAGATACGCTAAAACTTGTTGTTTTTTGTGGGTCAAACGGCAATTCTTTGTCAGTGCGTTTAAGTTCCACACTTACGAGATGCCCGGACACACTACTTTCTTGAAGCGCATAATCTTTTTGCACCACTTCATAACAGCCTTTCAAAGCCCCTTTGATTTCTGTAGTCTCAGGTTTGACCGTAAGCTGCTCAGCTTTCTTGTTTTCCCCGCAACTTGCCAGTACGGCTGCAAGTCCAACGACCAATAATACATTTTTCATATGACTATTGTTTTGTCCTCCCAGCTCACCAAAGAAGAAAGTTATATGTGAAAGTGTGAGAGCTGTAACTTATTTATCGGAAAGGCTCTGGTAAACCGTGAGAGTAAACAAGCAACATACTCCCACACCATTTCCTTGCAGATACGATGTGGGACATGCTAACTCATTCTTCTCTCTAAAATTTACCAGATTTTATCCGAAAGAATCAGTTAAACACTTTTGTGCTATTTGCACGGTTGCAAAGGTACTTAATAATTTGTCATCTTGCGAATATTTTTAGAGAAATAAAATCAACTTCTAACTTTCAGGGGTGAAATAAAGGATATGGAATTGATTTGCAAGACTGTAAGAAGGATGAAAATGCGGACTGCAGCCTCCCTGCGGGCACCGCCTTTTCCGGCATGGCGGGGAACGAAAAGCCCGCTTACAACTCGCGGCTGCAAACGGGCAAAAAATGTTTTATCTCGCGGAAGGAGAGGGATTCGAACCCCCGGTGCCTCTCAGCACGGCAGTTTTCAAGACTGCTGTAATCGACCACTCTACCATCCTTCCAAGTGGACGCCGCGGAGCAGGGAACTCCGAAACGTGCTGCAAAGGTAAACAAAAAATAAATAGCTGCCAAACGTCCGCCTTAAAAACGCGCCTTATTCAACTGTTTCTGAAAAACAGCGGCCGCGGGGCCTGCCTGCCGGCTGGCTGCGGGTACGAGGTGAAGACATCTACCTGGCGTTGACGAACTATCTGTGTTGTAGAGGGGAGAGCCTATAGCGACCAGCCCTCCTGGTTGAATGATTCGCTCGCACAGCGGCGTGTTTTTTGCCGTTATAAAAAACACAGCCTTTTATTTGACCATTGTTATATTATTATATACTTTTACACCGTTAACAAAAAGTTCTTTGCCCCAAAGAAGGCCGGACAATTCGTCCGCGAGGTGATGGAGCAGGATGCTACCGGGCAGGGAAAAGCGGGAGTCGCGGCGTGTGGTACAGCCCCATCACAGGCAAGAAGACGGCGATTTCTCTCCATGACTCCCACGAGCTGGGTACGGGGCTGGAGCGCCGGTTGCGGCAGACACTGCTCGGGCAATAGCGCCCGGGCAGCCCTGCCCTTTTCAGGCCGCGGGCGGTGGTGCGGTCTTAGAAAATAAATAACTATGGATAAGGAAAAACTGACGGTAGTGGTAGAACGGACGCCAGACGGCGGATTCGACTGCTACATTGAGGATGCGGAGAAGGATTTCGGCGCTACGGGTATGGGCGCGACTTCGGCGGAGGCCATTGCGAGCTTCCATGAGGCGTGCGGATTAATGAGGGAGGAATGTGCACGGGACGGGCGCCCGTTGCCGGAATATGAGTACGAATACCGATACGACCTGCGCTCTTTCTTCGACTACTTCCGCGTGTTCAACGCCAAGGCTGTGGCCGAACGCACGGGTATCAATTACACCCAACTGAACCAGTACCTGCGGGGCCATCGGAATGCCAGCCGGAAACAGTATGACAAATTGGCCGGATTCCTTCGCGAATTGGCCCGCGAGCTGGAGTCGGCGACCTTCTAACGCTGTTTTCTGAAAATCATTTTGAGCCGTAGCCCCGGGGTACGGCTTTTTTATGTCTATGCCCATGCGGCGGAGTTAACCACGGGACAGCGTTATGCGGGTATTGCAGACGGGAGCGCGCCGCCGGTTGCGGGCCGCGGTGTAATCTGTTGTGACTTGCATACAAATTAGTATCTTTGCCCTATCGGGAACACCATATGAAATATTACAAATTAAGGATAGCAGGTTGTGACTTGCATACAAATTAGTATCTTTGCCCTATCGGGAACACCAAATTCCTTGTAGCGACCACCGACAGTCGCGTTGTGACTTGCATACAAATTAGTATCTTTGCCCTATCGGGAACACCTAGAGGGAGATTTTACCCGACAGCATTTGGGTTGTGACTTGCATACAAATTAGTATCTTTGCCCTATCGGGAACACCAGATGGCGCAAAAAGGACTTTACAACGAAGGTTGTGACTTGCATACAAATTAGTATCTTTGCCCTATCGGGAACACCGACCTTGCCAAGCTGAATAAAGTAGGTGTGGTTGTGACTTGCATACAAATTAGTATCTTTGCCCTATCGGGAACACCGCCGTTGCCGTATCTGCCCTTCCAGGCCTTGTTGTGACTTGCATACAAATTAGTATCTTTGCCCTATCGGGAACACCCAAATTTGTTGATAACCTGCTTGTAACCTGGTTGTGACTTGCATACAAATTAGTATCTTTGCCCTATCGGGAACACCCGTCGCAAGTCCGGTTATCTGTTTTAATCGGTTGTGACTTGCATACAAATTAGTATCTTTGCCCTATCGGGAACACCCATAAAGCCTATACAGCATTGCCTCAGCCCGTTGTGACTTGCATACAAATTAGTATCTTTGCCCTATCGGGAACACCAGCGGCAAAGAAGGAAGCTTCTAATGAAAAGTTGTGACTTGCATACAAATTAGTATCTTTGCCCTATCGGGAACACCTTGCAGCCGGGAACGTACTTCTACTACGGAGTTGTGACTTGCATACAAATTAGTATCTTTGCCCTATCGGGAACACCGAAATCCCTCCAGGTCCACTTTTAACACTCGTTGTGACTTGCATACAAATTAGTATCTTTGCCCTATCGGGAACACCCGGGCCTCAAGCCACCGCACCCGGTCCTTGTTGTGACTTGCATACAAATTAGTATCTTTGCCCTATCGGGAACACCGGGTCCGCGTCCAGCGCCGCCACGAAGTCGGTTGTGACTTGCATACAAATTAGTATCTTTGCCCTATCGGGAACACCGGAACGGGCGGAAGGGCTACCTTAGCCCCGTGTTGTGACTTGCATACAAATTAGTATCTTTGCCCTATCGGGAACACCCCGAAGAAGGTGACCCTACCTACGGAAGGCGTTGTGACTTGCATACAAATTAGTATCTTTGCCCTATCGGGAACACCCCGCCGCCCTATGAAAGCCGTCGCCTACACGTTGTGACTTGCATACAAATTAGTATCTTTGCCCTATCGGGAACACCAATTCTTCTGCCATTGCTGCATAATTCGCGTTGTGACTTGCATACAAATTAGTATCTTTGCCCTATCGGGAACACCTGACGGTGGAAGGCTACGGCCAGCTGACCGTTGTGACTTGCATACAAATTAGTATCTTTGCCCTATCGGGAACACCCGGTAACGGGGTACGCACTGCCAATAACTGGTTGTGACTTGCATACAAATTAGTATCTTTGCCCTATCGGGAACACCAATAATCAACAGGCAAAAAAATTAACGGTAGTTGTGACTTGCATACAAATTAGTATCTTTGCCCTATCGGGAACACCCGCACCAGCACCGGCGGAACGTCCCCCCGGTTGTGACTTGCATACAAATTAGTATCTTTGCCCTATCGGGAACACCTTTCCGTGCTTTCCAATGAAGGAGCCGGTCGTTGTGACTTGCATACAAATTAGTATCTTTGCCCTATCGGGAACACCCTTTCACCGTACTATGGTTATACAGCACGGTTGTGACTTGCATACAAATTAGTATCTTTGCCCTATCGGGAACACCGGCAGCTCGCAGCACTCGGATTCAGCTATGTTGTGACTTGCATACAAATTAGTATCTTTGCCCTATCGGGAACACCTATAAGAGCTTGAATGATAATCAGGTAACCGTTGTGACTTGCATACAAATTAGTATCTTTGCCCTATCGGGAACACCCGTCCACTCCCCGTCCGCGTCCCGGTCGTGTTGTGACTTGCATACAAATTAGTATCTTTGCCCTATCGGGAACACCTCATCGCCATCTACACCGTGCAGGGGCGCCGTTGTGACTTGCATACAAATTAGTATCTTTGCCCTATCGGGAACACCGGTGAAGTCTTCCGGGTAATCGGAATCGCCGTTGTGACTTGCATACAAATTAGTATCTTTGCCCTATCGGGAACACCTTCTTCTCCTTCTGCTGCTGGAATGGAATGTTGTGACTTGCATACAAATTAGTATCTTTGCCCTATCGGGAACACCACGATGGTAGTAAATAGCTGTTTGATAAGTTCTTGTAGGTGTGATTAGAAAGAAAAAAAGATGTTCCCTAAACGAGGAATCCCGCGGCTTGCTGCGGGATTCCTCGTTCTGTTTTAGAATAACTCCAATTGCTGTCCTGCCGGTTGTGGAGGCTGGCTTTTCCGTCCATAGAATAATTCTATCTGGCCGAACTGTTTATCTGTGATGCACATGATGCCTACTTTGCCGTATTCCGGGAGAAAGGACTTTACACGTTTGATATGGACCGCAGCGTTTTCGCTGCTTGCGCAGTGACGCACGTATATGGAAAACTGGAACATGGTGAAGCCATCCTGTTGCAGGTTCTTGCGGAAGAGGGCGTATGCCTTCTTGTCCTTCTTTGTTTCCGTTGGAAGGTCGAACAGTACGAGTATCCACATGATGCGGTATTCGCTAAATCGGTCCATATTGTAGGGCAATTAAAATTCCGGGTAGGCGATGCGGCGCAGTTCGCCGGAAAAGCATTTGTAAAGGGATGCGGTGGTCTGGCTTACAGCGACCATCAGCGGGCTGCGTTTACCGTTTATGGTGACGTCCAGCGTCGGGATAGACAAAAGTTCCCTCTTTGCTTCCTTGCTTAATTCCCAATCGAGGTCTTGTTCCTGAACGATTCGATGGACGAGCCTGTCTACAAAAGGCCGGTATGGCTCCATGATGTCGTCGGCCAGGCAGTAGGCATTGTAGCGGTTGTGATGGTGGATGCCTATTGTCGGGAGCATGCCGCTGGCCACCAAGGCCCGGGCCATTACGGCCCGGAGTATGGCGTAGCCGTAGTTGAGCAGATTGTTGGGTGGTATGCCTTCCGCGTCGCGGGTAAAACCGGGAATGTCTGTGAACAGGTTTTTCCAGTAGTACGCCGCGGCCCGTGCTTCCAGATTGTCCGGGTCGCCGCTGCGCACCTCCTTGCTCCAGGCGCGCATGCACTGCGTTTCGGCGTCGGAGCAGGAGGCCAGGGCGGAGGCCTGGTTGCTGATTTTGGCCTGGATGGTCTGTTGCCATAGCTGTTTCCGTAGGGGCTGCGACGCATCGAGCTGACGGCGGAAGCGTTCGTTCTGTGTCGAGTTTCCGCAAAGCGGGAGGAGCAGTCCTGTGGGCATGTGCCGCTTGTCGCAAGTGACTACGGCGCATCCCGATTCCAGCAGCGCGTCCAGCACACCTGTGGTGACGGTGATTTGGGCATGGTCCAGCACAACGACGCCGAGGTCTTCGATGGGGCGTGACGTTTCTGCGGATGTTGCGCCGGTTTCGCCACACTTCGTGTCGCATGGCCGGCGGATGACGAGCTGCTCCTGGCGGAGGGACAAGCGGGCCGGATTGCCGAAGTAGAGCGTTTTCTTAATCATTGGTCGTCGGTTTGAAAA
Organism: uncultured Prevotella sp.; assembly: GCA_902464615.1. Lineage (GTDB taxonomy): Bacteria > Bacteroidota > Bacteroidia > Bacteroidales > Bacteroidaceae > Alloprevotella. Next base: position 22,249 of record CABQKA010000011.1, on the reverse strand, counting down.
TCAGTTATGAATCCCAGGATGTTGCCCAAGCGGTCTGTCTTGATGGGCAGGCATGTTTCCTTGATCATCTCTCCCGTCACTGCCCGCTCTATTTTATTCATAGAGGTATATTCGTACTTGTCTATGACAGGCTTGGCGACTCTGGCCGGGATGAAAAAGGCTCTTTTTTTGTCAGAAGACACAACTTTATATATGCGCGTGGGGTCTAACGGCTTCTGGATGGCTTTGTCCGCTGTTTCTTCCGGTTTGGGCAAATAGACCAGATCGCCGGGTGAAAGAACGAACGCCGGGGGATTTCCGTGTTCGTCCGGACCGGCAGGGGGCAACAGTTCCTTCATGCGCCGGATGGCTTCATATAAGGGGATGGTGGCGAAACTGCGCTTTCGGACGGGTTCGCCTGTCACGGGGTCGACCGCTTCGTGCTCGTAAACCGCGAAAAAGAGATTGGTCCCTTTGTTGGCCTCGACGAATTGTTTGCCTTTGCATCCCGTCTTTCCTACCGGGAACTTGTTGGCTTTCTCATAAACCCTTACCTTATAGATGGGCTTGTGCGGCTTTCCGTTGTTCAGTGCCGTGATATTGGCGTTCAGCCGTTCGATGCCTTCGGCCGAGAAGGCCACGTCCGGTTTGTCGTCGTTTTGTTCCAAGTGGCGGAGCAAAATCTTCTGGATGCCGGTATCCGTGACGTTTTCTTTTATTTTCTTGCCATTGAGCTCCGGACTAAGCGCTTTCCTTGTCGCGAAGTAGTGGTCGCTTGTTTCCTCGGTGAAATAGTACACGCCGATTTTCTTCAAGTCGATGTCCTGCCAGGTGTCTTTGTGAAAGGCAAAGTAGTCCGTTATCGCTTTGGGCGTGAAGTCTCGGCGTTTCAGTTCCTGTAATTTGCGTCTGAGGTCGCGGTCGATGACGCGTTCCGGCTTTTTCAACGCTTCTTTCAGACTGACCTGTTTCGTCCGGCGCAAGTTGACCATCCCGAAGTAAGTCTCTTTATGAAGGGACTTGCGGATGGCCCAATGCTGGTTTTTCTCGTCCTTTTGCCGGCGCAGCTCTTTTTTCCCTTTTTCGTTGTAGTGCTGGTAGCTGTTGCGGGCGTGGGTGAGTACACGCAGGTTTTGCTTGAAACTGGGGACGATGCCGGAAAGTGCGGCATAGACGTCCTGCGTGAAGGTGGGCCACGGCTTGCGGACAGCCCAGGCCTTGTTCCCGTCCTTGTCCCGTACTTTTTCGCAGAGCAGGTACTGAAGGTCCGTCCGGCTCATTTCGGCTCCCGGGTGCGCGGAGGCGTTGTTGAGGAAGTTTACCATGTTGCGCGAAGTGCAGGCAATCACAATGGCATCCATGGCATGGTGGCGGTGGTCTATGCGTTTCCGGTTAAAGCCTTTCTGCTTGTCGAGCGGCAGGCTGGGGATTTCATGTCCGCTGGTATTGGTCGTGGTGTAGAGCCGTGTGCCTTCCATGTCGTTGAGCCGTTTGAAGCGGGGCAGGATAATCCTGTTCCACACATCGTTGATGCCCCAGTCCTTTTTCAGCCGGTCGGTGACGCTTCCTGTGCATGGGACCACGTGTTTCGAGGTGGCTTCTGCTTCTCCTTTCTCGCGTACGATGTTGGAGAGCAGGGCATTGACGAGCCGCGTGATGTATCGGGTGTCGTTCAATTGCCGCTGGATGAAATCTTCGGGGATGTCGTCCATGAGCAGTTTGCGGCGCTTTTGCTTCAAGGCGGGTGTGGCGTAGTGCTCTTGGACAAACTCTTCGTAGGCTTCGACGGACCGGATTCTTACTTTCCTGCCATTGGCGAGGACAACTTCCTCTCCTTGTTTACTTTGGATGAATTCGTATCCGAGCTGACGGTCCTTCAGCTTGTTTACTTCTGATTCGCAAATGACCTTGTTGCTCATGGAGTCGTCGAAGTAACGGGCGCGGGGTATGATGTGCTCTATTTCGTAGGCCGGGGTAAACAGTTTGCTCAGCGGGATGGTTTCGCCGGTGTAGGGCGACTGGTACTTCTGTTCGAGCCATAGGCAATAGCGCTGCACTTCCTTGGGCGTGGGCCTTTTTTGCTGGTCTGTTTCGTTGAATTTTTTGAGGATGGACTCAATTTCCTTATCCTCTTCCGATTCCGCCGCCTGATTCAGGGCTACTTCCTCGTAAATCTGCAATAGGGCCTGTTGATAGGGCGAGTAAGGGCGTACGCCCTCCACGTTATCGCCGTTGATTTTCATGTCCGGCTGCGCCAGTTCGGCCAGCAGGGCTTTGATGCGGAGTTTCGTGCGCTCGTTGTCCAAAATGTGCTGGGTGCGCTTGGCACGTTCCGGAGCCGGCAGTTTCATTTCGCGGGCCATTTCCACATGTACCTCGTCGATGTGTCCTACTTGTCGCCAGATGTCGCGTACGACGCGCAAGGTTTCCAGTACGACGCTTTCTACGATGGGGTTGCGCAGGCTGTGTTGCTTGAAGTGGGCAAGGTATGCGTCAATGTTGTCCGGCGAGGTCCAGCGTTCGGCTTCCCCGCTTTCGGAGTGGCGTCCGTAAACCACATAGCAGGCTAACCATAACGGAAGGCCTTGGAAATCCTCCAGGCGGTGAAGTCCGGCGGCTTTCTCGCGTACCCGTACCGGGATGGTATCGTCTGCTTCGCCTGTGAGTATGTGGTCTATACGCTGCCTGGTGGCGTCGTCTATCTCTGCCGCGTTCCACTGCGTACCTGTCCGCATGAGGGCGAGCAGTTTACGGATGGCTTTGGAAGAATAACTTCCATATTCTTTCCGGAAAGGCGGCGTCCGCTCGAATGCGGCGCAGAACGTGTCGGGGTCTGCGCCGTTTTTCACGGCGAATTTCTTTAAGGCTTTCCGTATTTCTTCGTAGCTGGAGATGGAATACAGAATGTGCCAAAGGGCGGACTCCCGTTCGGCGGTCAGGAAATCCGGAGCGATGCCGGCACGTTTCAGTCCGGCCAGGAGCAAGGCCCGCGTTTCTCCTGCCGGGTAGGCTTTGTCTTTATCATCCATGTAGTTCCAGCGGAATTCGTCGGCTTTCAGATGGAAATGTTTCAGCAGCGCATCCTGCTTGATGCTTTTTTGTGCTAAAAGCCAGCCGACCAGCTCGGCCCGGGACTCGCCGTCGGGCAGGCATTCGGCGGTGACTTCCGTGTCGTGGCGGTCGCGGCGGTAGAGGCGCAGGTTGGAGACGAATTGCCATAGGCGGAACTCTTGGAACAGAGGATGCGATTTGGCGATACACTTTATCGGGGCGCAACGTTTCTCGCCCGTGCTGTCGTAGTAGGCGTGGCTTTCGTACGGGCAGTCGTTGATGAGCGATTTCTTGCTTTTGAGCGGGCGTTGGTAAAAAAGAATGTCCTCTGTCAGCAGGTGGACAAAGTTGCGGTGCAGCAGTTGGCTGCGGTGCGCTTCGTTCAGGGGATATAGCTCTTCCACACAGGCTTGGTACAGGGCCGGGTCGCGCAGTTCGGGGTGGAAGGCCGTCTGCCTTTCCAGAATGAGGCGCATCTCCTTTTTATATAGGGAGCGTTCGATGGTGCGTACCAATTGCCCGCGCACTTTGCGTGCCGGGTCAGCTTTCAAGCACCGGTATATGTATTCGCCCACTGTGAGGCCCGACTCGTTGATGTCCTGTTCTGTTTTCTTTTTTACGAGTTCCCATTCCGAATCCCATTCTTCGTCTGTGGGTATGCGGAATCGTCGGTTCGGACCGTCGAGGGCTTCATCCCTTTTCGGGTTACCCTCTTTGTCCAGATATTCTGTGATGATGATGCTTTTGCGTTGCCCTGTCCAGTTGGGCATTTCGCGCTTGAATATTTTCCCTTTCCTGCCGTCTTCAAGGGTGACGATAAGTATTTTCTGTCCTTTATACGTTTCTCCTGTATCGAGGATATCTGTTACGGTCTGCTCGGTAAACTCCTCTCGGGTCAGCTTGGGCTTGTCTGTCTTTTCCGCAGCTTCTTCCCGGAGTTGGAAGTAGCCGCGCTTTTGATTGAAGCTGAGCAGTATCCACGCCAACTCTTCGCGGCTGACGGGCCGGGTAAGGGCTTTGTGGCGGAGGTAGTAGAGCGTCCAGTCGTGCGGCACTTTTATCGGTGAGTCTGGCGGCAAAGAGCCTGATTCGTGGAATTCGGCCAGCATTTCCTGGAAGGCATCTTCAAAGAGGAAGTGGTATTGTGCTCTGCCGTCGCGCACCCAGGCCAATTTTTCTTCATTCCCTTGGGTAAAGTTCCCGTAGCGGTCGAGCGCCTCTGCGTAGTGGGGCGGCAGGAAATGAAGTAGCGCGAGGATGCGGTGCAATCTGGCGCGGCGGAGCTTGGCACGTTCGTAAAGCCGGCGCGCGCTGCGTTTGGCTGTTCTTTCTTTAGTTTGCGACTGGCTGTTCCCTTTGTTGAAGGCATCCATTGCACCTTCGTCCATGGGGATGATGCGGACTCCCGATGCGATGATCGCGCGGGGGGCTTCTTCGCCTTGCGAAGATTGTTCTGTGCGAACCACGGCCCAACCGATGCTGTTGGGGCCTAAGTCCAGGCCTAAAATATTTTTCATAAGCGTAAATATTAGGTTATGTGAAGGCATGGCCAGGAGAACGAACCTGTCGTTTCCTTCTTAACAATGAAAAAAGAAAAGCCCACCGATAAAGGACGATGGGCCAGAGCCTTAATTCACAACGGAATAATCCTTATTGTGACTTGCAAAAAAGTATCTTGCACCGACAAATATAGTGATAATTCGGATACGACAGAATACTTTTTCCTATTTTTAATACGAAATATTTTTATCTCCTGTTTTGGACAGAATTTGGCAAAAAAATGGCGGCCGCTTTTTTTAGGCGGCCACCATGAGGATAGTATATCCGGGTATGCGGCACCAGTTAGCACTGGCCCGGACAGCGGGGCTTGATTTGCTGGAAGAAGTCGTTGCCCTTGTCGTCTACGAGGATAAATGCGGGGAAATCCGTGACTTCGATTTTCCACACGGCTTCCATGCCGAGTTCGGGATATTCCACGCACTCGATATGTTTGATGCTCTGTTGCGAGAGTATGGCCGCAGGACCTCCGATGGAGCCGAGGTAGAAACCGCCGTGTTTCTTGCAGGCATCGGTGACGGCCTGTGTGCGGTTGCCTTTGGCGATCATGACGAGCGAGCCGCCCTGGCTTTGGAACAGGTCTACGTAGGGGTCCATGCGGTTGGCCGTTGTGGGGCCCATGGAGCCGCAGGGCATGCCTTGCGGAGTCTTGGCCGGACCGGCATAGAGCACGGGATGGTCTTTCATGTATTGTGGCAGGCCTTCGCCGCGGTCCAGGCGCTCTTTGATGCGGGCGTGTGCGATGTCGCGGGCCACGATGATGGTGCCGTTAAGGCTGACGCGGGTAGCCACTGGATACTGGCTCAGCGTCTTGCACACCTCGCTCATGGGTTGGTCGAGGTCGATGCGCACGGCTCCGCCTTCACCGGCCTCGCGCAATTCTTCGGGAATCAGGGCGCCGGGGTTATCGTCCATTTTTTCTATCCAGATGCCGTCTTTGTTGATTTTACATTTGATATTGCGGTCGGCCGAGCAGCTGACGCCGAGGCCCACGGGGCAACTGGCTCCGTGGCGGGGCAGGCGGATGACGCGCACGTCGTGGGCAAAGTATTTGCCGCCGAACTGTGCGCCCAGGCCGATGCGGTGGGATTCTTCAAGCAGTTGCTTTTCGAGTTCCACGTCGCGGAAGGCGCGGCCTGTCTCGTCGCCTGTGGTGGGCAGGTTGTCGTAGTAGTGGGTGGAGGCGAGCTTCACCGTGAGCAGGTTCTTTTCGGCAGAGGTGCCGCCGATGACGAATGCGATGTGGTAGGGCGGGCAGGCGGCCGTCCCGAGCGTTTTCATTTTGCTCACGAGGAAGGGCACGAGCGTCTGCGGGTTGAGGATGGCTTTGGTCTCCTGGTACAGGTAGGTCTTGTTGGCCGAGCCTCCGCCTTTCGTGACGCAAAGGAAACGGTATTCCATGCCTTCTGTTGCCTCGATGTCGATCTGTGCGGGAAGGTTGCAGCGCGTGTTCACTTCCTCGTACATGCTGAGCGGGGCGTTCTGCGAGTAGCGGAGGTTCTCTTCGGTGTATGTCTTGTAGACGCCTTTGGAGATGGCCTCTTCGTCGCAGTAGCCGGTCCATACCTGTTGCCCTTTCTCGCCGTGGACGATGGCGGTGCCGGTATCCTGGCAGAGGGGAAGCTGCCCCTTGGCGGCGACTTCGGCGTTGCGCAGGAAGGTCAGCGCCACGTATTTGTCATTGTCCGAGGCTTCCGGGTCGTGCAGGATTTTGGCCACTTGTTCGTTGTGGGAGCGGCGCAGCAGGAAAGAGACGTCGCGGAAAGCCTGGTTAATCATGCGGGTGAGGCCTTCGGCTTCAACCTTGAGGACGGGATGCCCTTCAAACTCGCTGACGGATACGTAGTCTTTGGTCAGCAGGTAGTATTCCGTGTCGTCCTTGCCGACTTGGAACATCGGTGCGTACTTGAAATCTGGTGCTTGTGCCATGTTTTTGGTTGTTATGTCTGTTCTTTTATAGGTTGAGGCAAAGTTAGCGAAAATATGGAATAGTTCCTCCGCCATTCCGGTTTTTGTCCGGCGGTTGCCGCCTGTTTTCCGGCAGGTCTGGCTACGCGCCCCGGCGTTCAGTTCTGGATGAGGAGCATTCCCTGCCCGGAGGCGTAGCTCACGCGGTAGCGGAAGAGTGCGCGCCCGCCATCTCCGCCGGACACGATGCCGCCGTTGTTCAGGTCGTAAGTGCGCCTGCAGCGGTTGCAGTACATGGCCGTCGTCCCGCTGAAACTCAGTGCGCGCTGCAAGGCGTTCTCCGTGTAGCAGTTGGGGCAGACGAGGTCGAAGGCCGAAAGCGTGAAGTTGCCCGACAGGTCCGGCACGGCCGGCGTGCCGACGATGAAGCCGCTGATGTATTCCGGACGGCCATAGTTGTCTACGGCCGTCGCTGCATAGGGTGTGCTGCTCCCGTCGGGGCCTGTGAAGTGGTAGTAGCCGCCCGCGAACGTGATGGTGCAGAACTGTCCCGGGTTGCTCACGGCCGTGAGCAGTTGCGGCGTGGTGATGACGTTGCCGAAGCGGAAGAAGGCGCGCACATTGGCATAGTAGCTCTCCGCCTCGTCGGCGCAGGCGCAGAGCAGCAGGGTGAGCAGTCCGGTGAAGAGTATGCGGCGTCTCATGGTTCGAGCAGTTTGCGTTCAGCCTCGGCCACGCGGTCGAAGCCGAACCGTTCCCAGGTCGCGTCCATCAGGGCGGCTATCCGGTCGTTGCACAGGTTGCCCAGGCTTCCCGCGTGGGTGTGGTGCACCTCCTTGACCGGGCGGAAGCGGCCCGACTCTATGTCCAGCCCCACCTTGCGGTATGCGTCGCGGAAAGGCATGCCTTCCGCCGCGAGGCGGTTCACTTCTTCCACGGAGAACATCAGGTCGTAGCGCGGGTCGTCCAGGATATGTTCGTTCACCTCCATGCGCTCCACGATGTAGCGCGCCATTTCGAGGCACTCCAGCAACTGGTCGAACGCGGGGAGAAATGTTTCCTTGATTTCCTGCAGGTCGCGGAAATAGCCGCTCGGCAGGTTGTTCATGATGAGTACGATTTGTCCGGGCAGGGCCTGCAGCTTGTTGCAGCGGGCGCGGATCAGCTCGAACACGTCCGGGTTTTTCTTGTGCGGCATGATGCTGGACCCCGTCGTGCACTCTGCGGGCAGGCGCACGAAGCCGAAGTTTTGCGAGTTGAACAGGCAGGCGTCGAAGGCCATCTTGGAGACCGTGCCCGCGATGCCCGCCAGGGCGAAGGCCACGTTGCGTTCGTTCTTCCCGCGGCCCATCTGTGCGTAGACCACGTTGTAGTCCATCGAGTCGAAGCCCAGCAGGCGCGTCGTCAGCTCGCGGTCCAGGGGGAAGGACGAGCCGTAGCCTGCCGCCGAGCCTAACGGGTTGCGGTTTGTCATGCGGTAGGCGGCCTCCAGGAGGAGCAGGTCGTCCGCCAGGCTTTCCGCGTAGGCGCCGAACCAGAGGCCGAAGCTCGAGGGCATGGCCACCTGCAGGTGGGTGTAGCCCGGCATGAGCACGGCGGCGTAGCGTTCGCTTTGCGTCTGCAGGGTGCGGAACAGCTCGCGGACGGCGAGCGCCACGGCGTGCAGGCGGTCGCGCGTGAAGAGTTTCAGGTCCACCAGCACCTGGTCGTTGCGCGAGCGGCCGCTGTGGATTTTCTTCCCCATGTCGCCCAGGCGGCGCGTCAGGAGCAGCTCAACCTGCGAGTGCACGTCTTCCACGTCGTCTTCTATGACGAACTCGCCCCGCTCGCAGCTGGCGTAGATGTCCCGCAGTTCACGCAGGAGCGCGTCCAGTTCTTCCGGCCGCAGCAGGCCGATTTCGCGGAGCATTGTGATGTGGGCCATCGAGCCCAGTACGTCGTATTTGGCCAGGTACAGGTCCAGCTCCCTGTCCCGTCCTACGGTGAAGCGGTCTATTTCTTCCGTCGCGTCGACGGATTTTTCCCAAAGTTTCATAGTGTCACGCTTGTGAAGGTATGATAATCGAAAAAGGTGCGGCCCGGCGGTGCGTCGCGCCGCGGCGTGTCCAGCCGTCTCATTCCGCTTGTCCGCCTGGCGTTCCGGCAGGCAGGTGGGCCAGGATGTCGGCCAGTCCGTCGGCGGCCTGCTGGAGCGGGCCTTTGGCCATGCTCTTCATGAACATGTTCAGTTCGGCTCCGACGGTGACCTTCATTTTCGAGGCGGCCTCGCCTTCGGGCAGGAGCTGGATCCATACGAAAAGTTGGATGGGCGCCCCCTCGCTGGCCAGTTTGACAAGTTTCGGCGCCTCGCGCTCTACGACGCGCAGCGTCAGCGGGCCCATGGGCGTGCGCAGCGACAGGCTGTCCTGGTCGAAGGAAAGCCCCTCCAGGTAGTGGCGCGTTTCCTCTATCTTTTCCGCCGGGACGCGTTCCGCCATCTTGGCGGCCACGGCCGGGTCGTTCAGGTTCTTTTTCAGCGCGTCGAGGTGGCGCAGGTCCGACAGGCGGGCATAGGCCGTCTCGGCCGGTTGCTGCAGATGTTTTATCTCGCTTTCAAATTTACTGAGGCTCATAGCGGATGATGTATGGGTAAGTTGTTTACGAGCAGCAAATTTAAGTAAAGTTTCCCGATTGGGCCGTTTCCGGCTTCCAAACTTTTTGCGCGGCGCGGGCAAGGAGATGCCTTCGGGCTTCCGCTTGGCGGATTTGCCGCCTGTGGCAGGCCTCTTCCGGTTTTTTTGCTAAATTTGCCTGGGGAAGTCCTGGCGCTTCCGGACATAGTTTTCCCGGTGACGGGACTAAGGGAAGACGCCACAGGGCTAAGGCTTGTCGCCACGGGGCTAAGGCCCGTGGCACGCGCGGCAGTGGCGGCAAACCGTAAAATAGGTAACGAAATCAGTAATCTGTATGCAGGATGTTATTTGCGGATTCCGTATTTTTGCATCGTGACAACCAGCCTGCGGCAGCAGGAGTCCATGTGTGACAAAATCACTTCTATTTCTAATTATATGTTCGGAAAATTATGCTCAGAAAAGTAAGACTCACGCTGGCCGTCCTTTTCTTTGCCCTCATCACGTTGCTCTTCCTCGACTTCACGGGGACGGTGCATGCGTGGCTGGGCTGGATGGCCAAGATTCAGTTTCTGCCGGCCCTGTTGGCGCTCAATGTGGGTGTGGTGGTAGCGCTTGTGGTCCTGACGCTGGTCTTCGGCCGCGTTTACTGCTCGGTCATTTGTCCGTTGGGTGTGTTCCAGGATATTGTGGCCTATTTCGCGCGGCGCCGCAAGCGCAACCGTTACAGCTACTCGCCGGCGCTTTCCTGGCTGCGCTACGGCGTGCTGGCGCTTTTTGTCGTGTCGCTCGTGGCCGGCATCGGTTCGTTCTTCGCCCTGCTGGCGCCGTACAGCAGCTACGGCCGCATCGCGTCCAACCTCTTTGCGCCGATTTACCGCTGGGGCAACAATTTGCTGGCTTACTTCGCGGAGCGCGTGGACAGTTATGCCTTTTATTCGACGGACGTATGGCTGAAGAGCCTTCCCACGTTCCTCATCGCCGCCGTGACGTTTGTCGTCCTGGTGATTCTGGCCTGGCGCGGCGGGCGCACGTATTGCAATACGATCTGCCCCGTAGGCACGGTGCTGGGATTCCTGGCCCGATTCTCCTGGTTCAAACCGGTCATCGACGTGGATAAGTGCGTGAACTGCAAGCGTTGCGCGCGCAACTGCAAGGCGTCGTGCATCGACGTGAAGCAGCACCGCATAGATTACAGCCGCTGCGTGGCCTGCATGGACTGCCTGGACAACTGCCGCGAGGGCGCCATCCGCTACGTGCATCCCGCCCGTCACGGGAAAAAGGCACAGGGCGGGGAGCAACCGTCGGCAAAGGCCGGTGTGGGCCGCAGGAGCTTCCTGACCGTGGCCGGCACACTGGCCGGCGGCACCCTGCTCCACGCGCAGCAGAAAAAAGTGGACGGCGGGCTGGCCGTCATCGAGGACAAAAAAGTGCCCGTCCGCGCGACGCCCATCGTGCCGCCGGGAGCCGTGAGCCTGCGCCACTTTTCGCAACACTGCACGGCCTGCCAGCTCTGCGTGTCGGTCTGCCCGAACGACGTGCTCCGGCCTTCGACGGACCTGTCCCGGCTCATGCAGCCCGAGATGAGCTACGAGCGGGGTTATTGCCGCCCGGAATGCACGAAGTGCGGCGACGTTTGCCCCGCAGGCGCCATCCGTCCCTTCACGGTGGCCGAGAAGTCGGCCATACAGATGGGGCACGCGGAATGGGACCGCACGAACTGCGTCGTGCTGACGGACGGCGTGGAGTGCGGCAACTGTGCGCGCCACTGCCCGACGGGAGCCATCGTCATGGTGCCCTCGGTGGCGGGCGACCCTTCCTCGCGCAAGATCCCGGCCGTCAACGTGGAGCGTTGCATCGGCTGCGGTGCGTGCGAGAACCTGTGTCCCTCGCGGCCTTTCAGCGCCATTCGCGTAGTGGGACACGAGGTACACCGTGAGATATGATGCAAGCTATTACCTTTCAGACAAACAATCACCGAAATGGAAGACAAACAGCATAAAGACAACGGCCTGTCGCGCCGCGACTTCTTCAAGGTGGCCGGTGCGGCAGGGCTGGCCACCGCCGGTCTGGCCGCATGTTCCGGCCGCGAGGACAAGGACGGCCAGGCGGATAGCGGGATGCCCGCAGGGAAAATGACCCTTCGCGAAAACCCGAAGACCAAAGACAAGGTGTCGCTCCTGGGCTTCGGCATGATGCGCCTCCCTTCAACAGGCGGCCGCAGCGCCCGTGAGGGCAACGAGGAAATAGACCAGGAGATGGTGAACCGCCTGGTGGACTACGCCCTGGCCCACGGCGTGAACTATTTCGACACGTCGCCCGCCTATTGCCGCGGCGGCTCCGAGCGGGCCACAGGCATAGCCCTGCACCGCCATCCCCGCAACAAGTATTTCGTAGCCACGAAACTGTCCAACTTCGCCCCGGCGACGTGGACGCGCGAGGCTTCTATCGCCATGTATCATAACTCCTTGAAGGACCTGCAGGTGGACTACATCGACTACCTCCTGCTCCACGGTATCGGCATGGGCAGCGGCATGGAAGAGTTTGAGGCCCGCTACATGAAAAACGGCGTGCTCGATTTCCTGCTCGAAGAGCGGAAGGCCGGCCGCGTGCGCAACCTGGGCTTTTCTTACCACGGCGACGTCAAGGTGTTCGACTACCTTCTTTCGCGCCACGACGAGTACCAGTGGGACTTCGTGCAGATACAGCTGAACTACCTGGACTGGGAACACGCCAAGGAAATCAACCCCAACAACACAGACGCCGAATATCTTTACAGCGAGCTTGACAAACGGAAAATACCGGTGGTCATCATGGAGCCTTTGCTCGGCGGCCGTTTGTCGAACGTGCCGGACAACGTGATGGCTCGCCTCAAGCAGCGCGAACCGGAACAGAGCGTCGCTTCGTGGGCTTTCCGCTTCGCAGGCTCGTTTCCCCGCGTGCTGACCGTATTGAGCGGCATGACGCGCATGGAGCACTTGCAGGACAACCTGCGTACATATTCGCCGCTGAAGCCGCTGACGCAGGAAGAGTTCCGCTTCTTGCTCGACACGGCTACGATGATGATGCAGTTCGATACGATTCCTTGCAACGACTGCAAATATTGCATGCCGTGTCCCTATGGCATTGATATCCCGGCAAATCTGCTGCATTATAATAAGTGTCTGAACGAAAGCCGTATCCCGGCCAGCTCGCAAGACCCGAACTATCGGGAAGCCCGGCGCGCCTTCCTCGTGGGGTACGACCGCAGCGTGCCCAAATTGCGCCAGGCCAGCCATTGCATCGGCTGCAACCAGTGTTCACCGCATTGCCCGCAGCGCATTGACATTCCGAAGGAGCTGCACCGGATAGACGCTTACGTGGAACGGCTCAAGCAAGGGACGTTATGAGTGTAGACCTTCTGGAGCAATTGCGTGCCGGCGGTTTTTCCTGCGTTATACGGAATAAGGGCCACGTCTATACGTTTTCGCAGCGCGGAGTGGCGGATTTGTATGATTTGTACACCTGCCGTCCGGAAATTCTGCGCGGCGCCGACGTGGCGGATAAGGTGGTGGGACGGGGCGCTGCCGCGCTGATGGCATTGGGCGGCGTGCGTTCGCTGCATGCCGGAGTCGTCAGCTCTCCAGCCTTGGCGCTGTTGCGCGACGCCGGTGTGGAGGTAGCCTGCGAGCAGGAAGTGCCATACATCATTAACCGGGCCGGCACGGGGCGTTGCCCACTGGAAACGGCGACGGAAGGACTGGCCGGAGCGGAAGCGATGTGGCCCGCCATCCAAGCATTTGTGGCCAGTTTGCGCGAAGGCGGCGCGCCTGCCGGTACGACCGCCCAGCATGACAAATAAATCAAGAAAACCGGAATAATAAAAGTTCGTTTATGGAAGCATCTGTAAAATTGTATGCGTTGGCATATCGCGACGCGAAAACTTATCTGGCAGCAGTCCTTTTTGTAGCCGGCAACATCCTCTTGCCCCAACTGTGCCACCTCGTTCCGCAGGGCGGCGTGACGTGGCTGCCCATCTATTTCTTTACGCTGATAGCAGCTTATAAATACGGCTGGAAAGTGGGCATGCTGACGGCCGTGCTTTCGCCGCTGGCCAATTCGGCACTGTTCGGTATGCCGGCAGTGGCGGTATTGCCTGTCATTTTGATGAAGTCCGTCCTTTTGGCAGCGTGCGCAGGCTTCGTGGCACGCCGCACCCGGCGGGTGTCGCTGCCGGCTCTTCTGGCTGTTGTGGCCGCTTACCAGCTGTTGGGTTCGGTGGGTGAATGGGCCATTACCGCCAGTTGGGCTGCGGCTTGGCAAGATCTTCGTATCGGCTACCCCGGTCTGGCTGTACAGGTGCTGGGTGGCTATGCTTTGATCCGTTACGTGATTCGCAAATGAGAGAGCGTCGCCGCCCCTGCAGCCTGTGGAAACGGCAGGTCTGCCGTGGCGGCGGCATAAGGAAGCTATTACCATTCTTTTTAAACAGATAACAGCTTATGTTCGGAATAGGAACTCCCGAGATTATTTTTATCGTATTGATTGTGCTCCTCTTTTTCGGCGGTCGCAAGATACCGGAACTGATGAAGGGTCTGGGGCGCGGTGTGCGCAGCTTCCGTGACGGGATGAACGGCATTGCCGACGACACGAAGAAAGACGCCACTTCGGCTAAAGAGGAGAGCAAGAAGGAAAATGTCCCAACGCAGGAATGACCCCGCCGCGCCGGACCGGGGGGCAAATCCGGAGGCGGAAGCCACAATGAGCTTTTGGGATCACCTGGAGGCCTTACGCGGCGTGCTGCTGCGGGTGGCCGTGGCCGTGGTGGGCATAGCCGTCGTGGCTTTCTGCTGCAAGGATCTGCTCTTTTCCGTCGTGCTGGCGCCCAGCCGCGACGATTTCGTCCTTTACCGGGTGTTGGACATGGTGCAGCAGCGCATCCTGCCGGACAGCGAACCGGTGCATTTCCATGTGGAACTGATCAATACGCAGCTGGCCCAGCAGTTTGTCGTCCATACCAAGGCGGCCATCGGGGCCGGCCTGCTTGTGGCTTCGCCGTATGCCGTGGTGCAACTGTTCCGCTTTGTGCAGCCGGCACTCTACGACACCGAGCGGCGTTACGCCTTGCGTTGTACGGGATGGGGCTATGTGCTCTTCCTTCTCGGAGTATTGCTGAGCTATTTCCTCGTATTTCCTTTGACGTTCCGCTTTTTGGGGACGTATCAGGTAAGCGCCGATGTCGTGAACATGGTATCGCTCGATTCGTACATGAACACCCTGCTGACGCTGAGCTTCATGCTGGGCCTGGTGTTTGAAATCCCCGTGGTCTGCTGGATGTTGGCGCGTTTGGGGGTACTGAAGGCGGACGTGATGCGCCGCACGCGGCGGCACGCGTTCGTAGCCGTGCTTGTCGTGGGAGCCATCATCACGCCGACAAGCGACATCTTCACACTGCTGCTCGTGTCGCTGCCCATGTGGCTGCTCTATGAGGCGGGCATATTCGTCGTGAAGCGCGCCGAACGAAAGGAAACGCATGGCGATGAAAAATCCACCCCGGCCGGCTGACCGGCAGGGGCGGACTGTTAAAGCGGAGATGCGCTACTGAGATGATATGGGGTGTCTGCCAAGTCTGGCAGACACTTTACGGTAATCAGCGTGGCCGGCGCCGGGAGGTGCCGGCCACGCTGCGGATGCGGAGGCTGCGTTCCTGCCCGATTGCCGGCTCCATCGGTCAGGAGGTCCGGCGGCATAGTTCCCGGCGGACCATGCGCGGGGACCGGCGAAAGGGGGAGCGCGCCTTATCGCTGTTTTTTGAGGAAGCGGACGGCGGTCTGGAGCACGCGGTCTTCCTTCTCCGTCAGGTCTTTCAACTCGAGCGGGACGTAGATGTCCGGCTGGATGCCTTTGCCCACGAACGTGCGGCCGCCGGGATACGTGTCCTTCTTCGTACAGATGGCACACTGAAGGTCGGGCAGGAGCTGCACTATGTAGGGCTGGCCCGTGCTGCCGTTGGTAGGCTGGCCGATGAACGTAATGTTGGGCTGGTCGTCGGCCATGACGAGGAGGTTCTCGCAGGCCGAGGCCGTGAAGCGGTTGAAGAGGATGACGGTGGGCACGACCACGCGTGTGCGGTCTGCCGGGAATATCTTCCAGAATGTCTTGGGCTCGCTCATCGCCTGGTTGAGGAAGTTCTGGTAATACTTGCGGTATGTCGGGTTGCCCACGGTGTCGGACGGCTGAAGCTGGGCGCCCCATGCGGCATAGGCCGCGTTGTAGGTGCGCGTACTCCACTCCTGGTCGCAAAGTGTGTCGCCGGGCAGGAAGTGGCTGATGAAACGGGAGGAAATGCCGCTGTTGCCTCCGCCGTTATTGCGCAGGTCAATGATGACGCCCTTGGCGCGCTGCTGCAGTTCCGGCATTTCGGCTTCGAGCAGGTCCAGCAGGTCGTTGCCCATGAACGAGCCCACTTTCAGGTAAGCGACGTCGCCCCGCAGCCATTCCAGGGCGAAGCGCGAATGCTCCCAGTTGCAGGGCACGCCGGGCAGGCGGTCCCACTGCATGTCCTTGTACTCGCTGAGATATTCGTTGCGCAGCGTGACGTCGACCGTGGAGCCGTCCGGCCGGCGGAAACGGACCACGTGGCTGGCATAACGCTCGTGGCAGAGCAGGCTTTCGGCCGCGGAGGCATAGCGCACCTCGTCGGTCGAGGCAAACGTTTCGGCCATCTCTTCGGCAATACATTCCTGGATGTCCTTCCCGTCGATGGCTATGATTTCGGAGGCGAGGGGGACGGTGTCGCGCTTCGCGCGGGCAATGCCGGTGACGTAGACATGGCGGCCTACGCAGAACGTCTCCACGCCCCATCCGCCACTGAAATAGGTGTTCGTGGAGAAGGGTTCGTAGCGGTAGCTCTGTATGTTGAGATACGTGTGTCCGTCCTTCAGTGCGGCGCAAAAGCGGCTCATCAGGTGCAGGAACTCATTGTCCGTGCGGGTTTGCAGCGCAGGCTGGAGAAGGGAGCGGTAGAGCGAGTCCCAGCGGGCCGTGCCGAACTGGTCCATGTAAACGAAGTTGCGCCGCGCTTCCATCCAGAACTTGGAAAGGGCGTAGAGTTTTTCTTCCGTCGTATAGGGACGGGGCAGTCGGGCCTGGTTGAGCGCCGGCGTTTTCCCGTCGTTGAAGGCCGGCTGGGCGGACACTGTGGCCGCCGGACCGCAGCCGATGGCGGCGGGCAGCAGTAGCGAAAGCAGAAGTTTTTTCATGATACAGAAACGGTTAATGGAATGAAATATGGGGAGTAGCCCCGTTTTGACAAGGCTAAGGCCCGCTCCTACGGGGCTAAGGCGCGTCTTTACGGGAAGTAGCCCCGGGCGGGGAGGGCCTGTCTCCGTGTACAGCGGCAAATTTATAGAAAAAAAAGAAACGGTAGCGGATGGGCTGTGCTTATTTTCGCCGGTACGTCCTTTCGTTCCGTGCGCGCCGGCAGCGAAAGGCCGGGAAGGCGCACCGGGCTCAGGCGCGCCGCCGCCGGAAGAGGAGGTAGAACATAAGGGGCACGCCGAAGAGCGGAGTGACGGCGTTGAGCGGCAGAAGCCCGCCGTCCGGCAGGCGCGAGGCCAAGAGGGCCAGCAGGGCCAGGTTCGCGCCCCAAAGCAGGCTGGCCGGTAACAGCCGGCGGTGGTCGGCCGAGCGTGTGGCCAGTCTGGCAGCATGGGGGGCAGCCAGCCCGATGAAGGCAATGGGCCCGCATGTGGCTGTGACGGCCGCGGAAAGCAAGCCGGTGGCCAGGAGGAGCACGTTGCGCGTGGCTCGGACGCGGATGCCGAGGTTGCGGGCGTATTCTTCGCCTAATAACAATGCGTTGAGCGATTTCGTCAGCAACGCGACAGGCAGCAGGCCGGCCGACAGCAATAAGGCGTAGGCCGGCAGCGAGCGGAGAGGGATGCCGGAGAAGTCGCCCAACCCCCAGACGACGTAGTGCTGCACGCCTTGGGCCGTGGCGAAGTAATAAAGAATGGAAACGACGGAGGAAATGGCAAAGCTGATCATTACACCGGCAACGAGCAGGTGTAAGTTGCCCCGGAGCGTGGCGGAGCAGAACATGAGCAGCAGGATAACCCCCGCGGCCCCGAGAAAAGCCGCCGTGACGGTGAGCAAATGGCCGGTCATGCTCAGTCCCGTGACAGTGAGCGAACCGCCCCAGGCAAGCATGGCCGTGGCCGCCCCAAGACTGGCGCCGGAGTTGATGCCGAGCAGCGAAGGGTCGGCCAGCGGATTGGAGAAAAGCGTCTGCATGGCCAGGCCGCCTGCCGCAAGCGCCGCTCCGGAAAGCAGTGCGGTCAGCGCTTGCGGCAGGCGCACCTGAAGGACAATGTATGCGGCTGTGTCGTCGGGCGGAGTGCCTCCCGCGAGCACTTCCCAGATGTCGGTCAAAGGAATACGGACGCTGCCCCAAAGCAGAGAGGCGGCGCACAGCAGCAGCAGAATCAGCAGGCTAATGGCAGACGCACCTTTCATAAGACAGGTTTTGGAGCGGCCGGCCGTACTGCCGGCCGGGAGTGAAGCGGGGTGAAGTAGCGGGGACGGTAGCCGGGTAATAATTCGGGGTGGAAAATGTGGATGAGGTCGCGCAACAGCAGGTCCGGGTGGAAGGGCACTTCTTCATAGAAAGCGGACTTATAGGTGTTGCAGCCGTAGATGTGTCTTTGACGCCATGCGTCGAACTGTCGGTAAATGGGGTCGTCGGCAGCCATTTGCTCGTAGGTCAGGTCTTGCGCCGCCCCGTATTTCACGAGCCAGACGTCGGCCTGGCGGCCTCGGGCGAACACCGCTTCGGGCGAGAGTGCAGCCGAACCGCTTACTTCCTGGTCGGCAAAGAGATAGTTTGCCCCGGCGTCAGCGTATATGCGGCCGAGGTAGCTTTTCCCGCCCGGGACATACCACGTGCCGCCTTGCTTCACGTCGCAGAGCAAGGTGGGGCGGTTTGCCGTGTTTAGGGGTAAGGAACGTAGGCTGTCGTAGCGCGAGGAAACGGCGCGGAACAGGGAGTCAGCTTGCTCACCGCGGCCGAAAAGCAAGCCGAAGAAGCGCATCCATTCGGCGCGGCCTAAGGCGGAGTGCTCCATGTAGTCGGCGCACTCTATGACGGGTATGCCCAACTGCTGCAACTGGCCGTGACCGTCGTTTTCTATGGAAGATACGAGCAGGGCGTCCGGGTGGAGGCCGGCTATCCGTTCCGTTTCCGGCCGGATGGAGGAGCCTACGTCTGACAACTTTCCTTCGGCGATGTCGCGCCGTATCTCCTGTTGCTGGACGTAAGGCACGTCGGCCAGTCCTGCGATTTGCGACGGACAGCCTAATTCATAAAGCAGCGCGGCGTGGACAGACGAAAAGCAGACGGCACGCTGCAAGGGCGTGCGTACGATTTGGCCGGCAGGCAAGCGGCTGGGCAACGCCTTCTCCCGCGGGACAAGCAGATAGGTCCTGAGTGTCTGCCCCGTGTGCCAGGCGTCAAGCACTTCTACGCGAATGAAGCTGTCCCGCTCCTCAATGCGTAAAAGCGCCGCCCTGTCTTCATTTGCAGCCGCAGTAGGGGAATCCGGGCGGCAAGCAGTCAAAGCCAAGGAGCAAAGGAGCAGCATGCAAGCATGCAGCATGCCGTAGGATGTCTTATAGGGGACGTGGGCGCTTTTCATGGGGTCACAGTAATCTCGCCCGCTATGCTGGTGTTCATCAGTTCTATGATGCGGGATTTGGAGTAATCGTGCCCGAGCAGAAACATAAGTTTGGTCACGACGCTTTCCATCGTACCGTCGTAGCCGTTGATTACGCCGGCCTGAAGCAATTGCAGCCCTGTGCCGTAACGGTGCATCTCTACCGTTCCTTCGGAGCACTGCGTAATGTTTACGAGGATAATGCCCCGGCGGTCCAGCTCCCGAAGTTTCTCTATGAGCCACGGTTTCTGCGGCGCATTGCCCGAGCCGTAAGTTTTCAGGATAACGGCTTTCAGCCCGTTGATATGGAGAATGGTCTCTACGAATTCTCGTCTGATGCCAGGAAATAGAGTGAGGATAATGACGCTCGTGTCGAGCAGAAAGTGGGTGTGAAACGGTTTGGCCGGCTCCGGGTAACGAATCAGGTGGGTTGCATACTTGATGTGTATTCCAGCGCTGGCTAACGGCGGGAGGTTGAACGAACGGAATGCGTTGAAGCCCTCTGAATTTATTTTGGTCGTACGGTTGCCGCGCATGAGACGGTTCTCAAAGAATATGCAGACTTCCGGGACCATGGGGCGGCCTTGCGGGTCCCGGTCCGCGGCTATCTCGATACTGGTCAGCAGGTTCTCCTTGCCGTCTGTGCGCAACTGGCCTATCGGGAGCTGCGAGCCGGTAATGATGACCGGTTTGCCCAAGTTTTCCAGCATGAAACTCAGGGCAGATGCGGTGTAGGCCATGGTATCTGTTCCGTGCAGGACGACGAAGCCTCCGTATTTCTCGTAATTGTCCCGGATGATTTCCGCTATCTTTATCCAATATTTCGGTTCCATGTCGCTCGAGTCAATAGGAGGGCAGAACG
Organism: uncultured Prevotella sp.; assembly: GCA_902464615.1. Classification (GTDB taxonomy): domain Bacteria; phylum Bacteroidota; class Bacteroidia; order Bacteroidales; family Bacteroidaceae; genus Alloprevotella. The sequence continues at coordinate 2,591 of CABQKA010000011.1, read as the reverse complement.
TAATGGCGTCGATATGGAAGGCAAACCGTTTGAGCTCCGGGACAAGATGGCGGAAATGTTCAAAGTCAAAGTTCTCGAGCGCACCGGTCTCAGGATTTTCTATCATTCCGATGGTGCCGCCCGTATAAATGATAAGTATGGGAGGTTTTGGAGCATCCATAATGCAAAGTTAGTAAAAAATTATGGCAAACGTGCGGCTTGAAGCCTGCCTTTTTAGTACGGTTGCGCCGGAAGGGGCTGTTTTCGGAGTGTCTGCCTGTATGTCGCTTCCGCGCCGGGGCATTGCTGGCGGACCGGCGTCGTGATGAATTATGCGGTAATGTTAGTGATTGGCTGCGGGGCAATAAGGCCTTGGACGGTTAATAATAATCGCCGTGCAATGCTTAATGAGCTGATTGCACGGCGATTATGACTGCCGCTGCCCGCACGGGGCCGCGAAAAGTGGACCTGGAGGGGATTGAACCCTCGTCCTAACAGGAAAGCACTACGCTTTCTACATGCTTATTTTGGCTTGGATTTTCGAGCGCCGGCAAGACCCAAACTACCGGCCGGCACCTTAGCCTCTGAAAAACTTCACCGTCGACGCGAGGCCGCCTGCGGCTATTTCCGAGTTGACTGCACCGCCGTATCAAGACGCTTCGGAAAAACTGCTCTTGGGCGATGTCTCGTTCCAGCAACCTTTAGCCGGAATTAAGCTGACCTACTATGCTTCAATCAGGCAGCGAGAGCGTAATTATTTTCGCCAATTAAATTTTTGAAAGCCGAGTTTTGAGTGCCCGCTTCCGTCCGCACTGCATGCTTACGTACCACTTTGGCCTGCAGTCAAATCCAGTCAGGCCCGAACGTCCTGCAAAATTAGCCCGTTTTCTTCAACGCGCCAAATTTTGGGACGTTTTTCTTACATCCCCTCTGTTGCCGGTGGGCGGCCGTAGGCATGGCCTGCCGTCTGCGCGGAGGGGGCAGGGCGGCTGTAGGAGCACGGACCTTTCCCGTGTTTATCCTATATAATTAAGGAGACCTTCTTTTCTTGGGCCTATGATTTGTCCCGTTCCGGAAGATTTTGTTTGAGGCAATGGCCGGGTCAGAAATCTTTTTCGTTGGCCAGGTTCCATACGTTGAGAAAGGCGGCTTTTGTGATGTCGGTCACTTTCTCCCAGTTGATGCGTTCGGCGTGGTCGCCCGGCATGTGGTAGTCCGGGTGCCCGTCCGTATGGTACCAGATGATGGGGATGCCCAGTTGGGCGAAGGTCCCGTTGTCGCTGCCGCCCACCGGGTTGTCCCAGGCCCGGTAGTCCGGTTGCAGTCCCAGGCCGTATGTGTCGATGGCGTCGCGTAGCCATTGCTCGAAGACCGGGTGTGCGGCGGTGTAGAAGTAGACAACGTGCTGGGGCTGCGTTTCGTCGTGGTTGCGCCCTATCATGTCGAAGTTCAAGTATGCTTTTATCTGCTCCATGTGCGGGTATGTTTGGGCGAAGGCCCGCGAGCCGAGCAGGCCTTTTTCTTCTCCGTCCCAAAAGGCGAATACCACGGTGCGCTCCGGCTGTTTGCCGCTCGCCGCGAAGGCCCGTGCTATTTGCAGCACGGCCGATACGCCCGACGCGTTGTCGTCGGCACCGTTATATATGGCGTCGCCTTCCAGCATCGGGTCGTAACCGATGTGATCGTAGTGTGCGCCGACGATGACCGCCTCGTCGCCCCGCTTTCCGGGTATCATGCCCAGGATGTTGCGCAAGTGCAGCCGTTCGTGGACCGCGTTTTGCAGGCGGGCAATGGAGTCCGGGTGTACCTCCCAGCGTTTGCCGCGCATTTGCCTTTCGGCATGCACGGCGTCGAATGGCTGGATGTATGTGGCAAGGAACGGACGTATGCCCAACGATTGGAGCGTGGCCACGATGTAATTCCCGGCGATGCGGCCCCCGGGCCAGCCCGCTTCGCGCCCTTTCAGTTCGTCGCTGGCCAAAAAGCCGATGTGGGCCTCGGCTGTGGCGCGGTTGATGGAGGCCAGCCCTTTTTCCAGAGCATCGTCTGCTTGCAGCGCCGGGCTGGCCAGTAGGAGTAGTCCTGTTAATAATGCCGTTTTCTTCATAGGAGAATGTAAAGATGGATTTTCAGTAATAATCGGAGCAATTCGGCCGGTCGCCGACACCGTAGCTTGCTCTTCCCGCCTCCGGGGCTAAGGCCCGTCATTCCTGGGCTAAGGCCCGTATTTTCTGGGCTAAGGCTTGTCATTCCGGCATGGAAGCCTGTCCCGGAACTGTTTATCAGATCGGCCCTTCTCTTTCCGCTTGTGGGAAGAAGAGTAAAGTGGCGTCCGCAGGTTTATGAGGGTAAAGGTACGGATAAGTGGCGATTTGCGGCTTGCTTTCTCCCCATTTTCTTTATGGGACTTATATAAAATTGTGCTTTGCTTTTCCGAAACATCTCCATTTGGCGCGAAGTCCCGCAGCCCATCGCCATTTTTTTCGTCCTGCGGAATGCAGAAGTATCCGATTGTTTTTCAGTCTGTTCAACTTATTTCGTGATTTTCTCCCGATATTTTTTTCAAAAAAAGTTGTTTAAAAGTTTGGTTTGTGTGTATGGAAGTTAGTACT
>CABQKA010000010.1 GCA_902464615.1 uncultured Prevotella sp. | reverse complement strand
GGGCCGGCGGACGCATTGTCCCGCCGGCCCTCGCCGTGCCTTGTCCCTCAACCGCGGGCCAGTACGTGGAGCGGCACGCCGCCCAGTTGGCTTGCCAGTTCGGAGAAGGTGCTTTGGAACGAGCCGTAGATGCGCCGCGTGCGGGCCAGGGTGAACATGTCGGCCACGCCGTCGCGGATGCCGCTCACCGAGCTGCGGTCTGCCGTGGCCTGCGCCGTGAGGACGCGCGTGCCGTAGCGTTCGCCCATCTCCCGCTTCACCGCGTCGGAGTCCGTGGCCAGGAAAATCCCCAGGTCAGGGTTGCGCTCTACGTCCCGGTCCAGTTGCTCGAAGAACAGGGCGGTGGGACTTTTGGCTATTGCCGCGGCGTGGTCCGTGCGCCGGATGTGTACGCCCACCGTTTCCGGGGCGAAGCGCTCCAGGCGGCGTTCCACCTCGCTCCTCACTTCGGGCACGGGGACAAAGAGCCGGCCGACGAGCGCTTCCTCGTAGGGATAGAAGGCCGAGTAGGAGGCCATGTAGCGGCGGCCTGCGCCCTCGGCCCACTGGCGGAAACTGAAGCCCGACTCCTGGAGCGGCGTGACGGCCTGTTCGTAAAGGCAGGCATCGAAGTGCCAGCGCTGCCACAGCCGGGGCAGGCCGAAGTTGCGGCGGCGCGGGCGGTCCAGCGTCAGGCTGTCACGCCATCCTGCCTCGCGCAGGAAAAGCCCTTCCGGTCTCTCGAAAATGGAGGAGAAGGGCGCGTGCAACGCCCAGTCCTGGAACCAGACGAACTCAATAGTGCTGCCGGAAGCCTGCGCCAGGGTCACGGCCGAAGCCATGGCCCTCATGCGGTTGGCCAGTCCCCCGACGGGGATGAAGGTAATCTTGCTCATGTAGTCAGTATCGTTGCGGAAGGTGTGGGCGGGCGTCTTCCTTTTTGTGTAGTCTGTGCCTTTGCAGGTGGTGTGGGGCGGAAACGGCGGCCTGGGCGGCGGCGCGGGTCAGCGGCGCTTGAAGTAAGCGTAGACGGGATAGTGGTCCGAAGCCTTGGCCGTGCGGTCCACGCGGCAGGCGTAGGGCTTCCAGTCCCTGCTGCACATGAGGTAGTCAATGCGGACGTAGATGGCATCACGGTTGAACGAGCGGCCCACACCGCAGCCGGTGGCCTTGTAAGCGTCGGTCAGATTGCGGGCTATACGCCGGCGGGTGTAAGAGATGGGCGAGTCGTTGAAGTCGCCGCAGAGCAGAAGGCTTTTCCCTTCCTGGCTTTCCACGTATTCTGCCACGAGGTCGGCTTGCCTTGACCTTTCCACGGCGGCCGTAGATATCTTGGAGACGAGCAGGCGCGAACTGCCGTCCACGTCGCTCTCCTCGGGGGCGCGCACCATGCGGTGATACTTTTTCCTGTCGTCCGGGGTCAGGTGCATGGATTCCAGGTGGCAGTTGACCACGCGCAGTGTGTCGCCCGGCGCCAACTGGAGCAGGAAGACCGCTGCGCCGTTCGTCAGGTGGTGGCACAGGAGCTGCTTGCCTACGATGGGGAAGCGCGAGAAGCAGCCCAGAATGTTGTTGCTTATGTTTACGGTGTCGAAGTAGGGAAGGTGCTCGCGCACGGTGGGGAGCACTTCGTTGCTGAATACGGACGGGGGCGTGGTGGAGCCTTCCTGGAAGCAGACGATGTCCGCCCCGCTTTCCGCCATGTAGGCCGCGACGCGGTTGCGCCCTTCGGCGTCGCGTTGTGCGCTGCCGAAGTTCTCCGTGTTGTAGGTCAGAACTTTAAGACTTCCTTCCGGCGGCTTGATGGAGAAATTGACGGGGCAGTAGGTCCGGATGGAGGTGATGCAGGCTACGAGCCCAACGAGCGGAATCCATGCGTGCCGCTGCGAAAGGAGCAATGTGAGCGCCAGCATGAGCAGCTCGCCGGCGAGGAAGAAAGGGAAGGCCAGGCCCACAACGCCGAGGAAGCGGCAGTAGGAGGGGCTGACGAGCGTGCTCAGCACGCAGGCCCACAAGGCCAGTGTGGCAAAAACCGCGGCCCCGGCCACCAGGCGTTTGTAGAATGGCTGTTTCATGGAGGTGGACTGGCGCTTTTTTACTTTTTATTTGCTGCTGTTGTCGAAGAGGATGCGTTTCTCTTCCTCCGTCAGGCTGGCGTAGCCCGAGCGTTTGATTTTATCCAGTATCCGGTCCACCTGTTCCTGCCGTTGGTGCTGGCGCAGGTTGTAGTCATAGTCTGCGTCGCGGTCTTTGAAGTGTTTGCCGTCCTTGCGGACTTTCATCTTCGGCCGGCGGCTGAACCAGTCGCGCCAGCGGCCCCGTGTCCGCTCCCAGCGCGATTCGTGGCGGGGCTGCCATTCTTCCCACCCGCCGAACTGACGGCGGCCTCCCTTGTCGTGCCGGCGCCAGTAGAGCAGGAGCAACAGGCCGAAGAGCATGCCGCCAAGGTGGGCAAAGTGCGCGATGTTGCCGTTCGACATGAAGGCCGACAGCAGTTCGATGACGGCGTAGCCCGCTACGAAATATTTCGCCTTGATAGGGATGGGGGGGATGAGCAGGATGATGCGTTCGTTGGGGAACTTCATGCCGAAGGCCAGCAATACGCCGTAGCAGGCGCCGCTTGCCCCGATGGTCGTCCAGAAGTTCAGGTATTCGCTCATGGGCAGCATGCCGTATTCGCCCGTGACGTACTGGTACTGGCTCATGCCGGTCAGGAAGTATTCGCCCGTCTGCCAGAGTTCCTGGCACAGGCCTGCGCCCACGCCGCACACGAAGTAGTAGAGCAGGAAACGCTTCTGTCCCATCACGTTCTCGATGATACGGCTGAACATCCAGAGCGTGAACATGTTGAAAAAGAGGTGGGTGAAGCTGCCGTGGAGAAACATGTACGTCACAAGCTGGTACACGCGGAAGTCCTCGGCCAGGACGAAGTGGAGGCCGAAAAGGTCGGCCAGGTCCGTGCCCCGTTGCTCGAAGACAAGTTGCGCCAGGAAGACGATGCAGTTGATAATCAGCAGGTTCTTGGTTACTGGGGGAAAGTTCTTGAACATAAGGATACGAGAAATAGGGCGCGGCGGATGCGCCACGTTGCAAAGATACTATTTTATTTTGTCAGAGCATCGCGCCCATTGCCGAAAACGTCCGTCCCCGCCGCTTTCCGGCGGGCCGCGCCGCCGCCGTCGCCGCCCCTTGCGGCCTGCGTCTCTGCCCGCAGCAGCCGGGGCGGCTGCTACGGGGCTAAGGCCAGAAAAGACTCGCCCTATTCCCGTCGCGACGGGAATAGGGCGAGTTGGCGGCGCGTCTGCCGCCCTGCCGCCGGGCAGGGCGGAGAGGCTCAGCGCGAGCGGTAGGCTTTGAGCCCCTCCTGGAGGAACTCGACGAAGTGCTCCACGCTTTCGTCGAACGTGTAGGCGTGGTTGAGCGGTTTGCCTTCGTTGTCCAGCAGGACGTAGAACGGTTGCGCGTTGGCGCCGAACTTGGACCGTTGCAGGTAGCTCCAGCGGTCGCCCACGGTGCGGAGCTTCGTCTTTTTGCCGTTTTCTTCCACCGTGACGGTTTCCGGCAGGCGCGTTTTCTCGTCCACGTAGAGCGAGATGAGGACGTAGTCCTTCGTGAGCAGGTCGCGCACCTTGGCGTCGTGCCATACGGCCATTTCCATCTTGCGGCAGTTCACGCAGCCGTGGCCCGTGAAGTCGACGATGACGGGCTTGCCCGTCTGGCGGGCGTAGGCCATGCCGGCGTCGTAGTCGCGGAACTGTGCTTCCACTTTCACCTCGTCCAGGTTGAAGTCCTGTGTGGACATGGGTGGGGCAAAGGCGCTGACGGCCTTGAGCGGCGCACCCCAGAGGCCGGGCACCATGTAGACGGCGAAGGCCAGCGAGCAGAGGGCCAGGAAGAAGCGCGTTACGCCCGTGTGGTGCTGCTCGTCGTCGTGCGGGAAGCGGATTTTGCCCAGCAGGTAGAAGCCCAGCAAGGCAAAGATGACTATCCAGAGGGCGAGGAACGTCTCGCGGTCAAGCAGGTGCCAGCCGTAGGCCAGGTCGGCCACGGAGAGGAACTTCAGGGCGAAGGCCAGTTCGAGGAAGCCGAGCGTCACCTTCACGGTGTTGAGCCAGCCGCCGCTTTTCGGCGCGCTCTTGAGCCATGTGGGGAAGAGGGCGAAAAGGGTGAAGGGCAAGGCCAGGGCAAGGGCGAAGCCCAGCATCCCGATGGTGGGCGCCAGGGCCGAGCCGCCGCTCGTGGAGACTTCGACCAGCAGGAAGCCGATGATGGGGCCTGTGCACGAGAACGAGACGAGCGAGAGCGTGAAGGCCATGAGGAAGATGCTCAGCAGGCCTGTCGTCTTTTCGGCCTTGCTGTCCACCGCCGCGCCCCAGGACGAGGGCAGCGTAATCTCGAAACCGCCGAAGAAGCTGGCGGCGAAGACCAGCAGCATGAGGAAGAAAAGGATGTTGAATATGGCGTTGGTCGAGAGGTCATTGAGCGCGTTGGCGCCGAATATGGTCGTGATGATGAGGCCCAGGGCTACGTAGATGACCACTATGGAGCAGCCGTAGAGCACGGCGTCGCGGATGCCCTTGCGCCGGTTGCCGGAGCGCTTGAGGAAGAAGCTGACGGTCATTGGGATAATGGGCCAGACGCAGGGCGTACACAGGGCTACGAGTCCGCCGATGAAGCCCATGAAGAAGATGTACCACCAGGCGCGCGTGGCCACGTCGGCGCCGCTGCCGCCCAGTGCGGCCAGTTCGTCGGTGACGGGTGCCCACCATCCGTCCTGGCCGGCGGATGCGCCGGAAACGTTGCCGGCGGCGGCCAGCGTGTCGGCTTCGGCGGCGGCCACGGGTGCGGCGGCTGTGTCGGCCTGCGCTCCGGCGACTGCCGTTCCGGCTTCGGCGGCGGCCTGAACTTCGGCGGCGGGTTGCTGGCCCTGCGGGCCGGCAGTTGCGGCCGCGGGGCCGTCGCTGCCTTGCACGGTGCATTCCACGTTGGTGGGCGGCAGGCAGTTGCGGTCATCGCACGCGCCGTATTGGAGGTAGCCTTCCAGGCTGTAGTCCTTCTCGGTCAGCTCCACGCGCTGCGTGAAAGTGCAGCTGCCCTCGAAGTAGCTCACCTGCATCTGGAAGACAGGGTCCATCTTGCTCTTCACCCCGGGGCCGGGCTGCAGCCCTCCTTTGAGTTTCACGCCTTTGGCGGCATCTATGTTGAATGTGGCTTTGGTCGGGCCGCCGTCTTCCACATCGGTGGAGTAGACGTGCCAGCCCGGGTCGATGGTGCCGGAAAATACGATGTCGATTTCCGTGGGGCTGACGCGCTTGTAGGCCACGTCGAAGCTGACCTGCGCATGCAGGGTTGCTGTCACGGCAAAGAGCAGGAGCAGCAGGGAGGCAAAGGTTTTTTTCATATGAAAGCAGTCTGCGTTATTTTGTGGCAAAAATACGTAATAGTAAGCAATTAGGCAAATCTGCGTGCCGTAATGACTTGGGCAAGGGGCACAATAGTTGTTTTCCCGGGGATTTATGCTTAATTTTGTGCGTCCGTGCGCCGCGGTCTGCCCATAGGGCAGCGGGGCGGCGGTTACGGGCGTGCCGGCTCCGCTTCCTTGCCGCTTCGTTGCAGTGTTGCCGCGCAACGCCGTTTTCCCCGGCGGCCGGCAGGCAGGCCGCCTTGCCGCCGTTGTGCCGGCTTCCGGCCGTAGCGCGTCGGGCAGTCACGGTTCACAGGGCGGGCTGGAAACCGGCGGCGAGACCACTGCCGGTCCGCACGCGCCGAGGGATAAAAAAACAAAAAAAACGGGGAAGAAGGCAATAGAAATGTTACGCGGGCGCGCAACCGCCGCCGCGCAAACATCGGTCTTTGCCCTATTTTTATTACTTTTGTACGAAGGAATGGCATCGGCGGCGAGAGCGGCGTGCCGTTGCCGGCTGCAAGGTCTGGAATAACGCTATTAAAAATTATGGATGAATTTATCCGCGTGAAAGGTGCGCGCGTCAATAATCTGAAGAACATCGACGTGGACATCCCGAGGGGGCGCTTTGTCGTGGTGACGGGGCTTTCGGGCTCGGGCAAGTCGTCATTGGCTTTCGACACGCTTTATGCCGAAGGGCAACGGCGCTACGTGGAGAGCCTCTCGGCCTATGCGCGCCAGTTCCTGGGCCGCATGCACAAACCCGAGTGCGACTATATCAAGGGCTTGCCCCCGGCCATCGCCATCGAACAGAAGGTGGCGAGCCGCAATCCGCGCTCGACGGTGGGCACTTCTACGGAGGTTTACGACTATCTCCGCCTGCTCTACGCCCGGGTGGGGCACACGTACTCGCCGGTGAGCGGACAGGAGGTGAAGCGCCACACGCCGGACGACGTTGTGGCGTGCGCCCTGTCCTATTCGCCCGGTACGCGCTTTACGGTGCTGGCCCCCTTGCGGGTACGGGAAGGACGGACGCTGCGAGAGCAGCTGGAGATAAACCTGCAGCAAGGCCTTTCGCGGCTTGACGTGGACGGCGAGATGGTGCGCATCGAGGATTGCCTGGACCGGGCGGACGGACTGGAGGGCGCGGCCCTGCTCATCGACCGCATGGCGGTGGATGGCTCGAAAGACGGCGTGGCGCGCCTGACCGACTCGGTGGAGACGGCCTTCTACGAGGGCGACGGCGAGTGTATGCTGCGCTTCTACCCGGCCCGGATGGTCCACCGTTTTTCCACGCGCTTCGAGGCCGACGGCCTGACTTTCCGCGAGCCGGACGACAATATGTTTTCCTTCAACTCGCCCTTGGGCGCCTGTCCCCGCTGCGAAGGTTTCGGACGCGTGGTCGGCATCGACGAGTCGCTCGTGGTGCCCAACAGCGCTCTGAGCGTGTACGACGGCGCCGTGGTCTGCTGGCGCGGGGAAAAAATGGGCATCTGGCGCGAAGAGTTTTGCCGCAGGGCGGCTAAGAGCGGCTTCCCTGTCTTTGAGCCATACTTCAACCTGACCCAGGCGCAGAAGGACATCCTATGGCACGGGTCGGCCGAGGAACAGGCCCTGCCGCCACAGGAACAGGTCTCCATCGATGCTTTCTTTAAGATGCTGGAGGCCAATCAGTATAAGATTCAGTACCGCGTTATGCTGGCGCGCTATCGGGGCAAGACGGTGTGTCCCGTCTGCCACGGTTCGCGTCTGCGGCCCGACGCTGCCTACGTGAAAGTGGGCGGGCGCAGCATTACGGAACTGGTGACGATGCCCGTGGCGGAGTTGCAGCATTTTTTTGAAACGCTGGAGCTTACGCCCCACGACGCGCAGGTGGCCGAGCGCCTGTTGACCGAGATACGCAACCGCTTGCGCTTCCTCGTCGACGTCGGGCTGGGCTACCTGACCCTTGACCGCTTGTCAAATTCGCTTTCGGGCGGCGAGAGCCAACGCATCAACCTGGCCACGTCGCTGGGTTCGTCGCTCGTGGGCTCGCTTTATATCCTCGACGAACCGAGCATCGGCCTCCACTCCCGCGACACGGAGCGTCTCATCAGCGTCCTGAAGCGACTGCGCGACTTGGGCAACACCGTGCTCGTAGTGGAGCACGACGAAGAGATTATCCGCGCGGCCGATTATATTATAGATATCGGTCCCGGGGCAGGCCGGCTGGGCGGCGAAGTAGTCTGGGCGGGCAGTTATGCCGATGCCGTGAAGCCCGGCGCCAATGCCCGGAGCCATACCATTGCTTACCTCACGGGGCAGGACTTTATCCCCTTGCCCGCCGCCCGGCGGGCGTGGAACCGCTACGTAGAGGTGAAGGGAGCGCGTGCGAACAACTTGAAAGGCATTGACGTGCGCTTCCCCCTGAACGTGCTGACCGTCGTGACCGGAGTGAGCGGCTCGGGCAAAAGCACCCTGGTGCGCGACATCTTCTACCGCGCGCTGAAGCGCCACCTTGACGAAGCGTGCGAGCGTCCCGGCGAGTTCATCAGCCTGGCGGGCGATTTGGACTGCGTCAAGGCGGTGGAGTTCGTCGACCAGAATCCCATCGGGAAATCCTCGCGCTCCAATCCCGTGACCTACGTGAAAGCCTACGACGAAATACGCAAGCTGATGGCCGAACAGCCGCTGGCGAAACAGATGGACTTCACGCCGGCCTACTTCAGCTTCAACGCCGACGGCGGACGCTGCGACGAGTGCAAGGGCGAGGGGACCGTGAAAGTGCCCATGCAGTTCATGGCCGACCTGGTACTGGAGTGCGAGGCCTGCGGCGGGAAACGCTTCAAGAAAGAGGTACTCGAAGTGCGCTTCGAGGGGCTGAACATCTACGATATACTGGAGCTGACGGTGGACCAGGCGATGGAGTTCTTTGCCCGGCACGGCAAGGAAAAAATCGCACGCCGTCTGCGTCCGCTGAGCGACGTCGGGCTGGGCTACATCAAGCTCGGGCAGTCGAGCGCCACGCTTTCGGGCGGCGAAAGCCAGCGCGTGAAGCTGGCCTACTATCTGGCGCAGGAGAGCGTTACGCCCACCATCTTCATATTCGACGAGCCGACCACCGGACTTCATTTCCACGATATACGCAAACTCATGGAGAGCTTCGACGCCCTTATCGGCCGCGGGCATACCGTAGTCGTCATAGAACACAACATGGATGTGGCGAAATGTGCAGACCATGTCATCGACCTGGGGCCGGAGGGCGGCCGCCGGGGCGGTACGCTCGTCGTGGCCGGTACGCCTGAAGAGGTAGCCGCCTCCGGGCTCGGTTACACGTCGCGCTATCTGGCCGAGAAGCTGGCCGGCTGCGGAAAATCCTGAACATAACTTCCTAAACAGATATACAGATGAAAAAGGCATGGATTTTAGGACTGTGGCTTGCGGCACTTTGCCTGCCGGTCCTGGCAGACGATTTCTCCTTCGCGTCCCGCGTGCTGGAGTTCGTAAAGGCGGGGCAGGGCGACAGCATCTGCGCGAGGCTTCACCCGTCGTTGGCCGGGAAGGTCGGTCCGGAAGCATTTTCGGCCGTGTTTGCCCAGCTCGAGGCCCAGCTCGGGCCGCTCGCCCGAGAAGGAGAGTGGAGCGCCGGGAACATTCAGGGATACCGGAAAGACAGCCGCCGCATGACGTTCGGGGAAACGCCGCTGCTCTTCACACTGGTATCGGACAGCACCCGCCACATCATGGCGCTCACGTTCACCCCGGCTCCGGCCGAACCGGAAACGCAGACCGCCACAGACAGCTTCGTGGAGCGCGAGCTGGCCGTGGAGCACGCCAACATCAGCCTGCCCGCCACGCTTTGTCTGCCCGCCTCCGTCTCCGGCGGCCCGGTGCCCGTCATCGTCCTCGTACATGGCAGCGGACCCAACGACCGCGACGAAACGCTGGGACCGAACAAGCCTTTCCGCGAACTGGCCCACCGCCTGGCCGCCTGCGGCATCGCCACGCTGCGCTACGAGAAGCGGACGCGCGTCTACTCCTCCCGGCTGAGCAGCGTATTTCCCGTGCTGAACTATGATACGGAAGTCGTCGAAGACGCCTGTGCCGCCATACGCACCGCGGCGGAGCAGGAGGGCGTGGACTCGGCCCGCGTCTTCGTCCTCGGCCATTCGCTGGGCGGAAGCCTGGCGCCGCGCATTGTCCGGCGCAGCCCGTTGCGCGTGGCCGGCGCGGTGCTGATGGCCGGTGCGGCCCGCCCGTTTGACGAGATGCTGTACGACCAGCTCCTTTACGTGATGCACAGCGTGGCCGGCCTGCCGAAGGACTCCGTCAAGACCACGTACGAGGAAATGCTGGCCGCCATGCCCGCGAGCTACCTCCAGTCCGTAAGGAAATACGTGGCCACTGCCGAGGCGCAGGCCGCACGCTCGCCGATGCTCATCCTCCAGGGCGGGCACGACTACCAGGTGACGCGGCGCGACTTCGACCTGTGGCAGGAAGCCCTCGCCGGGCGCGACGACGTGGAGTTCGTGTGGCTTCCCGAGTGCGACCACCTCATGCGTGCCTTGCCCGCCATGGCCGTCCCGGCGGACTACATGCGTGCCCTGCCCATGAGCGAAGAGGCCGTACGCGCCATCGCCGGCTTCGTGCAGGAACACTGAGCGCACCCCGCCGGGCATTCCGCCTGTCCGTCGGACCGTGATCTACAAAATAGGAATGCTTGCAAGGCAATAGAAATTTTTTTCATACCTTTGCAACTATGAAAATCCTCATAGGCTTTCTCCGCTTGCTTTCGTGGCTGCCCCTGCCTGTGCTCTACTTGATTTCCGACGTTTGCTACCCCGTGCTCTACTACGTGGTGCGCTATCGCCGGAAGGTCGTGCGCCAGAACATCGCGCGCTCCTTTCCCGAGATGGCCGCTTGCGAACGCCGCCGCGTGGAGCGCAGATTCTACCGGTTTCTCTGCGATTACGGCGTTGAGACCTTGAAACTGCTCACCATGTCGGAGGCGGAGATGAAGCGCCGCATGGTCATCGAGGGAGTGGACGATATGGAGCGCTCGCTGGAGCGTTGCCCCTTTGTCTTCATCTATCTGGGCCATTACTGCAACTGGGAGTGGATTTCGTCCATCCCCCTTTGGACGAGCCGCCCCGACACGCATTGCGGACAGCTTTACCGGCCGTTGAAAAGCCAGCCGTTCGACGGGCTTTTCAACCAGATACGCACGCGCTTCCACTCGGTCAATATTTCCAAGTATGATGCTTTCCGTCAGATTCTCGAGATGAAGCGCCGCGGCGAGCGTACGATTATCGGCTTCATCTCGGACCAGTCGCCCAAGCCGAACAGCATCCACGACTGGGTGAGCTTCCTCCATCAGGACACGCCCGTATTCACCGGCACGGAGCGCATTGCCAAAAAAGTGAACGCCGCCGTCTACTTTGCCGACGTCCGCCGCGTGAAGCGCGGTTACTATCATCTGCACCTGCGCCTTGTCACGGAGGACGTGCGCGCCTATGAGGACTACCGCATCACGGAGATCTACATGGAGGAACTGGAGCAAATCATCCGCCGCCAGCCCCATTTGTGGCTCTGGAGCCACCGGCGCTGGAAGCACCGTCCGCCTGTCGGCGACGCGCCGCAGTCCTGACGCTTCCCCTTCCCTTTCTTCCTTCCGGCCGCTCCGTTTCCGTCGCAAGGCTTTCTTCATTCTTTTCCTTTCCGCCCCGCGTTTTTCTTCCTGCGCCGCCTTGCGCGCAGTTTTCCTTTACCGTTGTCCCTCATGTCCCTGCTGCCCGGTGCCGCCGCTCCGGGCGGAATCCCTTGCTTGTGCCTGTCCCGGCGGCGTGCGCCCGGGCGTGCGGCGCGGCGGCGTATGGGCCGGCCTACGGGGCTTAGGGACGTAAAAACGGGGCTAAGCCGCGTGCGCCGCAGGCTTAGCCCCGTTCCTTTGCAGAGTGCGGGCTGGCCGCGCTCCGTACTTATGGTTTGTCCTCGCCGGGTGTGCCGTCCGGTAAATCAAAGCGGTACACGTTCGTGTGGCGGCGTGCGAAGCCGCATGCGGCGTAGAGCGCGTTGGCCGCCACGCGCGACGGCTGCGACGTCAGGTTGACACTGCATGCGCCGAGCCGTTCCGCTTCGGCCGTGAGGTGGCGGACGAGCTGTCTGCCATAGCCGCGGCCGCGGCAGGAGCGGTCTACGACCACATCCTCTATCCAGGCTTTCGGGCCAGTCAGTTGGCGGTAGAGGCAAAGCGTGGCCGTGCCTTGGATGCGGCCTTCCTCGTCCGTAGCGGTGAAGAGGCGGGTGGCCTCGCAGGCCAGAATGCCGGACAGGTCTTCGGCCGTGAGCGGAGCCGCATGGCTTGAAAGCTGCGGCAGCAGGCGGTTGAGCGCCTCGAGCGTTTCGGGGCTGACGCTTTCTACGCGGCGTATGCCGGCCTGGTTGAGGCGCTCCAGCATCTGGCTTGCTGTCAGCCCGTTCAGCGGGTGGCGCACGTCGGGCTCCACCTCGCAGAGCGGTTCGAGGACGAAGCGGCGGCGTTCCATTTCCGGGTGGGGCAGCGTGAGGCCTTCCTCGCGGACCACGGTGTCGCCGAGCAGGAGCAGGTCGATGTCTACGGTGCGGTCCTGGTAGACGCCGTCGCGGCTCTTTTCCGTGCGGCCCAGTTCCCGCTCCACGGCCTGTGTCTCGGCCAGCAGCCTGGCGGGCGGCAGGCCGGTCTCGTAGACGGCTACGGCGTTGAGGAACAGATGCGGGGAGGCGAAGCCGACCGGCTTCGTCTCGTGAAACGGCGAGCGGGCCGTGCACGGGCCGATGCGGCTTTCGAGCGCGCGGATAGCTTTCTCCAGCTGTCCCTGCCGGTCGCCGAGGTTGGCGCCAAGTCCGACGTAAAGTTTCATGGCGGTGTCAGTCGACGATGAGCATCACGTCGCCGTACGGGCCGAACATGTAGTCCTCTTTGAGCGCCACTTCGTAAGCTTTCATAGTGAAGTCGTAGTCGCCGAAAGCGGAAGTGAGCATGAGCAGGGTGGAGTAGGGCAGCTGGAAGTTGGAGAGCATGGCGTCGGCCACGCCGAAGGTGTAGGGCGGGTAGATGAATTTGTTTGTCCAGCCTTCAAACTCCTTGATGCGGCAGTTCGGGCCGACGCAGGTCTCGAGTGCGCGCTGCACGGTGGTGCCCACGGCAATGATTTTGTGTCCTTCGTCCTTGGCCTTGTTGATGGTGTTGCAGCATGCCGAGCCGACGATGAGCGGTTCGGAGTCGGCTTTGTACTTCTGGAGGTCCTCCACGTCGGTGGTGCGGTAGTTGCCCAACCCGCAGTGTAGCGTGACGTAGGCGAACTCGATGCCTTTGATCTCCATGCGCTTCATCAGTTCGCGGGAGAAGTGCAGGCCGGTGGTAGGTGCGGTGACGGCGCCCTCGTGGCGGGCGAAGATGCACTGGAAGCGTTCTAGGTCCTCCGGCTCGCTCTCGCGTCCCAGGAAGGAGGGGATGGGTGCTTCGCCCAAGGCGTAGAGTGAGCGCTTGAACTCGTCGTGCTCGCCGTCGTAGAGGAAGCGCAGCGTGCGGCCCCGGCTGGTCGTGTTGTCGATGACTTCGGCCACGATGGAGTCGTCTTCGCCGAAGTAGAGCTTGTTGCCGATGCGGATTTTGCGTGCGGGGTCTACCAGCACGTCCCAAAGGCGCAGCTCCTGGTTCAGTTCGCGCAGGAGGAAGACCTTGATGCGTGCTCCCGTCTTCTCCTTGTTGCCGTAGAGGCGGGCGGGAATCACTTTCGTGTCGTTGAATACGAAGACGTCGTGCTCTTCGAAGAAGTCCAGGATGTCTTTGAACATGCGGTGCTCTATGTCTCCTGTCTTGCGGTGGAGTACCATCATGCGGCACTCGTCGCGGTGTAGCGACGGGTATTTCGCGATTTTTTCTTCTGGGAGTTTGAACTTGAATTGTGAGAGCTTCATGTTTATAGGGTAACGGTAAGAATGGGCGTGATCAAGGCTGCGACAGTTCCGTTTCTATGTCGGTTTCGCGGAGCCATTGCTCGAAACTTTCGAGGGTGAAGCAGTCGGCCTCGTGGAAATCGCCGACGCGGGTGCGGCGCAGGGCCGTGAGGTGGGCGCCGCTTTGGAGCGCGTAGCCGATGTCGCGGGCCAGGGCGCGGATGTAGGTGCCTTTGGAGCAGGTGACGCGGAGGGTCATCTCGTCCTTTTCGGGGAGGTAGGCGGCCAGTTCGATGCTGTCGATGCGCACGGGTTTGGCTTCGAGGGCTACGTCCTGCCCTTTGCGGGCCAGGTCGTAGGCGCGTTTTCCGGCGACCTTGCAGGCCGAGAAGCTGGGCGGCACTTGCATGATGTCGCCCGTGAAGCCCTGCAATACGCGCCGCACCGCCTCCTCCGTGATGTGGGCCGTGGGATAGGTTTCGTCGACGGGGTGCTCCAGGTCGAAGCTGGGCGTCGTGGCGCCCAGCCGCAACGTGGCTACGTATTCCTTGGTGCCTTCCTGCAGCTGGGCGATGCGCTTGGTAGCGCGGCCCGTGCAGAGCACCATGACGCCGGTGGCCAGCGGGTCGAGCGTGCCGGCATGGCCTACCTTGATTTTTCTCCCGTCCATGCGGCGCGTCAGCAGCCAGCGTACTTTGCCGACCAGGGCAAACGAAGTCATGCCCAGCGGTTTGTCGAAAGCGAGAGTCTGTCCTGCCAGAAAGTTCATGCCTCGCCCATTTGCAGCTCGATGCCGGCGAAACCTAATGCCAATATGACCAGGCCGACGATGATGCGGTACCAGCCGAACGCCTGGAAGCCGTATTTCGAGACGAAGTTGATGAAAAACTTGATGGCCAGGATGGCGACGAAGAACGCTACGGCGCAGCCCAGCAGCAGGACGGCCAGATTGTTGCCTTCGAGGAGTAGGTTGCCGTCGCCGTGGCTGATGAGCTTGTAGCCTTCGAGGCATGTGGCGCCGAGCATGGTCGGGACGGCCAGGAAGAAGGAGAATTCCGCCGCGGCCCGTCGCGTCAGCTTCTGGGCCATGCCGCCTGCGATGGTGGCCAGCGAGCGGGACACGCCCGGTATCATGGAGATGCACTGGACCAGGCCGATGATGAATGCGCGCTTCAGGGTGAGGGGCGTGTCCTTGCTTCCCTTGTTAAAGATGCGGTCGCAGAAGAGCATGAAAATACCGCCCACGATGAGCATGACTGCCACCAGCGTCACGTTGCCTAAGTTCGATTC
Source organism: uncultured Prevotella sp. (assembly GCA_902464615.1). Classification (GTDB taxonomy): domain Bacteria; phylum Bacteroidota; class Bacteroidia; order Bacteroidales; family Bacteroidaceae; genus Alloprevotella. The sequence continues at coordinate 49,694 of CABQKA010000010.1, read as the reverse complement.
GATGAAATCGTTCAGGGCCAGGCCCAGCACTACGGCGGGCAGGACGCCGACGACGAGCCGCAGGTAGAAACGCCAGATGGCTTGCCACCACGTGTAGCCCTTCGTCTTCATGGTCTCGGGGTAGAAGAAGCGGCGCCAGTAGAGGCAGACTACCGAGAGGATGGCGCCGAACTGGATGATGATGGTGAACGCCTTGACAAAGGCCGTGCTCTCGACGCCCAGGAGGCTTTGCGTGATGATCATGTGCCCTGTCGAGGATACCGGGAGAAATTCCGTCAGGCCCTCGACCACGGCGATGATGATGGTTTCCAGCCAAGTCATGCCTGCTCTGCGTTTTCAGATGATACGTCCGTGTGCCTGTCTCCTTTTTTGTCGCGCGGCTTGCGGATAATGGCGTAGATCATGAAAAGGTAGCCGAAAAGGCAGACTACCGGGGCCACTTTGATGCGCCGTGCGTCGAAAATCTCGGGATTAAAGGTGTGTTCCTGCGAGCCGGTGCCGGACATCAGGATGAAGCCGATGATGACGACGGCCATACCGATGGCCAGCAGGACAAAGTTGACGCGGTCAAACGCGAAGTTCTTTTTGTTGCTCATATCAAGGGTTGTTGGGGTTGCGGGTAATGGGGCGGCCTCTCCTGCCGTTGGATGCGGCGGCGGGCCGGCCTTGGTTTATTTCATATATATCTGGTCCGTCGTCATGCGTAGGTGGCGGTTGACGGAGAAGAACGTGCAGAGCAGCGTCAGCAGCAGGCCGCAGGCGAACACGCTTCCCAGCGTGGCTCCCATGACCAGCGGCGTGACCACCTCAAACTCGTTGTTCGTGTTCATACGGGTCAGGTAGGTCATCCCGGCCAGCAGCACGCCGTCCGCTATGACGGCGGCGACGAACCCTATCCAGAAGGCCCGTGCCATGAACGGCCGGCGGATGAAGCTCCAGCGCGCCCCTACGAGCTTCATCGTGTGGATGGTGAAGCGGCGGGCGTAAATGCTCATGCGTACGGTGTTGTTGATCAGGGAAAACGAGACGAATGCCAGCAGTATGGCCACGCCCAGCAGCACAAGGCTGATGGTGCGGATGGTACTGTTCATGGTGTCCATCAAGTCCATCGGGTAGATCACTTCCTTGACGTAGGGCCGGGCCTGCAGGGCGGGCATGTAGCGGTCGAGGCTGTCTGTGTTGGCATAGTCGGAGCGGAGGTACACTTCAAATTCCGCGGGGATGGGGTTGCCGTCCGCGAAGTCTTCCGGCCGGTCGCCCAGCATTTCCATCATTTCCTTGGCCCCTTCTTCCTTGGAGATGTAGCCTACTTCCTTGGCATACGGTTTGGCCAGCAGTTCGCTGCGCAGCAGGTCCAGTTCCTTTCCGGGGATGCTGTCGTCGAGCAGCACCTCGACCGTAAAGTTCTCGCGCACGGCCCGGGTGAAGTTGCCCGCCATCGTGACGAAGAGCACCACTGTGCCCAGCAGGATGAGGACGAGCGTCGTGCTGATGCAGGACGTGATGGTGTTGAAAGCGCCCCCGTTTCGTTTTCTTTTTTTGCCCATAGTCTGAAAATGGTTTGCGCGGCTTGCCCCTGCCGAGGCGCAAGTCGCGAAAAATCGTACAAAAATACAACGAACTGCCCGCCCGGGCGAAATTCCGTCAGGGTTTTAACAAAACTTTATGGCTGCTATGGCTTTCCGGTCGGCGGCGGCCCAGTCCAGTTCCGCCAGCTTGCCCGGCGGCTGCCACACGTAGTCCGCGTGCTCCCTTAGCAATGGGGCTGAGCGCGCCCGGCAGCGGTAGACGCTCAGCGTGATGCTGAAGTCGGGATACTCGTGTTCGACGGTGGCCAGCAGCGGTCCCACGTCGGCTTCCAGGTCAAGCTCTTCGCGCAGTTCCCGTGCCAGGGCCTCTTCCGGCGTTTCTCCCGGCTCCACCTTGCCGCCCGGGAACTCGTATTTCAGGCTGGTGTAGACGTAGGCCGTCGGGCCGCGGCGCGTGCAGAGTATGCCTGCCGGTCCGGCAACGGCCGCGGCCACTACGGTGTAGTGGCGTTTCTCCCTGCCTGTGCTGCCGGGCAGTCCGCGTTTTTCCTCTGTCATTTGTCCAGGCGCCAGGTAGCCCCTTCCTTAGTGTCCTTTACCTCGAAGCCGAGGGCCGCCAGCTCGTCGCGTATCTGGTCGCTCGTGGCCCAGTCTTTTTGTGCCTTGGCCTTGGCGCGCAGCGCGAGGAGCAGGTCTACGGCCTTGCCGAAGGCTTCTTCGCGTTGGGCGTTGCCGGTCTCTTCGGGCTGCAGGCCCAGGATGTCGTGGACGAACGTGTGGAACACGCCGCGCAGGGCTTCGAGTCCTTCGGGCGTGATGGAGAGCTTGCGGTCCGCCATCTGGTTCACTGCGCGGCAGGCTTCGAAGAGGTGGCTGATGACGATGGGCGAGTTGAAGTCGTCGTCGAGCGCGGCGTAGCACTTCGCGGCCAGTTCGTCGGCCATCGCGCGGTCTGTCTTGCCGCCTGCCTCCGGCTGGATGCGTTCCAGCTGCGCCATGCCCTCCATGAGGCGTTCCAGCCCTTTGTGCGAAGCCTGGAGCGCCTCGTTGCTGAAGTCCACCGTCGAGCGGTAGTGGGCCTGGAGGATGAAGAAGCGGATGGTCATGGGCGAGTAGGCCTGTTCCAGCTTCGGGTGGCTGCCGGTGAAGAACTCGTCGAGCGTGATGAAGTTGCCCAGGCTCTTGCCCATCTTCTGCCCGTTGATGGTAATCATGTTATTGTGCATCCAGTACTTCACCATGGGTTCGCCCTGCGCCGCCACGGCCTGCGCTATCTCGCATTCGTGGTGGGGGAACACGAGGTCCATGCCGCCGCCGTGGATGTCGAAGTGCGCGCCCAGGTACTTGCGCCCCATGGCCGTGCACTCGCAGTGCCAGCCCGGGAAGCCGTCGCCCCAGGGCGAGGGCCAGCGCATGATGTGTTCCGGCTGCGCCTTTTTCCAGAGCGCGAAGTCCACCTGGTGGCGCTTCTCGCCCACGCCGTCGAGCTGGCGGCTCGCGTTGACCACGTCGTCGAGGTTGCGGCCCGAGAGCACGCCGTAGTGGTGCGTCCGGTTATACTTCTCCACGTCGAAGTAGACCGAGCCGTTCACTTCGTAGGCATACCCGTTCTCCAGGATGCGGCGCACCAGCTCCTCCTGTTCGATGATGTGCCCCGTGGCGTGAGGCTCGATGCTGGGCGGGAGCACGCCCAGCCGCGCCATGGCCTCGTGGAAGCGGTTCGTGTAGTACTGCGCCACTTCCATCGGTTCGAGCTGCTCCAGCTTGGCTTTCTTGGCGATTTTGTCCTCGCCGTCGTCCGAGTCGTGCTCCAAGTGGCCCACGTCCGTGATGTTGCGCACGTAGCGCACCTTGTAGCCCAGATGGCGCAGGTAGCGGAATACGAGGTCGAACGTGATGGCGGGGCGCGCATGGCCCAGATGGGCGTCGCCGTAGACCGTAGGTCCGCAGACGTACATGCCCACGTGTCCGGGATGGACCGGGACGAACTCCTCCTTCTTGCGGGAGAGGGTATTGTAGAGGTAAAGTTTGTGTTCCATGATATGGTCCGGATTAAGTCAATATGCTCAGGGTGCAAAGATAAGGATAAAAGTCGAGAGCGGCGCGCACCGGCGGCCAACTTCTTCGCGCCGCGCACGCTGCGGCGGGCTGCCGCCACGGGGCTAAGCCCTGTGGCCGCGGGCCTTAGCCCCGCCGCTCCGCGCCTTAGCCCCGTGGCGCGGAAGCATTGGCCCGTTACCTTTGTGCCTGCTATGAAAAAAAATACCTAACTTTGCGGCGGCTGCGGTATGCGCGTCCGCGCGGCGTGCGCCTGCGACCCGAACCTAAAGTCTTTGCACGAGATGAACTTAACGGATATTTTACGACCGGCCTTCAACGGTCGTCTCCGCGCCATAGAGCGCTACGGGGCCGAGGCCGGTGAAATACAGCGGGGCGTGCTGGCCCGCCTCGTGGCGCAGGCCGCCGACACGGCCTGGGGGCAGGAGCACGGCTATGCCGGAGTGAAGAACTACGAGCAGTTTGCGGCCGCCGTCCCCGTCAGCACATACGAGGAACTGAAGGGCTACATCGACCGGATGCGCCGCGGCGAGCGCGACGTCCTCTGGCCCGGTGCCGTGCGCTGGTATGCCAAGTCCTCCGGGACGACCAACGACAAGAGCAAGTTCATCCCCGTAAGCCGCGACGGCCTGCACGGCATCCACTACGCCGGCGGGCGCGATGCCGTGGCGCTCTACCTGCGCAACACGCCGCACAGCCGCCTCTTCGACGGCCGCTCGCTCATCCTGGGCGGCTCGCATGCGCCCAACTACAACCTGCCCCATTCGCTCGTGGGCGACTTAAGCGCCATACTCATCGAGAACATCAACCCGCTGGTCAACGTCGTACGCACGCCCCCGAAGCGCGTGGCCCTGCTCCAGGACTTCGAGGAAAAGCGCGACCGCATCGCCGCCATCGCCTCGCGGCAGAACGTGACCAACCTGAGCGGCGTGCCTTCATGGATGATGGCCGTCGTGCGCCGCGTGCTCGACCTGACGGGGAAACAGACGCTCGAGGAGGTGTGGCCCAACCTGGAAGTGTTCTTCCACGGCGGCGTGTCCTTCGCCCCCTACCGCGAGCAGTACCATAACCTGATCCGCTCGCCACGGATGCACTACATGGAGACCTACAACGCCTCCGAGGGCTTCTTTGGCCTGCAGGACGACCCGGCCGACCCGGCCATGCTCCTCATGCTGGACTACGGCGTCTTCTACGAGTTCATCCCGCTCGAGGAGGTGGGCCGCCCGCAGCCCACGGCGCTTCCCCTCTGGGCCGTCGAGCCGGGGCGTAACTACGCCATCGTCATCTCCACTTCGTGCGGGCTGTGGCGCTATCAGATAGGCGACACGGTGCGCTTCACCTCGGTCGCTCCCTACAAGTTCGTCATCTCGGGCCGCACGAAGAGCTTCATCAACGCTTTCGGCGAGGAGCTTATCGTGGACAACGCCGAACGGGGCCTGGAGCAGGTCTGCCGCGAGACGGGGGCCATCGTGCGCGAATACACCGCGGCCCCCGTATTCATGGACGGGCAGGGCCGCTGCCGCCACCAGTGGGTCGTCGAGTTCGAGCGCGAGCCGGCCGACCTGCAGGAGTTCGCCGAGGCACTGGACCGCGCCTTGCAGACCATCAATTCCGACTACGAGGCCAAACGCTACAAGAACCTGACACTCCAGCCCCTCGAAATCGTAAAGGCGCGGCCCGGCCTGTTCGACGACTGGCTGAAAAGCCGCGGGAAATTAGGCGGACAGCACAAGGTGCCCCGCCTGGCCAACAACCGCGACATCATCGAGCAGGTGCTCGCCCTCAATCACTGATACGGACGCCTTCCCGGCGGCAACGAATCCTATCCCCGAATCCGAATCCTGAAGAAATGCAGAAACTCTTCCGATACCTTTTCCGCACATCCGCGCTGCTCCTGGCAGTGCTTGCGGGCGCCTGCGCCAACCCCGGCTCCGGCCCCGACGGCGGACCCTACGACGAGACGCCGCCCCACATCGTGGGCATGACACCGCCGCTGGGCACGCGGGAAAGCCGCGACCGGCGCGTCACCATACAGTTCGACGAACTCATACGGGTGCAGAACGCGACGGAAAAGGTCGTCGTCTCGCCCCCGCAGATCGAGACGCCCGACATACGGACCTCGGGGCGGCGCATTACCGTGGAACTGCTCGACACGTTGCGCCAGAACACGACTTATACCATCGATTTCTCCGACGCTATCGAGGATTCCAACGAGGGAAACCCGCTGGGCAACTTCACTTATTACTTTTCCACCGGCGCGCAGCTCGACACGATGGAAGTGGCGGGCAACGTGCTGCAGGCCGACAACCTGGAGCCGGTCAAAGGCATCCTCGTGGGCCTGCATGCCGACAAGGCCGACTCCGCATTCACCACGAAGCCGTTTGACCGGGTGGCGCGGACCGACAGCCGCGGCTATTTCTCCATCAAAGGCGTGGCGCCCGGCTCTTACCGGGTCTATGCCTTGCGTGACATGGACAACGACTTCAAGATGAGCCGGGGAGAAATGATGGCCTTTATGCGCGAGCCCGTCACGACTTCGTCCTTTCCCGACGTGCGCTACGACACGCTCTGGCGCGACACGGTGCGCTACGACACCATCTATACCATCCACTACACGCACTATCTGCCGGACAACCTGGTGCTGCTTGCTTTCAGCGAGAAGGACACGCGCCGCTATTTCCTCAAGACGGAGCGGCCCGTTCCCGAGTGGTTCCGCGTTTATTTCACCGCGCCGTCCGACAAGGTCCCGGAGGTGCACGGACTGAACTTCAACGCCGACAGCCTCTTGCTGGAGGAGCGCTCACCGGGCAACGACACGATCACATACTGGCTGCGCGACGTGTCAGTCCCCGTAGTGGACACGCTCCGCATGGCTTATGTCTACGATGCCTACGACGATTCGCTGGGCCGCAACGTGACGCGCACCGACACGCTCGAACTGACGCCGAGACAGACGATGGCGCGCCGCCTGAAGCAGAAGGCGGAGGAACTTGAGAGATGGGAGAAAAAACGCGAGCGGCGGCACAAGCGCGGCGATTTCTCCGAAGAGGAGCCGCCGCGCGACTACGTGCGGCTGACCGTGCCTATGCAACAGACGATGCCCCCCGACCAGAACGTGAATATCCAGACGGGGGAGCCGATAGCGCGCCTGGATACGGCGGGACTCCACCTGTTCCTGACCGAAGACAGCGTGGAGACGGAGGCGCCTTTCGAGCTGACCGCCGGGCAAGGCGGGTTGTCGGGCTTCACGATGCTGGGCGAATGGCGCTTCGGACAGCGCTACCGCCTGCTGATCGACTCGGCAGCCATCACGGGGCTTTCCGGCAACATCAACCGCAAGTTCGAACTGGAGTTCGGTATCGGCAAGGAGGAAGACTACGGCTCGCTGTTCCTCACGCTTCCGGGCGCCGACAGCTCGGCCGTCGTGCAGCTGCTGTCGTCCGACACGAAGGTGGAGCGGCAACAGCCCGCCAGGGACGGGAGGGTGGATTTCTTCTACATCCGTCCCGGCGGCTACTACCTGCGCCTGTTCTACGACCACAACCGCAACGGGCAGTGGGACCCGGGCATTTACGCCACGGCTACGCCGCCCGAGGAAGTGTTCTACTTCCCCGTGAAACTGGAAATCCGCGCCAATTGGGACTTCGAGCAGACGTGGCGCGTGGACGAGCTGCCCTTGACCCGGCAGAAGCCCCGCGAACTGATTAAACAGAAGGAAGAGACCAAGAAAACGGCCCGTAGTCGCAATGCCGAGCGGGCGCGCGAACTCGGACGCTGAACTGTGCCCGGGCGCGAACTCGGGTGCTGAAGCGTGCCGGCACGTCCGTCCCCATTACCAAGCAAACTTCAAGCATAAAGTGAATATGAAAAGAATCTTTCTCTTATTGGCGGCCTGTGGCCTGCTGGCCTTCGCCATGCCCCGGACGGCCCGGGCGCAGTGTTCCTCGCCCAATACGGCCTTCAAGAGCGGCGAGACGTTGATATACGACCTTTATTTCAACTGGCAGTTCGTCTGGATTAAGGTAGGCTCGGCCTCGATGAACACGACGATGACCACCTACCAGGGGCATCCGGCCTACCGCAGCTACCTCATCACCCGCGGCTCGAAGAAGGCCGACCGCTTCTTCGTCATGCGGGACACACTGCTTGCCTACTGTCACACCAACCTCTCCCCCTTATATTATAGGAAAGGAGCGCTCGAGGGAAAGACCTACCGCCGCAACGAAGTATGGTATTCCTATCCCAACGGGAAAAGCCAGGTGAAGATGCGTTACCAGAAGAACGACGAAGAGCCCCAGTACAGCACCCATACAAGCGCCTATTGCGCCTACGATATGATTAGCATGTTGCTGCGTGCCCGCTCGTTCGACCCGAAGGACTATAAGGTGGGGCACCGCATTGCCTTCCTCATGGCCGACGGCCACAACTACGAGTGGCAGTCCATCATTTACCGCGGAAAGGAGAAGTTCAAAATGGAAGACTCCGGCACGGAATACCGCTGCCTGGTCTTTTCCTATGTGGAAAAAAACAAAAAGTCGGGAAAGGAGGAAGAAGTCGTCACCTTCTACGTGACGGACGACGCGAACCATCTTCCCGTGCGCCTGGACATGTACCTGAACTTCGGTTCGGCCAAGGCTTTCCTCAAAGGCGCCACCGGCCTGCGCAACCCGCAGACCGCCAAACTGAAATAATCCGAAAAGGCAAGGCACATGCACCTCGTCATTGACGACAAGATACCTTACGCGCGCGGCCGTGCCGAGCAGCTCGGTACGGCCGACTATCTGCCCGGCGCGGCCATCACGGCGGACGACGTGCGCCGGGCCGACGCCCTGGTGGTACGCACCCGCACCCGCTGCGACCGTGCGCTGCTTGAAGGCAGCCGCGTCCGCTTCATCGCGACGGCCACCATCGGCTTCGACCACTTGGACACCGGCTATTTGCGCGAGGCCGGCATCGGGTGGACCAACTGTCCGGGCTGCAACGCCGGGAGCGTGGCGCAGTACGTGCGCAACAGCCTGCTCCTGCTCGAGGCCGAGGGCCGCTTGCGGCTCGACGGTTGCCGCGTGGGCATTGTCGGCGTCGGCCACGTGGGCAGCCGTGTGGCGGCGGAACTGCGCCGATGGGGCTGCGAACTGCTGTTGTGCGACCCGCCCCGCCTCAAAGGCAGCGTGCAGATGCCCGCCGGCGTGGAAGTCCTCTGCCCGGCGCGGGAATGCACGGCCACGCTGGCCGACGTCGCCCGCCTGGCCGACGTCGTCACCTTCCATACGCCGCTCGTCCGCACCGGGCCGCACGCCACCTTCCACCTGGCCGGCCCGGACTTTTTCCGCGCCTTGCGCCGCCGGCCCGTCGTGATCAACGCCAGCCGCGGGGAGGTGGTCGACACGGAAGCCCTGCTCCACGCCCTGGACGAAGGGCAGGCCGGGCCGGCCGTCATCGACACGTGGGAACACGAACCCGCCATCGACCTTCGCCTGCTCCGCCGGGCCTACCTTGCCACACCCCACATCGCGGGCTATTCGGCCGACGGCAAGGCCGCCGGCACGCGGATGGCCCTCGAAGCCGTGGCCGCCCATTTCGGGCAACCGTGCCGCTTCGGCATAGCGCCGCCGCAGTTGCCCGCCGGCTACCGCTACTATCCGTCCGTCCCCGTCCCCTCGGGATGCAGCGCTGCGGCGGCGGAGTGTCTTCGCCTCTACGACCCCCGCCGCGACAGCGACGCCCTCCGGGCCCGGCCCGCGGATTTCGAACGGCTGCGCGGCGACTACCCCCTGCGCCGCGAGGCCGACGACTGAAACCGGCAATAGCGCCGCCACGCACGGGGCTAAGGCCCGTTGCCACAGGCCTTAGCCCCCTCGCTCCGGGCCTTAGCCCCGCCCGAGCGAGGAGCGTCCGCGCCGGTTTATACTTTTTTCATGCTTTTTTTTGCCGTGCCCGAGAAATGCCTTAATTTTGCAGGGTAAAATGGACACCTGTTGCACGGGCCGTTAGCCAGGAATGGGAAAACAATTTATTAAATATCAACTTAATTCAATCTTTTATGTGGTTAACTAATTCATCTATCGGACGGAAAGTGATTATGTCGGTGACGGGCATAGCACTCATCCTGTTCCTGACCTTTCATGCGTGCATGAACTTGGTTGCCCTGTTCTCCGCGGATGCCTATAACGCTGTCTGCGCGGCGTTGGGCGCGAACTGGTACGCCGTGCTTGCAACCGTCATCCTGGCAGCGCTCGTGGTGCTCCACTTCGTCTATGCCATCATCCTGACGTTGCAGAACCGCAAGGCCCGCGGCAACAACCGCTATGCCGTCACCTCCAAGCCCTCCACCGTGGAATGGGCGTCGCAGAACATGTTCGTGCTCGGCGTCATCGTGGTGCTCGGCCTGTTGCTCCACCTTTACAACTTCTGGGCCAACATGATGCTTGCCGAAATCGTACAGGGCCACGCGGCCGAAGTGACGCTGGGCGGCAAGATTTATGACCCGACGGACGGTGCGGGTATCATGGCCTACACCTTCTCGCAGCCCGTCTTCACGGTGCTTTACATCGTGTGGTTCGTCGCCGTATGGTTCCACCTCACGCACGGCTTCTGGAGCGCGTTCCAGACGCTCGGCCTGAACAACAAGATTTGGTTCAACCGCTGGAAGACGATCGGCATGGCCTACGTCACGGTCCTCATGCTCATATTCGTAGTGGTCGCCCTCTACTACTGCTTCTTCGGCGGCTGCGTCGCAGGCAGCGGCTGCTACTCCCTGTAAGTCTCCGGGACTCATTAATCCTTAAAACAAAACCGTCATGGCAAACATAGATTCCAAAATTCCCGAAGGTCCTATTTCCCAAAAGTGGACCAATTATAAAGCACACCAGAAACTGGTGAACCCGGCCAACAAGCGCAAGCTCGACATCATTGTGGTCGGCACGGGTCTGGCTGGCGCCAGCGCGGCAGCCTCGCTCGGCGAGATGGGCTTCAAGGTGTTCAACTTCTGCATCCAGGATTCGCCCCGCCGCGCCCACTCCATCGCCGCACAGGGCGGTATCAACGCAGCCAAGAACTACCAGAACGACGGCGACTCCGTGTACCGCCTGTTCTATGACACCGTGAAGGGCGGCGACTACCGTGCCCGCGAAGCCAATGTTTACCGTCTGGCCGAGGTCAGTGCCAACATCATCGACCAGTGTGTTGCCCAGGGTGTGCCCTTTGCCCGCGAGTACGGTGGCCTGTTGGCCAACCGCTCCTTCGGCGGCGTGCAGGTGAGCCGCACGTTCTACGCCAAGGGACAGACGGGGCAGCAGCTCCTGCTCGGCGCCTACTCCGCACTGATGCGCCAGGTACACGCCGGCACCGTAAAGCTCTACTGCCGCTATGAGATGCAGGACGTCGTGATCGTAGACGGCCGCGCCCGCGGCATTATCGCCCGCAACCTGGTGACCGGCAAACTGGAACGCTTCGCCGCGCACGCAGTCGTGCTGGCTACGGGCGGCTACGGCAACACCTACTTCCTCTCCACGAACGCCATGGGCTGCAACTGCACGGCCGCTATCGCCGCCTACCGCAAAGGCGCCTACTTCGCCAACCCCGCCTTCGTGCAGATTCACCCCACCTGCATCCCCGTACACGGCGACAAGCAGTCGAAGCTGACCCTTATGTCAGAGTCCCTGCGCAATGACGGCCGCATCTGGGTGCCTAAGAAACTGGAGGACGCCAAGAAGCTCCAGCGCGGCGAAATCAAGGGCCGCGACATCCCAGAGGAAGACCGCGACTACTACCTGGAGCGCCGCTACCCGGCCTTCGGTAACCTCGTGCCCCGCGACGTGGCCAGCCGCGCCGCCAAGGAGCGTTGCGACAAGGGCTTCGGTGTCAACAGCACCGGCCTGGCCGTGTTCCTCGACTTCTCCGAGGCCATCGAGCGCCTGGGCCGCGATGTTGTGGAAGCACGCTACGGCAACCTCTTCGACATGTACGAGGAAATCACCGACGAGTCTCCCTACGACAACCCGATGATGATTTACCCCGCCATCCACTATACCATGGGCGGCCTGTGGGTAGACTACGAGCTTTCTACGAATATCCCCGGCCTCTTCGCCATCGGCGAGTGCAACTTCTCCGACCACGGCGCCAACCGTCTCGGTGCTTCCGCGCTCATGCAGGGTCTGGCCGACGGCTACTTCGTCCTGCCCTATACCATCCAGAACTACCTCAGCGACCAGATCACCGTGCCCCGCTTCTCCACCGACCTTCCCGAGTTCGTCGAGACCGAGAAGAGCGTGCAGGCCCGCATAGACCACCTCATGGGCATCAACGGCAAGCGCTCCGTGGACAGCATCCACAAGGAGCTGGGCCACGTCATGTGGGAATACGTCGGCATGGCGCGCACCAAGGAAGGCCTGGAGACGGCACTCGACAAGCTCAAGGACATCCGCAAGGAGTTTGAGACCAACCTCTTCATCCCGAAACTCGAAGGCGTCAACGTCGAGCTGGACAAAGCCCTGCGCCTCAACGACTTCATCACGATGGGACAGCTCATCGCCTACGATGCCCTCAACCGCAACGAGAGCTGCGGCGGACACTTCCGCGAGGAATACCAGACGGAGGACGGCGAGGCCAAGCGCGATGATGCCAACTGTTTCTATGTCAGCTGCTGGGAATACCAGGGCGAGGGCAAAGCTCCCGTCAAGTACACCGAGCCTCTCAAGTACGAGGCCATCGAGGTCAAGACCCGCAACTATAAGAATTAATTCGTAGTAGTATTCCCCATCCAAAAGCATTACCAACATGGCAAAGAATATTAGTTTCACCCTGAAATATTGGAAGCAGAACGGGCCTAAGGACGCCGGCCATTTCGAGGAGCGCCAGATGCACGACATCCCCGACGACACCTCCTTCCTGGAGATGCTCGACATCCTCAACGAGGAGCTTATCGAAGAAGGCAAGGAACCGTTCGTATTCGACCACGACTGCCGCGAAGGCATCTGCGGCATGTGCTCGCTCTACATCAACGGCACGCCCCACGGCAAGACCGAGCGCGGCGCCACCACCTGCCAGCTCTACATGCGCCGCTTCAACGACGGCGACGTCATCACCGTCGAACCGTGGCGCTCGGCCGCATTCCCCGTCATCAAGGACTGCATGGTAGACCGCTCCGCATTCGACAAAATCCAGGCCGCCGGCGGCTACATCAGCGTGCGCACCGGCGCACCGCAGGACGCCAACAGCATCCTCATCCCGAAGGAAAACGCCGACGAGGCCATGGACTGCGCCACGTGCATAGGTTGCGGCGCATGTGTCGCCGCCTGCAAGAACGGCTCGGCCATGCTCTTCGTCAGCTCCAAGGTGAGCCAGTTCGCACTCCTGCCCCAGGGACGCCCCGAAGCCGCCCGCCGCGCCAAGGCCATGGTGGCCAAGATGGACGAGCTGGGCTTCGGCAACTGCACCAACACCCGCGCCTGCGAGGCCGTATGCCCCAAGAACGAGACGGTGTCCAACATTGCCCGCCTCAACCGCGAGTTCATCAAAGCCAAGATGCACGACTGATTATCGGCTAATATCGCCTGAAAAGGCCACTATATGTGTGAAAATCCCCGCAGCGGTTTGTCCGCAGCGGGGATTTTGCGTAACGGCACACGCGCCCCCGGCCTGCATCCCCGCTCCGGGCGCCCGCTCCCGTCCTTGCGCTGCCGCCCCTGCCGGCCTGCGGCGTAAACATAATTTTTGAAACGGACACGGATTTTGGGGACGGACATGGAAAAATATGGAGGGAATTGCCTATTTTTGCCTTTGTCCGGTGTCCCTAGGGCATCCGGTCTATTTAATCTTGTTATCAGCCTATGAAACGTTATTCTTTCTGTATGGCATTGCTTGCCTTGGCCATCACGCTGCCGGCCAAGGCACAGGCGGCGCAGGCCGCCTTCACCGCGGACTGGCCCGGCCAGCCCGCGGCCGGCGGAGAGATGGCATCCCACCCTGGCATGGTAAGTACCGCTCCCGCCGCGGAGCGCCTTCGTCAAGACACCGCAGCTACCGGATTTAGGAACCATTCGGCCCCGGTACCGCTTCACGCCAACTGGACCGCGGACCGCATGACGCCCGTGGCGGCCACCAGTCCGTCCGAATTGCCCAGCCAGCCCGGCGACACACTTACGTGCTACTACTACGGTGAGCGCGTCGTGCCCCGCCTGCCCAATCCCTGCAAGGGACGCACGCTCCGGAAACTGGCGTGCGTGGTCTATCCCGGCACGTGGACCCAGCCGGCGGCCGACGGCCTGCGCCATCCCGTCGTCATCATGCACATTCCTGCCGACACGTCCGACGAGCTTTACGACCGCTTTCTGAAGCTGGAGCGCCGCACGCCCGGCCTCACCGTCGTGCGCGACTTCACCCCCGGGCCGGCCGCAGTCGTACAGCGTTGAGTGGGCGGCCGTTTCCGCTTTTTCCGCATGCTTTTCCAGCCCTCCGGGCAGCCTCCCTTCGTGGGGGCAGCCGCCGGAGGGCATTTTTATTTTTGCCGGAAGCGCGGGCACGTCCGGCATCCGGCGTCCCGTCCCGCACAGGCCTAAGCCCGCTTCGCACGGGGATAGGCCCGGTGCTTACGGGGCTAAGGCCCGTGCGCCCGCGGTCCGCCGTCCGGGCGGCGGCGCCGCGCTGCCGCGTTTCGCCCGTTCGGGCGCGTGGTGCGCACGCAGGTAAACGAAGTATAATTCCCGGCCGCGTTCATGGTCGGAATGTTTGCATACGTTGAACGATGGATAAACTATCTAAACGCCATACCATTTTAGCCTGCCCCCGTGGTACGCTGTATATTTCCATTTTCTATATTTGCATAGCTCTTAAAGATAAGAGCAGGTATGTCTAAATCAAAAATTAATAGCTATATTGAAAAAATGTTTTTATTAAGTTCTGCCGCATTGGTGTCGGCTGTCAGTTGTTTTGCCCAAGCTCCCGACGGAGGTTCTGACCATTGGCAGAACGGCGGGCCTGTAAACACTTTCTGGGGAACGAAGACCCGTAAGAGTTCTATCAATCCTTGCCGAGGGGCCACGATTCGTAAATGTGCGGAGGTGGTTCCCCAAAACGGCGTAGCGCCTTTATCGTTAACAGGGCAGGCTTCGATGATAACGATGGTTTTACGAGTTCCGTTGGATACGCCGCAACGTGATTTCGAGGAAATGAAGAAGTTGGAAAAGGAGGTACCTGGACTGAAAGTAGTGCGTGGCCTGATTGAGGAAACGACTACAGAGAAGAGGTAAGAATAACGACGATCTGGGAGCCACAAGTCTTGGCTCCCAGATTTTTAGTAAGAAAATTTATGAAACGGCTTCTTGTTTTTCTACTCAATATAGTGCTGGCGTATTCGGTTAGTTCGGCCCAGCATAGCTCCTTTTATCAAGCCATGCTTGAGGATGATATTCTTTTGGCCCAGCGTCCGGGAACGGAGGCTCTGCTGCGCGATTACCTGGCGCCGGCGGCATCTGGTGCCGACACGGTAACGGTTTTGTTTTTTATCCCTGCGGCATGTCCTCGATGCGAAGCGGTAATTCCCCATTTTCTTCAACTTGTGCGTATTGCGAATCCGACAGAGCGTGTGGTGATGGTGTCATGTTTTGAAGAACCTGTTGCCGCCGCGCGCTACCTGCAGCAGCAACATCTCGGCGAGACGTATATGCTGTTTGATACCAGTCATACGTTCGACCGTGTTTTCTCTACGACTATGGGGGGCTTGATGGGGCTTTTTGTGGCCCGTGTGGACGTGGCGCACGGACGTATGATTACCGGCGGCCAACTTTCCTATGTGGACAAAGGGTTTGTGGAGGATTTCCTCGCAGCCCGGACGCCGTTCCCGTTCCGGGTGTACGATGCAGCAGCTGAGGATATGCGCGCACAGACAAAGGCGAGTAGCTATGAACCGGCAGTAGCCGCTGGCTTGCATTATGACAGCTGTCGTCTGGAACTGCGCGACCGCTATTTGGCTCAGGTGCGCAACCATCCTACGCAGCGCGGTGATTCGTTGCTGGTACTCGATGAAATGTGTGGTGGCGGTTTGCTGCTGTGCCGTGACGGTTCGGATTTTCATCTTACAGAGTTCTTGGAAGTAGACAGCACGCAGCGCGACACGTTTGTTCATCTCTCTCCGCGGCTCTATGAGTTCGAGAAATCCGCACTCCGCTACATGCCGCTCGATGCCATCTTCATGCCAGACGGCGGTTTGGCCATGAGCTATTCCTTACCGCTTGTGTTTGCGGACTCAGCTGAGCGTCATGTCGATTTGTTTAATGCCATTACTCTTCTCTATAAACCGCTCGGAGCACAGCGTTGGACTGTTTTTACAGGCATGGACCGCTCGCACATGGAGGAATATATGGACCAACATTACGCAATCTTTCCACTGCGTCCGGGCCGTATCGTCATGACTTGCCACAAAACGGTCTGGCCGCTGGGCGCGGATTTGCCGGATAAAGCGGAGGACGACATATTCCAGGATGCCTTTTACGCACAGGCTAATCCCTATGTGGACGAAGTGGACTTGCGGACGGGCGAGCTGGTGCAGCGCTTCGGGCAACTGGACGAGGCGTTCCACCGGACGTACACGGGCTACTGGTTTGCGAACTTGGTGGCGGACACTTACGGCGGGGATTTCATCTACGGCGCGGACCAGACGGGACTACTGGCGCTGGCGCGGGCAGACCGCCCGGAGCAGACGCTGCGCACGTATGAGGTGTTCCACCTGGAAGACCCGGAACCGGCCGACACTACGCTACGCTACAAAGAGGAATACATGCAGCAGTTTGCCGGATATTTCGACCGGACGCTGGCGCAGGTGAAGCTGGACGACGAGTACGTGAACTGCCTGGTGCGCACAGGCCAGCCTGGTTATGAGGATGCTACGGCGGACCATTATGAGTTTGTCCGTCTCTCGCGGGAGAGCGGCCAGGTGGTGGAGCGCTACTGCCTGTGTCCGCAGCGGCCGGAAGAGCGCGTCCTGGCCTACGGGCTGACGGCAGACGCCTCGGGCAACCGTCCCTTCTACCTGGCCCGCTTCGGCTCGACATACTTCGTCAAGTACCTGACGCCGGCGGGGCGCTGAGCGGCATTCCCTTTCCGCCTTCCGGCCCCGGCCGCGTCCCGCACAGGCCTAAGCCCGCTTCGCACGGGGATAGGCCCGGTGCTTACGGGGCTAAGGCCCGTGCGCCCGCGGTCCGCCGTCCGGGCGGCGGCGCCGCGCTGCCGCGTTTCGCCCGTTCGGGCGCGTGGCGCGCACGCAGGTAAACGAAGTATAATTCCCGGCCGCGTCCTTGCCGTGCGGCGGGTGACGCTGCGCGCGGCAAGGGAAAGAAACACGGGGCCTGCTGTCCCTTTGGCGGACAGCAGGCCCCGTGACGTGATGTATGGGCGGCGTCAGATGGGCTGCGTGGCATTCTCCAGCCAGCGGCGGTCGCCTTCGTCGTCGAGCAGCGGCATGAGGCGCTCGCGTACCGTGGCGTGATACCCGTTAATCCATATGCGTTCGTCCCTTGTCAGCAGGCCGGGGTCGGCGGGGCGCATGTCTATGGGGCAAAGCGTGAGCGGCTCGAACTCCAGGAAACGGCCGAACTCCGTTTCGATGCCGGGCACGGCGAGCAGCGTGTTTTCGATGCGCACTCCGAAACGCCCCGCTACGTAAATGCCCGGCTCGTCCGTGACGGTCATGCCGGCGCGGAAAGGTACGAGCGTACAGGCCCGGCAGTCTTTGCGTATCTGGTGCGGCCCTTCGTGGACACACAGGTGGAAGCCCACGCCGTGCCCCGTGCCGTGCCCGAAATCGTAGCCCTCGCGCCACATGTCCTGGCGGGCGGCCAAGTCGAGCTCCAGCCCGGTCGTGCCCTCCGGGAAACGGCAGCGCGAGAGGCCGATGTGTCCTTTCAGCACGAGGGTGTAGACGTGGCGCTCTTCTTCCGTAACGGGGCCTAAGGCAATGGTACGGGTAATGTCCGTCGTGCCGTATTCGTATTGCGCGCCGGAGTCGAGCAGGAGCAGGCCTTCGGGGCGCAGGGTGGCGGCAGTCGCGGCGTCGGCCTCGTAGTGGACGATGGCGCCGTGCGGGCCGTAGCCCGCGATGGTGGGGAAACTGAGCCCGCGGAATCCGGGCTGTTCGGCGCGCAAGGCCGTCAGCCGGCGGTCCACGTCAAGCTCTGTCACGTGGCCTGCCGGGACCGCCTCGTCGAGCCAGCGCAGGAAGCGCACCAAGGCCACGCCGTCGCGCACCATGGCGCGGCGGAATCCGTCTTGTTCCTCCGGCGTCTTGACGGCCCGGCGCGGCGGGACGGGGGAAGCCTCCACCTGCGTGCTGACGCCGGCCTGCCGGCACAGCCCGGCGACGGCCAGGTTCATGCCCGACGGCAAGTGGAGCAGCGTCCCGGAAGGCAGGGCCGTCAGCGCCTGCCGCCATCCGTCGTAGCCGGCCACTGCCACGCCGCAGGCGGCCAGGTATTCGCGCACGGCGTCCGTCAGGTGGCGCGGGTCGGTGAAGAGTGTGGCGCCGCCGGCCTCTACCAGCAGGTAGGACACGAAGAGCGGGTTGTATTCGATGTCGTTGCCGCGCAGGTTGAGCGTCCATGCGATTTCGGAGAGGTCGTTGAGCAGCAGGGCGTGTCCCCTGCCTTCCCCGCGGGCGGCCGCGGCGTACAGTTCGCGGAGCTTTGTCCGGGCGTCGCGGCCCGCCAGCTCTGCTGGCACCACCTCAAGCGGTTCGGACGGAACGGGCGGGCGGTCTGTCCAGAGGAGGTCGAAGGGGTCGTCCTTGCAGGCCACGGAGTCGAGGCTGCTTTCCAGTCCCGCCAGCCACTCGTCGCGCAGCGTGCAGGTGGCTGTGGCGGCCACGTAGCCCACCCGCCCCAGCCCGGGCGCATGGGCCTGGAGCCATTCGCGTATGGACGGCGTGTCGGGCAGGCCGTCGCGCATCAGGCGGAAAGGCGTTCCGGCCAGCTGCTGCCCTGCCTGGAGAAAGTAGCGCGAGTCTGTCCACAGCAAGGCCTCGTCCGGCGTGACGAGGGCCGTTCCGGCCGAGCCGGTGAACCCGCTGAGCCACTCGCGGGCTTTCCAGTGGGCGGGCGTGTATTCGCTGTCGTGCGGGTCGGTCGTGGGGACAATGAAGCAGCCGAGGCCCTCCTGCTCCATCCATTGGCGCAACGCCTCGACGCGCGCCGTAACGGTGTCATTTGCCATATTGCTGAATCTGTTAGGCTGCCGGGACTGTCCGGAAGCGGTTTCTGCAAAGTTACGAGTTTTCGGCGTGAGGCGGGCGGGAGCGTTGCGCTTTAGCCTTATTTAAGAGAAATAATGCCGTGCGCCTATTCCGGGCGGCAAGGATTTTCGTACCTTTGCTAACGGAAAAAGAACAGACCATTAAATAATTATCATTATGGCTTTTTTAACAGACGAAAAACTTGTGATTGTCGGTGCTGCCGGCATGATTGGCTCCAACATGGTGCAGACGGCCTTGATGATGGGCCTCACGTCCAACATTTGCCTTTATGACATCTTCTCGCCCGAGGGCGTGGCCGAGGAAATGCGTCAGAGCGGTTTCGGCGACGTGAATATCACGGCGACGACCGATGTGGCCGAAGCATTTACGGACGCTAAATATATCATCTCCTCGGGCGGCGCTCCCCGCAAGGAAGGCATGACCCGCGAGGACTTGCTGAAGGGCAACTGCGAAATTGCAGAGCAGCTGGGCAAGAACATCAAGACCTATTGCCCGGACGTGAAGCACGTGGTCATCATCTTCAACCCCGCCGACCTGACGGGCCTTGTCACGCTGCTTTACTCCGGTCTGAAACCTTCCCAGGTGACGACGCTGGCCGCGCTCGACTCTACCCGTTTGCAGAGCGCCCTGGCCAAGAAGTTCGGCGTCATGCAGAGCGAGGTGACCGGTTGCGCCACCTTCGGCGGCCACGGCGAGCAAATGGCCGTGTTCGGCAGCCATGTGAAAATTGACGGCCGCAACCTGACCGACCTCATCGGCACCGATGAGTTCCCCGAGGCCGAGTGGGAGCAGATGAAGAAAGACGTTATCCAGGGCGGCGCGAAGATTATCGCCCTGCGCCGTCGCAGCTCCTTCCAGAGCCCGGCCTATCTGTCCGTGGAAATGATCCGTGCCGTGATGGGCGGAGAGGCATTCCGCTGGCCGGCCGGTACTTTCGTCAACAACGGGAAGTACAACCACATCATGATGGCCATGAACACGACCCTCGACAAGACGGGTTGCCACTACGTCATGCCCGAAGGAACGGCCGAGGAACTGGCTTCGCTCGACGCCAGCTACGCTCACCTGTGCAAGATGCGCGACGAACTCGTCACGCTGAATATCGTTCCCGAAATCAGCAAGTGGGGCGAAATCAATCCGAATCTGAAATAAAAAACTCCGCCTATCGGAGTTTGAACGGGAATAAGGGGCGGCACGACTCGCATAAGCGGCGTGCCGCCCCTTTGCCGTGCGGCTGCCGCGTCATGGGCGGGCCGCCGCACGCGACTTGTCCGGCCGCGGCAGCAGACGCGCGGCGAGCCAGCGGCGCACCGGCAGGTCGTAGCAACGCAGTGCCGCGTAGGCCAGTGCGAGGCATGCCGCCGCCACCAGGACCATGCGCGGAAGACTTTCCGCGAGGGTCGCGTCGTGGTTGGCTACCCAGGCTGTGTAGAGGTAGACGAACGGGTAGTGGACCAGGTAGAGCGGGTAGGAAATGTCGCCGAGGAAGCGGCATATCGCCGTGCGGCGGCGGCCTTCGAGCCGTCCGCCGCTCCCGGCCGCTACGATGAGCGGGAAGAGGAAGATGATGCAGCAAGCCTCATACAACCCGTTGACCCAGAAATGCGGGCCTCCGAGACGCGGAAAGGCCAGGAGCACGACGAGTGCCAACGCACAGACGGCGAAGGCATGGCGCCCCAGCCGCAGCTGCCAGCCCATGCGGGACAGCAGCAGTCCCGAAAGGAAGGGGCAGGCAAGGCGCGTGAGGCCCCACAGTTGCTGTTCGGCCGTGAGCGACCATCCGCCCACGATGTCGCCTTGCGGGGACGTGAGGCACAGATGGAGCGTGGCCGCCGCCGCGCAGGCGACGAGGACGGCCAGTATGCCGCGGCCTATCCGCCTCAGGACGAGGGCATAAGCGATATTGGCGATGTATTCGAAATAGAGCGTCCAGGCGGGGCCGTTGAGCGGGTGCATCTCTTCCCAGCCCCTGATGTCCATGCTGACCGGCAGAGGCAGCAGCGTGCAGCCCAGCAGCGTACACCCGATGACGCCCCAGACGGTGGCGGAATCCCAGGCGGGAAACACGGCGGACCCTTGCAGGAAAAACGTAGCTCCGCCGATGAGGCTGCCTAAGACGACCATGGGGTGCAGGCGGACGAGCCGCCGCTTGAAGAAGGCGGAGGCCCGCATGCCTTTTTCCCAGCGGTTGTCGTAGGCATAGGCGATGACGAAGCCGGAGAGTACGAAGAAGAAGTCGACGGCCAGGTAGCCGTGGTTGATGATCTGTGCCGTGTGGTCGCCCTTGGCGTGGGGTTCGAGCAAGTGGAAAAACATGACCGTCACGGCGGCGACGCCGCGCAAGCCGTCCAGGATGGCATAGTGGGGCTTCGACGGTGCGAGGGCAATGGAGTTGTTCATGGTTGCGGTATAGGTGGTTTTTCAGGACGATAAAAAAACAGGGGCGCCGTTTTCATGGGCGCCCCTGGACAGGTTGTGCGGTTTTCTCATTTTACCTCTGCGCCCGGGGCCACTTCGCTGAGCGTGGTGACGACGCTGAGTTTGCCGTCCGGCCCTTCGGCGGAAAGTATCATGCCCTGGCTCTCGATGCCGCGCAGCTTGCGCGGGGGCAGGTTGGCGATGAAGCAGACCTGCTTGCCCACCAGTTCCTCGGGCTGGTAATATTTGGCGATGCCCGATACGATGGTCCGGTTTTCCAGCCCGTCGGCAATCTCAAACTTCAGGAGTTTGTCGGCCTTGGGCACCCGTTCGCAGCTGAGCACGGTGCCCACGCGGATGTCCAGTTTCTCGAACTCCTCGAAGGTGATGTCGGGGCGTATGGGGTTGGCCTTGCGCGAGGCGGCCTCGTTGGCTTTCTTCGTGTCGAGCAGCTTCTGCACTTGGGCGGCGACCGTTTCGTCCTCGATTTTTTCGAAGAGGAGGTGGGGCTTGTCCGTCTGGTGCCCGGCCGGCAAGAGGTCGGTGGCGCCGATGCGCTCCCATCCGGTTTCGGGCATGCGGAGCATTTCGCGCAGCGCGGCGGAGGAGAAAGGCAGGAACGGCTCGAAGACGATGGCGAGGTTGGCGGCGAACTGCAGGGAGAGGTAGAGGATGGTGTCGACGCGTTGCGGGTCGGTCTTGACCACTTTCCACGGCTCGGTGTCGGCAAGATATTTGTTCCCGACGCGGGCCATGTTCATCGCTTCCTTTTGCGCGTCGCGGAAGCGGAACTCTTCGAGCAGCTGTTCCACCTTGCCTTTAAGGCCGGCAAACTCCTCGACTGTCTGCCGGTCGTAGTCCGTCAGCTCCCCGCAGGCGGGTACAACGCCCTGGTGGTATTTCTGCGTGAGCATGAGGGCGCGGTTGATGAAGTTGCCGTAGACGGCGACCAGCTCGTTGTTGTTGCGCGCCTGGAAGTCTTTCCATGTGAAGTTGTTGTCCTTCGTTTCGGGCGCGTTGGCGGTCAGCACGTAGCGCAGCACGTCCTGCTTTCCGGGGAAGTCGCGCAGGTATTCGTCGAGCCATACGGCCCAATTGCGCGAGGTGGAAATTTTGTCGTCTTCAAGGTTGAGGAACTCGTTGGCGGGCACGTTGTCCGGCAGGATGTAGGAGCCTTCGGCCTTGAGCATGGCTGGGAAGACGATGCAGTGGAATACGATGTTGTCCTTCCCGATGAAGTGGACCAGGCGGGTGTCGTCGCTCTTCCACCATTTTTCCCATGTGTCCGGGAGGAGTTCCTTGGTGTTGGAGATGTAGCCGATGGGGGCGTCGAACCAGACGTAGAGGACTTTTCCGTCCGCGCCTTCCACGGGGACGGGGATGCCCCAGTCGAGGTCGCGGCTGACGGCGCGCGGCTTGAGGCCCATGTCGAACCAGCTCTTGCACTGTCCCATGACGTTGGAGCGCCATTCCTGGTGGGTCTGTGTAATCCACGGCTCGAGCCATTCCTGATGCTTGTCGAGGGGGAGGTACCAGTGTTTCGTCCGGCGCAGTACGGGTTTTGACCCGCTGACGGTGCTCTTGGGGTTGATGAGTTCGGTGGGCGAGAGGGCGGTGCCGCACTTTTCGCACTGGTCGCCATAGGCGCCCTGGGCATGGCAGTGCGGGCACTCTCCGGTGATGTAGCGGTCGGCAAGGAAGGTGTGGGCCTCTTCGTCGTAATACTGCTCCGTTTCCTTCTCGATGAACTCGCCTTTGTCATAGAGGCTGCGGAAGAAGTCGGAGGCCAGCTTGCAGTGGGTCGGCGACGTGGTGCGGCCGAAGAAGTCGAAGGAGATGCCGAAACCTTCGAACGACTCCTTGATGAGTTTGTGGTAGCGGTCTACCACTTCCTGGGGCGAGCAGCCCTCCTTGCGCGCCCGTATGGTGACGGGCACGCCGTGCTCGTCGGAGCCGCAGATGAAGAGGACCTCGCGCTTGCGGAGGCGGAGGTAGCGCACGTAGATGTCTGCCGGGACGTACACGCCGGCCAGGTGCCCGATGTGCACGCCGCCGTTGGCATAGGGCAAGGCTGCCGTGACCAGAGTGCGGTTGAATTTCTTTTCCATATCTGTATGTGTTGATTTGATTTTCTGCTTAGTAGTCGGCCGGACAATAGACCCGGACCGTATGGCGAGCGGCTGTAGCGCCATGCAAAGTTACATTTTTCCAGCGAACTGCCCCGGCCGGCTTCCCAAAATATACAAATAAAGAGGGGCGTTGCTTGCTTTTTGGAAAAAATCCCGTATATTTGCACGTCCAAAACACGTGCAAAACAAAATCAATAATCATAAAAATCATACGACTAAGTAACAATGCAAAACAAAGGATTTGTCAAGCTCATTGCGGTCTTGCTGACTTTGATCTGCCTCTTCTACTTCTCCTTCTCATGGGTGACGCAGAAGTACATGGACAGGGCCGACCAAATAGCCGCAGTGAGGGGCGAGGATGCCGCCAAGGCTTACCTCGACTCAATGCGCAACCAGAAAGTGTATCTGGGCTGGAAAACGTTGGCTGAGTGCGAAAAGCTCCAGATCGGCCTGGGATTGGATCTGAAAGGCGGCGTCAGCTTCCTGCTGGAAGTCTCCGTGCCGGACATGGTGACGGAATATGCCGGCAGCAAGGCTTCCGACCCCGCATTCCGAAAGATGGTGGCCGACGCCAAGGCGGAGTCGTCGCGTATGGGTACTGATTTCGTCGATGTCTTTATTGCCAAATATCAGGCGGCTAATGGTGCCAACCAACTGGGTGCGATCTTCTCCGAGCGCATGAGCAATGACGGCATCAGCTATCAGTCTACCGACGCACAAGTCAAGGCCGCGCTCGAATCAAAAATACGTAACGCCGTTGACAATGCCTATGAAGTCATCCAGTCGCGTATAGACCAGTACGGTGTGGCCCAGCCCAATATCCAGATACTCCGGGGTAAGGGACAGCTGGGGCAGATCATGGTCGAGATGCCCGGTGTGACGGACCCCGACGACGTGCAGCAGCTGCTTACCGGAAGTGCGAACCTCGAGTTTTGGACAACTTATAACGTGAATGAAATCGCGCAGGAACTGGGCGATCTCCGCAATTTGAACGTGCAGGTGACCCAGCCGAAGAAGAACAATTCCCGCGAGACGGAAACCGTGACCCGCAAGTTCGGCGATATCGTCAGCTATAACGGGGTGGGCGGTTGCATCGTAGGCTTCGTGCCCAATGACCGCGGGCTCGTACGCGACATCAACCGCGCGTTGGCCAGCGATTCCGCCAAAAGCATTCTCAAAGGCGTGCGGCTGGCATTTTCGGCTAAGCCCGAAGGCGGTGCTTACACGCTGTATGCCCTCAAGGGCGAGCGGAACGATATGGGCGAGCTCATCCCCTCGCTTAGCGGCGACGTCATTGACGATGCGCGTCCGGACTATGATACGCAGCACGGCGGCCGTCCCGTGGTTTCCATGGTGATGAAGCCCGACGCAGCCCGCGTATGGGCCGACATCACCGGCAAAAACGTCGGCAAGCCTATCGCCATTGTGCTCGACGGGCAGGTTTACAGTGCACCCGCTCCCAGCGAGCGCATTTCCGGCGGCAGCTCCCAGATTTCCGGCTCCTTCACGCCCGACGATACCCGTGCCTTGTCCATCGTGCTTAAGAGCGGCAAGATGTCTGTGCCTCTTGTAACCGTACAGGTCGAGACTGTCGGCCCGTCGCTCGGCGAAGCCTCCATCCAGGCCGGATTCACCGCTTGTATCGTCGCATTCATATTGCTGATGATATTCATGTGCGTCTACTACGGATTTATCGGCGGTATGGTGGCCAACTGCGCCTTGCTGCTTAACTTCTTCTTCACGTTCGGCGTCCTTACCTCGTTCCAGGCCGCGCTGACCATGAGCGGCATCGCCGGTATGGTACTTTCGCTCGGCATGGCCGTCGACGCCAATGTGCTTATCTACGAGCGCATCAAAGAAGAACTGCGCCACGGCAAAAATATCAAGAACGCCTTGGCCGACGGTTATGGCAATGCGTTTTCTGCCATCTTCGACTCGAACCTGACCTCCATTATCACAGCCGTCATCCTTTATAATTTCGGTACGGGACCAATCCGCGGCTTCGCCTTGACGTTGGCCATCGGTATCTGCGCCTCCTTCTTTACCGCCGTATGGCTGACCCGTATCGTGTACGAGCATTTCCTGAACAAGGACAAATGGCTGCACCTGAAGTTTACGATGGTTTTGTCCCGCGGCTTCTTGGTAGACAAGGCCTTTCGCTTCATGGAGATGAGCAAGAAGTCTCTGATGTTGGTAGGCGTCTTGATCGTGGTGTTTGTCGCTTGCCTTGGGATACGCGGCCTTTCGCGCGGCATCGAGTTCACCGGCGGACGCAATTATGTTATCCAGTTCGAGAAACACGTGACGCCGGATGACGTGAAGAACGTCGTGGCTGCCGCCGTAGCCAAAACGGACGAGCCTTCGGCCTCCGTCAGCGCTATCAAGGTCGTGACGGCCGAAAGCGAGTGCATCCGTCTGACGACGAACTATAAAATAGGTGCGGATGATGAACTCGTGGACAAGTTCGTCTGGAAAACTTTGTACGACAACAAACTCATCACCGCCGACTACCAGACATTTAAGGACCGCGAAAACCGCGCCGGCGGCTCCATCGTTTCTTCCCAGAAAGTGGATTCGTCCGTGGCCGAGGACATGACAAAGGGTGCTATCATCAGCGTTATCCTTTCGCTCATAGCCATCTTCCTTTACATCCTGTTGCGATTCCGCAACGTGGCCTTCTCGGTCGGCAGTGTGGGCGCTTTGGCCATAGATACGCTCTTTATTATCGGTATGTACTCCGTTTGCTGGGGATGGGTACCGTTCTCGCTCGAAGTCGACCAGACTTTCATCGGTGCCATCCTGACGGCTATCGGTTACTCCATCAACGATAAAGTGATTGTCTTCGACCGTATCCGTGAGGACCTGGGACTCTATCCCAAGCGA
The DNA here is from genome assembly GCA_902464615.1 of uncultured Prevotella sp. Lineage (GTDB taxonomy): Bacteria > Bacteroidota > Bacteroidia > Bacteroidales > Bacteroidaceae > Alloprevotella. Next base: position 23,439 of record CABQKA010000010.1, on the reverse strand, counting down.
AATACGAAGAGCCTTTTCAACATGGCCATCAACAGTACGCTCTCCCGTACCATCATGACTTCCGGAACAACGTTGCTCGTCCTGCTCTGCATCTTCTTCTTGGGTGGCGACAGCATCCGTTCCTTCGCCTTTGCCATGATTCTGGGCGTGATTTTCGGTACGCTTTCCTCCATCTTCATTGCCGCCCCGATTGCTTATCGCGTATTGGGCAAGCACCGCATAGAGGAAGAGCCGGAAAAGGCCCTTGCTTGAACAGACTGCGCATAACCGCATTGTTGCGGCGCGGATTCCGGCAGGAAATCCGCGCCGCTTTTTTTTATGCAGGAGGCCTGCGAATCGCTCCCGCCCGCTATGTCGGCTGGCATTTCATACGCACTTTTTGCGGCTGGTACGTAGTCGCAATAGAATGATTCCGGCTACTTTGTCCCCGCTGCAAGCGTATCGGCATGTCGTCCCCTATTGGAAATTCCGCCGACCTCGTCGGGCAGCCGGTGCGGCAAAACGAAGAAGTGGGAACATTACTGTCCCCACTTCCGTTGATTTTCAATCTGTGTTCAATACGTTGTGCCGCTTTCCGGCTTAATACTCATCCTCGTTGAAGAGGAAGTCTTCTTTGGTCGGGTAGTCCGGCCAGACATCTTCTATCGTTTCGTAGATTTCGCCTTCGTCTTCGAGTTCCTGCAGGTTCTCCACCACCTCCATCGGCGCTCCCGAACGCATGGCGTAGTCAATTAGCTCATCCTTGGTAGCCGGCCAGGGCGCATCTTCGAGTTTAGAGGCAAGTTCCAAAGTCCAGTACATAATCTTGCGTATTTAAGGGTGTTGTTTATATGATAATACGTGGCGTAAAACGTGCGGCAAAAATATGATTTTTTTCAGAAAGACTATCTTGCAGAACAGGAATAATTGCCGCGTGTTGTAAAACTTGCTTAAAAAGTTGCGTTTTAGCCTCATTTCTGCGTTTGAACAGCTCCCGTAATCCTTTCGGGCGGCTTTTCACAGTTCGTTTTCGGCTGTCCCGGACTGGCGGTTCAGCCACAGGGCCAAGGCAAACAGGTAGTCTGAAAGGCGGTTGACGTAGGGGAGGCTGGAAGCTGCTGCGGCCGATACCAGCCGGCGCTCTGCACGGCGGCAGACGGCGCGGCACACGTGGGCCTGTGCCGCCGCGGGGCAGCCGCCCGGCAGCACGAAGCCGCGGAAACCGCCGTCGGCCGGCGTCAGGCTGTCGATGAGTTGTTCCAGTGCGGCCACGTCGCTTTCCCCGGGCAGTCCGGAGGGCGTGGGCACCCCGGCCAGCAGGGCGCTTACGGCGAAGAGCCGGCGTTGCTGTTCGCGGAGCTTTTCGCCTACGCCGGCCGGTACGAGTGTGGCCAGCAGTCCCAGGTGGCAGCTCAGTTCGTCGAGGGTGCCGTAGGCTTCGATGGCTTCCGCGGTTTTCGGGACGCGGCGGCCGTCGGCCAGGTCCGTCGTTCCTTTGTCGCCGTTGCGGGTATAGATCGTCATTGCGTGGATTGGTTTTATTGGGGTAAAGGCCGCTGCGCCTGTGGCGGTTCAGAAATAGTTCACCACGTAGCGGGCGCGTTGCAGGCGGCGGTCGAAGTAGGCCAGGCCGAAGTCGTACAGGTCGAAGCTCACGCGCACGCGGCTGTCGGACGTCAGCCGCCGCCACGCCGCCCGGTCCGCCCGGCTGCGGTGGAAACCGTGGACGATGAAGAGCGTGCGGTCCGACGCGTAAGGCAGCAGTTCGCTCCATGCCGCGTCCCATCCTTTCTGTGCTTCCAGATAGAGCAGGTCTACGCCCCCCAGGGGCGCGTCGGCTTCGGTACTGGCCGTCCCGTCCGCGCCGTTTCCGCACGCTGCGGGGCTTAGGGCTGTAAATTCCGGGCTAAGGCCCGTCCCGACGGGGCTTAGGCCCGTGGCTGCCGGCGTGCCGTCCGCTCTGCCGGCGTGTGGGCCGGATGGCAGAGCTTTGTAGCCCGGCCGCTGCGCGGCGGCCGTTGCGATCCCTGTGGCGGCTTCGCCCGCTTGCGGCCCGTTCGAGGCGGGGGCGTGTGAAAGTTTCCGTCCGCCCGCTGCGCTCCCTTGCGCGGCGCGTTCCCCTTGGCCTGAAATGGCTGCCATGCGGGCCGCATGTTCCGCCAGGCTTCCCGGCTTGTAGTCCGTGAAAAGGTGCGCGGCGGCGCTGGGCTTTCCCGCTTCCAGGTAGCGGAGTGCGGCCTGCGCGTGGCGGCCTACGGCGACGACCGTGCGCGGCTGGTGGTCGTTGGCCAGGCGGAGCAGCAGGCGGGCGTCGCGCAGCCGCAGTCCCGCGGCGGCCGTGTCGACCGTGTGCGAAAGCGGGCCGTAGGCATAGAACTCACCTTTCTCGTAGACGACGCGCGTGACGAGGTTGAAGGCAAAGGGCGACTGGATGCCGAACCCTCTGCAGTGGCCTATGCGGCGCAGCCAGCGCAGTCCGCGGCGCAGGGTGGGGAAGAAGGTGTGCATTTCGGGGCGGGGCGGGCGGTGGCGTCAGAAGCGGAAGCCGATGGCCAGGTAAGCATTGCGGTAGCTCCGCACGCCGGACGTGCGCGAGTCCATGTAGCGGAAGCCCAGCCCGAGGGTGGGCGAGCAGTTCCGCAGCAGTCCGCGGCTGTACCACGTCAGGTTGGCATCGTAGAGCATGTAGTTCCAGTCGTTGCTGCCGTAGGTCGAACTGACGGAGGCCCGCAGGTCGAGCGCCTGGGTCGAGGACGTGGTGTAGGCGTCCTGCCAGCGGCCCAGTAGCCGCACGCCGAGCCCGCCGCCCAACGACTTGCTGAGGGCGTAGGTGCGGACGTCGTCCACTTCGTGCAGTCCGGCCAGCGCTTCGGCGCGGCCGAAGACGAAGACACGCGGCACGAATTCGAAGCCGATGTCGATGCCGGCGAAAAGGGGCGTGACGTTGCGGTGGCTTGCCCCGACGGCGCCGCTCACGGCAAACGAGAAGCGGCGCACAAGCGGCTGCTGGCGGAAGTCGGCCGGTGCGGCCGCAGCTGACGGCAACGTCTCCTGTGCCGCGAGGGGCAGGCCGGCGAGCGTCAGGAATAGGAGGAACAAATATTTTCTCATAACTTGAATGGTTAGGGGTAGGGCGGGGCGTTCCGGAGGTTCCCGCAGAAGCGGGCGGGACGTTCTGCCACTGCAAAGGTAAACTTTTCCTTACGAAGGCCACGGCCCGTCGTCGTCTTTTTTCCGCGGGCGCGGCGGCTTTGCGCCCCGCCCGCCGCCGCGCCGTGCCGCCTTCCGTCCCGGCCGTCGTTTCCAGCCGCGCGGCCTTCACTTCTTCGCGCCCGTGTAACAATTATTAGATTCGGGAAGTTATTTTTAAGTTTCCGGTTTCCGGTCAGGGCCTGCGTTTGTACTTTTGCCCCGTGTACAACAGATAAGTCCATCCTTAATTCCTTACTTTTATGAAGATGAAAATATGGGCCTTGTTGCTGGCCTTCGTTGCGGCCGCGCTGTGTACCCGTGCGGCGGAGTACCTGACCGTAGGCGAAACGGTGACACTGAGGTTCCCTTCCGAGATTACGTCAAAGACACTGGCCGGCAAGCCGGCGTGCGTGTCCTCCCGGCCTTCCGACGTGGAGATTGTCTCGTCCACTTACAGCTCCGTGACCATTCGCGCGCGCCGCGCCTTCACCGGAGCGCCGTGCTTGATTAATGTCCGTTATTATTATCGGGAACTCTTCGGCGGGCAGGTGTTCCAGCGTGTCGGGTCGTATGATTACCGTGTCTTCGTGGAGGCAGCGGATCCGACGGGCATCTCGCTCTATCCCGAGCGCATCGTGTTCGACGGTTTCACGCAGTCGGGCATTCACGCGACGGTGCAGCCCGAGGGCGCCGAGACGACGCTGCGCTGGACCACGAGCGACCCCTCCGTGGCGACGGTTTCGGCCAGCGGCGAGAGCGGCTACGTCTACGCCGTCGCGCCGGGCAACTGCTACATTACGGCTACGACCGCCAACGGACTGCGCGCCTCGTGCTACGTGGAAGTCCCCGCCCGCGAGGTGACAAAAGTCACGCTGCCGCCCCAACTGGGCCTGACGGTGGGCCAGTCGCGAACGCTGACGCCGCAGGTGCAGCCCGCGGGGGCCCGCACTTCGTTCCACTGGCGTTCGGACCGCCCGGCAGTGGCCAGCGTCTCGGCGGCGGGGCGCGTCACAGCGTTGGCAGAGGGGACGGCCCGCATCACGGTGACGACGGACAACGGCCTCTCGGACAACTGCGCGGTGACGGTCAGCCTGCCGCAGCTGGTGCTGGAGGCCGACCCGCCCGGCGGCGTTTATGCCAAAGGCACGAAGGTCACGCTGCGCTGTCCCGGCGCGCCGGAGGCCGACATCCGCTACACGACGGACGGCTCGGAGCCGACGCGGAGCAGCGCGCGCTACGCCGGCGCGTTGACGGTGGACCGCTCGTTTAGGCTGAGGGCCCGCGCCTGGTGCGACGGCTATCAGCCCAGTCAATTCGTCGGGGGGTACTATGAGCTGTCGCGCGCGGAGCTGACGGTGACCCCGGCGGACGGCACGTGGCGCGCCGGGACGCTGGTGCGCATGGACTGCGCCGCGGAGGGCGCGGAAATCCGCTATACGACGGACGGAACGGAGCCGACGCGGAGCAGCGCCTTGTACAAGGCGGACGCGCCGCCCGCCATCGACCGCAGCATGACGCTGAAGGCCCGCGCCTGGCACGACGACTACCGCCCGAGCCTGGTCGTGGAGCGGACGTACACCGTGGCGGACGTGTGGGCCACGGGGCAGTATCCGGCCCTGGGCGATACGGCAAGCCGCTACGCCATACCCTCGCTGACGCTCAACCGCCCCGCGACGCCCGGAGAGCGATTCGGGGAAATCAAACTTTTTCAAGAGGATAACGGGCAGGACGTTCGTGGCAATCCTTTGGTTACCTCAACCCGCGTGAACGGGCAGGCCGTCATTGACCGTGACCGGCTGTTTTTCGTCCCGGACGAACCGCTGTCTACCGGCTATTACCGCTTGTCCGTCCCCGCCGGAGCATTGACGGGAGACGGCGACGGGGTGAACTTGGGTGAAAACATCTGGTTCACCGTCCAGGAGAATGCCTGGCCCGAGGCCTTCCTCGGCCCGATGCTCGTCCTGAAGTCCGACAGAACACTCTGGTATTGGGGATGCTATCCGGTGTCCAATTTTTCTTGGACGTATGTTCGGACGCCGACAAAACTGATGGATAACGTGGAGACCGCCGCCTTGGGCGACTTGATGTTTGCCGTAATGAAGCCGGGCGGTAAGTTGTACACATGGGGACAGAATGGTTGGGGCTTTTTGGGCTTGGGGCATAGTGATTTCGAGGTTACGCCTCAGCCCGTGACAGCCGTGGAGAGCGTTGCAGCGGTTTCAGCGGACAATCATCTGCTTATTTTGCAGCAGGACGGGTCGGTTTGGGCCTGCGGATATAACGCCTGCGGACAATTGGGGAACGGAACCTATGGTGTGGGTACCGTGTACGCAACGCCTCAGCAAGTAGATGGGCTTCCGTATGTGACCGACGTGGCAGCTCATTGGCAGTTGTCTTCCGCATTGGACGAAGACGGCAATTTGTGGCGATGGGGAAGGGGCGAGTATTCGGGATTTGCTTCAGATAGCCATGTCTTGGCGCCCCGAAAACTGATGAGTAATGTAGTGCAGTTGGGCGGAATGGATATGAATAACTTGGCAGTGAAGGCAGATTACACCCTTTGGAATTGGGGCTATGATGACCGGCCGTCGCAAATAATGGAGAATGTACAGTATGTGTCTGGGTCGAATTATCATACGCTGGTTGTTAAGACAGACGGCAGCTTATGGGCTTGGGGAGATAACGATCACGGGCAGTTGGGGAATGGAAGAATCAGCACTTCTTTCAGGCCTTATTCCCAAGCCGTGAAAGTGATGGACGATGTGCTGGCCGTGCAGGCAGGGAACGACTGCTCCGCGGCCATCAAGACGGACGGCAGCCTGTGGGCATGGGGCAGTAACGAGCGTGGCGGCGTGGGCAACGGCGCGGAGGAGGACCAGCTGACGCCGGTGAAAATCATGGACGGCTATACGCCGGTCCCCCTGGAAAGCCTGGCCGTGGTCCGGCCGGTGCTGACGCTGGAGGTGGGCGCACGGAGCGTGGTGCAACCCTGTCTCACGCCGGCCCATGCGGACGCCGAGGCGCTGACGTTCAGCGTAGACCGGCCCGATGTGGCCAGCGTTTCGCCCCGTGGCGTGGTGGAGGCGCTGCGGCCCGGCGAGGCGGAGGTCACGGTGACCCTGACGACGGCCGGCGGCGAGCGGCGGACAGCCACGTGCCGCATCGTCGTAACGGAAACGACGGGAATTGCCACCCCGGGGACGGCCGCACGCTTTGCCCGCCTGACGGACGGCGTGTTGCGTGTCGGGGGACTGACCGACGGCGAGGAGGTCCGCGTCTACGCGGCCGACGGCCAGCTGCTCCGTGCAGGGTATGCGGAATCCGGGAGCTGGAGCGCGCCGTTGTCCGCATGCACATTCTGCATAGTGAAGACCGGCAGCGGATGGTCCGCGAAAGTCATTGGTACGCGCTGACGCCGTTTGTGTCAAGGATTCTTTGGGAGGCCCGCGGGAAAAAGTCCGCGGGCCTCCATTTTTCGTTGTACGGACACGCCTTGTGCCGGTGCTCCCCGCGCCTTTTTGGGGGCAGTGCTTGTAAGGTTGCCGATTCTTCTTTATCTTTGCAGGCGGGCTAAGCCCGGTCAATTGTTACGACAAGAAAAAGCGTGAACAGCACGACAGAAGCCTTTGCCCCGCGTATGGGGGCATGCCTCGGCAGGTGGTTGCGGAGGCTGGGAGGCGGGTCCGCCGGCTGCCGTCTTGCTGCGGCGGTGGCGTCGGCCCTCTTCTTTGTGCCTATGGCGCACGGCCAGCAGGACCCCGCTTTCCTGCATTATTGGCAACTGGAGACGCAGTTCAACCCCGCCGCGGCCGGCCGCACGCCGCAATTGTCTATCAATGCCGCTTACCAGAGCCACGCCTCGGGGTTTGAGGACGGAGGAAGCACCATGTACGCCGGCGCGGATATGGCTTTCCAGATCGGGAAAACGCGTCATGGCGTGGGCGTCGGTTTCCTGCGCGACGAGTTCGGTCTCTTCGCGCACCAGCGCTTTTCCGTGCTATATGCTTACCACCTGAAACTTTTCGGCGGCACGCTGAGCATCGGCGCGGAACTGGACATGCTCAACGAGAAGGTGGACGGCTCGCAGGCGGATTTGGGCGACGCGAACGACCCGGCGTTCCCGACCAGCGAAGTGAGCGGCTCGAAGTTTGACGTGTCTGCAGGCCTTTACTATGTCCGTGGACCGCTTTACGCGGGAGTTGGCGCGCAGCACCTGACGGCGCCGACCGTCCTGCTGGGCGAAACGAACGAGATAAAAGTTAAATCTTTATATAATTTTACGGCAGGCTACAATATCCGGACCCGGACGCCGTTATTTACAATAGTTCCCTCGGTCATGTTGCGCTACGACGGTTCGGCATTCCGGGCGGACGTTACGGCACGCCTGCTTTATGCCAAGGAAAAGAAGCGGCTGTATGGCGGTGTCAATTATAGCCCGCTTCATTCGGTGGCCGTTTTCGTAGGCGGCATGTTCCACGGCGTGGACATCAGCTATTCCTACGAAGCCAGTACGGAAGGTATCGGCTTGGAGAGCGGCTTCCACGAGGTGACCATAGGCTACCGCCTGGACTTGAACCTTGGGAAAAAGAGCAAGAACCTTCACAAGAGCGTCCGTTATCTGTAAGTATAAGTGCGGCGACGAATGCGAAAATCTATACCTATATATAATATATCATAATCAGCAATGAGACGAACAATACATACGGGAACCGCAGTGACAGGGAAACGGGGATTGACAGCAGCAGCTGTGGCCCTTGTAACCTGCCTGTCGCTGACGGCCTGCTTCGGCGGCGGCCGTGCCATGTCGAGCGGCGGCGAAGTGACGGGGCAACGCGGTGTGGCCTTCAACGAACCGGCTCCCTACGGGATGGTAGAGGTGAAGCGCGGCTACTTGAAGGTGGGCCTCGGCGAGAACGATTCGCTATGGGGAACGGTAACGCCGGAGAAGGACATTTCCGTGGACGGTTTCTGGATGGACGAGACGGAGGTGACGAACTCCATGTACCGCCAGTTCGTGGAGTGGGTACGCGACTCCATCATCCGCGAACGGCTGGCCGACCCCGCTTATGGCGGCGACGAAACGTACAAGATAGAGGAGGACAAATACGGCGAGCCCGTTACACCCCATTTGAACTGGTCCAAACCCATTCCCTGGCGTAAACCGGACGAAGACCAGGAGCGCGCCATCATGAGCGTCTATAAGCGCCACCCCATCGACGGGACAATGATGCTCGACACGAAGCAGCTCATCTACCGCTACGAAATCTTCGACTACGAGAAAGCGGCCTTGCGCAAATACCGCCTCGACCCCAAAGAGCGCAACTTGAACACGGACGAGGACGTGGACCCCGACGAGGTGGTCATGATTTCCAAAGATACGGCGTATATTGACGAGAACGGTGAGATCGTGCGCCAGACCATTGAGCGGCCGCTCTCCAGCCTGTACGACTTCCTCAACACATACATTGTCCGCGTCTATCCCGATACCACTTGCTGGGTGAACGATTTTCCCAACGCCAACAACGAAGCGTACATGCGCCTATATTTCACATCGCCGGCCTACAACGATTATCCCGTCGTAGGGGTCACGTGGGAACAGGCGGAGGCTTTCTGCGCGTGGCGTACGAATTATCTGCTGCGTAGCCTGGGACCGCAGGCCCGCTACATTCAGCGCTATCGCTTGCCGACGGAAATAGAATGGGAATATGCCGCAAGAGGGAAAGAAGGAAATCCTTATCCTTGGGAAGGCATGGAGATGAAGAATGAAAAGGGCTGTTTTTATGCCAACTTCAAGCCAGAAGAGGGCAACTATACGGATGACGGCAACCTGATAACGTCGAAAACAGGCATTTATGGAGCCAACTCCAACGGGCTTTACGACATGGCCGGTAATGTAGCCGAGTGGACGAGCACGGTTTACACGGAAGCCGGCGTAGCCGCCATGGCCGACTTGAACCCGCAGCTCAGCTACAACGCCGCACAGGAGGACCCGTATGTATTGAAACGCAAGAGTGTACGTGGAGGATCGTGGAAAGACCCGCTTTCCTATATCCGCTCAGCCTGGCGGACGTGGGAATATCAGAATCAGCCGCGCTCCTATATCGGATTCCGCTGCGTCCGTTCCAAGGCAACTACGGTCAGCAGCAGTGCCTCTGGCAAGCAGAAACGTTAACTCCTATCCCACAGAGACTTCCTCCTAACTAAAACAACCTTTCTTTAGACGATTATGCCAAGAAAAATAAACTTCGTAGTCAGGCTGCAGCATTGGATGGACAGCGTGCCCGGCCAGACCTTCCTGAATTACGCTTACAGTTGGGGTGCTTCCATCGTCATCCTCGGTGCGCTTTTCAAATTAACCCATTTGCCGGGTGGTAACATGATGCTGTTTCTCGGCATGGGTACGGAAGTCGTCGTATTCTTTCTTTCGGCTTTCGACCGCCCGTTCGACAAGACGGAAGTAGGCAAAGAATTGCCTCCCGACTATGAAACGGACGAGGAAATCGCAGCACGCTTAGGCTTGGACGACGAAGAAGACGAACCAGTTTCCGCGCCGCAGACAGAGAGCGTCGGGCGCGCCGCTGCGCCTAACGTCGCCGGAGCTGGCGTCTCGGTAACTTCTCCAGCTACGGTCGTCATCTCAGGTACCGCAGTCGGGGCATCTGCCGCATCGGCAGCCGCTCCCGCCGCTTCACCGGCTGTCGAAGCTCAAGAAGGCACGTTGTCGTCTGCAGATGTCAACGCGCAGCAACTGGCTGCCATCATCCGCGCAGCCAACGACGAATTACTGCACCGGGCGCAGGCGGTCCTTTCCCCCGAAATGGAAGCCGCCACGCAGACTTACATTGAAAAGATGCAGGCTTTGGCAGAAACATTGGCCAAGGTCGACGAACAAAGTGCCCGCCTGGCCCGTGACAGTGAGGAAATGGAGAACCTTAACCGAACACTGACGGCTATTAACAAGGTTTATGAGCTGCACCTCAAAGGCATCAGTCTCCAAGTCGGTACGATAGACCAAATCAACGAACAAACGCAACGGCTGGCCCGCCAGATTGCAGAACTCAATACCGTTTATGGCCGTATGATCCAAGCGCTTACCGTCAATATGCGTGATGCCGCCCCGGCTGCTCCTACGTCGACGGGCAACGTTCAGTAACGGAATACACAGACAATCCCACAGAGCAATGGTAATCAAAAAAAGACCCGTTTCGCCCCGTCAGAAGATGATAAACCTTATGTATATCGTCTTGCTGGCGATGCTTGCGCTCAACGTGTCTAATGAAGTCCTCAAAGGTTTCGATTTAGTCGGTGCCAGCCTGAACCGTTCCACTGAAAACGTGATTAAGGAGAACGAGGCCACATATGCCGATCTCGCCGAACAGCTGAAGGCCAATCCGTCCAAAGTGAAGCCATGGTATGACCGGGCTATGTCGGTGAAGCGCATGTCTGATTCTCTTTACAACTTCGCCGAAGAGTTAAGATGGGCCATTGCCCGCGAGGCGGACGGAGCGGATGGCAATCCCGACGAGATTAGAAATAAGGAAGACCTCGAGGCAGCCGGACACATCATGCTGGCGCCTGTACGCGGGCAAGGTAAGAAACTGTACGACAATGTGAACAGCTTTCGCAACCGTATATTGGCCCACGTGCACGACCCCCGGCAGCGGGCTATCATCTCTTCCAACCTTAGCACCGAGGTGCCTCGCACAGAAGACTACATGGGCAAGGACTGGCAAGAGTACATGTTTGAATCCATGCCTGCCATAGCCGCTGTCACTATGCTGACCAAACTTCAGAGCGACGTCCGTACCGCTGAAGGGGAAGTGCTTCGCGGGCTTGTTGCCAACATAGACTTGAAAGATATCCGCGTCAATGAGCTTAACGCTTATGTCATGCCCGAAGCCACGACACTTTATCCCGGAGAAATGTTCCGCTCTCGGATCGTCATGGCGGCTGTCGACACCACGCAGCGTCCGGAGATTTATGTCAATGGCCGCCGTATATCTTCCAACGGGAATTATGAGTTTCGCGTCGGCGGTCCGGGCCAGTATAGCTTCTCCGGTTTTATTCAGATGCCCAATGCCTCCGGTGAAATCATCCGCCGCCAGTTCACGCAGCGCTATAACGTCATCGCATCGCCGGCCGGGGCTACGGTGGCGGCGGATTTGATGAACGTGCTGTATGCCGGGTTCGACAACCCTGTCAGCGTGTCCGCTTCCGGCATCCCGGCCGATAAAATACACCTGGCCATGTCCGGGGGGACGCTTACCGCTTCTGGTGGCGGAAAATACATAGTCCGTCCTGCCGCCGTAGGGCGCGATGTCACTTTTACGGTAACCGGCGAAGTGAACGGCCGGTCTCAGGAAATGGGAAACTTCACGTTCAAAGTACGTAAGCTCCCCGATCCTACCGCTTACATTGCCGTCGGGACCGACCGCTTCAAAGGTGGCCATTTGGGCAAGGCGCAATTGCTCGCTGCTGCAGGCATCGGTGCCGCCATCGACGACGGCTTGCTCGACATTTCGTTCCGCGTGCTCAGTTTCGAGACGGTCTTCTTCGACCGTATGGGGAACGCACGTCCCGAGACATCCGCCGGCTCAGACTTCACTGCGGCGCAGCGCGATTTGATGCGCTCCTTACGCCGTGGCCAACGCTTCTACATCTCACGGGTACGGGCTGTCGGGCCGGACGGTATAGAGCGCACGTTGCCCCAGTCCGTGGAAATCATTGTCAACTGATAGCGTCCCGCCACACCGGCGCATTCGGCGTCAGTTCAAAAACAGAAAAAACATCCAGCAATGAAACGCTTCATCTTATTCGGTCTTTGTCTTGTCGCTTTGGCGGCATCGGCCCAGCCCCCCGCCCGCCGGCAAGCCCAAGAGCAAAAGCAGGAGCAGGCCGTCCGCACGGCATCTGCCTACCGCGACTTCCCGGTCGCACAAACTATGCCCGCCGACGCTGCCTGGCGGCGCGACATCTACCGCGTGCTCGATTTGTCGAAAGATGCAAACGCCGTGCTTTATTACCCCACGCTTCCGCAGGGCGACCGCATGAATCTTTTCACGTATCTCTTCCGTCTTGTATTGCGCGGCACGGTCAAGGCTTACGACTATAAACTTGACGGTAACGAGGACTTTTCCGAAAGCAACCGCGTGAAGGGAAAAGACATCCTGGACCGTTACCATATCTTTTACGAAACGAAGGACGGACGGATGCGTGTGAACGATGCGGACCTGCCTTCGGATGAGGTGAAAGCCTATTTTATCAAGGAGAGCGTGTACTACGACCAGCATACGGCTACCTTCCGCACGCAGGTCACGGCACTTTGCCCCGTCCTGCGACGCGGTGACGAATTCGGCGGGGCCGATACGCAAAATCCCATGTTCTGGGTACGTTATGCCGACGTGGCTCCTTATCTGAGCAAACTTATGCTGATGGGGAGCAATCTGAACAATGCCGCCACCATGTCGGCCGACGATTTCTTCACGTTGGGCGTTTACAAGGGCGACATTTATAAAACGACCAATTTGCAGGACCGCATTCTGGTCAACGAGTTTACGACCGATTCCGCCTTAGTGAAGGAACGCCAGCGCATCGAGCATCAGCTGGTCGATTTCGAGGACCGCGTGTGGGGGCGCGACTCGGCCGCTTTGGCTGCCGCCGCGGCCGAGGAAGCTGCCGCCGACAGCCTGGCAGCCTTGAGCAAGCGCGAGCGCCGCACATCCCGGCGTGCCACCACCGGTCGCCGTTCCGCTTCGAGCCGCAACAGCGGAGAAGAAAACAAGGAGGCGGCCGCCACGAAAAAACGGCAGCGTTCCTCGTCCGGCGCTTCGCGTTCCGCCACTTTCAGCGTGCGCCGTCAGCGTCACTGATACGCTTCGCCGTCCCGTAGTCACCATGCCAAGCCCCCATTGTCTGCCAAACAGTTGCCATGTCATTTCCCAGGAAACTTCTCTCGGCTTTCTGTAGCGATTCCACCCAGGGAAAGGTGATGCGCAACGTGGTCTGGGCCGTGACGGGTAAAGTGGTGACTCTGCTGAGTACGTTGTTCGTGGGCATCCTCGTGGCCCGCTATCTCGGTCCGGAGCAGTATGGCTTGATGAACTATGTCATCAGCCTCGTGGCCTTGTTCGGTGTGTTCTCCACCTTTGGGATGAACGAAATCACCATTCGCGAACTGGCCCGCAAGGATTTGCCGCGCGAGGTCATCTTGGGCACCGCTTTCCGCCTGCGGCTGGCGCTCGCGGCGGTGACGGTCCTGGCCATCGCGGTCTATCTCTTTTTTTCCGGCCAGGACGGGGAAACGTGCGTCATGATACTCGTGTATTCTTCGTCCCTCTTCTTCACCTGTTCAGAAGTCATCCGCCATTATTTCACTTCGATTGTCGAGAACGAGTACGTTGTCTTGTCCGAAATATTCCGCACACTGGCCGGAGCCGGCGTAAAAATCGTACTGCTTCTCCTTCACGCCCCGCTTTGGGCGTTTATAGTAGCCCTTGCCTTTGATGCTTTCCTGTTGGCCAGCGGTTATGCCGTCGCATACCGCAAACGAGTGGGCCCGTTCCGCGCCTGGAGTTTCGACTGGACCTTCGGTCGCCATCTGCTCGCCACTTCATTTCCTGTACTCATATCCAGTGCGGCGGTCATTGTCTACCAGCGCATCGACCAGGTAATGATAAGCCACATGCTCGACAACGAGCAACTGGGATACTTCTCTACGGCTGCCAGCTTTGTCGGCCTGGCCGCTTTCATCCCCTCCATCATGGTACAGACGGTGGCTCCTATCCTTGTGCGTTGCCGGAAAGAGAGCGAAGAGCGCTACCGGCAGATGGCCCAGCGGGCGATGAACCTTACCACTTGGAGCACGCTGCTCGTGAGTTGCGTCATCTCGCTTTTCTCCTATTACATTATCCGCTATACATACGGCACAGCCTATCTGGCCGCCGTCCCCGTCATGCACATCCTGGCCTTTAAGGCCGTCGGCCTGGCCCTTACCGACACGGGGGGCCAGCTCACCATTATCGAGAATATCCACCAGGTGGCCTTCGTGCGCAACCTCATGTCCTGTGTGGTCTGCGTGTTGTGCAACTATTTCTTCCTGCCCCGCTGGGGCATAGAAGGGTCGGCGTGGGCCACCATCATTACGGTCATGTTTACAGGAGGATTGGCCAATCTCTTCATCCCCCGCTATCATCACATTTTCCGTATGCAGATACGGGCTTTGTGCTTGGGTTGGAAGGACTTGTATAAACTGAAATCACACATCAGGTGAACACCTATTCAGCATCGCCGTTCCAGGTGGGCGCAGGCTATGCCGCCGACCCCACAGTCCGCCATGCCGCCACGTCGGGCGGTGTGGGCAGCACCATCATCCGCTACCTCCTTGAGAGCGGGGCCGTGGCCGCTGCCGTGTCCTTCACGTTCGACCCGCACACGCTGCGCTACCGGCCGCACATCGTCACTTCGGCTGCCGACTATGCCAGTGTGGGCAGCATCTATCACGAGGTCGACCTGCTGGGCTTCCTGAGAGAACAGGCCGGTTCGCTGCGCGGTCCGCTCGTGTGTACGTGTCTGCCCTGTCAGGCCAAGGCGGTGCGCAGCCTGTTAAGCCGCCACGGCATCGGCTGCTTCCTCATCGAGCTGACCTGCTCGTCGCAGCAGTCGTTTGCCGCGACAGACTACTTGCTGCGCCGTTTGCACGTGGCCCCGCGCGACGTGGCCCTCATCCGCTACCGCGGCAACGGCTGGCCCGGCGGGATACAGATTTCTCTGCGCGACGGCCGGCAGAAGTTTGTCGGCAACATCGGCTCGCTGTGGACCAAGATATTCCACTCGCGCCTGTTCTGCATGCCCCGCTGCTTCTCTTGCCCGCCGGCATTCGGCGGCCCGGCGGACGTGGTCCTGGCCGACCCGTGGCGCATCGACCCTCCCGTGCCTTCCGAAGGGCGGACGCTCTTTGCCGTCCGTAGCCCGCAGGGCGCGCGGCTCATGGAGGAACTTCGTGCCAAAGGCCTTGTCCGCGTGGAGCCTATGTCCCCGGACAGCCTGGCCTATTCGCAGGAAGGCACCCTCAGGCTTAAGGCCGCTTATGCCCGTCACCGCCGCTGCGTCCGCTGGCTCAGACGGCTGTGCACGCATCCCGCTTACCGCCGCGCAGTCACGGCGTCGCCGCTGCTTTTCAGCTTCCACGTGCTGTGGAAGCGCGTTTTCGACAAAATCGTATCCCGATGAACATACTGATGATTGAACAGCCCTTGAACAACCGCGGCGACGAGTCGGCCCATAGGGGACTGGTCCGCCGCCTTCTGGCCGAATGCCCCGGCGTGAGGCTCACGGTCCTGTTCTGGGGGCAGAAGAAGGAAGAGATAGACAGTTTCCGCGTGGAGAGCGACCGCGTGGACTATGTCAATATTCCGCTGGGCGTCCAGGCCAAGCGCCTTTCGCGCTACTTCATGCGCTTCACGATGCCCTGGCACTTGCACCGCCTGCTCTACGTGTTGCCAGTGGTGCGGCGTTTCAGCGCCTGTTACCGCCGTGCCGACTTCGTGCTGTGTGCCCCGGGCGGCATCAACATGGGCGGCTTCCGCGACTGGCCCCACCTGGCCTTTCTCACCCTGGCCCGCATGGAGCGCAAGCCCGTGATATATTACGGGCGCTCCATCGGTCCGTTCACGACGCGCACGTTCTTTGCCCGCTCTTTCAGGCGGCAGAGCGTCGCCCTCTTGCGCGGCTTCAGCTTCGTCTCCCTGCGCGACAAGCGTTCGCAGGACATTGCCCGGCAGCTCGGCGTGACTTTCGAGCCGACCATCGACTCGGCCTTTTTGTGGAACGAGCAGGCAGCCGTACCCGCCGACGTGGCCCGCGCCATCGGCGGTGCGCCCTGCATCGCCTTCGTGCCCAATTCGCTGGCCTGGCACTTCCAGTTCAGGAAATACACTTTCGACGAAGTGCGTGGATTCTGGGTGAAGCTGCTCGAACGCCTGGCCGAAGCCTACCCCGGCCACCGCATCGTGATGCTCCCCCAGACGGTGGGCTATTCCCGCCAGTTGCCCGACGGTTACCGCTACTTCTGCGAGATAGGCCGGTGCAGCACAGTAGACCCTGCCCGCGTGGTCGTGGTGCCCGAAGCCTATGGCTCCGACGTGCAGCAGGCCATCATCGCGCAGGCCGATTTTCTCGTGGGGGCGCGCTACCATTCCGTCGTCTTCGCCATCAATCAGGGCGTGCCGTTCGTCTCGTTGAGTTATGAGCACAAGATGAACGGTGTCGTCGAGCTTGTGGGGCGTCGCGACGACGAGGTGGAACTGGCCACCCTCTGCGGCAGCCAGACGGGTCGCCGCTTCGACGACCGCCTGGTCGAAGAAATCGTGGCCCGCACGCGCCGCCTGCGCCGCGACCCGGCCGCTACGGCCGCCGCCCGCGCCATGGCCGGCCGCTGTTTCGACCGGTTGAAAGCGACGCTCGGACAGTGAGGTCCGGCCGTCCGCTGCCGGGCGGGGACTGCTTCCCGGTGCCGGCGGCCGCCGCAATGCCTCCGGTGCAGCGTCGCACGTGCCCCGTCGCCACGCGCCTAAGCCCCGCGGCTACGGGGATAAGCCCCGTCGTCCGCGCCCGACGGCGGGAAGTCCGGCATCCCGGATTTTCCCGCAGAAATCTTATATATTATGGAATACATCTTGAAACAAATCAACGCGCTCGTACCGCTTTCGCCCGACACGGAAGCCGCGCTCCGCGCGTGTCTGTCCTACTGCCATTTCTCCAAGCGCCACCTGCTGGTGGAAAGCGGACGCCGCGCCGGGGCTGCCTATTTCATCCGGCGGGGCATCACGCGCTCGTACTGGCTGGTGGACGGCGAGGAAATCACCACCTCCTTCTCCACCGAGGGCAGCATCGTCTTCAGCATGGACGAGTTGTATTACGACAAGCCCAGCGAGGAGTTTGTGGAAACCCTGGAGGAGTGCGACGCGTACCGCATCGCCCTGGACGACCTCCGCCGCCTCTTCGCCACAAACCTGGAGCTGGCCAACTGGGGGCGTATCATCCACCAGAACGAGTACAGGCGGCTTCACCGCTCCCATAAGGAACGGCTCACACTGCCCGCCGCCCGCCGCTACGAGACCTTTTGCCGGCAGTTTCCCGACGTGGTCCAGCGCGTGCAGCTGGGGTACATTGCCTCCTATCTGGGCATCACGCTGCCCACTTTAAGCCGTTTGCGGGCGAAAAGATAGGCTTTATTTGTCGCAGGGCAATTTTTTTCTGCCCGGGCTTAGTTAACTTTGCCGTATTTAATCTTATAAAAAACATTTGTTGCCTATGTCGGATAAGTTGACTGCCGCTTTTGCGGACTCCAAGCCACACTACGCGCTGCTGGACGGACTGCGTGGCGTGGCTGCCTTGCTCGTGGTGTTCTATCACATTTTTGAGGGTCTCTCCTTCGCTGCCGGAGGGACGCCGATTACGGTCATCAACCACGGTTACCTGGCCGTCGATTTCTTTTTCATTCTTTCGGGCTTCGTCATCGGCTATGCCTACGACGACCGCTTAGGCCGCACGATGACGCTCGGCAACTTCTTCAAGCGCCGCCTTATCCGCCTGCACCCCATGATAGTGATGGGCGCCCTGCTGGGCTTCGTGGCATTCCTGGTGCAGGGCAGCGTGCAGTGGGACGGTACGCACGTGGCCACTTCCCTGGTGATGCTGGCCCTGCTGTGTGCGATGTTCTTCGTCCCGGCAGCTCCCGGCGCGAGCTACGACGTGCGCGGCAACGCCGAGATGTTTCCGCTCAACGGCCCGAGCTGGTCGCTCTTTTTCGAATACATAGGCAACGTGCTCTACGCGCTGTTCATCCACCGGCTGGGCAACCGCGCGCTGATGCTGCTCGTCGTGCTTTCCGGAGCCGGACTGGCCTGGTTCATGCTGACCGACGTCGTGGGCTACGGAATGATAGGCGTGGGCTGGACACTGGACGGGATGAACTTCCTGGGCGGCTTGCTGCGCATGCTGTTTCCCTTCTCGTTGGGCATGCTGCTCTCCCGCAAGTTCGTGCCGGTAAAGGTGCGCGGCGCGTTCTGGATATGCTCGGCCGTGCTGGTAGTGCTGTTTTGCGTGCCCTATGTGGAGGGCGGAACGGTGGTCATCTACAACGGGCTGTATGAGTTCTTCTGCATCTTCATCGTATTCCCGCTCCTGGTGTGGCTGGCCGCCTCCGGCGAGACAACCGACCGCCGTTCGACGCAAATATGCAAGTTCTCCGGCGACATATCCTATCCCCTTTATGCCGTACACTACCCCGTCATGTACCTGTTCTACGCCTGGCTGATTGAGAACAAGCATTACAACTTTGTCGAGGTGTGGCCCGTGGCCGCCGGGGTCTACGTGGCGTGCGTGTTGCTGGCCTACGCGGCTTTGAAGTGGTACGACGTGCCAGTACGCCGCTGGCTCACGGCACGCTTTCTCCCGCCGAAAAAGCGCCGGGACGGACTTTCGTGACGTAGCGGAGGCCCCGCCGGCATAATTTCCGGGCATTTGCTTGCCCGCATGGCGCGAAATTCGTAAGTTTGCCCTGAACGCCCCCGGCGCCCCGGAGCGCCGAAGGCATTCCCGCAAGGGCGGCGCGGTATGCTGCCGCATCCATTCACTCACATAAACCTATTTGATTATGGGAAAGTTGAAAGGTTACTTAATGGCGGCTCTGCTGGCAGGCGGCACGCTGGCCGCTTCCGCACAGCACGCAGGCGACTTGCGCTTCGGCGTGACGGCGGGCATGAACGTTGCCCGCGTGACGAATATCGACGCGGAATCGCGCATCGGTTTCAATCTGGGTCTCCGCCTGGACTATGGCATCACCGATAATTTCTATGCCAACGGCGCTTTCCTTTTCAGCCAGAAGGGCTACAAGCTGGACAGCGACAACTATCAGGGTGCGACGGAGAAGGGCAATCCGGGCTATTTCGAGATTCCGCTCCACGTGGGCTACCGTTACCATCTGGACGACAACCTGAACCTGTTCATCGAGACCGGTCCCTACTTCGCGTTCGGCATTTGCGGAAAGCAGAAGGTGGAGGGCAATGTGGCAGGGATTAACCTGTCGGCGGACAATGACTATTTCGGCGACGACCGCGGCAGGGTGTTCGACGGCGGCTGGGGGCTGCGTTTCGGTTTCGAAGTCAGCAGTTTCCAGATACATATGGCCTACGACTACGGCTTTGCCAAAGTCTGGGAGGGCAGCTCCAGTCATAACAGCAACTTCAGTGTGGGGCTGAGCTACCTTTTCTGACGCAGACCGGCCGCCTGCGGGCGGCAGTTTGCGGATACGCCCAGGTGGCGGAAACTTTCGTGGAAGGTTTCCGCCACCTGTCTTTTTGCCGCGCTCTATGCTTTCGGACCGAAGGAAAGGTCGCCCGCGTCGCCCAGGCCCGGGACGATGTAGGCCGCCTCGTTCAGCTGCGGGTCGATGGCGGCGGTCCATAGCGTGACGTCGTCGTCCGGGAAAAGGCGCTTCAGGCGCGCGATGCCCTCACGGGCGGCAATGACGCAGCAGACGTGGAGCCGCGCCGGGCGGCCCATGTCCTGGAAAGCCTTCCACGCCAGCTCAAGGCTCCCGCCGGTGGCCAGCATCGGGTCGGTCAGGAGAAACGTGCACCCGTCCAGGCGTGGCGAGGCCATGTACTCCAGGTGGATTTTCAACTCCTCTTTCCGCCCCTCTTCCCGGTAGGCGGCGACGAAGGCGGAGTCGGCCTTGTCGAACACGTCGAGGAAGCCTTCGTGGAATGCCAGCCCGGCCCGCAGCACGGTGCCTACGACGATGCGGTCGTCGTAGGTGGACACCTCCTTCGTGCCCAGCGGTGTGCGCACCTGTTTGGGTGAATAGGAGAGGGTGCGGCTCAGCTCATAGGCCATGACGTGGGCGATGCGCACCAGGTTATTGCGGAACAGCGTGCGGTTGCCTTGGTAGGCCACGTCGCGCAGCTGCTGCATGTAAGTATTCACAACGGAGTTCTCGGCTCCCAGATGGATGGTTTTCATATTTGCGGCAGATGAATGACATTACTCGGCAGCAAAGATACGACTTTACGCCGACATGTGCGGACGGGGCGGGCGGCGTGTCGCCCGAGCCCCCTCGCCACGGCCCTTAGGCGGGAAACGACGGGGCTAAGCCCCGTGGCGACGCGGCTAGGCCCCGTCGTTTCCCGCCCAGGGCTTTGCGTTTCCGGAATAATTCCGTAAATTTGTCCATGAGTAGCGGCCTGGCCTAAGGTGCGGGCCGTGTAGTGTCTGTTTACTTAAATCGGTAGCCTTATGTACACTGTAAATTGTCCCCATTGCGGAAAGGCCGTTCCGGCCGGTTCTCGTTTTTGTCCCGATTGTGGCGGGGCGCTGCCTTCCCCGGTTTCCGACCCGGGCATCCGGCCTGCGCAGCCCGTGCCCGCGGCGCGGGCGTGCTCTCCCGCCGTCCGCAGGCTGTTCCTCGTTTCGTGCGTTGTCCTGCTCTGCTTGTGGGCCGGCAGTTTCCTGCTATGGATGGCCCAACATGTGTTGATTTTACTCGATGACGTAGACCCGATGCCGCTTTTGAAGGTGTCGCGGGGCTTTTCCATGCTGTCAGGTCCGCTTTCTGAGTTGGCTTTGTTCGGCATGGTAGGCTGTCTGTCCGTGCGCTTTTCCTCCCGTGCAGCCCGTGTGGCGGTGCTGGTGCTTGCCGCCGCGGGCACGCTCTTCGATCTGTTGCACTCGGCGTTGTGGCTGGCGGACGCGGAAAATTTCGTGCTGAACTGTACGCTCAGCGTTGTCAGTGCCGCCATGTGGATAGGCGCTTTCATGGTGCAACAGTCCCGCGTACAGGGGCAGGAGCGCACCGGCGCCTGGCTCTATGCGGCGGCAGTGCTCGTCGGCGTGGTCGGTGCGGTCCTGACTTATGCCACTGTTACAGACCTCTACGGTACGGCTTGGCAGATAGCCAACGGGTACACTATGGTAACCTATCCGCTGACGACGTTGGCCAGAGTGACCGCGGTAGCACTTTTCCTGTCCGCCGTGTACCGCTCTCCGCGCCGTTGAACTTTCCACCGGTGCACCCGTCCTGTCCGTCCCGCTTCGCGGAGGGGCGGACGCGCCCTTATTTGTAAACCACCATTTACAAACGCTACGGTCCGTTGCACAGATATATGAAAAATGAGTTAAGAAAGCCTCTTGATGCCGAATAAATAGGTGGAAAAGACTTGCGAGCGGAATCTTTTTTCGTAATTTTGCTACCGGCAAGCGGGGGGCGTAAGGCCCGGACCGCGCGATGCCGCAGAACGAGGATTTATATCAACCTATTATTCATAAATAAATTATGGCAGTATTAGATTTATCCAAGTACGGTATCACCGGCGTAACGGAGATTGTACACAATCCTTCTTACGAGCAGCTCTTCGAAGAGGAAACCAAACCCGGACTCGAAGGCTTCGAAAAAGGCCAGGTGACGGAACTTGGCGCGGTCAACGTGATGACGGGTGTCTACACAGGCCGTTCGCCTAAAGATAAGTTCATCGTGATGGACGAAAACTCCAAGGACACCGTATGGTGGACCAGCGAGGACTACAAGAACGACAACAAACCGGCTTCCCAGGAGGCTTGGAAGGCTGTAAAGGAAATCGCGCAGAAGGAACTCTCCGGCAAGCGTCTGTTCGTTGTCGACGGTTTCTGCGGTGCGAACAAGGATACCCGCATGGCTGTCCGCTTCATTATGGAAGTGGCATGGCAGGCTCACTTCGTGACCAACATGTTCATCCGTCCGACGGCCGAGGAACTGGAAAACTTCGAACCGGACTTCGTCGTTTACAACGCTTCCAAGGCTAAGGTGGAAAACTACAAGGAGCTTGGCCTGAACAGCGAGACGGCTGTTGTGTTCAACATCACAAGCCGCGAGCAGGTTATCATCAATACTTGGTATGGCGGCGAGATGAAGAAGGGTATGTTCTCCATGATGAACTACTACCTCCCCTTGAAGGGCATCGCTTCCATGCACTGCTCCGCCAATACCAACGAAAAGGGCGAGACCGCCATTTTCTTCGGCCTTTCCGGTACGGGCAAGACAACGCTCTCCACAGACCCGAAGCGCATGCTGATCGGCGACGACGAGCACGGATGGGACGATAACGGTATCTTCAACTTCGAAGGCGGCTGCTACGCAAAGGTTATCAAGCTCGACAAGGAAAGCGAGCCCGACATCTATAACGCTATCAAGCGCGACGCCCTGCTGGAGAACGTAACGGTAGACGCTGAAGGCAAGATTGACTTCAACGACAAGAGCGTGACGGAGAATACCCGTGTAAGCTACCCGATCTATCACATCAACAACATCGTTACTCCGGTTTCGGCAGCTCCCGCAGCAAAGAACGTGATCTTCCTTTCTGCCGACGCTTTCGGCGTGCTGCCTCCTGTCAGCGTGCTGACTCCGGAACAGACGAAATATTACTTCCTGTCCGGCTTTACGGCTAAGCTCGCAGGTACGGAACGTGGCATCACGGAACCGACTCCGACCTTCTCCGCATGCTTTGGCCAGGCCTTCCTCGAACTCCACCCGACGAAATACGCCGAGGAACTCGTGAAGAGAATGGAGCAGAGCGGCGCTAAGGCTTACCTCGTGAACACGGGTTGGAACGGTACCGGCAAGCGTATCTCTATCCGCGATACGCGCGGCATTATCGACGCCATCCTGGATGGTTCCATCCTGTCCGCACCGAAGAAGAACATTCCTATCTTCAACTTCGAAGTGCCGACCGCATTGCCCGGCGTAGATCCCGCAATCCTCGACCCGCGCGATACATACGCAGATGCTGCTCAGTGGGACGAGAAGGCTAAGGACTTGGCTGCCCGCTTCATCAAGAACTTTAACAAGTACACTTCAAACGAAGCCGGCAAGGCTTTGGTATCGGCTGGTCCGCAGCTTTAATGAATACTTGATATTGACTATAAAGCGGCCCGCTCCAAATCGGAGCGGGCCGCTTTGTCATTCGATACATGCCGTTTCGCTTCAGCTATCCAAGCCCCATATCGGCTTGCCTTTCCGTAATCTTAAATGAATTCTCGCTGAAAAACTCCCTGTACAAGATATAAAACGCGGCGGCCTGGCAATCCATGGCTTTAAGCCATATATTTTCTTGAAAAACGCAGTGCTTTTTAATGATACGAAAATCAGATGTTTGCGGTGATTTCGTGATTTTCTCCCGATATTTTTTCAAAAAAAGTTGTTTAAAAGTTTGGTTTGTGTGTATGGAAGTTAGTACT
>CABQKA010000009.1 GCA_902464615.1 uncultured Prevotella sp. | reverse complement strand
TGCCGTTTCTGAAATGGGCTTACGCACATCAAGCCGGAAGCCGTTTTCAGAACGGGGTAACAGTAATATCCCTAAAAAATAGGTAATGATTTGGTGCTATGGGATAAAAAATGTATCTTTGCAAATACGAAAGAGTTGTTTGAATCTATGAGGTAAACCGCAGCAAGTCAGAGCGTTCTGAATGTCGCTAAATCGTTACCTAAAATCTCACACTCTTCAATTCCATTCTGTGTATCAATCAGATACAGCTTTTTTAATTATCCGCGGGCAAATATAATGAGAATTGGCGAGAGCTGCAATTTTTTGAGCGTTGAAAGTGGCCTTGGCATTATTCCAGCAGGAAACGCAGCATGGCGGTCATGGCCTGGTCTCGCACGTGGGCGTCTTCGATGCACTCGAACGGGAACCCCATTGTCAGGACGCGGTATCGTGGCCCCGTATAGGCACATCCTGCGCTTTGCCCGTTGCTGTAGGCGAAAGCACTGAAGGCTTCCTGCGAAGCTGGCGAAAGCGCGTCGGGGGCGGGGACTCCGTAACGCTTTTCCGTAGCGTGGCGCGCGATGCGGAACTGCAGGTTGAGCCCGCGCACGTAACTGCTCGTGTCGCTGCGCGCCGTGCCGCTCCATTGGCAGTGTAGCATGTCGCGCAGGAAGGCTGCTTCTTCCCTCTGGCGCATGTCCGAGCCGATGAATGCCCCGCTTACCAGGAGCCGTCCTCCGCTGTTGAGGTATGCCGTGAGGCATGCGCGTGTTTCGGCGTCGAAAGTCTTGTATGACCGCATGTTGTAGGGAACGTCGCGTTGCAGGCCGGCGATGTAGTCGATGGCGGCGAAGGGGGCGAGGCTTATCAGTTCTTTGCGGAATGCTTCTCCGCTGCACGACGAATACGAATAGACGCCGGCTGCCGCGATGGATTGTCCGTGGAGGGCCGGGTAGTCGAATGTGTTGCCTGCGAAGATTTTCCCGGCCAGTTCGTCTCCGCAGTGTCCCCATGCGGCTTCGTCCTCTTTGCCGGCGTCGGCGCGGCTGAAATTCGTTTGTGCTCCGGCGAGGGCGGCAGTCTGCCCGTAGGGGACGCCCGCGTCTTCTTCCAGGTCGAATCCGCCTTCGTCGGCCGTTTCCCGCCAGGCCGGTCCGCTCAGGCGGTCAAATCCGTTGACGATAAGTACTTGGCCGCGTGAGTGGGGCGCCCGGTAGACGCTCAGTTCCTCGGAAGGGAAGCTCTCGCCGCCGTCGTTGACCGCGGCGATTCGGAAACTGTACCGCCGTCCGGGCGTGAGCGCCACCCGGATGCGGGTATGGTTGCCTACGAGTTGCCCGTTGTCGTAGCCGCCGTCGTCTACCCGCGTGTAGAGCAGGTAGTCTGTGGGCATGGCGCTTTCTTCCAGAGGGTCGGGGGTGGCCTCCCAGGCCAGTTCGGCCGTCTCGCCGTCAGCCGACAGCAAAGCGGAGAATGCGTGTACCGGCAATGGCTGTACCACGCAGTCTTTCTTCCCGTGCTGGAAACTGACGTATCTGAGGATGCCTTTATAGATGGCCCGCGACAGTGCGAACTTAAATGTCGGGTCGTGGGCAAATTTCATATCGGTGAAGTTCTGGTGTGAGAGGGTCTCAATGATGGCTGCGGGGACGTCCGGCACGCGCGTTTCCCCGTAGTTGCGGTCCCAGCGTTCGCGGAGTGTCCAGGTGGTCTGGAAGGCCTGTGAGATATCCCGTGCCACGTTTGCCTGTATCAGGCTGACCAGGTCCGTAGAGGCGTTGCGCGACAGTCCGGAGACGTATTCGCGGTTGCCGAATCCGTCCGTGGTGGTGCAGATGCCCAGCGTGCCGTATATGCTTCCGTCGCGCCGCAGGCCCGCGTCGCTGTGTACGGCCAGTGCCATCTCGAACGGGACGCGCCGGCCCTCTGTCCCCGGCATGTAGCAACTGCCGCCGCCCAGGAAGTTGAGCAGGTAGGAGCGGCTGCGGATGTCGTCGTTATAGTCGTTGTCGCCGCCGTCTTTGTCGTAGAGCGTGTCGGGCAGTCCGCACCATTGTGCGTAGTAGCGTGCGCCTTCGAGAAAACGCGGGACGGCGCTCGTCCCCGCTTCGCCCCGTTCGGTCTGGCCTACGCCTCCGCCGAAGCGTACGCCGTCGGCGGTCACTACGCCGGCATAGTTGCTTTCGTTGGTCAGGACAACGCGCCCCTTGTCGTTGCGCCCTTTGTCGAAAGCGAAGGTGCCCAGGTAGACCCAGGTGTTTCCGCCCATGCGCTGGTTGACGCGGAATTGCGTGCGTCCTCCCTTGTGGTAGACGATGTAGTGTGCGTCGGCCACGCTGTTGGGGCGCGTCGTGTAGGATACGTAGACGGCGTAGCGCCCGGCTTCGGGTATGTCCGGAGTCCATGTGGCCGACGCCAGGCGCGAGCGGCGCGTCGTGGCCGGGACTTCGCGGGCCGTCCCGCTCTGGAACGGCTGGTCGCCGTTGCCGAGAAGCCCTTCCGGGGCGGCGAATCCCGGCATGCCCGTTACGGGGCGCCACTGGCAGTCTGCCTGCTGTGTCTCGCTGTAAATGCCTTGTCGTTGCGGGTTGTCGTTGTCGACGATGGCTTCGTGTGTCTGCATGTCCCGTTCACGGGCGCAGGCCACAATGGCCCCGGCCTTTTCAAGCATCGGAATGAGGAACGGGTAGACGAACGACTGGGTGAGCAGGTCTTCGCAGGTGCAGAAGAGGGTGGGGCGTTGCCATGCCCATTCTCCGTTGCGGTAATAGCGTCCGTGGCTGGGCGTGACCATGAGGTGGTGGCCGGCCAGGCCTTTTGTGGCGGTGTGCGGGTGCGAGGCGTTCTGCACCCACGGTTGGCCTGTGTGGCGTGTTTTCCCCCACAGGCGGTCGCGGTCTGTCTTGTCCTTGCGCAGGAGGTTGGGGATGAGCTCTTCGATGCGTGTCTCGTTTTTCCCGTAGACGGCAAGGCGGTAGTCTGCATACGGGGCCGGGATGAGGCGCGAGAGTTGGCTGTAAATCAGTTTCACGCGCTCCGGCGTGAAGGGCTGTCCGTAGAAGGGTTCGTTGGGATAGATGTGGAGCGTCTTCGACTGTTTGTCCACGCGGACACTTTCGAGGCGGTAGGGGTCGTGCGGCACGTAGCCGGCAAGTTCGTAGTGTCGGAAATAGTCTTGCAAGGCTTCGCGCAGGGTGGCGGCGGTTTGCGCGGCGGCGCCGGCGAAGCCTGCCAGAAAGATGGCAAGGGTAAGGATTCTTTTCATGGAAGAGGTGGAGAAGGGCTTGCCCGCTTCCGGCCTTTATGGCAGGACGGGGAGGCGTCGTGCTTACGTATCCCCTTCGACGGCGAATTTTTCGGGATGCAGTCCGCGGTAGGGCCGGTAATAGTCCATGATGGTTTTCATGTCGGACTCTACGTCGCCACTGGGCATGAGCACTTTTGTGCAGACGATGGTTTTCCGTGGGTAGTCTATGGCGTAGAGCATCACGGGCAGGGAGGCTTTGAGGGCGATGAAGTAAAAGCCCCGCTTCCAGAGCGTCACCCGTGAGCGGGTGCCCTCGGGCGTGACGCCCAGCTCAAACCGCTCGGCGGCCTTGGCCTGTTCGGCAAGTTGCTCGGTCAGGTTGGTGCTGCGGCTGCGCTTTACAGGGATTCCCCCCATGCGCCGGAACAGCCAGCCCAGCGGGCCTACGAACCACTCTTCCTTCATCAGGAAACCGGCCGAACGGCCTATGGCACAATAGTACAGTTTGGCAATGATGAA
The DNA here is from genome assembly GCA_902464615.1 of uncultured Prevotella sp. Taxonomy (GTDB): domain Bacteria; phylum Bacteroidota; class Bacteroidia; order Bacteroidales; family Bacteroidaceae; genus Alloprevotella. Next base: position 83,416 of record CABQKA010000009.1, on the reverse strand, counting down.
GTCCCAGTTGCTCGTGTGGGGGGCCACGCAGAGGATGCACTTGTCATAGCGCGGGACGCTGACTTCTTCTTTCCATCCGAGCAGGCCGAAATAGATTTTGTGGCAAAGTGCTTGCAGCATGGGCGGGGAGTATGCGCGCAGCCAGGCGGAATCGCATTCCGCCTGGCCGGCTGGTGGGTGTGGGGTGCGTGATGGGGGTCAGGCCTTGGCGATGCGTTCGCTCAGGTCGTTGACTTTTTCTGTGAATTCCTGACGGAATTTTTGGAAGAACAGTTGCTCTTTACCCTTTTCGCAGTGGCTGATGCGGCTGTTGAAGTCCTGATGCAGGCGGAGCACCTCCGTCATGAGGGCGTCGAGTTTCTCGCGGTCGGCACCCTGGCACATGCTGAGGGCCACGCAGTCGCTTATAAGCTGGCTGCAGATGTAGTTTACGCTTTTCTTCAATTGTCTTTTGTTGGCCATGATGATATGGTGTTTGCGGGTGAATATTGCTTGCTGAAACGGGGCTAAGCCCCGTCGGCAGCAGCCTTAGCCCCGTGACGGCGGGGCTAAGGCTGCTGCCGTTTATTCGCGGACGATGAGGTCCATGCCTTTGAGAATAGCCTGCTCGTTCATGGGGAGCAGGTCGTGGTGGCGTTGGGGAAGCGTTTTGCGCAGGGCTTTCATCACGCTTTCGAGGGAAACGATGGGATGTATCTTGAGCAGTCCGCCGAGGATGAACATGTTGAAGCATTTCATCATTTTCAGCTCAGCGGCGGTCTCCATGGCGTTGATGTGGCAGATGTTGATGTCGTTGCGCGTCGGCTTGTCGAGGATGCCGAAACTGTCGTAGATGAGTGTCCCTCCTGCCTTGACCTTGGGCTGGAACTTGTCGAGCGACGGCTGGTTGAGCAGGATGGCGGCGTCGTACCGGCTGAGGATGGGCGAGGAGATGGGGTCGTCGCTGACAATGACCGTGACGTTGGCTGTACCTCCACGCTGTTCGGGACCATAGGCCGGCATCCAGGTGACTTCTTTCCCTTCCATAAGTCCGGCGTAGGCCAGGATTTTGCCCATGGAGAGCACGCCCTGTCCGCCGAATCCGGAGATGATGATTTCTAATTTCATGTGTCTTATCCTTTGTCTTTCAAGTCGCCCACGTGGTAAAACTCAAACATGTGCTCTTCCATCCACTCGTTGGCCTTGACGGGCGACATTTTCCAACCGGAGGAGCAGGTGGCGACGATTTCCACGAGGTTCGAGCCTTTGCCCTGCATGGAGTTTTCAAAGGCTTTCCGGATGGCCTTCTTGGCTTTCCGGATGGCCGGCACGCTGTGGACGCTCTGCCGGGTGACGTAGGCGGTGCCGTCGAGCTGGGCGGCGATTTCTGTTATCTTCAGCGGGTAGCCGTGAAGCTCCGGGTCGCGTCCGTAAGGGCAGGTGGAGGTCTTCATTCCGAGGAGCGTCGTGGGGGCCATCTGTCCGCCTGTCATGCCGTAGATGGCGTTGTTGATGAAGATGATGGTGATGTTTTCGCCGCGGTTGAGCGCGTGTATGGTCTCGGCGGTACCGATGCAGGCCAAGTCGCCGTCTCCCTGGTAAGTGAAGACCAGACGGTCGGGCCACAGGCGCTTGCAGGCGGTGGCCAGAGCCGGTGCGCGGCCGTGGGCGGCTTCTTGCCAGTCGATGTCGAGGTATCGGTAAGCAAAAACGGCGCAGCCCACGGGGCTGATGCCGATGGTCTTTTCCGTCATGCCCATTTCTTCGATGACTTCGGCGATGAGTTTGTGGACTACGCCGTGCGAGCAGCCGGGGCAGTAGTGCATGTTCACGTCGTTCATGAGTACCGGCTTGGAGTAGACCATGTTTTCCGGGCGGACAATGTCAGCGCGGCTGTATGCTTTGGCCGGTGCTTCCGGATTATTCTTTTCGCTCATATTTATGTCAGTGTGGGTCTTGTTCATTGGTTCGTCGGCTGCTGCGGCCGGCATGTGGCTTCTTGAGCAGGCCGGGCATGCGCAGCAGGGCTTCTATCATTTTTATCAGCACGGCAACGATGCCTACGGCGTATCCCCACGCAGGGCTGTTCTCGGATTTCCACGAAAGCCCTATGCCCACCATGGCGATGACGGCGAGGAGGATGAAAACCGCGTTGAGGATGTTGCGCAGGAAGAGCATCCGGTCCGGGCGGCGCCGTTGCCCTTCCAGTTCGGGGTGTTTCAGCCGTTCGAGGATGTCGTTTTCTTCATTCTGCATGTGTTGTGCTTCGGCTTAGAGTTTATGGAGTTCCTGCACGATTTCGTCCGGGTCGGGGACTATGCCGCCCAAGCGGCCGAAGTGGCGGACGGGGACGCTGCCGTTGACTGCGGCGCGGACGTCGAATACCATTTGTCCGGCGTTGATTTCTACGGTGAGGATGCCCTTTACGTGGCGTGCGATGGCGGCGATTTCCTTTTCCGGGAAAGGCCAGAGCGTGATGGGGCGGAACAGGCCGACCTTGAGCCCTTGCTTGCGGGCGGTTTCCATGGCTTTCTGCGAAATGCGTGACGCGGAGCCGAACGCGACGATGAGGATGTCCGCGTCGTCACAGTCCGTTGTCTCGTAGCGCACCTCGTTTTCGCGGATTTCCTTGTATTTGGCCTGGAGGTGCAGGTTCTTTTTCTCCATCTCGACCGGGTCAAGCTCCAGGGATGTGATGATATTGGGCTTGCGGTTTTTCAGTCCGTGGCCGTTGGCGGCCCAAGGGCATTCCCGCGCGATCTCTTCTTCCGAGCGGCGCGGCTTGGCGGGGGGCAGCACGACTTTTTCCATCATTTGGCCGATGACACCGTCGGCCAGAATCATGGCAGGGTTACGGTATTTGAAGGCCAGGCTGAAAGCCACGTCTACGAAATCTGCCATTTCCTGCACCGAGTTGGGGGCCAGCACAATGACGTTGTAGTCGCCGTTTCCGCCGCCGCGTGTGGCTTGGTTATAGTCGCTTTGTGAGGGCTGTATGGTGCCGAGACCCGGGCCGCCGCGCTGTACGTTGACGATGAGGCCTGGCACCTCCGCCCCGGCCATGTAGCTGATGCCTTCCTGCATCAGGGCGATGCCGACACTGGAGGAAGAGGTCATGACACGTTTGCCAGAAGCGCCGCCGCCGTAGAGCATGTTGATGGAGGCTACTTCGCTTTCGGCCTGCAGTACCACCATTCCTGTGGTTTCCCAAGGCTTCAGCAGGGCCAGTGTCTCGAGCACTTCTGACTGCGGCGTGATGGGATAACCGAAATAGCCGTCGCAACCGCAGCGTATGGCGGCGTGTGCGATGGCTTCGTTTCCTTTCAGTAGGAGTATTTCATTTTCCATGTTGTGGCTGTTGGTTGTTGCTGGGTCGTGGCGCGGGCGCCACGGGACAGACCGCCCGCGCAGAAAGAATGTGGAGCGGGCTATTCCCCGTCGGTCTTCATGCGGTAGACTGTGATGCAGGCGTCCGGGCATACGATGGCGCACGAGCTGCATCCGATGCAAGTATCCGCGATTTCACGGCAAAACGCGTATCCGCGGTGGTTTACCTCGTTGGTCGTAAGGGCCAGCGTGTGGGTGGGGCAGGCAACGACGCAAAGGCCGCATCCTTTGCAGCGGTCCGTATTGACGACGACGGCTCCTTTTATTTTACTCATATTGATGATTTTTGTATTGATGTGGGTCTGACTTGTTGTGTACGGCCTTTCTGAGGCCGGTCGCAGAAGCAAAGTCAAGGATTGTATAGGTCCTTGTTATAGAAATCGAGTATGTCCTTTAGCATTTTCCGCGCCTCGGCCCCCGGCCCGTTTCCGTCGAGCGATTCCGACTGCATGAAACTGCTCATGGCCTGCTGCCAGTCGCCCATTTTCATGTAGAGGCTGCCTCGCAAATAGAGCAGTCGCGCCCGTTTGTCGGCATCGTGCACTGGCAACTCCTCTTCGATGAGGGCCAATGCTTCAGCGTTTTGCCCGAGCGATATCTTGTCTTTTATTTTGTCAAACAGACCTTGCATATTGGAGGCTTTGCTCGTTGCGAAGATACACCTATTCTCGGAAAATCTTGTTTCCAAAGTCTGTAAAACTGGCTTATGATGCCGTTAAATAAATCAAATATGCCGGCAGCGGGACTTCAATCCTTTGAAATTTAGTTTATTAAAAAAACGCTCAAAATAGTTCTTGTTGCAACTAAATCATATCGCCCTGATCACGGAGTTATGCTTATACTGCACAGGCTTTGTGAGTGTGTGCATCGCGGCTTTCTTCCTTCTTCTGCTGTCGCGATTGTCCGGGCGGGCGGTTATGCCCGTAGTCGCGGCGTTTCTGTGGGTGTCTCTTATCCTTCGCGAACGGAAAAAATTGTAACTTTGCACAAAAGTAGTCCTTGTCTAATGAAAACTGAGATCGGGAAACAGGAACCGGCCTATAGGGCTAAGTTGAAAAGTGAGCGGGCGGATGAGATTTATCTCAGTATTCTGAAATGTCTTACCAAAGACAAACGTTACCGCGACCCGGCTTTTACGGCCCGTAAGATGGCGCAGGAGTTGGGCGTGACGTGCCGTAACGTGTCCGCCTCGATAGCGCAACACACCGGCAGTAATTATAATGCTTTGGTCAACAGCTATCGTTTGCGGGACGCTTGCCGGATGCTCCGCAGTCCGCGCTACGCGCATCTTTCAGCGGAAGAAATCGGTCTGCTTTCCGGCTTCTCTTCCCGGCAAGCCTTCTATATAGCTTTCCATCGCGTCTATGACGTGACGCCCCGTGCTTACCGTTTGCAAGGATAGGCCCGGCCATTGCGCTGCATTTGCCGCCCGGAGCCGCAACCGAACTTATTAAAGATATAATCATGTTACCTAAATCAGAGAGAGAGCAAATCATACAACTGGTACGCCATTGGGTCGTTCCGGCTATCGGATGTACCGAACCGATATGCGTGGCGTTGGCTGTGAGCCGTGCCGTGGAAGAATTGAAAGAGACACCTGCACGCATCGAAGCCCGGCTCAGTGCAAACATCCTGAAAAATGCGATGGGAGTCGGCATACCCGGGACGGGCATGGTCGGTTTGCCTGTTGCCATTGCGCTCGGAGCTTTGATAGGCCACTCCGGCTACGGTCTCGAAGTCCTGCGCGACTGTACGCCTGAGGCTGTCGAACAGGCGAAACAATATATAGCTGAAAAGCGTATCGCCATCAGCCTGAAGGAAGACGCCCCTGAAAAGCTTTATGTGGAAGTGGTGTGCCACGCCGGCGGGACACGCTCCGCCACGGTTGTCATCGCGCGGGAGCATACACATTATATATATATAGCGTGTGACGGTAAGGTCGTGCTCGACGAGCCTCTTTCTGCCGCTAGCGGCGATGCGGAAGACAAGGCTCCCGAACTCACGTTACGCAAGGTCTACGACTTCGCCACCACGACGCCGTTGGAAGAGATTGATTTTATCAACGAAGCGCGCCGCTTGAATGAAAATGCCGCCTCACTTTCCTTGGAAGGGAACTACGGGCATTGTCTCGGCAAAGCGCTTTCGCGTCCTTTGGGCCGCGGCATCATGGGCGACAGCATTTTTTCCCATATACTTTCCAGCACAAGCTGTGCGTGCGATGCCCGCATGGCGGGCGCCATGATACCCGTCATGAGCAATTCCGGCTCCGGCAACCAAGGTATCTGTGCCACCAATCCCGTCGTGGTATTTGCGCAGGAAAACCACAATACGGCAGAGGAGATGACCCGTGCTCTCATGCTCAGCCATCTGACGGCCATCTACATCAAACAGCACCTCGGGACCCTTTCCGCCTTGTGCGGCTGCGTGGTCGCCTCGACGGGCTCCAGTTGCGGCATTACCTATCTCATGGGCGGGACTTATGAGCAAGTGACCTATGCCGTGAAAAACATGATAGCCAATCTCACCGGCATGGTCTGCGACGGAGCAAAACCCAGCTGTGCCCTTAAGCTCACTACCGGCGTCAGCACGGCTGTCCTTTCTGCCATGCTCGCCATGCAGGGCAACTGCGTCTCTTCGCTCGAAGGCATCATTGACGATGACGTGGACAAAAGTATCCGCAACCTTGTCTCCATCGGCGCGGAAGCAATGAACGAGACCGACCGGCGCGTGCTCGACATCATGACCCATAAATAAAAATACATTCCTAAGAAATGGAAATCATTGTCCGCGTAAAATATAATTATTAAATTTGCCCGCGAATATCACTTTTGTAAACAAAGCAGTGCTTCGATTTTTCAAAATGTGAGGCGCTGCTTTTTTTAATTTCCGCTTATGAAGAAACAATTACTTTTGGCCTTGACAGTAGCAATGGCCGCTTCCCCGTCGCTTGAAGCCCAAGTGCGTGTGGTGAAGGGGGGCAAGTGGGATGGCAAGACGGAGCAGTTCATCAAGTCGGCCCGTACCTCTTCAATGCTTCAGGCCAATGGCGAAACGCCTGCGTTGCTGCAGCCGGTCATCATCTCCTGTACCGATGCGTCCGTGGTGCTTGATGCCATTGCCGAGGCCGGTTATGAAGGCACGGGAATCTCGCAAACGACGGTCACGGCCTCGTTGCCTGCCGACGTCGTTACCCAACTTTCCCAGCTCGACGAAGTCCGTTACATCAGCGGGCAGGTCAAGTCGAAGATTACCATGAACCGGGCACGCCAGACCACACACGCTGACCAGGTGCTTGCCGGGACGGGACTTGAAACCCCGTTTACGGGAAAGGGGGTCGTTATCGGTATCATCGACCAGGGTTTCCAGTATAAACACATCGCTTTCAGAAATGCGGACAAGTCGAGCCGTGTGCTTGCTGTCTGGAACCGCCACCGCAACTATAACCCCACGACGACCATTCCCGACGGTTTCGACGGCATGAGCGGCAGCGGCGGTCATGCTACCCACGTGGCCGGCATTGCCGCAGGTTCACGCGTCGAAGGGAACAACTATTACGGCATGGCACCCGAGGCCGACCTTATCATGGTCTCGTCCAACCTTGGCGATGCGGAAATCCTCGAGGACGCACAATACATCAAGCGGCTTGCGGAGAACTCCGGGCGGCCCTGGGTCATCAACATGAGTTTCGGCAATCAGTGGGGGCCCCACGACGGCACGACGAACTACGACCGGGGCATGAGCGAACTCTGCGGGCCGGGCGGACTCATGGCCGCGGCCATGGGAAACGAGATGGGGCAGAACCTCCACGCGAGCCACACGTTTACCGAAGAAAATGAAGTCGTCAACATCATGCTCACGACGACTGACGACTGGAACATGCTCGACTTCTGGGAACAGACGGGCGACGGCCAGCAGCACCTGCAGGTGCGTCCCTTTGTCTACAACTCCATGACGCGCACGAAGGATTATAAGGACGACGCCTTCTGGAGCAACGTCGGCTCCGTATGGGGCGAAATCAACCCGAACAACCAGAAAGAACACTACCAGTTCCAAATCAGCGTGCCGACGCTTACCGCGCAGGCCGGTCTCCTGGGCCGTACGCCTTTGTTCGGAGTGGAAGTCATCGGCAATCCCGGAGACAGCTTCCACTGCTGGACCAACGGCTACGGCGAATTCACCCGTGGCGCGCTGGCCGGCGGCAACCAGCAGTTCGTCACCGGCAACTCGCTCTACACCGTGGGCGGCGGCGCGGCATGTATTCCTACGGCCATCTCGGTCAGCTCCTACAATTCGACGAACCAGAACGTCTCGCTTGCCGACGGGAACACCTACGTGTGGAACGTGGGCGAGACGGGCGCGCTCAGCAGTTTCAGCAGCGTCGGCCCGTTCCTGGGCGACGAGCCCAAACCGACCGTTGCCGGACCCGGTGCCATGGTCAGCTCGGCCGTGACCACATACGACAGCTTCTCGGCCACCGACGTCTCGCTGACTTCCGTCGTTGACGACAACGGGCGGACAGTTCCCTTGCAGACCGCTTCGCTCAACCGCAACGCCTACAACTTTTACGGTGTGAAGAGCGGTACGTCCATGGCCACTCCCGCCGTGGCAGGCATCCTGGCCCTTTGGCTCCAGGCCAACCCGCAGCTGACGTATGCCGACGTGAAGGAAATCCTGCGCGAGACGTCCTTGAAAGATAACTATACGGGCAGTGAAGAGTGGAATGCCAATTTCGGTTATGGGAAAATCAATGCTTACGACGGCTTGAGGATGGCTCTGGAAATGGCCCAAAGCTCTGGCATTAACGAGACGCTCAACAGCGAGGAGCCTGTCACGTTGCTGAAGGGGCAGCAGCAGTGGCGCGTGTTGTTCAACAACGACGAGACGTATGCCGACGTCAGCGTCTACGCCTTGAGCGGCGCGCGGCTGCGGCACGAACGTATGGACAACGTGCGTCGCGGCGAGGAGCATGTCGTCTCCTTCTCCGGGCTTGAGCCGGGTGTTTACCTCATCCGCATCGACACGACGGCCAGCACCATGACGCGTAAGGTGGTCGTAGACTGACCTTCGGGCAGGCATCCGCCTGCCGGTTAAGCCAGGCGCGCCCGCACGGATATATTCCGCGCGGGCGCGCTTGTGTATTTGTCCGCCGGGAGGACGGTTTCCGTCCGGACAGGCAACCGGCACGAGGCCTATCCCCGCCGCGACGGGAATAGGCCTCGTGCCTACGGGGCTTAGCCCCGTTTTTTGTCTTCCGGTGGCAGGGCCGCTCTTCCTGCTTATTTCTTTTTCAGGCCGCGGTTGGCGGCGACGATGCTTTCCAGCGATTCCGCCTCGCCCACGAGCCATAGCGCGTCGCCGTGGCGGATGGTGCGCTTCGAGTCGGCCACCTCGATGACGTTCTCTTCCGCTTCGAAGCCAACGGCCATGCAGCGGAAACGGTCGCGGATGCCGCTCTCTCCGAGCGTTTTCCCGCAGAAGGGTGACTGCACCCCGATGATGAGGCGCCGCAGTTCCAGACGGTGGAGGCTGTCGTCCGGATTCATGTCGTAGACCTCGGTCCCCAGCCGTGCGGCCAGACGTTGTATGCCGTTGTCGTCGCTGATGGCTTCAATGCGGTCGCCAGGATAGGTCACGGCTTCGCCGTCCGGGATGTTGATGCGGTGCGTGCCGCGGACGATGGCGGCAATCATCACGCCGTCCTTGCGTCCGAGGTCAAGCTGCCGCAAGGTCTGACCCGCCCAGCGCGAGTTGTCCGGTATTTCCAGCTGGGCCAGGTGAATGGCATGGCTGAGTAGCCGCCCGGCATAGGCCGGCCCGTTCCGGCCTTCGCGTTGGTCTCTGATTTCGCGCGAACGCAGGTTCTGGGTAAACGTCCGTTCCATCCGTATGCTGATGTATTTGATTCTTTTCGAGGCAATCATTCCGCCTACGATGAGCAGCGAGGCCGCTACGTGGTAAGGCCAGAACAGGGGCGAGAGGTAGTTGAGGACGTAGTAGACAAAGGCGGCCGCCAGAGCGTAGCGTCCGGCGAAGGTGGCCCAGAGCGCGGTGCGGTTGCCGCCGCCGCGCGCCCGTAGCGTCTGCCATTCGGCGGAGTGATTCTTACGCATGACGATGGCGCGCAGGAAAGGGGACAGTACCAGCACGGTGAGCACGCCGCAGACGGCGTTGCCCGGCCAGTGGCCCAGCAACCCGCGGAAGGTGGGCAGCAGCGTGCCCAGCAGGAGACCGACGACGGCGAAGCTGAGCGTCCCGTAGGCCAGGAGTTGCCCGGCCAAGGCGTGGAGCAGCCGTTGCCAGGTGGAGCGCCGGGCCGGCCTGTGGCGGTTGTCGCCGCGCCCGTCGAGCCTGTGGCGCATCCCTGTCGGCAAGATGCGCTCCATCACGGCATAAGCTGGCCCGGCGGCGCGAATCATGTAAGGCGTCAGAAACGTGGTCACGATCGAGACGGCTACCACGACGGGGTAGAGGAAATCGCTCGTCACGCCCAGAGTCATGCCCAGCGAGGCAATGATAAAGGCGAACTCACCGATTTGCGCCAGCGAGAAGCCGCATTGCATGGCCACCTTGAGCGGTTGCCCGGACAGCAGGAAACTCCCTGTACCGAAGATGGCCTGGCCCGCCAGGATCACCGCCGTAAGCGATAGAATCGGCACCCAGTGCTCTGCCAGGACCTGCGGGTCGACAAGCATCCCGACGGAGACGAAGAAGATTGCGCCGAAGAGGTCTTTCAACGGAGCTACGATGCGGTCGATGCGCTCCGCTTCGACCGTCTCGGCCAATATGCTGCCCATCATGAAAGCCCCGAAGGCTGTGCTGTATCCTGCTTTGGCTGCCGTGACCACCATGAGAAAGCACAGGCCGACCGCTACGACAAGCAGCGTCTCGCCGTTGAGCCATTTGCGCGCCTTTCGCAGGAATAACGGGATGACGTAGATACCGACAATGAACCAGAGCACTAAGAAGAAAGCCAGTTGGAGAAAGCTGCCCGCCAGCTGGCCGCCTTCCAGATGGCGCGAGACGGCGATGGCCGCCAGGAACACCATGAGCAGGATGCCCAGGATATCCTCCAGGATTAAGACACTGAGCACCTCTCCGGCGAATTTCTGTTGGCGCAGCCCCAGGTCGTCGAAGGCTTTATAGATGATGGTGGTCGAGGACATGGCCAACATGCCGCCGAGAAAGAGGCTGTCCGTGGCGGACCAGCCGAAGAGGTGGCCCGCCCCGTTGCCCAGGCTCATCATGAAGAATATGACGGCGCAGGCTGCGACGACCGGGCCGCTTCCCATCTTGAGGATTTTCTTGAAAGAGAACTCCAGGCCCAGCGTGAACATGAGGAAGATGACGCCAATATCCGCCCAGGTCTGGATGGAGCTTACGTCTTCGACGGAAGGCGTGAGCGGGGAATGTGTCCCGGCCAGGAAGCCGGCTACGATATAGCCAAGAACCAGCGGCTGCTTGAGCCGTTTGAATATCAAGGTGACAATTCCGGCGGAAATAAGGATGAGGGCCAGATCGGATATGAGTTGTGGCAATTGTTCCATTGAAGTGGGAGTATAGGATAGAAATAGAAAGTCACGGCCCGCAGACTTTTGCCTGCGGGCCGTAGCCTGTTTCAGGCCGCATAAGGCCGGGCTGTCCTTTGCGGCGCAGCCTTAACGGCGGGCTGTCAGTTCGCAGATTTTCACGACGACTTCGCTTGCCTTTTCCAGGGAGGGGATGGGCAGGAACTCGTAGGGGCCGTGGAAATTGATTCCCCCTGCGAAGAGGTTCGGGCAGGGCAGGCCTTTGAAGGAAAGCTGCGCACCGTCCGTGCCGCCGCGGATGGCGCGGACTTTGGGCGTGACGCCGGCGGCCTTCATGGCTTCGAGCGCCAAGTCGATAACATGCATCACGGGCTCTACCTTTTCGCGCATGTTGTAGTACTGGTCCTTGACGGTTACTTTCACTGTCCCTTCGCCGTATTTGGCGTTGAGCCATTCGGCAGCGTGGGCAAAGAAAGTCTTGCGGGCTTCAAACTTCGTGCGGTCGTGGTCGCGGATGATGTAGGAGAGTGTGGCACGCTCTACGCCTCCTTCGATGCCCAGCAGATGGTAGAAGCCTTCGTATTCCGCTGTGGCTTCCGGCGTCTCGGCCTGCGGCAACAGTCCGGCAAACTCGGCCGCCACGCGGGCGGCGTTGACCATCTTGCCTTTGGCGTAGCCCGGGTGGACGCTGATGCCGCAGACCTCTACCTTGGCCGAGGCGGCGTTGAAGTTCTCAAACTCCAGTTCGCCCATTTCTCCGCCGTCCATGGTGTAGGCCCATTCGCAGCCGAACTTTTCCACGTCGAAGCGGTGTGCGCCCAGTCCGATTTCCTCGTCGGGATTGAAGGCCACGCGGATTTTCCCGTGCTTGATTTCCGGGTGGGCAATGAGGTAGACCATGGCCTGGACGATTTCGGCTATGCCAGCCTTGTCGTCCGCGCCGAGCAGGGTATGCCCGTCCGTGACAATGAGGTCCTCGCCTACGTGGTCCAGCAGTTCGGGAAACTTTTTCGGCGAAGAGACTATGCCTTCTTCGGCGCAGAGTACAATGTCGCTCCCGTCGTAGTTTCTGACGATGCGCGGGTGTACGTCTTTTCCGGAGCAGTCCGGGCTGGTGTCCATGTGGGCAATGAATCCGATGGTGGGGATGGCTTTGTCCGTGTTGGCCGGCAGGGTGGCATACAGGTAGCCGTGTTCGTCGAGTTCCACTTCCGTCATGCCGATTTCCTTCAACTCCTGCTGGAGGTAGCGGGCCAGGTCGAGCTGCTTGTCCGTGCTGGGCGTCTTGCCCGCGTCTTCTGCACTTTGCGTGTCGAAGCTGGCGTACTTCAAAAATCTTTCTACAATGTCCATAGTGCTGTTATTTGGGTGGCGGCCGGGCCGTGTCCCGCCCTCCCGGCACTTTTATCGCGTGTCCGGGCGGTGGGTGGCCGTGGCAGTTTTGATATTCGCAAAGTTAAGCATTTTTACTGGAATACATCCGAAAATAATGCTTACATTTGTGTGCTCTCTAAAACGGAATTATGGATAAGGAAACATTGATGCGCCAGGCCATAACGCTGGCGCGCGAGAACGTGGCCAGTGGCGGCGGCCCGTTCGGCGCCGTCATTGCCCGTGGGGGCGAGGTCATTGCCGTCGGGACGAACCGCGTGACGGCGGCCCACGACCCGACGGCCCATGCCGAAGTGCAAGCCATCCGCGCCGCCGCGGCCCGATTGGGGACGCACGACCTTTCCGGCTGCGATATATACGCCTCTTGCGAGCCCTGCCCCATGTGTCTCGGGGCGATTTATTGGGCGCACCTGGACCGGCTTTTCTACGCGGCTACGAAGGACGACGCAACCCGCGCGGGCTTTGACGATTCCCTGATTTACCGCGAACTGGCCTTGCCGGCCGGGGCCCGCCGTTTGCCGTCCTTCCGCCTGCTCCCGTCCGAAGGCGGCGAGCCTTTCGATTCCTGGCGCGCGAAGCCGGAGCGCGAGGCGTATTGACCGGGTTGCCTGCCTGTGGGCTTTAAGGCGTGTCGGCCGCCGGTAGTGTGTTTGACCACGGGGCTTATTCCCGTCCGCACGGGGCTTAGGGCCGTGCCGACGGGAATAAGCCCCGTGCGGACTGAAAAGCGCGTCGGCGCCCGTGCGCATGTTGCACGGACGCCGACGCTTGTTTTCGGGCCTGGCCCGTCACTGCTGGAAATAGATGCGTTTTACGCGGTTGCTCACGGAGGTCAGCACTTCGTAAGGAATCGTGTCCAGCCGGTCGCTCAGTTCGGTCACGGGCAGGGCGTCCCCGAAGATTTCGGCGCGGTCGCCTTCCCGGCAGTCAATGTCCGTCACGTCAATCATGCAGACGTCCATGCAGATGTTGCCCACGTAGGGTGCGCGTTTCCCGTTCACCAGGCAGTAGCCGTTGCGGTTGCCCAGGTGGCGGTTCAGTCCGTCGGCATAGCCGATGGGCAGCGCCGCGATGCGCGACGGGCGGTCCAGGTACGTGCGCCGGCTGTAGCCCACGCTGTCGCCTGCGGGGACGTCGCGTATTTGCAGAATGGTCGTGCGCAGACTCGTCACGTTGTGCAGCCTGCGGTTGTCGATGGGGTCTACGCCATACAGCCCCAATCCCAGGCGCACCATGTCGAGGTGACGTTCCGGGAACCGCTCGATGCCCGCGCTGTTGCAGATGTGGCGCAGGATATGGTGCGGAAACGCGGCCTGCAACTGGCGCGACGCGGCGTCGAAGAGCCGGAACTGCTGCGTAGAGAAGTCGTCGAACTCCGTGGCGTCGCTGCCCACGAAGTGGGAGAACACGGAGCGGGGAATAAGCGACGACTGCCGCTGCAGGCGGGCGATGAGCGCGGGCATGTCCGTCTGCGGGTTGAAGCCCAGGCGGTGCATCCCCGTGTCCAGTTTGATGTGGACCGGGAAGTTGGTCACACCCGCTTTTTCTGCGGCGCGTACCAGCGCGTCGAGCAATCCGAAACTGTAGACTTCTGGCTCAAGCCCGTAGGAGAAAAGTGTGCCGAACGAACTCATTTCCGGATTCATGACCATGATGCCCGTCGTGATGCCCGCACGGCGCAGTTCCGCCCCTTCGTCGGCTACGGCTACGGCCAGGTAGTCCACGCCGCGGTCCTGCAGGGTCTTGGCCACCTCGACGGCGCCCGTGCCGTAGGCCGATGCTTTTACCATACAGGTGATTTTGGTTCCTGGCTGCATGAACGAGCGGTAGAAGTTGAGGTTCTCCGCCAGTGCCTCGAGGTTGATTTCAAGCGTGGTCTCGTGAACGCGCAGGGAGAGGGCTTCCGTAATCTGCTCGAAGCCGAATATGCGCGCTCCCTTGATGAGCACTTCCTCGTCGTGCAGCGTGTCGAGCAGGCCGCTTTCCAGCAGGGCCTGGCACGAAGGGAAGAAGTCCTTTTTCATGGGGAACAGGGCGCGTGCCTCCGAGATGGCCGGCCCTACGCCTACGATGCGGCCTATGCCGCGGCTGGCCGCCATCTGGGCCACGCGGGCGTAGAGTTCCTGCCCGTCCATGCCGGTCTGGAGTATGTCCGAGAGGATGAGTGTCTTGTGCGGCGCTTCCTCTTCGTTTTTCTCTTTGCCTTCTTCCTTGGATGGCAGACTGCCGTCCTGCGTGCCCGGCCGGCGGTTCATGAAGTCTAAGGCGATGTCGAGCGAGGCGATGTCCGAGTTGTACGTGTCGTTGATAAGCGTGCATCCCCTTGCGCCTTGTATGACTTCCAACCGCATGGCGACAGGCTCCAGCCCGGCCATGCGGGCTGCCGTCTCTTCCGGTGTCAGCTTCAAGTAAAGGCATGCGGCCAGGCAGTGTATGCAGTTGCGTGCCGAGGCATCGTCGGTGAAGGGGATGCGCATCTCGTGGCTCTGGCCCTCGAACCGGTAGCGGATGCGGGTGTCGCGTGCGCCTTTTTCAATGGACTCGATGAAAAGCGGGCTGTCCGGGTCCTGCTGCGACCAGGCCAGGCGCTGTCCGGCATAGTGCATCGCTGCGACACATTCGGCCACCGTACGCTCGTCCGCGTTGTAGACCAGCGCTTCCGTATCGCGGAAGAGGGAAAGCTTTTCCAGGCATTTCTCTTCCATAGTGGCGAAATTTTCCTGGTGCGCCGGGCCGATGTTGGTCATTATGCCGATGGTGGGGCGGATAATGTGGCGGAGTGCGGACATTTCGCCCGGTTGGGAGATGCCTGCCTCGAACAGGCCGATCTGGCTGCGGCCGTCGAGCAACAGTACGGAAAGGGGCACGCCGATTTGTGAATTGTACGACCGGGGCGACCGCGTGACGGCCAGCGAAGGGGAAAGCAGTTGGTAAAGCCACTCCTTGACCACCGTCTTGCCGTTCGAGCCGGTGATGCCTATGACAGGGAGCATGTGGCTTTTGCGGTGTGCCTCGGCTATGCGTTGCAGGGCCTTGAGGGGGCTGGGGACGAGGAGAAAGTTGGCGTCGGGGAAACGCTGTGCCGCATTGTCGGGCAGCGTGCCTACGACAAAGTTGCGCACGCCCCGCCGGTAGAGGGCCGGGATGTATTTGTGCCCGTCGCCCAAGTGGGTGCGCAAAGCGAAAAACAGGCTGGTCTCGGGGAAGGCCAACGAACGGCTGTCCGTAAGCATCCATTCGAT
Source organism: uncultured Prevotella sp. (assembly GCA_902464615.1). Taxonomy (GTDB): domain Bacteria; phylum Bacteroidota; class Bacteroidia; order Bacteroidales; family Bacteroidaceae; genus Alloprevotella. The sequence continues at coordinate 67,890 of CABQKA010000009.1, read as the reverse complement.
TTCTGCATCGGTATGCCCGTAGCGGCGGGCTTCGATGAGCCGGTTGATTTGGTCTAACGTGTAGTGCATATAGATAATGAATACAGTTATGTTCAAGGTTCTGCGCCCCACTTCTTCCTGAAGTCCTCCGTCTGCCGCGCCAGCCGCTCACGGAAAGCCTTGTCTTCCGGCGAGCCGGGGTGGAGCGGGCGGTGAGCGGCTGCTTTCCGCAGCCGTTCGCGCTCGGCCGCGAAGGCTTCGAGCTTAGGGCTGAACACCCATTGGCGGAAACGTTCCCACACGTAGTCTACGGCTTGGGGCGAGGGGTGGAGCATGTCGCGGTCGAAAAAGCGGTAGTCGCGCAGTTCGTCCAGTACGATTTCGTAGGCGGGGAAATAGGCGGTCTGCGGAGCTTCGGCGAGCAGACGGTCCACGGCGAGCAGCAGGGCGGCCTTGCTGAGTTGCGAGGCGTGGAAGCCGTATTTGGCGTAGCGGTACGGGCTGACGGTGAACACGGTGAGCAACTGCGGGTTGGCGGCACGGAGGGCGGCGAGCGTTTCCAGCCATCTTGCACACAGGGAAACTGCGTCGGGACGGACTTCGCGGAAGCGTGCCTGCGGCTCTTTGTGGCAGTTGGCGACCACGCGGCCCGTGTCGGCCAGGGCGTAGTGGAAGGCGGTCCCGAACGTGACGACGAGCAGTTTGGCCCGGCGCAGCGTCCCGGCGGCTTGCCGGAGGCGGCGGGCAATGGCTTCGCGGCAGGCTTCGGCCGTCGGGGCGGAAAATTCGCCCGAATGGAGCCAGCTGTGCCACAGTCCGTCCCGCCCTTGGAACAGGGCTTCTTCGTAGGGGAAAGGCTTCCCCAGCAGCAGGTCGAGGGCCCGGCGCAGGCTGTGCGGGTTGTAGAGCACGCCGAAAGGGTTGACGTCGACTTGTCCCGCCGGCAGGCTGACGGCCATGTGGCGGCCGACGTGTTCGGCAAAGCACGACCCCATGAGGACGGCACGGTCCGAAGGCTCGAGGAGCGTGGGGCGGGGCGGAAGGTCTACAACAGTTCTGAACTCCATAAGCCCTGCAAAATTACGGCAACTTGTGTTACGTGCAAAGCCTTCTCCTTGTTTTTCTCTCCCTGTTTCCGCGTGCCGTGTTTCCCGTGTTTCCGGATTCGCTCCGGCTCTCCGGGGCAACGGGGCTTAGGCCGCTTTTTACGGGGCTTAGGGGCGTCGGCACGGGGCTAAGCCCCGTAAACGGCTGTCCGGGCCGGGGCAGGTCGCCGGGCGGATGCGCCCCGTTGTCCGTTTGGCGCGGATTTCCTACCTTTGCACGGCAAAACCGGACATAAAGACTTGGCTTTTATGAAATACCTGATTCTCTCCGACATTCATGGCTCGCGCCCCGTGCTCGAGCAGGTGCTCCGCTTCTATGACGCGGGCGGTTACGAACGCCTTTTGCTTTTGGGCGATTTGCTGAATTACGGTCCGCGCAACGGGCTTCCGGCCGGGCTTGACGCTATGGGCGTGGCCGGCTTGCTGAACGAACGGGCCGACCGGATTGTCGCCGTGCGCGGCAACTGCGACTCCGAAGTGGACCAGATGCTGCTCCGTTTCCCGATGATGGGCGACTATGCCTTGGTGTGCGACGGCGGGCGCCGCCTGTTCCTCACACACGGCCACGTCTATGGCGAAGACCGTCTGCCCGCCGCCGGTTGCGACGTGTTCCTTTATGGGCATACGCACTTGTGGAAACTCGAGCCGGCCGGGGCCGGGCGGCCGGTGGTCTGCAATATCGGTTCGCCCACCTTTCCCAAAGGCGGAAACCCGCCGACGTTTGCCACACTCGACGACGGGTGGCTGCGTGTGCGGCGGACCGACGGCTTGGTGCTGGCCGAACTGGAGTTGTGAAAAATGCCGTAGGATGACAAAAAGGCAGGGCAGGGTGTGCTTCCATGCAAAGACACCGTGCCCTGCCTGTCATTTTGTCCGTAGAAATGCGGTTTTCCCCCAAGCCGGCTGGTCTGGCAAAGTTTTCGCGTAACAATGGCGTAGAAGCGCGGGCACAGCATCCCGGAGCTTCCGTACAAATTACAGACAGAAGAAAATAAAACGGAGGTAGTATATGAACTTTGAAAACTTTACCATCAAGGCGCAGGAAGCCGTGCAGAAGGCGGTTGACCGCGCAACGGGTAACGGCCAGCAGGCTGTCACGGCGCTCCACTTGCTTTACGGCATCTTGTCCGTGGGCGAGAACGTGACGAAGTTTCTCTTCGGCAAGACCGGCGTGAACGACAACCAGGTGCGCAAGGCCGTGGAGAGCGAATTGCAACGCCTCCCCCGCGTACAGGGCGGAGAGCCTTACTTGGACCGTGACGCCAACGAGGCCCTGCTCAAAGCGCAGGAGTTGGCGCGCAAGGAAGGAGACAGCTATGTGGGCCTGGAACCCCTTTTGCTGGCTCTGCTGGAGGGCAAAGGCATGGCCGCACAGATTCTGAAGGATGCCGGCATGGAGGCCGGCGCGTTGCGCGAGGCCGTCAAGGAACTGCGCGGCGGGCAGAAAGCCACTTCACAGTCGAGCGAGGATACCTATCAGGCGCTGTCCAAATACGCCCGCAATCTTGTCGAAGAGGCCCGCGAGGGCAAGCTCGACCCCGTGATCGGACGTGACGAGGAAATACGCCGCGTGTTGCAGATCCTGTCCCGGCGGACGAAGAACAACCCGATACTCATCGGCGAACCGGGGACCGGAAAGACGGCGATAGTCGAAGGGCTGGCGGAGCGTATCGTGCGCGGCGACGTGCCTGAGAACCTGAAGAACAAGCAACTCTTTTCGCTCGACATGGGTGCGCTCGTCGCCGGCGCGAAGTATAAGGGAGAGTTTGAGGAACGGCTGAAGAGCGTAATCAACGAGGTGACGCGCTCGGAGGGTAATATCATCCTCTTCATTGACGAGATTCATACCTTGGTCGGTGCGGGCAAGGGCGAGGGGGCTATGGATGCCGCCAACATCCTGAAGCCGGCTTTGGCGCGCGGCGAGCTGCGGAGCATCGGAGCTACGACCCTGGAGGAATACCAGAAGTATTTCGAGAAGGACAAGGCACTGGAGCGCCGTTTCCAGATGGTCCGCGTCGACGAGCCGTCGCCCGAGGATGCCATCTCTATTCTTCGCGGTTTGAAGGAACGCTACGAGAACCACCATAAGGTACGTATTCAGGACGATGCCTTGATTGCGGCCGTGCAGCTCTCGCACCGTTACATCACGGACCGTTTCCTGCCGGACAAAGCCATAGACCTGATGGACGAGGCTGCGGCCAAGCTCCGGATGGAACGCGACTCGCAGCCGGAGGAACTGGACGAAATCACGCGCCGCCTGCGTCAGCTCGAAATAGAACGCGAGGCCATCAAACGCGAGCACGACGAGCAGAAACTCTCCCAGCTCAACGCTGAAATCTCCAAACTCGAAGAGGAAGAGAAAGACCTGCGCGCCAAATGGGAAGGCGAACGCGAGGTGCTGGGCAACATCCAGCAGAAGCGGCAGGAGATGGAGAAACTGCGCTTTGAGGCCGAGCGCGCCGAGCGCGAGGGCGACTACGGGAAAGTGGCCGAGATACGCTACGGGAAACTGAAATCGTTGCAGGACGGCATTTCCGCCTTGCAAGAGGAACTGAAGCACCGGCAGGGCGGCGAGGCCATGATAAAGGAGGAAGTCACGCCGGACGACATCGCCGACGTCGTTTCCCGCTGGACCGGCATCCCCGTGAGCCGGATGCTCCAGAGCGAGCGCGAGAAACTGCTTCACCTCGAAGCGGAACTGCACAAACGAGTCGTCGGGCAGGAGGAAGCCATCCGTGCCGTAGCCGATGCCGTGCGCCGCAGCCGCGCCGGCCTGCAGGACCCTAAGCGCCCTATCGGCTCCTTTATCTTCCTCGGCACGACCGGTGTGGGCAAGACGGAGCTGGCCAAGGCGCTGGCCGAGTACCTGTTTAACGACGAGAACATGATGACGCGGATCGACATGAGCGAGTATCAGGAGAAATTCAGCGTCTCGCGCCTTGTCGGCGCGCCTCCCGGATATGTCGGATACGATGAGGGCGGGCAGCTGACGGAAGCCGTGCGCCGGAAACCGTACAGCGTCGTGCTTTTCGACGAAATAGAAAAGGCCCATCCGGACGTGTTCAACATCTTGCTGCAAGTGCTCGACGACGGCCGTCTTACGGACAACAAGGGACGGGTGGTGAACTTCAAGAACACCATCATAATCATGACGTCCAACCTCGGCAGCCAGTACATCCAGAGCAAGTTCGACGAGATGAAGCGAAAGTCCGAAACGGAGCGTGACAGCATTCTGGAAGAAACGAAAAACGGGGTACTCGAAATGCTGAAGAAGACCATCCGCCCGGAGTTTCTCAACCGCATCGACGACATTATCATGTTCGAGCCGCTGACCAAGGAACAGATAAGCGAGATAGTCCGCCTGCAGGTAAGCACGATAGAACGCCGCCTGGCCAGCCAGGACGTCCGTCTGGAAGTAGGCGACGACGCCGTAGAGCTGATAGCCCGTGCCGGCTTCGACCCGGAGTTTGGCGCCCGTCCCGTGAAACGTGCCTTGCAGCGCCTGTTGCTGAACGATTTGAGCAAGGCCCTGCTGGCCGGCGATGTGGACCGCACACGCCCCATTACGGTGCATGCCTCTGGCGATACGCTCACGTTCCGCAATGCGTGAATCTGCCGACACGGGGCTTAGCCCGGTTGCCACGGGCCTTAGCCCCGTATCGATTTCCCTTAGCCGCGTCGCGCGACACCCTGCCCGGAAAGGGGCAGCGTGCCGCGCGACGCTTTTTTAATGCGTGTCCGGCGGACGGGGACTACTCTCCGGCGCCAGGAGCGCGGAAGGGGCGTTGCTCGCGCAGTGCCGAGAGGATGTAAAGTTTCATCATGGCGATGGCGCGGTCGTTCTGCCCGCCGTTCGGAATAATGATGTCTGCATACTGCTTGGTCGGTTCGATGAACTCGTCGTGCATCGGCTTCAGTACGTTACGGTATTTCGTGATGAGCATTTCGAGCGGATGTCCCCGCTCGGCGATGTCGCGCTCGATGACCCGGAGCAGGCGTTCGTCCGGCTCGGCGTCGACGAAGATTTTCAGGTCCATGAGGTCGCGCAGCTCTTTGTCGTAAAGCGTCATGATGCCTTCGACGATGATGACGTCTTTGGGCTCGATGTGTACCGTCTCGGGCAAGCGTGTGCAGGTAAGATAGGAATAAGTGGGCTGCTCGATGGCGCGGCCTTCACGCAGCTCGCCGATCTGGCGTGCCAGAAGCGGCCACTCGAAAGCGTTCGGGTGGTCGAAATTCGTGCGTTTGCGCACGTCGAGCGACAAGTCGGACTGGTCGTTATAGTACGAGTCCTGCGGGATGACGGCCACAGAGTTTTCGGGCAGGCTTTCTACGATTTTGCGGACTACGGTCGTCTTTCCAGACCCCGTTCCGCCTGCTATGCCGATAATGATCATGATGCGGGGATGAGGGATAGTTGGGAGAAATGAAAATGTGAATGATGGCAAATTTAAGAAAAACAGGCGAGAGTAGGGCCCCGGTACGCATTTTATTCTTAAATTTGTGCGTAATCCGGGCCGGGTCTTTGCCGGCCGGCAGCGCGCGGCCGCTGTGCAGGTATTTGCCGCATGTGTCCCCTTGAATCTTCCCGCCTTATGTACTCCATTCTTTTCCGGCTCTGTTTCGCCCTGTACGTGGCCTTCTGCCTTTGCGGCGGGCCCGTAGCGGCAGCCGTTTCCGATACGTCCCGCCTGACCTCCTGGGTGGACCCTTTCATCGGGACGACGAATTACGGCGCGACCCACCCGGGTGCGCTCTGCCCCAACGGACTGATGGCCGTCATTCCCTTTAACGTGACCGGGGCCGAAGGCAACCGTTACGACAAGGACGCCCGCTGGTGGTCTGCCCCCTATGAGCGGCGCAACTGCGTCTTTGTCGGTTACGCCCATGTGGGGCTGAGCGGCGTCGGGTGCCCGGACATGAGCTCGTTGCTCCTGATGCCTACGTCCGGACCGCTCAATGTGGACCAGGCCACCTATGGCAGCGGCTACGTGGACGAATATGCCCGCCCCGGTTACTATCGCAACCGTCTGGCAAAGTATGGCATTACGACGGAAGTGACGGCCACGCCCCGCGTCGGGGCGGCCCGTTTCACGTTTCCGGCGGGAACGGGGCATATCCTGCTGAATCTTGGCGACGGGCTTACGAACGAATCGGGCGCCGCAGTCCGCCGCGTGAGCGACACCGAGGTGGAAGGCATGAAGCTCTTGGGCAATTTCTGCTACCTGAATCCCGATGCGGTCTATCCCATTTACTTTGCCCTGCGCGTGAGCAAGAAACCCTCCGGGAGCGGCGCGTGGAAGCGGCAGCGCCCCATGACGGTCGAAGCGCAATGGGACTCGACAGCCGGCCGGCTGAAACTTTACCGCGGTTTCAAGGCGCCGTTGGCAGGCGATGACATCGGCTATTTCTTTTCTTTCGACACGAAGGAAGGGGAACAGGTCGAAGTGCGCCTGGGCGTATCGTTCGTGGACCAGGCCGGGGCCTGGCGCAACCTGGAGGCAGAGGCCGGCGATGCGGCGTTTGACGAATTGCGCACGGCGGCCGACCGCGAATGGGAAACGGCGCTTTCCCGCATCCGCGTGAGCGGCGGTACGCCAGCGCAGCGTACCGTATTTTATACCGCACTCTATCATACGCTGATTCATCCGAATATCCTGCAGGACGTGGACGGGCGCTATCCGCTGATGAACGGTCAAGGCATCGGCCACACTGCGGGGACGCGCTACACGGTCTTTTCCCTTTGGGACACCTACCGCAACCTGCATCCCCTCCTTACGTTGGCCTATCCCGAGCGGCAGTTGGAAATGGTGCGCTCCATGCTCGGCATTTACCGCGAAAGCGGCTGGTTGCCCCGTTGGGAGTTGTACGGTCGCGAGGCCTACGTGATGGAAGGCGACCCCGCCATTCCCGTCATTGTGGACACTTGGATGAAGGGGCTGCGCGATTTCGACGCCGGCCTGGCCTACGAAGCCATGCGCAAAGGTGCTTTCACGCCCGGGCGCGACAACCCCCTGCGGCCCGACAACGACTGGTACCTGGAACGGGGCTATGTCCCGTTGGTCCACGAGACAGACAATTCGGTGTCCCATGCCCTGGAATACAGCGTGGCGGATTATGCCCTTTCGCTGATGGCCGATTCGCTGGGCCACAAGGCCGATGCCCGCACGTTGCGGGAGCGGGCATTGGGCTACCGGCAGTATTATTGTCCGGAGTTCGGTCTGCTTCGTCCCCGCTGCGTGGACGGCACGTTCTATTCTCCTTTCGACCCTAAGCTCGGGGCCGACTTCGCGCCGAATCCCGGTTTTCACGAAGGCAACGCTTATAGTTATACGTTTTCCGCCGCGTTCGATGCGGAAGGCCTGGCCCGTATGATGGGCGGCGCGGATGCCTACATGGAAAAGCTGGACAGCATCTTTGAGTGCGGAAATTATGACCCTACCAACGAGCCGGATATTGTTTACCCTTACCTTTATTCCCGTTTCAAGGGGCACGCCCGGCGCACGCAGGAACTGACGCAAGCGCTCCTGGCGCGCTATTTCACGACAGGTCCGGACGGTTTGCCGGGCAATGACGATACGGGGACCATGTCGGCCTGGGCGGTTTTTTCCATGATGGGCTTCTATCCGGACACGCCCGGCGTGCCGGTCTATACGCTGACCACGCCCGTGTTCGACCGCATCGAGATTGCCTTGGACCGCCGCTGGTATCGCCGCGACCGCCTCGTCATCGACGTGGACCGGCAGCCCGGCGGCCGCTTCCTGCGCCGCGTGGAGCTGGGCGGGCGCAAGGCGGACGGTTTCCGCATAGCCCATGAAGATTGGGTAAACGCCGGCCACGTCCGCCTGACCGTGGGCCGCTGAGTGCGTCCCCTGGCCGCCGGGTCTCCCGTACTCTCAAAGGGACTTCGCCCGTACATCCCGCGGTCCGGCCTCAAATTATTCCCGAAAGGAATAGATTCCTGAAAAATCCTTTATGTTATGGATGTGATAAAAATCATAGAAAAGTATTATCCCGAAGACAACGCGTTGCGTCGCCTCCTGTTGCACCACAGCCGTCAAGTGGCCGAGCGGGCGCTGAAGATAGCTGCCTGCCATCCGGAACTACAGCTTGACAAGGACTTCCTGTATGCCGGCGCCATGATTCACGACATTGGCATTTTCGAGACCGACGCGCCGGAAATCCATTGCTTCGGCCGCTCGCCTTACCTGCTTCACGGCTGGCTGGGCGGGCAACTTATGCGGCGAGAGGGGTTTCCTGCCCTGGCCCGCGTCTGCGAGCGCCATACGGGAACAGGGCTTACGGCGGAAAACATTGCCGTCCGCCACTTGCCGCTGCCTCCCATGGACTACGTTCCGGAGACCACGGCCGAACAGGTGATTTGCTACGCCGACAAGTTCTATTCCAAAAGCCATCCGGAGCGGGAACGCACGGTGGAGCAGGCTGCCGGAAGCCTGAAGAAATACGGCGAGGCCGGCGTGAAGAAGTTCCTCGGTTGGGCGGCCCGTTTTGAGTAGCTTTCCGTAAGCGCCCGCCAGTGGGCGGACATTGCGCCTTAATCCCGCGTCTCTTGCCGCAGACACGGGGCTAAGGCGTGTAGCCACGAGGCTAAGGCCCGTCGTCGCGGGGCTAAGGCGCGTGGCGGTAGCGCTTTTCCGGGCCGCTGTGGCACGGGCCGCAAGAGGCCGGATGCCTGCTCGTTGTGCAGATTTGTTAATTAGTGAGGCGTGTCGCTGCGTGTCAGGATTTTTTGCGTACTTTTGCACGTTGCATCATCAGAGACGAACTTTCACTTGAGAACCTCTATATTATTCATCCTTTCAACCCTTGTGGCGCTATGCTTTGCCGCGGGTGGAAACGGCAAGTCCGCGCCTTTTTCAGCCGGCGTAAGGGACAGCGTGCCCGATTCGGCACGGGCCGCCGGCGGCCCCCCGCCTTTGCGCGACACGCTGCCGCAAGGCCTTCCAGCAGACAGCCTGCGTCCGTTTCCTGCACTTGCCGACACGGTAGCCTTGGCAGACAGCCTGGCAAGCGATACCGTCGCTACGGATTCGGTGCGAAAACGCGAGCCGGGTATCGATGCCCCGGTCGAATATACCGCAGAAGACTCTCTCGTTTATGACGCGGAGACAGGATTGGCTTACCTGTTCGGTAAAGCCAAGGTGAATTACCAGGACATGCAGCTTGATGCCGGGAAGATCACGATGAACATGGACAGCAGCCTGGTCCACGCCGAAGGTACCCGCGACACGACCGGGACCGCTACCGACGAGCCGATTTACCAGCAGGGGGCCGACACGTACAACAGTGAGAAGATGTCCTTCAATTTCAAAACGAAGAAGGGCTATATATCCAATGTGGCCACAACGCAGGGCAACGGCTTCCTGCAAAGCCGCCAGTCGAAGCGCACCAATGACGGTACGCTCTTCCTGAAAAATGCCAAGTACACCACGTGCGACGCGGAGCACCCCCACTTCTATCTCTCCCTCTCGCGCGCCAAGGTGCGGCCCGGCCGCGAGACCATCTTCGGCCCGGCCTATCTCGTGGTAGAGGACGTGCCTCTTCCCCTTGGCATTCCGTATGGCTTTTTTCCTATCAACAAAAAGTATTCGAGCGGCTTCATTATGCCGTCGTACGGCGACGAAACGAGCCGCGGCTTTTACCTGCGCGACGGCGGTTACTATTTTGCGTTGAATGACTACATGGACCTTAAGCTTTTGGGCGAGATTTACACGAAGGGCTCGTGGGGCTTGAGCGGCGAGGTCAACTATAATAAGCGTTACCGCTACAACGGTAATTTCTATATCAGCTTCCTGCGCACGGTGGACGGGGAGAAGAACATGCCCGACTACTCCGTGACAAAGAGCCTGAAGGTGCAGTGGACGCATACGAAGGACTCTAAAGCCAACCCGAACACGACGTTCTCGGCCCGCGTGAACTTCGCGTCGGAAAGCTATGAGCGTGAGAATCTGGAGAGCATGTACAATCCGTCGTCCTACACGCAGAGTACGCGCGCCAGTGCCGTCAGCTTTTCCCACACGTTCTCACGGATTGGGCTGAGCATCTCCGGTTCGGCGAACCTGACCCAGAACCTGCACGACTCCACCCTGGCCGTCACGCTCCCGGACCTGAGCATATCGCTGGCCCGCTTCTACCCCTTCCGCCGCAAACGGTCGGCCGGGAAAGAGCGCTGGTACGAAAAAATATCACTCTCGTACACGGGACAAATTTCCAACAGCATCACGACACGGGAAAACCTGCTCTTCAAGTCGAACCTTATCAAGGACTGGCGCAACGGTATGCGGCACCGCATTCCCATCGACGCCACGTTCCAGTTGTTTAAGTATATCAACATCTCGCCCAGCTTCCAGTTGAACGACTATATGTACATGTCCCGCGTCAACAAGGCATGGGACGAGAAGAACCAGCGCGAGGTGGTAGACACGGCTTACGGATTCTATAACCTGTACGATTGGAACTTGTCCGTGTCGGCCAATACGACGCTCTACGGCTTCTATACGCCGTGGAAGAAGCTTTTCGGTGACAAGATCATAGCCGTCCGCCACGTGTTCAAGCCGAGTGTCAGCTTCAGCTATGCGCCGGATTTCACTTCCTCGCGCTTCGGCTACACCGACTCTTATGTGCGCACCGATGCCAACGGGCAGCGGTCGACGGTCACTTATTCTCCTTACGAGAACGGCATCTACGGTTACCCGACCGGGACAAAGCAAGGCATGATTAGTATGCAGGTGTCGAACAACTTGGAGATGAAGGTGAAGAGTGACCGCGATACCACGGGCGAGAAGAAGATCAGCCTCATCGACGAGCTTAGTGCCAGCCTGTCCTATAACCTGGCCGCCAAAGAGCGGCCTTGGAGCGACTTGAATATGCGCTTGCGCCTGAAGCTCTCCAAGAGTTATACGTTTTCTATGTCCGCTGTGTTCAATACTTATGGCTGGGCGTTCGACGAAAACGGAAACGTCGTGCGCAATACGCGGACGGAATGGAGCTATGGGCGCTTCGGCTATTTCCAAGGCATGTCGCAGAACTTGTCCTATACGTTCAACAACCAGACCTTTAAGAAATGGTTCGGCAAAAAAGATGAGCGCAGCGCGGAAGAGGAAGTGAGCGCAGAGGAGCCCGTCGCGGCCGCCGATGCCGATGAAGCCAACGTGGACCCCGCACTGCGTGAGTCGCAGACCGGCACTAAGAAAAAGAAGGAAAAAGCCCGTGTCGACGAAGACGGGTATCTGGCATTCTCCATCCCTTGGTCGCTCACCGTGTCCTACGGCATCACGATGAGGGAGGACCGTTCGAAGCAAATCAACGTGCGGAGCATGCGCTATCCCTATTCCTTTACGCAGACGCTTAACTTTTCCGGTTATATCCGTATCGCTGACGGATGGAACATCACTTTCTCTTCGGGCTACGACTTCGAGAACCACGAGATATCCATGACCACGGCCTCCTTGTCGCGCGACTTGCACTGCTTCGAAATGTCGTGCTCCGTCGTGCTCCGGCCTTACTCTTCGTTCAACTTTACTTTCCGCGCCCGGGCCAACGAGTTGGCCGACGCGTTGAAGTGGGACAAGCGCAGCTCGTACAGTTCGAACATCGAGTGGTATTAATCCGGCAAACTTTCCTAAACATAACAAACCTAAACATGAAGACTTTTAGAAACTTGCTTATGGCAGGCGCCGTCGTGGCGCTGGCTTCTTGCGGGGACAGTACTTATGAAGTCCATCAGACGTTTTTCTATCCGCAGATTCCCGGTGGCATGCAGTTTTATGCTGACCAGACTTACGACACGCTCCATGTCTATTCTTTGGACTCCTGGACTGCGGCATTGACGCAGGATTGGCTGGACGTTACCCCTAAGTCCTACACCGTCGCTCCTATGACGAATGCCGACACACGTCTGACCGTGACGACAGCGCCCAATACGACGGGCGAAGTGCGCACAGCCAGTCTGGTGGTAAGCTCATACGATGTAATCAGTATGGGTATTACGCAATATCCTTGGTTGAACATTATTTTCCCGAACGCTATTTACGACAACGGGGATCCTATCGGTGACAACGATCCCACACAGCTCTCGGCACGCTTTGAATTGCCGCTGCGCGCTACGACCAGCGACACGACCGTTGTGTTCCGTGTATATCAGGACAACGCTACGCTCCAGTCGGATGCCGATTGGCTGACGCCGGAGGAGACAACGTTTTCCGCCGGCCGCGATACGGTGCGCCTGACCGTAACGCCGAATCAGACGGCTGCCACACGTACCGGCCGCCTCACGCTGACTTCGGCAGGAGTCAGCTCCGTTATCACGGTGACCCAGCCCGCCGTCCAATGACATTTCTGAAGAGAAGATAAACGAAACGCCCGCTTCCAGGCCATGAGCCGGAGCGGGCGTTTCGTTTTGGCAGCCGGTGGCGTGGCTGGCCGGCTTAAATGAGCGGGATGCCTGCTTTTGCACATTCCTCGCGCATCTCTTCCGGCCAGATGCTGGCTTGTATTTCTCCGATGTGTGCTTTTTTGAGATAGAGCATACAAAGACGCGACTGCCCGATACCGCCGCCGATGGACAGCGGGAGCGAGCCTTCTTGAAGCCGGCGGTGGAAGTATAGTTCCAGCCGTTCATCCTTGCCGCAGTCGTGCAGTTGTCTGACCAGCGCGGCCGCATCTACGCGAATGCCCATGGACGACACTTCAAACGCCCGCTCCAGGACGTCGTTCCACACTATGAGGTCTCCGTTCAGGCCTGGCAACCCGTTTTCCGCCACGGTCGAGTAGTCGTCGTAGTCCGGTGCGCGCAGGTCGTGCGGTTTTCCGTCGCCCAGCGGGCCTCCTATGCCGATGATGAATACCGCTCCGCACTCTTTGGCGATGCGGTCTTCCCGCTCCTTGGCCGTCAGGTCCGGGAAGCGGCGGCGTAACTCTTCGGCATGGATAAAGGTGACTTCTTCGGCCAAGGAAGGTTTGATGTTCGGGAACCGTTCGCAGACCAGAAACTCCGTGCGCAGCATGGCCGCATAGATGCGACGCACCGTCCGGCACAGGAAGGCGAGACAACGGTCTTCAGGACGGATTACGGCTTCCCAGTCCCATTGGTCCACGTAGAGGGAATGCAGGTTGCCTAATGCTTCGTCTGCGCGGATGGCGTTCATATCGGTGTAAATGCCGTAGCCCGGTTCCAGCCCACACTCTGCCAGCGTGAGCCGTTTCCATTTGGCCAGCGAGTGGACAACTTCTGCTTTCACACCGCCCATATCGCTGATGGTGAAGGATACCGGCCGCTCGCGGCCGCTCAGGTCGTCGTTCAACCCCAGACCTTGCCTGACGAAGAGCGGGCCTGTGACGCGGCGCAAACGCAGTCCGGTGGAAAGGTTCGCCTGGAAAAATTCTTTAATGACCTTGATGCCAAGTTCCGTCTCCCACCGATCTAATACCGGGGAGTAATTTTTCGGTTTGATCAAATAACTCATAGATTATACAAATTGAAATCATGCCGCAAAGATAAATAAAACTTTGAAAACAATAAAGCGATAAAAGTAGCAAAATGAAAATTATTTTTCCTAAGAGTTTTCCAGTGTGCAGCCGGGCAAATCTGCTGTGTCCGAAAAAAAAGGCCTTTTCTCCGCGCAGCTCACAAAAAAAAACTATCTTTGCACTCGCAAACCGGCCCCGTAGCTTAGCTGAATAGAGCGTCAGATTCCGGTTCTGAAGGTCTTGGGTTTGAATCCCAACGGGGTCACTCTGCATGCGAACGCCCCGCAGCAAATGTGCTGCGGGGCGTTCGCTTTGTGTGTGGCCTTCACGTCCGCGGCAGGCTGCCGGGCCGAAGAGGAGCCTTTGCGCGCGGCGTGTCCTTTAGCCTTGTCGTTCCGGTGGCGCGGAGCCGCCTTCCAGCCACGGGCCTTAGCCTGGTCTCTCCGGGGCTAAGGCCCGTAACGATTTCCCTTATCCCCGTGTCCCCGCCATGCCGGGGGGTGAAAAGGCACATCCGCCCCGGGCCGGCAGCAAAGGGCGGCGGGGCGGATGTGCAGTGTGCCGGTGGCGGTCCGGCGCTTTCAGCGGCTCTCTTCCGGGTCCGTGTAAAAGCGGATAAGTCCTTCGAGCGCAGCCTGGCAGACGGGGCAGAAATCGCGGACGGTGTTGACGCGCATGCGGCAGTCGCGGCAGGCCCGGTAAACGCCTTTCGACTGGTAGCCTGCACCTTCAAACAGGCCGACGTGCTCCGTGTCGCCTTCCGGATATTGTTCTGCGGGCGTCGGGACGGGCGTGTCCTTGTCCACCATGTGCTGCCATTTCTGTTCAAAGTGGGCCAGCGTCGTGATGTTGCGCTCCCACGGCTCCACATCGGCCGTGTAGTAGGCAGCATAGCCGTCGTCGTAGGCATATTCGTCGGCCAATCCGCCGAAACTGTGCCCGAACTCGTGGACCACGACGGGCAGGAACCAGCGGTTCCTGGTCGAGGCCAGCGTGTAGGAGTTGAAGATGCCGCCCCCGCCATACTCGTCCGTATTGGCCAGGATGATGATGTGTTCGTAGGGGATGCTCGCAAGCGCGTCGTGCAGGCGTTTCAGGCGGAGTGTCGTGAGGTAGCGGTCGGAATAGAACGTGTCGAAATGGCTGCCGAGCGCGGTCTGCCGCCATTGTCCCGATGCCGGCAGGCTGACGCCGCTTTCGCGCGAGGGCAGGGCCACGGCCACGATGTTGAAGCGGTCTTTGAGCCGTCCGAACGGCTCGTGCGCGAAGAGTGCCTCGGTGGCTTGGCGGGCATGGGTGTAGAAACTGTCAGCCTCGGCTTCGCTGTAACCTTCCGCAACGATGGCGACGTCGATGCACGTTTCCGGCCGTCCGCTCCGTAGCAGGTAGCGGTGCGGTGCGGCGAGCGTGTCGGCCTGGCGTATGAGGATGTCCGCAGGGTCTACGCGGCAGGCGTAGCGGGCCGTGATGCGGCGGTGCAGGTCGTTCAGTTCCACTTCGAGGCGGACGGGGCGCTTGGGGAACGGCAGGAGAAAGACGTTTTCGAACGAGCGGGCGCGTTCCGTGGCTTCGACCGTGGCCTGCCATTCCTGGAACAGTGTGGAGAACGCATGGCGGTAGATCACGCGGCCTGTCGCTTCGTCGCGCAGAGTGACGCGCCCGTTGCCGGCAAGGTAGAGGCTGTCCAGCCGGGTGCGGCGGCCGGCCCATTCCGGGCTGGCAGACAGTTCGTCGAGATAAATGGCTTGCCGCGCGCTGTCGCCGGCGAAGATGAAGTCCGCCCGCAGTGTGCGCGGTTCGAACCAGCGGTCAAACTCGTCCTGGCCCGCGGCCGGCAGGGCAGCGGCAAGGGATAAAAGGCAGGCGGCGAAGGCCAGAAAAGAGAAGTACAGGATTTTTTTCATATCAGTGAGGTTTTCTTGAATCGGTCCGTGATGAGTTTGCACCGTGCAAAGTTAGGCAAATTCCTGTTAACGCATTCGGCCGGCAAGACTTTTGCGCGCAGTCCTGTGGGGAGGTATGAAGAGGGCGGGATGCCCATCCTGCCGGATGGCGTCCCGCCCCGATGTGTCCAAAGGTTGCTGCGCGCCGGTCTATGGCCGCAGGATTTTCAACGCAGTGCTGCCGGCTACGGCAACACCTGCTCCCTGTGGCAAATGTTCCGGTGCGATGCGCCCGTCAGCTGTGAAGCGTTGCGTGAAGGCCAGGCGCCCGTCAGCCGCATAGATGCGGACGCGAACCGGGCTTTTCACGTTTTCCACGTACAGGCTGCCGTCGGCACCGAGGCGCAGGCGCGGGCCATCGGCCGTGATGTGCCCCATGCCCGTAGTCGCGCTGGCCTTAAGCCGGGTCGTGGCCGTGACACCTGAACCGTCGATGGCCGTGGCGCGGACCGTGACGGTGCCGCCTGTGCCGCCGGGCAGGAGCGTAAGCAGTCCGTCTGCGTCGATGCAAGCCAGTGCGGCACCTTCGTCAATGCTCCAGTTCACTTGCCTGAGCGTGGCTCCGACCGGGGCGACGAGGGCCATCAGTTGCAAGTCGGGCTGCTCGCCGTTTAACTCCGTGCGCCCGTCCACACTGCGTATCGTGATGCTTTCCACCGGCGTCACGTCGCCGGCTTCCGTGGAGCAGACGACGTTTGACCGGCCGGTTTCTTCATTGCCGGCAGCATACGTGACCGGTTGTTGCGGATTGCCGTAGCTTAAACTGTAGAAGACGGGGCCGTCTCCCGGTTCGGTATCGGTGAAACTCATTTCGTGCCCGCTCAAACGTGCGAAGGGGACGAGCGCCTCGGGCGACGGGCCGCGCGACAACACGTATTGTGCGACGGTATGGCCCTCGTAGGGCGTCCATACCAGGTTGTAGCCGCCTCCTGCCGCGCGGTGAATCATCAGGTGTACGCTGGCATGTACGGCACTGAGTGGCGTTTCCCCTCCGAGAAACGTTCCGGCGGCCAGTGCGTACCGGCTGCGGCGGGCGACAGGATCAGAGCCGTAGTCGACAAAACTCTTGGCGTCGCGCACGGTCCGGCCAATGCAGACGAAGCGGTCCGTGACGTCTGTCTCCTTATATATATGAATGCTGTCAAAGAGATCGCGGTCGGCCTCAGGGATGCTGAAGTCCCACGTTATGAGGTTATGGCCGCTTTCAGGGTCGGCCGTGACCAGACTTATTTCCGGCCGGAATCCGTAACCTCCCACCATGAAACCATTACGGTTCATGAGCGGCGTGGTAAAAATGTCGTCGCGATAGGTAACGCCAAGGTTGTATCCTCCGTTTCCGGTCTCCGGGATTTTAAGGGTAAGCGTCGCGCCCCGTTCGTCCATCGTTGCGGAAAGCCCTTCCGGCACGTCGAGACTTACCTTGTCCGATGCTTTCTGAAAGACCTCAGGCAGATTGACGGTCAGCGTGGAGCCGGCGGCTACCTTCCAAGGCAGTTCGATGGTCAAATCCGGTTTTTCCACTACGTTGACGGTGCGGGTGAGTAAGGTCGTCCCGACAGTGCAGACGACCGTCTTGACTCCCGGCTCATCCCAGACGACGGTCCACTGGTCGCCGTCGGGCGTGGCTTTTCCGCCGTCCCATTCCCATACGGGTGTGCCCGGCAGGTTGCCGGCATAGGCGACCTTGGTCCGGACGCCTTGTCCCGTTACGGCGGGCAGGGAAATGTCGGCGGCCGCCTCGGCCGTAAAAGTGAAGGTGGAGGAGAACGGAGAACGGGCGCCCCACGGGTCGACCGCCTGGACGGCCAGTTCGTAAGTGACTCCCGCTTCAAAGGAAGAAAGGGGCACCGTCATTTGCGTAGCTTTGCGGAAATAGCTGGGGAAAGGCTCCGTCGGGCGTGCTTCCTCGCGGCCGCAAGTCAACGGCGAGAGAATGTAGGCGCCTTCGCCCTCGGCGCCAGCCCGCTTCAGGCTTATGTTGTAACGCAGGGCCGGGCTTTGGCTTTCGGCGTCGGTGGAAGCGGCCCAGGTGAGCAGAACGCCTTCCGGCGTTGTGATGGCCGCGACCTTCTCCGGCACGGTGGGTGGCGTATTGACGATGCCCGAAAGCAAGGGTACGCCCGAATAGTCCGGCCGTCCGTCGCCGTTCATGTCTGCGATAGCGGACAGTTCTTGAAGCGCAAGTGTTGCGGGGTTAAAGGGGTGAGGCAGGCGGGTGGCGTCGTAAGGCTCGGCGCGCAGGCTTCCGTCTGCTTGCAAATAGTACAGGTTGCGGTTCCGGTCCGCCAGTTCCATGTGCCCGTTGCCGTCGAGGTCGAGGCCTATGGGCGCCAGCCCCTTGATGGACCATCGGTCTGACGGCTGGAAACCGTCGGCCGCGTATGCTACTTGCAGATAACTGCTCCCGTAGGGCGAGGTGACGGCGTCCAGGGCTCCGTCTCCGTCCAGGTCGGCAAATTCCAATTTATAGAGGTCTCCGAGGTCCGGCAAGGCGACCCGTTCGAAGCGCAGTCCGCCCAGGTTGCGGTAGATGCAGGCCCCTGCGGCGTCCTTGCCGTAGAGGTCCACCCATCCGTCGCGGTCGTAGTCCGAGGCGGCAGCGGCTTCGAATTTTTCGTCGGGAAAATCGCAGCGGGAAAATCGCAGCTCATCGCTCCAGCGATATAGTCCTCTCCCCGTGCCGGGGTCGCCGTAAAAGTCCGGATGCCCGTCGTTGTCCGCGTCGAATACTACGGTCCAGACCGTGCCGAAGCCCGGCAGTCCGTCGACGGCTTCCCACTGCCCGTTGCCCGCATCCACCATCGCCGAGGCCGTGGCGAGGCTGAAATTCAATCCGCCACTGCCGTAAGCGGCGGCGTAATATCTGCCATTCTTGATGAGCGTTCCCGCCAAGTCCGGGATGCCGTCCAGATTAAGGTCGGGGGCGCTGCCACTGATGGAACTGACGTCCGCATTAAAAAGCGACGGCAGACGCGTGAAGTTGCCGTGCCCGTCACTGGTAAAAATACCATTGTTATAGGCTTCCGCCCGTCCGTCTCCGTCCAGGTCCGTAATGCGCTGGGCCTCGTAGACATTTTCACCGGGACGGTAGACCGCCACTTCCACTTCGCGGGTTGCCGCTCCCATGGCCTGTCCGTCGGCATTCATGGCAGAGGCCGTTACCAGCCGGCGGCCGTTTTTGGAAAAGACGATGCAGGCACTTCCGCCGTTTTGGTTCACCACACTCCCGCCTTCGGCGCTAAAGGCATAGGTCACGCCGTCCGTCGGATAGTCGGCCACGGTGGCGCGCAACGTGTCGCCCGTCGCCAGCCAGGTGCGGTCCAGATTCAGTCCGATGGTGTACCCGTGGTGGGTATAAGTGGCCGGTGCGGACCAGTCCCCCGCCCGCCCCATCGCGTCGACGGCCTGTAACCGCACTTGGTAGTTGCCTTCGGGCCAGCCTGCCGTGCGTAGCCATAAAGTGCGCTGGTAGCGGTGTGACGCCGTTGGAAAGGGGCGTGCCGCGCCGTCCTCAGCAGCTTCGCCCGCCCACAGTGTGCCGTCCTCGCGCTCCACGCGGAAACGGTACGTGTAGTCAGCCGCCTGCGGGCCGGCGCTTTCCGGTAAAGGCCATTCCACCCGCAGCCGTCCGTTTGCGCCGTCGGCGTGCAGGCTCGGTGCTTCCGGGGCATTCGGCACGACGTTCGATGTATGGTCCGCGTAGCGCCACACCTCGTGCGTGCTGGGCGAGATGCCTTCCACTATGCCGTCGCCGTTCAGGTCGGTAAAGAAGTCCGCTTCCCAGCCGCTGCCTTCCGGCATGGCCGTGCGCCGGATGTTAAAGGAACTGTCCCAAGTGATAAGCTGTCCGGTTCCGTAGGATTGGCCCCAGGGCCTGGCTGTAATGCCCCATCCGTCGCCCAGCCAGTGGCAGCCCGTGAACCAATATTTTTCCGTGAAGAATTTCTCGATTGTACGGAACGAGCCCGTGCCGTCGTTGATGAGGAATACAAGGTAGGAATAGTCTGCTATGTCCTGCCCGTCGAGCATGAGGAGCACGTCGGGCGTGCCGTCTTCGTCCAGGTCCTGGCAACTGACGTCTGTGATGCGCCCGTTTGTGAGCAGGGTGCGCTCCTCGAAGCCTGCCGGCGAGGAGAGACGCACGCTCACTTCCTCCGTCTCCGGGTTGAACACGAGGAAGTCCGTCGCCCCGTCACCGTTCAGGTCGCGCGCTGCCACGCGGCCCCCGAAGTCCGCCGGGTAGAAGCGTCCGTCGCCCACGGAAAGCATGACGCCGCCTGCTTCCGTGTCCATCAGGTCTTCGTAGCCGTCGCCGTTCACGTCCGTGGCCAGAGTCAGATTGTCGAAGGCCTTGGCCGTGCCGTAGTTGGCATCGGGCAGTGCAGCCCCGCCCCAAATGGTCTGGTCCTGCCAGGGCGAGCTGAAGGCGTTGCTGAGCGGCGCCGTGCCCCCGGCAATGACCGTGGAGTCCGTAGTCACAGGCAGTTCTCCGTAGGTCCACGAGCCGTCCGCCTGCTGAAGGAGAAGTTTGTGCCCGTCGGAATAAACGTAGAAGTCGGGCCGGCCGTCGCCGTTGGCATCGAAGCGCAACGGCAGCCGTCCGGCGGGGAATGCGGAGACTGTTACGAAGTCGCCTTCTGCCGTCTGTGCCAGCAGGAAGCCACGTTCCCCCATCTTTGTAACGAGGTCCATGCGCCCGTCGCCGTTGAATTCCGTCGCCGTGTAGTCCGTGTATGAGTCCCAGTCTACCTTGGCGAGCGGGCGCAGGAAGCGGCCCTCCAGGTCCGTAAGCACGAGCAGGCTCAGACGGTCGTCGTGTGCGGTGTCGTGTCCCCAGTTGACGTAGACCTGACCGTTGGTCAGGGCGTACGCGCAGGCGCGGCCGCGTGTTACGCTTTCCAGCGTTTCCTGCGTGTCGACTTGCACGAGGGCCTCGCCGTCGAGCGTCAGGTCCGCCTCGAGGCCGCTGCCCTCCGGGATGCGGGCGTAGCAGGTGCCGTCCACCATGCGGAATGTGCCGTCGTCCCAGTTTTGTGCCATATAGAAACTGCCGCTTATGTAGCGCACGCCCATTGCCTCGTCACCTTTTTCATAGAAGGTGACTTTTTTCACGATTTCCCATCGGCCGTCGCCGTCGAAGTCGTAGAGCAGGTCGGCACGTTCGGGCGCTTTCAGTGCAGTGGCCGTCTGGCCCGAAGCTGGCGCAGTGGCGGCCGCGAAAGCCGCCACTGCGAACAGTTGTTGCAGATAGTTTCTCATAATGCTGAATTTTTTCCGTGTGTAAAGATGCGTGTCGTGCTTACTGTCCGGCCGCTGTTTCCGGCACTTCTCCCCAGAGGATGGGAACGTCCTTGAACTGTAGGAATTTGCGTTCCTTTCCGTAGTGGTTCGAGGAGTCGAGGTACCACGTGGCCTGTACGAGCCGCAGCGACGGCGTACCGACCGTCACGCCTTCGATCTGTTTGGCCATCTCGACCTTGACGGGCACGCCGACGGGCAACTGCACATTCTCTTTCATGCCCGACTTGTCCTCGAAAGTGTTGCCGTCGCCGTCGTAAGCCTTCACGGTGTTGCCGAAGTTGGCCTGCGTGTACTCCTTCTTGAGTGCGGTGACGGCGATGACGATGCTGACGTTGCCCGTGGCGGAGTCGCCGTAGCAACCGACGAGTTTTACATCCATCAGCCCGGGGGCCGGGTTGGCCTGCGCACCTCCCAGTCCGAGCGCCTCTTTTGCTGTTCCGGCAGGATCTTCCGTAGCCTGCTTCACACGGTTGACAATTTTGCCGAGCTTCTTCAGTTTGCTTTGTGCATGGCCCGTTGCCGGAATGCCGGCCAGACCCGCGGCCAGAAGGGCCACACCAAGGAATGAACGAGAAATCTTTTTCATCTTTTTAGGGTATTAAAGGTAAAACAACAAAAATGCTTATTTGGCAAAATTCGTGGATATATTTGACATACAGCTCACGGGATTCCGTGATTTTGAGCGCGTTCGGTCGCATCGGGAGACTATTTTGCCGACCTTTGCGCACAGGCCGCGCGGCTGCGGGAAACTGCGGGTGCGGCACGGGGATAAGGGAAATCCTTACGGGAATAGGGCGCGTTTTTACGGGGCTAATGCCCGTAGCCGCGCGGCCGCGGGCATTGGCCTTTTGTCCGTAATGGCTGAAAAAACGGCGGCCGGCTTGCAACCGGCCGCCGTTTTTTCGTTATATT
The DNA here is from genome assembly GCA_902464615.1 of uncultured Prevotella sp. Lineage (GTDB taxonomy): Bacteria > Bacteroidota > Bacteroidia > Bacteroidales > Bacteroidaceae > Alloprevotella. The sequence goes on along the minus strand of CABQKA010000009.1, from coordinate 46,160 downwards.
TGCCACGCAGGTGTGCCTGTCCTGGCCCGCATGTGCTTACGTCGTTCCCGGACCAATCCTGCGCGCGCTTCGTGCTGTCGGAAACCCGCATAATCTTGTTGAGCTATGAAAAAATATCTGTTACTGTTGTCTTATTTCTTCGCTTTTATCGCCGGTAGTCCGGCCCAAGGCGGCGTGTCTCCTCACGGCTTGCCCTCACGCACAGCGGAACTGGGCGCGAGGGCCGATTCCTTTTATGCTGCCGGACTTCCCGACTCCGCCGTGGCCGTGGCCCGCAGCGCCGTGGCCGAGGCGCGGCGGGCGGCCGACCGTGCCGGGGAAATCGGCGCGCTGGCCTCGCTGGGCGTCTACCAACGCTCGTCCGGCCGGCCGCAGGAGGCGCTCCGCACTTACGAGTCGGCACTCCGCCTGGCCGTGGGGGCCGACTTGTCCGACTCGGTAACGGCAGAGAACGTAGCCACGCTATACGTGAATCTGGCTACGCTATACGTGGACGAGCAACATAAGGAGCAGGCACTGGCCTATGCGCGCAAGGTTGCGGCAATGGAGCACCACTTGCGCAACCCCGCATTCCGCATGCAGACGGACCCGGTGCTCGGTTCCATATTCCTGGTCTGCGGGCGCGACGCAGAGGCCGAGCCATTCCTGTTGCGGAGCGTAGAGGCGGCCCGGGCCGCGGGAGCCGTGGACCAGGAGCTGCAGGCATTGTGCTATTGCTTCGTCGTATTGTGGCGCCAAGGCAAGACCGACGCGCTGCGGCAGGCACAGAGACGTGCGGCCGGACTGGCGAAGCAGACCTCTTCGTTCATGGTGTTGGTGAACTACTACCAGACCTCCGCCCTTGTCCTGATGGAACAGCAGGCGTGGGCCGGCGCGGCGGAGGCATTGCTCGGGCTGCTCGGCCTGGAGGGTATCGGGGCCTATCCATATGTGACTTATGATGCCTACAACAACCTGCACCGTTGTTATGCCGCAATGGGAAATTACCGTAAGGCCTATGCCAGCCTGGAGCAGGCCACAACCCTGCGCGACTCCATCTTTGCCGCGGAAAAGTCTACGGCGATGGAGGAGATGGCGGCGAAGTACGAGACGCGCGAGAAGGAGTGGAAACTGAAAGAAAGCGAGGCGCGCCGCAAGGCCGAAGCGCAGGTGTCGCGGCGGCGCTTGGCGGCAGTGGCGGGCGTCGGGCTGTTCGTCCTGCTGGGCGGCGCGGTGCTCGTCCTGCGCCAGCGGGTGCGGACGGAGCACGAGCGTCGGCGCGCCGAGCAGTTGGGGCGCGAATATGCCGAGTTGGAACGGACGGCTGAGCAACGGGCCACGCGCCGTTACCTGGAAGGGCTGGAGAGCGAACGGGAAAGGCTGGCCGGAGAACTGCACGACGGCGTGGCCAACGACCTGCTGGCGGTCGAGATGGGACTGCGCGACACGTTGCCTGCCGGCAGCCCGTGGACAGAAAGGCTGCGGCGTGCGCGGCAGAGCGTGCGCGAGATGTCGCACGGACTGTTGCCCCCGGTATTCCGGGAGGCAACGCTCGACGATGTGCTGTGGGACTATCTTGGCCAACTGGATGGCAGCGGCGGCGTGGCCGTGGCTTACGAATGCGCCACGCCGGACGCGCCGTGGGGAGAGATACCGCGCACGGTGGCGCTCGGCGTGTACCGTATCGTACAGGAGGCTGTGGCCAACAGCATGAAGCATGCCCGCGCGCATCGCGTGGACGTCAGGCTGTCTTTAGACTTGCCGGCCGCGTTGTGCCTCGTCGTCGCCGACGACGGGAGCGGGATGGACGGGAGCCAGCGTGCTTTCACTGCCGGGCTGGCCGGCATGCGACGCCGGGCGGCCGCGATGGGCGGAAACCTGACTTGCGAGACAGGCAAAGACGGGACGAAACTCTTGCTCCGGGTGGCCGATTTCCGCACCGTCACGGTATAAAATCACGGAAAACCGTGAGGCCGCGGTAAACACGATTCTTTAATTTTGCACAAAAATAAGTGTGTTTATTTTCGTTGAATGTCTGTTACACCGAATCAAGAAGCGCGGAGTACGAATCTGGTCATAGTGGACGACCACGGGCTGGTGCTGGAAGGGATAAGGAGTTTGCTTTCCACCCTTCCGGGCGTGACCGGCCTGGTTACGGCGCGCACGGGCGCCGATGCGCTTGAGCGGCTCCGGGCTGCGCATGTGGACGTTTTTGTCATAGACATAGAGCTACCGGACATGGATGGCTTCGAATTGATACGCCGCATCCGTCAGCGGCAGCCCGGTGCCCGGATTGTGGTCGGTACGATGCACGAGGAGATATGGACGCTTTGCAAGCTGGCCGACTATAACGTGGACGCCGTGGTGCTGAAGTCTTCAGAGCCGCAGTTGCTCCGGCACGCCGTGGCTTGCGTGCTGGAGGGCGAACGGTATTATTGTCCGCGTTTCCGCGAGGTGTATGACCGGCTGAACCGCCGGCGGCGCGCGGCGGCCCAGATGTGTGAGGTCCCGACCGTACGCGAGTTGGAAGTGCTTAAGGGAATAGCCCGCGGATGGACGACGGCGGAGATTTCGGAACGGCTTTTTATTTCAGACAATACCGTGGAGACGCACCGTAAAAGCTTGATGTTGAAATTCGGTGCGCGCAATTCGGCCGACCTCGTCATGAAGGCGGTGGAGCGCGGGTTTATCACGGTGCCGTGTGAATGATGGTGTGACCTGCCTATACGCCAAGCCGGGCCGCTCCGTGTGACGGGGCGGCCCGGCTTGGCGTATAGGGTAGCGTGTTTAGTCGTCGGTAGCTTCCTCCGGGGCCTGGTCGATGAGGTCGAGGAACTGATCGAGTTTGGGAGTGATGATGATTTGCGTGCGGCGGTTACGCTGGCGTCCGGTCGCACTGTCGTTCGAGGCAATGGGGTTGTACTCACCACGGCCTGCTGCGCTGAGGCGTTTGGGGTCTACACCGTAGTCGTTCTGCAAAGCCTGGACAACAGAGGAAGCACGCAACGCCGAGAGGTCCCAGTTATTGCGGATATTCTTCTGGTTGATGGGCACGTTGTCCGTATTGCCTTCGACAAGGACATCATAGTCTTTGTAGTCGAGGATAATCTTGGCAATTTTGGAAAGCGTCTCGCCGGCGCGGTCGCCAATCTCGTAAGACCCGCTCTTATAAAGCATGTTGTCGGCCAAGGAAATGTAAACAACGCCTTTTAATACTTGCACGTCTACGTCGTTCATCTCTTCGCGGGTAAGAGAGCGTGTGAGCTTGTTTGTAAGCGCTTGGTTGAGTGAGTCGCTCTTGCTCTTGGCCTCGACAAGCTGCTTGATGAATTTGTTAGAGGCGTTGATTTCGTCTACCAGCTTTGAGATGTTGACGTTGCCTTGCTGCACGTTGGTGGCGTAGGAGCCTTGGAGCTGTGCATAGGCTTCGCGGAGCTCTTTGTTGCGTGCCTGCTCTTCGGCCAGGCGCTCTTCGAGGCTCTTGGAGTTGGCGTTGCACGTGGCGAGCCGGACTTGCGAATCGTTGTAGCTGCGCTGAAGGTCGCCGTGCTCGCTCTGGAGCTGGTCGTAGTTGGTCTGCAGCTCAGCATACTTCTGCTTGCTTACACAGCTCGTCATAAGTGCTGTGGCCGTTAAGGCCGTAATAGCAATCGTGTACTTCATATGTTTGTTGGCTTTAGTTTGTTGCTGTTTTGACTACTTCCTAAGCAATTTGGGCGCAATTTACGCATTTCTGACGGGACCGGCTTCCTTTTTTGTTTTCATTAACTTCTACCCGGAGGCGTGGCGTATGGATTTAGTCGAATGCGCGGTAGAAGGATTTAGGGATAGGGACGTCGAATTGTAGGGGCTCTCCGCTGATGGGGTGGTAGAAATTGAGGCGGAAGGCATGCAGGGCGAGGCGGCCTATCGGGTCGTCGCCGTTGCCGTATTTGGTGTCGCCGCAGACAGGGGTTCCGAGATCCTGCATGTGGACCCGGATCTGGTTCTTGCGGCCTGTTTCGAGCTTTAACTCAACGAGTGAGTGCCGCCCGTCGGTGCGCAATTGCCGGTAGTGGGTGACGGCGTATTTGCCGCCGTTGTCGACAGGGGATGAGAGGGTGAAGTAGGCTTTGTTGTCTTTCAGCCAGCTTTTGCAGGTGCCCTGTTCCTGGGGCAACTGGCCGCTTACGAGGGCCACGTAACGGCGGTCGGTGACGATTTCGTGCCAGTTGTGTTCCAATATTTGTTCGGCGCGGAGCGTTTTGGCGTAGACGAGCAGGCCGGATGTGTCGCGGTCCAGACGGTGGACGACGTGTGCGTTGCAGTGCTGGCGTGTCCGGTGGAAATATTCGTCGAGGAGTTTCTTGACGCAGAATGCGTGGTGCGACGTGGCCATGGACAAGATGCCCGGACTTTTTTCAATGACGACAAGGTCTGCGTCTTCATAGACCAGTTTGATGAATTTGCTGGTGAGGGTCGGGCCGGGCTTGCGCTTGGAGATGCCGACGGTCATGCCGGGTTCGAGCGGATAGTCGTACTGTTGGCGGATTTTATGGTCCACCGTGACGCCTCCCCCCTTGAGGATGGCTTTGGCCCGCGTATGGCTGATGCCGTCGAGTGCAGACTGGATGAAGGGGAGCAGCGTCGTAGGTTCTTTGACGGTAAAGATTGTTTCTTGGGGTGTAGTGGAGTGGTGTCGCATGTGATTTGTAGGGATATTTGCAGGGCAGTTTATTCGCAGCCCCACGAAGCGGGCGTCTCGCTCATGAAGATTTCAAGATGCCTTCCTTGGGATATTTGCTTGTGGGTTAGGAACGGGCGGTCAACGGGCTTTCCGTCAAGACGCACGGCCTTGATGTAGCGTGCGGCCTTGCTGTTGCCGTGTACCGTCATGTGCAGTTCGCGCCCTTCCGCCATTTTCAGACGGGCTTGGTTTACCAGCGGCCGGCCGAGCGTCCATACCGGTTGGCCGGGGCATACTTGGTAAAGCCCTATGGCTCCTAATACGTACCAGGCCGACATTTGTCCGCAGTCTTCATTGCCTGCGATGCCGTCCGGCGTGGGGCGGTATAGCGTGTGGAGGATGCTGTCGCAGATTTCTTGGGTGCGGTATGGCCGTCCGGCGTAGTTATAAAGGTAGGCTACGTGGTGGCTTGGCTCGTTGCCGTGGGCGTATTGGCCGATGAGGCCGGAGATGTCGGCCGAGACCGTTTCGCCGGAGATTACGGACGGGGCCGCGAAAAGGCTGTCAAGGCGTGCGGCAAACGTGTCGCGGCCGCCCATCAGGCCAATCAGTCCCCCGATGTCGTGAGGCACGAACCATGTCCATTGCCAGGCGTTGCCTTCACAGTAGTCGTCGTTGCGGTGTTCCGAGCGCTGCGGGTCGAAGGGACTGCGCCAGGTCCCGTCGCTCCGGCGGCCGCGCATGAAGCCCGTCGCCGCGTCGTAATAAGTGCGGTATGCCTGTCCCCATTGCCGGTAACGGCTGGCGCCGGCCGTGTCGCCGCAGGCTTGGGCCAGCTGCGCGATGCACCAGTCGTCGTAGGCGTATTCCAGCGCCTTGGCCACACTTTCGCGGTCTTTTTCGCACGGGATAAAGCCCAACTCGTTTTTCAATCGGCGGGCCGGGGGCAGCAAGTCGCGCCGCTTGTAGGCCGGGACAACGGGCGAGATGCCCGTTGTGTCGCCTTCTGCCAGTTTCAGGCAGGCGCGGTATGCTTTCTTTACGTCGAAGTTCCGCAGTCCTTTGCTCCAGGCGTCGGCGGCCAGCGACGCGAAGTGATAGCCTATCATGCAGGCCGTGTAGTTGGATGCGCAGTCCCATTTCGGTACGATGCCTCCTTCTTCCGCCTTGCGAAGCAACACGCGCAGGTAGTGTTCGTTGGCTTCCGGCTCGACAAGCGACAGGAGCGGGTGCAGGGCGCGGAATGTGTCCCAGAGCGAGAATACCGTGTAGTATGGCTCTTCCGTGCGGTGTATCTTCAGGTCCATGCCGCGGTAGCGCCCGTCGGCATCGGAAAAGAGGGCCGGAGCGATGGCCGTGTGGTAGAGTGCGGTGTAGAACACGGTGTCGCGCGGTTCGATGTCAATGCGTCCCAGCCAGTCGTTCCATTTCTTCCTTGCCTCGGCGCGCACGTGGTCGAAATCCCACCCTGGAAGTTCGGATTCCAGGTTGCGCCGTGCCCCGTCGTAGTCCACGGCCGAGATGGCCGCGCGGACCGTTACGGTCTCGCCCGCTGCCGTTGCGAAGCGTACTGCCAGCTTACAGCGGGCCTGCGGGCCTTTGGCGGTCTGCACCGTGTCGCGCACCACGTCGTAGCCCGAAAAGGGCTTCGAGCATTGGGCGTAAAAGTAGAGTTCCTGGTCGTAGGCCCACCAATAAGAGCGCCTGTGGGCGCAGAGCGTCACCGAGTCTATCACCTCCACGTCCATTTCCAGGTTTGTCTGTTCCTGTATGCCGTAATCCAGGTCCAGGATGAAGCCCGCCTGTGCACTGGCCGGATAAGTATATCGGTGCAGGGCCGCGCGTTCGGTCGCGGTCAGTTCGGCCTGTATGCCGTAACGTCGCAGCCATACAGCGTAATAGCCCGGTTCGGCATGCTCTTCAGCGTGGCGGAAAGGCGAGGCGTAGGGGACGGTCTGGCATTCGGCCTCCTTCTCTCCCGCGTAGGCCAGCTGCGGCTTTCCGGTGTAGGGCATCAGGAGAAAGTCCCCGAAGTCCGCGCATCCCGTTCCGCTCAGCCGGGTATGGGCAAAGCCGTTCAGGGTCGAGTCGGCGTAATGGTAGCCCGAGCAGGCGTCCCATCCGCTCTTGCGGGTGTCGGGCCCGGGCTGTATCATGCCGTGCGGGACTACGGCCGCCGGGTGTGTGTGTCCATGCCCGCCGGTCCCTATGAACGGGTCTACCCAACGGGCGAAATCGTCCTGTGCCGTGGCGGCTGTCAGCTGGCAGCCCAACAGCAGGGTCATGGCGGCGCGGACACAGCGGCCCGCGCGGCGGCAACGAGTGGTATCCATGTGACAAAGGTACTCCTCGCCGGCCGATTATCCAAATTTATGGACAAAAAAGCGTCCGGACGCATCCCCACCTGCCTTTTCCGACGTTTTTTAACCTTTACGGCCCGACAAAAAATGCTGCTCACCGGGGTCGGCCTGATGGTCGGCACGGGCTGCTCGGTCGTCGCCTCTGTCTATCTTTCGCGCGGGCAGGTCCGCGTGGCGCGCTACAATGTGACGCAGGCGCTTTCGTTTGTCACGGTGGTCATCGCCATACCCATAGTCTGGATGCTGGCTTTCCCGGAGCATGCGGCCGGCTGGCTGGGGGCCTCGCGCCACCTGATGCCTATGGTGAAGGAATACATGGTATGGTACGTCCCCTCGTGGATATTCATGGGCTGGACCGCCGTCTCGCTGTTCGTCATCCGCCTCGACGGCTCGCCCAACTACGCCATGGCGTGCAGCCTGGTCGCCGCCGGGCTTAACGTGTTCCTGGACTGGCTGTTCATGTTCCCCTTCCAGTGGGGACTGATGGGAGCGGCCTTTGCCACGTCCATCAGCACCGCCGCCGGGGGGATTATGGCTGTGGCCTATCTCATCGGTTTCGCGCGCTCCCTGCGTCCGGCGCGCATCAAGCTGAGCGCGCGCAGCCTGCGCCTGACGGTGCGCAACGTGGCCAACCAGTGCCGCATCGGCTCCCCCGCCTTGCTCGGTGAAGCCACGCTGGCAGTCCTCATGTTCATGGGCAACCATGTCTTCATGCGCTACCTGGGAGACGACGGTGTGGGCGCCTTCGGCATAGCCTGCTACTATACGCCCTTCATCTTCATGGTAGGCAACGCCATCGCGCAGTCGGCGCAGCCCATCCTGAGCTACAATTTCGGCATGGGCAACCATATCCGGACCCGCATGGCCGAGAAGACCGCGCTCGAGACGGCCTTCGTCTGCGGTCTGGTGGTGACGGCCGCCTTCGTGTTCCTGCCCGCGGGGTTTGTGGGCCTGTTTGTCGATGGCGGGACGCGGGCGGCGCAGATTGCGGCCGCCGGTTTCCCATATTTCGCGGCGGGCTTCCTGCCTTTTATCTTTAACATTACGGCCGTCGGCTACTTTCAGAGTGTGGAGCGCGTGGCGCCCGCCACGTCCTTTGCCTTGTTGCGCGGGTTCGTGCTGCTGGTGCCGAGCTTCCTGCTCCTGCCCCGTTGGCTTGGGACGGAGGGCATCTGGCTCGCCATGCCTGTTGCCGAACTGCTGACGGCACTTCTCGTCGTGGCCTTTTACCAGTGGAGGCACCGGCGGGAGGCGGCTACGCGCTGACGCAGGGCATCCCGCCGTGGGGATACGGCTGCAAAAAACGGGGCTAAGGCTGGGAAATCCTGGCCTTAGCCCCGTTTTCACACGCCTAAGCCGCGTGGTGCATAGCGGACGGGGAGGGGCTATTCCGTGCGTTTGAGTGAATAGTTCAACCGGGACGACGGCCGCTCGAAGCGGTCGTTCAGCAATGTCAGGACGGAGTCTGACTCGACAAGGAAGTTGAAGCGCTCCTGTTCATCTTCCGTGACAAGCTGCCAGACGGTGGCGTCGTTGTCGCCCGGGATGCCGCGTTGTGTCCACCGCCTGCCTGTGTAGCGGAACGTGCGGTCCTGCCCGTTCTCGGCTTCCAGGTAAGTGAGCGAGAGCTCGAAGGTGCCGTCGCCGCTGTGGCGCGGGGCGCGGACGGTCAGGTCGTAGCGGATGCCCGGTCCCGAGGCTGCCGGGAGCAGTCCCGAATAGGTGCGGGTCTCTACCGGTCCGAGCCCGGCGTTGTCCGCCTCGGGCCGCGAGCGGAGGACAATGCTGTCGGCAGCAATCCCTGCACGGTAAGCGCCGTGGTAGTACACTTCGGCCGAGTCGCCGGCCAGCAGGTCAAGCTGCGCCGTGCGGCTGTCCGCCGGTGTGCGGAACGAGAGGGTGTCGCCAGCGGCGGTGGCCAGTGTCACGGAGTCCTGTGTGGCGGCCAGTATGGTGCCGGCCGCGCTTTCGTTGCGGTCCGTCGGGCTGCATGCTGCCAGCGTGGTCAGCAATGCCAGCGGAAGGTAGTGGAAAGGATGGGACATGGGTGGTGTAAGGTTTGGTTTAACGCCGCAAATATAGCGAATCTGCCGCAGTTGCCGTTCTCCCTGTTTTGTCAAAAACGGGACGTTATGGATTTTTCTTTCTTTATGGTCGCTTATTGGCGAAGGAGGGCGGCGGCACTTTCCGGAAGCATTCGCATTTTACCGTTCGTCCGTTCCGTAGAAATTTGTACCTTTGCGGTGGTAAAGACAAAGGGGTGTCCCGCCGGCGCGACTGTGCCGCGGGGCTGAGATGATACCCTCCGACCTGATGCAGGCCATGCTGCCGTAGGGATTGTATTTCCGTCCGGACGTGCGCGTTCCGGCCTGCCGGCTGTCGGGCGGTTTGCTTTTGGATTTACTTTCAACTTGTTTGTCTTAAGAGCACGTGAATCGTATGAAAGTAAAAGTCAATCAGAAAGAAGTGGAAACCACCGCGGCGACCCTTTCCGAGTTTTTGTCGTCACAAGGCATCCCGGCCTCCGGCGTAGCGGTGGCAGTGGACGGCCGGCTTGTGCCCCGTGCGGAATGGTCGGAGCACAAGTTGGCCGAAGGCCAGTCGCTGGTGGTCGTCAAAGCCGCGTGTGGCGGATAAGCCGCCTCCGCGGGTGAACAGGAAAAGGTAAAACTATAAATAATCCTCATAAAATATGGAAAAGCTAATCATTGCGGGGCGCGAGTTTTCGTCCCGCCTGTTCTTGGGCACGGGTAAATTCAGTTCCAACGAATTGATGTCGGAAGCCATCGGGGCGTCCGGGACAGAGATGGTGACCGTAGCCATGAAGCGCGTGGAGCTGGGCGATGCGGACGACGCGCTGCTGGCACATATCTGCCGCCCGGGCCTGCAGTTGCTGCCTAACACGAGCGGCGTGCGCGATGCCGGGGAAGCAGTGCTCGCCGCCCAGTTGGCACGCGAGGCTTTCGGTACGAACTGGCTGAAGCTGGAGATACACCCCGACCCGCGCTATTTGCTGCCCGACTCCACGGAGACACTCAAGGCGACGGAACAACTGGTGAAGCTGGGCTTCGTGGTCCTGCCCTATTGCCAGGCCGACCCTACGCTGTGCAAACGGCTGGAGGAGGCGGGCGCGGCGGCCGTGATGCCGCTGGGCGCGCCCATTGGCACGAACCAGGGACTGCTGACGCGCGACTTCCTGCGCATCATCATCGAGCAAGCCGCCGTCCCCGTCGTGGTCGACGCCGGCATAGGCGCGCCGAGCCATGCCGCCGAAGCCATGGAAATGGGGGCCTCGGCTTGTCTGGTCAATACGGCAATAGCCGTGGCGGGTCAGCCCGTGGCAATGGCCCGCGCATTCCGCCAGGCCGTGGAAGCAGGCCGCATGGCCTATGAGGCCGGACTGGCGGCGGGCGCGGCTTCAATGGAGGCGTCGGCCAGTTCGCCGCTGACGGATTTTCTGGGGTGAACACTGCGGGCAGGTGCGGCGGATGCCCGCGCCTGTTGTCCCGCCTGGAGAAAATATTTGCATCCGGACGCAGCCCTGCACGGCAGGACGTAAAACAGAATAACGATGTTTTCCGAAGAACTGAAACAATACGATTGGGACGAGACCACGGCGCGCATCCATGCCAAGACGGCCGACGACGTGCGCCGGGCATTGTCCAGACGGCGGTGTGACCTGGAGGACTTCATGGCCCTCGTCTCGCCCGCGGCGGCTCCATTCCTGGAGCAGATGGCGCAGCTGAGCCGCAAATATACGGAAGAGCGCTTCGGGCGGACGGTCTCGATGTTCGTACCGCTCTACATCACGAACTCGTGCACGAACTCGTGCGTCTATTGCGGCTTTCACGTGGCCAATAAAATGAAACGTACCATCTTGACCGAAGAGGAGATAGTGAACGAGTACAAGGCCATCAAGCGGCTGGCGCCGTTTGAGAACCTGCTCCTCGTCACCGGGGAGAATCCGGCTAAGGCCGGAGTGCCTTATATAGCCCGCGCGCTCGATTTGGCGAAGCCTTATTTCTCAAACCTGAAAATCGAGGTGATGCCGCTGGCGACGGAGGACTATGCCGCGCTTCGGCGGCACGGTATGAATGGCGTGATTTGCTTTCAGGAGACTTACAACCGGGCGAACTACAAGACTTACCATCCGCGGGGCAAGAAATCGGATTTCGAGTGGCGCGTCAACGGCTTTGACCGCATGGGGCAGGCCGGTGTCCATTCGATTGGCATGGGCGTACTAATCGGTCTGGAGCCGTCGTGGCGCACGGACATTACGATGATGGCGCTCCACCTGCGTTACTTGCAGCGCCGTTACTGGCGTACGCGTTACAGTGTGAACTTCCCGCGTATGAGACCGTCTGAGAACGGCGGATTCCAGCCGAACTGTGTCATGTCCGACCGTGAACTGGCCCAAGTGACTTTTGCCATGCGCATCTTCGACCACGACGTGGATATTTCCTACTCCACGCGTGAACCGGCAGACTTTCGTGACCACATGGCCACATTGGGCGTGACGACCATGAGCGCGGGAAGCAAGACAGAGCCGGGCGGTTATTATACCTATCCCCAGGCGTTGGAGCAGTTCCACGTGAGCGACGAGCGCACGGCCCAGGAAGTGGAGAGCGCGCTGCGCCGCCAGGGCCGCGAGCCGGTATGGAAGGATTGGGACGCCGTATTTGACCGGAACGTAGCCCAAACGGCTGTTTAAGCGGAAGAAATGGAAAAAATGGAAGAAAACCGGTACGCACGCCAGGCGGCTTTGCCGGAGATAGGGCCGGAAGGACAGCGGCGCTTGCGCGAGGCATCGGTCCTCGTGGTCGGCGTCGGCGGGCTGGGCGGTCCTGCGGCGTTGAGCCTGGCCGGTGCCGGGGTGGGGCGAATCGGGTTGGTGGACGACGACGTGGTCAGTTTGACGAACCTTCATCGCCAAGTGCTTTACGACGAAACAGAGGCCGTCGCGGGGATGGCTAAGGTACAGGCCGCCGCACGGCGGCTACTGACCTTGAACAGTAATGTAAGGTGTTGCCCGCATAAGGTGAGGCTGACGCCGGACAACGCGGATGAAATATTGACAGGCTACGACATCGTTGTGGACGGGTGTGACAACTATGCCACGCGTTATCTGATAGACGAATGGACGGCAAAGCATCGTGTGCCTTATGTCTATGGGGCCGTGGCCGGCTTCGAGGGGCAGGTCTCCGTCTTTAATGCCGGCTTTCCTCCCCGGCGCTATCGTGAACTTTATCCTACGGAGCCGGAAGGCGTGCCGGAGCGGCGTGTAGTAGGCATGGTGACGGCTGTGGTCGGCGCCGTGCAGGCGCACGAAGTGCTGAAATTGGCCTGCGGCTATGGCGAGACGCTGGCCGGGCGGCTTTGGACGGTGAATCTGCTTACCATGCAGTCGCATGTCCTGGACTTCTGAGGCTGCCATCTTTGCCTGGAGAGCCTTGGCTTAGGGCAGTGGAAACGAACCGTCGGGACCCGAGAGCTGGTGAAAATCATCGATCAACCGGCCGGCGGAGGCGAGACGCCCGCGGTCGTGATTGCCATACGTGACGCCGCATGTTGCGCAGCCGGCGGCTATTCCCATCTCTATGTCGTAGGACGTGTCGCCGACGACAAGTGTCTCTTCTGGCCGTATCCCGGTCTTTTGCAACAGAAGCAATACGGCATCCGGCGCCGGCTTTTTCTGCGCTACATCGTCTGCTGCGACGTAGTCATCTATATAAGGCGCCAGACCCAATTGCTTGCACAGGGCACGGACGGAAAGGCTTCCGCGGCTGGTGGCAATGGCGACGGTGATGCCTTTTTCATGTGCCATTTGCAGCGTTTCCCGGACGTGTGGGAACGCGGTAACGGCCTGTGTGCCGAGTGTCTCAAACAGCCTGCGGTAAAGGTCTACGGCTGTTTGCAGAGTTGCTCCCGGTTCCAAGTCCGCCAGGCGGGCGATGCTGACTTCCAGTGGCAGCCCGATGGTGGCCCGGATGGCTTCGGCAGGAGGCAGTGGCCAGTGCATTTCCTGGAAAGTAGCCGTCATGGTGGCTACGATGCCGGCCGCCGTGTCCGCAAGCGTACCGTCGAAGTCCAGGACAAGAAGCCGCAGGCGGGCGGGCGGAGCATAGCGGCTGGCACGTAGCTTCACGGCGGCCCCGTCGCAATCGGCCTCCATGGGAGGGTTGAGCTTGCGCACCTCAATTTCCGCTTCTTCAATACGTTGGAATGTGTCGAAGAGGCTTTGGAGGATGCGGCCTGCCACGTGCTCCAGTAAGGCGGAGGGGCGCGACATTTCGTGTCTTACGATGCGGTAGACGTCAGCATAGTTGACGGTACCCTCAATGCGGTCTCCGAAAACAGCGGCAGAGGCTCCGGTGAGTTGCAGCGTAAGGCTGACGGAGTAATCCGCTCCGACTGTCTGCTCTTGGGGTAGGACGCCGTGGTAGGCGTAAAGCCTGATGTTGTCCAGGCGTATGCGGGTGTGGGTGATGTGCATGGGTATAGATGCAGGATATGGAATGGGAGACCGTCCGCCTGTGCCGGCGCTTTGGCCGGTTCGGGCGGACGGTCGTATTATAGGTGGTTTGGGCTTGGGACGGACGACTTATCCGCAACGGCTGGCACCGCAGTGTTTGCAGATAAGGCATCCTTCCTGGTAGACAAGCGACTCGTGACCGCAGTTCGGGCATTTTTGCCCGTGAACTTCCGTGCCGTCGCTGATGTACTTTTTCAAGGCGCGCTCCACGCCGACTTTCCACGTGTTGATGTTTTCGCTTTCAAGCTGGAGCGAGCCGACGAGCTTGATGACGTTCTCCAAGGGCATGCGGTAACGGAGCACGCCGGAGATGAGTTTCGCGTAGTTCCAATATTCCTTGTTGAATTTCTCGGAGAGTCCTTCGACCGTGGTCTTGTACCCACGCTTGTTTTCAAACTGGAAGTCGTAGCGTTTCGTGCCGTCGGGATTGTAGTGTTTGATGATGCGGCCCTTGGTGACGGTCTTGGGCAGTACGATGCCTTCTTCGTCGTCTTGGAGTCCGGTGAAGATTTCGTAGGGGCGCCCGTCGAGCAGCCCGACAAAGGCCACCCATTTCTCTTTATTGTTCTGGAAACGAACGACGTCGCACTCCAGGACGTCAGGACGCCGTTCCACGACTTCTGGCGGCTGGCAGGGCGGGAGCAGCTTCTCTTCTTTTGGTTTTTCCTCCTTTTTCTTTACGCTGATCATGACGCCGGAGCGCGAGCCGTCGCGGTATATGGTGCAGCCCTTGCATCCGCTTTTCCAGGCTTCGATGTAAAGTTGGTTGACCAGCTCCTCGTCTACCGCGTTCGGGAGGTTTACTGTCACGCTGATCGAGTGGTCTACCCATTTCTGGATGGCTCCCTGCATTTTTACCTTCATGAGCCAGTCCACGTCGTTGGCCGTAGCCTTGAAGTAGGGCGACTGGGCCACGAGGCGGTCTATCTCTTCTTGGGTGTATTTCTTCTCGGTGTCGATGTGGTTCACCCGCATCCAGGTCAGGAATTTGTGGTGGTAGACGATGTATTCCTCGAAAGCGTCGCCCGTCTCGTCCACGAAGTCCACGTGTACCTTGGGGTCGTTGGGGTTGACTTTACGCCGGCGTTTATAGACGGGGAGGAACACCGGTTCTATGCCGCTTGTAGTCTGGGTCATGAGGCTGGTGGTGCCCGTCGGCGCAATGGTCAGGCAGGCGATGTTGCGGCGTCCGTATTGCCGCATTTCTTCGTAGAGTTGCGGGTCGGCTTCCTTGATGCGGCAGACGAAGGGGTTTTCCGCTTCGCGCTCGGCGTCGTAGATTTCAAAGGCTCCGCGTTCGCGTGCCATCTCGACGGATGAAGCGTAGGCTGCCAGAGCCAGCGTGCGCTGCACCTTGACGGCAAAGTCCGTAGCTTCCTGTGTGCCGTAGCGCAGGCCCATGGCGGCGAGCATGTCGCCCTCGGCGGTGATGCCTACGCCGGTGCGGCGGCCCATGCCGGTTTTCCGGCTGATTTTCTCCCACAGGTGGCGCTCGGTGTGTTTCACTTCCTCGCTTTGTGGGTCGCTGTCTATCTTTTTGAGGATCAGCTCTATCTTTTCCTGTTCCAGGTCGATGATGTCGTCCATGATGCGTTGCGCCTTGCGGATGTGTGCCTTGAACAAGTCGAAGTCGAACGAGGCTTCGGGTGTGAAGGGGGCTTTCACGTAGGAGTAAAGGTTGATGGCCAGCAGGCGGCAGCTGTCATAAGGGCAAAGGGGAATTTCGCCGCAAGGGTTCGTTGAGGTGGTGCGGAAGCCCAGGTCCGCGTAGCAGTCGGGGATGCTTTCGCGCAGGATGGTGTCCCAGAAGAGGACGCCCGGTTCGGCGCTTTTCCAAGCGTTGTGTACGATTTTCTTCCATAGGGCCGCGGCGTCGATGTCTTTGGCTACCATGGGGTTCTCGCCCGTGATGGGGTACTGCTGCCGGTAGGGTTTGCCCGCTATGGCGCAACGCATGAATTCGTCGTCGATTTTTACGGATACGTTGGCGCCCGTCACTTTTCCCTCTGTCATTTTGGCGTCGATGAAGGCTTCGGCGTCCGGGTGCTTGATGCTGACGGAGAGCATCAGGGCGCCGCGGCGGCCGTCCTGCGCCACTTCGCGGGTGGAGTTGCTGTAACGTTCCATGAAGGGGACCAGCCCGGTCGAGGTGAGGGCTGAGTTTTTGACCGGTGAACCTTTGGGGCGGATTTCGGACATGTCGTGGCCCACGCCGCCGCGGCGTTTCATGAGTTGCACCTGCTCTTCGTCCTCTTTCAGGATGGCGCCGTAGGAGTCCGTATTGCCGTCCAGGCCGATGACGAAGCAGTTGGAGAGCGATGCGATCTGCTGGTCGTTCCCTATGCCCGTCATGGGGCTGCCGGCGGGGATGATGTAGCGGAAGTGGTCCAGCAGGGCGAATATTTCTTCCGTGCTGAGCGGATTCGGGTATCGGGATTCGATGCGTCCGATTTCGCGGGCCAGGCGCCAGTGCATGTCTTCGGGCGACTTTTCAAAGATGTTGCCGAAGGAGTCTTTCATGGCGTATTTGTTTACCCAGACCCGTGCGGCAAGTTCGTCGCCGTTGAAGTATCCGAGCGAGGCTTGGAAGGCCTCGTCGTAACTGTAATGCTTCTTTTCCATGATTATTGTTGTGCTTGAATATTCTGTAAGGCTGGCGCCGGGTTTGTCTTTCCGTAAAGAAAACCGGAGCGTGTGCAAAGCTACGGATAAGTTTCGGGGCAGCCAAAAGGATAACGACAAACTTTTGTTTTTCCGGGAAAGTTTCTCGTATCGAATTTCTATATTATTGATAATGAATTGTATAGCTCTCTTTGGCTTGGAGAAAGTTGTCCAAAAAGGATAACTACGGTGTAGAAAGTCAGCCACTTATGCCCTTTCCCGGATGGGTTTCCGGCTTTCATTTCCGGCATAGTTTCTGCCGGCCGGCCTTTGCGCTGCCGGATGGGGAACACGAAAAAGGCAAGGCTGCCTTTTTCTGGCAGCCCTGCCGTATTGTGAGGTTTTCCTTCCGCTTTTGGGCGGCATGCCTTTTACAGGCCGCGGCCGGCACGCCGCTAAGGGAATTTTTTCCTGGGCTAAGGCCCGTATTTCCGGGACTAAGGCCCGTTGCCCGCCGCTTTAGTTCAGTGGGTATTGCTCGCGTATGGGGTCGTCGTATTCCTCTTGCAGCTTTTTCAGTTCGCGGCGCAGCTGTTTCGTCACCTTTTCCATGCCCGGCTGCCCGTAGAGGTTGTGCAGTTCGTGCGGGTCATTTTCCAGGTCGTAGAGTTCCCACTTGTCGATGTCGTTGTAGAAATGGATCAGCTTGTAGCGGTCTGTGCGCACGCCGTAGTGGCGTTTCACCATGTGTTCTGCGGGATATTCGTAGAAGTGGTAGTAGATGGATTTACGCCAGTTGCGCGGGTGCTTGCCTTCGAGCAGGGGGAGCAGCGAGACGCCCTGAATGTCTTTGGGCGGTTTCACGCCGGCCAGTTCGAGGAAAGTCGGAGCGTAGTCAATGTTCTGTACCATCTCCTGAATGTCGCCGCGTGCCTCAAGCCCTTTGGGCAGGTGCATGACCAGCGGCGTGGAGAGCGACTCTTCATACATGAAGCGCTTGTCGAACCATCCGTGCTCGCCCATGTAGAATCCTTGGTCGGAAGTGTAGACGACGAGGGTGGAGTCCATCATTCCTTTCTCTTCCAGATAGTCGAGCACGCGGCCAACGTTGTCGTCCAGGCTTTTCAGCACCTTGGCGTAGTCGCGCATGTAGCGCTGGTACTTGAATTCGGCCAGTGCCTTGCCTTCAAGGCGGCGGTTGAGGAAGTCGTTCGTGATGCTGTCGTAGACGTAGCAGTAGCGGAGCATGTCGTCTTTGTCCATCCGCTTGATCATGGACAGGTATGTGGGGGCCAGGGGGGTGCGCATGCCCGGCCGGTATATTTTATTGTCGTAGACGATGTCCATGTCGCGGGCGATGCTCATTTGCTGCTGCTGGGCGGCAGTGCGGCCTTCGTAGTCGTCGTAGAATGTTTCGGGCAGTGCGAAAGTCTTGTCTTCGTAGGCCGTCAGGTATTTCATTTCCGGCAGCCAGTTCCGGTGGCATGCCTTGTGGTGGATGAAGAGGATGAAGGGCTTGCTGCGGTCGCGCTGGTGCTCCATCCATGCGATGCTTTTGTCGGTGATGATGTTGGTGAGGTAGCCGCGCTCCGTCACCGTGTCGTTGTCCATGGTGATGAAGCTGGGGTTGTAGTAGTTTCCCTGTTCGGGGATGATGTTCCAGTAGTCGAAGCCGGTCGGGAGGCTGACCAGATGCCATTTTCCGATGAGGGCTGTCTGGTATCCGGCCTGCTGCATCAGCTTGGGCATGGTCTGCTGGGAACCGTCGAAGATGCCGTGCTCGTTGTTGGTGAATCCGTTCTTGTGGCTGTGTTTTCCGGTCAGCATGCAGGCGCGGCTTGGGCCGGAGAGGGAGTTGGCCACATAGCTGTTGACGAACTTCACGCCGTCGGCCGCGATGCGGTCCAGGTTGGGGGTTTCCACGTAGCGTTTGTCATAGCAGCTCATCATTTGTGCCGTGTGGTCGTCTGTCATGATGTAGACGATGTTGTACCGGCCTTGTCCGGCCACGGCGGCTGGAAGCATGGGGAGTAGCAGGAGTAGGTTTTTCTTCATGTTGTTGTTGGTTTGTTGTGTAGGAGGGACTTCCGCCGATGGTTAGAGGCGTCGGTTTGTTGTCTGTGGATGCGGCCGTATGGGTAACGGGCTGATTTAGGAAAAGTTCCGGAAAACGGACTGTCCTTATGGTCCCGGAACTTTTTCTGTGACAGTCATCGCGTTTGTCTGTCCCGTTAATTCTGGGACCAGGGTGCGGGCTGAAACAAATGAGCGCCGGCAGTTTGTGCCGCGGTTGGGTATGTTCCTTATTTAAGGAAGGCTTGTGTGGTGACAGCCGGTCACCGCACAAGCCTTAAGGA
Source organism: uncultured Prevotella sp. (assembly GCA_902464615.1). GTDB lineage: Bacteria > Bacteroidota > Bacteroidia > Bacteroidales > Bacteroidaceae > Alloprevotella. Next base: position 27,665 of record CABQKA010000009.1, on the reverse strand, counting down.
GAGAGAGCGGGACAAGGACCGCCGGGCGGCAAGGTATGCTGCTTGCCCTGCCACGGTCCTTCTCCTCTATTTATCCTTTTGTCATGGAGTAAACAATGTCCATAATCTGCTTGCCGAGGGCATCGGCCTCTTCCATGGTGTGCGCTTCGGAATAGACGCGGATGATCGGTTCCGTGTTGCTTTTGCGCAGGTGTACCCATTTGTCGGCAAAGTCGATCTTTACGCCGTCGATGTCCGTGACGGTTTCGTCTTTGTACAGTTCCTTGACCTTTTGCAGGATGGCGTAGATGTCGGTCTTCGGGTCAAGGTCGATGCGGTTCTTGGCAATGTAGTATTTCGGGAACGAATCACGCAGCTCCGTGGCTTTCATCTTACTCTTGGCCAGATACGTAAGAACCAAAGCGATGCCGACCAGCGCGTCGCGGCCATAGTGTGCGGCCGGGTAGATGACGCCGCCGTTGCCCTCGCCGCCGATGACGGCTCCCGTCTCTTTCATCTTGGTCACCACGTTCACTTCGCCTACGGCCGCCGGGTTGTAGTGGCAGTTGTATTTCTCCGTGACGTCGCGCAGGGCGCGGGTCGACGACAGGTTCGACACGGTGTTGCCCGGTGTGTGCTGCAGCACGTAGTCGGCTACGGCTACCAGTGTGTATTCCTCTCCGAACATCGAGCCGTCTTCGCAGACCATGGCCAGACGGTCTACGTCCGGGTCTACGCAGAAGCCTATGTCGTACTGTCCGCTGTGCATCAGGCTGCAGATGCCTGTCAGGTGCTCTTTGAGCGGTTCGGGGTTATGCGCGAAGTCGCCGGTGGGCTCCAGGTTGAGGCCTTTCACTTGCGTGACGCCCAATTGGCCCAGCAGTTTCGGCAGGATGATGCCGCCTACGGAGTTGACGGTATCGATGGCTACACGGAAGTTGGCTTTCCGGATGGCTTCCACGTCTACCAGTTCGAGATACTTGACGATGTCTATGTGGCGCTGGTCAAAGTAGAAGTTTTTCGTGTAGCAGCCTAAATGGTCTACGTCGGCATATTTGAAGTCGCAGCTGTTGGCCAGGCGCACCACTTCGTTGGCTTCTTCGGGCGGGAGGAACTCTCCGTGTTCGTTGAGGAACTTCAGCGCGTTCCACTGCCGCGGATTATGGCTGGCGGTGATGATGATACCGCCGCAGGCGCGCTCCATCGTGACGGCCAGTTCCGTCGTCGGGGTCGAAGCCAGGCCGATGTTCAGCACGTCGAAGCCCATGCCCATGAGGGTGCCGCATACCACGTGGGAAACCATTTCTCCAGAGATTCGGGCGTCGCGGCCCACGACAACCTTGCGGCGGTAGGGGCCTACCACGCGTTCACGCAGGCTGGCGTATGCCGATACGGACTTCGCAATGTCCAGCGGGTTCAACGTATCTCCCGGCTTGCCTCCGATGGTGCCGCGGAAACCTGAGATGGATTTGATTAAAGTCATAGTATTACTGTATTTTGAAATCGTTGTATCTTTTTCGGCATGTCCTTTATTTATCGCTACAAAGATACTAACAATCGATAAAAATTCATAGTATGGAACTGAAAAAATAGTATGCCTTTATCCTTTTCCCGGTTTTTGACGGCCGGCCGTGCGAGCTTCAGTTTTTGGCGCTCTGTCGGTCTGGTTTGCCCGCTTTTATGTAATTTTGCTTTCTGACTTTATCTTAAAGACAAAAGACTATGGATTTTATCAAGAACCGGCGGTCGGTGCGCAGATATGCCGACCGTCCCGTTGAGGGGCAATTGCTCCGCGCTCTTCTCGAAGAGGCTGAGCGCACGCAGACTATGGGCAACCTTCAGCTTTATAGCGTGGTGGTGACCCGTTCGGACGAGATGAAGCGCAGGCTGGCTCCTTGCCATTTTAACCAGCCGATGGTCACCGGTGCACCGGTGGTCCTTACTTTCTGTGCCGATTATCACCGCACGACGGAGTGGTGCCGCTGCCGGCAGGCTGAGCCTGGTTATGACAATTTCCTTTCGTTCATGAATGCTGCTACGGACGCACTGCTTTATTGCCAGACATTCTGCACCTTGGCCGAGGCGGAGGGACTGGGACTTTGCTTTCTGGGTACGACGGTTTACCGTCCGCTTGACATCATAGAAACCCTGCAGTTGCCGCCTCTGGTGTTTCCTGTCGCTACCATAACGCTGGGCTGGCCAGCGGAAGAGCCGCCCCAGACAGACCGCTTGCCGCTTTCGGCCGTGCTGCACGAAGAGACGTACCATCCGGTCACTCCGGATACTGTCGACCGGGATTATGCGGCGAAGGAGGCACTTCCAGAAAACCAAGAGTTCGTGCGCATTAATCATAAGCAGACGTTGGCGCAGATTTTTACGGATATCCGTTATACGCGTAAGGACTGCGAGGAAATGAGCCGCGGGCTTCTCGAAGCGTTGCGTCGTCAGGGGTTCTTGGCGTAATGGTGCGGAAACGGTATGCGCCCGCCTCTCCCGTCCGGTATTCGGAAAGGTGAGGCGGGCGCATGTGATTTTCGGCGGCCGCTTGTTAACGCGCGGAGGGCTTTATTTGCTGTCGGCCCGGCCGATGCGTGTCAGCACGTATTCGCGCATGGCTTCCTGTATCCGTGCTACGGCTTTTGCGTCGTCTTTCTTTTCTTGCAGTTCTTCGGCATGTTGCGCCTCGAAGTCCGCAAACATTTTGTCGTACTTCTCGCCGGCTTTTTCGGCGGCATCGGCGTCGGGGGCTTCGCGGACGGCTTCCGTGCCTTTATGGATAAGGTCTACGTATTGGGCGTCTACGCTGCCTTTCCCGCAACCGGTCATGGCCAGGATGGCGAGGAGGCTGAAAATCATTTTCTTCATGGTGTGTACGTGTTGGCCTGACGCCGTTCGGCGGGTCCGCGGACGTGCCGTCAGGAGCTTATGGCTGTTCTTTCAGAGCGTCTTTGATTTGGGCTTCGATCTCTTCGCACAGCTCCGGGTTGTCCTGGATGACGCGCTTCACGGCGTCGCGGCCTTGCCCCAGACGGGTGTCGCCGTAGCTGAACCACGAGCCGCTTTTCTTGAGAATGCCCAGCTCCGTACCGAGGTCTACGACTTCGCCGATGTGGGAGATGCCTTCGCCGAAGGTAATCTCGAACTCCGCCTTGCGGAATGGGGGCGCCACTTTGTTCTTGACGACTTTGACGCGCACCTGGTTGCCGATGGGCTGGTCGCCGTCTTTGATGGTCGTGACGCGGCGGATGTCAAGGCGCACGCTGGCATAGAATTTCAGCGCGTTGCCGCCCGTCGTGGTTTCCGGGTTGCCGAACATGATGCCGATTTTCTCGCGCAGCTGGTTGATGAAGATGCACGTCGTGTTCGTCTTGCTGATGGTCGAGGTGAGCTTGCGCAGGGCCTGGCTCATCAGCCTGGCTTGGAGTCCCACCTTGTTGTCGCCCATGTCGCCCTCGATTTCGGCCTTGGGGGTCAGGGCGGCCACGGAGTCGATGACGATAATGTCGATGGCGGACGAGCGGATGAGCTGGTCGGCGATTTCGAGGGCCTGTTCGCCGTTGTCCGGTTGCGAGATGAGCAGTTCGTCCACGTTGACGCCCAGTTTTGCGGCGTAGAAGCGGTCGAAGGCGTGCTCCGCGTCGATGAAGGCGGCGATGCCTCCTGCCTTTTGCGCTTCGGCTATGGCGTGGATGGCCAGCGTTGTCTTTCCGGAGCTTTCCGGGCCGAAGATTTCAATGATGCGGCCTTTCGGGTAGCCGCCTACACCCAGGGCGGCGTCGAGCGCGATGCTGCCCGTGGGGATTACTTCGACGTTTTCCACCTGCTCGTCCCCGAGCTTCATGATGGACCCTTTACCGAAGTCCTTTTCTATCTTGGCCATGGCGGCCTGGAGGGCTTTGAGCTTCTCGCTCACGCCGTTTGTCTGTTCTTCTTCTTTCTTTGCCATGTTGGTTTGTTGTGTTCGTGGGGCGCGGCGGGGTAGGGCCGCGCGGGTTGGTGTCAGGCTTGCCCGGGCTTTTCCGGGGTTTCCGTCGGGGCTTCGAGGTCGCGCAGCAGTTGTTCGCCGTGTGTTTTGGTCTTGACCTGTTTGGCGGCGTAGATGCGTTCCACGCGGCCGTCCGCTCCGATGAGGAACGTTGTCCGCGCCATGCCCATGTAGGTCCTGCCGTACATGTGTTTCTCCACCCATGTGCCGAAGGCTTCAGCCAGCTGGTGCTCCGTGTCCGCGATGAGGCGGAAGGGCAGGCCGTGGCGGGCGATGAAGTTCTGATGGGAGCGGGCGCTGTCGGCACTCACACCGACGACGTCCCACCCCGCGGCGCGCAGCGCGTCGTAGTGGTCGCGCAGGCTGCATGCCTCGGCGGTGCAGCCCGCGGTGTTGTCTTTGGGGTAGAAGTAGAGGACGAACCGGCGGCCTGCGAAATCCGCGCGGCGTACTTCGCGGCCCGTTTCGTCCGTACCCAGTATTTCCGGGATGAGGTCTCCTGTTTGCATGTGATAGTTTTTGAATAGGGTGATGTAGTGCTGACGTCCGCCGGGCTTACGGTGTTCCGGTCAGTCCACGCGGTAGTTGAGCGGTTTTGTGCGCCCTTTTTCTTCCGGCTGTGCGGCATCGCGGCGCAGGGCGAGGCTGAGGATGTGCCGCGCCCGCCTTGTGCGGCGGCAATAGCTGCAGAACGTGTCGCGTTGCCAGTCGAAGCCGGCTTCCCAATGTGAGGCCGGCGACAGGTTGCAGTAGACCAGGGTTTCGAGAGCCTCGGTGAGAGGGTTGTCCGGCTGGTTTACTTCGGCCAGCTGCGCCCGTGTCGGGACCAGGCAGGTGATGCCTTTCCCGCGGCAGCGGGCAAGGAGCGGCGCGATGACGCGGTCGTATGCGGCTTCCACTGCTTCGAGTGAGAAGTTGTGGTATGCCGTCGCGCCCAATGGCTGGATGGGGCGTAGCTGCAACACGTCCGGGCGCGCCGGGGCAACGACTTCATCGAAGCGGGCGAGTTCCTCCACGTTGTCCGCGCAAAGTGTGTAGTTGATGCGCAGGCGCAGCGCCGGCCACCGTTCACGGACGCGCCGCACGGATTCGAGCACGCCGGTGAAGCGGTCGAAGCGCGCCCCTGTCATCAGGCGCTCGTAGGTGGCGGCGGTAAGCCCGTGGGCCGAGAGCGTCAGCTCGTCGAGTCCTGCCGCGGCCAGGCGGTCCAGCAGTTTCTCGTCCAGCAGTTGTCCGTTGGTCGTGAGCGAGATATGTGGTACGCCTTCCCGCTTGCCCAGTCTGACGATGTCTTCCAGGAAAGGGCACAGCGTAGGCTCGGCGCCGCAGCCGATCTGCAGTTTCAGCGCCCGCGGGAACAGTGCCCGCCCCAATGCCGTGATTTCCTCCTGCGTCATCCGTCCTTTCAGGCGGTCGCGCTGCGCCGCGTCGCTGAAGTAGCACATGCGGCAGCGCAGGTTGCATGCCAGCACCGGGTCGAGGAATACGCCTATATAGCGCCGCCCCGTTACGTGCAGCAGCCACAGCCCCAGCAGTTTGAGGCGCGGGCTGCGCACGGCGCCGAACCATTTGAGCCAGCGGTAAACGTCTGCCATTGTTCGCTTGTCCGGATGCCCTCTGTTTTCTTAAAGCTCCAGGTCGCCGTCGAACTCTTCGTGCCAGGGCAACCCCTGCTTGTTCAGTTCCGCCATGAAGGGGTCCGGGTCGAACTCTTCCACGTTCCATACGCCTGGGCGCTTCCACAGGCCGAGCATGAACATCCGTGCGCCGATGCAGGCCGGGACGCCCGTCGTGTAGCTCACACCCTGCATGCCTGTTTCCACGTAGGCGTCGTGGTGCGAGCAGTTGTTGTAGACGTAGTACGTGCGCTCCTTCCCGTCCTTCAGGCCGCGTATGCGGCAGCCTATGCTTGTTTCGCCCGTGTAGTTCTCGCCCAGGTCCTGCGGGTTGGGCAGCACGGCTTTAAGGAATTGCAGGGGGACAATCTCCTTGCCTTCATAGAGGATAGGCTTGATGCTGGCCATACCGATGTCCTGGATGACGCGCAGGTGGGTGAGGTATGCTTCCCCGAAAGTCATCCAGAAGCGGGCGCGGCGGATGGTGGGGTAGTTTTTCACCAGGCTTTCCAGCTCCTCGTGGTGGAGCAGGTAGCTTTCGCGCGGCCCGATGTTCGGGTAGTTAAGGGGACGGTGTATGGCGAGCGGATCGGTTTCTATCCACTTGCCGTCTTCCCAATAGAGACCCTTCTGCGTGATTTCGCGGATGTTGATTTCCGGGTTGAAGTTGGTGGCGAAGGCCTTGTGGTGGTCGCCCGCGTTGCAGTCCACGATGTCCAGGTACTGGATTTCGTCGAAGTGGTGCTTGGCGGCGTAGGCCGTGAAGATGCTCGTCACGCCCGGGTCGAAGCCGCAGCCGAGGATGGCCGTCAGGCCTGCCTGCTCGAAGCGTTCCTTGTAGGCCCATTGCCAGGAGTATTCAAAGTGGGCTTCGTCCTTCGGTTCATAGTTGGCCGTGTCCAGGTAGGAGCAGCCGCAGCGCAGGCAGGCTTCCATGATGGTCAGGTCCTGATAAGGCAAGGCCAGGTTCATGACCAGGTCCGGACGGAACTCATCGAAAAGGCGTACCAGTTGGTCCACGCTGTCGGCGTCCACCTGGGCCGTGCGGATGTCCGGGCGGTCTATGGCTTTGACAATGGCGTCGCACTTGGACTGCGTGCGGCTTGCAATCATGATTTCACTGAACACGTCGGTGTTCTTGGCAACCTTGTGGGCGGCTACGGTGGCCACGCCCCCGGCGCCGATGATGATGACTTTACCCATTTTTGTCGCTTCTTTGGGGTTTTGGTAATGATGGATGATAGTTTGCTACAAAGGTACGGATTTCTTGCGAAACGCCCGCCGGACAAGAGGTAAAATGCGCGCCTTTCCCGCCGCGCGGCTTCGCACCACTCCTATTATATTATATAGTAACGGAAAGCAGGGGTTACATGTAAAGGGTGTTGTGTTATATTAACAAACTGGTTAAAGTATCTAAAATGGGGGGGGGGTATTTTATGGAAACATTTTGTTAGTTAATTTTTGTAGGATAAATTTGCAGCAAGAAACAAACCCGAGACCCTGAGGCTCCACGATATGAAAAATCCAGCCTGCCCCGCTGTGTCTCGTACCGGACGCCGGCGCGGCGTCTGCGCGGTATCGGCCTTTCAGTCCAGAGAAAAGCAATGTAGAGATGTGAAGCACTGACTCCGATACCATACTTTACACGATGAGAAGAATGTCGAGCTGTCCGGTTGCAGGGAACTCCTGCCTGGAAAGGAGGCCGGCGTCTCTGCGCCTGTGGACGTTGCAGTGTTTTTGTTTTTGGTCGTAGTGTCCACAGGTTTGCCGCAGAAAAATAGCGGCGCTCCCCTCGTATCCGGTCCGGCGCAAGCCTTCCGCATTTCGGCACGCAGTAGCCGTGCGGCGATAAGCCCTGTCTTTGCGGGGCCAAGGCCCGTATCTTTTGGGCTAAGGCTCGTGTCTTTTGGGCTAAGGCTCGTGTCGCAGAAGGGCTGCCACATCTTCAACAAAATATATGGACACGCCGGGAATGTCTGCCGGCGCACATGACGGAAAAATGATAACAACAAGCATAATGATGAAAAGGAGAATCGCATTATTTACATTCGTGCTCCTGGGGTTGGCCTCGCTGTCCCTTCATGCCCAGAATGTGGCGTTAAAGACTAACGTGCTTTATTGGGCTACGACCACGCCAAACATTGGAGCGGAAGTATCTTTCGGCAAAAAGCACTCCGTGCAGTTGTTCTACGGGTACAATCCCTGGACCTTCTCCGAGCGGAAGAGCCTGCGTCACTGGGTGCTTCAGCCGGAGTACCGCTATTGGTTCTGCCAGAGTTTCAACGGCCTGTTCCTTGGCGTACATGCCATGGGCGGCGAGTTCAACGTCGGCGAGATTGACTTGCCCACAGGGCTTTTCAACAAGTTGAAGGATCACCGCTACGAGGGTTGGTACGTCGGCGGCGGTGTCACTGTCGGCTACCAGGTGCCCATGTCCAAGCACTGGAACTTCGAGGCTTCCATCGGCATCGGCTACGACTACGTGAAATACGACCGCTTCGGCTGCGGCGTTTGCGGCGAGCGGCTGGGCTCGGGCCACAAGAACTACTTCGGGCCCACCAAGGCCGCGCTCAGCTTTCTTTACATTTTCTAACCCATATAATCGGAGGAAGATATGAATCAGAAATATATGCTTTTCGCCCTCTGCGCCGCCTTTGCCGCCAGTGCCGCACAGGCACAGAGTGTGGCCGGCAAACAGATTGCCGCCCGGCAGATTGCCGTGCAGAACACGAAGGTGGAGCACACGGACAATAACCTTGTCGTCAACATGGACCTCGTGCTCGACTCCCTCGAGCTACCTTCCAACATGCGCTTCGTCTTCACCCCCATCGTCCGCAACGGCGAGGAGGAGCGTTTCCTCGAGCCGGTCGTCATCAACGGCCGCAAGCAGCAGATTATGTACGAGCGCAACGACTACAAGCAATACTCCGCGCAGACCACCGTCGTGCGCCGCAAGAACGAGACGGCGCAGACCGTACACTATGCCGCTGTCGTCCCCTATGAGGAGTGGATGCAGAACGCCGACGTGGCCATCTACGAGGACCTCTGCGGCTGCGGCGACCTCATGGACCAGAACCGCACCGTCGTGCGCCGTCTGCGCACTCCGCTGCTGGCTTTCATACGCCCGCAGGCCGAGGCGGTGAAGGACCGCGAGATGCGCGGACAGGCCTTCATCGACTTCCCCGTGGACCGCATCGAACTGCATCCCGACTACCGCAACAACCCTGCTGAGCTGCAGAAGATTCTCCAGACCATCAACGTGGTCAAGGAGGATAAGAACACCAGCATCACCAGCATCGAGATCCATGGCTACGCTTCGCCCGAAGGCACGTATGAGCACAATACCTGGCTGGCCGAGAACCGCGCCCGCACGCTGACTGACTACGTGCGCCGTCTGGTACAACTGGATAACAGCCTTTTCCACGTCACTTCCACGCCCGAGGACTGGGACGGCTTGCGTAAGCGCGTAGCCGATGGCAATCTGGAGCACGGCAAGGAAATCCTGGCGCTCATCGACGACGTCAGTCTGGAGCCGGACCCGAAGGAGTGGAAAATCAAGTCCACCTATCCCGAAGAATACCGTTTCATGCTCGATACGTGGTATCCCGCTCTGCGCCATTCCGACTACGTGGTACACTATCATGTGCGTGCCTTCTCCGTCGAAGAGGCCAAGGAACTGCTCCACACGAAGCCGCAGCAGCTTTCGCTCGAGGAAATGTTCCTCGTAGCGCAGACTTACGAGCCGGGCAGCGCGGAGTTCAACGAGGTGTTCCAGATTGCCGTCCGCATGTTCCCGGACGACCCGACGGCCAACCTCAACGCCGCCTGTGCAGCCCTTTCTGTCAAAAATTATGAAGCGGCCCGCCGCTATTTGGACAAGGCCGGCAACACGCCGCAGGCCGTTCATGCGCGTGGCGTGCTGGCCATGCAGGAAGGCCGCACGGAGGAGGCCCGTGCCTTCTTCAGGCAAGCTGCCGATGCCGGTGTGCCCGAAGCGGCCGAGAATCTCAAGAATTTGAACGATTTCTAAACTCTATTTTATTAACTAACATTTTTCTCACATGAAAAAGATTTATTTGTTACCCGCAGCCGCTCTGGCACTGGCGCTTGGCGCTTGCTCCAACGACGATGTGGTGCCCACGGCGGGCGACAATCCCCAGTGGAATGCGGAAGGCAAAGGCTATGTCAGCCTCGCCATCAACCTCCCGAAGGAGAAAGCAACCCTTAACCGTGCCCCGAACGACGTCTTCGACGACGGTACGCCCGAGGAGTACGACGTGAAAAACGCCGTTCTCCTGGTGTTCGCCGGGGCCGATGAGGCCAGTGCCAGGCTTCAAGGTGCTTACAACCTGACGCTCCCGACGTTTGGCGGGGTGGACGACGATCCCAACCAGATTACTTCTACCGTGCAGCTCACGCAAGCCATCAATCAGGTGAACGGCGCTGAAGCTTATGCCCTCGTGGCTTTGAACACGGGAGGCGTGATGACGGTGGACGAATCGAACACGCTGACTTTTGCAGGCGAGCCCAGTGCCTTTACCGGTACGTTCCAGGAATTCCAGGCCAAGACCATGACCATGGCCAATGGCGACGTGACTTCCATAGCCGGCAGTGCGAACGGTTTCTTCATGACGAATGCGCCGTTGGCCAGCGCTGTGGGCGCAGCCGATTTCCAGGGGACCGTCAGCACGCTGACTTCGCTTAACAACCAAATTTACAGCACCGAAGCTGAGGCCGCCAGCAACCCCGCAGCCGAAGTGTATGTAGAGCGTGCCGTGGCTAAAGTGGAAGTAACGGCTACGACTAACTCGGGTACGCTGCCGACCGCTGGTAATTTGGCATGGACCATCAATGGCTGGGCGCTCGACAAAACCAACATGACTTCTTACGTGACGCGCAACGCCAATACGGCCAGCGGCTGGTGGGGATACCAGAACGAAAATAATGGTTTCCGCTTTATCGGCACAAGCGAAGTCGCCACGGGCGCCGGTTACCGCACTTATTGGGCTACGGACCCGAACTATGCAGACCAGCAGACGGGACTGCATAGACTGAACGCAAGACCTGCCGATTCTGAATTCGCAGCTGTTGGTAGCGTGAAGTATTGCTTGGAGAATACGTTCGACGTGGCTCACATGAACAAAGACCTCACGACGACGGTTTACGTGAAGGCTACGATTGGTGACGGTAGCGACTTCTTTACGTTGGGCAATACGCGTACCACGACTTATACCAAGGCAAACCTTGACGAGCACGCAAAGGCCGCTTTCATTGCCGACCCCGCGGTAACCGCTGCTTTGACGGCTAACTTGCAGGCTAACCAGACGTTTACCAATGACGACATTGAAGCTGTGACATACAGCACGGATCAGGCCGGGACATGGACCGTTACGGGCGTGACTTATGCCGACGATGCCGCTGCTAAGTTTGATGGTGGCGTGATTCCGGAAGTGCTTGCTGCAGGTGGTACTGCTTACCAGGCAGGTGTGCAGAATGCTACCGACTTGGGCATCGAATGCTACAAGGGTGGTGTGTCTTACTATCCTGTACTCATTAAGCACTTCGGCGACGACCTGACACCGTGGTCGCAGACCGGATCTGACTCTTATCCCGCACCGAATGCAGAGAACAACTGGCTCGGCCGTTACGGTGTGCTCCGCAACAACTGGTACAGGGTGAACGTGACGGGCATCAGCAACCTTGGCGACCCGATCATCGAAGAAGTAACCGGTCCGGACGACCCGACGCAGGCTTACATCTCCGTAGAGATCAACGTGCTCTCCTGGGCTGTACGCACGCAGAACGTAGAACTTTAATCCCTTTCGGGAAATCTCTCTTGAAAAAGGAGCGGCGGAAAGCGCCGCCGCTCCTTTCCTTAATATTAAGATGTCGCGACGGCGGGTCGCACGAATCCCGCCACAGCCTCCCGTAGGCGGAGGGCACTGGCTGCCGCAGTGCAGAGAAGACAGGCAGGAACTGTGACCGGTCCGGCACGAAGCCGGCCTCACCCCCAAAGCGGAAAACAACGCGGGGCCACCGCCCCGCACGACGATAAAGCAGACAGGACAAGGACAGGCTGCGGCGCACCGCACCGGGCCGTCCCGGAAAAGCAAATCCAGACACGAACAAAAAGTTTTGTCTTATGAAATATTCTTTCCCCAAATGGCTGACGTGGCTTTGCGTGGCTCTCTTTGCCGGAGGGCTTTCCACGTCGTGCTCGCAGATGCACGAGGACATGGACGACTGTCCCTACGGCCTCTATCTTTCGTTCAAGTATGATTACAACTTGCAGCGTGCCGACATGTTCAACGACCACGTCGGCGCCGTCACCGTCTACGTCTTCGACGAGGACGGTCGCTACGTCACGAAGCAGGAGGAGGCCAATGTGGGCTCGTTTGCACCGCTCTCCTCACCGCTTTACCAGATGCACATGAACCTGGAGCCGGGGACGTACAAGTTCCTCGTCCTGGCTGGGCAGAAAAGCTACGACGCCCAGCTCGAAGGCCAGGGGGCGCGCTTTGTCCGCACCGAGCCGTCTGCCGGCGACCCGATGGAAACACTTGCCGTGCAGCTCGAGACCCTTCAGGAAGGCGACGTGTTCCACGTCGTGAACAACGGACTTCCCCTCGACACCCTCTGGCATGGCATGCTCCTGGAGGAAGTGCAGGTGTCCGACGCCCGGCCGACGTATAAGACCGTCTCCCTCGTCCGCGACACGAAGAAAATCAACGTGACACTCCGCGAGCTGGACGACCCCACGCAGATGGACGTGGCCAAGTATGACATGTACATCACGGACCATAACGACCGCATCCTTTGGGACAATGCGCTCGACGAATCGCACACCGTGGTCTATACCCCGCACCAGACCTGGAATACGGAGGACCGCACACCGGCCTTCGACTCCAGCGGGAATCCTATTGAAGGCATAGGCCGGATGGCCCACGCCGACTTCATGACCTCGCGTCTCCTCTATCACGACGACCCGGCGCAGGATGCCATTCTCTCCGTCACCAACCGCGAGACGGGCATCGAAGTCATCCGGGTGAATCTGCCCGACCTCTTGAGCCGCCTGCGTACGAGCGAGGACATCTACCGCTACCAGCCGCAGGAGTTCCTTGACCGCGGCTACGACTACCAGTTGGAGTTCTTCCTCAAGGGCGACCGCCTGGCTTACGTCAATATCAGCATCAGCATCTTGGGCTGGTCACAGCGCATCCAGTTCGAGGAATTGTAATTCGCAAAACGGAGACCGATTATGCCGAATCTATATTTATCACCATATAGCCGTCGCGGACGGCGGACTTTCCTTCCCTTGGCAGGCTTGCTCCTGTGCATGGGAGGAATGTCCGGATGTTCGCAGGACGACTTGGGCGGCGGGCCGGACGAAAGTTCCGGCGCGAAGGCCGTCTCTTATGTCCGTCTCGACTTTGCCATGCCTTCCGGGCCGGCGGAGCGCGCCGTCTCGCGCCCCATGGACAACCCCACCGGCGGCGAGGGCGGCGACGGTTCTGAAACCGGCCAGACAAGCGAGAACACGGTGACGGACGCCGTGGCCTTCTTCTTCCAGGATGCCGACGGCGCGAACGCCCCTGCGGCTACGTCCGTCACACCGGTCTATTTCCCGCGCCTGACGGCGACCTCAGGGCCGGGCAACGGCGGACAGGGCACGGGCATCGATGCCGTATATACGACGGGCAGCACGCCAACGGAACTGCTGAACGGGACTTATCAGGTGCTGGTCGTGGCCAATCCCGGGACGGAGGCCTGGTGGAATGAGCAGGGGCTGACGCTCGGCCAGGTGCGCGACCACATCCAGCATGCGGCATGGCAGGAGACGGCCGGGGCGTACAGTGCCTTCGTCATGGCTTCGGCCTCGGATGCCCGGTTGGTGCTGAACTCTAACCCCGCAGACGAACCCGCCACGACGACGGTCAGCGTGGAGCGCCTGGCCGCCCGCGTGGACTATGCCGCCGAGGAAGAAAGCTTCACGTGTACGGACCCGGCCTATACCGGTGCGACCGTGCAAATCACCGGTGCGGCCATTGTCAACGACTTCACGGCCGGCAGCTATCTCCTGAAGCGCGTCACGGGCGGGACGGATGACTTGGGCACATGGACCTATCTCGGCGACGAAACGGCAGAAGCCGCGACCGGCACGGCCACGAATTACGTGCTCGACCCCTTGACGGCGAAAAAGACTTCTGGCAACTCTACTTTCGTTTTGGACGGGACGACCTACTCTTCCCGTGCCGACCTCTACGGTACGTATCTTCCCTCCGGTTCGCAAGACCCCAACGATTGGGCGGCCTTGGTCACCGAAGGCGCCCGGCTTTCCGGACAATGGGGCGGACGGGACTGGCGCCGCGCCGGCTATACGCTCGAAAACGTGACGCGGGCCGACGAGAGCGGACGTGCTTACAGTACGGCTGTTGTCTTCAAGGCGACCTTCCATCCCGCCGGGCTGAACAAATACCGCGACGGGGCGACGTTCTTTGCCTGGGGCGCCCAGCTTTATCCTTCCATGGAGGACGTCATGGCTGCGGCCTATGGTGCCGCGTGGACGGACATCCAAAGCGCAATGGCTGCCGCCACGACGTGGGAAGAAGTCCGCGAGGTGGCGAACCGTTTGCTGGACAACGACCCTTCTGGCTACGACGATTACATCAATGGCCTGCTGGCTACGGATTATGCCCAGGGCGATTTGGACGTTGCTGAACGTGGCACGCTTGCCTGGACGTATTATATGTCCCATGTGACCGGCTATACGGCTACGCAAGAGAACGACGTTTGGCGCGTGCGTGTGGACCAGATTAGTGAAACGACCACGCGCGAATATCTTGCCAGGTTCGGCATCCGCACTTACGAGGACGCCACCTGCTACTACACGTGGTTTGTCCGCCATGCCAACGACGGGGACGACGAGACGAACGGACCGATGGAGTACGCCATTGTCCGCAACAACGTCTACAAGCTCCTGGTCACCGGCATCTACTCTTTGGGCGACGACGTGCCCGGCGAGTCCGAGCCGATTGTCCGCGTCTACGTCAACGACTGGCTGTTGCTCCCCGCTGAAGACATCGAGATGTAAGCCCTCCTTAGTCCGAACGAATAAACTTAGTGCGTATATGAACAGTAATTATAATACGATAGCGCGGTGGGCGCGCATGGCAGTGCCGGCGCTGGCTGTGATGGCCTTGGCCGGCTGCATGGCCGACGACGACCCCGCGCCCGACCCCTCGGCTCCCGCTACGCTCCAGTTGCGGCTCGTCGCCGAACAGGAAGGCGACCTCAACGAAATGCGGGCGACGGTGGCCGGTACGGAGGGCGAATACATGAGCGATGAAATCTGCGTGCTTATTGTCAATGCGGAGAACGTCGTCGTGAAGAAATTCCTTACGACGGACGAGTTGCAAAGCAATCCGGACGCGCAGGCGGGCAACATGGAGGAATGGACTTCCGACCCCTTCACGCTGGCGCCGGGCGTCTACAATGTTTACGCCTTTGCCAACTGGAGCACGGCGGACAACACACAGCTGAACAGTTTCGTCGGCATCGGGGAAGGTGCAGACCTTGACGAACTGCAGGACGTAGACATCCGCAATATTGTGCTTGAGGACCTGACGGCGAAGCTCAATTTCAACGATTCGAATATTGACGCCCGCCGCTTCATTCCCATGAGTGCCGACACCTCTGTTACCATCACTTCCGCCACGCGAGGCATCGATATCGGTCTGGACCGTCTTGTTTCGAAAGTGCGTGCCACGGTAAACCTTTCCGCCTTCACCGGCCAGACCGTGCAACTGGGGAATCTTGTGTTCAGCGGCATCGCCGACCGTGTCGGCCTTTTCAAGGGGCAGCAGGTGAGCGGTGTGCAGCGCAACATATCCTACACAGTAGACCTTAGCGCGCTTCAGCCGGAGAGTGAAGCAACCTACCGGGTGCCCGACTTTTATGTCAATGCCACGGAGGACGATGCTTCCTCCTTTACGGTCCGGCTCTCTACGGACCAGTACAACGGCACGGTCTACGAGGCACGGACCGCACGGACCGATTTGCCGCGCAATGCGATTTACCCCATAAACTTGTCGTTCAACGACTATGTGCCGGCGCTCGAAATGCACGCCTGGCTTTCCCCCATCGGCTCGTTCCCGGCGGAGGTGCGCGTGACGTGGGACAACTCCTATGAGGTAGACCTTCCCGAAGGCTGCCAGTTCGCTTTTTCCGCGACGGGACTTGCAACCGGCGGCAATGTGACGAACGTGACCTGCGCATGGACTATCCCGGAGACGGCACTACGTTACGCCGCGTTCGAGGGCAATACCGACGAGACAGAAGTCCGGGGCCACATCACGGCGCAGGCCGGCCTCAGCTTCCCCCTCCAGCTCTACATCCAATGGGACGAAGGTGGGCAGCACTACGCCCGTACCTATACCATTACGGTTTCCGTGGGGGACATGTTCGACTTCGAATGGCTCAACGCCGCCCGTGTCGGCTACATGCGCCAGCTCTTCCCCGAGTCCGTGCAAATATTGATTAAAAAGTAAAAGAGGAGACAAGATATGAAATCTATACGTCTTTTAGCCCGTGTCCTTCCAGCCTTGGCGTTAGTCTCGCTGTTTCCTGCCCAGTCGGTAGCGCAGGAATACGAAAGTCGCAATCAGTATGAAGAAAGCTATGGCGATCGTTGGAATGCAATTTATACCTTTGATAAGTCTATCACTCACAAACCGTCGAAGTGGTGGAATCTTCGGACCAGCTCGGGCATATCCCAGGAGGCGAAGGACTTGGATACGTTCGATGACGAGAACCAGTGGGCTACGAATCCGAATACCAGCACCCAGATTCAGCCGGCTCACGTCTATGTCGACACCATTTATATGGAAAAGGGAACTTCCATTACGCTGACCATGCCGACCAAGAACAGCGGAAGTGAGGTAACGAGTGTCCGTTCTTATCAGCGCTGGTACAATTACCGTACGGAAGGAACTTTCCGTACCAATCAGACTGAAGGCTATAGAGCCGGAGCTTACGATTTGCTGACTCCCGGCGGAAACCGCACGGCCTACCGTTTCGAGAATGGTTATGTGGGCAATCCGTTGGTCAACATTGAGACGGAAAACAAGGGTGGGGACGATTTCGCTACTGGTTTGAATGAGGTCTCTTTCTACTATCCCGAAGACACTGAGTACCGTAATTGGGGCAGTACGGAGATTAATCCCGACAACGACATGTACCTCGTGGCGTGCGACGCTTCCAACTACTTGGATTTCCGCAATGACGGGCGACCTGGTTATCAGGATTTTCTCAGTGACAACCGTTCTAATCCCATAGAGCCTACTTTGGGCCACCGTGTCATTTTCTACATTATCGGTGTGGACGAGGAAGACGCCACGTGGGGCGGGGAATTTGCCCCGCTGAAGTCTGACCAGGCTTACCAAAGCACTGGTGCGGATGCCAAATATCTGGAAGAATACAATATTGTGTTCCCTTTCACTCGGAGTTGTAATAATACCAATGACCTTGTCGCTTTGTCCAAGGACGCGCAGGCTTGGGATATCCCCGGCGTCAGTGGCAATGTCGTTGTCACCCTTGCCGACAATACGGCCGGTATCCGCTTGACAAATATTAGCCATGGTAGCACGCGCCAGAACAACGTGACGTTGAGCGACGGTGCACTTACCTTGAGCAGTGATGCCCGTATTATCCATTTTACATACCCTAATCAACGCGGAAGCGACGGGACGAGCTACGTAGATACTCCCTCCGACGGCAGCACGCCCAGCGCCACGATTATTGTACGCAAGGGTGACTACAACCTGGCCCGCTACCGCCTGACGTTTGCGCACGAGACGCAGCTTCTCACACAGCAGCAAGTGGCCAATTTGGATAATGGAAGTGCCAACCGCAACGCGTATTGGTACTATCCGGAACGCACTCCCCAATATTTGCGTGAACACTACACGCTGCTGACCAGCCTTACGTGGGATTATGACAAGGCCGCTGCTGATGCAGCATACAATGGTGAGCGAGGATACTATCCTTTCCCCATGTCGTGGGATTACAGTAGCTATGCCTTTTATGACGGTGGTACGCGTGCGTCATACGATAATGGAAGTTTCAGCGGTGATTTCATCGGCCAGAGTAATATTCCGCAATGGGGTTACTATGCCATTATGGACAGGGTCGACGGTGTGTATTGGATCAACAACGCAGCCCCACAGGAGCCTCCTACCAATTTGGGTAAGGATCCCAGCACTTACCATGTCTATGTGGACGCCTCCGACCGCCCCGGCACCATTGCGCGCCTGACGTTCCCGGAACGGCTGTGTCCCGGTTCCGAGCTATTCGTGTCCGCATGGATTATGAGTCTGTCTTCACAGGGAGACAACGGCGGCGACGATGCCGGCGTGCTCTTTACCGTCATGGGTGTACGCACGGTGAATGGCCGGAAGGTCTACACGCCGATTTACCGCCATGCTTCCGGACAGGTGCCCAATACTACTTACCTGAGTTCGAGTATTCCTGGCGGCGGGGACAACCAGTGGATGCAGGTCTACTTCTCCTTCATCAACGAAGTTCCAGAGAATGCCGTTGAGTTTGAGGAATACTGCCTTCAGATCGACAATAACTGTGCTTCGACTTCGGGCGGCGACTTCTGTATTGACGATGTGCAAGTCTACATTCAGAACCCGACAGCCGACGTAACGCAGCTGGAAGCCACGTGTACGGGCGAGAATACCCTTATGAACGTGGAGATGAACTGGGACCGGCTGGCTTCCCACATGGGCAATACGAACGCCACCAGCGGAGAGGAGGACGCCATCGACTTCTGCTTCATCGACAAGACTGTTTACGACAACTATCTGGCGGAGCATCCCGGCGATGAACTGGGAGCGTTGCAAGCGGCTGTTGAGCTACTTGGTCCGAACGAGGATAACCTGAAGGAGGTGACCACCTTCTACTACAGGATACCTTTCACGGCCAATACGCAGTACGATACGGACAATCCGCGGAGTGACGAAAATCTGGCCGCCAACAATGTCACGGACGGGAAATACTATTTCCGCCGCGTCGGTGGAACAGGTCAGGACGAAGCCGCCCTGTCGCTTAATTTCTATTCGTCTCTGATGCCTTATCGGCCCTATTATATGCTCATCCGCGAGCACCGGACGGACGGCACGCCTACGTTAAGCGATTTTGTCGGAGTGCTGAACGACGATTGCGGCATGTATGCTACGTTCGACGTCGGTTCGGAAACTTTGGTGAAAGTGGATGGAGAAGTGGTGAGGCCTTCGGCCGACTTCTGCGTCGGACAGATATTCAATTTCTCGGCCCAGCTCCGCGTGCCTTATGTAGGTCCTGACGGTGAGGAAACGTACTTCACGGTGGAGAACGGCGCATATTTCGACTGGTTCTTCGGGACGTATGACGAATTCTTGGCCGAACAGGCCGAATATGGCGGCGCCTCTCTCCAAAGCGCGCTGGTGGATTTCCGGGCCGCATACCCCAATGCGGAGGCCGTGGACGAGAACACTCCGTTCGGAAACGTACCGTCTGCCATAGACCAGTCGGCAACGATAGAGTTTACGGAAGACGAGTACAACCTCCTGCGCCACTACTCGACCACCACGGTAGAGGGACTCAACCCAATGCTCGTACTTCACCGGGAACGACTGGACATCAGTATCCAGGAAGACGGCCTCGACCTCGTAGTCTGCCCCATCCAGACCGTGTTGCCTCCTGAAGGCTTGCCCGACGAGATTGGCGCGGAAGAGTGGGCTGCCGTCTGCTGGGAGGCCATACCGCTCTCGCTTACGGTTTCGGGTGCGGCTCCGGAGCTTCATGCCGGCTTCAACACGTTCTATCCTACGCCCGACTTCAACCCGGCCTTGCGTATCGGACTGAAACAGATTGAGGAGATGTTCGGCAATAATTCAAATTTGCGCATCAGTCTGCGCGGTGCGAAAGTGGCCAGCGAAGGTGCTGACTGGCTTGGCAAAGTGGAAACGCAGTCGGGATATGACAAGGTATATCTCGTCTGGACAGACGACCCTGTCTACGCCCACTTCTTTACGGAGGATTTCGACAACCGTAGCCTGCCTATCGGCGAAGTGACCGACCTGCACGCAGAGGAATATACCTCAGGCACTCAGTTTAATGACTATGCGAATATACGCTTTGACCTTTCCGAGCAGACCGTAAACGGTGAATCCTTCCGATTCTCGCCGCGCGAGGGCTATACGTATCAGTTCTCCATCTATTTCGAAGAACGTAGCGACAATCCGGACGAGGCGACGACCTCCTGCTACGGCAAGTTCAACGTAGACATGAAAATCGTGCCCGAATATGTGGTGTGGAACGGTACGGAAACGGACAACTGGAATAATGACCTCATGTGGAAGCGGGCCGACGCGGCGGACTTCCATTCTGAAGGCAACTATACGACGAATGCCGCCAACGGGAGTGACAATGCCTTCGTGCCGATGCTCTTTACTAAAGTCATCGTGCCGCGCGGCAAGAGTGTAGAGCTGTACCGTGCCGGTGTGTCCGGCGTGGACACTGATGGTAACTCCCAGTGGGATTCCAGCCGTCCCGCATATATCGGCGCTCCTACGGAGAACATACAGTACGACCTCATGACTTATGAAAACGAAAGGGGAGACTGGACTACGGAGCGTTACCGTGTGACTCTGTGCGACCAGATTCATCTGGAACCGGGCGCCGAGGTGCTCCATGCCGAACAGCTCATCCACAACACCGCCTGGACCGACGTGGAGCTTGCTCCGGAACAGTGGCGTCTGCTCAGCACGCCGTTGACGGGCGTATATGCCGGCGACTGGTACACCCAGACCACCGGGCAACAGGCTACGGAATATTTCCAGCCGATTACTTTCGGCAACGGTTACGACCGTCTGCAGCCCGCCGTGTTCCAGCGGAGCATGGGCAGCGCAGCCCGCATAGTAGAGGATGGCGGTGGCGAAACTCCCGTTTCGTTTGGGACGGCATGGAGTTCCGTTTACAATGATGCCGCGGTGCCCTATGGTTACGGCGCAGGCTTCTCGCTGAGCGCGAAGGCCGTTGCGGGTAGCGGAAACCTGCTGTTCCGCCTGCCGAAGGCCGATACCAGCTACGACGTGGCCACGGGTGCGATAAGCCGCCCGGCCGGCAGCGGAAAGTTTGCGGTCGCCCAGATGATTGACCGCAGCGACCCGAATACGCATCCCGACGTAGAGGACCGGCCGCTTACCGTCACGCTCACGCCGAGTGCGGACGGCCGCTACTTCATCGTGGGCAATCCTTTCCCGGCCCATTTGGACGTGAAGAGATTCCTGGAAGAGAACAGTAGCGTTCTGGCGCAGAAATATTGGCTGATAGAAGACAACGGCCCTGTTGCGGGCAGCGCCGACGATGCAGGTAACTGGGTGGACACTTCCGGCGACGGGACGGTACTGCTGCCGCCTTACGGCGCTTTCTATGCCGAGCGCGCGGACGAGGGGACAGGCAGTGTAACGGTGAACTTCACGGCCGACATGCAGGCCTTCGCTCCGGAATCGGACGGTACGGAGGCGGGTAGCCAGACGTCCGGCGTGCGCATTCAGGCGCAGACGGAGAGCGGGCGGAGCATGGCTACGGTGGCTTATTCGGAGCAGGCCGAGAATGACTATATGGCCCAGGAAGACGTGCAGTTGCTGCGCGACGCGGCCCTGAACGGCGCGGACCAGCCTTACGTTTACACCGTGGCCGGGACGAAGGCTACGGCGGTGAACCGCGTGCGCGACGTCCGGCAAATTCCCATCGGTGTCTTTGCCGCCGACGGCGAGGCCGTGACGCTGACATTCACCGGGCTGGACCATGTGGAAAGCGCCAGCCTCTACGACGCGGAACGGCAGAGCGAGCGGACGCTCCACGAGGGCGACGAACTGAGCCTGACGGGAAGTTCGCACGGACGCTATTTCCTCCGCATCGTGCCTTCGCAGCCCACGGGCATCACCGATGTGACGGAAGGCGACAACGAGGTGGACATTTACAGCGTGAATCCCGGTGAGGTGATTGTGGCTGCTACGGATGCCCTGGAGCGGGTAGAGGTGTACGACCTTTCGGGCCGCCGCCTGCGCACCGCCGCCCCGACGGGAGAACACGTGGTGAAGTTGGACGGCCTGACGCGCGGCACCTACGTGGTGCGTGCGGCCACGGCCTCGGCCAGCCGGAGCGTGAAACTGGCAGTAGAATAAGCATCATTTTCATAGGTTGCCGCCCGCGGTCTTCGTGAGAAGGCTTCGGGCGGCTTTTTTTGTAACCGCATCTGCCGCCCGCGTCGCCCCGCGCGGCGGGTGTCGCGCACGCCGGACCGGAACGGGGGAGGGCGTGCCCGGGCGGGACGGGACGGGAATAGGCCGCGTGCTGACGGGGCTAAGCCCGGGACGCACGGGGCTAAGAGCAGGGGAGAAGGGGCGTGGCCGTGTGCGGCCGCGGCCGGACGTGAGGCGCACGTGCCAGATGTCCGCAGCGGCTGACAATTTGGCAGAGGATAGCCACGTCAGGCCGCGGAGACGGAGTTTTGGCACGTTACTTGCAGGAAGTAAGACGTGGGGTGCGGACCCGCCCCTCATCCATTGAAATCATAACAATTAAAAAAAGAAATACAGTCATGGGAAAGATTATCGGTATTGACTTAGGAACGACGAACTCGTGCGTTTCCGTTTTTGAAGGTAACGAACCAGTCGTGATAGCCAACAGCGAAGGCAAGCGGACGACACCGTCCGTCGTAGCCTTTGTGGACGGCGGCGAGCGTAAGGTGGGCGACCCCGCCAAGCGCCAGGCCATCACCAACCCGAAGCGTACGATTTATTCCATCAAGCGCTTCATGGGCGAGACTTACGACCAGGTGCAGAAGGAAGTGTCGCGCGTGCCCTACGCAGTGGTGCGCGGCGAAAACAACACTCCGCGTGTGGAGGTGGACGGACGGCAGTACACGCCGCAGGAGATTTCGGCCATGATCCTGCAGAAGATGAAGAAGACGGCCGAGGACTACCTGGGCCAGGAGGTGAAGGAAGCTGTCATCACGGTACCTGCTTATTTCTCCGACTCGCAGCGTCAGGCCACGAAAGAGGCCGGGCAGATTGCCGGTCTGGAGGTGAAGCGCATCGTGAACGAACCGACGGCGGCCGCACTGGCCTACGGACTGGACAAGGCCAAGAAGGACATGAAGATCGCCGTGTTCGACCTGGGCGGCGGTACGTTCGATATCTCGCTGCTGGAATTGGGCGGCGGCGTGTTTGAGGTGCTGGCCACGAACGGTAACACACACTTGGGCGGCGACGACTTTGACCACGTCATCATTAACTGGCTGGTGGAGGAGTTCAAGCAGGACGAAGGCGCCGACCTTTCGCAGGATCCTATGGCCATGCAGCGCTTGAAAGAGGCTGCGGAGAAGGCCAAGATAGAGTTGTCCAGTTCGACGACGACGGAAATCAACCTGCCGTATATCATGCCGGTGGGCGGCGTGCCCAAGCACTTGGTCAAGACGCTGACACGCGCCAAGTTCGAGGCCTTGGCCCACGACCTGATCGAGGCTTGCAAGGTGCCGTGCGAGAAGGTGCTGCAGGATGCCGGCCTTTCGGCCAGCGAGGTGGACGAGGTGATTCTCGTGGGCGGTTCCACGCGTATTCCCGCCGTGCAGCAACTGGTGCAGAACTTCTTCGGCAAAGTGCCTTCTAAAGGGGTGAACCCGGACGAGGCCGTAGCCGTAGGCGCCAGCATCCAGGGCGCTATCCTGAACCACGAAAGCGGCGTGGGCGACGTCGTATTGCTCGACGTGACTCCGCTGAGCCTGGGTATCGAGACGCTGGGCGGCGTGATGACGAAACTGATTGATGCCAACACGACCATTCCCTGCAAGAAGAGCCAGGTGTTCTCGACGGCCGAGGACAACCAGCCGGAGGTGACGATCCACGTGCTCCAGGGCGAGCGTACCATGGCGGCGCAGAACAAGAGCATCGGGCGCTTCAACCTCTCGGGCATTGCTCCGGCACGGCGCGGTGTGCCGCAGATTGAAGTGACGTTCGACATCGACGCCAACGGCATCCTGAACGTGACGGCTAAGGATAAAGCCACCGGCAAGGAGCAGGCAATCCGCATAGAAGCCAGCAGCGGACTGAGCAAAGAGGAGATAGACCGCATGAAAGCGGAGGCCGAGGCCAACGCCGAGGCGGACAAGAAGGAACGTGAGCGCGTGGACAAACTGAACCAGGCGGACAGCATGATATTCCAGACGGAAAACCAACTGAAGGAGTTGGGCGACAAAGTACCCGCCGACAAGAAACCGGCCATAGAGTCGGCCCTGCAAAAGTTGCGCGACGCGCACAAAGCGCAGGACTTGGCCGCCATCGATGCCGCCATTGCGGAATTGAACGGCGCATGGCAGGCTGCCAGTGCACAGATGTACCAGCAGACAGGTGCCCAGCCCGGCGCACAGGCCGGTCCGCAGTCCCAGCAGCAAGGCTCCTCGTCGTCCGCCGGTCAAAGCGGCAAGGAAGACATCCAGGATGCCGACTTCGAGGAAGTCAAATGATTCCGATAAGTAAATACATACCAAATCGCAAGCAAAAGCGTGCAGCTCTGGTGAGTTGCACGCTTTTTGCGTTTATGGGGTTCTTGGATTATATGCCTTTTTTACGCCCTTTTTTATCTCTTATTTGCGACAATATTGGGGTTGCTCCTTTACCTGGAAAAGTACAACTTATATAGAATATTTATAAATGGCTTGATATGCCAATATGAGGGGGCTGTCAATGCTTGGCAGGCGAAAACTCATTATCTTATCCATAGCTGAAGCTTCTTTCAAAGATGTCTACTGTTTGTGCACGCAGACAGGGTGGACGTGTCACGCGTTTATTATTACGCGCAGGTACACCAATGTCTATTTATAATTTCCAGCCAGAAATGGTTTCGGAACGAACGGACGCTTTGCCCGAATATCTTGACGACGGGCATTCCCCGTACATACTGCACAGCTGATGCGCTCATTTTTTCCTGCGTATCGTAGTAGATGCCCATGAACTCCCTTGCCCTTTTTCCCATGAAATTGGAAAATTGCAGGAATAAGCTAAGCACCACAACGGCCAGGCACACGACTGTCAGCCACACATCCAGCGAGAAAAAGATGACCAGCATTACCACTACCGTTGCCATTACATTGACCAAATCCGGAATGGTATGGGCGATGAAGCCCTCTATTTTCTCGATATTCTGGTCCATTGTTTTCTTGATGGCTCCCGTAGAGGTATTGTTCAGATATCCCAAAGGCAGTGCGCTGCCAGCTGCCAGCAGACCTGCCAATATAAGCAGGCCTTTCCTTTGTCCCGCTATCTCGAACAGACGCGACAAGCCTTTTTCCTTTTTTGACTTTTCCATTGTTATTACGCTATTTTGATGTGATTTTATATCCGAGCAAAGAACTGAACTTGTAGCAGAGCCAAGGGATGCGCCCCAATATCTGTCCGAAGAAGAATCCCCAGCGTGAACGGAAGAACTTCATGTAGTTAGCCTGTTTAATGAGCTTTAAAGACGGTTCCCATTGTTCCACCACATGCCCGTTACTTAGCCCGGAACGAATTTGGGCTTTGTGGTTTCGGAGAGAATCCGGTTTCATGCCGCGGCGGCTCATCATCGTGCCGCATACGTCGAACCATAATTCACCTCCCCCGAAACGGCTTGCCACGTGATGCAAGAAGGCCATAACCTGTTTTTCGTAAAAATACATCAGTACCCCTTCGGCGACAAAGATAAATTCCGAATTAGGGTGTTTCCTGCGCAAGTTGTCCATCCAATCGGTTTCCAGCAATGAGGCTGCGATATAAGCATTGCCAGGCTGTTCGGGTATCAACTTGCGGCGCAGCGCGATGACCTCCGGTAAATCCAGGTCATAAAAGATGGCGTCGCTGTTTCCGATACGTTGGAAGCGGGTGTCCAGCCCGCAACCGACGTTCACAACTACCGGACTGCGATGTGCATCGATGAAGTGCTTTACGGCACGGTCGAAATACCACCCGCGTACCACGCAGCCCACTTCGCTTAGCCTTGCACCGTCAAATTGGGAATAATCGTATTCCAGACTCTCTGCCAGTCGTTCTGCAGCCTTGTCGTTTAGGATCGGATTGGCGTGGCGGCTTTCTTTCGCTCTCATGTAAAGCGGGATGAGTAGTGTTTCCGCCACAATGTTTGTGAATTCATGCTTTTGTTTCATAGCCTATTTATATTTTAATATAGTGAACGATATACAGAAATGTTCATAAAAAAGGAGGAAGTCTCTGTGAAGATTTCCTCCTTGTCGGTCGTCCTTTCGGGCCTGCCCGCTTGTATGTATGTGCCCCGCATCTCATATCTTGATGATGGCCCTCCAACCTTGAATTTCAAATAAAATGTAATCGTGCAAAATGTCTTCCATTTCTTGACCGGATACCGGATGCGTCAGCAGTTCTTCAAACATTGTGAACATCCATACCGTATGCAAGTGAATGCTGAAATCGGAAACGGCTGTATTGATTTCCGGATATTTTTGTCGCATGGATGCAAACCATGCTTTGACAAGTGCCGTAGAGCGTTCGGTATAGTTTTTACGGAAATGTTCTAATGAAGATCCTTGTGCGCGGAATAAAAGGATGATCATCAGTTCGCGATATGTGTTGATGAGCGATACATATTCTTCTATGCAGGTTTCCAAATATTTTTCAGACTTTATCATCATGATGTCCTCTCCTCGTGTGCCGTGGTGTTCTTGTAGCATGGTTTCCAAGGCATATAAGACCGGGCGGACTACTTCACGGAATAATTCATCTTTGTTCGTGAAATAGTTGTAAAGGTTGCCGGCTCTGATTCCTGCCAAATCGGCTATTTCCCGTATTGAGGCTTGGCGGAAGCCCTTTTGTCCGAATTGCAGCTTGGCAACTGCCAATACGCGGCTACGTATGTGCCCCTTCAGCACTTGCATAGGTGATGAACACTGTTTGAGTTTGATATTGCAAAAGTACTGGGGGTGGACTAATCCGGCAATACCTATCTTTGGGGATTTTGCTCCATTGCTTCCCGTTACGGCAAGGTGCAGTCACTTTCCAGCACGAGTTCCCGCGCTATTATAAGTCTCTCGTTTGCTGTGTGATGCTTGTTTACCGTGTAGCCGAGGCAGAGCGTCAATCTCAGAAGGTCGCATAGTCATTGACGAAGACGCTTGCATCCGAGTTTTAATCCGGACATGTTATAGGGGCATCCAAGTCAATGGCTTCGAGGTTGCGGTTAATCAGGCCGGGCACTAAAAACATCAAGTCATATCCCGGCATCGTGATGTAGCCTAATTTCGCGTAGTAGGCGCGCAGGCTTCTGGTTGCCTGTTCTGTGTTTTGCTCCAATTGCTCCAAGTGCATCTTTTGAGTAAAAGGGTCATTTTTCGTGCGGGCCGCTACTTCCAATTGGAGCGGGAAGGGTTGCATGACGAACAGGCCGCATGCGCTACTGAAGTGGTGGTATCTGTCTTTCAGGAATTTTGCACCGATGCCCATGCCTCGCCAGTCCGGGAGAATTTCCATCCGTTCCAGTATGCAGATGTTGGGATTTTCCATGAAACCGTCTTGAAAAAGCTGCCGCTCCAGGTCCTCACGCAGTCCGCCACTTTCAAAGTCATATATCTGGCCGGCTATCCGCTCTATGTATTCGTCTGACTCAAAGATGCCAAAACTGTCGAAACCATCGTCGATGGCCCGTCCTAAAAGCAGCATCTTCAGACGGCCACGGCCAATCAGTTCTGCTTCGTGCCAAAATCGTCCATACGGCAAATCCGCGCATGAATGTCTTGGATGTATCTGTCCCCGTCCATCGGGCCGAAACCGGACGTGAACTCGTACTTTACTTGTATGTCTATCAAATCATTGTCTTCTTCCATTTTATAGCGGATGATTAGTGGCTGTCAAGTGATAGGCCGCATGGAGCGCGGAGCGTCTTGGGCATGTGCCCGATGCCGTAGCGCAAAGATATAAAGAACTCGCAAAAAAACGGCAAAATTTGGATAAATAAAGTAAGTGTTTGGTATT
>CABQKA010000008.1 GCA_902464615.1 uncultured Prevotella sp. | reverse complement strand
GTGGGAGAGCAGGCGGCCGCCGATTTTATGCAGACCGTTCCCCGAAGGAAGACCTCCTTCCCGGGGAACGGTTTTTTTGTGTATCTGATGCGGCACGGGCAGCCAGCGGCGGTGCTGGCGACTTTTCCGTGCGCGGTGGCGGTGTTTGGATATCTGGGGCCTTTGCCTATCGCCGTAGGAGCGCGAGGGGAGAGGCAAAGCGCACCTGCCATGCCGCTATGCGGGTGTCGGATGCCCCATCTGGATGGTCGCACTGCCGCAGCCCTACGCCCGTTTTCTTCTCCGTCGAAATTCCCGTCAGTGTACTTTTTCAATTGCAGATTTAGTGCAACGCGTTCGGATTTTTGTTTTTCGCTTTCTGACAAAGCGTGTGTGCTGTTGGCTGACACCGGCTCAACAAATAAACTCTCGCAGCGTAGACAAGGCATCTGCGCAAATCCGTCAGGCGGTCTATCTGTTTGTGTATTTGTTTCTCCACCATCGCATATTTCGAGGTTTTGAGCGTTGCGTAAATCTCGGAAGGGAGCGGTACTGCCGTGTTGTCCAGCTCTTTACTCCTTACGTCGACCGGCCTTGAGCTTTTGCCTATCTTAACCCAGTCTTCCCGGAAGCTGGGGTTGGTCAGGATGTAAACGTAACCAGCTCTGTCTTTTTCCATAGTACTCTGCTGTTTCCTGTCATTAATAGTCCGCTTTGTGTGGCTGTTCCGCCCGTCCGTAGCGGTATTTTCGTATCCAGCGGTCCAATTCTTGCGTCGTGCGGTCCGGAGTGTCGGCCGGCCCGGCGCAGAGGTCGCGCGCCATTTCTTCGATGACGCCGCGCAGTTCCAGTCGCTGCAGGTAGTCGGCCGGGATGGCTTGCAGTCCCCACATGGCGCCCATCAAATTGCCCGTTATGGCTCCGGTCGAGTCACTGTCGCCGCTGTGGTTTACCGCCGCGCGTATGGCCAGTCCGAAGTCGTCGCGGTGCCGGCAGGTGCAGTAGAGCGCGATGGCCAGTGCTTCGTGTCCCACCCATCCTTCGCCCAGCCGGCCGATGTTCGTCCGGTCCGGCCCGCCGTTTTGTGCCAGCTCTTCGGCGTAGTGCAGCAGACGGCGCAATTCATGCACGTCGGCCCGTTGTCCGGGAAATGCCGCCGCCATCTCCTGCAGCCCCGCTTCGACGAAGTCTTCCAGTCCCTTCTCCACCGCTTTTTGCTCCGCCAAGGCGAGCCGGGCCACGACATAAGCCAGCAGGGCCGCCGGCAGATAGCCCTGTGGATGCTGGTGCGTACAGCGCGCACATTCGGCGGCCACGTGGAGCAGCGCCGCCCAGTCGGGCTGTTGGCCGGCCATGCGCGCCCGCCGCGCGAAGAACAGGCCTACCGGCGCCATGCGCATCACGCCGCCGCAACCGCAACTGTCGTTTCTCACCGGCATGTTCCGGCTCGTCCGCGTCAGGGCCGACAGGCACGTCAATCCCGGCCCCCGGCGCTGGTTCAGTGCCGGGATGTCGCGTATCCAGCATAGGCGTTCCGCCTCGTCCGGGTCGCGCTGTCCGGTCTGCGTTTGCAGCCATTCCAGGTAGGCCGCTTCCACAAATCCCGCCCAGCGCTCCGTGTCGCCTTCTTCCACCCCGTGCGCCTCGGCAGCCAGTAGCCCGTTGGCCGTGAAGAGTGTCATCTGGGTGTCGTCCGAGATTTCCGCCCTGCCTTGTGCGTCGGGCGCGAAGTGCACGATGCCTTCCGGTCCGTATTGGGCCTCGATGGCCGGCCAGCGGTCAAATTCAACGGCGTAGCCCAGTGCGTCGCCCGCCGCGCCGCCCAGCAGGCAGCCCGTAAACCGCTCTTCAAAAGTGCCGCCTTTGCCTGCCGCCATGCCGTGCGGACGGCAGGCGGCCTTGCTTGTTTCCTTGTCGGCTTCCGCCTGTTCCAGGCAGCGGACGAACGGTTCGGGCAGCAGTACGTTGGGCAAGGCGAGCGCGGCGGCGAAGAGCGGCGCCATTTCCTCGTCGCGGAAACCGGCAATGCCGCACCCGATGCGCGTCATGAGAAACGTCAGTTCCCCGTGGGCGCGTGCGAAAGCGATGAACTGGTCCACATAGGGACGTATGGCCTCGACGCCGCCGTGCATGGTCGGGATGGCGTAAGTCTGCCCAAACCAGCCTACGCCCTGGCCCCACATGGCGCCGAATTTCCGGTAGGCCAGGCGGGCTGCTCCCCCGCCGTGCCGGCCCTGGAGGTTGCTGCCGAAAACGAAAACTTCGTTTGCCCGGAGGAAATCAATATTTTCCGGACTGAAGGGTCTGCGGTATGTGGGGTAGGTCATGGGAGAAAATGTTTGTCGGGGTGAAAGGAAGGAGCTTCCGCGTGCCGGGCCGCCTTGCCGGGCCGCCTGTGCGGTTACTTCCGCCGTCGGCGGGGCCTATTCCCGTTCCGCCGGGCCTTAGCCTCGTAAAAATGGGGCTAAGGCCCGTTTCCCGCGTGGCTGGCGCGGGCTGCCGGGCGTTCAGTCGTGAAGATAGAGTCTTGCTTTCTTGTCCTTTACTTGGATGAAGTATTCGCCGTTCTCCAGGAAACGGCGGCCGTCGGCGTCGACGAAGCTGAGGTCGCGCGCGGGGTCTATTTCGAAGCGGAAGGTACGGCTTTCGCCAGCCCGGATGAGCTGTTTCTCGAAATGTTTCAGCTCACGCTCCGGGCGGGTGATGCGGCAGGCCGGGTCGCTGACGAACCACTGCACCACTTCCGCGCCGTCGCGCTGCCCGGTGTTGGTCACGGTGATTTCAGCCGTCAGCCGCGTGGTGTGGCCGATGGTGTCGGCCGAGAGGCGCAGGTCGCCGTATTCAAAGGTCGTGTAGCTCAGGCCGTGGCCGAAGGTGTAGAGCGGCGTGGAGGGTATGTCCTGATAGAGTCCCAGCGTGGGGCGCGAACTTTTGCGGCGGTTGTAGTAGATGGGGATTTGGCCGGTGGAACGGGGGAAGGTGACGCTCAGCTTGCCCGACGGATTGACCCGCCCGGAGAGTACGCCCGCCACGGGCCTTCCTCCCGGCACTCCCGGTTGCCACATCTCCACGATGGCGTCGCAGAGCGGCTCCACGCGCGCCAGTGCCAACGGGCGGCCGCTGGCGAGGACGAGGACGATGGGCTTGCCCGCTTTTTTCACTTCGGCGATGAAGTCTTCCTGGACGGACGGCAGCTCGATGGCGGAGCGTACGCAGTTCTCGCCGCTCCATTTGGCCCGCTCGCCCATGAGGAGCACCACGGCGTCGGCTCGCTTGGCGGCCTTGCGGGCGGCAGCGAAGGCGGAGCGGTCGTCCCCGTCGAAGGGGCATCCCGGCACGAAGCGCAGTTCGGCCTTTCCCGCGAACTCCTCTTCGAGCGCCTTGCGCAGGGGATGCACTTCCGCCGCGCGGCCATGTGCGCTCCAGTTGCCCAGGAGCTCGCCGTCCGCGTCGAGCAGCGGTCCCATCACGGCTATGGTGGGCCGCTCGTCGCCCGCCGCTGCCAAGGGCAGCACGCCACCTTCGTTCTTCAGCAAGACTATGCACTCCTCTGCCATGCGTTCGGCCGCTTCCAGGCTCTGCGGCTGCAGCAGCCGTGCCTCGGGCGGCGTGGCCGGCGTATAGGGATTTTCAAACAGCCCCAGGCGGAACTTCACGCGGAGCACGCGGCGGACGGCGTCGTCTATGCGTGCCATCTGGACCTTGCCTTCGCGTACGAGCCGCGCCAGGTGTGGTTCGTAGCAGCGGTCTATCATGTCCATGTCCAGCCCGGCGTTGATGGCGCGGCAAGCGGCTTCCTTGTTGTCGGCCGCGGCACCCTGCGTCACCAGTTGCGCCACCGCAGCCCAGTCCGATACGACAAAGCCGTCGTGTCCCCAGCGGTGTTTCAGCACTTCGGTCAGCGTGTAGTGGTTGGCCGTAGCCGGCGTGCCGCTGATGTCGTTGAAGGAGCTCATCACGGTTTGCGCGCCGGCGCGGATGCCGGCCTCGTAGGGCAGCAGGTAAGTGTCCCACAGCGTTTGCCGGGAAATCTCCGTATAGACGTAGTCCAGTCCGGCTTCGGACGCGCCGTAGCCCACGTAGTGCTTCAGGCAGGCGGCCACGCGGTCGGGCGCCGTGAGGTCGTCGCCTTGGTAACCGTGCACGGCCGCCTGGCAAAAGGCCGCGTTGGCGTAGGGGTCTTCGCCGTATCCTTCGGAGATGCGGCCCCAGCGGCCGTCGCGTGCCACGTCAATCATGGGCGAGAACGTCCAGTCCACGCCCGAGCGGCGGGCCTCCTGTGCTGCTACGGCGCAGGCCTGTTCCGCGAGGGCCACGTTCCACGAGCAGGCTTGCGCCAAGGGGATGGGGTAGACGGTGCGGTAACCGTGGATGACGTCGTAGCCGAAGAGGATGGGGATGCCGAGGCGCGTCTGCTCCACGGCGCGGCGCTGCATGGCGTTGCGCAGTTCCGGTCCTTCGTTGTAGTAGATGAGCGAGCCGATTTCGCCGGGAATCTTTCCGACGGCCTCTCCGAGGTTGTTCTCGTTGTCGTTGTTGCCCAACGACTGCTGGCTGAGTTGGAGCACTTTCTCGCGGAGCGTCATGCGGCCCAGGAGGTCTTCGACGCGTTCCTCGATGGGGAGTGCGGCGTTCTTGTAGCGCGGCGTGGCCGTTTGGCCGGTGGCGGCGCCGGCCGTGGCGTCGTCGTGGACGGACGGGAGGGCTGGCGTGGCGGACATACAGCCACCCCACAGTAAAAGGGCCGGTAACAATAAGCTTTTCATAATGGCATGCGGGTTTAGGTGAACAATGCGGCGGGCGCTTTTGCGTTGGTGCTTGCCCCGGTGCGCAGGTGCGCCGGCCTGTTAGGGCAAAGTTAGGAATTTCTTTTTATACGCTGCCCGGTGGCGGCGTTTTTGTGACGCGGCGTCCGGCAGAAATGTGAAAGCGCCCCTTGCCGTCCGCAATATGGGCGGCAGGGGGCGCCATGCTTTGTGGCAGTTTTAGAATAAGGACGGTTCGTCGCCGGCTACGGAAGTTGTTTCCGCGGGGTTGCCTGCGGCGTTGCTGGCGTTGGCATCGCTGTACGTGCCTTCGTCCCGCGCTTCGTTGTCCGCTGTTTCGTCCGCTCCGTCCTCTGGCAGGCTGGCGTCGGGTACAGGCTCCAGTTCCTCCACGGTGTCTATGGCGCACGTGGTCAGTCGCCGTCCCTTGGCCTTGAATCCCTTGACGCCGACAAAGTCTGCCGCGACCACTTCGAGTGGCGGGCGCACGGCGTCGGCCCCGCCGAGGGTGATGCGGACCCGTGCGCCGGGACTGTCCGTGAGCAGCAGCAGGCGCGAGTCCGGATTTCCGCCCAGCAGGTTGAGGTGGCGCGCCTGCGCGGCGCGTTCCAGCGTGAAGCGCTTCAGGTAGGGGAATCCCTGCTGCTCGGCGTCGAGGAGGACGGCTGTCCAGACTTTCTGCTCGTCGAATTGCTCTACGCGCAGGATGTCGTCGTCGTCATAGTGGTTATTGGGGTCGAAGTTTGTCGTGTAGAACTCGCCGTTCTTGCGTATGACGAGCACGGCGTCGCCCGTGTGGAATTCGCCCAGATATTGGCCGCGTCCGTCGAAGTTGAGGCGGCGCACGTCGTGGTCGAACCAAACCTTCCGTCCGCCCAAGGTCGAGGCGCCATGCGCCTTAAGCGTGATGCGGTGTACGTCAAGGCGTGTGAGCAGGTTGCCCCGGCTTTGTCGCCCTTTGACGAGGATTTCGCCGAAGTCCCGTTCAAAGGAGATGCGCCGCAGGCGGGGATTGGGGCGCAGCGTGACTTTGATGACTTCGGCCTCGCCGTTGGGGTTGGCCGTGAAGTAGCAGACGCGGCTTCCCGCCTCGCCCGTCGTCAGGTCGTACTCGCGGTCGTGCGTGATGGCCGTGACGTTGAAGCGCTTGATGAAGAAGGCGCCGGCTTTCCCGTCGCGGTAGACGACGTTGTAGATGGTCCGTTTGTCGTTTTTCTTGAATACGGCGATGTGGATGACTTCGGCTTTTTTCTTTTCCGCTTTCGAGCGTTCCGTCTCGCCGATAA
This sequence comes from uncultured Prevotella sp., assembly GCA_902464615.1. Taxonomy (GTDB): domain Bacteria; phylum Bacteroidota; class Bacteroidia; order Bacteroidales; family Bacteroidaceae; genus Alloprevotella. The sequence goes on along the minus strand of CABQKA010000008.1, from coordinate 81,785 downwards.
ATACTTTGTCCGCCACGCGGGTCACCTTGTACGTGCCGTCGCGGTAGAAAATGATGACGTCGTCGATGGGCGAGCAGTTTTCTACGAACTCGTCTTTCTTGAGTCCGGTGCCCATGAAGCCGTCCGCGCGGTCGATGTATAGTTTCTCGTTGGCCTCGATTACTTTGGTGGCCTCGATGGTGTCGAAGGCGCGGATTTCGGTGCGCCGCGGGTGCTCGCCGGCATACTTCTCCTTGATGAGGCGGTACCAGTTGGCCGTCACTTCGACCATGTTTTCCAGGTCGCGGTCTATGCGGGCCATCTCGTCCTGCATGCGTGCGATGAGTTCGTCGGCTTTCTCCTTGTTGAACTTCAGGATGCGGGCCATCTTGATTTCGAGCAGGCGGAGCAGGTCGTCGCGCGTGACGGCGCGGACGAACTGCGCGTAGTAGGGAGCCAGGCGGCGGTCGATGTGGGCGCAGGCGGCGTCGACGTCGGGTGCGTTCTCAAACTCCTTGTCCTTGTATATGCGCTCCTCGATGAAGATGCGTTCGAGCGAGGCGAAAAGCAGGCTTTCCTGGAGTTCGCCCCGGCGGATTTCCAGCTCGCGGCGCAGCAGTTCGCGCGTGGAGTCCACGGAGCGGCGCAGCACGTCGCTCACGGTGAGAAATTTGGGCTGCTTCTCGTCAATGACGCAGCAGTTGGGCGAAATGGACACCTCGCAGTCCGTAAAGGCATAGAGCGCGTCGATGGCCTTGTCCGAGCTGGTGCCCGGGGTCAGGTGTATCAGGATTTCGACTTCGGCGGCCGTGTTGTCGTCCACCTTGCGAATCTTAATCTTCCCCTTTTCGTTGGCCTTGAGGATGCTGTCAATGACCGAACTGGTCGTTTTCCCGTAAGGTATTTCCTTGATGGCAAGGGTCTTGCTGTCCACCTTTTCTATCTTGGCGCGTACCTTTACGCTGCCGCCGCGCAGGCCGTCGTTGTAGCGCTGCACGTCGACGGCGCCGCCCGTGAGGAAGTCCGGGTAGAGCTGGAACGGCTCGCCGTGGAGGTAGCTGATGGCGGCGTCGCAGATTTCGCCGAAGTTGTGGGGCAGAATCTTGGCGGAGAGGCCCACGGCGATGCCTTCGGCGCCCTGTGCCAGGAGGAGGGGGAACTTGACGGGCAGGGATACAGGCTCCTTGTTGCGGCCGTCGTAGGAGAGTTTCCACTCGGTGGTCTTGGGGTTGAAGAGCACGTCGAGGGCGAACTTCGAGAGGCGCGCCTCGATGTAGCGCGGTGCGGCGGCCGAGTCGCCCGTGAGGATGTTGCCCCAGTTGCCCTGGCAGTCGATGAGCAGTTCTTTCTGCCCGAGCTGCACCAGGGCGTCGCCGATGGAGGCGTCGCCGTGCGGGTGGAACTGCATGGCCTGCCCCACGATGTTGGCCACTTTGCTGTAGCGCCCGTCGTCCAGGCGTTTCATGGTGTGGAGGATGCGGCGCTGCACTGGTTTCAGGCCGTCGCCCAGGTGGGGGACGGCACGTTCCAGGATGACGTAGGAGGCGTAGTCCAGAAACCAGTTCTGGTACATGCCGGTCAGCTGGTGTTTCGTCTCTTCGTCGCGGCAGTCGGCCGGTACGTAGGAGGAGTGCCCTTCGGCGGGCTCTTCGGCGTTCAAGTCTTTCGTTTCTTCACTCATAGGCGGATGGGTCGATGCGCCGGCCTGTGGCGGCGGAGAGCAAAGTTACGTATTTTTTCGCGGCCGTGCGGCCTGCGGCCCGAGTTTTTCTCCGTCGGGGGCCGCATGGGCCGCATGGGCCGCATACGGGCCTTAGCCCCGTTTTGGTGCGCCCTATTCCCGTGGCGACGGGCCTTAGCCCCGTGTGGGGGAACGGCAGCGGCGCCCGGACGCCGCCATGCGGGGCGGTCCGGACGCCGGAGGTAAGGGGGTGTGGGCGACGGGGTGCGCTTACTTGTGGAGGTAAATCTTCCAGTCGCCGTTCTGGTCTTTGCGCAGGTCGAAGTTTTCGTCGTCGGTCGTGCCGTCCTTGTAGGTCACTTCCATTTCCACTTCGGCCGTACCGGCTTTTTCGTCCACTTTCTCGCCGGTCACTTTGAAGTCCTTGTAGCCGCCGTGGCTTTTGACGGTGGACTCGTAGGCCGACTTGAAGAGGGCGGTGAGGAACTCTTTGCCCTGCGCGGTCTCTTCTTCGGTGGCGTCCGGGTCCACGTAGATCATTTCGACGAATTTGTCCATTTCGCCGTCGGCCATGTAGCCCATGGCTTTTTCCGCTACTTTGGCGGGTGTGTTGGCGGAGCAGGCGGCCAGCAGCACGAGGCAGAGGCCGAGGAGCAATGTTGAGAGCTTTTTCATGGGTTAAAGTTTTTAGAAGGTGAATATTAAAAGGTCAGGATAGTACGGAGACTGGGGGAGCGCGCCAGGTCGGAGGGCAGGTGGCAGTGCCACTCGTGGCCGAAGAGCCCGACGCGCCGCGCCGGGGCTGCATTGAGGGGGGCATCGGCCCGGCGGTAGGCGTGGAGCACCAGTTCGGTGCAGTACATGCGCAAGGTGTCCGCGTCGTCGTAACTGTGGTCGAAGCGCGTGCCGCGGCGGTAGACGGCCCATGCCGCCCGGGCGGCGCGGCGGCCTGCGAGGGGCGAGCGCGGGCGCAGGACGGCGCCGCATTCGGCCCGTGCGGGCGAGAAGAACTGTGCGGGCGTCTCCAGCTTGACGCGGTCCACGTCGCCGGGGAAGTCCGGCTCGCCGGGGACGGCATGAATCACCATGGGCACGCCGGCCGAGTCGACGACCAGCCCGGCGTGGGAGTAGCGTCCGCCGCGGTCGGCCAGGAGCACCGCGCGGCTGGCCAGCCCGCTGCCGCGCCGCAGGACGATGTCGCCCGGCTGCGGGGTGAAGCCGGTAGGCAGCAGCGTGGCGGGCCGGGGCTGCTCCGCTCCGCCGCAGGAACAGAGCAGCGTGCCCGCAAGGATAAGGATGAACCGGTGCTTCATGGCGGCGGAGAATGCGTGTACTGTGCAAAAATAAGCAAATAAGTGAAATGTTGGCGAAACTTAACAGAAAATTTTCGCTCGACAGTGTTGCGCCGCGCGGCGCAGGTTTCTGGCGGTGGCTGGCCCACGGTTTTGCGCAGGAATTTAGTAACTTTGTCCGAAGTTAAGCAGAAAAGAAGATTTTACCATGTACAAGTGCGAATTTCACCATTTCGCACGGCGCGCGGGCATGTTCCTGGCCGGGGCATTGCTGTGGGCCGCGCCGTGCGCCTGGGGCGACGAGGCGGACGACCGCTTCTTTCAGGGAAAGAAAGAGATGCTGACCGCAGTGTGGACTGCCCCCTTCAGCTACGAAATGATAAAGAGCAACAACGCGCCGCGGGGCCCCTTCCTGGGTAACGGCGATGTGGGCGCGGTTGCCTATACCGCGGCCGGGGCACAGACGCTCCAGCTCTCGAAGGTGGACTTCGTGACGGACGGCTGGAGCGACTGGGCCGGGAGCGGCGCGGCGGCGCTCCCGGCGGGCGAGGTGCGTGTCGCGGTGGACGCGCCGCAAGCCGGAGGCTTCCGTTACGAGATGGACGAACTGGCCGCCGAACTGCGGATGACGACGGGCACGGCGCAGAAAGTGGCGATGACCACGTGGATGGGCGCGGAGGAGAATTACGTCGTTACGGAGCTGGAAAACCTCTCCGGCGACGCGCTCCCGGTCGTCGTGGAGACTTCGGCCTACGAGACCACGCCGGCCTATACGACGTCGGCCGGCATCCGGAAAGAGGTGGCGCAGGTGACGCGCCGGACGAAAACGGGCGACGGCGTGCGGTGGGTCTCCCGTGTGGGCATCTCGACCCGCATCGTGGGCACTCCGGCCCGCTGGAAACAAGTGTCCGACGCGAAGGCAAAGGCTACGTTCACCTTGTCGCCAGGCAAGCCGCTTTACGTCGTCACCTATGTCTCCGGCGGCGGGACGGACGACAACGCCCGCCTGGAGGAGGCTTACCGGAAACTGAAGTCGCAGAGCGCCCGCAAGCTCCTTTCGCTCAAGGAAAAGAAACAGGACTGGTGGGAAGACATGTGGACGCGCTCTTACGTAGAGACCAACGACTCGTTGCTGGACCGCCATTACCTCTCGTCTATCTACCTGCTGGCCTCGGCCTACAACCGGCACTCGCCCGCGTGCGGCGGGATGTATGGCGTCTGGAATATGGACGACGAGATGATGTACCACGGCGACATCCACTTGAACTATAACAGCCAGGCCGGTTTTTACAGCGTCTTTTCGGCCAACCGTCCCGAGCTGGCTTTGCCCTTTTTCGACTTTATCGAGCGGGTCGTGCCGGAGGGACGGCGCCGCGCCCGCGAGGATATGGGGAGCATGCACCCTTCGTGGCAGGGAAAGTCGTGCCGCGGTCTGCTTTTCCCGGTCAGTGCGTTGGGCATAGGCTCTTTCTATGGGAGCTACTGGCAGCAGACGATGGACGCGCCGTTCAACGTGCCGCTTTTCAGCTGGTATTATGAATATACGGGCGATGTGGATTTCCTGCGCGAGAGGGCCTATCCCTTTATCCGCGAGTGCGGCGATTTTTATGAGGACTATATGCAGAAGGAGCCTTTCGGCAATACTTACCGCTACACCATCACGACGGGCGGACACGAGAACTCTTGGGACTTGAACCCTCCCTCGGACTTGGGCTTCGTCGAACAGACGTTCAGCCTGCTGCTCCGTTACAGCGAGCTGCTGGGCGTGGACGCAGACCGGCGGGCTCTATGGAAAGACATCCTGACACATTTGCCGGAATATAAAGTTATCCAGCCGACGAAGCAGCCTAACCAGGGCTTGCCCGTTTACGCCAAGAACGAGGCGGGATGGGACTTGCCGGCCCACGTCATCCAGCTTCACCCGGTCTACCCGTGCGAGGTGCTTACGCTGCACTCCGACAGCACGGCCCGTCAAATAGCCAAGAACACGCTATATTATTATGGTGTGTCGCAGCGCGGCTTTACGGAAACCATGAACGAGTTGGGCCTGAGTGCGTTCGTAATGGGGGCGCGGCTGGGCTTTTCCCCGGAGATTTTAGTGGAGAACATGCAGACGCTCATCCGGCGGGCCGGGACGAATTTCCTGATCATCGACGGGCACCATTGTCTGGAGAAAACAGCGGCCGTAGAAACCATCAACTCCATGATGCTGCAATCGGTGGACGGCGTACTGCACCTTTTCCCGTGCTGGCTTCCGTCGCCGGCTTCCTTTACGCGGCTGCGGGCCAAAGGAGCGTTCCTCGTCTCGGCCGCTTACGACGGAAAGTCCGTGACTTCGCTGGCTGTCGAAAGCGAGAAAGGAACGCCGTGCCGGCTGCAGAATCCGTGGCCCGGAAAGCGTGTCCGGGTGACCGAGGACGGCCGGAGCGTGCCCGTCAGCCAGGAGAACGGTCTTGTGGAGTTTGCCACCGAAAAGGGGAAACGCTATGAAGTGTGCTTCGACTGAGGGCGGCGTGCCCTTCCCTTAGCGCGGCAGGCCGTGTCGCTTTGAAAGCAATTCAGAAGAAGCCGGAAGCGGAGATTTTCAGTATCTTACTGGAAACCTCCGCTTCTGGTGTATGTGGAGTCGAAAACCTTGTTTCCCCTGTGGCCGAGGCTGTCAGTCCTGTGCCGTGACGCCGGCTTCGTCCTCGGTGCGGCAGTCGCGGAAGTTCATTTCGTGTTCGGCGCGTTCGGCGGGCAGGATGTAGTAGGTGCAGGTCGCTTTGGTGCAGACCTCGCCCGCGGTGTTGCGCAACTCGGCGTCAATGACGGCTAAGTTGCGGCGCGTTTCACGCAGGCGGGCACGGACCTCCACCGTGCCGCCGTCGGTGTGGACGGGTTTAAGAAAGCGCGTCTCCATTTTCGACGTGACGCCCGCCGTCTGGAGTTTGCGCATGACTACCCATCCGCAGATTTCGTCGAGCAGGAGGCATTCGATGCCGCCGTGGAGTGTGTTGAACCAGCCCTGGTATTCGGGCTGCGGCGTCCAATGGCTGACGATGTCGGCGCCGTCTTCGTAAAACTCCATTTTCAGTCCTGCAGCATTGTCCGGAGCGCAACCGAAGCAGTGATAGCCGTCCAGGTGGAGAAAGGGGTTGCAGATTTTCTTCATAACTCTGAGTATCGTCCCGGATAGGGGCATTTATTCGATGTCGTACCATTCGCCGCCGTCGTCTTCGTTGTCGGGCTGGTCTTTGTCGCCTTCTATCTCCTCAAGCTGTTCGGGCGTGTATTCGTCCTCGTAGTGTTGCTCGATGGGCATGTCGCGCAGGTCGAGGGGCAGTTGCGGATTGAGCTTGACGGGTGCGAATGTCTTGTCATAGAATGCTTTGTAATCTTCGAAGCTGTACGTTGTGCCGAGCAACTCGAGGTTTGCTGCGGAGATGAGGACCAGCCGCGCGTGTTCCATGAGCCGTTTTATGTCGGATTTTGCATAGAGCTCCTGGGCGTAGGTATGTGCTTCCTCGAAGTTATTGAAGCCGGCGATGCGGAATTGCGTGATACCTCCTTCGGCTTGTTGGGAAATGTCGAAGTTACGGAACATGAATCCCGTGAAATTGAAGTGGGCCAAGTCGTAGAGCACCTGTCCCGCATCGAGCGAGTCGGTGGGGAAGGCCAGGATGCAGAGGAAGGGTACGTCGCGGTCTGGCGAGAGGGCCTTGCGCTTTCCTGCCGAGTCGACGACGGCTTGTGCGTCGGCGGTGCGCCGTGCCCAGAGCGACCCCATGTCGAAGCCGCCGGAGTTGAGTGTGCGGCCGCTTTCCAGGCCTTTGACGATGAGGCCTGCCATCTCGCTCACGTCGCTTTCGGGATATTGCTTTACGAGGTTGCGCAGTTCGGCCGTGATTTCTTTGGCGTCGGCCGTGCCTATGCGGCTCAGCGCGTGGACTAAGATGAATTTCGGCCGGTTCGCACCGTTGGGGAACTGTGCCGTAGAACGTTCGAAATTGCGTGCCACGGCCGCGTTGTCGCGCCTGCGGTAGGCTTCATAGGTGGCTGTGTAGAGCGAGTCTTCTATCTCTTTGCCGAAACGGGCATTATGCTCGAAGTCCGGGTCGGTAATGATGCGGGTCATCGGGTCTTCAGGGAATTGCTCGGCCAGTAGGCGGCGGAATTTTTCCGCGTCGGTCTGCCGTCCCCAGCGGGAGTAGAGTAGGAACAGCTGGTAGTACACGTCGTTCAGTTTCTCGAACGTGGGATAGTCGCGGTAGAGCCGTGTCAGCGTGCGTGCGGCCAGCGGGAAGTCTTCCAGTTTGTCTTTCTCTATGAGACCGGCATTGTAAAGCCCGTCCATGATGATGGCGTTGCTGGCCTGCTTGGCCTCTTCGGTGAAAGGTATCTGCTTCAGATAATATTCGCGCTGGTGCGGGTCGTTCTGGGCCGAGTCGGTGGCGAGTTCTTCCTCGCCGTCAGCTTGTGCCAGGCTGTCGGCCAAGGCGTTGGCCGCGTCGATGGAGTCCTGCGCCTCGTAGTCATACTCCTCGTTTCCGGCGTCAGCCAGTACGCTGCGGTTGGCCCGGCGCCAGTTGTCCTCGTTCTTGCGTTTACCCCAGATGCGTTGGAACTGCTGCTTGCCTTGCGCTACGGCTGTCGGGTTGTAAAAATACCAGCTGTCCTTGTCGCCTTGCGGTGTGGGCTGGTTTGCCGGGCCGGGCATGGTTGACCCGCCGCCCGTCCCTGCGTTTCCTGCCGCACGGGCGTCGGCCGCCGAGTCGGCGCGGGAGCGGCGCTCCTCTTCTTCTTTCTTTTTCAATGCCTCGATGACGCGGTCTATGGCCGCGTTGCGGTCCGCCTCGCTCATGACAGCCAGCTCGAGCAGGCTGTCCTGCAGGGCTACTGCCGAAGTGTAGGGCACCAGTTCGTCGAGCACTTTGGAGCGGAGCATGGCCCCGTCGTAGGCCGCGTTGTCCTTGTCGATGAGTCCTACGGCTTCTCCGTAGCACGATTGGGCCAGTTCGTAGCGTCCCCGTTCCCAGTAAAGCTCGCCCAGGCGCAGGAGCAGTACGCCCTTTTCCGGTCCGTTGCGTGTGCTGCCCGCGCGGCCCCGTTCGTATGCGCCGATGGCGTTGGCCGTGTCGCGTTGCGACAGGTAGATGTTGCCCATGGCGTAGTACACTTGGTCAAGATAGTCCTTGTTGTTGGCTGAGCGCGCCATGCGTTTGAGGCGGGCTATCATCTTTTTCCCTTCGTTCCGGTCGGCGAGGACTTCCGTCTGCAGGATGCGCGCGTTGAAGGCCATTTCGTATGGCGGACTTTGGCGGAGGCATTTTTTCAGCGCGCGGTAGGCCTGTTCGGCGTGTCCCAGGGATTGCTGCACCTGTCCGAGCAGGAAATAAAGGCGCGCCCGTTGCAGTTTGCGCGGCTCCTTGCGCGCGGCCCGCTCCAGGTAGGGCAAGGCCTCTGCCGTCTGTCCTTGCCGCAACAGCAGGTTGGCCGTAGTGGCGTCGCGCTCGCGGCGCAGGCGGGCCGGTACGCTGTCGAGACCCAGTTTGCCGAGTGCGTCCTCCGCGTCGTAAAACCATTCCAGCTCGCTGTAACAGCGGGCCAGCCAGATGCGCGCCTCGGCCACGACGTCGGGTTCTTGCGCGTAGTGGCGTGTGATGTAGGAGAAGGTGGAGGCTGCCTCGACGAAGTCGCCTTTTTGGAATTGGGCGCGGCCCATCAGCAGCCAGGCGTTTTTCAGGAACGGGTTAAACTCCTGCCGTTTCAGGTAGGCTTTCATCTTCGGGGAGCGGCGCTTGCCCGGGCTGACGGCCGGCCGTCGCTTGATGGAGTGGAGCTGTATGGCTTTCTCGCACTTCGTGATTGTGGTCTCGAAATTGCTCTTGCCCAGGCTGCGGGAGCTTTCGTTGCCCACCATGAAGAAGGGCAGCGTCTCCGTGAAGTTGTCCTTGTGGCCTTTCTCTTTGGCCAGCATTCCTTCCTTGTATGCCTCGTTTCCGTTGTAGTAGACGTTGTAGCGTGTCGTGAACGATTGCCAGAAGCGCGTCCCCGCCGTATTCTTCCGGGTGGAGCAGGCTGCGAGCGTAGCGCAGGCGGCAATCAAGAGTAGCGGGGCAATGGGGATGCGTTTCACGGTAAGAGCGGTGTGGAATGGGAATTCTTCGGATAATTAACGTCGGGCGAGCCGTTTTATTGCCCGGCAAAGGAAGTAAAGCGCGATGGAGACAAGGATGATGGAGGCCCCGCCGGGGACGTCGAGCCAATAGGAAAGGAACAGCCCGGCCACGCAGCTGGCGTAGCCGGCTATGGCGGAACCACAGACCATTGCGCCGAATGTGCGTGCGAACAGGCCCGCGGTCAGTTGCGGGACGGAGAGCAGCGAGACGACCAGGACGATGCCCACCATGTGCAGGCAACTGACGATGGTCAGTGCCGTGAGTGCCGTCATGGCCAGTTCCACGGCCCGCACCGGCAGTCCCCGCGTGGCGGCGAAGTCACGGTCGTAGGCCACGGTGACGATGGCCGGAAGGCAGGTGGCGAAAAACAGCGCGCAGACCGCCGTCAGTGCCCCGATGGTCCAGAGGTCGGCTGCCGTGACGGAAAGGATGTCCCCGAAAAGGTAGGCCGGCAGGTCGGTCATGAAGCCCGGCGTGAGGTAGGCAAAGAGGATGCCCACGCTCATGCCCAGCGTCCAGAGCATGGCTACGGCCGAGTCGCCCCGGACCGCGGCGCGGCGGGAGAGCAAGTCGATGGCCAGCCCCGAGCACAGCGCGAAAACGGCTGCCCCTGCCAGTGGCGGGAAACCGAAGTATGCCCCCATCCCGACGCCGCCCAGCGAGGCGTGGGCCATGCCGCCGCCCGCAATGACCATGCGGCGCGTCACGACGTAGGTCCCTACCATCGCACAGAGCAGGCTGGCCAGCAGACCGCCGGCCAGTGCGTGTTGGAAAAATGTGTAGGTCAGGATGGAAGGCATTGCAGTGTCGGGGTCAGGAGGGTTGTGCCGGCGCGGCGTTCCGCCGTTCGCCGACGATGAGGAATACTTCGTCTTTCAGGTCGTCCGGGAGGGCTACTCCGCGCAGTTGGAGCGAGCGCACCCATCCCGCCACTTCGTCCTCGCGCATGGTGTAGAGCACTTCGCGGAACTGTTCTACCTCCTCGTCCGTATATCGGTCCGCCTCCCGGCCGCGGAAGGCGTCAAGATCCTCGTCTTCGTAGTATTCTATGTCGCGGCTCACGGCGGCCAGCAGGCTTTCCTTTTCGCACACTTCGTGCTGGCCGCAGCAGCCGGCGGGGCGCGCCGGGGCCGGTGGGCCGGCGGGCGTGCCGCTTTCGGGGTGGCGGCGTTCGTGGCGGTAGGCGGCGTGGCCCAATGCCAGGGCTACGAGGAACAGGCAAAAGAGGGAGAGGGCGAGCGGGAGCATTTGTTTCGTTTTTGGGGTCAGGACCGGGCCGGCGCGTCGGCGATGGCTGTCAGGCGGACACCTACGCTGCGCAGGTCGTCCCAGAAGGCGGGATACGATTTGGAGACCACTTCGGCGTGGGCTATGGCGACACTTCCCAGCGGTATGGCGGCCGGGGCGAGGGCCATGGCCATGCGGTGGTCGTCGTAGGTGGCCAGCGGGCCGTCCGGGCTGTGAAGGGGGGCGCTTCCTGCGGCGGACCACAGGCTTTCGCCGTCTGTGGCGAGGTTGGCCCCCATGCGGCCCAACTCTGTCTGGAGGGCTGCGATGCGGTCGGTCTCCTTGATGCGGAGGGTGCGGAGGCCGCTGAAGCGGAAGGGGCGGCGCAGCAGCGTACAGGTGGCGACGAGTGTCTGTGCCAGGTCCGGGCAGCCGCCAAGGTCTGCGGCGACCGGCCCTGCCGCTGCGGCGCTTTTGCGCAGCGTGGCGCCTGCGGCATGGAAGTCTGTCGCCACGCCCAGCGGGCGGAACAGTTGCGCCACGGCGCTGTCGCCCTGCAGGCTGCCGGCCGTCAGGCCGGGCAGTTCGATGCGGGCTTCCGGGTCGGTGGAGAGCGCGACCATCTCGTACCAGTAGGAGGCGGCGCTCCAGTCCGGTTCGACGGTGTAGCGCACTCCGGGGCGGTAGCCTCCCGGCGCCACGCGGAGGGTGTCTTCCGCAGTCCACTCCGCCCGGGCCCCGAAATGGCGCATGAGGCCCAGCGTCATGTCGATATAGGGGCGCGAGGCCACTTCGCCGCGCAGCCTGAGCTCCAGTCCGCCGGCCAGGGTGGGGGCTATCATGAGCAAGGCGGAGACGTATTGCGAGCTGATGTCGGCCGGTAGCTCCACCTGTCCGCCCGGCAGGCGGCGGCCCGTGATGCGGAGCGGGGGGAAGCCCGTTTCCCCCACATATTCCACCGCAGCGCCCAGCGCGCGCAGGGCGTCGACCAGGGCTTTCACGGGGCGGTGGCACATGCGGGCCGTCCCGGTGACGGTGTGCGTGCCCGGCTGTGTGGCAAAATAGGCCGTGGCGAAGCGCATGGCCGTCCCTGCGGCCTGCACGTCGACCGTGTCGGGCCGCTCCGTGAGGGCGCGGCGCAGGACGCGGGTGTCGTCGCAGTCCGAAAGTCCCTCGACCGTGGCGCCGTCTGCCAGGGCCGCAATGATGAGTGCGCGGGCCGAAAGGCTTTTGGAGGCAGGCAGGGCGATGCGCCCCCTGAGGGCGGGCGGGAAGGCTAAGTCGTAGGTCATGGCGGTCGTAGTTCTTGGTTGGGGCAAATATACTACAAAATTGCGAGACACTGAAGCCCGGCACGCGGAGATTCAGACGGGATACGGGCCTTAGTCCCGCGCGTGCGGGGCTAAGGCCCGTAACGACGCGGCCTGTTCCCGTCGGTCGCGGGAACAGGCCGCTGTGGGTGTGCACCTTGCGGCGTGGTTAGCGGAGGAGGCGGACGGTGCCCGAGGCCTTGGCGTCGGTGTGCAGGGTGACGCGCAGCGTGCAGCCGTTGTTGCCGCCCGTGACGCCGGCCAGGTCGAAGCGGCACCGGGCGGCATCCTGTACGCCGTCTGTGCCGGGCCGGGCGCTGGCCACCGTTTTTCCGTCGGCCACCACCTCGGCCTGTTTCAGCGCGGCGTGTGCCGCTGCGTTGCCGCTCTGGAGCGCGATGCCTTTCAGGCTGCGGAGCTGGGCGGCGGAAAGGGAGAAGGTGAACGTGTAGTCGCCTGCGCCTTCCGTCTGCCACGAGCCGAGGATGTCGGCGTCGCTTTCCGCCTGTTCGGAAATGTCGCGTGTGGCGTTGATGAGGCGCCGGGCCGCCGCGACGACGTCGGCCGGTGCCGCGGCCGGGGAGAGCGGCTGTGCCCCGCGTTCCACCCATGCCTTTTCCCATGCGGCGAAGTCGAAGTCTTTATGGGCGTTGCGGGCGTCGAAATAGTGCTGCCAGCGCGGCAGGTAGTAGTCCCTGATAAGTCCGCTCCACACGCGGGCGGAATAGTCGTCGACGGGCGGGCCCCATACGGTGACGATGCGGCGGGCGTTGCGGACGTATTGCTGCGCCTGTTCCGGAGTGCGGGCGGCCTGCCGGGCAAAGCCGAGCCAGCGGTCGAGGCTCAGCGTGGGATGGGCGCAGAGGACGGAGTCCATGGCGCGCAGCGTGGCCGTGAAGCGCGCCTGCAGGCGGAGCGCCTGCGCGGTGTCGCCGGACTGGTAGGCCTGGTCGATGTGGCGGGTGAGGAACTCCGCTTTGCCGCCGGCGTAGAGCGCGGCCAGTTCGGCAAGGTCCGTGCGGTAGCGCTCGTTGCCGCTCAGCCCGCGGGCGGCGGCGAAACTTTCGATGGCTTGGAAAAACTCCGGGCTGAGGTTGATGCTCCCCTTCCTTACGCTTCCCGGGCGGAACTGCCAGTTGTAGCGGGGATGGTCCGTGAAGGTGCCGTAGACGGACTGGAGGAGCAGCGCCCAGTAGCGGCGCAGCTCCTCGGGGCAGCTGCCGTAGCGGTTGGTGCTGTAGGCGGCCAGCCACTCGTTGAGGTCGATGCGTTCGGACGACCACCCGGCATCCGACACGAGTTCGTAGATGACTTCGTTGTTTTCGATGCCTTCGGGGGCCATGCCTTGGCCGGCGAGCCGCCCTTTGTGGGCCGACGAGAGGGCGGCCAGATGCCCGTTGGCGTAGAACTCAAGGACGCCGGTCATGCCCGTTTTCCCGCCCATGTTGGGGATGACGCTGTATATCCACGGCGTGTTGAAGAATCCCTTGTAGTATTCCCAGTTGACCTGCGAATGCCAGAACTGCGTGTTGTAGTCGACGGCCAGGTCGAGCAGGAGCATCTTGTCGTCCGGGACGCGGGAGAGGAGGGCCTGGAGGGTCTCGTAGTCCCAAATGTCCCGTTGGTAGCCGAACATCCAGCCTTGCATGGTCCATACGGCGTCCGGGTTGGCCGCCGCGATGGCTTCGTAGACGCTCTCGCCGTATTGCGCCACTTGCTCGTAGCGTTCGGGCGTGCCCTTTTCGGGGAACGGGATGTCCATTTCGTTGAAGCTGTCCACCAGGTAGTAGTCGTTCTTGCCGAACTCTTTTTCCCACTCGCGGATGAAGGCGGTGCAGATTTTCCGGAAGAGGGGGTCGGACGGCTTAAGCATCCAGTTCGAGAAACTGCCGGCCCAGTGCGTGGTGACCAGCTCCGTCTGCGGGCTGATACGCTTGATGGCCTGCGGGACGAAGCCGGCGAATCCGGGACAGATGGGCTTCATGCCGAGTGCGCGCATGCGGTCCAGAATCTTATGCTGCAGGGCTATTTGCCCGCGGTGCCAGTCTTCGTTGAGCGGGCCGTCGATGCCGCTGATATTGCCCATGCGCATCCAGGGCAGGTGGGCCGGTCCGACGAAGTACTGGTTGATTTCCTCGTCCGTGAGCCCTAACTTTTTCCACACACGGGCGATGATGGCCTCGTAGGCCGTCAGGGCCAGCGGCATGTTGACGCCGTGGAGCGCCATCCAGTCGATTTCCTGCTCCCATCGCGCCCAGTCCCAGTAGGGAGTGCTGTAGCCGAAGGTAACGACATTCATGTAGTAATGGTCGGCAAAGGGCGAGACGACGCGGCGCGCAGGCTCGTCGGGCAGGCGGGCGGGCAGGCGGAGGTTGCTGCCGCTCCACGTGAAGAGGCCGGAGCCGTGGCGCTTGGCATAGTCGTAAAAGCCCCTGCAGAGGGCGGTGCCGTCGCTGCCTTCGATGTGGAGGACGCCGTCGCGGACTTCGTAGCGGAAATATGTGCTGTCCGCAGAGTGGACGGTGAGCTTTACGGGCAGGTCGGCCTGTCCGGTGGCGCGCTCCATGACGGCACGGGCTGCCCGGACGACGGAGCGTTGCGCCTGCATCTGCCCGCAGAGCAGGAGACAGAGCAGGAGAAGGGGCAACTTTTTCATGTGATGTTGGTTAGGGGTAAGTGTTCGTTTTTAAGTGGATGGAAAAGATGCGTAGTCCGTGTTCATTCCTTCGCGCCGGTGAGCAGCCGGCACACGTCGTCCTGAAAGCGTCGGGCGTCGGCGCCGCGACGTATGCCCTGGTTCATGATGGCGAAGCAGAGTGTGTGGCCGTCGGGGGCGGTGCAGTAGCCGGCCAGGGTGCAGACGCCTTCCAGCGTCCCGGTTTTGGCGCGGACGTTGCCGCGGGTGGCGCCGGACTTCATGCGTCGGCGCAGGGTGCCGTCTTCGCCGGCGATGGGGAGGGCCGGGAGAAAGTGGCGGCGGATGGCTTCGTCCTGATAGGCATGGCGGAGCATGGCGACGAGGGCTTCGGGCGAGAGGTAGTTGTAGAGGGACAGACCGCTGCCGTCCGCAATGAGGTAGTGGTCCGGCTCAAGGCTGAGGCGGGACATGAGGTCGCGGACGGCAGCTGCGGCCTCTTTACGTCCCGGCGAACGGCGGCCGCTGCGGGCTGCAATTTGGTAGAAAAGGCTTTCGGCACAGAGGTTGTCGCTCTCCTTGAGCATGGGGAGAAGCACTTGGTCGAGCGTGCGCGTGCATTTGCCCAGCGGGACGAGCTGGTGTGTGGGGGCGCCGTAGCTTGATTGTCCGGTGAGGCGGATGCCGGCATCTTCCAGGGTGCGGAGCCACTGTGCCTCCAACCCCGGTTTACCATCGCACAGCAGGGGGGTGAGCGGCGTCTCCTCGTCGTCCCAGCACCATCCCCATCCCCAGACCAGCGTGTCCTTGAAGCTGCGGTCGAAGACAGCGTTGCCTTCCACGACGCGGATGCCGCGGGCCAGCAAACTGTCGGCGAGAGCGCGGAGGTCGTCCGAGGAAAGGAGCGGGTCGAAACCGCCGCGCAGGACGAGGTTGCCGTGCAGGACGCTGTCACAGATTTCGCCTTCGGCGGAGATGTGCGTGGCATAGACGTAGCCGGTGCCGAGAAGGTCGAGGGCCGTGACGGCGGTGACAATCTTTTCGCAAGAAGCGGGGCGGAGCTGCTGGCGTTCACCGTGTGCGTAGAGTGGACATCCGTCCGTGAGGTCGTAGACGTAAATGCCTACTTGCGTGCGCTGGAACAAGGGGTCGGCCAGCAACTGGTCGAGACGGACGCTCAGCGTGGAAGGGGAGTATGCGGCAGTGTCGGCGAGGTAGGGCGCGATGTACGGGGCGTTGTTGGCGGGCAACGCGAGCGGCATCTCGTCGGGTTTGCGTCCGGCGGGGACTTCATCGTCGCCGCGGCGTTGCGCAGTGGCGGGCAGGGCGAAAAGGAAGGAAAGAAGTAGCGGAAGCAGGGACCGGTGAAGCATAAAGGTAAGGTGGATTTACAAAAATGGTGCACAGGATGTGACTGTGCACCGTAATGTGTGTGAAGTGTATCGGACTTGGGGCGGAATTAGTTCGCGCCTGTAGTCGGCGTGCCGGTAGTGGCGCTTCCGGCGGCGGGAGTTGTCCCTCCGGCTGCGGGGGTTCCTGTAGACGGCGTGGCCGTGAGGGGACCCGATACGCCGAGCTTGTCCATTACTTTCTTGGTGACGTTCTCGCTCAGGTTCTGGTTGATGAATACACCGGCAGCCTGCGAGGCGGTCGTGTCGATGATGTAGACGTAGTTGCCTTCACGGGCTACGGCGTTGACGGCGTCGAGCACCTTCTGGATGATGGGCTGCATTTTCTGCTGCTGTGCCTCGTTGAAGGCGCGCTGATTGTCTTGGCTGGCCTGCTCTAAACGCTGCTGCATGTCCTGGATTTCCTGCATGCGGCGGGTGCGGATGTTTTCAGGAGTCTGGTCGTTGACTTCGTTTTGGAATTTCTGGTATTTTGCTTCGATTTCTTTCTGCATGTTCTGGAGCTCGTCCGAATATTGTTTGCCGATGGCCTCAAGCTCTGTCTGGGCAGTCTTCACCTCCGGCATGGCTTGCATGACAGCGGTGTAGTCGAAGTGTGCGTACTTTTGAGCGGCGAGGCTCAAGGGTGCTACGAAGAGCACGAGCATTAGGATTTTCTTAATCATCTTTTATGGATTTTGTAATTGTTCCTTGTTTCAGCTGTGGCCGGGGCATGCGGTTCGCCATAGGATGCCGGAGCCGGGGCAAAGATAGCGCTTTTAATTGGAATAGCCGAGTTTGGCGAGTACCTCATTGCTGATGTCGATGGAGGGAGAAGCGAAAATGATGCCCTCTGAGGATGCGCGGTCCATGATGAGCTGGAAGCCCTTGGACTGGGCGATGCTCTTTACGGCGTTATAGATTTCGTCCTGAATGGGTTGGATGAGCGATACGCGCTTTTTGTAAAGCTCACCTTCCGGGCCGAAATATTTCTTGCGGAGTTCGGAAGCCTCTTTCTCTTTGTTGACGATGGCTTCCTCCCGTTCATTCTTTTGTTCTTCGGAGAGGAATACGGCTTCGTTCTGGTAGTTTTTGTAGAGGGTCTTGGCCTCGTTGTCCAAAGCCTCCACTTCGGCCTGCCATTTCTTAGAGGTCTGGTTGAGTTGCTCGTTGGCGCGTTCATAGGCAGGGATGTTGCCCATGATGTATTCCATGTCGACGAGCGCGAACTTCTGCGCGCTGGCAGCGAGCGTCAGGAATAAGCTCATGAAGAGCAGGGAAAAAATCTTTTTCATTGCCATGTTGTTTAGAGGGTTATATGGACCGTCTCGGAAGCCTGTGCCGGGGGAACCGGCGGGCGGGATGGTTAGAATTCTTGGCCGATGATGAAGTGGAATTGTGAGCCGCCGACGTTCTGGCCGTTGATGGTTTTCTGGAAACCGTAGGCCCAGTCGATACCCATCAGGCCGACCATCGGGAGGAGTATGCGGACGCCGACGCCGGCCGAGCGCTTCATGTCGAACGGGTTGAAGTTTTTGACGTCGGTCCATGCGTTACCGCCTTCGAGGAAGGCCAGCGCGTAGAGGCTGGTGGAAGTTTCGAGCATGAGCGGGTAGCGCAGCTCGAGGGTCATGCGGCTGTAAGCGTATGCGTTCTGGCCGTTGTTTCCGGCCAGCGAGCCGTTGTCGTAGCCGCGGAGGCCGATGGTCTCGGTGGCATAGCCGGTGGTGTAGCCCGACATGCCGTCGCCGCCCACGTAGTAGGTTTCAAACGGCGATTTCTTGTAGCGGTTGTAGGCGCCGAGGATGCCGAACTCTACGCGGGTCATGAGGACCGGGGTCTTGACTGCGCTCGAGAGGGCTGTGAACGTGCGGAACTTCAACTTCCATTTGTGGTATTCTATCCAGCGGTATTTCTCCTGGGCTTCGCGCTGGTAGCTGGCGCTCTGGTAGTTGTTGGCCAGGTTCTTGTAGTCTTTTCCGTCCCATAGGGAATAGGGTGGCGTGAGCGTTACGGAGAAGAGGAATTCCGAGCCGCGCCGCGGATAGAACGGGTGGTCTGTCGAATTACGGCTCAGGGAGAGGTTCAAGTTGATGTTGTTGCAGTTACCGTCCGAGATGAGGAAGTAATCCCATGACTTCAGCATGTAGCGCGTATAGGACAGTTCGGCCATGAACGTAAAGTAGTCGTCAGGCCACCGCAGACGCTTACCGAAACCTATGGACAAGCCGAACAGCTTGATATACTTGTCCGGGTTGTAATAGTCGGAGTAGTCGTACGGGTAGTAGCTGCTGCCCAGTCCGTAATAATAGTTGTATATGTTGTTATAGTCGTTGTAATAGTTCGAGTTGATGTCGCTCTGTTTCGAGTAGTAGAGGGAGAAGGAGAACTGCGTCGGCCGTTTTCCACCGAACCACGGGTCGAAGAAAGAGAGCGAGTAGCTTTGGAAGTAGGTTCCGTTCGTTTGTCCGCTAAGCGAGAGGGTTTGTCCGTCGCCTTGCGGGATGAACCCGGCCCGTTTCGCTCCCTTCCCGAAGAGGTTCTGGATGGAGAAGTTCGTTAGTTTCAGGCCGACGCGGCCTACGATACCTGTCTGTCCCCATCCGGCGGAAAGCTCCACCTGGTCGCCGCCTTTGGTGACCAGCGGGTAGGTGATGTCCACCGTTCCGTTCGCCTGGTCCGGTTTGATGTTTTTGAACAGCTCGGCCTGGAGGGCCTCCGGGTCGAATTGGTTCATGTTGGCGAGCTCCATCACGGAGCGCTTGATGGCATCCATGCTGAACAGGTCGCCTGGCTTGGTGCGCAGTTCGCGGCGGATGACGTTTTCATATACGCGGTCGTTGCCCGCGATGCGGACGTGGTTGAACGTGGCCTGCTGTCCTTCGCTGATACGCATTTCCAAGTCGATGGAGTCTCCGTCGATGTTCACTTCCACGGGGTCCAGGTTGTAAAATACGTAGCCGTTATTATAGTAAAGGTTGCCGATGGCGTCGTCGTCGGTATGCAGGCGCTTGTCGAGCAGGGACTGGTCGTAGACGTCGCCGTTTTTCATTTTCAGCACCCGGTTCAGGTAGTCCGAGTTATAGACCGTGTTGCCCACCCATTCTACGTTGCGGAGATAGTACTTTTGCCCCTGGTACATGTCGATATGGATGTTCACGTGGCCCTCGTCGACAGTTTCCACGCTGTCTTTGAGCACGAGCGCGTCGCGGTAGCCCCATGAGTTCATCTTGTCAATCAGGTAGCCTTTGTCTTCTTCGTATTTGTCCGGGATGAATTTCTTGGAGCGGAAGATGTTGACAATGCTTTTCTCGTGCGTTTTCTTCATCGCGCGTTTCAGTTTCTTGACCTGCTTGGGCTCCACGCCGGTGATGAAGATTTTGCGCACTTTCACCTTCTCGTTTTTGGTGATGTTGACGTCGACGAGGACGCGGTTGTCGCCCGTGACGTCCTCACGCTGTACAATGTCCACGGTGGCATTCTTGAAGCCCTTTTCGTCGAAATACCGTTTGACGAGTATCTCGGCCCGGTTTACGATGTCCGGGCTGATTTGTCCGCCCACTTGCAGTCCGACCCGTCTTTCGATTTCCTCGCGTTCGGATTTCTTCACACCGCTGTAATTGATGCTCGATATGCGCGGTTGGGCCGTGAGGTAGACGTGGAGGTAGATCTTGCTGCCTACGATGCTGTCGGCCTCGATGCGGACGTTGGAAAACAGCCTCATGTCCCAGTAGTGGCGGATGGCTTCGCTGATGGCGTCTCCCGGGATGTCGTAGAGTTTGCCCACGGTGAGTCCCGATATGCTTTTCAGCATTTCGTTGTCCTGGTTTTCGCCGCCTTCTACGGTCAGTCCGCCCAGGACGTAACGGTTGCGGTCCTCCGTGTATGTGATGTTGGGCTTGATTTCTTTCGGCAGCTCGGTTTGGGCCTGGAGCCGGACGGCCGAAAGGGTCAGCGCCGCAAGCAAGAGAGTTCGACTGCTATATTTCATAATTTGTCTGTATTCATTCTGTTCCGGAGGGCGGGTCGCTGTGCCTGCCGTATCGTCCGGCTTTTATTTTTGGATTTGTTCGCTGGTCCGTCCGTAGCGCCTTTCGCGGTTTTGGTAATCCACGAGGGCTTTGCATAGGGCTTCCGTGTTGAAGTCGGGCCAGTAGGTGTCGCAGAAATAAAGTTCCGAGTAGGCACATTGCCAAAGCAGGAAGTTGCTTAGTCTCAGCTCGCCGCCCGTGCGGATGAGCAAGTCGGGGTCGGGCATGAACGAGGTGGACAGCTCCCGGCTGATGGTCTCTTCGTTGATTTCCCCGGCGGGTTGCATGCGGTCCGCGGCCCGTGCGGCGATGCGGCGTACGGCTTCCGTGATTTCCCATTTCGAGGAGTAGCTCAGTGCGATGACCATCGTCAGTCCCGTGTTGCCGGCTGTCCGGCTTTGCAGGCCGAGGATGGACTCCCTTACGTTCGCGGGAAGGCGGTCCATGTCGCCGATAATGCGCAACCGCACGTTGTTCTTCATGAACAGTTCTTCCTCCATTGCCGTCAGGATGAGCGACATCAAGGCCGACACCTCTTCGGGCGGCCTGTTCCAGTTTTCTGTGGAGAACGTGTAGAGTGTCAGGTAACGTATGCCCAGCCGTGAGGCGGCGGTCGTGATTTCCCTGACGGCTGCCACGCCCTGCTGGTGCCCCATGCTGCGGCTCAGCCCCCGGGCTTTGGCCCAGCGTCCGTTCCCGTCCATGATGATGGCCACATGGGCCGGGATGTGGTTCCTGTCCAACTGTTCTTCGTAGGTCATGTCTTTTTGCTCCATTCTGTGGCCGCGTTGCGACGTGTCGTGGCGCGGGCCGGATAAGCCTTTTGCGCCCTGTTGCCCGGCCTTTCAGTCTTTGTTGCAGTCGGGGCAGCGTGGCGCCAGGTCGTAAGTCAGTGTCACGAGGGTGACGCTATAATGGTCCTTGTTCCTGAACCCGCCCGACGGGATGCCCAGCGGGGCTTCGAGTCCCTCGAGGCGGTCGTCCAGGGTGAAGTGGATGCGCCAGTCCAGCCCCAGGTTGAGGCGGCGGCCTATTTTGTATTTCAGTCCGAACCCGATGGGGAAGTTCACCGTGAAGGCGTCTCCCGCGTCGGAGTAGGTCAGTCCGAAGCCCATTTGCAGGTAGGGCACCAGGCGGTAAAAGCCTTGATATCCGCGTTCGTAGCCGTAAGGCAGAAAGTGGATTTCGTAGAGTGCGCTCAGGTCTGTGAGCCCGCCGCTGGCGGTGAAGTTGAGACGTTCAGTTCCCGCTGCGCCCAGACGTGCCGGATAGAAGTTTTCCACGTTGGTGGTGGAGCCGCCCAACGGCGTGTAGCTCAAGGCGGTCTTAATGGCCATGCGCGGGTTGAGTATGAAGCGGACCAGCGCGCCGCCCGCGGCCTTTGTCTGCCCGTAGAAGCTGGAGTTGACGTCGTTGAGGCTGAATCCCGCACCGATTCCCACTCCCGCTTCCATGCGGTATTCCGTGGCTTCTTGTGCTGCCAGACCGGCCGGGCCTGTGACAGGGAGCAAGAGCAGCAGGAAAACGCAAAGCCTGTTCATGGCGGCTGTCAGCTGGAGGTTTTTTTACCGTACTCCGCCGTTGCGGACCGAACGCTCGAAGGAGGTCTGCGTCGTTGCCCATCCCAGGCGGTTGTGCCGGCCGCGCCACACTTCGCCCGATCCGCCGGCTACGAGCCAGATGAAGTTGTCCTCGTCCGTCGTGGCCGAGAGGCTTGTCGCTCCGCTGCCTTCGGCAATGGGGTTGGAGAGTTCGTCCGGACTCCATGTGCGGCCGTTGTCCTTGCTCCAGTAGAGCGGGGCCACGTTGCCGGCGGCGTCGGTTCCCGTCAGCAGGGTTCCGTCGTCATAGGTGGTGACGGAGATGTCCGTCAGTGCCGGGCAGTTGTTCGGATAGTCGGGGATGGCCGGCAGGTAATACCAGCTGAAGACGCTTTCCCCCGTCAGGTCGATGTCGCGCCGCCATACCACGGGGCTGCCGCTTCCGTTGCGGCCCACTACGACGATGTCTTCCATCAGCGGGTCGGTCTTTGCGGGCACGCATGTGCCTGTCGCGCTCCCGGCCGGTATCTGTTCCGCCTGGTCGGCTTCGTCGGCGGTCCATGTCGTGCCGTCGGCCGAGCTGTAGAATGCGCCGCCGGCCACGGCGAAGAGTTGCGACGTGCCTGCGGCGACGAGGGCGTCGGGGGCGAAGTTGCCGCCGCACGGCGTCCATTGTGTCCCGTCGGGCGAGAAGCATAACCGTCCGTCGACCAAGGCGTAGAAGTTGTCTTTGAAGTATTGCGCGGAGTGTATGTCAAACCCGTCGGGAAGCGGCTCGCTGGTCCATGTGTCGGGCGCTTCGGTGGCGGCCCGCAGCAGGGTGGGGCTTCCCGCCACCGTGCCGAACACGTAGAGCCGGCCCTGTGCGGCCAGCGTGCGGTGCCCGCCTTCCAGCGCCGCCAGTGCGGCGTTGGCCGTGCAGACGCGGTTCCAGCGGAATGAGTCGCCTTCCTCTTTGTGCATGTTCACTTCCAGCCGGTACGTGCGGCGTGAGAGTCCATCGGGCGAGATGACTGTCAGCTGGCGCGGTACGGAGCAGTCCGTGCTGTCTGTCATGGTGAACATCGTGTCGGCATCCGAGTGGAGCGAGCGGATGAGCACCGTGCCCGTGGCGTTAAAGCCCGTGAACACGGTCTTGTCCACATGGGTCCCCACGGGCAGCGAGTCCGCGTTGTAGATACGGTTGTTCAACTGGTCGATATAAAGGGGATAGAGTGCGCCGGTGAGGTTGGCCACGTAGGTCGTGTCCTCGCCGTCGGCGTTCTTCAGCGTGACGCTGCGCTTCAGCCCGCCGAGCGTTGCCGACGTGATGACGCAGTCGCGCATACCCGTGGCCTCATAAGTGCTTTCGGAGCTGCAAGATGCGGCCAGGAGCAGCAGCGGCAGGACCAGCGCCGGCCAAAGAGAATAACGGATGCTCTTCATCTGTAAACTTGATATTTCTTCAAAGAAATGGATATGTTGGATGCAAAAGTAGCTATAAATTTCCCAAATCCGAAATTCGTGTCCCTATTTTGCAATAATTTATGCTTTCCTGCTCTTGCCGTGGTCGCGCCGCCGTGTCGCGGACGGTGTCTGCCATGCGCCTTGCCGGCGGGGCTTAGCCCCGTTTGCAGCGGGCCTATTCCCGTGGCTACGGGCCTTAGCCCCGCGGCCGGAGGGCACGGCCGCGCCGCCGGCCGCTATGCTTCCAGGGAAAAGGCGTCGGCATCCGCCAGAACGGGAAACTTGGCGCGGAAGGCTTCCTGCCGCGCCAGGTCGGGCGTGAAGCTGACGGCCGCCTGCTGCCCGTAGAGCGGCAGGCCCCCCGGCGTGCGGCCGTAGGCGTCGACCCACGTGGTGCCGCCGCCGTATTCGCATGCCGGGTCGGCTCCCACACGGTTGACAGCCGCCACGAAGCATTGGTTTTCGATGGCGCGGGCGCGCAGCAGCGTGTCCCAGGCGTCTTGCCGCGAGCGGGGCCAGGAGGCCACGCACACGATGCCGTCGTAGTCGCCCCGATTGCGCAGGAAGACGGGGAAGCGCAGGTCGTAGCACGTGGCGAGCAGCAGGCGCACACCGCAGCACGTGGCCACCACGCGCCGCCGCCCCGCTGTGTAGCCGTCCGTCTCGCCGCCGTAGGTGAAGAGGTGGCGCTTGTCGTAAAAGTCCGCCGGGCCGTCGGGCCCGACCATGTAGAAACGGTTGCGGAACGTGCCGGCCTCGCTCACGGCCAGGGTGCCGGCCATGTGGCAACGGCGGTCGCGGGCCGTCCGTATCATCCATTCGAGGGCGGCGGCCGACTGGCGGGCCGTCTCCCCGTCGGGCGACGTCACGAAGCCCGTGGCCCACATTTCGGGCAGCACGTAGAGGTCGCTGCCGGGGTGGCCGGCCATGAGGCGTTCGGCTTCGGCGATGTTGGCTGCGGCGTCGTTCCACCGGATGTCTGTCTGCAGGAGGGTAATCTTCATGGGCGTGATTTTGGGGGAAGGCGCGCATGGCGCGCCCATTCCGGTGCAAATGTAGCAATAACCGGAACAAGGCAGCTGCCGCGCGCGGTAAAAAAACGGGCTGTCGGGTGCGACGGTTTCGCGGCGCGGTTTTTCGGCGGCTCTGTTTCTATGGTCAGAATAAAAATGCTAATTTTGCGGGACGGTTCAAAAGAACTGCCGCAGCTTTATGTCGGACATTCTGGTAATCCTGGTTTTAGTCGCGTTCAATGGCTTCTTTTCATTGTCGGAGGTGGCGCTGATTTCCGCCCGCCGTTCCCGGCTGCAGGCCGAGGCCAAGGCTGGCAGCAAGGCGGCGCGCATCGCGCTTCGTCTCATGGACGACCCCGACTGTTTCCTCTCGACGGCCCAGATTGGCATCACGGTGGTGTCGATCCTGACGGGTATCTATTCGGGCGAGACGCTGGCGGACGACTTCGCGGTCGTGCTGGAAGGCTGGGGCGTGGCCCCGGGCGCGGCCCCGGCCGTGGCCAAGACCGTCATAGTGGTGCTGGCCACGTTCCTGCAGTGCGAGCTGGGCGAGCTTTTCCCGAAACGCATCGGCATAGACATGGCCGATGCCATGGCCCGCTTCTCGGCCCCGCCCATGCTGTTTTTTGCCCGTCTGTCGTTTCCGTTTGTCTGGCTGCTTTCCCATACGACCGAGCTGCTTATCCGCCTGTTCCGGCTGCGCCGGGACGAGTCGCCCGTGACCGAGGAGGAAATCAAGTCCGTCATTCAGGAAGGGACGAAGGCCGGCAAGGTGCAGGAAGTGGAACAGGACATCATGGAGCGCGCCTTGGTGATGGGCGACTGCAAGATAGAGGCCCTGATGACCCACCGTGCCGACCTTATCACGCTCGACGTGAAAATGACGCCGGCCGACGTGGAGGCCGTGGTCCGCGCTACGCCCTATGCCGCCTATCCCGTAGTGGAAGGCACGCTCGACGAGGTGCGCGGCATGGCGACCCTCAAGGAGCTGGTGCTCTCCCTGTCCAAGCCGGGCTTCAGCCTGCGCCGCGTGCTCCAGCCCCCGATATTCTTTCCCGAGAACATGACCGTCTACAAGGCGCTGGCCGAGCTGAAGAAGCGGCGCTCGAACCGCGCGCTCGTCTGCGACGAGTTCGGACAGCTCCAAGGGCTCATTTCGCTCAAGGACATACTGGAAGGCCTCGTGGGGAGTATCGACGAACCGCGCGAGACGCCCGACATCGTGGCGCGCGCCGACGGCCGCAGCTGGGTGGTAAGCGGCCAGTGCGCTTTCTACGACTTCGTGGATTACTTCAACAAGGAAGTGGCCCTCAAGACCGATTTCGTCACCGTCGGAGGCCTGATTCTGGACTTGCTGGGCCACATCCCGCACGAAGGTGAGCACTTGAACTGGAACGGGCTACACATGCGCATCCTCAAGATGGACGACACCCGCATCGATTCCATCCTGGTGAAGCTGGTATGACACTGCGCGCGGCCGGCCTCCTTACGCATACACCTATATATATAATATATGACAGACATAGAAATCGCACGCGCTACGGAGTTGAAGCGTATCGACGACGTGGCAGCTTCCATGGGCATCGGCAGCGACGCCCTGGAGCATTACGGAAAGTACATCGCCAAACTTCCGCTCAGCCTGCTCGGACGGCAGAAACCGGGCCGGCTGATACTCGTGACGGCCATCACGGCGACCAAGGCCGGCATCGGGAAGACAACGGTGTCCATCGGTCTGGCCTTGGGCCTGAACCACATAGGCCGCCGCGCGGTCGTGGCTTTGCGCGAGCCGTCGCTTGGGCCGTGCTTCGGCATGAAAGGCGGCGCGGCCGGGGGCGGACACGCACAGGTGCTGCCCATGGAGCGAATCAACCTGCATTTCACGGGCGATTTCCATGCCATCACTTCCGCACACAACATGATTTCGGCCCTACTGGACAATTACCAGTACCAGCACGCCGGCGACGGCTTCGCACTGAAGGAAGTGCTCTGGCGGCGGGTGCTCGACGTGAACGACCGCGCCCTGCGTTCCATCGTGACCGGGCTCGGCCCGGCGACAAACGGCCTGACGCAGCAAAGCGGGTTCGACATCACGCCCGCTTCGGAACTGATGGCCATACTCTGCCTGGCGACGGACGAGGCCGACCTGCGGCGGCGCGTGGAAAACATCCTGCTGGGCTATACTTACGCCGGAGAACCCTTTACGGTGCGCGACTTGGGCGTGGCGGGCAGCGTCGTCGTCCTGCTCAAGGATGCCTTGGCCCCCAACCTGGTGCAGACGACGGAAAACACGCCGGCCATCGTACACGGCGGACCGTTCGCCAACATCGCCCACGGCTGCAATTCGCTCGTAGCGACGCGGATGGCACAGGAATATGGTGAATATGCCGTAACGGAAGCAGGCTTCGGCGCGGACCTGGGTGCGGAGAAATTCTTCAATATCCTTTGCCGGAAGAGCGGCCTGCACCCCGACCTGACAGTAATCGTGGCGACAGCGCAGGGACTCAAGATGCACGGCGGCGTGCCCTTGGACAAAATCAAAGAGCCGAACTTGGAAGGTCTCCGGGCCGGGCTTGCCAACCTTGACCGCCACGTGGCCAACCTCCGCTCCTTCGGCCAGAGCGTACTGGTGGCCTTCAACCGTTTCAAGGAAGACACGGACGAGGAAATGGACTTGCTGCGCCGGCATTGTGAGGACGTGCTGGGTGTGCCTTATGCCGTAAATAACGCCTACGCCGAAGGCGGCGCCGGTGCCGCGGACATGGCGCGCCTTGTCGTTGAGACAATTGAGCGGAACCCCTCGGCCCCGTTGCGCTTCACGTATGAGGACAGCGACCCGTTGCGGACGAAAATAGAGAAAGTGGCGCGGAACATTTACGGTGCCGGAAGTGTCGGCTTCTCCAAGGCGGCCTTGAAACGCCTCCAGGCTGCGGAGGAAATGGGACTGGGAAAATTGCCGGTCTGCATAGCCAAAACGCAATACTCGTTCTCGGCCGATGCCAAACGCTACGGCGCGGCGGAAGGGTTTGATTTCCAGATACGCGACATCGTTATCAACGCCGGCGCGGAAATGATAGTGGCCATAGCCGGCGACATTATGCGCATGCCGGGACTGCCCCGCGACCCTCAGGCCAACCACATCGACCTCGTGAACGGCGAGATAGTGGGGCTGAGTTAAGCGGCAGGGCTGCAGGCTTAGTCCGCGAACGCGCGGGGCGCCAGCATCTTTCCTTGGTGAAGGTGGAGGCGTCCCGCACCTTTTTTTCGTGCCTCACGGTACGCAGCCCGCTGGGCGCAACGCTATGTTTCCAAAAAAGTAATCACATTGTAACGCCTCCTCTAACGGATATTGTGTATTTTTGCATCGGATTTAACAAAAATATCTTTTGACGATGCGCAGATATTTGCGGGTTTTATTGCTTCTCCTGCTGGTCTGGCCGTTGCAGACTACAGCCCGCCGTTATACGGTGCTGGTGTCGCTTGACGGTTTCCGGCACGATTATCTTCAGCTCTATGATACGCCGTTTTTGAAAGAATTGGGCGCGCGTGGCGTGCGCGGCGTGATGCAGCCATCCTTTCCCTCTGTCACGTTTCCCAATCATTATACATTGGCCACCGGCCTTTATCCGGACCATCACGGCATTATTTCCAATAGCTTTACCGACAAGGTGTCAGGCTTGAGATTCAGCCTCGGCGACAAGACGACCAAGCAGGACCCCCGCTTTTGGCGCGGCGAGCCTGTCTGGCAGACGGCCATGCGGCAGGGGAAACGTGTGGGCGTGGTCTACTGGCCGGGCTCGGATGTGAAAATCAACGGCGTTTATCCTACTTATTATCAGGATTATGAAGTAAAACCGCTGCTCTCTTTCACCGGGCGCGTTGAACGCATCCTGGAGCTGTTGAGCCTGCCGGAGGCGGAGCGTCCCGCGCTCGTAATGGCGTACTTTGAGGAACCGGACCATAGCGGCCACGTCTATGGTCCGCTGACGCCCGAAACGCGCCGCGCCGTCGCCCGCCTGGATGTGCTTATGGAAGAACTTTGGACCGGGTTGCGGTCGCTGGCTTTCGCGGACAGCATCAACCTTATCGTGACGGCCGACCACGGGATGACTGCAGTCGGCCCGGAGCGCACGGTGTGCCTGGCGGACTACTTGCAGCAGGGCTGGTACGAACGTATCGACGCCGGCGTGCCCGCGCAAATCCATGCCCGTACCGGCCATCTTGACGAATTGATGGAGGCGCTGGCCCGTGTGCCCCATGTGCGCGCCTGGAGAAAAGACGAACTTCCGGAAGAGTTCCATTACGGGAGTGACCCCAACATTGGCGACATCGTAGTGCTGCCGGACATGGGATGGGTGGTCAGCGAAAAGGGTACGGCCCGCTCAGGCGGCACGCACGGCTTCTACCCGGCAGGCAACGATATGCTGGTGCCATTCCTGGCCTCCGGTCCGGACTTCAAGCAGGGCTACCGCAAAGAAACGCAATTCCCGAACACGGATGTATATCCGCTGCTGTGCCGCCTGTTGGGCGTCGTGCCCTCCCCCAGTGACGGCCACCTGTCCGACGTGGAAGACCTCCTTCGATAATCGCTCGGATAATTGAGATATAAGATGTAAGAAGAACTTTTTTATCACCAATTCTATAAATTATGGTAAACTATCCCAAGATTATGCTGACCGCGCTTGCGCCGGCTATCGCTATTTGCGCCAGTGCGCAAGTGACGACTTCCGCCATGAGCGGCCGTGTTGTGGACGAGGCGCAGCAGCCCGTGATCGGCGCTGCCGTGGTCGCAGTACACACACCGTCTGGAACGCGCTATACGGCCGTGACCAACAATGACGGCCGCTATACGTTGCAAGGTATGCGTACCGGCGGGCCTTACACGGTGACGATTTCTTACCTGGGTTACGGGAAGAAAGCGTATGAGAAACTTTATCTGGAATTGGGCAACACGCTTCCGCTCAATGCCCAGCTTTCTCCCGTAGACACCGAGTTGGGCGAGGCCGTAGTCGTAGCTTCGGCCCGTCAGCGGGGCGGTGGCGCGCGCAACTATTCGCTTGACAAGATCACCAGTACGCCGACCATAGACCGTAACGTTTACGACATTGTGAAGAACACGCCGATGGCCATGTCTTCCAAAAACGGCGGTATCACTATTGCCGGGACCAACAACCGCTATAACAGCTTCCAGATCGACGGTACGGTGGCCAACGACGTGTTCGGCCTCTCGGCCGGCGGTACGAACGGCGCCCAGACCAGTGCCAACCCTATTTCCATGGACGCCATCCAGGAAATACAGGTCGTTGTCGCTCCTTACGACGTGCGTCAGGGCGGCTTTACCGGCGGTGGCATCAACGCCATCACCAAGCAGGGTACGAACGAGACGTTCGGGTCGGCCTACACTTACTTCAACAATCAGAACATGTACGGGAAGCATAGTGCCGTGCAGGGTTATGCGAAGTCGCCGCTCCAGCAGCAGTATTCCCGCACCTATGGCGGTACGCTCGGCGGCGCCATCGTGAAGGACAAGCTCTTTTACTTCGTCAGCGCCGAAGGGCACAAGGAGTCTTATCCCTCACAATACTATCCCGGCTATACGAGTTCCTATGTGACGGCCGACGCGGCACAGCAGATTGCCGACCGCTATTACGACCTGACCGGCATCCGTGAAAGCTACGGGCAGCGCGACATAGAGCGCAAGTCGTTCGGCTTGCTGGCACGCCTGGACTGGAACATCAACGACAAACACAAACTGGCTCTCCGCTATCAGCACAACAACTCGTACAGCGATTCTTACGGCTCCGGTTCTTCCGAATATTTCTTCGTGAATTCCGGCTACCGCTACAATAATAAGACCAACGCCCTGGTGGCCGAGTTGAACTCACAGTTCACTGAGAACATCTTCAACGAGTTGCGCGGTTCGGCCACGTTCGTACGCGACCACCGCGAGATTCCTTACGCCGGCCCCTCCATCGCCATCAGTAACGTCTACGGCGCCGACGGCACGTCGCGCAACGACGTGAACATCGGTACGGAGTACTCCTCCGGCGCCAACTCCCTGGACCAGGACATCTACTCGATAGAGGACAACCTCTCCTGGTATCTGGGCGACCATACGCTTACCTTCGGTACGCACAACGAGTTCTACCGCATTAAGAACCTCTTCCTCCAGGGCGCATACGGCGAGTGGAGCTTCAACTCGCTCGACGACTTCCTGAACGACAACCCCTGGCGCTTCCGCTACGCCTATACGGACCCCGACCTCACCGGCAGCCTCCAGTACGCTCCGTCGCTCAAGGCAGGGCAGTTCGGCTTCTACGTTCAGGACAAGTGGGTGCCCACGAACAACTTTAACCTGACCTACGGTCTGCGCTTCGACATCCCGCTCATCTTCAACGACCCGATGGTGAATCCGGAGTTCAACACCTTTGCAGCCGCCCAGGGCTTCGGTGTCCGCGTAGGCGAGACGCCCAGCGCCAAGGTGATGGTATCTCCCCGCGTAGGCTTCAACTGGTACACCGACGACAGCCACCGGACACTCCTGCGCGGCGGTGTGGGCATCTTCACGGGCCGCGTGCCTTTCGTATGGCTCAGCAACGCCTTCAACAATACGGGTATGGACGTGAAGAAAGTGACCATACAGAACTCGAACGTCCCCTCTCTCGAGCAGTATAAGGACAACCCGCTCGGGGCGGCGCAGAGCGGTACGGCCGGCTCGTCCGACATCGTGACCGTGGCCAAGGACTTCAAGTATCCGCAGGTGCTCCGCGCCAACCTGGCCCTTGAGCAGATGTTGCCCGGCGACGTGAAGATGACCATTGAGGGTATCTACTCCAAGACGCTCAACAACGTGTTCTTCGAGAACCTGGCCCTGACGAACAACGGCGAGAAGATCTATGCCGTACCCGGCGTCGAAGCCTCTTCCGCTCCCTACTACTCGCTCCTGAGCAGCAACTACAACAGCATCATTAACTTGAAGAATACGAACGAGGGCTACTCCTACGCCTTGTCCGCCATGCTCGAGAAGAGCTTCGACTTCGGCCTCGACCTGATGGCAAGCTACACCTTCGGCCACTCCAAGTCCGTGAACGACGGTACGTCCTCCGTGGCTTACTCCAACTGGCAGTACAACTACTCGCGCGACACGAACGGCAGCGGCGAGCTCGGCTTCTCCAAGTTCGACGTGCCCCATCGCGTCATGGTGCAGGCTTCCTACACCTCCCCGCGTTACTGGAACGACTGGATGAGCACGACGGTCTCCGTGATCTACAACGGATTCTCCGGCGGCCGCTACAGCCTCTCCATGTACGAGTCGCAGGACTTCAACGGCGACGGCGCCCGCGGCAACTCGCTGCTCTACATCCCGACCGACGAGGAGCTGAACCGCATGGAGTTTGTCGACGTCGTACGCAACGGCCAGGTGACCATGACGGCCGAAGAGGGACGCGAGGCCTTCCGCCAGTGGATCTTGAACGACAGCTACGCCAAGGACCACCGCGGACAGTATGCCGAGCGCAACTCCAACCACACGGCATGGGAGCATGAAATCAACCTGCACCTGGCCCAGACCATCTACAATCCGAAAGGGCTGGGCAAGCTGGAGTTCACGTTCGACATCATCAACTTCGCCAACATGCTGAACAAGAAGTGGGGCGCCACCTATGGCAACGTCTACAACCTCAGCCCGCTTGCCGTGCAGTCCGTTACGGCCGGCGCCGACGGCAACATGACGGCCACCTACACTTACAACACGAACAGCTATCCGCAGAAGAGCGACGTCAACTCCCGCTGGCACTGCCAGGTGGGTATCCGTCTCACCTTCTGATGCGCCAGCGGCTCAGACGCCGTGCGCTAACCGCATCCCCCGGCCCGACGGCGCCGGGGGATTTTTTTCGTGCCCCGTCCGCCAGGCCGCGTCCGCCGTGGCCTTAGCCCCGGAGGGACGGGGCTAAGGCGCGTTTCTCCCGGGCTAAGGCCCGTGGACGGCCGGAAAATCCTTTAAGATTCCGCAACGGGTGCAGCAACGCGGAAAATACCGGCGCAAAGCCGTCATTATGCGGCCTGCGGATTGCAAAAACCAAAATATTTCACTATTTTTGTGCCCAAAGCAAAAAGTCCATGAAGATTATCCTGAACCCGAAATACGAGTTCCTGCGCAGCTATCTCCTCCACCTCGATGAACACTTCGAGAAGGAGGGGAAAGAGATATTCCGCGACCGCAACGTCCTGCGCACGCTGGAAGTGGACGGGCTGACGCTTTGCGTAAAGCGGTACGGCACGCCGTCCTTGTGGAGCCGACTGATGTACCGGTTCAGGACAGCCAAAGGCGTCCGGGCCTATTTCAAGCCCCTCGAACTGCGCGAGCGCGGCTTCGAGAGCCCCGAACCGGTCGCCTACGTGCGCTACGGCAAAGGCGGGCCGCACGCGACGAACTACTTCGTGTGCCTGCATTCGGACTACCGCTACAGCCTCTCCTCGCTGCCCGCCTTGCCCGCCGGCGAGCGGGGCGAGCTTATCCGCTGTTTCGCCCACTTCGCCGCACGCCTGCACGAGGACGGCTTTCTTCACCGCGACTTCTCGTCGAGCAACATCCTGTTCGACAAAGTGAACGGACGCTTCCACTTTGCCCTGATTGACACGAACAGCATGCGCTCGGGCCGGCCGGTAAGCGTAGAGCGCGGGTGCGTCAACCTGGGGCAACTCACGGGCGACGACGCCTTCTTCTCCGCCCTGGCGCGCGAATATGCCGCGGCGCGCGGGGCCGACCCCGTGCGCTGCGAACGGTGGATAGGCCGTGCGCGCCGCGTGCCCGGCCCGGTGCGGCACCAGCCGGCGTGAAGCGGCCCGCGCCAGGCGGCCAAGCAAAAAAATGCACATCCGGCAAATAAAATTGCAAAGCACGGCTTGCAGTTTGCCGGGAAATCGTACCTTTGCAAGGAACAACCCAATCCATACGCTTATGTTGGAGACCTTCTATAGAACCCACGCATACCTTGTGGAACACATTGAGGCTCCCGTCCGCCGGTCGTTGATGGACACCATCGACTGGGGCTATCGCATGATAGGCATCCGCGGGCCGCGCGGTGTGGGCCGCACGTCATTCCTCCTGCAATACGCCAAGGAGTATTTCGATACAAATTTGCGGCAGTGCCTTTACATTAACCTGAACAATTTCTATTTCCAAGGCCGCGGGCTGGTGGACTTCGCCGGCGAGTTTGTGGCCAACGGGGGACAGGTGTTGCTCGTGGACCAGGCTTTCAAGTTGCCCGAGTGGCCGCGGCAGCTTTGCGAATGCTACCGCCGTTACCCCTACCTGCGCATTGTCTATACGACGACCTCGGTCGACTTCGTAGACGTCGACACGGCGGAGCTTGCCGCCATCAGCCGCATATACGTGCTGCACGGATTCTCTTTCCGGGAATATATCAACTTGCAGACCGGCAACGAGTTCCAGACCTTCGAACTGGAAGACATCCTGCACGACCACGAGCAGATTGCACGGCTCATCGTGCCGCGGGTAAGGCCGTGGGAGTATTTCCAGGACTACCTGCACCACGGCTACTATCCCTTCTTCCTGGAAAACCACAACTTCACGGAAGCGCTGCTCAAGGCCATGAACATGATGATAGAAGTGGACGTCCTCTTCGGCAAACAGGTGGAGCTGAAATACCTCTCGCGCATCAAGCGGCTGCTCTACCTCCTGGCCTTCGAGGGCGGCATGTCGCCCAACGTGAGCCGCATGGCCGAGGATATCGGGACGAGCCGCGCAACGGTGATGAACTACCTGAAATACCTGGAAGAGGCCCGGCTCATCAACCTGGTTTACCGCGAGGGCGACACATTCCCGAAGAAGCCCGCCTCCATCATGCTCCACGACACCAACCTCGTCTACGCCGTCTACGAACCGCAGATGCCGCAACAGATGATAATGGAGACCTTCTTCGTCAATGCCCTGTGGCGCCACCACGTGGTAAACAAGGAACGGCGCGACGGCTTCTTCCGCATCAACGGCGCGGCGGACATCTGCGTCTGCGACAGCAAGAAACGCATCAAAGGCGCGGCCGGCACATACGCAGCCCGTTACAACCTGGAGATAGGCCACGGGACCGACGTGCCCCTTTGGCTCTTCGGTTTCCTCTATTGAACGGCAACGGACACCGCGGGGAGATGGCCGCAGCCGCTTTCCCAAAAAATCCTGCAAAGTGCGTTTTACAACTTAAATAGAAATACTACCTTTGCAGGGTAAACAAGCAAATCCAAACTTAACGATTTAAATTTTCAACATCACGGTTATGGCAAAAGAAAAGAAATTTATCACTTGTGATGGTAACCAGGCTGCCGCGCATATAGCCTATATGTTTTCGGAGGTCGCTGCCATCTACCCGATCACCCCTTCGTCGCCGATGGCGGAGCATGTGGACGAGTGGGCCGCGCAAGGTCGTAAGAACCTTTTCGGCGACACGGTGACTGTCCAGGAGATGCAGTCGGAAGGCGGCGCCGCGGGCGCTGTCCACGGCTCGTTACAGGCCGGCGCGCTGACCACGACGTTCACAGCCTCGCAAGGCCTCTTGCTCATGATACCGAACATGTACAAGATAGCCGGCGAGCTGTTGCCCTGCGTATTCCACGTTTCGGCACGAACCCTGGCTACCCACTCCCTGTGTATCTTTGGCGACCACTCCGACGTGATGGCCTGCCGCCAGACCGGTTTCGCCATGCTGTGCGAAGGCAGCGTGCAGGAGGTGATGGACCTTTCCGCCGTGGCCCACTTGGCGACAATCGAAAGCCGCGTGCCTTTCATCAACTTCTTCGACGGCTTCCGCACCAGCCATGAATATCAGAAAATCGAGGAAATGGACATGGAGGACCTCCGTCCGCTCGTCGACATGCAGGCCCTGGAGGAATTCCGCGCCCGCGCCCTCTCGCCCGAACACCCCGTAGCCCGCGGCATGGCCGAGAACCCCGAGACGTTCTTCGCCCACCGCGAGGTCTGCAACGCTTACTACGACGCCGTGCCCGGCATCGTGGAGAAATATATGGAAGCCGTTTCCCGCATCACCGGCCGCGAGTATAAGCTCTTCAGCTACTACGGCGCCGAAGACGCAGAGCGCGTCATCATTTGCATGGGCTCCGTGACCGAAGCCGCCCGCGAGGCCATCGATTACCTGAACGGCAAAGGCGAAAAGGTCGGCATGGTCAGCGTACACCTGTACCGCCCCTTCAGCGCGAAACACCTGCTGGCAGCCGTGCCCAAGAGCTGCAAGCGCATCGCCGTACTCGACCGCACGAAAGAACCGGGCGCAGTGGGCGAACCGCTCTACCTTGATGTCAAGGAGGCCTACTACAACGAGACGGAGCACCCGCTCATCGTCGGCGGCCGCTATGGTCTCGGCTCGTGCGATACGACTCCG
This sequence comes from uncultured Prevotella sp., assembly GCA_902464615.1. Classification (GTDB taxonomy): domain Bacteria; phylum Bacteroidota; class Bacteroidia; order Bacteroidales; family Bacteroidaceae; genus Alloprevotella. Next base: position 46,673 of record CABQKA010000008.1, on the reverse strand, counting down.
ACAATGATTATCTCCGTCTATGACAACCTGGCCCTGCCCGAACCGAAAGACCACTTCACGCTGGGCATCGTGGACGACGTGACGTTCACATCGCTCCCCCTGGAAAAGGAAATGGCTCTGGGCGGCGAGGGAATCTTCGAAGCCAAATTCTACGGCCTCGGTGCCGACGGAACTGTGGGCGCCAACAAAAACTCCGTCAAGATAATCGGCGACAACACGGACAAGTATTGCCAGGCCTACTTCAGCTATGACTCGAAGAAGTCCGGCGGCTTCACTTGCTCGCACCTCCGTTTCGGCAACCACCCCATCCGTTCCACGTACCAGATTAAGACGCCTAACTTCGTGGCTTGCCACGTGCAGGCTTACCTGCATATGTACGATGTGTTGCGTGGCTTACGCGATAACGGCACCTTCCTGCTTAATACTATCTGGGAAGGTGAGGAGCTGGCCAAGAACTTGCCCAACAACGTGAAACGCTATTTCGCCGAGCACAACATTACCGTATATTATATCAACGCAACGAAGATTGCACAGGAAATAGGCCTTGGCAACCGCACCAATACGATTCTGCAGTCCGCATTCTTCCGTATCACGGAAGTTATTCCCGTAGACCTTGCCGTCGAGCAGATGAAGAAGTTCATCGTCAAGTCCTATGGAAAGAAGGGGCAGGACGTTGTCGACAAGAACTACCAGGCGGTGGACCGCGGCGGCGAATACCAGCAGCTGACTGTCGACCCGGCTTGGGCGAACCTGCCTGAGGATGAAGCCGTCGTGCGCGACGAACCGGCGTACATCTCCGAGCTGGTACGGCCCATCAACGCACAGAACGGCGACTTGCTTCCCGTCAGCGCCTACAAGCCCTCTGTCGACGGCACGTGGCAGCAAGGGACGGCCGCTTATGAAAAGCGCGGCGTGGCCGCTTTCGTTCCGGTCTGGGATTCGGCCAACTGTATTCAGTGCAACAAGTGTGCTTTCGTCTGTCCTCACGCTGCCATCCGTCCGTTCGTACTGAACGATGAGGAGCTTCAGGGCTTCAAGGGCGCAACGCTCGAAATGAAAGCGCCGGCCGCCATGAAGGGCATGCACTTCCGCCAGCAGGTCGATGTGCTCGACTGCCTTGGCTGCGGCAACTGTGCCGACGTCTGCCCGGGTCTGCGTGGCAACAAGGCCCTCACGATGGTACCCCTCGAAGGCCAGCTCGCCGAGCAGGAGAATTGGGACTACTGCGTGAAGAACGTGACCAGCAAGCAGCACCTTGTAGACGTCAAGCTCAATCCGAAGAACTCCCAGTTCGCCACTCCGCTCTTCGAATTCTCAGGAGCTTGCTCCGGTTGCGGCGAAACGCCTTACGTGAAACTCGTCAGCCAGCTCTTCGGCGACCGTCAGATGATTGCCAACGCCACCGGTTGCTCCTCCATCTATTCCGGCTCCATTCCTTCCACGCCTTATACGACCAATGCCAAGGGACAGGGTCCCGCATGGGCCAACTCCCTGTTCGAGGACTTCTGCGAGTTCGGCTTAGGTATGGTCATGGCCAATAAGAAAATGCGTGCCCGCATCCAGAAACTCCTTGAACAGAGCATGGCCGACGAACACGTGCCTGCCGACTTCAAGGAAGCCGCCCAGCAGTGGATTGACGGCAAGGACGACGCCGACGCCAGCCGCGCCGCTGCCGAGAAGCTCGAACCGCTGATTGCGGCCGGTGCAGAGAAAGGCTGCCCCGTTTGCAAGGAGCTCACAGGCCTGTCCCACTACCTCACGAAGCGCAGCCAGTGGATTATCGGCGGCGACGGTGCTTCCTACGACATCGGCTACGGCGGTCTGGACCACGTGCTGGCCAGCGGCGAAGATGTGAATATCCTCGTGCTCGACACGGAAGTTTACTCCAACACCGGCGGTCAGGCTTCGAAGGCCACTCCCGTAGGCGCCATCGCCCAGTTCGCCGCTTCCGGAAAGCGGGTTACGAAGAAAGACCTCGGCCTCATGCAGACCACCTACGGCTATATTTATGTGGCCCAAGTGGCTATGGGGGCTGACCAGGCCCAGTGCCTCAAGGCCATCCGCGAGGCAGAGGCTTACCACGGTCCTTCGCTCATCATCGCCTACGCGCCTTGCATCAACCACGGACTGAAGATTAAGGGTGGCATGGGCCGCAGCCAGGAAGAGGAGCGCCGTGCCGTAGAATGCGGTTACTGGCAACTCTGGCGCTTCAACCCGGCGCTCGAGGCCGAAGGCAAGAACCCCTTCACCCTCGACTCGAAGGAACCGGACTGGAGCAAATTCCAGGAATTCCTCAACGGCGAGGTGCGCTTCCTCTCTTTGAAGAAGGCCGTGCCCGACGAGGCGCAGGAACTCTTCGACAAGACGGAAGAGGCCGCCAAGCGCCGCTACGCTTCCTACGTCCGTAAGACGAAGGAAGACTGGAGCCTTTAAGGCAGACGGAACCGGGGATAGCTCCCCGTCCCTATAAAGCAAAAGCCCCGCGCGGTTTCCGGAAGGACCGCCGCGGGGCTTTTTTATTCCCTTTTCCAGAGGCGCGGTCTCTTTTTTTACCTGGCGCCGCGCCGCTTTGCGTAGAAATGAATAACTTTACCACGCAACTTGACAAATGCCAGATGAAACGGAAAAAAATCTTTCGGGCAAGCGCCGTGGCCGTGGCTGCCGTGCTCCTGCTGCTCTTCGGCGCTTCGTGGTATATGCTCGATTATGCCTTGTGCCCCGGGGCGCGCGGGCACGACGTGGAGCGCGCCTGGCACGAGTCGGACGAAATGTTTCCCGGCCTGCTGGCCTGGCGCGACAGCCTGCTCCGCGTCTCCGCCTTGCGCGATACGGTGCTGGCCGCCCCCGACGGCACGCTGCTCCATGCCTACTATGTCCGGGCTGCCCGCCCCACGCGCCGCACCGCCCTGCTGGTCCACGGCTATACGGACAACGCCGTGCGCATGATGCCCTTAGGCCGCATGTACGGGCGCGACTTGGGCTACAACATCCTTCTGCCCGACTTGCGCTACGCCGGGCAGAGCGGCGGCACACACATACAGATGGGCTGGCTGGACCGCCTCGACGTGCGCCGCTGGCTGGACGCCGTGCCTGCCCTTTTCGGCGACAGCGCCACGGTCGTGGTCCACGGCGTTTCGATGGGAGCCGCCACGGCCATGATGCTTGCCGGCACGGACAGCCTGCCTTCCCGCCTCCGCGCCTTCGTCGAGGATTGCGGCTACACGTCCGTTTGGGCGCAGTTCCGCAAGGAGCTTCGCGGCCGGTTCGGCCTGCCCCCGTTTCCCTTGCTTTATACGGCCTCGTGGCTTTGCGGCGTCCGCTACGGATGGGACTTCCGCGAGGCGTCCGCCCTTGAGGGCGTGCGTGCCTGCACGCTACCCATGCTGTTCATACACGGCGGCGCGGACGACTATGTGCCTACGGCTATGGTCTACGAGCTTTACGCCGCCAAGCCGGCCCCGAAGGCCCTGTGGGTTGTCCCCGGCTCGGCCCACGCCATGTCCTACCACGACCATCCGCAGGCTTATGCCCGGCGTGTCGCCCTATTCCTGCAACCTTACATGTAGCTTGCCGCCGGTTTCCGCTATGCGTTCCCTGCAAATATGCTTCCGTTGTCGCCGCCCGTGTCTTGTGCGGGACGCGGGTTGTGTCCGCCCGGCCCGCCGGCTACGGGGCGGCAGCCTCATTTCCATACGTTTGGCGCCGCAACAGTCCGAGGCTGTTGCGGCGCCAAGCGTATGCGGGCGTGGAGGCTTTATTCCACGTTCCCCTCTTCGTCGTATTGGTCGAAGAGGAAGTCGTTGTACGGGTATTTCTGTACGTGAAGCTCGCGCACGCGCTTGTAGAGCAACTGCTTCAGGCCGTCCACGTTGATGCGTTCGCGGGCCGAGATGAAGATGCAGTCTTCGCCGCAGCGCGCCATCCAGGTGTTCATCAGCTGCTCGAGCGAGACGTTCTCCTCCGTGGCGGGCGTGAGGTCGTCCGCTTCTTTTTCTTTCCACTGGTAGGCATCCATCTTGTTGAAGACGAGCAGTTGCGGCTTTTCGGCGCAGCCCAGTTCGAGGAGCGTCTGGTTCACCACCTCGACCTGCTCCGAGAAGTCCGGGTGCGATACGTCCACGACGTGTACCAGAAGGTCGGCCTCGCGCACCTCGTCGAGCGTACTCTTGAACGATTCGACCAGGTCGGTGGGCAACTTGCGGATGAAGCCTACCGTGTCGGCCAGGAGGAAGGGCAAGTTGGCGATGATGACCTTGCGCACGGTCGTGTCGAGCGTGGCGAACAGCTTGTTTTCGGCGAAAACGTCGCTCTTGGCCAGCAGGTTAATGAGGGTGGATTTTCCCACGTTGGTGTAGCCCACGAGGGCTACGCGTATGAGCCGCCCGCGGTTTTTCCGCTGGGTGTTCTTCTGGCGCTCTATGTCCGCGAGCCGTTGCTTGAGCAGGGCCATGCGGTTCAGGATGATGCGCCGGTCCATCTCGAGCTGCGTCTCGCCGGGTCCGCGCAGGCCCACCGAGCCTTTTCCGCCGCCCGAGCCCGAGCCGCCGCCCTGGCGCTCCAGGTGGCTCCACAGGCGCTGCAGGCGGGGCAGCATGTAGCGGTATTGCGCCAGCTCCACCTGTGTCTTGGCGTTGGCCGTCTGTGCGCGCATGGCGAAGATGTCGAGGATGAGGCTCGTGCGGTCCAGGATTTTCACCTGCAAGGCTTTCTCGATGTTGCGCAGCTGTTTGGCTGAGAGCTCGTCGTCGAAGATGACCATGCCCACTTCGCGCTCGGCCTCTTCCTCCGCGGCGATGTACTGGCGTATTTCCTCCAGCTTTCCGCGGCCTACGTAGGTGACGCTGTTGGGCCCTTCGGCGCGCTGCGTGAAGCGTTTCACGGTGACGGCGCCTGCCGTTTCGGCGAGAAACTCCAGTTCGTCGAGGTATTCCTTCGTTTTCCGCTCGTCCTGGGTCTTGGTGATGAGGGCGACGAGGACGGCGGTTTCAGTTTTGGCTTCGGATTGTATGAATTCTTTCATGTGCGTCTGTTTCTGGGGAATGTGGTGTCCGGGCCGGTTGTGGCCGCGGGCCGGGAAGCAAAGATACTCCTTTTTGCCGTACCGGCCAAACGGGTGCGGCACGAGGCTTTTGTGCCGCGGGGCTTAGGCCCGTTTCTCTTGGGCTTAGGCCCGTTTTTTCAAGGCTAAGGCCCGTGGACGGACAGCCGCGCGCCGGCTGCGGCGCGTGCCGCCGTGGAGACGGAAAAAGCCCCGCCGGCGCGGTGGCCGGCAGGGCTGTGGGGATGCTGCGGCAGGGCGGCGGCCCGGAGGCCTTAGCCCACGCTGCCTTCGAGCGAGACGCTGAGCAGCTTCTGCGCTTCGACGGCAAACTCCATGGGGAGCTTGTTGATGACGTCCTTGGCATAGCCGTTGACGATGAGGTCTACGGCCGTCTCGGTGGGGATGCCGCGCTGGTTGCAGTAGAAGAGCTGGTCTTCGGAGATTTTCGACGTGGTGGCCTCGTGCTCCACGACGGCGTCGGGGTTGTTCACGTCGATGTAGGGGAAAGTGTGCGCCCCGCAGGAACTGCCCAGCAGGAGGGAGTCGCACGAGGAGTAGTTGCGCGCGCCGTCGGCCTTGCTTCCCACCTTGACCAGCCCGCGGTAGGAGTTCTGGCTCTTTCCGGCCGAAATGCCTTTGGAGATAATGGTGGAGCGCGTGTTCCGCCCGACATGGATCATCTTCGTGCCGGTATCGGCCTCCTGGTGGTGGTTCGTGACGGCGACGCTGTAGAACTCGGCCTGCGAGTTGTCGCCCATAAGGACGCAGGAAGGATATTTCCACGTGATGGCGCTTCCCGTCTCGACCTGCGTCCACGACAGCTTGGAGTTGCGCCCGCGCAGTTGCCCGCGCTTGGTGACGAGGTTGTAGACGCCGCCGCGCCCCTCGGCGTCGCCGGGATACCAGTTTTGCACGGTGGAGTATTTCACCTCGGCGTTCTCCTTGACGACAATCTCGACAATGGCCGCGTGGAGCTGGTTTTCGTCGCGCATGGGGGCGGTGCAGCCTTCGAGGTAGGAGACGTAGCCGCCGTCGTCGCAGACGATGAGCGTGCGCTCGAACTGGCCGGTGTTGCGCGCGTTGATGCGGAAATAGGTGGACAGCTCCATGGGGCAGCGCACGCCTTTGGGGATGTAGACGAAGGAGCCGTCGGAGAATACGGCGCTGTTGAGCGCCGCAAAGTAATTGTCGCGGTAGGGTACGACAGTGCCGAGATATTTGCGGACAAGTTCCGGGTTCTCACGGACTGCCTCGCTGATGGAACTGAAGATGACGCCTTTCTCCTGGAGCTTTTCCTTGAAGGTGGTCTTCACGGACACGGAGTCCATGACGGCGTCGACGGCGACGCCGGCCAGGGCCATTCGCTCCTCGAGCGGGATGCCGAGCTTGTCGAACGTTTTCATCAGTTCGGGGTCTATCTCCTTCTTGCCCTCACCGTCGGGCTTGCGGGTGGGGTCGGCGTAGTAGGAGATGCCTTGGTAGTCGATGGGCGGCAGGTGTACGTGCCCCCAGGAAGGCTGCTCGAGGGTGAGCCAGTAGCGGTAGGCTTTCAGGCGGAAGTCGAGCAGCCACTCGGGCTCTTCTTTCTTCTTGGAAATGAGTCGTATGACGTCTTCGTTGAGGCCGCGTTCGATGATTTCGGTCTGCACGTCGGTGGTGAAGCCGAACTCGTATTTTTTCGCGGCGACTTCTCGGACCAGTTGGTTTTTTGTTTCGTCGGGCATGGCGTAGTTGGTTGAGGTTGCTTCACGGACGTCCGGCCCTGCTGGGCGGCGTGGGCGTCAGCGGGCTGTGGAGTCCTGCACCGCGCGGTCGCGGTCAAAGTGGATATAGACAGTGTCGCCTTCCGTCTGGCCGGCTTTCTCCTTTTTCCCGTAGTAGCCGGCGGCCTCGTCCCCGAGGAAAGGCAGGATGCTGCAGAGCGGGCGGTAGAGTACGGACTGGGCGGTGCGCTCCGGGTTCATGATGCGCAGCGCCTCCATAGTGTTGAAGGCAAAGCTAAGGAGAAGGGTGAACTTGGCTACGCCGAAGAGGCTGCCCAGCAGGCTGTTGGGCAGTCCGATGGCCATACCCTTGATGGCCCGTGTCAGCTGGTTGACGATGAAGCCGCCCACGATGGGGATGACAATGCAGAGCAGCAGGAAGGCAATGATGCTGAGCACCTGGTTGCTCTGCGTGCCGTCGACGAGCAGGTATTTGCCGAGTGTACCGTAGGCGACGAGGGCGATGAGCAGTCCGCCGATGACGCCGAGCGTGTTGAAGGCTTCTTTGAGAAAGCCGTTGCGCCATCCGTTGAAGATGGCCCAAAGGAGGATAAGGATAAGAAAAATGTCGAGATACATGGGTTGGATGATGTTTGGGTGTGGGAACGGCGCGGCCGCTCCCGGTTGCGGGGCGCAAAGGGTGGGATACCATTGCGCGGCCTCCGCCGGCGGCGGGAACCGTCCGGTGTGGCCGCGCGTTTATGGCTGGACCTTTCCCCGCGTGTGGGGATTACAGTTTCTGCTTGACGGCCACCTCCTGGAAGGTTTCGATGATGTCGCCCTCCTTGATGTCGTTGCAGTTGGTGAGGCTGATACCGCACTCGAAGTTGGTGTTGACTTCCTTCACGTCGTCCTTGAAGCGCTTGAGGGCATTGATTTCGCCCGTGAAGATGACAATGCCGTCGCGGATGAGCCGTGCTTTGTCCGTGCGCTTGACTTTGCCGTCGGAAACGTATGCGCCCGCCACGTAGCCCACCTTGGAAATGTGGTAGACCTGGCGCACTTCGAGCGTGGCGGTGATTTCTTCCTTGAGCACCGGTTCGAGCATGCCTTCCATGGCTTCCTTGACTTCCTCGATGGCGTCGTAGATGATGGAATAGAGGCGGATGTCGACGCCTTCACGCTCGGCGAGCTTGCGCGCCGACTGGCTGGGGCGCACCTGGAAACCGACGATGACGGCTTGCGAGGCGGCTGCCAGCGTCACGTCGTTTTCGGAAATCTGGCCTACGCCCTTGTGGATGACGTTGACGGCAATGGTTTCCGTGGAGAGCTTGATGAACGAGTCGCTCAAGGCTTCGACGGAACCGTCCACGTCGCCTTTGACAATGATGTTGAGCTCTTTGAAGGAGCCGAGCTTGATGCGGCGGCCCACTTCGTCCAGCGTCAGCATCTTGTGGGTGCGGAGGTCCTGCTCGCGTTGCAGCTGTTCGCGCTTGTTCGCGATTTCGCGTGCTTCCTGTTCCGTCTCCATGACGTGGAATTGGTCGCCTGCCTGCGGGGCACCGTTGAGCCCCAGAATCGTAGCGGCCATGGACGGTCCTACTTCCTGCACGCGCTGGTTACGTTCGTTGAAAAGCGCTTTGATGCGGCCGAAGTTGGTGCCGGCAAGAACGATGTCGCCCTGACGGAGCGTACCGTTGGAGACCAGGACTGTGGCTACGTAGCCGCGGCCTTTGTCGAGCGTGGACTCGATGATGGTGCCGGTGGCTTTGCGGTGGGGGTTGGCTTTGAGCTCGAGCATGTCGGCTTCCAGCAGGACTTTCTCCAGCAGGTCGGGCACACCGATGCCTTTCTTTGCGGAGATATCCTGGCTCTGGTATTTTCCGCCCCATTCCTCGACGAGGAAGTTCATGTTGGCCAGGCCTTCCTTGATCTTGTCCGGGTTGGCGCCGGGCTTGTCTATCTTGTTGATGGCAAAAACGATGGGCACGTTCGCGGCAACGGCATGATTGATGGCCTCTTTGGTCTGGGGCATGATGTCGTCGTCTGCGGCGATGATGATGATGGCAATGTCCGTTACCTGTGCGCCTCGGGCACGCATGGCCGTGAATGCTTCGTGTCCCGGTGTGTCGAGGAAGGTGATGTGCCGTCCGTTTTCAAGCGTTACGTTGTAGGCGCCGATGTGTTGCGTGATGCCGCCGGCCTCGCCTGCAATGACGTTCGACTTGCGGATGTAGTCGAGCAACGATGTCTTGCCGTGGTCCACATGGCCCATGACCGTGACAATCGGCGCGCGGGGCTCGAGGTCTTCTTCGTTGTCGGGCTCCTCTGCGATGGCTTCCTGGACGTCGGCGCTGATGAATTCGGTCTTAAAACCGAACTCGTCGGCAACGAGGTCGATGGTCTCGGCATCGAGGCGCTGGTTGATGGACACCATCATGCCGATGCTCATACACGTGGAGATGACTTTGGTCACGGGGATATCCATCATGGTGGCCAACTCGTTGGCAGTGACGAATTCCGTGAGTTTCAGTGTTTTGCTTTCGGCATTGGCTTCGAGCCTTTCTTCCTCCTGGTGGGCGCGTATCATTTCGCGCTTCTCCTTGCGGTACTTGGCTCCCTTCGAACCTTTCTGCTTGTTTGTGAGGCGGGCCAAGGTTTCCTTCACCTGCTTGGCTACCTCTTCGTCCGAGATTTCGGGCTTGATGGCGGTCTGTACCTGTGCCTTGCGGTTGCGTTCTTTCGACCGTTTCCCGCTTCCCTGCTGGCTGCCGGCTTGCTGGTTTCCCCCGGTCTGCCGGTTGCGTTGGCCGTTGTTTTGCTGGTTGACGGCAGCGTTCACGTCGACGCGTTCTTTGCCGATACGGTTACGCTTTTTCTTTTCGCCATTTTGTGCCGATGGCTGCTGGCGGTTTTTCTCCTCTCTTTCCTTACGGCGCTCTTCTTTCGTTTTCTTTTTGGGCCTGGTCGTCTGGTTCAGGCTGGAGAGGTCGATGGTGCCCAATACTTTCGGGGCCGTGATTTCTGTTTGCGTATGGAGCTTGAAAATGCCGTTGCTTTCTTCGCCTATGGCCTTTGCCCGCTCTTCTACGGAGAGTTTCTGCTTCGCTTTTTTCTGTCCGTTGTTCTGTCCGTCTTCGCTTATTGGCTCAGGGACTGCATTTCCTGTTTCTGGCTCAGCCGTTTCTGCGACAGGCTGCGGTTCCGGCTCTTCTTGAACTTCCTGCACTTGTGCCGCGGGCTGCGGCTGGGAAATGGTGGCCGGTTCCTCCACGGGCTGGGCTTCCGGCTGTTGGGGCTGGGGCTTGGGATTGAGGTCGATGGTCCCTTTGACTTTAAGTTGCGGGCGCATGTCTTCAGGAATGACGGTAGGGATGTCTTGCGAGACAACTTTCTCCCGTTGCGCCTTGTCTTTGCTCTTCTCCTTTTGTCGGCTTTGAATCATTTTTTCGGCTTCCGTACGGAGATTTTTGTCTGCGCCGAATTCCTTGCGCAGCAGTTCGTACTGCTCGTCTGTAATTTTCTCGCTGGGCGAAGCGTTGAGCTGATACCCTTTTTTGGAGAGAAAATCTACGACAGTCTGCAGTCCGACGTTGAATTCTTTAATAACTTTATTTAATCTGATACTCATGCTCTTGTGATTGAAAATTGGACGGGTGAAAAGTTTCGGTGCAGCTACCGCAGCAGGCGGCGTGGCTGCTGTGGTGATTAACTTTCACTATTATTTCCCTCGTCCTCAAATTCGGAACGGAGGATGCGCAGTACATCGTCGACGGTGTTCTCCTCTAAGTCCGCTTTTTCGATGAGCATGTCGCGAGGGGCGTTGAGTACTTCCTTGGCAGTGTTGAGGCCGAGGCTCTTGATGGCGTCGATGACCCATTGATCTATTTCGTCGGCAAATTCGTCTAAGTAAATGTCTTCTGTTTCTTCTCCACCGTCTACTTCGCGGAATACGTCGATGGTGTATTCTGTCAGCATGGAGGCCAGCTTGATGTTTATACCGCCTTTGCCGATGGCGAGCGATACTTGGTCGGGCTGTAAGTAGACTTCAGCCTTGCGTTCTTTCTCATTGAGCGAAATGCTGGAGATTTCGGCCGGGCTCAGTGAGCGTTGGATAAACAGTTTCGTGTTCGACGTGTAGTTGATGACGTCAATGTTTTCGTTATTGAGTTCCCGCACGATGCCGTGGATTCGGCTACCCTTGACACCGACGCAGGCACCTACCGGGTCGATGCGGTCGTCGTAACTTTCTACGGCTATCTTGGCCCTTTCGCCTGGGATGCGGGCTACGCGGCGCAGGGTGATGAGTCCGTCGTTGATTTCCGGGATTTCCATTTCGAGCAGCCGGCGCAGAAATTCGGGCGAGGTGCGGCTCAAGTAAATCTTCGGATTCCCGTTCGTGTTGTCTACGCGGTCGATGACAGCGCGCACGGTGTCGCCTTTGTGGAAGAAGTCGCGCGGTATCTGCTGCGATTTGGGCAGGAGCAGTTCGTTGTGTTCGTCGTCCATGAGCAGCGTTTCGTTTTTCCATGTCTGGTAAACTTCTGCGGCTATGATTTCACCTACCCGGTCCTTGTATTTGTTGTAGAGCGAGTCGTGCTCCAGTTCCAGGATTTTGCTGGCCAGTGTCTGGCGCAGCGTCAGGATGGCCCGGCGTCCGAATTTGGCGAAGTCGATGGTTTCGCTCACTTCTTCTCCCACTTCATAGTCAGGGTCAATTTCCTGGGCGTCCGAAAGCGACATTTGCTTGTTGGGGTCGGTCACTTCGCCGTCGGCCACGACTTCGCGGTTGCGGTATATTTCGAAGTCGCCTTTGTCCGGATTGACAATGACGTCGAAGTTCTCGTCCGAACCGAAAATTTTGGCGATGACGCTGCGGAAACTTTCTTCCAGCACGCCGACCATTGTGGTGCGGTCAATGTTCTTCGTTTCCTTGAACTCTGTGAAAGTGTCGATGAGGCTTGCGGTTTCTGTCTTTTTCTTTGCCATGTGTGGGGTATGCTTATGGACTGACGGGCCGCCGGATGCTCTTTGTGCCCGGCGGCCCGTTTTGCGTTATTTGAAATCGATGATATATTTTGCGGACTTCACGTCGTCGAAGCTGAGGGTAAGGTCGCGGTCTACGAGCTTAGGCCGTTTGGCTCCTTCCTCTCTTACTTTTTCCGTGACGGTCAGAGTGAACGTGTCAGGAGTTACGTTGCTGAGTATGCCTGTGAGTTTCCGTCCGTCGCGGGTGAGCACTTCTATGCGGTCTCCTTCGTGGATTTCGTATTGCCGGTGGACTTTGAAGGGCTGTCCTATGCCGGCGCTGCCCACTTCCAGCTCGAAGTCTTCTTCTTCGCGGTTCAGGTGGTCTTCAATGAAGCGGCTCAGGTCTACGCAGTCTTCTATCCACACGCCTTCCTTGTGGTCTATTTCCACTACGATGCGGTCGTCTGGAGAGATGGTCAGGTCTGTCAGGAAATAATCCTTGCCGGCGAGCCATTGGTCCACTAAATTCTTCACTACGTTCTTGTCAATCATGTCACGTCGTTGAGTCCTAAAAATAAGTGAGGAACTTTCCGAAGCCCCTCACTCTTACCGTTTGCAAAGGTATAAACTTCTTGCCCAAAATCCAAATTTTTTTCTCTTTTTATGGTGTTTTTTTCTTGTCGGGCAGTTTGCTGCCGTCGCCGGGGCCGGATATTCCCGCGTTTAGCGTTTGCTTATCTTCATCAGCCATCCGCCACCGGGCATGAGCGATTGCTTCAATTCTTGTCCGGAGCGGACTTTCAACTCTTTCACGTGGATTTGTTTCCGGTCTCCCGGCTGGTCGTAAGCCATCTCTACCAGATATTTGCCTTTGGGCAGGAAGTCCAGCGTACAGGTGAAGTCTTTCTCTGTCTCGCCGTTCAGCACGCTGACGTACCATGTGTCGCCATGGCGCCGTGCCACTGCGGCCAGTTTGCCGATTTCGCTTCCGGGCAGTACGCGGGTTTCGTCCCATTCCACAGGCACTTCTTCAATGAATTTCCGCCCCGGGCACGACAGCATGTCTTCCATGTCGGCGGCAAAAATCAGCATAGGCGAGGTGAACATGTAGATTGTGGCCAGCTGGTGGGTAAAAGTGACCGACTCCGGGCAGAATGCCCGGAAGTTCAGCGGTGTGTAGTCTCCGGGACCGGCCAGCCAGCGCGTGAACGGCAGCACCGTGTTGTGGTAAGGCCAGGGCGGGCCTGGAGCCCAGCTGTTTTCTCCGCCTACGCATTCCAGGCCGCGGACGGCTTCTTTGGCCAGCAGGTTCGGGTAAGTGTAGCTGTCGCCCGTCGGCTTGTTCACGCCGTGGAAAATCACCATCAGTTTTTCCTGCGCCGCGTCCTTCAGAATGGCTTCCATCAAGTCTACGGTAAACTGGTTTTCCGTGCAGAAGAAGTCTATTTTCAACCCTTTTACGCCGATCTCCGCGCATTTCCGCATGAAGCTCTTCCGTTCGTCCGGGTCCAGCAGGCCAATGTCTGTCTTGTTGCCCGCACGGGGCGACGACGGACGCCACACCCATATATTCACGCCTTTAGCTTTGGCATAGTCCGTCAGTTCTTTCAGCATGTCCCACTTTGAGCGTCCGTTCGCATCCTTTTCCCTTTCGGGCCACAGTTCCCATCCGTCGTCCACGACTACGGTCTCAATGCCCAGCTCTGCGCAGCCGTCCACGTATTTCTTGTGATTGGCCACGCTCAGCCGTTCCGTGCCGCCTTCGGTCAGCCAGGTGAATACGGCCCTGCCTGGTTTGATCCATTCCGTTTCGGCTCCTTGGGGAAACAGGGCTTTGTCTGGCTTGTCCGATACGGCGGCGATGATGCCGTTGTTCACCAGCGCGTTCAAGTCTGCCCCCAGCATCAATACGCGCCAAGGGGTTGTCACCTCGCTGTTGCCCGGCCGCGGCGTAGTTACCCATGGCACGTTGCGCACGGCGTCGTGGATATATTTTCCCGGCATTCCGGTCTGTTGTCCTGATTCCAGGTGGCCTTTGTTTTCCACGTATCCGAATTGGACCGTGTTGGGGCTTTTCCCGAACAGTACGGCGCCGTGGTAATGAAACAGGTTGGCCTCTGTCACTGCTGCGTAGAGCCCGCCGGGAAGCTGGAACGTGGCCGGAGGCGCGAGCAGTTCTCCCGTGATGTCGTCCGTCGCCCGGTTCTGGTATTCCTGGAGCCAGCCGTACTGGAACGGACCGCTGGCGTACCATACCTCTGTGCCGGAGGGAAATGTGTATGAAGTCTCCTCGCCATAGATGCAGATCGGACCTTGGGCCGGGATGTGGTATCTGAGGGCTATGCCGTCCTTGAACTGCCTGAGCTCCATGCGGAATGTTCCCGCAATTTCGCCGGTCACGGTGTACATCGTATGGCCCTCGGCGAGTTGCTCGCTTTGCAGGCTCTTCACGTCCCGTCCCAAGTGGCGGTTGTCTACGCAAAGCCCCAAGGCGGACTCACGGATTACGGGCTGCCCCAGATACGATACTTCATATACCAAAGTCTTGTCCTCCGAAATCCTGACCTGTACGTCCGGCACAGGTTGCCGGCCGGTGTCGTCCGCTTTCAGCGGCAGGAAAAGGCACAGAAATGCTATCCAGATGAAAATGTTTTTTGTCATGGCGTGTGTCTGTTGGATAAGCAAATGTAGGGTATGGTTTCATCATATCCAAGTGGCCCGGCGTTTTTTTGCGGGAAGTGTCCGGAAATGTCCGCCCGGCAGGCGGGCGCGTTCTCCGGAATCTGTCCGTGCGGGCTTCTTGCTGTCGTTTATCGCGTCAGCATGAGGGGTATCTCGAGGATGAAGAGCCGGACGGTGGAGAGGTCCGGTGCCTCGGTCCAATATATTTTACACGTAAGCGTCTTGGCCCCGGCCGTCTGGTCTTTGGGCGCGTGGCGGAGCGTGAAGGGGGCTTCCTTGCTGGTGCCGACAAGTTTGTCCGATATGTAGTAGTCTACCCAGTGGATGCGGGCCTTCGCGGGCGCTTGTACGGCGTCGGCGGGAAACCATAATTGGAACGTGTCCCCAGACTTGAGGGCAATTCTTTTTTCGGCTTTGCCATTGCCGCCCGTGACGGTGGTCCAGTTTCCTCCCTTAAATGAAAAATTCACGGTGAAAACCGGCTCTTTGTCGGTCGGCATGGCTGCGGCCTGGCCTTGTACGTTCATCCCAGACAGCAGGATGAAAAGCAGAAGCAGGATTCTTTTCATTTTTCTTTATTGAATATAAATGGGACAGGTGAGCGCGCCGTGTATCAGCGGGCCGTTGTCATTCTCGGCCCGGTATATGACGGCTTTTACTTCATATTTCCCGGTTTTTTCATATATAACGGGCCCGGACGGGCCGATGATTACAAGCATGGCGGGATTCATCGTGCGCTGCATGAAGAATCCCGCCCTTGTCCTTGAGCGTTGCCGTCGGTGCCTGGATTGTTATTCCGCGGCGGAGAAGGTCACGGCCGTGCCGGTGGTCGTGGTGCCCTGTCCGGCCTCGACTATGTAGAATTGGCTCTCCTTCTCCGATGTGAAGCGGAAGCCTTCTACCGTCCAGGTCAAGTTTACGCGCAGCACGTGGGTGCCAATGCTCAGGTCGGTGCACGGGTAGCGCATAGTGAAGGGCGATATACTCGAGCTGCCTATGTAGGTGTTGTCGATGTAGTATTCCACGTTTTCTATGACGATGCCTTCGGACGATTCCCCGCTGTTGAGCGTCACGCCGAGCTGCAGGGTTTGCTCGTTTGTGAAATTAAATCCGTTTCCGCCCGAGTAGTTGACGCTGAAGTTGATGGTGTAGTGCTTCTCCTCGTCCTCTTCGCAGGAGGCCAGCGTAAATGCTGCGAAAAGCATCACGCCCATCAGGGCGAAAAAGCGGCTCAGGTAAAATTTTTTCATACGTTTGTGTTTTAGGTGATAGATATAGGAATAAGAAAGACATTCGTTATTGTTGGCAAAGTTAAAAAATGAAACGGGAAAGATTTTTACTCCATTGTTAAATGTTGATAAAATTAAAGAATCTGGAAATATTCTTATTTTTTTGAGTCCCGGTCGTGGCGGCCGGTCGAGGCAGCAGTACACACCGGCCGCCACGCGGCCGGCCATGGGCGAAACGGCGGCTGCCGCAACCGTAGCCGGCTGTCAGTCGGCGGCCTGCCGGACGGTGAGGGTCCAGTTGAAGTCCGAGACGAAGCGGTGGCGCTTGGCTTTCCAGTAAACTTTGGTCAGCAACTTGTGCGTTCCGGCGCTGATGCCGTCCAGGCGGTAGTCCAGCTGGTACGGGGCTTCCGTGCTTTTGCCTATTTTCTTGCCGTCCACGTAGTATTCCACGTACATCACCTGTGCCTCTTTTGAGGAGGTGGCCTCTTTCTTGGCCGCCTTGATGGTCATCACATCGCCTTGGTACCAGACGAACGGGTTTTGGGCATCGCGGCTGTTGGTCCGGAAACCCATGTCCAGATGGTAGTCCGCATCGCTGTCGGGCCGCACGCTTTCCGCGCCTAGCAGGAGCGGGAGGAAAAAGAGCAGGAGGGTAAAGATGTTTTTTGTCATACTATGGAAAATATGAAGTGAATACATGGCAAAGATATGGAATTTTGATAAACAGAAAAAAGACCGGTGCGGATTATTTTGCGAATTGTTCCCTCTGCCTCGGCCTGCGGCTGTCTTCTTCTGCCATCCCGCGCGGCCGGTACCGGCAGGAGGGCAATGGAAACGGGGCCTATCCCCGTCCGGACGGGAATAAGCCCCGTTCGGACGGGACTAAGGCGCGTAGGCGCGGCAAACGGCCCCGTTCAGTCCACGCTGACGGTCACGTTGCCGGCCACTATTGGGTTGCACTGCATGCCGGCCGCCAGTTCGCCCTGGCCGCCTTTCAGCAGGAAGCAGAGCAGCCAGGAGACGACCAGCTTGTTGCGTCCCTCGGCTGCCAGCGTGCCGCCGGAGAGGACCACCTGCGTCCCGTCGATCGCCGCGACGCTGTTCACGTTTACCTGGATTTCGCCTTCACGGCCCAGCACGCCGTTTTTCTGCGCGCGGACCACTTGCGCCTTGGCGATGGTGCCGGCGGGGATGACTACGTGGCCATCGACCTTGACGTCCTGCGTCACGCGGAAGTCCACGAGTTCGCCCACGGTGGCGGTCTTTCCCGTGACAGTGGAAGTCAGTTGCATGGGCACGGCGGTGCCGGCTTTCAGCACGACGTCTTCGGCCTGTACGGCCGCGGGCAGAAGGGTGGCCAGGGCCAGTGCGGCCAGGGCCTTTTGTCGGTAAAGATAAGATTTGATAGTAAACATATCGGTGAAGTTTTAGGAATGAAACGTCCGTGAGGAATGGCCGGACTGCTGCGGCGCGGCGGTTCAGGGCCAGACGGCATTGGACCGCTCAAACTGCGATGCACAGTGGTCGAGGCGCTCCCGGTTGTAGCGTTGTGCGCCGTGTACCGCGCCGACGAAGTTGCCCGCGTAGAACGTGACGGCAAAGATGCCCATCACGCCGGCCACGCCGTAGTTGCGTCGGTCCACGCTGGTGTAGACGGCATAGCCGAGCAAGGCGTTGACGGCAAAGGCCGCCAGTGCGCTGGCCGGCTGGCGGTTGTAGAGGTAGGCGGCGCCGGGAACGACGAAAGCAGGCCGGCCACGAGCGGCCGCCGCGGCCGTCGCCGGGCAAGTTGCGCGAACAGTCCTTCGTTCGCGTGGCGCTGATCCGCGGTGAGGAGGGCTTCCGCTCCGGCCAGACATTTGCGTGCCAGCTCCTCCCGTCCCGCCCGCAAGGCGGCGGCCGTGGCGCGGAGCGCTACGCGGCGGCGCAGTTCCGGGGTGGTGCTGCGCGTCTGGCCCAGAAGGCGGAGCGCCGCGTCGTAGTTGCCCACCTCGTGGTACATTTTCGCCATCTGTAATAATAAGGTGTCGCTCCGGCCCGCCACCCTTCCGCCGTCGGCGTGGTATTCCGCGAAGGCGTCCTCCTCGCGGTCCAATCCGTCGTAGCACAACATGCGGAGCAGGAATAGGGCCGAGTCGTTCAGTTCCGGGCGGAAGTAAGCAATGCGCTCCGCCTCGAGCAGCGCCGCGGTGTAGTCCTTCCGGTTGATGAGGTGGCGGACGAAGTCGGTGACGCTGTCGCGGGCGGTGCGGGCGGTGCCGCGCACGGCCAAGGGCGGGATGCGCGGCGCGGCCACGAGGATGCGCGGCATCGTGTCGCCGGGTAGGAGATCGATGAGTGAGGGATAACCGTAAGCGTAAGTCAGATCGTAGTAGCGCCCGTCGTGCCCGCAGCGCAACATGCGGTCGGCCGTCAGGGCCATGGCCACGGCGAACGGCTTGCGGCGAAAGGCTTCCATGCCGTAGGCCGAGCAGGACGGGTACATGGCGCAGCGGCTGCCGCGGAGCGGGCTGAGGAAGCGCTGGTAGAGGCGGATGTAGGTGGTGGCTGCAGTCGTAGCCACGGGGTGGCGGTCCGCCGGTCCCGGGGCGACGAGGCCGTCCAGTTGGCCAAAGGCCCGGCTGCCGCAAAGGCTTGCCAGGAATGCAAGAGCAAGGATAATGTGTCTTTTCATTTTTCCTAAGTGTTTGACGCATAGCGGGAAACAAAGTTTCCGAGATCCTGCGATGTCGTGGCTACACGCGAACCGGAGTAGCTCGGTGTTGTCATATATGATAACTATTGCGCAAAGTTAATGCTTTTTCTTTGTTGTCACAAATGATAACAAAGAAAAAAGCATGAATGAGCAACAATTGTTTATCCGTATCGGAAGCAACATCAAGGAGTTGCGCGAGGAACGGAAAATGACGCAACAGGAATTGGCCGCCCGTTGCAATATGGAGAAATCGAACATTTCGCGCATCGAGGCCGGGCGGACCAACCTGACGGCCCGGAGCGCGTGGAAGATCAGCCAGGTGCTGGGCGTCAAGCTAAGCGCTTTGTTTGAAGTGGATTTCTGACGGCGGGCCGCAGGGCCTGGGAAGCGGCGAAAGGGGCACGTGGCCGCAGCCACCGTGCCCGCTGCCGAACCGTGGCTGCCTGCCGCTGCGCCGGGGCGGCTCCGATACGGACGCCGGCGGGCAACGGACGGGAGGCCCTTCCCGTGCCGTTGCCGGTTCGTGGCGTTACAGTTTCAGCTTTTTCAGACCTTTCGTTTCGGCTTTGTCCTTGACTTCAAAGAGGCTGATGGCATATCCGCCGCCCGGCGCGGCTTTCAGCCGCAGCGTGGTCTTGGACGTGACGGTGCCTTTGCTGATGACGTAGGCCTGCGGGTTGTCCCGATAGTGTGCGTCGGGGGCGTCGGCGTAGACGGTTGCGATGTATGTCTTGCCGGGGTCAAGGAAGTCGAGCTTCAGTATGGAGAGGTGGCCTGCTTCGCCGCTTGTGCAGCCGACAAACCAGTTGCCGCTCCCCTTGGCCTTGCGTGCGGCGGTGATGTATTGTCCCGGCTCGGCTTCAAGATATCGGCTGTCGTCCCAGTCCACTGCCACGTCCTTGATGAACTGGAAGGCGTCCATGTAGCGCTCATAGTGTTCGGGCAGGTCGGCGGCCATCTGCAGCGGGCTGTACATCGTGACGTAGAGGGCCAGCTGGCGTGCCAGTGTGGAGTTGACATGCGAGTGGTTGCTCGGTGCCCAAGAGTTCAGATCCATGACAAAAATGCCCGGCGTGTAGTCCATCGGGCCGCCTTGCAGTCGCGTGAAAGGTAGCACAGTGGTGTGTGAGGGCTTGCTGCCGCCGAAGGCTTCGTACTCGGTGCCGCGTGCGGATTCGTTGCCGATGAGGTTCGGGTACGTGCGGCACAGGCCGGTGGGGCGTACCGCTTCGTGGGCGTTGACCATGATGTGGTGCTTGGCGGCCTCTTTGACGGCGTAGAGGTAGTGGTTCACCATCCACTGCCCGTAGTGGTGCTCGCCGCGGGGCAGGATGTTGCCCACGTAGCCGCTTTTCACGGCGTTGTAGCCGTAGCGGTTCATCAGTTCGTAGGCTTCCTTCATGTGCCGCTCGTAGTTGCGTACGGACGAGGATGTCTCGTGGTGCATCATCAGACGTACACCTTTTTCGTGGGCATAGGCGTTCAGTCCCGGCAGGTCGAAGTCCGGGTAGGGGGTTACGAAGTCGAACACGTAGTCCTTCATTTTGCCGGACCAGTCCTCCCAGCCGATGTCCCAGCCTTCGACGAGCACCTGGTCGAAGCCGTGGGCGGCGGCAAAATCAATGTATTTTTTCACGTTGGCTGTATTGGCGGGGTGTACGCCGTTAGGCTTCACCTTCGTATAGTCCGTTTCCCCCAGCTTCACGGACGATACGTCCCACGTGTAGGCCCAAGGCCGGTTGCCGGCTATCATTTCCCACCATACGCCGATGTATTTCACGGGTTTAATCCACGACGTGTCTTCCAATTTGCACGGTTCGTTCAGGTTCAAGATGAGTTTTGAGGCCAGAATGTCGCGTGCGTCGTCGCTCACCATCACCGTGCGCCAGGGGCTGTGGCAGGGCGTCTGCATGTAGCCTTTGTTGCCGATGGCGTCGGGGTTGAGCCACGATTCGAAGACGAAGTTCTTATCGTCCAGCACCAGGTGCATGCACGAGTAGTCCACGAGCGCGGCTTCGTGCAGGTTAATGTAGAGACCGTCGTCCGTCTTCATTTGCAGCGACGTCTGCACGCCGGTGGGCGAGAAAGACGCCGGCGCACCGTAGCTTTTGAGCGCTTCGGCATAGCGTCCGCGCACCTCGGACAGGCGCGACTCCGTGTATTCGAACTCCTGTGTATCCAAGTCACCGGGAATCCACCAGGCGGTGTGGTCTCCCGTCATGGCGAACTGCGTGTGCTCCTCCTTGATGGTGAAGTAGGTCAGGCCCTTCTGCTGCGGGAACTCGTAGCGCAGGCCAATACCGTCGTCGTAGACGCGGAAACGGATGTTCATGAGGCGGCCCGTCTCCGGCTGGCGCAACTCCACGAGTAGCTCGTTATAGTGGTTGCGGATGTTGCTCACTTCGCCCCAGACGGGCTGCCACGTCTCGTCGAATGTTGACGTGGACGTTCTGACCAGTTCGAATCCGTCCATCAGGTCGGGCTTCCCCTTTAGTTCCAAACCCAGGCGGCTGGGCTTCACCACGGGCCGTTCCTTGTAGGTCACCGAGTAGGTGGGCACGCCTCCGCTGGCCAGTTCAAAGTCTGCGTTCACGGTACCCGAGGGCGAGGATACCTTCTCGGCGCGTCCCGGTATGGCCAGCAACAGGCACAGGGCACAGAGTATTGTTCGTTTCATGTGTGGAATTTTTATGGGTAATTAGATGTGAGAGCTTTTCACCATGCAAATTTAATGTTTTTGCCGTTTCGTTCGGCCGTTGTCCTCATTTGATTTTTCCGCCGTCTGGCCGGCCGTTCTCCCGCTGCCGTCTCCGGTCTCTTTCCTTTGGACCGCGTGAGTCGTGCCGGGCCTTGGTTTTTACGGGGATAGGCCTCGTCGGCATGGGGCTTAGGCCCGTGGCAACGTGCCTAAGGCTTGTGGTGCGGGGGATGGGGCAGGGACAGAACCACTCCGGTACTCTGTCTGCTTTTTTGGCTTTGTGGTGGGGTGTGCCTTGTCGCGTAGCATGAGAAAAGGCGCTGCGGACTCTCCTGGCAGAGAATCCGCAGCGTAGTGGAAGTGGTGATGCCTCTCCGGGTGCGTGGGCAGGGCCGGGGATGCTCCGGTGTCAGGATGCGGGCTCGGTTACGAATACCGATATCGTGTGGAGTCCTTCCAGCTCCTGGCCGTTGTAGTCGCGGTAGTAGCGGATGGCGAGCTGGTGCTGGCCCGGCGCCGTGGCGGCCAGGGGATAGCGCAGGCGGAAGGGGACCTCGAGGGCCGTGCCGACGAGCTGGCCGTCGAAATAGAACTCCACGCGCTTGAGGGGCATGGGCGGTGTGGAATGGTCCGAGACGGTGACCTCCAGCGTCTGGTCCTGCGGCCATACGTTGGGTTGGTCGGGGTCCGGTGCGTTGGTGTTGATGTCCGTCCTCATGGTGGTGTCGCCCGGTCCGGGGGTGCCCGGGGCGTTCACCTGGACGGCATAGGTGTGCTCTATGGGCTGGCGCGCGGTGCCGCCGTCTTGCCAGAACACGCGCAGGCGCAGGGTGTGGCTGCCCGTGGCCACTTCGGACAGGGCGTAGCTGAGGGTGAAGGGCGACGTTTCGCTCGCGCCGATGCTGACGCCGTCGAAGTAGTACTCTACGCGCGTGATGGAGGTGTTCGGACCGGATTCCTCCAGGTCGAGGCTGACGCTGACGTTCATCTGCTGGTCTTGGTTCCAGTGGAAAGCTTGGCCGTCGTAGCCATTGGACTTGAATTCGATATCTAGGGAGATGACCGACGTGGTGCTGTCGGTGGAGCCGTCGTCCCCGTCATCGCAACTGGCCACTACGGCGCAGAGGAACACGAACAGGCCGAGGAGGTAGCGTGTGGAAAGTTTTTTCATGAGATAAAGATTTTACAGGTGAAAAAATGAAGGATTGTTTGGGCAAATTTAAGGATAATGTCCAGACGGTGAAAGCCTTTTCCCCGCCTGCGCGTTTTTATTTGGGTTTCCGGAAAACAAGGCGGCGGATGGTCCGTCGGAGGAGGCCGGTTTGCTAGTCCGCTAAATTTTTGTTTTCTTTGCAGGCTACTTTTTTCAGACGACAATGGACGGACAATGCGATTTGGCCGTGCGCCCGGCGCGGGTGGCGGATGTGGACGAACTGATGCGCGTCTTTGCGGCGGCGCGGCGGGCTATGGTGCTTTCGGGCAACCCGAACCAGTGGACGGACGGTTATCCGGAGCGCGGGCTGGTGGAACAGGACGTGGCCGAGGGGCGGCAGTGGGCCGTGACGGACGGTGCGGGCCGCGTGGTCGGGACGTTTTGCTTCCTGCCCGGGCCCGAGGAGGCTTATGCCGTGATAGAGGAGGGGCGGTGGCCGCACGAGGCGCCCTATTGGGTCATTCACCGCCTGGCTTCGGACGGTTCGCGGCACGGGGTGTTCCGCTGCGTGCTGGACTGGTGTGCGGCGCGGGCGGCGGTGTTGCGCGTGGACACGCATGCGGACAACCTCATCATGCAACGCCTGTTGGAGCGGAACGGGTTTGTGCGCTGCGGCATCATTTACCAGCGCCGCTCTCCGCGTCTGGCCTATCAGCGCGGGTGAGGGATACGGAAACAAGCGCGGCGGATTCTTCCCTTGGAGAATCCGCCGCGCGGTGTGTCGTAGCGGCCGGGCTGTTTGCTGTGCCGCCGGTGTAGGGTGCGGTATTTACCGGTGTGCCTCGGCCCACTTGCGGGCGTTGACGAAGGCTTCCATCCACGGCGTCACGTCGTCGGCTTGCCGGTCGGCGGGGTAGTAGGCGTTCTGCCAGGGGTAGAAGGCGCGCTCCAGGTGGGGCATCATGGCGAGGTGGCGTCCGTCGGGCGAGCAGATGCCTGCCACGGCGTAGTCGGAGCCGTTCGGATTGCCGGGGTAGGCTTCGTAGGTATACTTCAGTACGACGTTGTAGTCGTCTTCAGGTTGCGGCAGGGAGAATTTCCCTTCGCCGTGGGCCACCCAGATGCCGAGCCGGTCGCCGCTGAGGCTTCCGAACATGACGCTGCGGTTGGTGGGGACGGTGACGCCGAGGTAGGCGCTTTCGAACTTGCGGCTGTCGTTGTGGAGCATGCGCGCGCGGCGGGGCCGCCCGGGGTTGACGAGGTCGAGCTCGACCATGAGCTGGCAGCCGTTGCATACGCCGAGCGAGAGGGTGTCTTCGCGGGCGTAGAAGCGGTCGAGTGCGGCCTTTGCCTTGGGGTTGTAGAGGAAAGCTCCGGCCCAGCCTTTGGCGGAGCCGAGCACGTCGCTGTTGGAGAATCCGCCGCAGAAGACCATCATTTGGACGTCGTCCAGCGTCTCGCGGCCGGTCACGAGGTCGGTCATCATGACGTCTTTCACGTCGAAGCCGGCGAGGTAGAGGGCATAGGCCATTTCACGGTCGCCGTTGGTGCCTTTCTCGCGGATAATGGCGGCGCGGACGCTGCTTGGGGTGCGGCGCGCGGGGTCGAGTCCGAGGGAGGCGAAAGTGCCGGTGAAGCCGGGGTGGAAGTGGAACTCAAGGGGCTGCTCCTTGTAGTTCTTGAAGCGTTCGGCGGCCCGGCCGTTGAGGCTCTGTTTCGTGTCGAGCAGGTAGGAGGTGGAGAACCACACGTCGCGCAGGTAGTCGATGCCGAACTGGTAGGTGGCGCCTTCCTTCTCGACGAGTATGTGGCGCTCGGCGGCCGGGTGGCCCAGCTTGACAAAGTCGACGCCCGCCTTGCCGAGTATGTCCTTGAAGGCCGCTTTGTGCTTGTCGGCAACTTGGACGACGACGCCGGGATTCTCGGCGAAGAGGAGTTTGATGAGGTCTTGCTCCTTGAACTTGTCGAGCGAGATTTCCATGCCGCTTTTCGTATTGGCGAAGCACATTTCGAGCAGACAGGTGATGAGGCCGCCTGCGGAGATGTCGTGTCCGGCCAGGAGCAGTCCCTTGTGGACGAGTTCCTGTACGGCGTTGAACGCGGCGCGGAAGTAGTCCGGGTCGGTTACGGTGGGTACGTCGCTGCCTACTTTCCCGCGGCTTTGGGCGAAGGCCGAGCCGCCCAGGCGCAGGTGGTCGGCGGAGAAGTCGATGTGGTAGAGGGTGCTTTTCTCTTTGTTCACCATGACGGGCGAGACGGTGCGGCGCACGTCGTCGACGCGTCCGCCGGCACTGACGATGACGGTGCCCGGGGAAATGACCTTCTCGCCGTCGGGATATTGCTGCGAGAGGGAGAGCGAGTCTTTCCCGGTGGGTACGTTGATGCGTAGGGCGCAGCAGAAATCGCTTAGCCCCTGTACGGCTTCGTACAGGCGGGCGTCCTCGCCTTTCTGGGAGCGGCACGGCCACATCCAGTTGGCGGAAAGGGAAACACTGTCCAAACCTTCGTCGAGCGAGGCCCAGACGATGTTGGTCAGCGCTTCGGCCACGGAGAGCACGCTTCCGGCCTTCGGGCTTGCAAGTCCGGCTTGCGGGGCATGCCCCAGTGCGGTGGCGATGCCGTCCTTACCGCGGTAGTCGATAGCCACTACGCCGCAGTCCGACAGGGGCAGTTGGAGTTCGCCCTGTCCCTGCTGGCGGGCGACCTTCCCCGTGATGGAGCGGTCTACCTTATTGGTCAGCCAGTCTTTGCAGGCGACGGCTTCGAGCTGGAGTACGCGAGCTACGTATTCGTCCAGTTGGACGGTGTCGTAAGTGACATTTTCGTATGTGCGGCTTACGGTCTCGTCGACCATTACCGTTTTGGGGGAGTGGCCGAACATTTGCGCAACGTCGAGGTCGAAGGGCCGTTCCCCGTCGGCCTGCCGGAAGGCGAAGTGCGCGTCTCCTGTCGTTTCGCCGACTACGTACATCGGGGCCCGTTCGCGTTCCGCTATCTTGCGCACGTGTTCCAGATGTTCGTTGCGTATGAGGAGTCCCATGCGTTCCTGGCTTTCGTTTGCGATGATTTCTTTCGCCGAAAGCGTCGGGTCGCCTATGGGGAGCTTGTCCATATTGATGAGTCCGCCGCAGTCTTCCACGAGTTCCGAGAGGCAGTTCACGTGTCCGGCCGACCCGTGGTCGTGGATGGAGACGATGGGGTTGACGCTTTCCTCGCAGATGGAGCGCACCAGGTTGTAGGCGCGTTTCTGCATTTCCGGGTTGGCGCGCTGCACGGCGTTCAGCTCGATGCCGCTGCTGTAGCGCCCCGTGTCGACGGAGCTTACCGACCCGCCGCCCAGGCCGATGCGGTAGTTGTCGCCGCCTACGACCACGATTTCGTCGCCCTTTTGCGGTTTGCCTTTCAGGCAGTCGCGCTTGGTGCCGTACCCGATGCCGCCGGCCAGCATCACCACTTTGTCGTAGCCGTATTTCTCGCCGTTTTCCTGATGTTCGAAGGTGAGGACAGAACCGGCGATGAGCGGCTGGCCGAACTTATTGCCGAAATCCGAAGCCCCGTTCGAAGCCTTGATGAGGATTTGCTCCGGGGTCTGGTAGAGCCATTTGCGCACGGGGAGCACGTCTTCCCATTCGCGCCCGCCGTCGAGCCGCGGATATGCCGTCATGTAGACGGCCGTGCCGGCTATGGGGAAGGACCCCGTACCCCCGGCCATGCGGTCGCGGATTTCGCCGCCCGTGCCGGTCGAAGCTCCGTTGAAGGGTTCTACCGTAGTGGGGAAATTGTGTGTCTCGGCTTTCAGCGAGATGACGCTTTCCACGTCCGTGACGCGGAAATAGTCGCTGGTCGTGTGGTCGGCGGGGGCGAACTGCTCGATGACGGGGCCTTGCGCGAAGGCCACGTTGTCCTTGTAGGCCGACAGGATATGGTGCGGATGTTCCTGTGTTGTCTTTTTGATTAAGGCAAAGAGGGACGAGGGCCGTTCTTCGCCGTCGATGATGAACGTGCCGCCGAAGATTTTGTGGCGGCAGTGTTCGGAGTTGATTTGTGCGAAGCCGAACACTTCCGAGTCTGTCAGTTTTCTGCCCAGCTGGCGCTCCACGCCGTGCAGGTAGTCTATTTCTGCGGGCGAGAGGGCCAGTCCTTCCTCCTCGTTGTAGGTCTCCAGGTCCTCTATGTGGCGTATGGGCGCGGGTTGGATGTCTACGGTGAACAGGCGCTGGTCCAGTCCGTTATAAAGGCGTTGCAGCATCGGGTCGTGGTCCGCGTCCTTGCCGCTGACGGGGAAGTATTCTTCTATACGCGAAATGCCGTCGAGATTCATGTTCTGCGTAATCTCTACGGCATTCGTGCTCCAGGGCGTAATCATTTCGCGGCGCGGGCCGGCGTACCAGCCTTCCAGCCGTTCGTCTTTCAGGGCGTCCGCATTGCCGTAGAGCCAGCATAGTTTGTCCAGTTCCTCTCCCGTCGGCCGGTGATTCACTTCTGTGGCAATCACGCTCTGCCCGGGCGTTCTAAAAAATATGATCATAGGGGTAATGGTTATGTTGCTTCGATGTTCTGCCTGCAAAGGTAATGTTTGGCGGGCGGCGGGCCAAATAAAACGCGGCATTTCCTTGTCTGCTTCATTCGAAGTAGAAGGAGAGTATCACCATGTTCGTCGTTGCGCGGTCCACGCTTTGGGTATAGATGAGCTGCGACGGGTCGGTCAGGTCCGTGCGCCGTCTTTGGAGCACGTCGTTCAGGCCGATGCAGAATTTCAGCTCCGGGATGAGTTTGAAGAAGGGGAGGTAGAAGTCGCAGCCGAAGCCTATTTCGAAAAACAGGTTGAGCGGCTTGGTCTTCAGGTAACTGTGCTTCCCCGTCGTGAGGTCGTACATAGGGTTGATGCCGGCCACGGCGTAGGGGCGGTAGTTGTTGAAGCGCGGGGCGCTGACCTTCAGGTCGAGCGGCAGGGAGATGTAGGACGATTTCATGTCCTGCGTCTGCTGCTGCCCGGTGGACTGGTCTACAAACGTCAGGTGCTTGCTCCCGAAGTGCAGCGACGGGACCAGGCGCAAGGCCACGTAGCGGCTGATGCGCCATTCCCCGAGCACGCCGACACTGAAGCCCAGGTTCTGCCGGTCGTTCTCCACGAGCCACTGCTGGCCCGTCGCGGGGTCTATGTATCCGTTGTTCTGGAACTTCACGCCCTGGTCGTGCAGGCCTATGGTGAATCCGTAGTGGAAGCGCCGCTCGTCGATGAAGGGCTTGTTCTGCACCTTGCGCTGCTGGGCGGCCGCTGTCAGGGCACAGCCGCAAAGCAGCAGGCCCGCCAGGCGGCGGGCGTAGCGTTTGAAAAGTGCGGCGCTTGCGTTCATCTTTGTTTGCTTCCTGTCGTTCTCGTCATGTATATAAAACGTTCCGGCGGCCCGATTATTGTGCTGCGCCGCGTGGCGGCTGTGCCGGCGTGCCGGCGCAGGGCTGTTTGAAAGGCTCCACGTGTGTGTTGATGAGCGTGTCGGGGCCGAATTTTTCGCGGAGGCGGTCTTCGATGGCCCGCGTGGCGGCGTGTGCGTCCTCTAGCGTGGTGTGTCCGTCCATGCGGAAGTGCACCTCGATGGCGCAGTAGTTGCCGATGCGGCGTGTGCGCAGGTGGTGCGGGTCGGCCACGCCGGGCTGCTCCAGGATGGTGTCCAGGATGAACTGCTCCTCGTCGTCGGGCAGCGACTTCTCCAGCAGTTCGTCCACGCAGGGTATCAGCAGCTGGAAGCCTACCTTTACGATGAAGAAACTTACGGCCACGGCGGCCAGAGGGTCGAGCACGCGCCACTTCTCGCCGAGGAAAATGGCCCCGCCGATGCCTACGGCCGTCCCGATGGACGAGAGGGCGTCGCTGCGGTGGTGCCAGGCGTTGGCAATCATGGCCTGCGAGCCCAGCCGCTTTCCGCTTCGCGCCGTGTACTGGTAGAGCGCCTCTTTGGTCACGATGGAGAGGACCGCGGCTACGAAAGCGATGGTCCCCGGCTGTGCGAGGGCTTCGCCGTGTACGACGGCGTAGATTGTGCTTGCGCCGTTCCAGAAAATGCCCACGCCCACACCGACCAGGGCCAGCCCGATGATGGCCGTCGCCAGGGTCTCGTATTTCCCGTGCCCGAAGTCGTGCTCCTTGTCCACCGGTTTGCCCGCGATGCGGACAAAGACGATGACGACGATGTCTGTCGCCAGGTCCGACAGCGAGTGGACCGCGTCGGCCACCATGGCCGCGCTGCCGCCCAGGATGCCGGCAAGGAACTTGAAAGCCGTGAGCAGCAGGTTGCACACGCTGCCCAGGAGTGTGACGCGGTATATTTGCCGTTCGCGTCCGGCGTTTTTCTTCTCCGTCATTTTCTGCTGTTCAGTGCGGGAGGCCCGGACGGGCCTTCCCTTCAGGTTCAGTTCACGTTTAGCGTAAAGTGCCACGTCCCGTTTTCGTCGCTGTACGTTCCGTTGTAGGAATAGCCCGACGTGATGTAGCCTTCATAGCGGTTTCCTGTCTCCTCGTAGAGCACGAGGTGCTCCGTGTTGGCGTTGTACAAGCCCGTGAGCCCGCTACTCGTATTGTTCCAGGCGGCGGAGCCGGTCACGTCGCCGTCGGCCTCTATGTTGGCGTGGATCAGCACGTCGCATGTGACGGACGGGTCGCTTTCGAGCACCAGTGTGCCCGAGAGGACGAGGTTGTGCGGCTCGGGGGCTATGGCCGCGGTGTCGGCCGGGGCTGCGATGGCGGCAGAGTCGGCCGGCAGGGCAAGTTCTTCCTCCAGCGTGCCGTCCGGCTCTTTTTCAGGCATCGGGACGGCGGTTTCCGCCGGTTCGGCATAGGGCGTGTCGTCGTAGTCGTAGGGGCGGCCTTCCGTGATTTGGTGGTACCACACGGCGGCTCCTGCGACCAGCAAGGCCAGCAGTCCCAGCGCTATCCAGGGCCACGGGTTGCGGCGGCGGTGCGGTGCGGGCGGCTCCGGGATGGCGGCCGGCGGCATTTCGTCGGCTGCGGCGGGCGGAGCAGGGGGCGGCACGGGCGTCCCGGCCGCCGGCTGTGCCTCCGTGAGGTCCGGCACCGGCGGGCACGATGGTGCGCTTTCCGCACTGGGCGGCGTGCCGGCGGGCTGTTCTCCGGGATTGCCGCAGTGAGGGCATTGTGCTTCGGCGGCGTCAAATTCGTGGCCGCATACGTTACAGGTCTGTTTCATAGGGGATGGCGTTGGGGGAGTCTGTCGCGGCCATGTAGCGGCCGTGGCCTTTTCCGGGGCAAACTTACAAAAAAATCGGTGGAATCGGTGCAAAAGCGGCAAAGATTACGTCGGCCGGCCTTGCGCCGGGGGCGCGTCCCGGACGGCTGTTTGCGCCGCGCACGGGCCTTAGCCCCGTATTTACAGGGCCTATCCCCGAAGGAAGGGGGCTTAGCCCCGTGGCGGGCCGGTGCATGGCCGCCGCTCCGGTGCCGCTTCGGTGCCGCGCTGCCGGCTGCGTGCGGC
The DNA here is from genome assembly GCA_902464615.1 of uncultured Prevotella sp. Lineage (GTDB taxonomy): Bacteria > Bacteroidota > Bacteroidia > Bacteroidales > Bacteroidaceae > Alloprevotella. Next base: position 17,008 of record CABQKA010000008.1, on the reverse strand, counting down.
GACTCTCCGCGCCGGGCCGGATGATGGACAATCCGGTCGCGGCATGTACGATTTTGCGACGGGGCGGCAATTCCGGTCCGCGCCGTTGCGCCGCCGTCCCGTTTTTTCTAAATTTGCCGGAGTGAAAACGGAACGGCAGTCCCGGCACGCTTCTTCCTTAGGCGCGTCTCCCGGCGCGCGGCGCATCGCCGGCCACGGCGCGGCCGGCGTTTTTTTCGCGGTGTGGTGTGCAGGGCGGGGACTGTGTCCGCATCTTGGAAAATACATGAAAAGGCTATGGGACAAATGAACAGGAATCTTTTTCTCGCAATCGTCGTGGCGTGCCTGCTGTGGCCCGCCGTTGCGGCCGTCGGCCAAAACCGGTGGAAGATTGCGGCGCCATGCGAAATAGAGTGGACGCCGCAGGGGCCGCCGCACGAGGACCACGTCGAAATGAGCGGTAAACGAGTATCTGTCGTTTACCGTTACGGGATAGGCAACGACGGCGGTTTCCGCCTGGACAAAGGCATGGTGTGGCCCCTGCTGCGCACCGTGCCCAACAATACGCACGCCAGCCTGATGAGGCGGTTCGGCATCGACCCCGTCAGGCTGCTGAACATAGACGGGCTTGCCGTGGGCAGGGAGACGGTCACTTCCATAAGACTGAACGGGACGCTGGAAGTAAGCAGCACGTTCGACTGCGGGCGGGGACAAAAAATAAAACTGCTCCGCCAATATTTCCCCTCTGTGGAGCAGCCTGCCGCCATCGAGCGCTATGCGATTGTCAATATAGGCGAGCGGAGGCTGAGGGTGGAAGTCCCCCGCGTGGATATTTCGTACCGTACCGCCCCGGATGAAGGCACGGACGGGGCCTATCTGCTGGAATACGGCCTGGCGCCCTCAGGCTGTTTCTACTTGAACCCGCGGGACACGCTGCGGCTTTCCGCGTATATGGCCGGCCGTAAACCGGACGAGACGCTTGACAGCATCCGCGCGGACCGGGAGGCGGAGCAGCGCGCGCTCCTGTTGGACCAGCTGGCAAGCAACCTGATACTTGAAACCCCAGACTCCGTCATCAATACCATGTTCGCATTCTCCAAGATCAGAGCCTGCGAAAGTATTTACGAAACCGCCGGCGGGCCGATGCACGGGCCGGGGGGCGAATCGTTTTACGCCGCCATTTGGGCCAACGACCAGGCAGAATACATCAATCCGTATTTTCCTTTTACCGGTTACGAATACGGTTGCCGGTCTGCGCTGAATTCTTTTGCGCATTTCGCACGTTTCATGAACAATGAGTGGAAGCCTATTCCCAGTTCCATCATCGCCGAGGGAAAGGACATCTGGAACGGGGCCGGCGACCGCGGCGACGCGGCCATGATTGCCTACGGCGCCGCGCGGTATGCCTTGGCCCGGGGCAGCCGCCCGGAGGCCGAACAGCTTTGGCCCTTGATTACGTGGTGCCTGGAATATTGCAGGCGGAAAATGCTGCCGGAGGGAGTGATAGCTTCCGACTCGGATGAGCTGGAGGGACGCTTCCCTTCCGGTAAGGCCAATCTCTGCACCTCCTCTTTATATTACGACGCCCTTTTGTCCGCCTCCTGCCTGGCGCACGAGCTGGGCAAGGGAGACAGGGTGGCCAGGCAGTACCGTAGTCAGGCGAAGAAAATCAGGAAAGACATTGAGGCCTATTTCGGGGCCAACGTGGAGGGGTTCGATACTTATGCGTACTATCAGGGGAATGACGTGTTGCGCTCGTGGATATGTATCCCCCTGACCGTAGGCATCACCGAACGGGCCCCAGAGACGATACGCGCGCTCTTCTCGCCCCGCTTATGGACCGAGAACGGGTTGCTGACGCAAGCCGGCGACGATACGTTCTGGGACAGGGCGACGCTGTACGCGCTACGGGGCGTATATACGGCAGGAGAGGTGGATAAGGCGACGGCTTTCCTGCACCGCTATTCTTCTACGCGGCTGCTGGGCGAGCATGTCCCGTATGCCATCGAGGCCTGGCCCGAGGGGAACCAGCGGCATTTGTCGGCCGAAAGCGGACTGTACGGGCGCGTCATCACCGAGGGGCTGTTCGGCATCCGGCCTACCGGCTTCCGCTCGTTTACAATGACTCCGCGCCTGCCGTCTCAGTGGGGATATATGACACTGCGTAGAGTATGCGCCTTCGGCAGTACCTTTGACATACAGATTACCAAAGCCGGTGAGGACAAAATGCGCGTGTTGATAAAAAAAGCCGGGAAAACGGTTACGGAACAGGTAATCCGCAAGGGGAAGGCATTGAACGTGCGGCTGTAAATGATATAATCTTTTTATATACTTGGAATATGATGAGAAAATGGCTTCTTTCGCTTTTGCTGGCAGTCCCCGCCTTCGTATCGGCGGACGACTACCTTCTCTCTACGCCCCATACCTCCATGCTCTTTGAGGGAACGAAGGGGCAAAGTCTGCATTTCTGCTACTACGGCGACCGTGTCGCCCCCGACGAGGCGGGGCAGGTGCGGGCCGCCGGCCTTTACACTTATGCCGACGCTTATCCCGTTTTCGGTTACGGCTACAATCCCGAGCCCGCCTTGCAGGTGGTCCTGCCCGACGGGCAACTGGCTTTGCAACTGGTGCTCGACAGCGTGGAGCGTAGGGCCGTGGACGGTGGCGAACTGCTGGCTTTCACGCTCCGCGACACGAAGTTCCCGGTCCGTGTGAAACTGAACTACAAGGCTTATCAAGACCTGGACGTCATCGAGATGTGGACAGAAGTGTCCCACGAGATGAAAAAGCCTGTCGTATTGCAGCAGTGCGCATCGGGCTATCTGCCTTTGCGCGGCACGGAGGCATGGCTTTCCCACCTCTACGGGAACTGGGGAGCGGAGAGCTTCCTGCAACAGGAACCGCTGACGACGGGCATGAAAGTTATCAAGAACCGCGACGGCGTGCGCAATTCGCACACGCGCCATGCCGAAGTGATGGTCTCGCTCGACGGAAAACCCGACGAGCGTAGCGGCCGTGTGGTCGGGGCGGCGCTTTGCTGGGGCGGGAACTACAACCTGCGCATCAGCAAGGAGAGCGGCGGAAACTATGACTTCCTGGCCGGCATCGACAACCTTGGGGCGGACTGGCATCTGGAGCGCGGCGAGGTGTTCCGTACGCCGGAGCTGGCCGTCACCTTCAGTCCGCAAGGCATGGGGCAGGTCAGCCGGAACTTCCACCGCTGGGCGCGCGCCACGCACCTGGCCCACGGCGACAAGCCCCGCGACATCCTGCTCAACAGCTGGGAAGGTGTTTACCTGGCAGTAGACGAGGGGAAAATGAAAGGCATGATCAAGGACATTGCTGATTTGGGCGGTGAACTCTTCGTCATGGACGACGGATGGTTCGGGCGGAAATACAAGCGCGACCGCGACAACGCGGCGCTCGGCGACTGGGAAGTGGACACCGCCAAACTTCCCGGCGGACTCAAGGCCCTGACCGCGGAAGCTGCGGCCAATGGCGTGAAGTTCGGCATCTGGATTGAGCCGGAGATGGCCAATACCCATAGCGAGCTTTTCGAGGCACATCCCGACTGGATCGTATGCCCGGAAGGCAGGGAGCCACTGCCCGGCCGCGGCGGGACGCAGCTCTTGCTCGACCTCTCTAATCCGGATGTGCAGGACTTCGTGTTCGGTGTCGTTGACCGTTTGAAGACGGCGTGTCCCGACCTGGCCTACATCAAGTGGGACGCCAACATGTCGCTGACCAGCTATGGCTCGTCCTATCTGCCCGCCGACCGCCAGTCGCACCTCTACACGGCCTATCACGAAGGCCTGCTGAACGTGCTCCGCCGCATCCGCGCGAAGTATCCCGACCTGGTGATGCAGGCCTGTGCCAGTGGTGGCGGACGTGCCAACTACGGCATCCTGCCCTATTTCGACGAGTTCTGGGTGAGCGACAATACGGATGCCTTGCAGCGCGTGTACATGCAGTGGGGAGCCTCTTATTTCTTCCCGGCCATGTCCATGGCCTCGCATGTCAGCACGTCGCCGAACCATCAGACGGGCCGGCGCATCCCGTTGAAGTTCCGCTTTGCCGTGGCCATGAGCGCACGCCTCGGGATGGAGCTGCAGCCGTCCGCCATGAGCGAGAAGGAGCGCGCCTATTCGCGCCGCGCCATTGCGGACTACAAGACGATTCGCCCTGTCGTGCAGATGGGCGACCTGTACCGCCTCGTTTCTCCTTATGACGACAAAGGCGTTTCCTCGCTGATGTATGTTGCTCCCGACGGGCGCGAGGCCGCTTTCTTCGCCTACAAGCTGCAGCATTTCCTGAGCCAGGAGTGGCCGGCCTTCCGCATGGACGGACTGGACCCCGCCGCCCATTACCGGCTGACGGAACTGGGATTGCCCGAAGGGGCACGGCCCGTCGGTGTCAGCGGCAAGGTGTTCTCCGGCCGTTTCCTGATGAACGAAGGAATCTCACTCCCCCTCTCCGGCGAGTACGCTTCCTGCGTGCTGCGCCTGGAGCGCGTGGACTGACGCGTCCGGCCTCCGGCCGTTAAATAACATTGCCCCGGCCTGTCCAAAGACGGATAGGCCGGGGCAAAATTGCCATAGGCCCCGTTGCGACGGGGCCTATTCCTCTTCGTCGTGCGGCCGGGGGCTGGCGGTGTCCCTCGCGCCCGGGCTGGCGGCGGCGTATGGCGGCTGCTCGAAGGATAAGCGGAGCGGCGGCGGTGGAAATGACAGGAAAAATGTTAACTTTGCAACTGATATTAAACCTGATAAACGACCGTCGTATGGATTTCATTACGAATTTGTGGGAACGGTTTGACTTGCAGCAAATAGCGAGTGCGTTCCTTGTCCTTTTCGCCATCATTGATGTGTTAGGCTCGACGCCATTGTTCATAGACTTGAAAAAGCGGGGCCGGCCTATTAACGCGGCTCATGCTACGCTCATCTCTACGGCCCTGCTCGTAGGTTTCTTTTTTGCAGGCGACATGCTGCTGCGTCTTTTCAGCATCGACATCGAGTCGTTTGCCGTGGCCGGTGCGCTGATTATCTTCGCGTTGGCGCTTGAGATGCTGCTCGACGTGGAAATTTTCAAGAACACAGGTCCTATCAAGGAAGCCACGCTCATCCCCGTGGTGTTTCCCCTCATAGCCGGGGCAGGCTCGTTCACGACGCTCATTTCGCTGCGGGCCGAGTACGATACGGTGAATATTCTGGCAGGACTTTTCCTGAATATGGTGTTCGTCTACTTCGTGTTGCGGGCGACCGAGCGCGTGGAGCAGCTTATCAGCAAGAGTACCATCTATCTGTTGCGTAAGTTTTTCGGCATCATCTTGCTGGCTATTTCTGTCCGCCTTTTCATGACCAATCTGTCCGCCATCATTGAACGGCTCCAGGGAGCCTGAGCGGCTGCCGGATAAAATATTACGTTTTCCCCGGAAAAAGGACGGAAGTCATCCTTTTTCCGGGGAAAACGTAATGGGGCCGTGCGTTATTGCGCTGCGGACCGGAGCAGCGTGCGCGCCGTTTCGATGATGGTGTCGACGCTGCGGGCATAGTCCGTGGAGGTGATGTCCACTTTCACGTCCGGGTCAATGCCCATTTCGGAGAGCTGCATGTGGCGGTCGTAGGTGGGGCAGGCCGAGAAGCGCAGCAGCCACCCGCAGGGAAGTTCGCTGGAAAAGGGCATCCCCGCCCCGCCGCCGGTGCGGTCGCCTACGACGGTGACGTTCGGCAAGCCTTTCAGGTACATCACGAAAGCATTGGCGGCGCTGTAAGTGCGGCGGTTGGTCAGGATGGCCACCGGCTTTTGCCAGCGCAGCCCCCGGAAGGGGTCGAGCGTGACGGGTTCGGGCGTGGAGAAATCGTCGTGTCCCGGTCCGGTCTTGTGGGACATGTAAGCGATGACGGCAGTCTCGTTGATGAAAAGGGAGGCTAAGTGTTGCGCGGCGGTAAGCATGCCGCCGCCGTTGCTGCGCAGGTCGACGATGAGGCCGTCGCATCCCATGAGGGCGCGCACCATTTCCTGGAGGTTGCCGTCGCCGAAGTCGGACTCGAACGACGCGCAGCGCACGTAGCCGATGTTGTCGTCGAGTATGCGGTAGCGCAGGCTGGAGGCTTGGGCGTAGTCTTCCGCCCGGCCTAAGTATTTCCGCTCCAGAGAGTCGGAGTAGTTCATCGGATAGTCGTCGTACCATGCGCCGTAGCGGGCCACGTCGTGGGCGGCGTAGAGGTTCACGTGGCCGTCGCGAAGCTCGTAAGTCATTTTGGCCAGCACTTCAAACAGTTGCGCCTGTGTCATACCTTCGCTGATGGCCGGCGCATAGCGTTCGCGCACTTCGTTCCAGTCCAGGCCGTATTCCTCCGCCTTGTAAGAGAAGAAACAATAGTGCTCGTCGAGCGTGCGCCATAAGGCGTCGAAGTTGCCTTGCCGGGTGTCGGAGGGGACTTCTTCGGTGATGCAGGACGACAGCAGCAGCGACGCGCCGAACAGCAACGGAGCGGCGAGGCGCCACAGGCGGGACAGCAAAGCGGGTGGGAGACAGGGCATGGGTGACGATGGACGGAAAAACATTTCAAGGACAGAGGCGGATGCGCCGCACGTAGCCCAATACGAACTGGTGGCTCCAGGCGTGGCGCTTCAGATGGTTGAGCTCGCTTTGACGGATGTCCATCCAGTAGCCTACGGAAAGTGTGGAACGGCCCAGCGGGAAAGAGAGCGTGGCCAGCATGCGGCAGGACGGTGCGTTGCCCGGGTGTGTCCAGCGCACGTTGTGGTCGTAGTGTCCGAGGGAGAATATCTCATAATAGGACTGCCCGTAATTGGGCGTGAACTGCGCGCCGGTGAGGGGTACGTCCACTTGGGCGCGGGCTGAAAGTCGCCTGCGGCAGACCCGGAAATCGTAAGAGGCGATGGCCGAAAGCGCCACCGATACGCCGAGCCGGCCCTGGGCGGGATTGTTGCCGTTGCGCGTGTTGTAGGTAAAACCGGTGGAAAGTTCGGCCAATCCTCCCAGGCCTAACCGCAATCCTCGCGCCGGCCGCCAGTTGTAGTGCCAGCCGAAAGCCCCGGACAAGTGCCCTTCCCATTCTTTCCCGTCGTCGGTAGGCGAGTGGAGATAAGCCGCATAGCCGTTGACCAGCCCTGTTACCGTTACCCGGCCTTTGCCCCAGCGGGCCAGCCGCTCGGAACGGTGCAGCACGCCCACCGACGGGCCTGTGTACTCCAAAGGGGAAAGGTACGTGTCGAGCACATTGATGCGGCCCGCGCTGAAAAGGAGCTGATGCTCGGTGGGGGCAGACATGCTCCGCCCCTGGTCCAGGCATTGCGCCCCGGCAGCAAGCGTCAGGCCCGACAAGGCCAGCAACAGCGGCAGGCAGCGCATGGGTCAGGGCTTTTTGCTGCTGTTGCGGCGTTTCATGAAATGCCGCACGATAAAGTAGATGATGACGATAGCCAGGATGGCCAGGATGCCGTAGCCGATTTCGTGGCTGTAGACAGAAGCCAGGTCGGACACGTCTTTGGTGGTCTTGACTTCCGGGAACGAAACACGGACCAGATAGCCCAAGGCCGCCAGTACGATGTTCCACGCCCCGGCACCCAGCGTCGTGTAGAGCAGGAAGGTGTGGAGCTTCATGCGGGCCAGACCGGCCGGTATGGAGATGAGCTGGCGCACGGCGGGCACAAGGCGGCCGAAGAATGTGGAGGCGATGCCGTGGCGGCGGAAATATTCCTCCGCATGCTCCACCTTCTCGCCGTTGAGCAGGCAGAGATGTCCCCACCGGCTGTTGGCAAAACTGTAGACTACGGGACGGCCCAGCCACTTCGCCAGATAATAATTGACCAAAGCCCCGATGTCGGCTCCCAGAGTGGCGACGACAATCACCATGAAGATGTTCATCTCGCTGTCCGGGCCCGTGGCCAGCCAAGCTGTCGGCGGGACAATGACTTCCGAAGGGAAAGGAATAAAGGAACTCTCGATGGCCATGCCCAACAGGACGGTCCAGTAATTCAGATTGTCCAGAAAAAATTCAATCATAAAGGTTGCGCTTATCGGATTCGCGTGCAAAGATACAATAATGCAGTCAATAAGTCCGTTTTTTTATTCCGGATAGTTGCAGATGCACCTCATGAAAGTCATATCCCAAACTTGTTCCCGCCTAATAAATTAAATAAGGAGAAACAGACGCGCACCACGCCTCCTGTATTTGCAGATGTTAACATTACGGCGAATTTTACGAGAAGCGAAGTGGGTTTCCGGAAAAATTCTTAATTTTGCACCGCATACGCTGTTTACAATGACGGGAATGGCATTTGCAAAAATAGCGCGGCGTGGATGGCCTGACATTTACCTCCCCATATTGCTTAAGTTATTGACAATTAGAGGATTGTTAGTAATTTGAGGAGCCGGGGATATGCTTTTCCCGGCTTTTTCTGTTTTTCGAATCAAAAGCTTTTATGGCTCCCGAGGACGCCCGGTGGTGGGCGATGAGCGCGGTTTATAATCGTTCGCTGAGAGCGAAAGAAATATTGGAGGAACAAGGGCTGGAAGTTTTCGTTCCCATGCACTACGTGCTGCGGCAGTTCGCCGGCCGCAAATACCGGGAATACCTTCCCGCCGTAAACAATCTCCTTTTTGTATGTGCCGGAGCGGAAGAAATCAAAGCCGCCAAAGCGAAACTCCCTTGGCTGCATTATCTCGTAAGGCGCGAAGGAGGGCGAGGCATCCCCATCGTGATACCCGAACAGCAGATGCAGAACTTCATCGCCGTAGCCTCGCACACCGAAGAGCAACTGACGTATTTTACTCCCGAAGAACTCCACGGCCTTGATGCCGGTCAGCGGGTACGTGTCCACGGCGGCCCGTTCGACGGCGTGGAAGGCCTCTTTGTCCGCGTGCAGGGCGTCCGCAACCGTCGGGTCGTCGTCAGCCTCGATGGCGTGATGGGCGTCGCCGTCACAGTCAGCCCCGACTTTATAGAAGTGTTAGGAAAAAAATAACACCCCGCCCCCGTCCCCGGATAAGCCCCTCGTAACCTTCAAATCCTGCCGTCAGAGCTAAACTACCTCCTTACGGCACTCCTATTATATAATATTAAGGACAGCCAGACTTTTATGCCCGAAAACCACTCCGCGAACAACAAGCGCATCGCGAAGAACACAGCATTCCTCTATGTGAGGATGATCTTCGTCATGTTCATCATGTTCTACGCCTCCCGCGTCGTTCTGCGGGCATTGGGCGTCGTAGACTATGGCGTCTACAACGTCGTCGGCGGCGTAGTCGTCATGCTCGCCTTCATCACCGGACCGATGACGGCCGCCGTCTCCCGCTTCATCACCTTCACCCTGGGTAAGGGCGACGAGGCCGAACTCCGCAAAGTGGTCGGCACGCTCCGTAGCGTGCTGCTCCTGTTGGCTTTGCTCATCCTCCTCCTGGCCGAGACCGTCGGGCTCTGGTTCGTCATGACCCAGCTCGTCATCCCGCCCGAGCGAATGACTGCCGCTTTTTGGGTCTACCAATGCTCCGTCGCCACCTCCATCATCACCGTCCTGAGCATGCCCTACATGGCCATGGTCATCGCCCACGAGCACATGAACACCTACGCCGTAGTCTCCATCGTGGAAAGCGTGGCAAAGCTGGGCGCGGCGCTTCTCCTGCTGGTGCTGGACGCGGACCATCTAATCTTCTACGGCGTGTTTCTGCTGACGGCCCAGGTGATGATCCGAATCGTCTACACCCTCTACTGCCGCAAGCACTTCTCAGAAAGTCGTGCTCCGCTAACGTGGAACCGTCCGCTACTACGCGATATCGGTAGTTATTGTGGCTGGGCGATTGGTGGAAACCTTGCCGTTGTTGGCTACACACAAGGGTTGAACATCCTGCTGAACCTGTTCTTCGGTCCGGCAGTCAATGCCGCCCGAGGTGTGGCTGTACAAGTGCAGACGGCTGCAGGCCAACTTTGTACCAACTTCCAAATGGCCATTCGCCCGCAAATTACGAAGAACTACGCCAATGGCGATTTGGAGTATATGCACAAACTAATGATGTATAGCACCAAATATTCTTTTTATCTGATGCTACTTGTTGTCATTCCCGTGGTGGTCAATGCGCCATTTATTCTTCATGTTTGGCTTGGAAATGTACCGGACCACACGGCGGAGTTTATACGTATTACAATGCTGGTAGCACTGATAGAGTCTGTCAAGGAACCGCTGTTGGCTGCCATTCACGCCACGGGAAAACTCCGTGTATTCCAGTCAGCGGAAGGAATTTTGCTATTGACCATTCCTGTCATAGCCTACGTTGGCTTAAAGTGGGGACATATTAGCCCGGAGACTGTATTCTGGATTTACTTTTGTGTAGAAGCTATCACCCAGATTGTCCGGGTAAGAATCGTGCTTCCACGCGTCGGACTGGCATATGGCATCTATTTACGGAAAGCCATGTGCCCGGTACTGCTGGTTTTGGTGGTCTCTTCGCCCACCTTCCTTCTATCAGAAATGCCGGACGGATGGACAAAACTTCTGTTTTCTCTGTCAGTCATCTTTCTATGGTTAGGCTTGACAATATTCTTCATAGGCATGGGGCAGACAGAACGAACTATGGTGACTGCCAAATTGCGGACAATTTTCCATTTTCGAAGGAACTGTGTTTAATTTACAGATTTATGTGGATATGCAAGCAAGTCAAATATCACTGGTTAATTTCCGCTTACAAAGATACGGTACGTGCACCCAGTGTTATGTTTTCATGAAGCATAAGCTCTGCTTTGCATTATGCTTAATTCATTGAAAAACAGTGTAATGTGAGAAATTTTGACCTCTGTTCGAATTAATACTTTTTGTAAAGTCGCACCTGAAATTCACTATAAAAAATATGTGCAGGTTTTCAGCAGGCAATAATCAAAAAACCTCAAATAATATGCACATCGTTTACCATATCGACAATCTGAACGTGCCGGGTGGAATAGGTCGAATTGTATCGCTCAAGGCCAATTGGTTCGCTGAGCATGGATACGACGTCACCATACTCACGACGGAAGGACGCGAGGTCGTATCGTTCTATCCGCTGGCAGCTTCCATCAAAACGCAAGCGTTGGATATTAATTTAATGGAGGTGTATAAATACGGTCGTGGTCCCTTGGGCATTGTACATACGGTCTGGGCGCGCCTCAGGCAAAACCGTAAACACATCCGCAAATTGCGGGAATATCTGGCCACGCACCCCACAGATGTTTTCTTTACGACCATCAACGTCCCGGGCTTGACTCGTTTGCAGGACGGCAGCAAGAAAATTATAGAGGCACATTTTTCAGTGGGCTCTTCTCTTCGGTTTATGCAGCAATTACCGCCAATGGCCCGGTGGATTTATCGTATATATTATCAGCATCAACAAAAAAAACTGTTGTCCTACGACTATCATGTGCTGCTGACGCAAAAAGATTCTATCCTTAGACATAGTCCTAAAAATGTCGTCGTCATACCGAATTTCATCACCATTACGCCTCCAGAAAAAATGGCAAATACGGAGTCTAAATCCGTTATTGCTGTCGGACGATTGGATGCCATCAAAGGTTTCGATCTGTTGTTCAAGGCCTGGCGTATTGTTTTAGCTAAACATTCTGACTGGAACTTGAATCTTTACAGCTATGGAAATAATCGCGAACAGGAGTATCACGATATGGTCAAAGCGCTCGGTATTGAAAATAGTGTAACTATCCATGAACCAGTAAAGAATATCGTAGAAAAATATTTGGAGTCAGCATTTTTCGTTTTTTCGTCACGGTGTGAAGGCTTCGGTCTGGTTTTGTGTGAGGCGATGGCCTGCGGACTGCCATGCGTTTCCTATGATTGCAACTGTGGACCGTCGGACATCATCACAGACCACGTAGACGGACTCTTGGTCCGCCCGACAGGTGATGTAGACAAACTGGCTGAGGCCATCATCTGGATGATAGAACATCCTACCGAGCGGGCCGAGATGGGGAAAAAAGCCCGGCAGAATATTCAAAAATTCAGTATAGACGCTGTCATGGAAAAATGGGTCAAATTAATTAATGCGTGACTCGCACTGAAAAACATTATTGCCATGCCAAGAATCACAGTTTTCACCCCTACCTACAACCGGGCCTACATCCTGAAGAACCTATATGAAAGCCTCTGCCGCCAGACTTTCACGGATTTTGAATGGCTCATCGTGGACGATGGAAGTACCGACAATACGGAAGCCTTGGTACAAGGTTGGGGGCAACAGCAACGTCTTAACCTCCGTTATTTCCGCCAGCCCAATGGCGGGAAGCACGTCGCCGTCAATCATGGCGTCAAGGAAGCCCGCGGGGAAGCATTCTTCATTGTAGACAGCGATGACTATCTGGCCGACAACGCCCTCTTTTGGATAGACAAAAAATTCAGTGAAATACAAGACGATGACCGCTTTGCCGGCATTTCCGGATTAAAAGTCTTTCCAAACGGCAAGTCCATATCCCAGGGCTGGCAGAAAGATGAAATTGACGCCAACGCACTGGACATCCGCTACACCTATCATGTGCAGGGTGACCTGGCCGAAGTATTCAAGACGGACGTCCTTCGACAATATCCTTTTCCGGAGGGAAATGGAGAAAAGTTCTGTCCGGAGGCCCTGGTCTGGAACCGCATTGCCCGGCGGTATCTTATCCGGTATGTGCAGAAACCTATATATGTTGGCGAATATCGGTTCGACGGATTATCCGCCAGCACCATACGGGTAAGGCAGTCGTCTCCACAGAATACGATGACCTATTACGCGGAATTGAGCCGGACTTCTGTACCAAGGTCCATAAGAATCAAGGCCGCCATAAATTTCTGGCGTTTCTTCGAGCCCTTATCCGCCGGCAAAGCAGACTTCGCAGATATGAAGAAGAAATTCTATCCCGCTGCGCGCGTCATCGGAAGGCTGATAAGAATCAGAGACTACCGCTCCTTAAAAAGAACAGCCCGCAACAAGAAATAAACACGCACCTTCTTTTTTAGCAATGACGGAAATTATCTACATATTCAAAATCCTTCTCTATTTCCTATTGGTGTACTGTACCTACCGTACGGCAAAACGAAGCTATGCCCGAAAGAAAAAATTATCCTGGATTTCCATTCTCGTATGTAGCCTTCTATTTGGCTACTACTCTATTCTGATAGGCAATCCTGACCTCATTTCTGACCGAGGTAACTATGCTGGCGAATATGTAGACGTGTATTGGGATGTCTCGGAAACAGAATCTGTAGGACTTAATTTTGTCTACAACTTGTTGCGTCCCATTTCCTTGAATCCCAATTTCCTATTTTTTGTTGTCTATACTGTCTATATCGCGCTGACGCTTATAGTATACCGTTATTACAAATCTGCCCAGCCACGAGCCTTGCTTTTCCTACTGTGCTCGCTCTATCCCATTTTTGGCTTCTATGCCTTCAAACAATGTATAGCCAACGTATTGATACTCATAGCCACTATACTCTATTTCAATATGGAAGCCGGTCATAGGTTTTTTGGCAGAAAAGTCATTGTCTGGATTTTCATAACGACGTTTTTGTTCGGCGCCATTCTTTTCCATGAAGCGGCCCTTCTTGCTCCTCTCGTATTCGTACTTTTCCTGTTTTGGAAGAACAAGATTGTCCGTGTGTTGGGTTACGTAGCCATATTCGCAGGCATTTTTGCCTTCTCCACCATTTTGAACTCATTTCTGGCTTCTGTCGGAAATTTCTCCGAAGCATTGGCCGAGCAAACTGCGGCCTATGACGAGGGGCTTGGATTTACGAGCAACATCCTGACGGGAGTGAAAGGACTGCCGTTTTTCATCATTACGTTCATAGCGTTTCGTAACAGAAAACTTCTTTACCGCAAAATAAAAAGTTACGACAAGTATCTACTACTCTCGCTCATCGTCAGTAGTCTGCAACTCTGCTCGATATACAATTACTGGATATTCCGACTGGCTCTCTTTTTCTACTTCCCGGTAATGGTGTTTGCCTGCCTGTTGCGCGACGCCATGCTGGAAAGAGGAAAGAGTGTCCGATGGTTCAACTGGTCGTTTTACCTCACGCTGATTCTGAGTATCAAAGAAATTACACAACTCTACTTCCTCTATGGAGGTGTGTAACCCTGAACGGTTCCTTTATGAAGAAACTTACACAAAAATAATAGTTATGCACATCCTACACGTAATCACTCGTTTGTTGCCGGGCGGGGCGGAGAAGCTGATGACGGACTTGCTGCCGCGGCTGCGGGACAAGGGACACGATGTGGAGCTACTCGTCTTCGACGGAACGCCGGCACCGTTCTTGGAACAGGTGAAAGCTGCGGGAATACCAGTTCACATCTCAGCTGTCGGTGTAAACGTCTACCATCCGCGCCATCTCTTGCCGCTCTATCGGCTAATGGCCCGCTTCGATATCATACATACCCACAATACGGCGCCGCAGTTCTTCGCAGCTGTGCTTCACCCGCTGCATCGGAAGATGGTCTTTTGCACCACGGAACACAATACTTCCAACCGTCGGCGCAATCTGTGGTGGTGCAAGCCACTGGACCGCTGGATGTATCGGGCTTACGACGCCATTATCTGCGTGTCCGACCAGGCCGAACGCAACCTGCGAACATATTTGAACAGAAGCGACGACCGGATTCTCACCATCTATAACGGTGTGGATACCCGCATCTTTGCCAGCATCGAGACACCTGCCTCTCTGCGCGTCGAATCGCGCCGTTGGGTCGTACTGATGGTGGGCCGCTTGGTTCCTCAGAAAGACCAAGACACGCTAATACGCGCCATGGCTCAGCTGCCGGACGACTTCGAGCTGTGGCTGGCGGGCGACGGCCCGCGCCGCCCGGAGCTGGAGGCCCTGGCGCGAAACGAAGGCGTGGCAGACCGGGTGAAGTTCCTTGGTTTTCGGACAGACGTTCCTCAGTTGCTCAAGGCGGCGTACATCGTGGCCATGTCCTCGCACTTCGAGGGCCTCTCGCTGGCCAACGTCGAGGGCATGGCTGCCGGCCGGCCCTTTGTGGCCAGCGATGTGGACGGCCTACGGGAGGTGACGCAGGGCGCCGGCGTGCTCTTCCCTCACGAGGACGCGGCGGCGCTGGCCGGCGAACTGCGGCGGCTGGCCGAGGACCGCGATTACTACGCCGATGTGGCTGGACGCTGCGCCCGACGGGCGGCGGAGTATGATATCTCCAAGACCGTCGACCAATATGACGAACTATATAAAGCAATAATAAAGGATAAAAATCATGGCAACATTAACATTTAAGATACTTCGTTCGCTACACATCATGACGAACGAGAAGGACCACGGGGACATTTCGTTCTTTGGTATGATAGGTTACGGATTCTCTACCTTTTTCAAGCTTATTGCACTGAAATACTGCTATTCGAGTTTCATCCTCGAACCGTTGAACTTCAAGTTCATACGTGCCTGGCTTTGGCGGAAAATGGGGTGCAAGGTTGGGAAAAACGTACTCATAGGCCATACAGTTGCCTTGGATTACGGAAACACAGACTTAATCACCATTGAGGACAAGGTGGTAATTACGAACTGCTGCATTCTGCTGTGTCATCGCCGCAACGTGAAAGGATACAAGCGGGGAGACGATTCCTATGAACTCCCCTACATAAAAGCCCCGATAGTGCTCAAGAAAGGCTGCCAGATCGGCATGGGATCCATCATTATGCCGGGGGTGACAGTCGGCGAGGGGGCTATTGTAGGGGCTAGGTCCGTAGTGACGAAGGACGTTCCGGCTTGGACGGTCGCAGTCGGCTCACCAGCAAAAGTAATCAAGGAATTGTGAGAAAACAGAAACTTATGGATTACGGTAAATTTTTAATTTCTCTTGATTTTGAACTGTTCTGGGGATTTGCCGGATGGACACTGCCCCAGCTTCGAGCGTATCAGAAAAATATAGAAGGGGCGCTTGATGCGCTTTTTCGGATATTAGATACGTTAGGCCGGCATGACGTAAAATGTACGATAGGTTTTGTCGGGGGAATTGCTTGCACTTCATCTGAAGAATTTCTAGCCGAAGCTCCGGAAATGCGTCCTGTGTATGAAGATCCCATGTTTTCGTCCTACAAATCGTTACTTCCATTGGTAGGAAAAGAGTTCAAGGAGTCATTGTTTTTTGCTCCCGATGTCATTGCACGTTTGTTCGGGAATCCTTTGGTTGAGTTAGGTTCCCATACTTTTTCCCATTACTATTGTCTGGAAGACGGGCAAACTGCCGGCCAGTTTGAGGCGGATATTGCGGCTGCTGTGAAGAACGCGCGGAAACGTGGGATAAGTTTGAAAACCATTATTTTCCCTCGGAATCAGGTGTCGCCTGGCTATTTGGATATTTGTGCCAAATATGGTTTCACGCATTACCGCGGAAATCCTGAAAGCGCCCTTTACCGGTCTGAGAAAACACCCTCCTGCTTTGACCTGCACCGCATATTACGTTTGGCCGACGCCTATTTCAATTTATCTGGGCATAATACTTATAAGTTGCCGGTCCGGAACGGGAGCATGTGCGATGTGCCAGCCTCACGCTTCATGCGCCCTTATTCGTCCCGACTGGCATTGTTAGAACCGTTGAAAGTTAGGCGGATTCTGCGGTCTATGGAGTACGCTGCTAAGGAAAAGGAGATTTTCCACCTGTGGTGGCATCCGCATAACTTCGGTTTGCATCTCGCGGAAAGCATAGAGCAATTGGAAAAAATCTGTGACAAGTTCGACGGACTGCGCTTGAAATACGGTATGCAAAGTCGCTTTGTCGCCGAATTATAGTCTGTTGCGGGTATGAACGCTCGTTCCTGTAAAAACGAGATGGAGGTAGAATGTGATGGCCACATTGTATTGCAGTCCTCTCCTTTGGGATTCGCATTCCTCCCCTAAGGCTTGTGCAAACGGGGCTAAGGCCTGTGGCCGCGGGGCTAAGGGCCGTGCGGCGGAACTTTATCGGAGTTTCATGTAATCTTTATCTGAGAAACTTTATGCGAATACTTGAAGTGATTACCGGCAGCGGGCTGGG
>CABQKA010000007.1 GCA_902464615.1 uncultured Prevotella sp. | reverse complement strand
TGGTCCCCACTATTACACTGCCGGCCGGCGGCGGCCTTGCCTTGAATGGGAGTGGGGGAGGGCTGTGCCGGACCAGCCGCAAAAAAACGGGAATAAGGACAGTGAAAACAGTCCTTATTCCCGTAAAAACTGGGATAGGCCCCGTGGCGCGGGGCTTGATGCGCGCGGAGCGCTTTTACTTTTCGAGCTGGAGGCCGATATAGAGGCCGTCGTAGGAGCTGATGAGCGACGAAAGGGTGTTGCCCGCGGTGCTGCCGCTCAGAGCGCTGATGCCTTGCAGGAGTTGCAGGAGCTTGTCGCCCTCGAAGAGGAGCTTCACGCTGTTGCCGCTTTTGGTGATGCGGGCCGTGAGCTTGCCCAGTCCCGCAAGGTATGTCATCTCGATGCTTTTGTTTTCCGCGTCGAGCGTGTATTTGCCGTTGAGCGAGCGGCCTGCGATTTTGGCGGTGTAGGAGCCGTCTTCGTTGAAGGTGAACGAACTGTTGCCCGCCTTGATGCCTATTTTCTCCAGGTTTTGGTCAAGTTGTTCGGTAATCTTGTTGGCTGCGACGGCGCCGCCGGCTTTGAGCAACAGGTTTTCAGACTCGAACACGCAGGCTGTGCCGGCGTATTTCCATGTGCCGGCCAGCGTGGCGTTGCTCAGTTCGTTGCTGCTGCCCAGCAGTCCGGAGAGCAGTCCGGCGAGCAGTCCGCTGCCGTTGTCCTGGGTGTTGCCGTCCTGCGTGTCGCTGCCGGATGTCTGTGTGCTTTGTTGCTGTTGCGCTCCCGAGGCGAGATTCGACAGCAACTGGCTGCCGCCCGTGGTGCCGCAGGAACAGAAGGAGGCCGTCACGATGACGGCGGGGATGACCAGACTTTTCATATCTTTCATGATTTGGTATTTCTGTTTGAAGCGTGCTGCAAATTTGGGACTTTTTTCTGGGGGGGACAAGTTTTTTCGACGAATAGGCCGGGCAGGCGGACGAATGGGGCGCACTGCGGGGGCGAACGCGCGGAGGGCGGCAAAGCGTTTTTTTATTTCCCGGTTTTGTTTTTTTGATACCTATTCGTTAAATTTGCCGCAGAGGCGGAGCTGTTTTGCCGCAGCCCGTAGCGGTTTCTCCGCTTTGTGTTCATAAAAGGTAAGACTATGAGAAAATGTGCATTAATCTTAGGACTGGCTGCTTTGTGCGGTTTGTCGGGGCTTGCTGCGGCGTGTTCGCGCGCGGTTTCTGAAGGGAAGGCGACGTCGTCGCTGCGGCAGAACACCGACTTGCTGCATCTGACGTTCCCGGTGGAGCGCTTTTCAGCCATTGAGGTGGAGGCCCCGGTTCAGGTTGTTTATACACCCGGTGCGGGCCGTGCGCGCGTGTCGGCCGACGTGTCGGCCGGCTGGCGGGACTTGTTGAAAGTGCGCGTGACGGACGGCGTACTGCGCATCAGTCTGGACCAGCCGGAACACGGGAAGCGCGATATCCCAGGCAACCTGCGCGTGACCGTGGAGGGGCCGGACGTCCGTCGCTTGAAATTAGGCCCCGCCGCGTCGTTGCGCGCCACGCAGAGCATCGGTTCGGACGAACTGTGTCTGGACCTGGAGGCGGCCACGCGCTTGGAGATGCCCGCTTTCGACGGCCGGCGCCTGAGCCTTTCGGCGGCCGGCGCTGCCCATGTCGGGGTGGGGCCGCTGGATGTGGACGAGCTGACGCTGGACTTGGGCCCGGCGGCCAGACTGGAGGTGAACGGCACGGTACGCACGGAGAACGGTTCGCTGAAAGCCGGTGCGGCTTCAAGCGTCATCATCGAGGGCGACTGGCAGGGTGGCCGCTGCAGCTGGGACGTAGGCGCGGCGTCGAACCTGACGGTGGACGGTACTTTGCGCACGGCCGATTTCTCTCCGGAACTGTCGGCCGCGGCGCGCTGGAAGCTCGGCGCGCTGGAATGCACGCGGCTGAGCGTGAAGGGCATGTCGGCCGCGGCGTTTTCCGTAGGGAGCACGCAGGCTGACGCAGTGGATGTCGAGGCCGTGAGTGCGTCGCAGTTGAATTTCGGACAACTTGAATGCGGTAGCCTGACGGTCAAGGCTTCGGGGACTTCCCAGGTCAAGGCTTCGGGCACGTGCCGCGGCAACTGCCTGCTGGAGACGGTCTCTGCGGGTAATATCCGCTTGAAAGACTGGACGGCGGCGGGCCTGGAAGCAAGTGCCTCGGGTATCTCGAGTATCAAAGTTTCGGGCAGCACACGGGGCGATGCGCGCTATGAGGCGTCGGGCACATCGCGGATCAGTGCGGAGGATTTCTCCGCCCGCAACGTGCAGGCCGTGGCGCGGTCGAGCAGCGTCATACGCTGTTGCCCGTCCGGCAGGCTTACGGCCACGTGCGAGCGCATGAGCAACGTGTATTATGCCGGGCGGCCCGCCAGTTTGCAGCTGGCAGGTGAGCGCGACGAAGTGCGGCCGCTTTGAGTCCGGACGAGGCACCGGTGCGATGGGGAATCTCCCGGCGGTATCACTCGTACTCGCGGCGTTGCCGCCCCCGGACATCGCGCCGGCGGAGGTAGTTTGAGACAGAAAAAATATGAATGATAAAATCGTTTTGACTTATGAATAGGCTTCTTTCCTTTATCGTGGCTGCTTTTTGCTTTACAGCCGTAGTTTCTGCAACCGAGTCTGTTACCCGGAAAAAAGCAGGTCGTGACCGCATATTAGAGGTGCCGTCCGTCAGCCGCACGTTCTCTGTCGGCGAGTTCAAGTCGCTGCGCACCACCGGGCCGGTACGGGTCGTCTACACTCCTACGAAGGGGAACGTCCGCATAAAGGCCGATGTGGACGAACGTGTGGCCGACCTGCTGGACGTAAGGGAGTCCGGCGACAGCTTAGTGGTAGGCTTCCGTGACTGCAAGCCGTGGGAGCACTTTGAAGATTCGCTTCACGCCATCGTATATGTCGACGCACCGATGGTGAGCTACGTCGACCTGAAATCTGTCAGCGAGGTGGATTTCATGGCTCCAATCCGCGTGTCTGACTTTACCGCGAGTGTGGGCAACATGGCAGACCTTTCGTTCCCGGCTTTCGACGGCTCCTCCCTGTCCCTGATGGTAGGCAACATGGGCAGTGTGACGTTGGGCACTGTGAGTGCGTCGTCTTTTGCTATCGTGGCAGGCAACATGGCCGGGGTGACTGTGGAAAGCACTACGAACAGCGACGAGGTGAAGGTGCGGGCCGGCAACATGGCCGGTGTCTCGCTGAAGGGCGGCGTGGATTGCAAGACGCTCGACTTGAGTGCCGGCAACATGAGCCAAGTCAGTTTGGACGGCCTCTTGGATGCGAATACGGTGAACCTTTCTGTCGGGAACATGGCCGGCGTCACTTTCCACACCGTCAAGTGCGGCACGATGAAGGGTACGGTTTCGGCTATGGCGTCCTTGAAGTCGGACTTGACGGACGTGCGGCACTTGGACGTGGACAATATGCCTCGGGCCTCGGTGGATTGGGGCAAGCGCGAATAACCTTCCCCGGCCGAGACTAGGCGGATGCGATATCTTTATAATATGAATGAAATGTAGCAGGCTTATGAAACTTGTATTTTCATTATTACTTTCCCTCCTTTTCATATTGCCGGTTCCTGCTGCGAATGGTCCGGCGGTCGCGGACGACTCGCCCGAAATGGTGCGACGCACGTTCAGTGTGGAGGATTTTAATGCCATTGTCTCCGGCAACCGGATTCGTGTGGTCTACACCCCCACGTCCGGGCGGGTCAAGGTAACGGCCGACGTGGCCGAGGAGTTCCTGCCGGACTTGAACGTTCAAGTGACCAACGGTGTCCTATGCCTCAATTTACAGAAAAGAAAGAGGTGGAAGAACAACACCGGCAGCGTTTTGGCTGTGATATACGTGAATGGCCCGGTCGTAAGGCGGCTGGAGGCGAACAGTGGCTCGCAAGTGGAAGTAAGGCAGACGTTGGAAACTGCCTCTCTCGAAGTCGTCGTCTCGTCAGGCGGAACGATGGACGTGCCTGCTTTTGATGTCACTGATCTGAAACTCGACGTCAGCAGCGGCGGACGTGCGGATTTCGGTGACTTGCATTGTAAGACGCTGAGTGCGGATGTGTCGAGTGGAGGCCGGCTTTTCGTGCGTCAACTCAAGCAGGGCGGTGCGCTGCGTTTCGACATGAACAGTGGCGGAAGGGCCACATTCAGCGACGAATTGTCTGCGGAACACTTGGCCCTGGATGTCAGCAGCGGCGCCCGTTTGCTGATGGAACGGCTGACGTGTGACGAAGTGACCGGCTCTGTCAGTTCGGGTGGGCGCATAGAGTGCGCCGATACGCGCGCCGATGTTGTCGACGTGAGCTGTTCTTCCAAGGGCCGCGCTACCTGGGGCAAAGAGCATTGAGCCGTTTGCCGCAGCTACCGGAAAAGAGTGCCGGGCCGTTGCTACCTTTCCAGGAAAGCGGCGGCCCGGCTTCGTATGTGCGGGAATGGAATCCGTCTTTAGAAATGCAGGCTCACATCGAGACCGAAACGGCGCGGTGCGCCGAGTTGGGCGAATCGCCGTTCCAGGCTCTCGAATGCGAATGCGGAGTAGCGTGTCGCGGTGAGGTTGCTTCCCCAAAGTTCCACGCTCACGCCGCCGGCCAGTTCGGCGGACAGACGTGCGTCGAGCGTGGCGTAGAACGGCTGGCTGAATGTGTTCGCCTCGTCCCAGTAGATGCGTCCCGCCCCGGTGGCGTGCAGGCTTGCGCCTACCGAGCGCAGGAATCGTCCCCGTAGCGGTTGGGTGAAGGACGCCAGTGCACCTAACGTGTGCTCCGGGGCAAATGGGACGCGGTTGCCCGAATAGTCCGCGCTTACGCCTTCCGTGGTCCCCAGGTCGTAGTCCGTAAAGGTGGCGCGGGTGAATCCGTAGGCAGCCGAAAGGTTCAGGCGGCGGTCCAGCAGCGAGGCCCGCAGTGTCAGTTCCGCCCCCCAGCTACGGCTCTTGCCGGCGTTGACCATGACGCGCCCCATGCCGCTTTCCGAGAACCGGGCCAGTTGCTGGTCCTTCGTATTCATATAAAAGAAAGTGTAGTCCAGACGGAACCGGCGGTCCAACGATTTCAGATGCCCGCCCACCTCGTAGTTCCACGACTGTTCCGGCTTGTAGGCGAGTTCCGCCACGTCCGGTTCCGCCGGGATGTATTCCTCCAGCATTCCCCGCATGGCTTCGGGGATGGCGGCCAGCATGAGTTGGCGGCGCAGGAGCTGCTGCGAGAGGTCGGAGTACGACTGGATGTTGTAGCCGCCCGACCGGTAGCCTTTCGATACGGCCACGTAGACGTTGCCGCGTCCGCTCAGGTGTTCGTATTGGAGCGCTACTTTGGGCAACAGTTGCCACGACTCGTCGTGCCGCTTGCCGTCCAGGCGGGCATCCACCCCGTCGAGCGGGCGTGCCGCTGCCGGGCTGCCTATCCAGAACTGCGAGCCGATGGGTGCCGTGCTGCCCGAAGCCAGGTCGAGCCTGCGGTGTTCGTAGTCCAGCCGCAGGCCGACGGTCAGTGAGAGTCCGCGCGTGAACAAGTCGTTTACGGTGGACTGGTGGAAGAGTGCGGCGTTGGCCGACGGCGTTTCCAGCCGCGAGCCGAATTCAAATCCGTCGCCCGTCAGGGCCAGTCCCATCGGTGGCATTTGTGGATATTTTTCCGAAAGGCCGGCGAAGACGCCGTCCATCATGCTGTTGATGTAGTCTACGCCTTCGGTGTAGAAGCCTACGGGGCATCGGGTCGTCATGTCCTGGTAGGAGACGAAGGCCCCGGTTGTCCATTGCCACCGCCGTCCCCGTGGACTTTTCAGGGAGATTTCTTCCGTCACGGCGTTGAGGCGTTGCCGTTGTGTCAGGGAGAAAATGTCCGCTGCCGTGAAGTCCTGGTCCATGAACAGGCGGTCGTCCAGGCGCTGGTAGGCCGTGATGGAAGACAGTACGAACTGCGGCCGCTTCCACTCTATGCCCAGTCCCGTGTTGAGCAACTGGCGGCGGTAGGTGCTGGGCCGGTTTTGCGTGATGGCTACCGGTTGCGCCGCCAGCTCGAAGTACGGGCATGCTCCCTCGTCACTGTATTCGTAGGAAACGGTCAGGTCCATGCGCAGCGCGTCCGTCGGGCGCCAGGCTGCGCGCACTTTTCCGCCCGCGGCGTCCGCTCCGTCGGCATGGCGGCCTGTCGTCGTGTTGCGGTAATAGCCTTCGCGCCCTTCGTAGAACGTGCCCACCGAGACACCTGTCCGCTCCGACGGGTGCAGGTACGTCACGGCCTTGGCCTGCTTTCCGCCGCTGCGGGTCGACGCCCCCAGGCGGATGTCCGTACCGCTGCGGGCCAGCGGGTCGGCCGTGAACACACGCACCAGTCCGCCCATCGAGTTGCGCCCGTAGAGTGTGCCCTGAGGGCCGCGCAGCACGTCGACGCGCTCTACGTCGATAAACGAGAAGTCATAGGCCGACTTGTCCGTATAAGGCACGTTGTCCACGTAAAGCCCTACGGCCGGTGTGTTGATACGCGACCCGATGCCGCGGATATAGATGGCCGACGTCAGGCGTGAACCGTAGTCCGGCTGGAAGAAGTTGGGCGCATAGGCTGCCAGGTCCTTGACCGCGCGCACGCCGAGCGCGTCCAGCTCGTTGCGGTTGTAGAGCGAGACGGAGACGGGCTGCCGTTCCAGCAGCGACGTCTCTTTCGGCGAGGCTACGACTACGGCCTCGTTGATGTCGAAGTTCCACAGGCTGTCCGCCGTTTCCACGGGCAGGGCCGCCGGTGTGTGCAGCCCTGCGGCGGCCAGGCAGAAAAGGAGTATGTTCATCTTGCTATGGGTAATGTGGGAATACGGGCGCAAAATTACGACAATCTTTTCGCCGCCGCAATCCTCATTTGTGAGGATAAAAGACCGCCGGACGCTCCTTTGCATCCGGCCCGCGGCGCCGTTTCCCGATTACCGTATTCATCGGTCCCGGGCGCGGCCGCGCGGGAAACAGGCATGCGGGCCTGTGGCTGCCGGCGGGAACAAAGGCGCTGCCGGCAGTGGGATAAGGAAAGAACAGACGGGGCTAAGGCTTGTGAAGACAGTCCTTAGCCCCGTCCGTCGCCGCCGTACCGGCCCGGCAGTCAGGATGCTTCGGGCAGCGGCGACAGCACGGCTTCCACCGCTCGTGCCCCGGGCGTGAGGCACAGTTCGCCGTCTTGTGCCGGCGCGGGGCGCCGCAGGGCATAGACCGCCGCACGGCCGTCCGGGACGAGTCGGCGCAGGGCCAGCGCCACGCGGCCCATTGTCTGCCGCAGGTTGATTTCGACGCAGGGATGCAGCGCCAGTTTGCCGTCCGGCAGCCTCACGGCCATGAGGTCCACGCCCAGCGGACCGCAGTAGTCCTGGAGCACCCGTCCCAACAGGCCGGCCAGGACCTCTGCGGCGTGGCCGATTTCCGGAAGAAGCTCTGCGGGCAGTGCCCCTTGCAGGGCGGCTTCGTCGGCCACGAGGTTGCCCGCGTAGCCGCCGGCCGGCGTCGTGCGGAACACGGACAGCCCTTCGTAGCTCACCCCTTCCCTTCCGCGGCTCAGAAATTCGAGCGCGAAGTCTGCGCTCCGGTCGTAGAGGGGCTCTACGGCGATGCCGCCCTGCCCGTTCACAATGCGCCTGGCCCGTTGCCATACGGTGGCGGGGCTTTCCGGCGTGGCCGTGAACACGCCCCGCCCGCTGCCGGACCACGGCGCTTTGAGCACGGCCCGCCCGTAACGGGCTACGGCGCGGTGCACCTCATCGTCCGCGGTGCACCAGACCGATTCGCCTACGCCCGTCCCGAGCGCTTCGCGCAGCCGGGGAAGCAACGCGATGGCCAGGCTGCGCGAGGACAGCCCGCGCACGGCTTCGAGCGCGGCCGGCGGCGGCAGGAGCGCTTCGGGCGCCCCTGCCCGCCGGAGCCGGTGGACGAGAAGCGCGTCCCATCCCCACGGGGCAATATTCCCGACGGCGTCCCATCCGCCGGCGAGAAGCGCTTCGGCGGTGACGGGGCGCACCCCCTCGGGGGCATCCGCCGGAAGGGCGGTCCCGGGCGGGACAAGTACGGCATCGCCCGGCGCGGCCCACCAAGCGGGCAGTGCGGCCAGGTCCGTTTCGAAAAGGCGTGCCGTGCGCGTAGGATAATAATAAGGAGAGCCGGAGGCCAGCGCCTCGTCGTGCGAAGCGTTGAACACGTGGAGCGTGCCGGGCGTGCGGGCGTGGGTACGGGCCGCGTCGTTGCAGGGAGAGGTCATGTTCGGATAAGTTTCGGGAAAGGAAGAGGGCACCGTGTGCGTGTCAGCCTAACGCCCGGGCCGCTTCCTGGTAGCCTTGTTCATAGAGCGCGTTGAGCTTTCCGGTGTCGCACTCCAGCCGGTCCACGTCGACCGGCGTCCGGGGCCGGATGGCGAGGATGCGCCCCTCGTCCTCCATGCGTTCGGCCATTTCCAGCTGCCGGTTGTAGCAGGCGTGGCGGTGGCTGAGCACGACGCGCAGGCGCGGGAAACGGCTGTAAACGAACGGCGGCACTTTGAAGTCGCGCTCGCGGGAGCGGTAACCCCTCGGCCGCGTCAGGACGACGACATTGAAAGCGTGGCCCGTGGCCTGGGCCCGCTCGATGGGGATGGAGTCCACGATGCCACCGTCGAGCATCGGTTCGCCGTCGACGTAGGCAATCGGGCAGAGGTAAGGCAGACTGCTCGAGGCGCGGGCCAGACTGAGCAGGCGCTTCCGGTCCTTGCGCTCCGAGAGATAGCAGGCACGGCCGGTGCGGCAATTGGTAGTGACCATTTCAAAAGTCATGGGGTTGGCGAAGCAGGCCTCGTAGTCGAAGGGCAGGACGCGGTTGGGGATGGTGTCGAAAAGGGTGTGCTGGTCAAGCAGACTGTGTTGCGTCCAGATATATTTCAGTCCGATGAAGCGGAACTGCTCGAGAAGCTCCACGTTCGAGAGCTTGGCGCGTCCGCGCTGCCCGCTGACGTAGGAAAGCCCGTTGCAGGCACCTGCGGAAACGCCCACGGCATAGGAGAAACGCAGCCCGTGGTCGAGCAGGTAGTCGAGCACACCGCAGGTAAATACCCCGCGCATTCCGCCCCCTTCGAGCACAAGTCCGGTCCCGGAATCTATGGTCATGGCGAATTTCCTTGAAAAAAACATGGCAAAGATAAGGCTTTTCCGAAAGATTATCCGTAAATTTGCATGGAGAAAAACGAGCAATGTGTCAACGCATTGCTTCTAAAAAGAGTTCGATTTATGCTGTTTTCAAAAGAAACATACGTAGAGCGCCGGGAAGCGCTACGCCGCCTGGTAGGCCGGGGGCTTATCCTCCTGTTCGGGAACAACGACAGCCCGATGAACTATCCGGCAAATGCTTACAAGTTCCGCCAGGACAGTACCTTCCTTTATTTCTTCGGGCAGCACCGCGACGGACTTGCCGGCGTCATCGACGCAGACACAGGCCGCGAAGTGCTGGTCGGTGACGAAATCGACATAGACGATATTGTCTGGTACGGCTCGGTAACGTCTGTGGCCCGGATGGCCGAAGAGTGCGGCGTCGCGGCGTCGGCCCCGATGGCGCAACTGGCAGAAATCGTCTCCAAAGCCGTGGCCCAGGGGCGCGAAGTCCACTTCCTGCCGCCTTACCGCTACGACACGCAGATACAGATCATGGACTTGCTGGGCATTCATCCGTCGAAACAGCGTGAAGCCGCGTCGCTGCCTCTCATCCAGGCCGTCGTGAAACTCCGTTCGAAGAAAAGCGAGGAGGAAATCGCCGAGCTGGAGCGCGCCAGCCATATCGGCTACGAGATGCACACGGCCGCCATGCGCCTGTGCCGCCCCGGCGTGACGGAGCAGTACATCGGCGGCGTGCTGGACGGCATCGCGGCCAAACTGGGCTCCATCGTCTCGTTCCAAAGCATTGTCTCGATGCACGGGGAAATCCTGCACGGCTACCCGTCCCCGAGACCGCTGGAAGCAGGCCGGCTCATGCTTTGCGACGCCGGCGCCGAAACGCTGGAGCATTACTGTTCCGACCATACGCGCACGACACCGGTCGACGGGCATTTCACCGCGCGTCAGCGGGCCATATACGATATCGTCGTGGACTGCCATGACCTGGCGCTTACCGAGGCACGGCCCGGCGTGCGCTGGTGGGACGTGCACATGGGCGTATGCCGCCTCATGACAGAACGGCTCAAGGACCTCGGCCTCATGCGCGGCGACACGGAAGAAGCCGTGCGCGCCGGAGCGCATGCCCTCTTCCTCCCCCACGGACTGGGACACATGATGGGAATGGACGTGCACGATATGGAGGGACTGGGACAGACTCACGTGGGCTATGACGAAGAGACACGGCCCTCTACCCAGTTCGGCACCGCCAGCCTGCGCTTTGCCCGTCGCCTGGAGGAAGGATTCGTCGTCACGGACGAGCCGGGCATCTATTTTATCCCCGACCTCATAGACCTGTGGCGCCGCGAAGGCACCAACGCCGAGTTCCTCAACTTCGACGAGATAGAGAAATACAAAGACTTCGGCGGCATCCGCATTGAGGACGACGTGCTCGTCACCGCCGACGGCTGCCGCTTCCTCGGCTCGGAGCGCATCCCCTACAAGGCCGACGACGTGGAAGAATACTTGCGCCGTTGCCGCGAAGAAGCTCCCGCCGCCGTCGAATAAGGCACGCCGCCCGGCGGGTACGGAACGAAAACGAGAATATACCTTTATTATAAACATCAACTCCAACTTAAGAAATGAAGAAACACTTTCTCATCGCAGCGGCACTGACCTGCCTGCTGCCAGGAAGCATGGCGGCCGATGACAAGAAGGCCGCGGACGACACCTTGGCCTTTACGGTCGTGAAGGAGAATCCCATTACCTCCGTGAAGGATCAGAATCAGAGCGGCACCTGCTGGGCCTATTCGTCGCTCGGATTCCTGGAAGCCGAACTGCTTCGCATGAACAAGGGCGAGTATGACCTGTGCGAATCGTACCTGGTCTACAAAACCTATATGGACCGCGCTGACAAATCCATCCGTACCCACGGCGATGCCAGCTTTTCCCAGGGTGGCTCTTTCTATGATGCCATCTACTGCCTGAAGAACTATGGTATCGTGCCCCAGGACGCTATGCCCGCTCCCGGTTCCCTGTACGGTGACTCCCTGTTCAACTTCAACCAGCTCGATGCAGTCGCTTCCGCCTACGTAGGCGCCATCGCCAAGGGCAAGATCTCCAAGATTTCTCCCGTATGGAAGCAGGATCTGAGCAGCATCTACGAGCACTATTTCGGCAAGTTGCCCGAGACGTTCACTTACAAAGGCAAGAGCTATACGCCGAAAAGTTTCGCCGAGAGCCTTGGCCTGAATCCCGATGACTACGTTTCCCTCACGAGCTATACGCACCATCCCTTCTACACCAAGTTCATCCTTGAAATCCAGGACAACTGGCGCTGGGCGGAAAGCTACAACTTGCCGCTGGATGAGTTCATGGAAGTGATGGACAACGCGATACACGAAGGCTACACCTTCGCCTGGGGCGCCGACGTAAGCGAGCGCGGTTTCACCGGCAAGGGCATCGCCACCGTCCCCGCCGCGGCGGGCAAGGCCGGCACGCAGGGCTCGGACGCCGTACGCTGGATTGGCACGAACGAGCGCAACTCCGTGAAAGCCGAAGACAACAAGGGCGAACTGACCATCACGCAGGAAATGCGCCAGGCCGGTTACGACTCCTGGCAGACGACCGACGACCACGGCATGGTAATCTACGGTCTGGCCAAGGACCAGAACGGCAAGGAGTACTTCATGATGAAAAACTCCTGGGGCAACATCGGCCCGTACAAAGGCCTGTGGTACGTTTCCAAGCCTTACGTGGCTTATAAGACTATGAACATCCTGATTCACAAGGATGCCATTCCCGAGAAAATCGCCAAGAAGCTGGGCTTGAAGTAAGCAGGCCCCGCATCGGGGAATATTGACGGCTGCCGCCGGACGCTGCGTCCGGCGGCAGCTTGCTTTTCATCCCCCTCCGCCACGGCGCCGGGCCACGTGCCTTAGCCCCGTGCGAAGCAGCCTTAGCCCCGTAGACACGGGCCTTAGCCCGCCATGTGGCCGCCACGACGCGGTGCGGGCCTCTCTTGGCACAGCCCGTCTTGGGTGCGGGCCATTGGCAAAGAAAAGTTAAAGCCGTGCGGCAAACCGCAGCAGATTGGAAATATATCCCTAAATTTGAATTTCAAACCCAATCATAGTACGAACCAACAATTAAGGATATGAGAAAAATCACCACCCTGTTGCTGCTTTTCGTAGCAGCGCTGACGGCCCATGCCCAGTTCGAGAAGGGCACCAAGTTCGTGGGCCTTTCTACTTCCGGCCTGGGGCTTTCTTATAGTTCCAGCGAGAAGTTCCGCCTTGGGCTTGACGCCGAGGCCGGCTATTTTGTCGCCGACTGCCTGATGCTTCACGGCAACGTGGGCTATGAGCATACGCGCAGCATGGACGATGTGCGCGTCGGCGCCGGCGTGCGTTACTACTTCGACCAGTGCGGCGTATATCTCGGGGCGGGTGCCGAATACAATCACTTTACGTCCAACAACAACGACCTGATGATTCCCCTCCGCGCCGGTTATGCTTTTTTCATCAACAAGAATGTGACCATCGAACCGGCACTCTATTATAAAATGAGCCTGCACGATTTCAGCAATAACAGTACGGTGGGGGTCAGCATCGGCTTCAATTTCTATTTCTGATAAGGGGACAACATCCGGAGAAATATGCAGCGGACAGAAATATCCACTTTAGGCGAGTTCGGCCTCATTGACCGTCTCACGCAAGGCCTTCCCGCACCCCACGCCGCGACGCGCAAGGGCGTGGGCGACGATTGCGCCGTGCTGTCTTATCCCGACAAGCAGGTCCTCGTCACGAGCGACATGCTCATGGAGGGCATCCACTTCGACCTGGTATATACGCCCCTCAAGCATCTGGGCTACAAGGCCGCCATGGTCAATTTTTCCGACGTTTACGCCATGAACGGGACGCCGCGCCAGCTCCTGGTGGACGTGGCCCTGGGCCGCCGCTTTTCCGTGGAGGACATGGAAGAACTGTATGCCGGCATCCGCCTGGCGTGCGAGCGGCATGGCGTGGACCTCGTAGGCGGCGACACCACGTCCTCGTTGACCGGGCTGGCCATTGCTATGACCTGCATCGGCGAGGCCGACGCCGCCGACGTGGCCTACCGCAGCGGCGCCCGCGAAAACGACCTGGTCTGCGTCAGCGGTAACCTCGGAGCCGCCTACATGGGGCTTCAGCTGATGGAGCGCGAGAAAGCCGTGTTCGAGTCGAGGCCCCGCAACGACGCCGAGGCGGCCCAGCCCGACTTTGCCGGGCGCGAGTATCTGCTGGAACGCTTCCTCAAGCCCGAAGCCCGCCGCGACATCGTGGCCGCCCTGCGCAAAGAGCAGATTCGCCCCACGGCGATGATAGACATCAGCGACGGCCTTTCGTCCGAAATGCTCCATCTGTGCCATGACTCCGGCGTGGGTTGCCGCATTTACGAGGAACGCATCCCGCTCGATTATCAGACGGCCGTCACGGCGGAGGAGTTCAACCTCAACGTGACGACCTGCGCGCTCAATGGCGGCGAGGACTACGAACTGCTCTTTACCGTGCCGCTCACGGACCACGAGCGCGTCCTTGCGCTCGACGACGTGAAGGTCATCGGCCACATCACGAAACCCGAGCTCGGCTGCGCGCTCATTGCCCGCGACGGGCAAGAGTTCGAACTGAAGGCGCAAGGCTGGAATCCGCTCAAGGACTGAGCGGGGATGCAAAGGCGCGTGCTGCCTGTACCTACCGGCCCCTCGCGGAGCATGCAGATGCTCCGCGAGGGGCCGGTGGCTTGCGCGCCCGTGCGGCGGGACGGCGGGCACAGGCGTCACACCATGTCGGAGCCCGTGCGGACCACTTTCACGCGCACGGTTTTATGGAAGGGAATAAAGCAGGAGACGATTGACAGCACCAGGGCCGAGATGAGCATATAGCCAAGTTCCGTCTTGATGGAAAGGAGCAGGCTTTGCTGTTGCAGGGTCATGTCGACGGCCGTCGTGGCCATCTGCATGGCCTCGGCATAACCGTGGCCCGCAGCCAGGGACTGCTGCAGCGACTGGCCGTAGGTGGAGGCCGCCAAAGGGTCGGCTTGGGTCACGGTCTCGGCCAGGACCGGAAGGCTCTGCATCCGCAGGCGGTAAAGCAGGTTGGAGAAAAAGGCCATGCCGATGAGCGGCGACAGGGCCGAGCGGAACAGAATCAGGTAGAAGGCATTCATCTGCATGTAGCGGGCTTCGAGCTTTTCCACAACGTAGAGGCTGAAGGCGATGACCAGCGTCATCATGCCCAATCCGCGGAAGAACGTCGGGAGAAAGAGCATCTCGTAAGTGCTCGTAGGGGAAATCTGGAAATAAAGTAGCCCGAAGTAGAGGGCGAAGCAGGCCATTCCTCCGCCCACCAGGTAACGGAAGCGCCAGCGTTGCCAACGGAACCACCAGAAGCAGATGAACGCGCCGACGGCAAAGCCCGGCAGCAGCCAAAGGCAAAGCTGGTTGGCGCGGACGCTGTCTACGCGCACGATGCTGGTCAGATAGTTGGTCACCAAAGAGCTTGACGCGCTGAAGAACATGACAATCATCATGTAGAAATAGCCCAGCAACCGCTTCACGCTGCCCAGCGGGCGCAGGCTTACGTATGGCTGCTCCATGTCCTTTTGGTGCCAGAAGAAAAGCAGGAGCAGCAGCGGCGCCGCTATGGCGTAGGCCCTCACGGTCGGGGAGGCGAACCAGTCGAGCGTTCTTCCGTAGGACAGGATGTAAAGGAGCATCAGCACGGCTACCGAGACGAGAAACATGCTCCTCAGGTGAAGTTCCCGCACCGGGATGTGGAACTGCGTCTTGGCATACCGGAAAAACACCAATACCAACAGGATGCCCACCAGTAGCAGCAGGGCCATGAAGTAGTAACTGTATTTCCAGTCATAGTAGTAGGCGAGCTGCGCCGTCAGGGCCATGGAAAGCTGCCCGCCGCCGAAGACGATGGGGAAGAAATAGGCGTAGAATTCGCTGCGGACGTTGCGCGGCGTGAGGAAGGGGTGGACGTGGATGATAAGCCACAGCATGACGAATGCCTTGAGAAAGCCGATGAGGAAACTGAAGCAGATGATGAGGTCTATGCTCTGTGTGTGGGCGCAGGCCAGGCAGAGCAACACTTGCAGGCTCAGGTCCGAGAGCAACATGGTCTTGGGCGCGAGGTTCGTATGTATTTTCTTGACGATGGGGTAGGCGACCGCCATTCCTACGGCCGTGGCGTAGTAGCCCATGGAAATGTCCTCGCTCAATACGCCCAGCGTCCCCGATACCTCTTGCATGGTCCCCGTGTACGTGCCGTTGAGCATGGCGAATGGGATGAAGAGGTAGAAGAGTATGGCCAGGCCCACCCATTGCGGGACCCACGGGCGGAGGGGTAAGTTCAGTTGTACCATGTCAGTTTCTTTTTGCTGCGCCTTCTATTATCGTGCCGGCTGCAGGCGGCCCATGTCCTCCGGCAATACGTCCCCGTTCAATGCGTCCTGTGTTTCTGGCACTTTTCTCCCGGTCTTCGTGTACGTGCCGTAGTGCGTGGCGAAGGGGATGAAGAGGTTGTAGAGTATGGTCAGGCCCACCTGTTGCGGGACTCCTGGGCGGCGGAGCAGGTTCTGTTGTGCCATGTCAGTTCCTTTTAGCTGCGGCTTCTGCCATCATTCCGGCCCGCAGGCGGCCCATGTCTTCCGGCGACACGTCCTGCAGTTCGATGCGCACGGGAATGCGCTGCTGCACCTTGACGAAGTTGCCTGCGGCATTGTCCGTAGGGACGAGGGCGTACTTCGAGCCCGTCGCCTCCGAGATGGCTGTGACGATGCCTTTGAAGCGTCGGCCGGGCAAGGCGTCTACGGTGATGTCGACCTCCTGCCCGATGTGTATGTTGTCGATTTGTGTCTCGCGGAAGTTGGCCGTGACCCATTTGTCCTGGCCCCGTACAAGGTAGGAGATGGTCTGTCCGGCGGCGACGTATTGCCCTTCCTCCAGCGTGCGCCGGCCGGTGTAGCCGTCGTAGGGTGCGGTCACTACGGTGTACGACAGGTTGAGCCGCGCCAGGTCGAGCGCCGCCTCGCGGCTCATGATGGCCGCTTGCACGTTGTCGTGTCGTTTGGCCGACTCCTCATATTGCGAGCGGGCCGTGGTCCGGCTGTTGCGCAAGGCCTCGTAGCGCGCGCGGGCCGCTTCGTAGTTTGCCTTCATCTGTTCGTATTGCTGTTCGGCCACGGAGGCTTCCGCCAGCAGGCGTTCGTAGCGCCGGAAGTCGTGCTCGGCCTGTTCCATCATGATGCGCGCTTCCTCGATGTTGGCATCCTGTACGGCGATGTTCGTCCGCGACGTTTCCACGCCCGAGGCCAGCACGTCTGCCGACCCGCGGGCGTCGAGCAGGGCCGCCTCGGCCTCTTTCACGCGGATGCGGTACTCGCGGTCGTCCAGCACAAGGAGGGTGTCGCCGCGCCGCACGAACTGGTGCTCCTTGAAGCGCACTTCTTTCACGTAGCCGGCCACGCGGACGTTGACCGGCGATACGTATTGGTCCACGTAGGCGTCGTTCGTCACCTCGAAGTTGACGTTGCGCCAAAAATACTTGCAGGCCCACGTGATGCCCCATACGGCCAGCGCGATGCAGACCGTATTGAGCGTGATGTTGCGGATGCGGATACGCTTCAGGTGTCTTTTCTTCTGTTGTAGGGAAATCATGATGTGCTGTTAAGGGATGGGCCGGCGGCGGTTCAGAGGTTGCCGCAGGCGCGTTGCAGTTGGTAGTAAGTGTAGATGGCGTCGGCGCGGGCCGAGGTGAGCTGGAGTTCGGCGTCGAGTCTTACGGTGTTGGCGTCGAGCAGGTCGGTCAGGATGGCGAGTTGCGCGAAGTAGCGGTTCTGCACGATGCGGAAATTCTCTTCCGCCTGTGCCACGGAGAGGCGGAGCGCTTCGGCGCGCTGCCGTGCTTCCTGGTGGCGCAGGTAGGCCGTGCGTATTTCCAGACGCAAGTTCTGTTCGCGCTGCTGCTCCTCTTTCTGGCGGACCGAGACCGTGGCGCGGGCCGCACGCACGCGCGGCCGGTTCTTGTAGAGTGCCGAGAGCGGATAGGAGAGGCTAAGTCCGACGTTCCACGCATTGTTGTACAGGTCCGCCATGGTGCGCTGCACGGGCCGGGCCAGCGTGTTGCCCGCCGTGAACGAGAGGCGGGGGCGGCTGTCGGCCTTGGCCAGCTCCACGTCGTTACGCGCCATCTCGGTCTGCTTACGGGCCAGGCGCAGCGACGGTTCCGCCGCGTAAGCCTGCGTGACGTAGTCCTCGTAGGCCAGTAGCGGCAGGGTGCGTCCCAGCAGTGCGGTGTCGGGCAGGAGCATGGTGCTTTCGTCGATGCCGAGGAGAATGTCCAGCCGCTGGGCGGCCAGCGACAGACTGTTGCGCGCCTCGTCGAGTGCGAGCCGGTCGTCCGTCAGTTGGAGTTCGCTGCGCAGCACGTCATTATCGGTGATGATGCCTTCGCGCCGCAGGCGGCGTATGTCTGCCAGCCGCCGTTGCGACTCCTCTATGTTGCGCTCCAGCACGTCGATTTGCTTGTGCAGGCGGAACAGTTCCACGTAGTGCCCGACGAGTTCCAGCTTCACGTCGGCCGTGTGCCCGAGCGTGCGCAGCTGGCTCGCCTTGTGCGCCAGGTCGGCCCCGCGCACGGCCCCGCGTACCCGTCCGCCCTGGTAGAGGGGCTGCGACACGTCGATGCCGTAGTGTTGCGACCAGTCGGGCGAATCGGGGCGTGTGGGGTGGGCCAGACCGCTGCTGAATACGACCGGCTGCCCTATGGCGCCGGCTCTGACGCTGATGTCCACGTCGGGCAGCCTTTCCATGCGTGCCGTGCGCCTTTGTTCGGCTGTCACGAGTTCCTGCTTGCGGTCCGCCTGCAACTGCACGTTGTTGGCCACGCCCAGTTCCAGCACTTCCTCCAGCGTCAGGCGGAGCGAGTCCGCCGCCGGCTCTGCTGTGGCGGAGAGCGGTGCTGCGGCGGCCGACAGGCCGGCGAGGCACCGCAGGCAAAGGTTTTTCCAGTATGTCATAGGCAAAATTTGGCTTGGTGGAATCTTGCGTAACGCGCCGCCGGACTGCGGCGACGGGATAGTGGGGCCTGTCCTTTCTTGACCCGGTACGGGGGCCGTTTCCCGCCGTCAGAGCGGGGAGGCTTGCCGTTTTATTGGCGAAAATGTGCCCTGCTGCCGACAACGTCCGGCCCAAGGCAAGTTATCCTAAAAAGGAATCGGCTGCCGATTCCACGATGCAAAGTTACAAAAAAATCATGAAAAGTGTAAAACATATTCTGTCCCGTAGCTCTTTCCCAGGGTGAACGCCTGCTGCGGCGCCGTCTCCGCGCGCCGGGTCGTGGCGTTGCGCGGCAGGGCCTGGGCGGACTGCTCCGGCCGGATATGGATATGCAAACTCGCCTTAGTCCCGTTTTTGCGGGGCTAAGGCGAGTGTTTACGGGGCTAAGGCCCGTTTGCCCGGACAAAGGTGGGCGCACGGCGTCCTGCCCGTCTGGGGCTGCCGGGATGGGGCTTCTCCCTGTCGGGTCAGTCCCACCCGTGATGGTGATAGACCGGCGGCGGGGGCGCGGGGCGTGGCGGCCGGTGCTTCTTGTGCCGGCGGCGCGGCTTCTTGTGGTGGCGGTGGTGCCGGCCGTCGCAGCAGCCGTAAGGGTAGTCCTCGTAAAAGTCGGCATATCCCACGCACGACGTGGCGCCTGTGCAGAGCGAGAGGACCAGCAGGCCCAAAAGAATTTTCCGTTTCATAGGCATTGTTTTAGCGTTGTGTATGGTTTGCGGCATCGGGGGCATTCCGTTGCCGGGCGGGCTGTGGGGGCATTCCGCAGATGGGTGGGAATCCGGGGCGGGGTGACGGGCACCGGTGGCCTCGGGCTTTCGTCAGAAGCCCGCGTGTTCCTCTTCGCGGACCGTGGCATCCACGTCGCGGCGGTGTTCCCCGCCGTAGTGCCACGTCACTTTGTCCTCGTAAGTTTTCCCGTCGGGTGTCTCCACTACGGCGCGCAGCACGTTCTCCCCGTCGTCAAGGCGCACGCTGTCGGCTACGAAGTGCACGGCCGTCAGTCCCTGGCGCAGCCCTTCGACGGGGCGGCCGTTGAGCGTCAGCTTCGGCATGCCGACGTTGGAGTAGACGGTGACGGTCGTCACGCGTCGTTCGCGCTCAGTGTAGCGGCGTTGCGTGAGGTAGACGACGGGCTCGCTGCTCCAGTTGGCCTTGTACCAGTAGAAGGCGTCCTTTTTCGTTTTCCTGTCGAAGGAGACCAGCCCTTTCTGGTTGCGGGCCGGGACGCCGCCGCGCGACCAGGCAGGGCAGGCGAACTCGAACGTGTTCCACAGATAGGAGGCCAGGATGTAGGGATGGCGGTCTATGACGCTCCACTGGCGCTCGTGCAGCTTGGTCTGATACGTTTCGGGATAGAAGGGCTTCGTCCAGTTGAGGGCATCGCCCAGCTCCTCCGTCTGGTGGTCCAGGTTGCCCTCCGCGCCGTATTCCGTGAGCATAAGGGGCATGTGCGGGTAGTCCCGCTCCAGCCCCTCGACCCAAGGCTCAATGTCGCCGATGCGCTTTTCGTACCAGCCGAAGTAACGGTTCATGCCCTGGATGTCCGCGTTCATATTGACGGGGTGCGTGGCGTGTCCGTAGCCGTTGACGGCCGCGGTGTAGCGTCCCGGGTCCTCGGTCTTGGCCAAGTCGTGGAGTGACTGCGTGAGGCTGGCCGTGTAGGCATGGGGCTGGTAGACCTCGTTGTGAAGCCCCCAGACGTAGATGGAGGGATGGTTGTAGCTTTGGCGTATCAGTTCGCGCAGTTGCTGGTGTGCGTTGGCCCATTCCTTTCCCGTCACGCGGTTGACGAAGGGAATCTCCGCCCAGACGAGAAGCCCCAGGCTGTCGCAGCGGGAATAGAAGTAGTCGGCTTGCTGGTAGTGGGCCAGGCGGACGGTCGTAGCGCCCATTTCCATGATGATACTGAGATCCGTGTCGTGCTCTTTGTTAGTGAGCGCGCTGCCCAGCCCCGGCCAGTCTTGGTGGCGGGTGGTGCCGTGCATGGGGTAGCGCCGGCCGTTGAGGAATATGCCCTTTCCCGCGACGGCCTCGATGCGGCGCAGGCCGAGGGGTTGCACGACCTCGTCCAAGAGTTCGTCGCCGCGGTAGAGCCGGGACGTGACGCGGTACAGGTACGGGTCGGGCCGTCCTTGCCAGAGGTGCGGGCGGCGCAGCTTGTAGTGGTGGACGTAGGACTGGATGCCTTGCGGCGAAAGCTCGAAGTCGGTCTTCTGGCGCGCCACCTCGCGGCCCTCGCGGTCGGCTATGGACGTTTCGAGCCGGAGCTGGGCGAGCTGCAGGCTACCGTTGTCGAGCTTGACCTTCACGTCGACTTCGGCGGAACGGTCACTGACGTTGTGCTGCGAGATGTAGACGCCCGGCGAAGCGTGGTCCGTCACGGCAATCTGGCACGGCGCGGTCACGATGAGAGACACCGGGCGATAGATGCCGCCATAGACGCCGAAGAGCTGGTTGTTGACGGGGATGACGTCCGGTCGCGGCGTGTTGTCTGCCATGACGACGACCTCGTTCGTCTGGCCGGGTTTGACGAGCTGGCTGATTTCGACGGCGAAGGCCGAATAGGCGCCTTCGTGCGTGCCGGCAAGCTGGCCGTTGACGTAAACTTCGCAGCACGAGCCTACGCCTTCGAAGCGGAGGAACAGACGTTGTCCCTTCCATTCCGCCGGGGCGGTGAAAGTCTTGCGGTAGTAGGAGGGGCCGGCGTAATAGGCGTTGGCCGCCTGCTGCATATCTTGCGCGTTCCAAGTGTGCGGGAGTGTCACGTCCTGCCATTTGCCGTCCCAGGCGCGGGCGGCGCTCATGGCGTCGGCAGGGAAGGGGCCGCGGCGGAACTTCCAGTCGCTGTTGAAAGGGATGACTTCGCGTCCGGCTGCGGCCTGGCACAGCAGGAGAAGGAGGAAGAGGGCTGAGCGTAAGTGTTTCATGTTTATGGGTGTAGAGGTGTGTTGTGTCGGACATAGGTGAGGGCGTCGCGGTACTGGCTGCCGGACTTGCCGCTGCGCTCCGTGGCCAGACGGATGGCAAAAGGCTCGCCCGGGTCGGCGGCCGGCATGGCGACGTTATACGTGTTGCGCTCCGTTTCGGTAATCCGCAGCGCCGGTGTGCCGGTGGGTGCGCCGACCATTGTGGCTCCGGCGAGGCGCGTGCCGGCCGGCACTTTCACCGTGGCGTTTCCGGAGTAGGGGCGGTTGAATACGACCATGTAGACCGAGTCCCCGCGGGCGGTGAAGTATCCCCAGTCCTGTTTCTCCCAGCCGGCGTAGTCACAGCCGTAGACGCACTCGCCGTAACGCTTCATCCACCGGCCTATGGCCTGTGCCATCCGTTTTTCTTCCGGGCGGAAGTCCCCGTCGGGCTGCGGTCCGAAGTTGACCGCCATGTTGCCGCCCATCGAGACGGCGTGGACAATGCGTTCGAGCACCTCTTCCGGCGACTTCACGTAGCTGAGCGACCAGTCGCGGTGGTATCCCCATTGGTTCTCGGGCAGTGTCATGCAGGCCTCCCAGTCCCACTGCGTGACGCGCAGGTCGCGCACGGGGTCGGGCAACCGCCGCTCGTAGCCCGATTCATAGTCGCCCATGAGGCGGCCGTTGCTGTCGAAGTGGCGCTTGCCGTAGTCGTCGGCGCGCAGGCGGCTGTTGACGGTGATGCCTGGGACAAGTTCTTTCAGCATCTTTTCGACGCGGGCCGTCCACCATCCGTTGCGCTTCACGCTTTCGTCCCATGTACCGTCGAACCAGAAGTCCTTCACCGTGGGGTAGCGCGTGGCCAGCTCGCGCAGTTGGTTTTCCGTGAACGTGAGGAAACGGGCGAAGGCCACACTGTCTTCGGCGGAACGGATGGCGGAGCGCCAGTCGGGGTGGCTCCAGTCCATGACAGAGAAATAGAAATGGACGTCAATGCCTTCGTCGTTGAGCGCACGGACCAGTTCGCCGAGGATGTCGCGCTTATAGGGCGTGTGGGCTACGGTATAGGGCGAATAGCGGCTGGGCCAGAGGCAAAAGCCTTCGTGGTGCTTGGTCGTGATTTTCACGTAGCGGGCCCCCATTTCCTTAAACATGCGTGCCCAGGCCTTTGGGTCGAAGGCCTTTGGGTCCCATTGCCGCATGAGCTCCATCCATTGCTCGGAGGGCACCTTGGCCCACGATTCGAGCCACTCGGCGGCCCCGGGGTAGACTTTGCCGTTCCACGTGCCGCCCGGTATGGCATAAAGCCCCCAGTGGACAAATGCGCCGAGGCGCGACTCGCGGAAGTGTCTCATTGCAGCGTCCTGCCGTTTGCCGTCATGGCTGGCTCCGTATTTCAATGGGATTTCTTCATGGTTGGCTTGGGCGGCGGCCGGCACAGGCGCGGCGAGCAGGAAAGCGGACAGGAAACAGGAGAAAAAAACGTTTCTCATGGTGGCCGGGTATATTTATATGTGTTCTGTAAAGAGGCGGAGCGCTGTGCGCACCGCGTGTGTGTCTTTGCAAAGGTAAGGAAAAATGCGCGTCCGGCTGTGCGTTTCCGCCTTTTTTTATGTTTCGGCGGCGACGTGCGGACGCGTCGCGCCGCGCCGGCGTTCCCGCGGCCACGGGGCTAAGGCTTGCTCCTGCGGGGCTTATTCCCGTGGCTACGGGCCTTAGCCCCGTGGCGTGCGGCCGTATTGGCGTAAAAAAATAACATGCCCTCCGCCGGCGTCTCACTTTTTTTCCTTACCTTTGCGCATCCACGCTGTCCGTGACAACGGGCGGGAGAAATGCGTGAAAACCTTTGGCACAAAAAAACTCTCATCATGATGAAACGGAAAATATATCCCTGGGTGGTCGTGGCCTTGCTGTGGTTCGTGGCCTTGCTTAACTATATGGACCGGCAGATGCTTTCGACGATGCAGGAAGCCATGAAGCTGGACATTGTCGAGTTGCAGAAAGGCGAGGCCTTCGGCTGGCTGATGGGCATCTTCTTGTGGGTCTATGGCCTGGTAAGCCCCTTCGCCGGCATGGCGGGCGACCGCTTCAGCCGCAAGTGGCTGGTGGTGGGCAGCCTCTTCGTGTGGTCCGGCGTAACGTTCCTGATGGGCTATGCCGACACGTTCGCCCAGCTCTTCACGTTGCGCGCCGTGATGGGCGTGAGCGAGGCGCTCTACCTGCCGGCCGCCCTCTCGCTCATAGCGGACTGGCACACGGGCGGATCGCGCTCGCTGGCCGTGGGCATCCACATGACGGGCCTCTACGTGGGCCAGGCCGTGGGCGGCTTCGGTGCGACGGTGGCGGCTGCCTTCACGTGGCACACGGCCTTCCACTGGTTCGGCATCGTCGGCATCGCCTATGCCGTGGTACTGATGCTCTTCCTGCGCGACGCGCCCGCCGCAGCCTGTGAAGAGCCGCGGCCGCTACGCAAGGAAGGCGAGAAGGCCGGCCTGTGGAGCGGGCTGCGCGCCGTCCTGGGCTGTGGCGCGTTCTGGGTCATCCTGTTCTTCTTCGCCGTGTCGAGCCTCCCGGGCTGGGCTACGAAGAACTGGCTTCCGACGCTGTTCTCCTCCTCGCTCGGTATGCCGATGGCCAGCGCAGGGCCTTTGGCTACGATAACAATAGCCGCGTCGTCGTTCGTAGGCGTTGTGGCGGGCGGCATGCTGTCGGACCGCTGGGTGCGCCGCAACGTGCGCGGCCGCGTCTTTACCAGTGCCATCGGACTGGCCATGATGGTGCCCTCGCTGCTCCTGCTGGGCTACAGCCATAGCGTGGCGGGCATCGTGGCTTCCGGGCTGCTCTTCGGCGTAGGCTACGGCATGTTCGACGCAAACAATATGCCCATCCTCTGCCAGTTCGTGCCTTCGCGCCACCGCAGTACGGCCTACGGGCTTATGAATATGATCGGCGTCTTTGCCGGTGCGGCCGTGACGACCGTGCTCGGCTCGTGGGCCGACAAGGGTAACCTCGGCTTCGGCTTCGCCGCGATGGGGCTTGTCGTAGTCCTGGCCGTGGCGGTGCAGCTTTATTTCCTGCGCCCCCGCACGGACAACATGGAATGATTTCCCCAGTCTCAAAATTACCGCA
Source organism: uncultured Prevotella sp. (assembly GCA_902464615.1). GTDB lineage: Bacteria > Bacteroidota > Bacteroidia > Bacteroidales > Bacteroidaceae > Alloprevotella. The sequence continues at coordinate 67,311 of CABQKA010000007.1, read as the reverse complement.
CCATGATACTTTCCACATTGGACGAGAGCGGACGCTACGAGACTCTCCATCCGCTCTTCAAGCAATTCTTCGACTACGTAAAGGAGCACGACCTGCTCCACGCCCCGCTGGGCCGCATCGAACTGGACGGCGACCGGCTTTTCATCAACAACGTGCGCTCCGAACTGATACCGGCCGAGCGCCAAGTGCTCGAGGCGCACCGCGACTATTTGGACATCCACGTCGTACTCGAAGGCGAGGAACGCTTCGGGTGGCTGCCTTTAGCCCGTGCTTGCGACGTCCGGCAGCCTTTCGACCCGTCGGCGGACTGCGCCCTCTACGGCGACCGTCCCGCAGCCTGGTTCACGCTGCGTCCCGGCGATTTCGCCATCGTTTACCCCGAGGACGCGCACGCCCCCATCGTAGGCCAAGGCCACGTGCGCAAGCTCATCGGCAAAGTACGCCTGGCCCGCGACTGAGTAAGCCCGATTCCAAGAAGACTGTACAATAATTATATATATTAAGGGTTATGGAAAAGATAAGAGGGCTGATAGACGCCCCATTTACTCCGTTTTCCGAGAACGGTGAAGTAAACTACGCGCCCATAGGCGGATACGCCAGCATGCTGCAGCGCAACGGCCTGAAGGGTGTTTTCATCAACGGTTCGTCCGGCGAAGGCTATATGCTCACTGAGGACGAGCGCATCAAGCTGGCCGAAGCGTGGATGGACGCCGTACCGGAAGGCTTCAAGGTTATTGTCCATGTGGGCAGCACCTGTGTGAAGTCGAGCCGCGCACTGGCCGCCCACGCCCAGGCTTTAGGCGCGTGGGGCATAGGTGCCATGGCGCCGCCTTTCCCCAAGGTGAACCGTGTGGAGGAACTGGTGGCCTATTGTGAGGAAATAGCCTCCGCCGCTCCCGGACTGCCGTTCTATTTCTACCATATCCCGGCATTCAACGGCGCTTACCTCCCGATGGTGGACTTCCTCAAGGCCGTCGACGGACGGATACCCAACTTCGCCGGCATCAAGTACACCTACGAAAGCCTCTACGAGTACAACCAATGCCGTCTCTACGACGGCGGAAAGTTCGACATGCTGCACGGACAGGACGAGACCATCTTGCCCAGCCTTGCCATGGGCGGCGCACAGGGCGGCATCGGCGGGACCACAAACTACAACGGCCGTTGCCTGACCGGCATCCTCGACGCGTGGGAACGGGGCGACATCGAACAGGCCCGCGCTTTGCAGAACTACGCCCAGGAGGTGATCAACGTCATCTGCCATTATCGCGGCAACATCGTAGCCGGAAAACGCATCATGAAGCTGATCGGTTTCGACTTGGGTAAGAACCGCACGCCGTTCCAGAATATGACGGACGACGAAGAGGCGCGCATGAAAGCCGAACTTGAGGTCATTGATTTCTTCAACCGTTGTAACAAATGAACGCCATGTTGGACATCAGACAATATCTCGGCGAATGGAAAGCGCGCTACAAGTACGACCTGACGCAGAACATCCTGCCGTTCTGGCTGAAGCACGGATGGGACCGCGAGCACGGCGGCGTCTACACTTGCCTTGACCGCGACGGCTCGCTCATGGACGGAACAAAGTCCGTCTGGTTTCAGGGGCGCTTCGCCTTCGTTTGCGCTTTCGCCTATAATAATGTGGCCCCTTTCCCCGTCTGGCTCGAGGCCGCACGCTCCGCGCTCGATTTCATCGAGGCCCACTGTTTCGACAAGGACGGCCGGATGTTTTTTGAAGTGATGGCGGACGGCACGCCCCTGCGCAAGCGCCGCTACGTCTTTTCCGAGAGTTTCGCCATCATCGCCATGGCCGAATATGCCAAGGCTACAGGCGACGAAACCTATGCCCGCAAGGCGCTCGAACTCTTCAAGCGCACGCTCCATTTTCTTGCGACGCCCGGCATCCTCGAACCGAAGTATCTCGACACGATGCCTATGCAGGGCCATTCCGTTACAATGATACTGGTGAACACGGCAGCCCGCGTGCGCGAGGTCATCAGCGACCCCGTCCTCGACGCCCAGATAGACCGCTCCATCGCCTTGCTGCGCGACTGCTTCATGCACCCGGAGTTCAAGGCCCTGCTGGAAACGGTCGGCCCGAACGGAGAGTTCATCGACACGAACAACGGACGTACCATCAACCCCGGACACTGCATCGAGACCGCCTGGTTCCTGCTCGAGGAGGCTTGCCACCGCGACGACGACGCCTTGCGCGCCATGGCCTTGCAGATACTCGACTGGTCCTGGAAATGGGGATGGGACGAAACGCATGGCGGCATCATCAATTTCCGCGACTGCAAAGGGCTGCCGGCCCAGGACTATTCGCAAGACATGAAGTTCTGGTGGCCGCAGACCGAAGCCATCATCGCCACGCTCTACGCATACCACGTCACCGGCGACTTGAAGTATCTGGCCTGGCACCGCATGGTCAGCGACTGGGCCTACGCGCATTTCCCCGACGAGGAGTACGGCGAATGGTTCGGCTACCTCCACCGCGACGGCACCGTGGCCCAGACGGCCAAAGGCAACCTGTTCAAAGGGCCGTTCCATATTCCCCGCATGATGGTATGCGGCTACCGGCTTTGCCGCACCATCCTGGGCGAGATTTGAAAAAGGCAACCGGCCGCTTCGTCTGTCCGACGGGGCGGCCGGCTGTTTTCGCGCGGGGCGGGGCGCGGCTTGACGTTTTCCCGGCCGCTTGCCGCGCCCACGGGCCTTAGCCCGGTCCGGACGGGGCCTATTCCAGTGCGCACGGGCCTTAGCCCCGTGGGCGTACCCGCAAGGGTGGACCGCGGGCCGCTTATGGCAGTCCGCCGGCGCCGGGAGGAGAGGAAAATTTCAAATATTGCGAAAATGATGAGAAAAATACGATGTATGGGCATCTGCGTGCTGCTGTCCGCTGCCCTTGGCACGGGAACGGCCGCGGCGCAGGACAGCCTGATTTGGCAAGCCGGACGAATGCCCGGACAATTGACCGACGCGCGTTTCGCGCAAGGCGTTTCGGCGTCCTATGCCGGCGTGGCCGACACACTGGTCTGGTGGGCCGGCGGCTGTAACTTTCCCGGCGTCCCGGCGGCAGAGGGTGGCCCGAAGGTCTATTACGATGTGGTCCTCGTGTCTTCCCGTTCCGGGTGCGGACAGGAGTGGCGGCAGGTGGGCCGCTTGCCGTCCCCGGCGGCCTACGGGGCCAGCGTTGCCCTTCCCGACGGATTGCTCTGCCTCGGCGGCCAGTCGGCTGCGGGGCCGCTTTCCGCGGTATTCCGGCTGCGGCTCGACCGCAGTGGGAAAGGGCTGCTGTGCGACACGCTACCCTCCCTTCCGGTCCCGATGGACAACCTTTGCGCGGCGCGGGTAGGGAGCCGCGTCTACGTGGCCGGGGGCAATCAGTCCGGCCGGCCCTCTACGGCGGTCTATTCCCTTTCGCTCGACCGTCCCTCGGCCGGCTGGCGCACGGAACCGCCCATGCCCGGCAACCCCCGGACGCAGGCTGTGGCCGTCGGCCTGCGGCGCGGCGGGGAGTGGTGCCTCTTCGTCTTCGGCGGTTTTGCAGCGGCGGCCGGCGGGCAGTCTGCCACGCTGAGCACGTCGTCGCTTTGCTATGTGCCTTCCGAGCGGCGCTGGCATACGGTGGCCGCCCCGGCCGGCACTTCGGGACTTCCGCTCAGCCTGGGCGGCGGTGCGGGCTATGCCGTGAACGACACCGTTGCCCTTTGTCTGGGCGGGGTGGACAAGGACGTGTTTCTTGCCGCGCTACGCCGCGAGGAAGCCGCCGCGCGGGCTGCGCGGGAGGGCGATACGGCCGCTGTCGCCCGCTATAAGGCCGCGGCCTACCGGTACATGACCCAGCCTCCTGCGGCCTACCGGCTGAATGCTTTCGTATTGGCCTACGACGCGGCGGCCGACCGTTGGCGCATCGTAGGCCATGCTCCCCAGGCCGCCCGGGCGGGCGCGGCCGTCGCGGGGCAGGGACGGACCTTCCTCTGGCTGAACGGCGAGCTGAAGCCCGGCGTACGCACGCCCGAGGTCTGGCGCGGAGAGTGGCTGGACGGGAGCAGCCGTCCGCGCTGATACGTTCCGGCCTGTGCGCGTCTATGCGCCGTCCTTTTCCCGCCTGCGGGATTTCTCCAGATTGCCGCGAGGGGCCTCCGTGGCTTTTCCGGCGGGATGGCGGAACTAAGCGGGTCGGGACATGAGGGGGGCTTTCCCGCCCGGGCGCAGTGGCGGACGGCACGGGCCTTAGTCCCGTCCGGACACGCCTAAGGCCCGTATTTACGCGGCTAAGGCGTGTGGCAACGGCGCTGCGTCCGGGCGCTCCGCCATTTCCTGTGCAGGACGGCGGGACAGGCGGGCCAACGTTCCTTTATACGGACGGAGAGAGGAAAAAAAGTGCCGCCGACCGCCGGTCCGCCTTTGCAGGGAAACAAGCCGGGGAAAGGAAAAATGCACGCGACTGGCGCAAAAGTTGCGCTGCCGGCTTCCGCATATCGCCCGTCTGCATTAATTTTGCGGGAGGAGCGGCAAGCAGCGCCACGCTCCGCAGTGCCGTGGCGCTGCTTTGCCTTTGTTGTATTCCTAAAATATTATACGCTATGAACAGTTTTGTTTATGACATTCCGGTGAAAGTGTATTTCGGGCAAGGCCAGCTTGGCCATCTCGGCGAGGAACTGGCCCGTTTCGGCCGCCGCGTGCTTCTGACCTATGGCGGCGGTTCCATTAAGCGCATCGGACTTTACGATGCCGTGATGGGCGAACTGCGCAAAGGCGGCTTTGAAGTGAGCGAGTTGGGCGGCATAGCGCCGAACCCCCGCATAGACTCCGTGCGCCGCGGTGCCGGGATTTGCAAGGAAAAGCAGATTGACGTAATCCTGGCCGTCGGCGGCGGTTCCACCATAGACGCGGCGAAGTGGATGGCGGCGGGTGCGATGGTGGACCACGACCCTTGGGAGTTCTTCAGCCGTTGGGCGCCTGTGGAGAAAGCCCTTCCCCTCGTGACCGTGCTCACGCTCTCGGCGACCGGTTCCGAGATGGACTCCGGCGGCGTCATCAGCAATCCCGATACGCACGACAAGATTGGGCGCATGGCCCGGCCGCTGTTGCCCCAGGTCTCTTTCCTCGACCCTACCAATACGTTTACCGTCAGCCCGTACCAGACGGCCTGCGGGGCGGCCGACATGCTGTCGCATATTTTCGAGGAATATTTCAATATGGAGCTGGGCCTCTATATGCTCGACACGTTCATGGAGGGCCTTATGCGCACCATCATCAAATATGCGCCCGTGGCCATGAAAGAACCGGAGAACTACGAAGCCCGGGCCAACCTGATGTGGGCTTCCTCGTGGGCCATCAACGGCTTTATCAACGGCGGCCGCACCCAAGCCTGGAGCTGCCATCCCATGGAGCACGAACTTTCCGCCCTCTACGACATCACGCACGGCCTGGGACTGGCCATTCTGACACCGCGTTGGATGGAATATTGCCTGGACGAGACGACCGTGGCGAAATACGTGCAGTTCGGCACAAACGTGTTCGGCCTCAGCAGCACCGAGCCGCCGATGACGGTTGCCCGGGAAGCCGTGAAGCGCCTTTCGGATTTCTTCTTCGGGACTTTGGGGCTGCAATCCACGTTTACGGAAGTGGGCATACGGCCCGAGGACTTTCCGCTCATGGCAAGGAAGGCTTGCGGCGGCGACGTGCTTCCTGGCTTCAAGCCCTTGCGCCAGCCCGACATCGAGAAGATCTTTGAAATGTGCCGTTAAAGGCGGTGCGGCTTCCAGAGGCAGCCGCGCTTTATGTTCTGAAAAGCTATTTGCAGCCGGAGGCGGAAGGCATGCCAGCCTTCCGCGCCGGTTTTTCAACGTATTCGTTTATGACCGAAGAAATCACCGTCAGTCTCCCAGACCAGAACGAAGGCCTTTTCGGGAAACAGCTCGACGCGATGGTCCGTCAGTTCTGCGCCCAGCCGCTGGCAGAAAAGTTCCGCTTCATTTCTTTTGCTCCCCACGAAGATTATGGGCCGCACGCCCATCAGCGGATTGAAATCAATTACGTCCGGCGCGGCAGTTGCGCCATAGAATGCTCTGGCCAGACGCTGCAGTTCCGTGAAGGCGAACTTATGATTATCCGTTCGCGCGCCTCTCACCGTTTCGTCGCCGGCCAGCACGGTGCGACGCTCATGCAGCTGGAGTTTCAGCCGGATATATTCCAGGCGCTCTCGGTCAGTGGGCAAGACCATGACACCGTATCCGAGGATGAAGAGGGACAGGAAGCCATTCCCGACAGTCCGGTCCTGAAGGTCGCCGTCGGCAGCGAGCTGGTGCCTGTCGTAAGGAGCATCATCGTCGAACTCCAGCAGCGCCGGCCGGGCTATGTCCACCTTGTACTCCTGCTTTACGCCCAGCTGCAGCTCCTGTTGCGCCGCTACCTCAGTGCGACGGATTCCGGCCGCGTGCACCATCCCGCGCTGCGGGCCGCTTTGGCCTACGTGGAGCAAAACTGCCGCGCCGATCTGTGCGTAGCCGAAATCGCCCGCCATGCCGGCATCAGCGAGCGTCACCTGCGGAGTCTGTTTGCCCGCGTGCTTCACGATTCGCCGATTGATTATGTCCGTGGGTTGCGCGTCCGTCACGCGCTCCAGTTGCTCCGTTCCACGGACCTTAGCATTAAGGAAGTGAGCTACCGTTGCGGTTTCCGCTCCTCGCAATACTTTTCCCGGACCTTCAAGCGCCTGTACGGCTACAGCCCGAGCGCCGTGCAGCGCAGTGCGGAAAGCGGCTCGCCGGCAGAGGACCTGAGGGACGAGTGCACATCTTGACTTCTCTGTGGCCGCTTTGTACACTTTTATCCGGTCCGCGCAGGCCCGTAGCCCGCACGGGAGGTCCTAACTTTGCAGTGATAAAATCTGTAAGCACCCTATGACGAATTTGATTCTTCGGCCCTGGGCCACGATAGCGCTGGCCTTTTTGTCGGCCTTTTCCCCCTGTCATGCGGACGACGTGGCGGGGCGTGCCTATTCTTTACCCGTTGCCGTGAGCGGCGTGGAGCATCCTGTGCTGTCGCTGGACGGGACGTGGAAGTTCCATTATAAGCCGCGCGGCCGCACTGCCCGTATCCAAGTGCCTGGCGAAGCGGCCATGCAAGGCTTCGCGGTACGCCACGATACGGCAGTCGTATATTCGCGCACGTTCCGCGTGCCGGCCGACTTTGCCGGCCACCGCGCGATACTCCGTTTCGACGGCGTGTATTGTCAGGCCCGGCTTTCCGTGAACGGGCATTTTGTCCGCGAACATTACGGCGGCTTCACGCGCTGGGAAACCGACGTCACGCAGTGGCTGCGCCCGGGCAAGAAGAACGAGGTGCGCCTCGAGGTGACAGACCGCCTTGACGACATTTCCTATGCTTCGGGCTACGCGCACCATCCGATAGGCGGCATCCTGCGCGGCGTGACGCTTTTCGCCCTGCCCGAAAGCCACGTCTACGACTGCTACGTGGAGACGGACCTCGACACGCTTTACCGCGACGCCACGCTACGTGTCGGCTTCCAGTATGCCGGCCGGCAGGGCGGGGAGGCAACGCTCCGCCTGACTGATCCCGAAGGGCGTGCAGTCAGCCTGCCCGACAGCCGTTTTGCGCTCCGGCCCGGCACCAACGACCTGCGCATCCCGGTGGCCGCTCCCCAGAAGTGGGACGCCGAGCATCCGCGGCTCTATACCCTGACACTCACCTTGAAGCAAGACGGAAAGGATGCGGTCACGCTGCGCCGCCAGGTCGGTTTCCGCGAGATAGAAATCCGCGGAGACCGGATGCTGGTCAACGGCCGGCAGGTTAAGCTGCGAGGTGCGTGCCGTCACGACGTGAGCCCGACGATGGGCCGCTCCACTACGGCAGAACTCGACAGCCTCGACGCGCTATTGTTCAAGGAGTCCAACATGAATTTCGTCCGCACGTCCCATTATCCGCCCAGCGAGAAGTTCCTGGAGTATTGCGACAGGTACGGCATTTATGTCGAGTGTGAGACTGCCGTCTGCTTCGTCGACACTTACCGGCAGAAGAACTACGCTCCCGGCCGTTCGCAGGACGATTCGGCCTACGCCGACCGTTATTTGGGCCAATGCCAGGAGATGGTGAAAAGTTTCCGCTCCCATCCCTCCGTGCTTTTCTGGAGTATCGGCAATGAGAGCATCTATGGCGAGAACCTCCGCCGCTGCAACACGTGGGTGCGCGCTACGGACCGCACCCGCCCCGTCATTTTCAGCTATCCCGGTTCCGTGCCCGACGAGGAGCACGTCTATGACATCCTGAGCATGCACTATCCCGGTGTGGACGGCAACCTGTGGCAGTATAACAAGCATACGGAGAACTTCCAGGGCGAAGGCATCCCGGCGCTGTTCGACGAGTGGGCGCACCCGGCCTGCTACACTTACACGACCTTGCAGACCGACCCGAACATCCGCGAGTTCTGGGGGCAGTCGCTCGATATGATGTGGAGCCGCCTGTACGACGCCCCCGGCGGCCTCGGCGGCGCCATCTGGGGCTATGTCGACGATACGTTCATGCTCCCGGTACCCCGCGTGGGCACGGCATATTGGAAAGAGTTTGCCCACACGGCCAAGCCCGACGGCTTCCGCGGCAATTGCGTCGGATACGGCGAATGGGGCATCGTGGACGTATGGCGCAGGAAAAAACCGGAGTTCTGGGCCACCAAAAAGGCTTATAGCCCCGTGCGCCTCGAGACTTCCGACGTCGTGTCCTTCACTCCCGGGCAGCCCCTCCGCTTCACCGTCCGCAACCGTTACGACCACACCCTTTTCACCGAACTGACGGCGCACGCCACGTACCGGGGCCACCGCACGCCGCTCGTCTTGCCCGCCATCGGCCCGCACGAGAAAGGCATCCTCACAGTCCCGGCAGCCGCATGGACCGCCGGCGACACGCTGCGCATAGACTTCCGCGACGACGCCGGGCGTCTTGTCGACACTTACCTTGTCTGGCTCGGGCAGCGTGTGCTCTCCCCCGTGCCTGCCTTGGACGGAGACGAATTGCGCACCCAGGATGACGATAAGCTCATTACGATTATCGGTTCCGGATTTACGGTGTCTTTCGACAAACGTACCGGTCTCATTGCCGGGGTGCGGGCAGGCGAACAGTCCCTCATTTCCGGCGGGCCTTACCTGAATGCCTATATCAACCTCAATCATCTCAGCGGCGCGGAGGTACGCAAGATGGCCGACCATTATGCGGTCCGTCCCGACGACTGGAAGCTGACGGTCTTTGAGATTAATGTGGACGCCGACGAAGCCAAGGTCCGCACCACCGGCACGTATGGCCCGGTGCGCGTCCAGTTCGATATGAGCGTCAACCCTACGGGGAGACTGAGCATCAGCTATGTCGCCGACGGCCTGCCCAACGGCTATCTGCGTGAGGAAGGCATCGCGCTGGATTTGGATACGGTCTACCGCAGCCTCTCCTGGCAGCGCGACGGCTATTGGAGCTGCTATCCGGACGACGCGCTTTCCGGCAACGAGGGGAACGTCCCGCTCGTGGAGCGCGAAGCCGCCGCCTATGGCGCAAAGCCGTCCGGCACGTGGGCACTCGACGGGCGTGACTATTATTACTGGTCCGATGCCGGCGCCAACTGCGGGCAGTCTCTCACCCGGGCGGCCAAAAGCATGAAGGAGAATGTTTACCGTTACACGCTCTCCACCGCGGAAACGTCCGGGGCAGGGTATGGACTTACGGTCCAGTCGGCCGCCGGCGACGTGGCGTGCCGCACTTACAAGGAGTCCGACGGCCGGTTGACGCTCTATGTCAACAACCGTTGGGACTATCCGGAAATAGCCTGGGGCAATTACTGCAAGCGGCTGGAAGCCTTGCCCTGCTACGGGCGGGTAGACTTGCAGTTGCGCCGTCCGGCGCAGCGCTGACGCGGCCTATTCCCGTGAGAACGCGCCTAAGGCTCGTTCCGGCGGGAACAGGCCGCGCTTTTTGTGTCACAGTCTGTCGCAGCCGCGGCGCCGGCCTGTGGAAAAGTCCCGGAAACCGTCTGGTTCGTAAAATAGTCCATGCCTTTAGTGGATATTCTATTTTTGATATGCCCTGCTTGTTATTCCTTTGCACAAAAATCCTATCTTTGCAGCCGATTGATAGAAAAAAAGCAGCGCAGCTGCCGGCCGGCTGCCAGGCGTAGGATAGGAATTAGCATTTGTACATTTGTTCCAAAATCCTATGTATATGTATCGCATACATCAGAAAGCCTCTTTCCGCCGTTTGGGCCGTTGCCTGGGCGGCGTGCTGTTGGGTACGCTTTGCTTTTGTTCATCCCTGCCGTCCGCGGCCGACGGACGCCGCATGGCGCTCGGCGGGCTGTGGCGCTTCCAGCTGGACCCCTCCGGCTTCGGCACGACGGCCGGTTCCGAACTCTACCTGACGCGTCTCGCCGGCTCCATCGCCCTTCCGGGTACTACGGACGAGGCGGGGGCAGGCATTCCCAACGCCGCCTCTTACGTGGACCGTCTGAGCCGCCGGTATGAATACGTGGGCATGGCTTGGTATCAGCGCGAGGTGACGATTCCGGAAGATTGGGCCAGGATGGATGTGGAGCTTTTCCTGGAGCGCTGCCACTGGACTACGTCGGTCTACGTGGACGGCAAGCCGGCCGGGCAGAGTGAAAGGCTCTCTACGCCGGTGCGTTTCCGCCTGACGCCTTACCTTTCGCCCGGGACGCACACCGTCACGCTCTGTGTGGACAACCGGCTGAAATATCCCATGGACCACTGGACGCACGGGACGACGGAATACACGCAGACAAACTGGAACGGCATAGTGGGCCGCATGGAGCTTATCGCCCGTCCGCAGAGCCATATCGCCCGCGCCGACGTATATCCCGACGTGGACCGCAAGAGCGTGGACGTATCCCTGCGCCTGGCTGCGACAGAAGCGGCCGACGGCGGGCGCATGAGCCTGCGTGTGACCGACCTGACAGACGGACGGACGGCGGCACAGGCCGATATGCGGGTGTCTGCGGCCGATTCGGCCCTGCGCCTCTCCCTGCCGCTGAAAGGCACGGTGCGCCTTTGGGACGAATTCACCCCCTCGCTCTATCGCCTGGAAGCCGTGCTCACGACCCCGGGCGGCAGCGACACGCTGCGGCGCACGTTCGGAATGCGGAAGGTGGAGCAGGGAAAGCATCACATTCGCCTTAACGGGCACGACATCCACCTGCGCGGCGTCCTGGACTGCGCGGTGTTTCCCCTGACGGGCTATCCTGCCACCGACGTCCCGGCATGGAAGCGGATTTTCCAGACGGTGAAAAGCTATGGCTTCAACCATGTGCGCTTCCATTCCTGGTGCCCGCCCGAGGCAGCCTTTGACGCGGCCGACGCAGTGGGGCTTTATTTGCAGGTGGAGTTGCCCATGTGGATAAAGGACGTGGGGAAATATCCCGCCCGCCGCGATTTCTTTGAAGACGAAATGTACGCCGTGCTCGATGCCTACGGCCATCATCCCTCTTTCCTGCTTTACTGCAACGGGAACGAGAACGAAGGCGACTTCTCCGTACTGGAGGACCTGATACGGAAAGGCCGGGCACACGACGGGCGTCACCTCTATTCCGCTTCCACAGCGCGGACGCACGTCGCCTCGGACCAATATTACGTGTCGCACGTGACGGACAAAGGGTGGATTACTGTCTATGAAGGCCAGCCCTCTACGGACTGGGACCGGACAAAGGAGTCGGAAATCGACGTGCCGGTCATTGCCCACGAGACGGGGCAACGCTGCATGTATCCCAACTTCAAGGAGATGGGGAAATACAAGGGCGTGCTCGAGCCACGGAATTTCAAGGTATTCCAGGAAAGGCTGGAGAAAAACGGCATGCTCTGGCAGGCGGACGATTTCTTCCGCGCGACAGGAGCCCACACCGTGCTGCAATATAAGGAAGTGAACGAGTCGCTCTTGCGCTCCGCGGGTTCGGGCGGCTTCCAGTTGCTCGGCCTGCAGGACTTTCCGGGACAGGGAAGCGCCTTCGTCGGCATCCTGGATGCATTCTGGGAAAGCAAGGGCCTGGTGTCGCCGGAGAAGTTCCGCGAGTCGTGTGCGCCGCAAGTGCTGCTGGCCCGCCTTTCCCGGCGCGCCTATACGCGCGGCGACACCCTGACGGCCAAGTTCGGCATATACCAGTTCGGTCCGTCGGACCTCGGTTCCGGAAAGTTAGAGTGGCGCCTCGTGGACGAAAGCGGACGCACGCTGCAGAAAGGCGCGCTGCGTCACGGGACGTTGGAGCGCAGCACCGTGGATTCGATTGGTGCCATCGCCGTGCCGCTCACGGGGCTGGAACAGGCCTGCCGGCTGACCCTGCACGCCAATTTGGGCGATTTGCATAACGAATGGAACATTTGGGTCTATCCGCCGGCAACGGAACAAACGGCCGACGCCGCACTCATGGTACGCGACTGGCCTTCCGCCCGTCAGCGGCTGGCGCGCGGCGAGAGCGTGATTTACGTGCCCGGAGATGACGTGCCGGGCCGCGCGACTCACTTCGCCAGCCACTTCTGGAATCCCATCATGTTCAAATGGGACCCCATGATAGTCGGTACGCGCATTGACGCGCAGCATCCGGCGCTCCACAACTTCCCGACTGCTTACTACGCCGACTGGCAGTGGTGGGACGTGCTCAATTACGGTAAGGCCATAGACCTGACGGCTTTGCGGAATCTGACGCCGCTTATCCAGAGCGTAGACACCTACGAGGTCAACCGTAAGCTGGGTATCGCTTTCGAGGCACAGGTGGGTCCCGGAAAGCTCTTCGTGCTGAGCGTAAACCCGGACAAGGACCTCGCGAACAGACCGGCCACGCGGCAGCTATTCCATTCGGTGTGCGACTATGTACGTTCGGAAAGCTTTGCCCCGGCCGTGCGGATTGCTCCCCATGAGCTCGACGCATTGTTTACCGACCCGCTCGCGCCGGCAGTTACGGCCAGCGACCGTGCGACAGAACAATTACTTAACCAATAACAAACAGAGTCAATATGGACTTACCTATGTCTGATAGAAGCAGGCGGGCCAGTCGTTCCATGAGGAGCGGCTGGCTGCTTGCCGTGGCCGTCGCGGCATTTACAGCCTGTCGCGGGACGGGCGACCTGGTTCCGACGCCGCGGCAGACGGACCTGCAATTTTCCAAACTTTCCCCTACGTGGGACGAAGGCATTCCCTTGGGCAATGCGACCGTCGGCGCGCTCGTCTGGCAGCGCGGCGACGCGTTGCGTTTTTCGTTAGACCGTTCAGACCTGTGGGACTTACGGCCCATGGACAGCCTGAGCGGCCCGAATTACCGCTTCGACTGGGTATGCGAGCAGGCCGAGAGCGGGGATTACAGCCTGGTGCAACGCAAATTTGACGCGCCTTACGAAGCCCAGGCCGGGCCTTCCAAACTCCCAGGCGCTGCGCTTGAGTTTCCCGGCATCGAAAAGCTGGGCCGCGTCGCCGACGTGCGGCTTTACTTGCAGGATGCCCTGTGCGAGGTGCGCTGGGACGGCGGAGCAAGGTTGCAGACGTTTGTCCACGCCACAGAACCCGTAGGCTGGTTCCGCTTCAACGGAGTGCCGGCAGATTTCACCCCGGTCCTTATTCCTCCAGCTTATGGCAAGCATGGCGCGGGCGGACAGGCTAATTCCATTGACGGGCAAGGCTTGGGACGTTTGGGCTACCCGCAGGGCAAGGTCGAATCCGGCCCGCAGACGCTGACGTATCATCAGGAAGGTTGGGGCGGATTCAGTTATGATGTGGTGGTGCGCTGGCAACGGGACGGCGAGACGCTGACCGGCACGTGGAGCATAGCTTCCACCCTGCCCGGGCAAACGTACAAAGCGTCTGTCGCAGCCAGCCAGGCGGGCGACGCCTTGGAGCGCGGGTGGAAATCCGACAGCCGCTCCCATCGCGACTATTGGAAAACGTATTGGGGCGAGTCCTCCGTGACTTTGCCCGACAGCATTTTGCAGCGGCAGTACGACAACGAGATGTATAAATTCGGCTCGGCGGCGCGCGAGGACAGTTATCCCATTTCGCTCCAGTCCGTCTGGACAGCCGACGACGGCGGGTTGCCGCCATGGAAAGGCGACTATCATCACGACCTGAACACGCAGCTCAGCTATTGGCCGGCCTATGCAGGCAACCATTTGCGCGAGGCGGCCGGCTATGTGAACACGCTCTGGAAACAGCGGCCGGTGTACCGGCGTTATACCCGTGAGTATTTCGGCGTGGAGGGGCTTAACGTCCCCGGCGTCTGCACTTTGACGGGCGAGCCGATGGGCGGTTGGATTCAGTATGCCATGTCACAGACCGTTTCCGCATGGCTGGCATATCATTTTTATCAGCAATGGCGCTATTCGGCCGATCCCGAGTTTCTGGCTTTGCGGGCCTATCCTTTTGCCCGCGACGTGGCGCACTTCCTGGAGCAGATGTCGCACGTGGACAACAAAGGATTCCGCCGTTTGCGCCTGAGCTCCAGTCCGGAGTTTGGCGACAATGCCGCGTCCGCGTGGTTTCGCGATATGACCAACTTTGACCTGGCCCAGATGCATTCGGCTTTCCGCATCGCGGCCGAAATGGCCGATTCTCTCCACTTGGCAGATGAAGCGGCGCATTGGCGCGCATTGAGGGCAGAATTGCCCCAACTGAGTACGGGCGCAGACGGCGCGCTGACCATTGCGCCGGGAGTGCCTTATGCCGCATCGCACCGCCATTTCTCCCACCTCGTGGCCATTTATCCGCTGGGAGTGCTCACGCCGGCCGATGGTCCCGAAACCGAGCGGACACTGCGCGCGTCTGTGGCCCGGTTGGACAGCATGGGGCCGGATTATTGGACGGGATATTCGTATGCCTGGCAGGGATGCCTGAAAGCCCGCTTGGGAGACGGCGATGGCGCGGAGCGCGCACTGCGGACGTTTGCGGAATGCTTTTGCCTGCCGAATACGTTCCATGCCAACGGCGACCAAAGCGGTCGGGGCATGTCGCTCTTTACTTACCGCCCCTTTACCCTTGAAGGCAATTTCGCTTTTGCCGCCGGGATTCAGGAAATGCTGCTCCAAAGTTGGGGCGGGACGGTGCGCCTCTTTCCGGCCGTGCCTTCAACGTGGCCGGAGGCCTCATTCCGCTCACTTCGCGCCGAAGGAGCTTTCCTTGTTTCCGCAAACTGGAAACGTGGCGGCGCGCTCGAGGCCTCGTTTGAAGCGGAGCGGGGCGGACGTCTTCGCGTGGCCGCGCCGAAAGGAATGCGCTTATCCTCTGTGCGAGGCGGGCACTACACGGAGCGCGAGGGAGTGCTGGAGTTTGATACGCGCCCGGGACAAAACGTACAATTGGCGTTTCTCCCCCGCTAATGCAGTTAAAGACGAAAATTAACATAAACCTTTATATAAATATGAGTCATAACCACGTTAGTATCAAAACAATTCTTGCGTTGTTGCTTGTCTTTTGCCTGGGTGCGGTTTCTGCCGCAGGGCGTAAGGAGCACCACACGTTTGCTTTGGGAAAGGGACACCTCCTGCTGGACGGCCGGCCTTTTGTCGTGAAGGCGGGCGAGTTGCATTATCCCCGTATTCCCGAGGCTTATTGGCGTCATCGCTTGCGTATGGTCAAGTCTTTGGGAATGAACGCCGTTTGTGTATATGTATTTTGGAATTACCATGAAGAGCGTCCCGGCGAGTTCAACTTTAAGGGGCAGCGCGACGTGGCCCGTTTCTGCCGGATGGCCGCCGAGGAAGGTCTCTACGTCATCTTACGTCCGGGCCCCTACGCCTGTGCAGAGTGGGAAATGGGCGGTTTGCCTTGGTGGCTGTTGAAGAAGAAAGACATAGAAGTCCGGACAAGCGACCCTTATTTCCTGGAGCGCACGGAGATTTACCTGAAAGCCTTGGGACGTGAATTGGCAGACTTGCAAATTTCACGCGGAGGCAACATTATTATGGTGCAGGTGGAGAACGAGTACGGCGCATACGCCGAGGACAAAGTTTACATGAGCCGCATCCGCGACATGGTGCGCGAGGCAGGATTTACGGACGTGCCGCTCTTCCAGTGTGATTGGAGCTCGACATTCCAGCGCAACGGATTGGACGACCTGCTGTGGACACTTAATTTCGGCACGGGTGCGGACATCGACGCCCAGTTCGCCCCGTTGCGTAAAGTAAGGCCCGAATCCCCGTTGATGTGTAGCGAATTTTGGAGCGGATGGTTCGACCATTGGGGCCGCCGTCACGAGACGCGCGACGCGAAGCAAATGGTCGCAGGCTTACGCGACATGCTGGACCGCGGCATATCGTTCTCCCTATATATGGTCCACGGCGGGACAACGTTCGGCCATTGGGGCGGTGCGAATGCGCCGACTTATTCGGCGATGTGCTCTTCTTATGATTATGACGCGCCTATCAGCGAGGCCGGCTGGGCAACTCCGAAGTATCACGAATTGCGTGAGATGCTCATGCAGTATCTGGATTCCGGACAAGTAGCGCCACCGGTGCCGGAACCTATTCCCGTTATCTCTGTTCCAGCTTTTGCTTTGACGGAGGTAGCTCCCCTGTTCGACAATTTGCCCCGCCCCGTGCATAGCGACTCCGTGAAGCCGATGGAGCAGTTCGACCAGGGCTGGGGAACTATTCTCTACCGCACGCAGTTGCCGGCTGTGGCTGAAGGAACCGTACTTCTGATAGATGACGTGCACGATTGGGCACAAGTTTATGCCGGCGGGAAACTTTTGGGCCGCTTGGACCGTCGTCGGGGTGAAAACACGTTGCGTCTGCCGCAGTTGCCGGCCGGTACGCAGCTTGACATCTTGGTAGAGGCCATGGGCCGCGTTAATTTTGACCGCACTATCCACGACCGTAAAGGCATAACGAATGCAGTATGTCTGCTGACCGACGGAAACCGCCAAGAGTTGATAGGATGGGATGTGTACAGCCTCCCGCCTGAGGCTGACTTTGCAGCAGACAAGGATTTCCATCCTGGCGCGGCGCAGGAAGCACCGGCTTACTATCGTGCGACGTTTAGCTTGGACCGCGTGGGCGATACCTTCTTGGATTTGCGCTCCTGGGGCAAAGGCATGGTTTGGGTCAACGGCCATGCGCTGGGCCGTTTCTGGCGCATTGGACCGCAGCAAACGCTTTATTTGCCGGGCTGCTGGCTGAAGAAAGGGAAAAACGAGATTGTTATCCTCGATTTGCTCGGCCCGAAAAAGGCAGAGGTCGCCGGGCTGGAGCGTCCTGTACTGGATGAGCTGCACGCCGAGGCGCCTTTGACGCACCGCGCAGAAGGTGAAACCTTGCGTTTGGACGGTGCGACGGCAAACTTCTCCGGAACCTTGCCTGCCGGAGGGGGATGGAAAGAGCTGAAGTTCGGTACTCCTGTCACAGGGCGCTATGTTTGTATCGAAGCACTTAATGCCCAGGACGGCGGAAAGACGGCTGCCATTGCCGAGCTTTATCTGCTCGGCCCGGACGGCAAACCGCTGCCCCGTCAGGATTGGCTTATCAAGTATGCCGACAGTGAAAGCACGAGCTGGGGCAATTACACTGCAGAAAAGGTGTACGACCTCCAGGAGTCTACTTATTGGTCTACGGCCGACGGAAGCGATTTCCCGCATGCCGTGGTGATCGACTTGGGGGCGACGCAGACGGTGACAGGCTTGCGTGTATTGCCCCGCATGGAGCATGAGGCTCCCGCGGCGGTAAAGGATGTGAAAGTATATGTCAGTCCGGAGCCTTTTCCTTTGAAGTAGAATAAATGAGCCATGCTGCGTTTTGCAGTTTCGCCTATGTTGCTCGGCGTCGGCCCGTTCGGGCTGGCGTCGGGCAATGTCTTTCAGGCAAGGCCTTGAGAAAGAAGGATGAAGTAGAATCACATAGTTAAATTGACCCTTATGAGAAGAATATACCGTACTTGCCTGCCGGCTCTTTTGCTGTGGGCAGTGGCAACGGGGGGTAGCGCGGCAGGCCGTGCGCCGTTGCCCGACGCTTGTGTTTCTGGCTTTGTGTCGGCGTCGGATTCGGCACGCATGGCGGCTGCGGCCTCCGGCTTGCCGGTTTGGGAGAGTAATGTGTCAGAACGAACGTCTTTTGACTGGCTGCTGACTCCGGAGCGCTCTTCGGCCAAGGTGTACCGCACGGCCGACGGGAAAGGGCTGGTGCTGGCCAATGCCATGGTGGCGCGCGAGTTCCGCTTGTGGCCGGCATTGGCCACTACGGCTTTCGTGAACCGTATGACTGGAGAGAGTCTCTTGCGTGCGGTAAGCGGCGAGGGCACGTTTTGGGTGAACGGCCGTGCTCACGACGTGGGCGGACTGGCCGGGCAGCCCGAGCGGGGCTATCTCTTGCCGCAGTGGATAGACGACATGCGCCCCCTCCCGGAGGCTTTTGTCTTGGAAGATTTCAGCGTGGAACGCATGGCCGACGACATGAAATGGAAACCCACGCGCTGGGCGCTCGACAGCACAGTAGCGGGAGGGGTCCAGCTTTCTTTCAAATTGCACGGGACAGGCCATGCGGAAGGCTTGCAGGTAGTGGTCCGCGTAGGACTTTACGACGAGCTGCCCGTTTTCCGTAAGGAAATGGAACTGTATAACCTTACGGCCGACGCGGTGGTAGTCGACAGCTTCTGCGTGGAGCGGCTGGCTTTCGTGGAAGGTGAGTCCCCGTCCGGCGGCGACCCTTCCCGTTTCCGCTTGCCAAACGTGCATGTGGAAAGTGACTATAACTGCGGCGGTAGCTTCACGGAGCCTGAAACCGACATCACCGAGCATTGGAATACCGATACGGCCTATACTTCGCAGCGTAATTATCTGCTTCAGACGCCCTGTATGCTTGAAGTCACACCGCCGTTGGGACCGGACCAGCACGTGCCGGCCGGCGGCTCGCTGCGTACGTTCCGCGTCTACGAGATGCCCTTCGACAGCGATGACCGCGAGCGCAAGGGACTTTTCTTGCGGCGTTTCTATCGGGGCATTGCGCCTTGGACAACGCAGAATCCGATATTCATGCACCTGACGTCGTCCGATTCGCTCGATATACGCCGCGCGGTCGACCAGTGTGCGGCTACGGGCTACGAAATGATTATCATCAGTTTCGGCTCCGGGCTGAATGCAGAGGATATTTCGGAAAAGAACATCCGCAAATACCGCGACTTGGCAGACTATGCGCACAGCCGCGGCATAGAGCTGGGCTGCTATTCCCTCCTGGCCAGCCGCAGCGTGAACGATAGCGTGGATGCCATCAGCCCGGCCACGGGAAAGCCCGGCGGGATGACTTTCGGCAATTCGCCTTGCCTTTGCTCCGATTGGGGATATGATTATTTTGAGCGTATTCAGACTTTCCTGGAGCGGACGGGCATGACCTGCTTCGAGAACGACGGCTCGTATCCCGGCGACGTCTGTGCCTCCACGCGCCATGCGCATCATCGGGGCCTGCGGGATTCGCAGTGGAATCAGTTTTATAAGATTGCCAATTTCTACCGCCGCTTGTGCCGTCAGGGCGTTTATCTCAACGTCCCCGACTTCTATTATTTGAACGGCTCCACGAAGGTCAGCATCGGCTACCGGGAGGTGAACTGGTCATTGCCCCGCGACCGCCAGATTATGCACACCCGCCAGCTGAACTACGACTGCACGTGGGAGCGCCCCGTTACGGGCCTCTGGAGCTTTGTCCCGCTTACGCAGTATCATGGCGGCGGCGCGGCGGCTACGCTTGAACCCCTGGCCGAGCATCTTTGGGAATACCGCACCCTGATGTTCCAGAACTACAGCTCCGGCGTGCAGGCTTGCTACCGCGGCAGGCGGCTCTACGACACTCCGGCCACGCGCGACGCTGTGGCCGAAATCGTGTCGTGGTATAAGCAGCACCGTCGCATCCTGAACAGCGACATCATCCACTTGCGCCGTCCCGACGGCGTGGACTGGGACGGGCTGATGCACGTAGACCCGTGGGGGAAGGAGCGTGCGCTGGCCGTGTTCTATAATCCTACGGACAAGCCGATGGAGCGCACGGTCAGCTTGCCGCTTTATTATTCTGGCTTGAAGAATAAGGCCAGCATTCGTTTCGGCGACGGGCCCGCCCGCAGCTATCAGCTGGATGCCGACGGCAATGCGCTGGTCAAGGTGAACATTCCGGCGCGCGGCTACGTGTGGTGCGTTGCGGAGTGAGTTTGCTTTTGTACGGACGGGAAGGATTCATGCTTTCCCGGCCCGGTGTTTATAAAAATATAGGACTATGAGTTTCCGTATATTTGTTCTTTCCTTGTTCATGGCTGCCGCTTGCCTGCCGCTGTCGGCACGGGGCGATGCGGCCGCCGCGGCAGCGCTGGCCCGGCGCATTTTGGGCGAGCGGGCCGACAGCATTACTTTCCGGAAAATAGTCCCGGCACCCGGCGGCCACGACGTATTCCAGCTGGAGACACTCCCCGACGGCAGGCTGCGCGTCTGCGGCAACTCCGCCGGGGCAATGGCCGTGGGGCTGAATCATTACTTGAAATACTACTGCCGCACTACGGTGTCCTGGCTCGCGGGCAATGCGGTCGAACTGCCTGCGGGCCTGCCCGTCCTGTCCCGTCCCGTAAGGGTTCAGGCCCGCGTCCCCCAGCGTTTTTTCCTGAACTATTGTACGTTCGGATACACCATGCCCTGGTGGCAATGGGCGGATTGGGAACGCTTCATAGACTGGATGGCCTTGAACGGTGTGAACATGCCGCTGGCCATAACCGGGCAGGAAGCCATCTGGCTCAAAGTGTGGACGGACCTGGGCATTCCCGCCGATTCGGTACGGGCCTATTTCACCGGGCCTGCCCACCTGCCCTGGCACCGTATGCTGAACTTGGACCGCTTCCAAGGCCCGTTGCCCGAGTCCTTCATCGAAGGCCAGGCGCGCTTGCAGCAGCGCATCGTGGCGCGGGAGCGCGAGCTGGGCATGCGGCCGGTGCTGCCTGCTTTCTCCGGCCATGTGCCGCCGGCGCTTAAGCAAGTCTTTCCCGAAGCCCGCATCTCGCGGATGAGTTCATGGGGCGGTTTCCGCGACGCATACCGCAGCTATTTCCTCGACCCAATGGACCCGCTCTTTGCCCGGATTCAGCGCCTCTTCCTTGAGGAACAGCGGCGGCGCTACGGCACGGACCACATTTACGGGATAGACCCGTTCAACGAAATCGAACCGCCCAGTTGGGAGGCGGACTATCTGGCCCGGGCCGCCCGCCATCTTTACGGGACGTTGACCGACGTCGACCCCGAGGCCGTCTGGTTGCAGATGACCTGGCTCTTTTATTACGACAGCGGGCACTGGACGCCGGAGCGCATCCGCGCATACCTGCGTGCCGTCCCCCAGGACCGCGTCATTCTCCTGGACTATTATGCCGAGAACGTGGAGCTTTGGCGGCGTACGGAGGGTTTCTACGGCCAGCCCTTCCTATGGTGCTATTTGGGCAACTTTGGCGGGAACACGATGCTTGCCGGCAATTTCCGCGAAACGTCCGGAAGGCTGGCGAAGGCCTTGGACGGCGATGGCCCGAACAGCCTCTCCGGCATCGGGGCTACGCTCGAGTCGTTCGGTGTCAATATGTTCATGTACGAATATGTATTGGAAAAGGCCTGGGACACCGGACTGACGGACGAGGCCTGGCTGGAGGCACTGGCCGACCGCCGCGCCGGGGCCGCGTTGCCGGAGTTGCGGCGTGCCTGGCTGGCGCTGGCCGACAGCGTCTACGTAGCACCGTCGAAGCTGGGGCAAGGGGCTTTGACGAATGCCAGACCCTCGCTGGGCGGCACGGGCAATTGGACCACGAATCCCGCTTTGCCTTATGACAACCGCACGCTTTTCCGCATCTGGGAAACGTTTGCCGGGGCAGGAGGCGGGCGGCGTTTGCACGCGGATTATTGTTACGACCTGGTCAACTTGGGCCGGCAGGTGCTGTCCAACCATTTCCGCACCTTGCGCGACAGCCTGACGGCCGCTTACCGCCGCGGCGACGCGCGGGACGTGATGTGCCAGGCGGGACGCATGTCCGGACTCCTGGACGACCTGGAACTGCTGCTTTCATGCCACGCAGACTTCCTCTTCGCACCGTGGCAGCGGCAGGCCGAGGAGATGGGCGAAACGCCCGAAGAGCGGGCCTATTTCCGGCGCAACGCGCGCACACTGCTCACTACGTGGGGCGAGCGCGGGCAATCGCTCAACGACTATGCCAACCGCTCCCTGGCGGGGCTGACCTCAGGCTTCTACGCTGCCCGCTGGAGACGTTTCCTCCAGGCGTTGTCGGCCGACATGGCGGCGGGCAGGCCGTTCGACGAGGCACGCTTCCGTTCGTCAGTCCTGGATTTCGAGACGGAGTGGGCGCTTTCGGGGACAGACTGCGGACCGGCCGAACCGCGTCCCGACGGCGTGGAAGTGGCGCGTCGCCTGGTGAGGAAATATCGTGGCGCCGTCCTGGGTGGCCAATGATGCGCCCGTGCCGTCTCTGGCACAGGAGCGCCGCGGTGCCGGTGACCGCCGCGTCGCGGCGGCTTCAGCATGCGGAAACGGGGCTAAGGGAAATTTTTTCTTCCCTTAGCCCCGTTCTTTTTGGGCTTAGCCCCGTAGGTCTGTTCCGGCGCGCAGTTCCTTTCCCCTTTGTGCGCCTTGGCCTTCTCAGGCAGACTGTCCGCCTTCGCAGCAGCCCAGTTGCGGGAAAATGCGGCAGGCGTTGGCGTTGGTCCTTGCGTAGATTTCTTCGGTGTCGGTGTCGTAGATTCCGGCCAGGGCCTCGGCGATGAGCGGTATGTAGGCCGGTTCGTTGCGCTTTCCGCGGTGGGGTGTGGGGGCAAGGTAGGGCGCGTCGGTCTCAAGGACGATGCGGTCCAACGGTACGGCTTCACGGAGCACGCCGGGCAGGGGGCTGCGCTTGAAGGTGACGGTGCCGCCGATGCCGAGCACGAAATGCGGAAAGACGGTGAGAAGCTCGCGTGCTTCGGCAACGGTGCCGCCGAAGCAGTGGAAGATGCCCCGGAGCTGCGTGGCGAACGGCTGCAAGGTGCGGACTACGTCGGCATGGGCGTTGCGGCAGTGGACAATGAGGGGCAGGCGCCAGTGGGCCGCCCATCCGGCCTGCGTGCGGAGCACGGCGATTTGTTCTTCGCGGCGCGACGTGTCCCAGTAGAGGTCGATGCCGACTTCGCCTATGCCGGCGTAGGGATGCCCCGGGGCGCGGAGCTGCCGCTCCATCCATGCCAGCTGGGGGGACGGGTCGGGGGGCAGCTCTGTGGGGTGGAGTCCCAGCATGGGGAGACACAGGCCCGGCTCAGCGGCGCAGAGGGCCAGCATGGGCCGGACACTGGAGGCGTCGATGCAGGGCAGGAGGAGCCTGCACGCACCGGCGGCCCGGGCACGCCCGACAGCGTCGGTCCGGTCCGCGTCGAACTCGGCGGTGTAGATATGGCAGTGGGTATCGATAAACATGGAGCGGTTCAGTTTTTACGCCCGAGCAGGCTGCAGGCGTAGTCCCAGAGCGGCTGCAGGCGTTCGGGGCTAAGGCCGGCAGACTGTAATTGCCGGCGTGAGGCTTCGTAGTATGCGGAAATGGCTTCCTGCGTGCGTTCCCCG
Organism: uncultured Prevotella sp.; assembly: GCA_902464615.1. Classification (GTDB taxonomy): domain Bacteria; phylum Bacteroidota; class Bacteroidia; order Bacteroidales; family Bacteroidaceae; genus Alloprevotella. The sequence goes on along the minus strand of CABQKA010000007.1, from coordinate 43,711 downwards.
GCGTGGAGGGCGCCGTAGCGGGCCGTGACGGCGGCCACCTTCTCTTCGGGCGGGAGCGTCCGGTCGTCCAGCAGGCGGAGCAGGGCGCGGCCTTCCTCCTCCCCTGCCTCTTGCAGGGCGGCGAAGAGGAGGTAGGTCTTCTTCCCCTGGCGGATGTCCCCGCCGATTTTCTTTCCGAAGACGGCCGGGTCGCCGTACACGTCGAGATAGTCATCCTGAAGCTGGAAGGCCAGGCCGATTTGCTCGGCAAAGGCATAGAGGGCGTTGCAGTCCGTTTCCGGTGCGCCGGCAAGGAGGGCGCCCATGCGGGCGGCGCAGCCGAGGAGCACGGACGTCTTGAGGCGAATCATTTCCAGGTATTCGGCTACGGAGACGTCGTCGCGCCGCTCGAAGTTCATGTCCATCTGTTGCCCTTCGCAGATTTGCTGGGCGGTGCGGGCCAGCAGTCCGACGGCTTCGGCGAGGCGGTCCGGGGCGGCTTCGGTGCGCATGACGTGGCGGAAGGCAAGGATGAGCATGGTGTCGCCGGAAAGGATGGCCGTGTTGTCGTCCCAGCGGGTGTGTACGGTGGGGCGGCCGCGGCGCAAGTCGGCGCGGTCCATGAGGTCGTCGTGCAGGAGGGTGTGGTTATGGTACATTTCGATGCCGACGGCGGCCGGGAGGGCCTGCCGCCAGTCGTCGCGGTACAGGCTGTAGGCCAGCAGCAGGAGCGTGGGGCGCAGGCGCTTTCCTCCACCGGCGAGGGTGTAGGCGATGGGTTCGTACAGTCCCTCGGGCTGTCCGGGGTATTCGATGGCCTGTAAGGCTTGCTCGATGCTGGCTTGGAGCTGTGTAGTGTCAGTCATGGCGTGGGTGTATGACAAGGGATAATGGTTAACGGATTTGGAAATGAATGGGGATGGTGACGCGGACGTTGGCCACGCGGCCTCCGCTTTTACCGGGCGTCCAGCGGGGCATCCGCTTGAGGGCACGGAGCACGGCGCGGTCCAGTTCCGGGTGAAGCGGTTGGGTGATCTCTGTTTCGCGCACCAGCCCCTCTTTCGAGACGATGAAGGACACCTCCATGTCGCCCTCGATATGTTGGTCTATGCACGAGGGCGGGTAGGGCACGTGCTTGTCCAGCCAACTCATAAGGGCTTTCGGTCCGCCGGGGAACTGCGGCATCTCCTCCACGACCTCGACGGCTGTGAGCTGCGGCCCTTCGACGGGCAAGTCTTCACGGTCGCGGTTGTGGAGCGTGTCGTGGTCTTCGAGCGTGATTTCTTCCGTGACGAACAGGGCGGAGTCCGGACCGCTGATGCCAAAGACGATTTCTTCCTTTGTTATCTCGGCAATTTGCGGGACCGCTTCCGTGTTGCCCGTGGCGGTAGGTCTGACAGCCGCCCGCCTGCCCGCGGAAATATGTTTGAGCTCGTAGCCGGGCTTTTCCTCGAGCTTTTTGAGGCGGGTGATATCGGAGACAACCCCGGCCAGTTCCTTCTGGAACCGGTATCTGATGTAGGCGGCAATGCCGACAGGGACGAGCATGGTGAGCAGTACGCCTGCGGTCAGGACGATGAGGGCAAAGCGGTAGCGGCGGCCTATGCGCTTGCGCAGCTGATAAGCGCCATAGTCCTTGTTCCGGTGCTCGAAGATAAGATTGCACCATTCGTGGGAAAATAAATCTGGATTTTTCACGTTCTTATAACGGATGGCTGCCCGCGGGGTAGTGACGGGCGTGCTGCGCATGATTAATCGTGCAAAAGTACGTGCAAAATCTAAATTTAGTCGTACCTTTGGGCACAATTTTTATGGATAAGATGAAAAAAAGCCTATTCCCGCTTTTCTGCTTTCTTATCGCCGCGCCGGCTGCGGCACAGGACGGGGCGCATTCCTATATGGTACTGCGTCTCCCGGTATCTTCGCACGTGGCGGCATTGGGTGGCGAAAATGTGTCGGCCATAGAAGACACTCCCTGGGCCGGTTGGGCTAACCCGGCGCTCTATTCGTGTGTGAGCGACCGCAGTTTAGGGGTGGATTTCATGACGTATGCCGACGGCGGAAGCTGGATGGGAGCGCAGTTTGTCAAGGCATTTGGCGACCGGCATACGGGTGCTGTCACGGCGCAGTACATGAACTACGGAAAAATCGACGAGACCGACGCCGACGGCCTGACGCTCGGGACGTTTGCCCCAAAGGACATAGTCATCGGGGCAGGGTACAGTTATCTGCTTTCCGACCGTTGGGCCGGCGGGGCCGCGCTCAAGGGCGTCTATTCCAAGTATGCCGATTTCTCGGCCTTTGCTTTTGCCGTCGACGTGGGGCTTAATTACTACGACGAAGAGGCCGACTTCTCTTTTTCTGCCGCATTGCGCAACGTGGGTGCGCAGCTGAAATCGTTCGACGGCGTGACCGAGCGCGTCCCGTTCAATCTGCAGCTCGGCATCACGAAGGGCATGGCCCACGCCCCGGTCCGCTTTTCCGTCACGCTGACCGATTTGACAAGATGGTCTACGGACGACTATTTCCATCCCGAAGGCGAGGAACTGAGCTTCGGGAAAAAGGTGCTGAACCATTTCGTCGTAGGACTTGACATACTCCCCACGTCTTATTTATATTTGAGTGTGGGCTACAACTTCAGGCGCGCTTACGAGCTGAAGGCAGCCGGTTCGGCCCGCATGGCAGGGCTTACCTTCGGCGGCGGACTTCAGCTGAAGCGCTTCAAGGCCGGCATCTCCTATGCCAAGTATCACGTGTCGACCGCTTCGCTGGCTTTCAACGTGGCCTATTGCCTTTAATGCAGTGCGGCGGCGCGGTCTCCTTAGATTAATCAACAGCGAATCATGAAGAAAATCATTGTAGCCATCGACGGGCATTCCTCGTGTGGCAAAAGTACTATGGCAAAGGGCCTGGCCCAGTACGCCAGTTATCTTTATGTGGACACCGGCGCGATGTACCGCGCCGTGACGCTTTATGCTTTGCGTGCCGGCATGTTTTCGGCCGACGGCACGGTCGATGCGGCCCGCCTTGAGGCGGCCTTGCCCGGCGTGGAGGTGGACTTCCGTCGGGATGCCGCCACCGGTTTGCCGCAGGTATGCCTCGACGGGGAAAACGTAGAGCAGGAGATCCGCGGCATGGAGGTCTCTGCCCGCGTGAGCCCCGTCGCCGCCCTGCCGGCGGTGCGCGCCGCCCTCACGCGCCAGCAGCAGCGCATGGGCGAGCGGAAAGGCATCGTCATGGACGGCCGCGACATCGGGACCGTCGTCTTCCCGCAGGCCGAGCTGAAGGTCTTTGTCACGGCGGCGCCCGAAGTGCGGGCGCGCCGCCGCTACGAGGAGCTGCTGGCCAAGGGACAGGCCGCCTCCTACGAGGAAATACTGCACAATGTGCAGGAGCGCGACTACATCGACTCGCACCGCGCCACAGCTCCCTTGCGCCAGGCCCCTGACGCCTTGGTGCTGGACAACAGCGGGCTGACCCTGGAAGAGCAGTTGCAGTGGCTGATCTGCCGCTTCGAGGAGCGGACGGCCGAGCGTTGAACCATGAATGCCGTGGCTTATGCTTACGATAGAGATTGACGAACAGTCCGGCTTTTGTTTCGGCGTTACGACGGCCATCCGGAAAGCCGAGGAGGAACTGGCCGTGGGCCGTCCGCTCTATTGCCTGGGCGACATCGTCCACAACGGCAGCGAGTGCGACCGCCTGCGCGGGCTGGGCCTGGTCACCATCGGCCACGAGGAGTTCGGGCGGCTGCGCGGCGCCCGCGTCCTGCTCCGCGCCCACGGCGAGCCCCCCGCCACTTACGACACCGCCCGCCGCAACGGCATTGAAATCATCGACGCCACCTGCCCCGTCGTCCTGCGCCTGCAACAGCGCATCAAGCGCGTCTGCTCCGAGCCAGGCCGCCCGCAGGTGGTCATCTACGGCAAGCGCGGCCACGCCGAGGTGCTCGGGCTTGTGGGGCAGACGGAGGGGACGGCCATCGTCATCGAAGGGCTGGAGGAAGCGTCGCGCCTGGATTTTACCCGCGACACGTGTCTCTTCTCCCAGACGACGAAGCCGCTGGGCGAGTTCCGCCGCATAGTGGACTACATTACGGCCCACATCCAACCGCCGGCCACGTTCCGCTACTTCGACACGATTTGCCGGCAAGTGGCCAACCGCCTGCCCAACATCCGCTCCTTCGCCGTGCGCCACGATGTGGTGGTCTTTGTCTGCGGCCTGAAAAGCAGCAACGGGCGGGTGCTCTACGAGGCCTGCCGCGCGGTGAATCCGCGCTCCTATCTGGTGGACACTCCCGCGGCCCTGCAGCCGGCCTGGTTTACCGGCGCGCGCAGCGTAGGCGTTTGCGGCGCCACTTCTACGCCGAAATGGCTCATGGAGGATTGCCGTGCGGCCATTGCCCGCCTGGCGGAAGCCGAGGGGGCTTAGGCGAATTTTTACGGTCCCTATCCCCGTGGCTACGGGAATAGGGACCGTCGGCAGCCCGACTGCGGGCATACAACGTCAGCGGCGCGCGCTTTCCCGAAGAAGCGCGCGCCGCTGACGCATTGCAGGGACGGGCCGCACTGTCAGTGGGCGACCACGTCGAGCAGTTCGCTCAAATGGTGGATGACCGCGTCGGGGAGCGACCTGTCGTGCTCCGCGGGCGTCCACTCCTCGCCTTCAAGCCACACGGCCTGGCAGCCCAGAGTCTTGGCCGGGACGATGTCTTTCGTGTAACTGTCCCCGACGACAATGGCTTCGGCCGCCGGTACGCCGGCCTGCTCGAGGGCCAGCCGGTATATGGCCGGGTCGGGCTTTCGGATGCCGACGGCGGCGCTTTCCACGACCGTGGTGAAATAATGCTCCAGCCCGTAGTCCTGCAACACGGCGGGGAGGTTGCCGTAGAAATTGGAGACGAGGCAGAGCTTATGGTCTTGAAGCTCTTCCAGCACGCGGCGCGTTTGGCGCAGGTTGTCCAGCACATAGCCGTTACAGAGTGCGGCCACTTCGTCTGCGGCTTTTCCGCATTCGTCCGCGGGGACGTTCCAGTAGCCGTGTGCACGGAGATAGTCCATCTCAAGGACTATTTTCTTGTGCAGGACGAGCGGGAATGTGTCGTCCGGCGCGATGATGGCCGATGCGCCGAGCGTGCGTTCGCCGTGGACGTAGGCTTCGCGGAATTGGCCTTCGCTTACGGGGATGCCGGCCTGCCGGTATTTTTCAAAAAGCACGTGGCTCCAGTGGCGGGCATCGGTGTCGAGCGTGCCGCCATAGTCGAAAAGGATGGCCGAAGCCTTTAGCGGCATCCGGGGTCCGTTTGTTTGGTTCGTCATGTCGTGTTGTTTTCAGTAATTGGGGACCGTGAGAAGAAAGCGGTTGTGCCTCCGGGTCAACGCATCAGGCGCTTGTTGCCTACCTTGACGAGGCTCACGCCGATGAAAATCCACACCATCTCCCGGATGCGGGTCAGGAAGCTGGCGAAAAGGCCGATGCCCGCACCGCCGACGTATCCGAGCAATTGGATGATGAGTGCCAGTCCGCCTTCGCGTGCGCCCATCTGCATGGGGAAGAAGAAAAGCAGGTTGCCCATGAGGGAAGAAAAGGCAAGGACAAGCACGGCGTCGCAGAACGTGACCGGGGCGCCGAAGGCCAGGAGGATGAAAAAGAACTCGAAGGCGTTGAACACGCGGGCGATGTACTCCAGGGCCAGCGATCCGTAGAAAGCGCGGGGCTGTTCGTGCAAGTAGGCAATGTTGCGGTCTATTTGCTTCATGTTCTCCAGGTTTTTCTCGTAGAACTTGCGCGCCGGCCGCTTGGCGAAGGGGATGTAGAGCAGGATGCGGAAGAGGCGGACGATAAGCCCGTTCTTGTAGCCCTTGTAAAATACGTAGAGAATGAAGGCCAGGAGGACGGCGCAAATGCCGAAGATGCTCCATAGCCAAGGATCGATGCGCTCGAAATAGAACGCGATGTAGAGGACTATGGCCGTGGTCCACAGACAAATGTGCGAGAGGATGTGCATCATGGAGTAGAGCACGACGGAAGACATGGCGCGGTTTGTCCCGATATGGCCGGCCAGTTCCATGACGCGGTAAGGGCCGCCTCCGAATCCGAAAGGCGTCGTGTAGCTGAAGGCGAAGCCCGAGACGGTCAGTTTGTAGGCGTGGCGGAACGAGAGGTGCTTGTCGTGCTTGCCGCTGTTGACGATGAGCTGGAAGGCTCCGGCATTGAAAGCATAGACCACGACCCACACGCCGACGATGAGGGGAAGGTAGGCCATGATGCGCGGCAACTTGTCGCGGAGTATGCCGTAGTCCACGTTGAACGTGCAGAGCATGACAATAATGGCGATGATGCCGAAAAGCAGGAAGAGGTTTCTATACAGCGGCTTCATAAGAATCAAGATTGTCGAGCATTCGGCGGCAAAGCTTTTCGTGGCATGCGCGCATATAGAAAAAGAGTATGTTCATGACGGTGATTTCAAAGACCATATAGGCCCAGGGAATTCCCGTAAGCACGCAGATGTAGAGCACGATGGCGCGTGTGTTGAACGTCAGGATGTTTGCCCATTTCATCAAGGGGAGGCTGCCGCGCCGGAAGTCGTCGCGCAAGGTTTGGGGCAACGCTTTGCCGAAGCGGTCGGCGATGGCCGACTTGAAGTGTTGGAAGGCCGGAGTGAGCTGTTCCTGCCGCTTGGTGTAGTTGCGGTAGAAAAAGAGGAAGAGTTTCCATGCGCCGTTTTCCTTCCACTTGAGCGACTGGAACTCGGCCGTCAGTTTGGCGGAGTTGTCAAGTTCGCTGCCGCTTTCTCCTTTGAGGAAGTAAAGGTGGATGTTCCGGTAGTAGTCGGCCAGCTGACTTTGCCGGGCGTGGCAGATGAAGCCGGCAAAGGCGGAGAGCAGCCATATCCATATGCCCCATTCAGGCGTAAGCCGCAGGGAGAGCGACGCGTATATGGAAAAGAACCACACGTCGCCGGCAAAACCGTCGAGAATGCGTCCCCAAAGCGTCTTCTTGCCCGTCATGCGGGCCAGCTGCCCGTCCGCGCTGTCGTAGAGGTTGGCCCAGACGAGCAGCAGGATACCGGCGATGTTCAGCCAGATATTGTCGAAGTAAAAGAAGACGCCCGCTGCGGCGCCGAGGATAATGGAAAGAATGGTGACCACGTTGGGATGGATGCCGAAATGGTTGAAGAAGCGGGCCCACAATAGTCCTAAGGGGCGGGTGAAATGGATGTCGAGCCACTCTTCGGTGTCCTGCGACTTGAAAGTCGCAGTCAGGGAATCTTTCTTGCTCATGAAGATGAAGACTTATAAATAGTGGAAAGCGGACTGCATGGCTACCGGGTGCAGCGCGTTGCGCAGGATGTTCACCCGTGCGGCGATGGCCCGCGCGGCTTCGTTACAGCAGCGCGAGAAAGAGGGCCAGTCGTTGAAGTCGATAATGACGAAGGAGCCGTCGCGCCGGATGATGGCGTCGCCGCCGTAGACGATGAATCCGCTCAGGCGCGCGGCGTGGTCGGCGCATGCCTTGAGCGCCTGCGTGCGGAAGGCGAAGCCCGTCGGGGCGCCGTTGATTTTTTCCAGTCCGAATTTGCTGAAGTTCTTCCCCTCTGTCGGGTAATACAGATAGAAAAAGTCTGTGCCCTCGACGCCGTAGAATTTGACAAGGTCGCCGGCCACATGCTCGCAGAGGACGCCGTCGGTGATGTTGCGCCGGGCGAAGTCCTCAAGGGCGGTGTGGAGACTGTCCGTATCCTGGATGTGGCGCACGTCCTCGGCGGATTGCGCGCAGGCATCGCCGCGCTTGAGCCAGATGCGGTTGCCGCATGACTCGCAGAAGGCATCGGCGTCGGCCGGGGCAAGTGTCGCGGTGCGGAAAGTGTAGCTCCGGGGGATGGGGATGCCCTCGGCGCCGAAGCGTTCCGTCAGGGCGGTGCGCGTGGCACTTAGAAGCGCGGAGGGCGAATTAATGACCGGGACGCCGGTATGGCGGGCAAGGGATGCGAGGAAACACGTGTCGCGCCCCATGTTATAGATAATGTCGGCATGGCCTGTGTCACGGAAATCATCTTCGCAGACTGTCGCCACGTCATGGCCCATGCGGCGCAGTTCCCCTGCGACAGCCTGGAATATGGCTTTGTCGCGGGCGACTGAATTAGGGGAGAAACGCGGGGAACGGCTGATGCCAAGTATTTTCATACGCTTTCGTGGAGGAATTGTTCGGCTTTTACGATGTCGTCGGCGTGGTCCACATCCATGACTTTGCTGAACGGCCAGGCTTCGAGTCGCTGTCCGTCCTCGACCAGGGCGCGCTGGAAGTTGCGCATGCGGCTTTTGCCTTCGGCCATGCAGCGCCGCAGCGTGTCCAGGGCCGAGGGGCGCAGGGCGTAGATGCCGCCCGATACGTAGCGGTCGTCTTCGCTTTCGCGTGTGTCGTGGAATCCCGTGATATGGAGGTGCGCGTCGGTGGCTACGTAGAGCGGCTTCTCGTCGTCTACGAAGGCCGTTACGCCCATGAGGCCGTCTGCCGTACTGTGGCGGAAGGCTTCTATATAAGCGGAGAATTCCTTCTCGGGGAAGATGGTGTCGACCGTTGTCAGGCAGAACGGATGCCCTTCCAGGCCGGGGCTTAGCTCGAAGAAGCTGTGCATGGAGCTGGGCGTCGTTTTCACGAGGATGCGGATGGGCGCGCCTTTGCTCCGTGCGGCCAGCTGGCGGACGTGCTCTTCGGTTTGCGGGTGAAGCCGGTTGACGATGATGCTTATTTCTTCGGCGCCGTTCTCGTTGAAGATGCGGACGAGTCTGTCTATCATGGGCTCGCCCCCTATGCTAACGAGCGGCTTGGGCAAGTCTATGCCTTCCTGGCTGAGCCGTGAGCCTTCGCCGGCTGCGATAATGGCAAATTTCATTCTGTCTTTTCTGATTGGATGTGGCGCTGGCGGTCGCTGTCCTCGCGGTGTTCGTGGTATAACTTCTGGAGTGGGGAGCGGCGTGCTTCGTCGTCGGCTTCGCGGTTGCGGTAGATGTCGATGGCCATGAAGATGGCTTGCCGGAACGATTCCGGCGAGGCGGTGCCTTTGCCTGCGATGTCGAAGGCCGTTCCGTGGTCCGGCGAGGTGCGGACGTAGGGCAGGCCGGCCGTGAAGTTCACTCCGTCGTCCATGGACAGAGCTTTGAAGGGGATAAGCCCTTGATCGTGGTACATGGCCAGGACGGCGTCGAAGTGCCGGTAAAGCCCTGCGCCGAAGAAACCGTCGCTGGAGTAGGGGCCGAAGCATTGCAGGCCTTCTGCCACGGCTGCCTCGATGGCGGGCTGTATGGCTTCCTGCTCTTCCGTTCCCAGCGTCCCGTTGTCCCCGTTGTGCGGGTTGAATCCCAGGACGGCGATGCGCGGGGCCGACAGCAGGAAGTCGTGGCGCAGGCTTTCGTGGAGCAGCTTGATTTTCGCGAGGACGGCCTCCTGTGTCACGTGGGTCGCTACGTCCTTCACGGGCAAGTGGGTCGTGACGAGGGCCACGCGCATCAGGCTGTTGGCCAATATCATCAGCGGTTCTGCCCCGTCGCCTATGCGGTTTTGCAGGTATTCGGTGTGGCCTGTGAAGGGGAATCTTTCGCTCTGAATGGCCGACTTGCAGATGGGTGCCGTGACGAGTACGTCGATTTCTCCCTCCCGGAGGGCTTGCGTTGCGCTTTCCAAGGCGATGCGTGCCGCCTCGCCTCCTTCCGGGGTGGCTTTGCCCAGCTCCACTTTAACGTCGTCCTCGATGCAGTTTATCAGGTTCAGCTGGCCGGGGACGGCTTCTTCGGCCGAGCGGATGATGTGGAAATTCATCTCTATGCCCAAGGTCTTGCGGTGGTACGTAGCCACCTTGGCTGAACCGAAGATGACGGGGAGACAAAGCTCGAACATGCCATTGTCTGAAAAGGTTTTCAGAATCAGTTCGTAGCCGACACCGTTCGTGTCTCCTTGCGTGATGCCCACGCGGAGCAGTTTCCTGGAAGCGGCCTGTGTGGCCGTCTCCTCGGGGGAATGGTCGTGCGTATGGTTGTTAAGCGTCATGGTGTTTATGTTTTGTCGGATGGCGGAACTCAGCCTTGTCCCATCTCCCGCCGTGCGCTTGCGCCGGCTTGGCCTTGGCGTTCTGCCTCTTGCCTTGCGGTGGAGAGCAGTCCGCATGCGGCCAGGATGTCCTCGCCGCGCGAGGCTCTGATGGTGGTGAAAATTCCGTGTTCCGTGAGGTAATCGCGGAGTTGCAGCATCCGTTTTTCGGGGATGCCCCGCAGCGGTGTGTCGGGGATGCCGTGGAAGCGGATGAGGTTGATGCGGCAGTCCAGGCCGCGCAGCAGGTCCACGATGGCTTTCGCGTGGCGCGGCGAGTCGTTGACCCCGTCGAAGGGGATGTATTCGAACGAGAGGCGCCGTTGCTTGGACTGCCCGGCCGCAGTGTGCCCTTTGCGGAAAGCGTCATACTGCCGCAGCGTGTCGGCAATCTCCCGGATGGGAAAGGCTTTCTCGGCGGGCATCAGCGCGGCCCGTCCCTCGTGCAGGGGGTGGTGCAGGCTGATGGCCAGGTGGCACTCGCTTTCTTCGATGAAGCGTTGCAGGCCTTTGGCCAGCCCTACGCTCGACACCGTGATGCGCCGGGGGCTCCAGCCGAAGCCCCACGGGGCGGTGAGCACCTCGGTGGCGCGCAGCACGTTGTCCAGGTTGTCAAACGGTTCGCCCTGTCCCATGAAGACGATGTTGGTCAGGCTGGCCTGTTCGGGAAGCGAACATATCTGGTTGAGTATGTCGGCCGGTGTGAGCGAAGCCGCGAAGCCTTGCCGCCCTGTCATGCAGAAGGCGCAGCCCATTTTGCAGCCCACCTGGCTCGACACGCACAGCGTGGCCCGTTCGCCGTCGGGGATGTAGACCGACTCGACGTAGTGCCCGCCTTGGGTGCGGAAGAGGTATTTTACCGTGCCGTCCTGCGAGCGCTGGCAGCCGGCCGGTGCCGAGCGTCCCACGCAGTAGCGTCCGGCGAGCCGTTCGCGCGCCGCCTTGGGCAGGTTGGTCATTCCGCCGATGTCTGTGGCCAGTTTCCTGTATAGCCAGTCGGCCATCTGCTTGGCGGAAAAGGCCGGCAGACCGGCCTCTGCGGCTACGTCGCCCAGTTCGGCGGGCGTCATGCCCAGCAGGGGCTTTTTCGTTTCTCCGTTTTCTGCGGCGTATCCTGTCATTGTGGCTGATTGTGAGTGCAAAATTACATGAAAAATTCCGAACGGCACCCTTGCCGTCCGAAAAAGTGAAGTGCCGGGCGGCGTGCGTGCCGGCTGTCCGTGTTTCCGCCTTCGTGCGGCGGGGCGTCCGCCGGCGTGTGTTCCCCTCTTTCGGGGCTTAGGCGCGTGGCGGCGGGGCTTAGGGGATTTTTTACGGGGATAGGGCGCGTGTGCGGCGGCCATAGGCGGCCGCCGCCGTGTTCATTCTTCGATGTTCCCTACACCGTTGACCGAGCGGCGGACGTTGCGGCTCTTGAGGGCGGATATGTCGATGTCGCCCGCGCCGTTCAGGTCGAGGTAGGCTTCCGTACATGTTCCGTCCAGGCGGACTTTGCCCGCTCCGTTGAGCGAGGCTGTCAGCCGTTGTGTGCGTATGCCGTTGAGGTCAATGTTGCCTGCCCCGTTCAGTTCGGCGCGGATTTCGTAGGCTTCCACCTTTTGGGAGGTGAGGCTTCCCACGCCGTCGAGCGTGAGGCTGAGGGGGCTGGAGATGGACATTGTGCCCAGGCGGAGACACTTGCCGCCGTGGAGGGAGAAACTGCTGACGAAGGGGGCGTAGAGGTGGATGACGGCGACGGCGCGTTTGGGCATGCGGTAGCCGCGCTTCACGCGGATTTCCAGTTCGCCGTTTTCAGTCTTCACGTCCAGGTTCCCGAGCACGTCGGCCGGTGCCGAGACGGTGACGTGCGGCGGTGTCCCGTTGGGGGTCTGGTGGTAGGTCACGTCGGCGAAGCAGTCTACTTCCACCGCGTTGAAATCGTTGGTCTGCAAGGTTTTGGATTCAAATCCCGCCGTGTCTACTTCGGCCACGGACATGGCTTTGACGGTCTCGTAGATGTTTGTTTTCCGGCAGGAATACAGCGCCGGAAGCAGAAGCAGCATCAAGGCGAGCGAGCGGCAATGGTGTTTCATGTTTGCGCAAAGTTTGGTGTGCCGCCGTGCGCGGGCGGAAGTCCTGCCCGGCGGCGGGGATTTTATAAATAATCGTCGATGGTGTCGTTGACAAAGTCGAGAAACGGCTTCATCTCGCGGAAGAGGTCTGCGGCGCGGTCTTCCCATCCGGGGCGGAGGAAGAAACTGTCGTCCAGGTTGTGCCATACGCTGTAGTCCTTTGGCCGCAGGTATTGCGGGTAGGAGAAGTCGCGCGGGAATCCGGCGGGCACCGTCTTGAGCCGTTCCATCCCGATTGTGGGAAATGCGTCGGCGAAGTGGGGGGCTTCGACGATGGCCCGGAATTCGTCCGTGCGGTCTACGATGGAGCGGCGCACGGCCCTCAGGATGGCCGGGGGCAGGCAGTAGGCGCCGCAGGCCACGAGCGAGTGGCCCGGTTCGATGTGCAGGTAGTAGCCGCCGTGGGGCGACTTTTTGCCGCGCGGGTTGATGTAGCTGCCGAAGTGGCGCTTGTAGGGCGACTTGTCCGCGCTGAACCGTGTGTCGCGGTAGAAGCGGTAGAGTGTCCCCTTGACCGGGAGTCCGGCCACGTCGGGGTCGAACTGCGCGATGCGGGCTATCATGGCTTCGGCTACGGCCGTGAAGCGGGCGTAGGCGGCGTCGAAACGGTCGCGGTGGGCGTGGAACCATTCGCGGTCGTTGTGGGCGGCGATGTCTTTCAGGAATTTGAATATTTCGTCCATGATGGGGGAGGGAGTATGGGCGGGGGGCTGTCAGTTGTCCCGCCAGAAAGAGAGCGTGAAGGGCAGGAGCAGTGAGAAGATCTCAAGGCGGCCGGCCAGCATGAGCAGGGAGTTGATCCATAGCACACCGTCGGGCATGATGTTCCACGAGTCGAGCGGGCCGAGCACATGGCCGAAGGCCGGACCGGCGTTGCTGAACGACGTGATGCAGGCGCTCAGGGCATCGAGCACCGGGACGCCCATGGCAATGGAGAGGAGAGTCCCGACGAAGATGCAGAGGAAATAGGCCACGAGGAAGGCAAATATGGACTGCCCCACATGTTCCGCTACGACGTTGCCGTTGATGCGCACGGGGAGTACGGCCCTCGGGTGCAGGATGTGGCGCAGTTCGTTTGTCATGGTCTTGTAGGCAGTCACGATGCGTATGCACTTGATGCCGCCCGCCGTGGAGCCGGCGCATGCACCGACTGCCGTGACCAGCAGGAGTAGCATCCATGCCGTGGGGTGCCAGAGCGTGAAGTCACTGACGGTCATGCCCGTAGTGGACTGTAGGGATATGGTGTTGAAAGCTGCGTAGCGGAATGCTGTTTCCAGAGGCAGGCCTTCGTGGAAGTGGAGCAGCAGGGTGATGTAGGCAATGGCGAAGCCCATGATGCAGAGCAGGCAGCGCAGCTCGCTGTCGTGGAACACGTCGTACCAGCGCCGTTTGATGAAAAACAGGTAGAGCAGCGTGAAGTTGATGCCCGAGATGAACATGAACAGCGTGGTGAGGTACTCCAGAGTGGGGGAGGAGAACCAGGCCAGGCTGGCCTGATGGGTGGAGAATCCGCCGGTGGCGATGGTAGAGAGGCTGTGGTTGACGGCGTCGAACAGATTCATCCCGCCTAAGTAGTATGCCAGACAGCAAGTGCCGGTGAGCAGCAGGTAGACGCTCCAGAGCCAGCGCGCGGTGGTGCTGATGCGCGGGTGCAACTTTTCGGTCTTCAGTCCTGTGGCTTCGGCGGAAAAAAGTTTCTGGTCGCCGATGCCCATGGTAGGGAGCACGGCAATGGTGAAGAACACGATGCCCATCCCGCCAAACCAATGCATCAGGCTGCGCCAGAAAAGGATGGCGCGGGGCAGGGCGTCGATATTGGTCAGTACGGAAGAGCCGGTGGTGGTCCATCCCGACATGCTTTCGAAGAATGCCGCGGCCACGCGCGTCTCGATGCCGCTCACGAGAAAGGGGAGCATGCCGATGAGCGTATAGAGCAGCCATGTGAGCGAAACGATGAGATAACCGTCGCGGCGGCTCATACGGTTTTCGGCCTTGTGGCCGGCAGCTTTCAATGCGATGCCTAAGACGGCGGCTATCAGGGCGGGTATGCCGAAGGGGGTTATGTCTCGCTCGTTGTAAAGCAGTCCGACACCATAGCAGAGGAAGAGCATCAGCACTTCAAGAAAAAGCAGCGAGCCTATGACCCGGGCGATGAGTTTGGCATTAATCATGAAGCAGGCTTGGCGTTTTTGTGTTTTTTCAATTGAAATATTTCTCAATGCGTTTCACGGCATTCTCCAGACAAAAGGCGACGACGGTATCGCCGGCCTGAATTTGCGTCATGCCGTTTACCAAAAGCCCTTGCCCGTTGCGCACCAGCCCGCCGAGCGTGACAGTGGGCGGGAGGTCAAGGTCTTTGACGGCTTTGCGCGTGATGCGTGCCCCTTCACGTACGACAAATTCCGCGACGTCTGCGTTGGCCACGTTCAAGGTTTTGATCGTCGTGATGTCGGCCTTCAGCGTCATCTGGTAAATATGGCTGGCGGCGAAAGTCTTCTTGTTGATAATTGTGCCGAGGTCGAGGCTTTCTGCCATGCCGATGTAGTCTAGGTTCTCGACCATGGCGACGGTCTTGCGGATGCCCAGGCGTTTGGCCGAGAGGCAGGCGAGGATGTTCGCCTCGGCATTGTTGGTCAGGGCGACAAAGGCCTGCGCGTTGCGGATGCCTTCGTCTACGAGCAGGTCCGGGTCGCGTCCGTCGCCGTGAAGAATCATGGCGTTGTGGCGTTTGATGCTTTCGTTCAGTCGCTCGCAGCGGTGTGGGTCGGTCTCGAATACTTTGGCGTGTATGGTGTCGGGCATGTTCTGGAGTGCTTGCTCCGCGGTGTGCCCTCCTCCCATCATGAATACTTGCTTCACTTCGGGGTAGTCTTCCTTTCCGGCTATGTCGCGGATGTAGGAGACGTAAGGCGGTGTGGTCATGAAGTAAACGATGTCGCCGTTGGAGAGCGTGTCGTTGCCGTGGGGAATGATGGTCTCGGCGTTGCGCTTGACGGCTACGATATGGTAAGGCGCTTCAGGGCCGCAGAGCACGCGCAGCGGAATATCGAGCATCTGGGCCGAGCCGCGCAGCTTGATGCCGAGCATAATGAGCGAGCCGCCTTGGAATTCGAGCCATTGCCTCACCCAACTGTGCTTCAGGTTGTGGATAATTTCCCGGCCGGCCAGCATTTCCGGATAAATGATGGAGTCTATGCCGACGGTCTTGAAGAATTCCCGGTTGTCGGGCAGTGTGTACTCATAATTGTCTACGCGCGCTACGGTCTTTTTCGCGCCGAGCTTGGAAGCAAGCATGCAGCACGTCATGTTGTGTGCTTCGTCCGGCGTTACTCCGATGAAGAGGTCGGCGTGTCCTACTTCCGCGTTCCGCAGTACATTGATGGACGATGGCGAACCGCAGATAGTGAGTAGCTCTAAATTGCTGTTGGGCGTTTCTAACCGTTCGGGGTTTTCGTCTATGAGCGTGATGTCGTGGTGCTCTTTTGAAAAAAGTTTGGCCAGGTGGGTACCTACCGCGCCTGCACCGGCTATGATGATTCTCATTTGAGATGAATGACGTTGTTAATCGTTTTTTTCCGTCGGTATGGCTGCCGGACGCGCAGTTTCGCACGCGGCCGTTTCTGTCAGGGCGCGGGCAATGGCTTCTTGGTCCAGCCCGACGATATGGTAAAGCTCTTCTACGCTGCCGTGTTCTACAAATTTATCCGGCAGTCCCAGCCGCGTTACGGCCGGACATAGTCCGTGGTCGCTGTACCATTCGAGAACTGCACTACCCATTCCGCCTGTGCGAACTCCGTCTTCCACGGTCACGATACGGCGGAAGCGCTTTCCGATTTCGCTGAGCATGCCTTCGTCGAGCGGCTTGAGGAAGCGCAGGTCGTAATGCGCCACGCTTGGCCCGCCGTTGCGCTCCACCTCGGCTATGGCTTCGGCTGCGAGTGTGCCGATGGGGCCGATAGAGATGAGGGCTACATCGGTCCCGTCCTTGAGCCGCCGTCCTTTTCCTATGGGGATTTCCTCAAGCGGGCATCGCCAGTCGGTCTGCCGGCAGCGGCCGCGGGGATAGCGTATGACGAAGGTCCCCTTGCCGGGCAACTGTGCCGTGTACATCAGGCGGCGCAGTTCGCAGGCGTCATAGGGCGAGGCGATGGTCAGGTTGGGAATGGGGCGCAAGGCTGCCATGTCGAAGGCGCCGTGGTGCGTGGGCCCGTCCTCGCCGACGAGGCCGGCCCGGTCCAGACACAGCACGACGGGCAGGTTGAGCAGTGCCGTGTCGTGTATGATGTTGTCGTAGGCGCGCTGGGCGAAGGACGAGTAGATGTTGCAGAAGGGTTGCAGGCCCTCTTTGGCCATACCCGCGGAGAAGGTCACGGCGTGTCCCTCGGCGATGCCTACGTCGAAGGCCCGGTCCGGCATTTCCTTCATCAGGATGGTCATGGAGCAGCCCGTGGGCATGGCCGGCGTGATGCCTACGATGCGCGGGTTGCGCCGGGCCAGCTCGAGCAGTGTCTCGCCGAATACGTCCTGGAACTTGGGCGGGCGGTCCGGCTCTTCCTTTACGAGGCAGACGCCGTGCTCCTTGTCGAACCGTCCCGGGGCGTGCCATTCCGTGGGCGCTTCCTCGGCCGCCTTGAAGCCTTTCCCTTTCACCGTGTGTACGTGGAAGAGCTTCGGGCCCTTCATGTCCTTAATCTCGCGCAGTACGCGCACCAGTTCCACTACGTCGTGCCCGTTGTTCGGCCCGAAGTAGCGGATGTTCATGCCTTCGAAGATGTTCTGCTGGTTGGCCAGGAGTGATTTCAGCGAGTTGTTGAACCGCAGGATGCTTCTCCGCCGGTCCTCGTTGAGCCAGCCCCACGACGACAGCTTTTGCGAAATGGCAAAGCGCAGGCGGTTGTATGCCGAACTCGTGTGCAGGTGGTGCAGGTACTCTTTCATGCCGCCGACGGAGCGGTCTATGCTCATATTGTTGTCGTTCAGGATGATGAGCAGGTTGTTCGGCGTGTCCGAGGCGTTGTTCAGTCCCTCGAAGGCCAGTCCGCCGCTCATGGAGCCGTCGCCGATGATAGCCACCACGTGGCGGTCGGCCTCGCCCTTCTTGAGCGCGGCGAGCGACATGCCCAACGCTGCCGAGATGGAGTTGCTCGCGTGGCCGCAGGCAAACGTGTCATATTCGCTTTCCTGTGGCGAGGGGAACGGACGTATGCCGTGCAGCTTGCGGTTGGTCGAGAAGCGGTCGCGCCGTCCCGTCAGAATCTTATGCCCATAGGCCTGGTGCCCCACGTCCCAGACCAAGCGGTCATAGGGCGTATTGAACACGTAGTGCAGGGCTACGGTCAGTTCCACCGTGCCCAGGCTCGAGGCGAAGTGCCCTGGGTTGTCGGCCAGCTCGTCGATGATGTCGCGGCGCAGCTCGTCGCACACGGCGGGCAGCGCTTCTATCGGCAGTTTTCGCAGGTCGGCCGGAGAGTCTATGTGGGATAAGTATCTGAATTGCTTCGCTTTTTCCATCTTTTTGTCTGCTGTCTCCCTGGTCCGCAGGCCAGTGTCGGACACGCAAAAGTAGTATAATTCCCGCTAATTTATCCGTTTTTCTGAAAAAAACTTATGAGCCGCTCCGCTCTCCGCCTTGATTTCCAGCCGCGTAGTGCCGCCGTGAACGCCCCGGGGCCGGACGTGCGGCGTCCGGCCCCGGGGTCCGCGCGTGGCGGGCGGCAGTGTCAGCTCTTCCCCTTGGGTTTCGTGGAGAAGCGGTAGATGACGTGCAGCATGGCGAAGCGGCCCACGGTGCGTGCGAACCATTCTCCGTTGCCCGTGCTGCTCATGCTGAAGCCGCGCTGCGACCGCTGGTTGAGCAGGTCCGAGCCCTCGAGCATCAGGGTCAGCGACTTGTCGCGCAGGAAGGACTTGGCCAGCGACGCGTTCCATATCCACTGCCACGGGTCGAAGTTTTCCGCCACGTCGCCCATGTACTGCGTCACGCGGAGCGCCGACTTCAGCTCCATGTCCCAAGGCATCTTCCACTCCACGTTCCAGTTGTAGTAGCCGCTACACAGGTTCAGGTTGTTGGCCGAGGCGTAGTTGCTCCGCAGCTTGATGTAGTTCCACGTGCCGCCCAGCTGGACGAAGAGGCGGTCCAGGCGATAGCTCAGCGTGGCCTGGGCGTAGAGGCTGTGGTTCTTCGTGGTGTAGCGCAGGGGCAGGCCGTCCGTGGCCAGGGCGTAGCCGACGTCGCGGTTCAGGTTGTAGGTGAGGGCCGTCGTGAGGCTGAGGCGCTGCTTCCTGTCAAGCGGCGTGTTGAAGTTCAGGGAGGAGTGGAAGTGCCAGATGCCGTCCACGTTGACCGTCTGCTGCGTCGTGACGCCCGTCTCGGGGTCGTACGTGCTGCGCTGGGTGGTGGCGTCCTTCGTGGTGACCCAGTAGAGGGACCAGGCCACGTAGCGCATCTTCGGCAAGCTGATGTCGTACTGGAACTGGACGGTATGGCTGTGAGACTGCTTCAGGTCCGGGTTGCCCAGGACGATGTTGAGCGGGTCCTCGGTGTTGGGGATGGTCACCATGCTCAGCAGGCCCGGCGTGCCGGTGTCGTAGTTGTAATGCAGGTTGAAGCGCCCGATGCTGTCCGTCTCGTAGCGCACCTGCGAGTTGATGAAGAACTCGCGGTAGTCGCGCCGCATGGGCAGCGGCGTGTCCAGTCCGCGCATGTAGTCCATCCGTTCGTTGGCAAAGCGCAGCGTGCTCTGCAGGTGGGCGTAGAGTCCTTTCTTGTTGTTGAACTGGAAGCGGATTTCGGCCCAGTGTTTCTGTACGTGGTCGTCGCTGTAGAGCGTGCTGGCCGCTTCGTGCACGGCGGCGCGCCAGTCGGCCTCCGTCGGCAGCCGGCCGAATTCCAGCAGGTAGTCCGCATAGTTGGCATAGACGCCGCCGAGCGAGTCCAGCCGGTAGCCGTCTACGTCCCTGAAGTTGTCGTTGGTCGTGTTACCGTAGGTGGCCCGTCCGGTAAGGTATTTGCCGATGGGGACAAAGTAGTCGAGAAAGGTCATTTGGCTGAACGAGTGGCTGCGCCCTTCGCTGCGGCGGTTGATGAGGGGCTCCTGCGAGCCGGGTTGGGTCAGGAAGTAGCGGTACTCTGTCAGGCTGTTCTCCCATTCGCTTCCTTTTTGGTAGCTCAGCTGCTGCCGCAGGCTCAGGCGCATGTTGTCCGCCGTGAGCTTATGGGTCAGGTAGAACCAGTGGCTGTAGCTCGTGCTCTGGTCGTGGTCCGTGCTGTGCCGGCGGGTGGTGTAGACCGTGCTGCCGTCCGCCGGCCAGGGCTGCGGGTCGCCCGTGGCGAAGAGCGAGTCGAGGGGCGAGGCACCGTAGGCGAAGGGGTCCGCGTTCCACTGCCCCGAGACGCCGTCGCGGATGGCGTCCCACGAGCGGAAGTTCAAGCTCGGACGGTACTGCAGGTAGGTGCTGTCCGTCAGGTTCCACTCCAGGGCAAGGTTAATCCACCAGATTTTTTCCCAGTTGTCGTTGTCGCTGCGGCTGGCGTTGAAGGTGCTCCCGTTTTCCAGGAAGGTCTCCTGATTGTTGGCGTAGAAATCGTTGTGGCGGCGGTAGTCCCAGTCCACCGAGCCGTCCACCTTCACCCAACCGGCCTCCTTCTGCCGGCCGTGGTTCTGCCAGAAGAAGCTGGCGCCGGGATATTTATAAGTGGTGTAGCCCGAGCTTGCCCCGGCCCCGTTGTTGTTCCACTGGCCCGAACTCGACGAGACGCTCTGGAACTCGCCCGTGTTCGTCATGCCGAGGTAGGCCGACACGCGCCAGTTGTCCGTGAAGCTGTTGGCGAAGCCGCGCAGCCGCCAGTAGCGGTCCGTGCCGTAGCCCGCGTCGGCGTTGCCCGTCCTTGTGCCCATAAATTCCCGGCGCAGGATGACGTCCACCACCTGCTCCCTCACCCCGTCGTCTATGCCTGTGCGCATCGCCTCGTCGCTCTTGCGGCGGTAGGCCTTGATGTTCTTAATGATGTAGGCGGGCAGGTTGTCGAGTGCTTTCGAGAGGTCGCCGCGCGAGAAGTCCGTCCCGTTCACCATGAGGCGGCTCACCGGCTCGCCCTTGAAGTAGAGCGTCCCGTCGCGCAGTTCCAGGCCCGGCATCTTGCGGATGATGTCGCCCAGCATGTCGCCCTTCGTGGTGACCAGGGCGTCGAGGTCGTAGACCACGGTGTCTTTCTTGGTGACGAAAAGCAGGCGCGTGGCCGTCACGGTGGCTTCGCCCAGCACGGTGCTGGCCGTGTCGGGGCGTTCGGTGGGTACGGTGTCGGTCGCATGGACGTCCTGCGCCGCGATGGTCGAGCCGGACGGAACAAGGAAAACCGCAGCGGCCGCGAGCAGTAAGGGAAGGAGTGATTGTTTTTTCATGTCGGTGAATTTTGTTAGTGTTGTTTTCCTTCGTTGCAAATATAAGGGAAATATTTAACAAAAAAAAACACGTATGGAAAATTTTTTCAAGCCGTGAATGTTTGTAACTTCGCGGCTTGAAAATCCGGAGAGCAAAATGATGGAAAAAGACGAGAAACAACCTGCGGCTGCCGGCGTGGCGGACCGCGTGCGCGAGGTAAAGCAGAGCTTGCGCGGCGTGATGAACGGTCCGGTCAGCCAGTCAATGCGTGAGAAGGGGCTGGCTTATCGGGTGAATTTCGGCGTAGAGCTCCCCCGCCTGCGCCAGATGGCCGCCGGGTGGGCGCAGGACAGCGCCCTGGCTGCCGCCTTGTGGCAGGAAGACATCCGCGAGTGCCGCCTGCTGGCCCCGATGCTCATGCCGGCGGACCAGTTCGACGGACAGATGGCCGACCTTTGGGCCGACCAGATGCGCTACCCCGAGGAAGCGGAAGTCGCCGTGCTCTGCCTTTTCAGCCGCCTGCCCTTCGCCTCGGGCAAGGCGTTTGAATGGGTGGCGGGCGAGCAGCCCATGCGCCAGTTGTGCGGGTGGCTGCTCCTGGGCCGCCTCTTCCAGCAGGGCATGCGCCCCGCGCAGCGCGATGCCGACGAACTGCTCGACCAGGCCGAGTGTGCGCTCCGTTCGGGCGAGGCCGCCGTGCGCACCGCTGCGGGGAAAACACTGCTGCGCTACATGGACTTCGGTCCGGAAGAGGAGCGCCGGGGCGAGGACCTGCTCAGCCGCCTCCAGGGCAGCTGACGGCCCCGCGCCGCAGTGTCGTCCCTGCCCCCGTGTATGTGAAAACTGGGCTTAGGCAAGTTTTTTCTTGCCTAAGCCCAGTTCGTTTTTCCCTTAGCCCCGTGGCGCGGGCCAGGGGCGGCGCGGTCAGAGCCTCAGTTCGACGCCGGCCAGGAAGCAACAGCCCGGCTGCTCCACGTTGCCGATGTCATAGTAGCGGTGATTCGTGAGGTTCGTCACGTCGGCCCGCACGGCCCAGCGGCGTGCCTGCCACGTGAGCCGGCAGTCGAGCACGGCGTGGGCGCCGTAAGGATGCAGTTCGCCCGTGGCCTGTCCGTCGTGGTAGGCGAGGTAGCCGCCCATGCGGTCTTCCACGCGCAGCGACCAGCGCGCGGAGAGCGGGCCGAAGATGCGGTGGCCGAGCGAGGCCGTGAACTTGTGGCGCAGGTACTCCAGGGCGTAGTTCGACCTGAAATAGGGCGTCGCGTCGCGGCGGTGCTGGTGGATGTAGGCGTAGGCCACCGTGAGGCGCGTGAAGGGCTGGCGGCCGCCCAGCCATCGGGCCATGTCGGCGGCGGCCGAGAGGCTGAACCCCATGTTGTCCAGGCGGAAGGCCGTGGCATGGTATCGGTCGCCGGCCGTAAACATGACCCAGTCTATCATATCGTCGCCACGGTTGTAGTAGGCCTTGGCCGTAGCGGAGAACGGCCCGCGGCGCCAGTCCGCCCCGATGCGGAAAGCGGAGTTCTTCTCTGGCCGCAGCCCCACGTTGCCCGCTTGCGTGGGGCTTTGGTACCACAGGTCGGTAAAGGTGGGCAGGCGCATGGAACGGTTCCACGAGGCGTAGAGCCGCCAGTCCGCGCCCGGGCGGTAGCTGATGTCGATGCCGGGGTAGAAACTGTAGCCGGGGCCGAGGGCCGTGTTGCGCCCGGCCATGACGCCGGCCGAGATGGTCCATTGCCGGAGCACGACGACGTGCTCCAGGAAAAAGCTGAGATTGGTCCGCCCGTCCCGCCGCGTGTAGCGCAGGCCGTCCTGTCCGCGGACCGGTTCCGTCTGTCCCTCTTCCAGCTCGCGGCCCAGGCTGGTGCTGAAGATTTCCTCCTCGCGGAGTTCGGCGTCGAATGCGGTACGCCCCAGGGCCCACTGTGTCCAGGCGTTGAGGCCAAGGGTGTAGACGTCGCTCCGGTGGAAGTTTTCGCCGGCGGACGAGTGGCGCGTCAGCTGGTAGTGGTCCACGCTGCGCAGCCACGACACCTGGGGCGCGAGGTGTATGCGGCCGCGCGTCTCGGCGCGGGCAGAGAGCAGGTAGCGGCGGGTGGCTTCCCACTGGTCCGGGTAAGCGGCGGAGTAGAAGGTGTTGGCGCCGAAATCGTTGACGGTGGCGCCGGCCTGGGCTTCTACGCGCACGGAGGGGACGTCGTACCGTCCGTGCCAGAAGAGTTTGCCGCCCTGGAAAGCGCTGTTGTCCGTGGCGCCGTCGGAGCGCTGCCAGCTGCCGCTGAGGCTTGTGCGGAAACGGGACGAGGCCGCCCATGCCGTGCGGGCGGCGGCCGTCACCGTGCCGTGCGTGCCGGCGTAGACGCTGGCGTCGAGCGGTCCGCCGCCCTGTCGCGTGACGATGTTCACCGCACCGCTGAAAGCCTGGCTGCCGAAGAGGCGGGAGGCGGCGCCGTCGAGGATTTCGATGCGCTCGATGTCGGAAAGGTTGACCGGGAAGTCGGCCGCGTTGTGGCCGGTCTGTGGGTTGTTGACCGCGACGCCGTTGACGAGCAAAGTAATCTGGTCAAAGGTGCCGCCGTCGATGCTGATGTCCGTCTGGATACCGAAGCCGCCGCGCTGCCGGACATCTACGCCGGCGGCTAACTTGAGGGCGTCGTTGATAGTGGTGATGCCCGCGGCATCCAGGTCCTGGCGGGTGAGGGTGGTCACCTGCCGTGCGGCGACTGCTGCGGCCAGCGGCGCGCGCGAGGCCGAGACGACGGCTTCGCCGAGCGGGGTGGCTGCTTCTTCGGCCGTGAGAGTGCTGTCCTGCCCTTCGGCGTGGCGCAGTGTCTGCCCCGTGAGGCGCGGTGTGGCGCAGGCCAGCGTGGCCACGGAGAGGACGCCGATGCGCACCTCGCGGCCCAGGCAGGCAAAGAGGGCGTAGCCCCGGCGCGAGAAGTGGCGGAAGGTGAGCGGCGCGCAGTCTTTTCTGTTGTAGTTGTACATGGTTGATGGGTTAAAAAAATGATGAAAAAAATAACGGGGCCGTGAGTGGGACCTCGTTGTATGGATACAGGTCTGCGGGCAATGCCTCGCAGGAAACACGCCGCGTCCGCCGCCCGAGGACGATTTCCTCGCATGCGGACCTGCGGGGCGGCCTGGCAACGCCTGCGGGCGGACCGGATTTTCCGGCGGGCTGCGGCGGGAAGGGGTGTCTGGCTATTTCTTTTTCTTGAAGAAACTGCGGTAGCGGCGGAACAGCTTGTATCCCGTCATGAGGCCGTCGTAAATGGAGTAGGCGGCCTGGGCTCTGTTGGTCCAGAGCTGGATAGGGTTCTCGACCAGCGGCGGGGCGGTCAGCTCGTTCCAGTGGTCGCGGATGGTCGCCTCGCTTGCGGCGAGCTGGGCGCGGAGCTCCTTGCGGCGGGCATGGATTTCTTCCAAGGTGTAGACGTGCTTGATCATGGCTTTTCCTCTTCGTTGGAGTCTTTGTGCAGGAACAGGTGTCCGAGCAGGTTGGTAAGGGGACGTATGATGAGCTGCCGGCGCAGGGCATAGATGACAGCCCCTACGAGAATGTAGAAAAGGGCGACGAGCGCGCAGGCAACGTGAAGCCCGCCGACGCCGTCGGCAATGGCAAGCGCTACGGCATAAGAGAGGAAAAACAGAATGACGATGGCGGCCGCCAGCATGATGGCTGCCAACGCCACTACGGAGAGCAGGACGGCGAGCTTGTCGACCAAATCGTATTTCCCGTACTCGATGCGCAGGGACAGGTATTCTCGGATTTCGGCAATGAGCTTGCGCGCGGAGTCGATGTGGTGGTCGTCTGAAAACACGGAACTATTATTTATAGGTATGGGGATGAGGCTGGGAAACGGGGGTGACCGGCCGTGGGCCGCCGCCTGTGGAAACGGACACCGGCAGGCTGCTCCCCGGTAGAGGATGCTGCCTGCCGGTGCCGTGGGCCTTAGGCCTTGTCAGCGTCGAGTTCGTCGGCGATGTCTTCCACGTCCTGACGGCTCAACTTGATGCCTTTCTTACGAAGCGCTTCGGCGATTTTGTAACGGGTATCCGTGCCCTTTTCCGGGGCGAAGAGGAGACCACATGCGGCTCCGACGAGGGCACCGCCTAAGAATGCTGCTACGAGATTCAAACCTTTCATGACATTAAAATTTAGAGGGTTTCACTTTCTTGGGCTGGCGGGAAGCAGGTCTGCTGCCCTGTTCCGTCAAGCTTATGAAGCAAAAGTAATGATTCTCTTCTGAATTGCCTAAACTTTTACGCTGTTTTTTCGGCCAATTCTTCTAAATATCCGCCCGTTTAATGTTGTTTAACGTAGACGCGGCTTTTCTACTGAAATAGAATTGTACTTTTGCAAACAAGTATCGGACGATAGCCGCATCGCGGCTGTCCGGCGCACCAGTAAGAATCGATTAACAAATCTAAAAATCCATAACCTGATTAGACATGAAGAACTATCTATTATTCGGTATGGCTCTCTGTTCTGCCGTAGTGCTCAGCAGCTGCAAGTCCAAGGAGAGCGCTTATCGCCAGGCCTATGAGAAAGCGAAGGCTCAGGAGCGTGAGCAGACTGCCGATAATTCAGAAGCCGTAGCCGTGACCCCGGTAGGCGGTAACAGCCAGCAAACGGTGTCCGTGACTCCCGTTACGACCGTTCCTGCAAACGAGACGGACAACAGCGACGTGCGTACCATCCCGGGTGGCGTGACGGTGGTGAACGGCGAAGGACTGCGTGCTTATAGCGTCGTGGTAGGTAGCTTCGTGACCCAGGCCAATGCAGAAGGGCTGATGAATACGCTCAAAGAGAAAGGATATGCCGCACGGGTGGTCAAGACGAACGAGACGATTAACAACCACACCGGCTGGTATCGCGTCATCGCTTCTTCTTATGACGACAAGGCTTCCGCCATTCAGTCCAGAGATGAATTGAAGGGTACTTACGTCGGCGCTTGGCTCTTGTACAATAACAAATAAAAACCGCCATGCGCTCCCGCGCTGTGGTAAGGGCGTGCCAAAGGCTGCACCTGAAGAAAGGGTGCGACCTTTGGCACGCTTGCTTGCACGCACCGCGGGCCATAGCGCTCTGCCTGCTTGTCCTATGTGTCCGGACTGCGGGGCAGGCGCAGGACGAAATCCCCGTGGACTCCATCATGGAGCGCGTATATTCCTATACCGAACGTGCAGGGCTGGAAGTCGGGGACTTTACTTCCGAGATTTATTCCCGCCATTACCTGCATACGCGCCGTAAGGGATTCTGGATTCGCTACGTCCCCGGTCTCTTCCGCCTGGAGCGCGGGGAGAACGATTACTTCGGTGAGAGCCTGTCGCGTTATCAGTTCAGCCCGTCGGGCCGTGTGGATAAAAAGACTGTAGCGTCCTATACCACGATGCCTTATCTCCAATCCGCACAGGACCGTTGGGTAGGGCGCTATAACCTTTCTATTTACGAGGCGAACTTGTTCAGCGACCGCATACTTTCGCCGCTCAACCGCCGCAACCGGCGCTTTTACCTGTATCAATATTTTTATACCTACGTCAGTGAAGGCCGTCCGGTCGCCCATATCGGCGTGCGCCCGCGCATTTCGAACACGCAGCTCGTGGAAGGCACTATCGATGTGGAAATCGGCACGGGCCGCGTACAACTCTTTGCCTTCCAATTTTTTTACGGCTGGGCCAGGCTCGCAGTCAGTGGGAAAATGGGGAAGGAAGGGAAGGCCTCGCTTTTGCCGGATAAGATTACGCTCCTTTCCCACTTGAACTTGCTGGGCAACCGGCTGGACGAACGCTTCGAGGCTTCCGCGCGCTATGATTTTACGCCGCCCGCGCTTCCCGATACTACTGCACCACGCCGCGCCAGCTTTGACCTCACGGCCAGCAGCCTGTTGCGCACAGACACCACGCAGATGCGCCGCGACCGGGCCTTTTTTGACAGCCTGCGCCCCTATCCCCTGATGCCATACGAGCAGGAGATTTACCGCCGCAGCGAAGTCCGCGTATCCGACAGCCTGTCCGTCGGAGAGCCATCGCCGTCGCGGGGCAGGCGCATCCTTTCCCCGCGAGCTGAGGACCTGCTCTTCGACAGTCACGGCTTTACCTTAGGCGGACAGGGCTACGTGAAGCTCCCTCCCATCCTTACACCGTCGATGCTGCAATGGTCGCGCAGCCGGGGGCTCTCGCTCCAGACGCGCCTGGTCTTCAACTACCAGCTCCAGCGTCAGGGGCGGATAGATTTCGTCCCGCGCGTCGGTTACAATTTCAAGCAGAAGCAGGTCTACTGGCGGCTTCCGCTCACGGTTACCATTCTTCCGGCCTTTGATGCTACTATCGGTATTGAGGCTGCCGGGGGCGACCACATGTACAACAGTCGCCAGGCCGACGAGGTGCGTCGGCAGTTGTCTGGTGTAACCGACTACGATTCGCTCATCCAGGTGTTTGACCGCTACGATTTTCATTATTATCGCGACAATCACCTCCTTTTCCATTTTACGATGCAGCCTGTTGTCGGGCTTCGGGTCAGTACGGGCTTGCGTTTTCACCGCAGGGCGCTGATACATTGGAACGAAGTCGCGGCGCAGAACGGGATGGACCGCACGTTGACCAGTCTGGCGCCTCGCCTGCACATCGAGTGGACGCCGGCTCAATATTATTATCGGCTGGGTGAGCGGCCCGTTCCGCTTTATTCGCGCTGGCCCACGTTTATGTTCGACTACGAGCGGGGCATACGCGCCTTCAACCGCAGTACGTATTATGAACGGATAGAGTTCGACGCGCAATATACATATTCTCTATATGCGCTCCGTTCGCTTTATTTTCGGGCCGGCTGCGGCTTCTATACGCGGCGGGGCGAGGATTGTTTTCTCGACTACGACTATTTCCGCTACGACAACTTGCCCGAAGGCTGGGACGACGATATGTCCGGCCAGTTCCAGTTGCTCGACAGCCGCTTCTATAATGAGTCCCGCTATTACGTCCGCCTCTCCGCTGCCTACGAGAGTCCCATGCTGCTTTTCTCCCGTATCAAATTCCTGACGCGGCTCGTGCAGAAAGAGCGCCTTTACTGCAATTTGCTGAGCGTGCGCCGCCTCGGTTTCTACAGCGAATGGGGCTACGGGCTGTCTACACCGATTGTCGACGTGGCCGGATTTGTTTCTCTCGCCGGCAGCGGGCAGGTCAGTGCCGGCTGCAAGGTGGCGTTCAGCCTTTTCTAAGTCCGTGTCCCATTGTGCGGCATGTTCTTCCGCCAACGCGACTTTGTCTGCCGCCGATGCGGCGTGTTCCGCGGAAAAAAGTTATTTTTGCCCCTCGTCCGCCCGATGGCAGGTTGTGCGTGGCTGGCCGGCTTCTCCCGGTCCTGCCTGTACGTGGCGGATGCCTTTTTGAATAAATCTTTTCGCAATATGAAATCGAAATTACTCCAGATGCTCATGGCCGCCAGTGCCGTGACTCCTGCCGCGGCTACGGCCGGCGACGGGTTCAAGTACACCGACGAGCAGTTTGCCGACATTCAGATGCTCCGTTACAAGGTGGAAGGCTTCGATGCCCTGACCCTCCGTCAGAAAACGTACATTTACTATCTGCAGGAAGCGGCTCTCTACGGCCGGGATATCCTTTTCGACCAAAACGGCCGTTATAACCTCCGCATCCGCCGGATGCTCGAGGCGGTCTATACGGGGTATTCCGGCGACCGCCAAAGCCCCGATTTCCAGGCGTTGTCCACCTACCTGAAGCGCGTATGGTTTTCCAGCGGCATCCACCATCACTACGGCAGCGAAAAGTTCGTGCCCGGCTTTTCGGCCGATTTCTTCCGGGCCGCCTTGCACCAGGTCGATGCCGCCCAGCTTCCCTTGGCCGAGGGACAAAGCGTCGACGCGCTTTGCGACGAAGTGTTCCCCGTGATCTTCGACCCGGAAGTCATGCCCATGCGCGTCAACCAAAAAGACGGTGACGACCTGGTCCTCACCTCTGCATGCAATTATTACGCTCCGGGCATCACGCAGGCCGAAGCCGAGGCGTTCTATCAGCAGCGCAAGGATGCTTCGGACCCGCACCCCGTCATGACCGGACTCAACAGCCGCCTCGTGCGCGGGGCCGGCGGCCAGCTTGAGGAGCGCGTGTGGCGCGTGGGCGGTCTTTACGGCCCTGCCATAGCGCGCATTGTGGACTGCCTGCTCCAGGCGAGGCCTTATGCCGAGAACGCCGCCCAGCAGCAGGTCATCGACCGCCTCGTGGAGTATTACCGCACGGGCGACCTGCGCACTTTCGACGCCTATTCCATCCTCTGGCTCCAGGAGACGGACGGCCTGGTGGACTTCGTCAACGGATTTATCGAAAACTATGGCGATCCGTTGGGGATGAAGGCTTCGTGGGAATCTATCGTCAATTTCAAGGACGTGGCGGCCACGGAGCGTACCCGCAAGTTGAGCGCCAACGCGCAGTGGTTCGAGGACCACTCGCCCGTCGATTCCCGCTTCAAGAAGAAGAACGTCAAGGGTATATCCGCCAAGGTCATCACGGCGGCCATCCTGGGCGGCGACCTTTATCCCTCCACGGCCATCGGCATCAATCTGCCCAACTCCGACTGGGTGCGCCGCGAGCACGGCTCGAAGAGCGTGACCATAGGCAACCTGACGGACGCGTACAACAAGGCGGCCCACGGCAGCGGCATGGACCGCGAGTTTGTCATTGACGACGCCACCCGTGCCCTCATTGAACAGTACGGCGATGCCTGCGACGACCTCCACACCGACTTGCACGAGTGTCTGGGCCACGGCAGCGGCCAGCTCCTGCCGGGCACCGATCCCGACTCCCTGAGGTCCTACGGCTCCACCATCGAGGAAGCCCGGGCGGACCTGTTCGGTCTGTACTACGTGGCCGACCCGAAGCTGGTGGAACTGGGGCTGACGCCCGACAGCGAAGCCTACAAGAGCCAGTACTATACGTACATGATGAACGGCCTGCTCACGCAGCTGGTGCGCATACAGCCGGGCAACACCATCGAGGAGGCGCACATGCGCAACCGTGCCCTCATCGCACGGTGGGCCTTGGAGCAGGGCCGCGGCGACAAGGTCGTGGAACTGGTCAAGGAAGGGGGCAAAACCTATGTGCGCATCAACGACTACGCCGCCCTGCGCGGGCTTTTCGGCCGCTTGCTGGCCGAGGTGCAGCGCATCAAGAGCGAAGGTGACTACGAGGGCGCTCGCCAGCTGGTGGAGCGCTATGGCGTGCAGGTGGACCCCGTGTTGCACCGCGAGGTGCTGGAGCGCTACGCCCGCCTGAACCTTTCGCCCTATAAGGGTTTTATCAACCCGGTCTATACCGCGGTCCGCGACGCCGCCGGCCACATTGTCGACGTGAAGCTGGACTATACGGAAGCCTACGACGCGCAGATGTTGCGTTACAGCCGCGACTACGCCACCCTGCCAGCAGTCAACGACTGAGAGGCGGTCCGGCCGTGCGCACGCACGGACACATTGCGCCCGCTGCCGGAAAGGTGGCGGGCGCTTTCATTGGTTTGCTTCGCACAGAAACGCCTCCGACGGGGCTAAGGCCAGTTTCTACGGGCCTTAGCCCCGTTTTTCCGTCCTTAAGCCCGCTTTCCGGCGGCATACGGCCCATAGCCGGCGTACCGGGCCTGCTGGTACTGACAAATAGCGTGCTGGATGCTGACAGAAAGTCTTTCTTATGGACATACTGTCACCTGTTCAGTTTTGAAATGCTAATCAATGCGCGGAGAATTGGCCGCAATGTGAAATAAAGTATAAATGCGTGCCCGCATCTCCCGGTATTTCCCGGAAAGCGGAGACCGTGGTACGCGCTTTGCAAAATAGAAGGGTGAACCGCGGAAGCCGGAAGGCAGAAGCGGGAAGCAAAATCGGATATAAAACTAAATAAAACAGGAGGTTTGATTATGTTACCAGTTAAGAACTTTGCACAGAGTTGGTTTCCCAGCACTTTCAATGACTTCTTTGATATGGACTGGATGCCTCGGATGAACGCCACGGCGCCTTCCATCAATGTCTTGGAAGATGAGAAAGAATACAAGGTGGAAGTCGCCGCTCCGGGCTTGACCAAGGAAGACTTCAAACTTCATATCGACGAGGACAACAACCTGGTCATTAACATGGAGAAGAAGTCGCAGGAGGAAGATAAGGACAAGGACGGCAAGAAATACATCCGCCGCGAGTTCTCTTACGCCCGGTTTACACAGACGCTGGCTTTGCCGGATAACGTGGACCGCGAGCATATCGGGGCGGAGATGAAGGACGGTGTCTTGAACATCGAGTTGCCGAAGAAGGCGGAAACTCCGAAACAGCTGGGACACCAGATTGAAATCCAATGATGTAGCGAAACGCGGACGGTCCCCCGCTGCCTTAGGCAGCGGGGGACCGTTTGTTTTGTGCCGGGCGCTCGCGGTCAGTGTCGTGCGTATCGTCCGGCTTACTGCAAGTACGGGTTGGCGCGGCGCTCTTCGCCCACGGTCGTGGCCTCGCCGTGTCCGGGACAGACGGTGACGGCGTCGGGCAGGGAGAGTATGCGGGCCTTGAGGCTGCCTACGAGGCTGGCTTCGTCACCCCCTGGCAGGTCGCAGCGGCCTATTTCGTGGCGGAAAAGGCAGTCTCCGCTGAAAAGCACAGCCTCTGTGCGGTCATAGAAGCATACGCCTCCCGGCGTGTGGCCGGGTGTGGGGACGACTTCGAGCCGGTGCGTGCCGAAGGTGATGAGGCTGCCGTCGTCGAAAAGTTCTCCCGCGGGAGGCAGGACAAGCGGCAGCTCGCGGTGCATGAAGAGGCGGGCCTGTAGCGCGGCGTTGGCGTAGGTGTCCGCTTCGTTCCGGTGCATCTCGGGGCGGAGGCCATAGGTCCGGTAAATGAAGTCGGCGCCGAAGAGATGGTCGAAATGGGCATGCGTCTGTAGCAAATGTTTCACTTGGAGGGAGTGGGTGTCGATGAAGTTGCGGAGGGCTTCTCTTTCCTCAGGGAAGAAGGCCCCGCAGTCAATGAGTACGGCCTCGCGGCTGTCGTCCCAGAGAACGTAGCAGTTCTCTTCAATCATATTGACGACGAAACGTTGGATGTTGAGCATGGGCGGAATCAGTTCGTAAAGATGGAAAATAACGTAGCGGCAGCGGCCTGCCGCGAAAAGGGTGTGCGGTCAGAGGCTGACGAAGGCGACTTTCTTGCCCTCGAAGTAGTCTTCTCTGAAAAAGTCGTGGAGTTCCCACGTGTCGCTGCAATGCTTGAAGGGTTGCAGTTCCTGGCTGAGGTCGCCGCCTTTGAGCACGAGCACGCCGTTGGGCAGGGAATTTTTGCTGTTGTGGTGGATGTTTTTCCTCGTGAGGCGTATCAGATCGGGCAGTGGCATGACCGCCCGGGATACGACGAAGTCGAATTTCCCCTTTTCTTCCATAACGTTCCGGTGGGCCAGGGTGACGTTTTGCAGGCCGATGGCTTGCGCCACTTCGGTGGCTACCCGTATTTTCTTTCCGATGCTGTCTACGAGGTGGAACCGTACCTCGGGGAATAGGATGGCCAAAGGAATGCCGGGGAAGCCGCCGCCTGTGCCGACGTCCATGACCGCCGTGCCCGGGCGGAAACGGATGACTTTGGCCAGTGCAAGGGAGTGGAGCACGTGGTGCAGGTAGAGTTCGTCAATGTCCTTGCGCGAGATGACGTTGATTTTGGCGTTCCAGTCGCGGTAAAGGGCATCGAGCCGGGCGAACTGGTCGCGTTGCCCGTCGGAAAGTTCCGGGAAATAGTCGAAGATGATTTGTACGGAGGAGTGTTCCATGTGGAGTCGGTTCTTTTTGATGGTGTGAATATCTGGCGGACAGCCTTCGCGGCTCAAAGCCTCAGGGAGAGGTATGCGCGGTCGTCGAAGGAAAGCGTCCCTTCCATCCAGCATTTGGTGGCCGCGTTCGGGCCGATGCAGAGCGGGTCGGCTTCGAGCAGGCGGTGGAGTTCAGCCTCGGTTTCCTGCAGCGTATCGTGCAGTACGGGGTAGCCGTCCGAGGCCAGGATGAGAAACGTCGCCTCCCCGACAGGAATGGCAGGGACGGCGGCAGGGTCGACCGGGAAACCGTCGATGACCGGATAGCGGAACGGGTTGCGGGGATTGGGATCGTTCTGGAAATTGGTCTGTTCGCGCAGGGCATCCATAATGAATGCCCTCCCCAGGTCGTTGCGCCGTAGGGCCGCCGGGGATGCGCCGTGCTCCAACAGGTAGCGGACAGCTTCGCAGCGGGCTTCGGTGAGCACGCGGTCTACGAGCTTGGGGTGCGTATAGGTATGTCCCGAAAGGCGGCACTGGCAGTCTCCGATGAGCCATACCGTATGCCAGTGTCTGCTGTACAGGACCGCGCTGCACGTGAGGCGGTATGCGGCTTGCGTGGCAGCCTGTGGCGGGTTGTGCGGTGCGACGGCGGCTGTCAGCCGGCGGAGCACCTCTTCCTTGTCTGCCGCTGGCGGCAGTCCGCGTATGGCGTCCAGCGTGAGGCGCATGGCTTCCCGTCCGCCGTGCGCCCCCACTTTGGAAGTACTGCCGTCCACGACGGCGGCGAAATGGTCCGTCACGACATAACCGTCTTCGCAAAGTTCGGAACGGCCCTGTTTGCCCTGTATGTAGCTTTCTATGATTTCCATCGTTGCCGGCCGTTTTGTCCGGGTTGCGCCGCGTGGCCAGCGGCTGTGTGTACGGAGTGGCGGCCTTTTGGTTTCTGTGGCAAAGTTATGAACTTTTTTCAGAAAGTCCGGCTGCCGTGTTGCGAAGTGTGTTCCCCCGGTCGGAGCAATGGGATCAGATACGAAAAATCCCGCCCCACTGCGAGGCGGGATAATGGAAAACTGGCTGTTCAGTCTATGCCGAAGCACGAAACAATGGTATTTTTCTCATCCTCGTCATTCGGATTGAGTACGATTACACCGTACTCGCCCGGCAATACGTTGACGACTTTGATAAGATAGGAGCTGTCCCCATACTTGGAAGCCGTGAAGGGCAGATAAGCCAATTTGTTTTTGGCCTCTCCGCTGAATGATCCCGTGGAAGACACTTCTGCCTTTCGGGCTTTGGACGAAGGCTTGAACTGGAAGAGCTGGACAATAGACATAGGGTCAGAGGCGTTGTCAACGGCTTTGACCACGAAGCGCAACGTATCGGAAGCGGGGAAGCGTGTAGAGGACTTGGGATTCTTGACGTTGATTTTTGTCTTTATTTTACCAATGCCGAATAAGTACATGGAGGCTCCGGCTTTGGTCTTTAGGACAACGTGCTGTTTTTCCAATAGCGTGGCGTTGCCGGCAGGGTCTAAATAGTAAACCTCCCCGATGAATTCCGGTTCTTTGACTTGGGCTTGCATTCTGCCTATACAGAAGGTAAAGAATAGCAGTAGGAGCAGTTTTAATCGTGTGGACATGGTGTCTGATGTTATTTCGGTGGAAACCTTGGTGACTTTATATCAGGAGGAGCGCCGTTTGCGTGGTTGGCTTTTCTGGCTTCGTGGCGACGGCGTAGGGTGGGGGGTGTTGCGGCTGGAGCCAGACGGCCCGCTTTTCGGGCTGCGGCCATAGAGGCGGGCGATGAGGTCTTCGCGGCCCATGCGGCGCAGTTCGGCCATGATGTGTGCCCGCTCTTCGGGCTTGTACCAGAAGAAGAACATGCGTTGCCGGAGCTTTTCTTGCGGTGTCCGGGCGGCCGGCACAGGTTCGAGCGTGTGAGGATGATAGCCGGAATACCACGTTTCCGTGCTGACCGTCATAGGCGTCGGCGTGAAATCCTGCACTTGCTCTAAGTGAAAGTCCATGTCCTTTGTGAGTACGGCCAGTTCGGCCATGTCCTCTTCCGTGCATCCGGGGTGGCTGCTGATGAAGTACGGGATGATTTGCTGGCGCAGTCCGGCCTCTCGGTTGATGCGGTCGAAGATGGCCTTGAAGTCGTAGAACAGGCGGAAGGACGGTTTGCGCATGAGGCGGAGCACCCGTTCGCTGGTATGCTCCGGCGCCACTTTGAGACGTCCGGATACGTGGCGCGTGATGAGTTCGTAGGTATAGTTGCGTGCCGCTTCGTTCAGCCGCTCGTCGCGGTAATGGTGGAGCAGCAGGTCGTAGCGCACGCCGCTGCCGATGAAACTTTGCTTGATGTCGGGTATGGCGTCGACGGCCCGGTAGATGTCGAGGAGCGGCTTGTGGTCGGCTTCGAGGTTGGGGCATATGCCCGGGTGGATGCACGAAGGGCGTTTGCACTGTTCGCAAAGTTTCTTGTCGCGTCCGCCCATGCCGTACATGTTGGCCGAAGGTCCGCCTAAATCCGAAAGGTAGCCTTTGAAATCGGGCATGCGGGTGATTTGCCTTACTTCGCGGAGGATGCTTTCCTTGGAGCGGCTCATGATGAATTTCCCCTGGTGGGCGGAGATGGTGCAGAAGGCGCAACCGCCGAAGCAACCGCGGTGAAGTGTCACGGAGAATTTGATCATCTCGTAGGCCGGTATGCGTTTCCCGCGGTACTTCGGGTGTGGCTGGCGGGTGTAGGGCAAATCGAACGAGCGGTCTATCTGCGCCGTCGTCATGGGGGGAAAGGGCGGTTCCATGACGATGAATCTGCCGTCCACTTCCTGCAGTATGCGTTGGGGGTGGAGCCTGTTGCTCTCTTCCTCAATGTGGCGGAAATTCTCGGCATAGGCTTTCTTGTCTCGCAGGCACTCTTCGTGTGAATGGAGGACAAGGTCGCTTTCGCGTATGCCGCCGGGGATGTCCGCCCGTTTTTCCAAAGAAGCGGTCTGGCGTATCGGAAAGCGGCGCAGCACCTGGCGGAAATCCCTTACGCTTGCGAAGCGTTCCGTGTCGTGGTGAAGCAGTTTTTCCTCCAGGCATCGGCAAAGTGCCAGGGTGGGCAGCTCGCCCATGCCGTAGACCAGCAAGTCCGCCCCGCTGTCGCAGAGGATGGACTTGCGCAGGCGGTCTTGCCAGTAGTCGTAATGCGTCAGCCGTCGTAGCGAGCTTTCAATGCCTCCGAGCACGACGGGCGCATCCGGGAACAATTCCTTTAGAATACGTGTGTAGACGATTGTGGGATACTCCGGCCGCATGTCGTGCCTGCCGTCCGGGCTGTAGGCGTCTTCCGAGCGTAGCCGTTTATTAGCCGTGTATTTGTTGACCATAGAGTCCATGCAGCCTGGGGCTATGGAGAAGAACAGCCGCGGGCGGCCCAGTTTCTTGAAGTCGCGGAAATCGCCGTGCCAGTCCGGTTGCGGGACGATGGCTACGCGGTAGCCTTCCGCTTCGAGCAGTCGCCCGATGACGGCCGCACCGAAAGAGGGATGGTCCACGTAAGCGTCGGCACTGAAGATGATAATGTCGGCACAGTCCCATCCGCGCAAGTCCATTTCCTTGCGCGTGGTGGGAAGCCAGTCCGTAAGCAGCGGCCGGGCGCGATTTTCGGAAGTAGGCTGGGGATTGGGCATGTCTGGAATGCTTCGGCGCTTTATCTTATTCCGTTATTTCCGGATGTTCCTCATTCCACTGCCCGTATAAATGAATCAGGTTGCGCAGGCCGTAAGCTTTCATTTTCTCATGATAAATCACGTCGATGCACAGATCAAGCAAGTCTTTCGTGTCTGCAGAAGAATGCGCAATCAGGGAACGGATATTCAGACGCAGTTTGTCGAGTACGGCTTCGTTGACGTAGCCAGTGCTGTCTACCAGCCCGTCGAACAGTGCATATTTCCGGATAGTTTGCAGATTCTCGTCTGTAATGTCTAAATGGCGTGTGCCGCTTTCGTTGAGTTGTATGTCGTACATGGCGGATTATGTGAATAGTTTTATTGCAGCAAAGATAATACAAAAAAGTGAGATACTGAGCAAATCACGGAAATATGATTGAAAGTTAATGATTTATGGGATTTTGGCGATTTGAGTGAGTGCCAACTGAAACCGGGAAAAGCCAACTTGAACCGTAATTGCGTTACCAGCTCGTTACCTGAAATCGGAACGGGTAACGGAATGGAAAAGCCCGGCAAAACATGGCAAGAACTGCAATTATACAGGCAGTTGACAAGGTTCGGGATGAAAAAGTCTTGCGGCAGATTCGATTGCGTTGGTCTGCTGCGGTTTACATACAGGCAAACAGCTCTACACAAGGTAATTTTGCAACCATAAAAAAGTAGGAACTATGAGTAGAGCGACATTCAAGATTTTATTTTACCTCAAGCGCAACGCGCCGAAGAAGAACGGGCTGATACCGGTCATGTGCCGTATCACGGTGAACGGGAAAATCGCACAGTTCAGTTGCAAGCTGGACGTGGAGGAAAAGATGTGGAGCGTGGAAACCGGACGGCTGACCGGAAGGAGCAACGTGGCTCTGGAAGGCAACCGTATGCTGGACAAAATCCGCGTGGGTGTGAACAAGGCCTATCAGGACGTGTTCGACCGTGACACTTATGTCACGGCGGAGAAGGTACGCAACGAATACCTCGGCATGGGCATGAACCACAAGACGCTGCTTGCCGTGTTCCGGCAGCACAACGAGGACTATGCCAAATTAGTGGGCAAGATGAAGAGCCAACGCAGTTACTGGAAATACTGCGTGGTTTACAAGCACCTGTCGGAGTTCATCAAAACCCGGTACAAGGTGGAAGACATCGCCCTGAAAGAGCTTGCGCCCGCCTTCATCACGGACTTCGAACTGTTCCTCCGCGTGGAGAAAGGGCATTGCACCAACACCGTGTGGTCGTACATGATGCCTTTCCGGAGCATCATCTTCACCGCCATCAACAACGGCTGGTTGCAGCGCGACCCGTTCTATGCCTACCACATCACGAAGGAGGAAACGAAACGCGGCTACCTGACGAAAGAGGAAATCACGCAGATGATAAACTGCACGTTCAAGAGGAAGAACTATGAACTGATACGCGACCTCTTCATCTTCTGCTGCTTCACCGGTTTGAGCTGGCGTGACATGGCGAACCTCACGGAAGAGAACCTGCAAGTTTCCTTCGACGGGCACCTGTGGATAAAGACAAGCCGACAGAAAACGGGAGTGGAAACGAACATCCGCCTGCTGGACGTGGCAAAGCATATCATCGACAAGTACAAAGGCGTTTCCAAGGACGGCAAACTGCTGCCTGTCCCATGCTATAATATCTGCAAATACGGCATCAAACAGGTAGCCAGACAATGCGGGATAAACAAAAACGTCACGTGGCACCAAAGTCGCCATTCGTACGCAACGACGATTTGCCTTTCCAACGGCGTACCCATTGAAACGCTGTCGAAACTGATGGGGCACACAAGCATCCGTTCGACCCAAATCTATGCGAAAATCACAGCTGAGAAGATGAGCCGGGACATGGAACTGCTCTCCCAAAAGCTCGCCCCGATGGAACAGTTCATCTGCCAAGCCATTTAGAAGTTGAACCTGAAAACGAAAAGAAACATGGAAACGAGAGGCATCATAACAATAGAAGAAAAGACGGTAGTCCTGCCCGACGCCGAAGTGTGGATGACGACCGGAGAAATCGCAAGCCTGTTCTATGTGCGCGGCGTGACGGTGGAAGCCGCCATACGGAAACTGAGAAAGGACGGCATCGCGGACGGCGGTTCATGCCGGCGCATACGGCTACAGGAAGCAAAATGTTATACGGACATTTACGGCATGGAAACGGTCATAGCCCTGTCGTTCCGGTTCGACACGGGGCAGGCTGCACTGTTCCGCAAATGGCTCGCCCGGACGGTGGCGCGTTCCAAGAAAGAGCCTACGGTCTTGTTCCTGCATCATCCGCATGGGGCATACTGCTGAACGGCACAGGCACGGCCTGAAATGAACATCGGGAGCGGCAACCCGCATGAGGGTATCCGTCTCCCGATGTTTTTTACTTGCCGCAAGCGTCAGTACGTCTTGCGGTAGTTACGTTCCAGTACCTTCTGGATGTCGCTCTCGCGGTAGAGCGTCTTGCCGCCGAACAGGAAATAGGGCAATATCCCCTCGTGGCGGTACTGCTGCAAGGTGCGCCGGCTCACGTGCAGCCTCCGCGCCAAGTCCCTGTCGGTGAGGTAACGCTCGCCGCCCATCGGGGGGATGTATCCGTCGGCGAGTCTGTCCGCCATTTTCAGGCTTCTTCGGACGGACTGCATGGCGTCGGCAAGTACGCCGCAGTCCTTTGTCAATACATTGTCATTCATCTTACATAGGATTTAGTGGCACACTTCAAGCGTCAGACGGACGGTTGTCCCGTTTCGGGACCGGGCAACAGCCGTTCCACATCCTCCGGCCTGTAATAGAACTTGCGTCCGATTTGGGAATACGCAATGCCGTGCCTGTCGCGCATGGCCTGCAAGGTCTTCGGGGTTATGCTCAGCATACGGCACACGTCCTCCGTGTCCATCCATTCGGCAAGGCGGCGGTCGCCGCCCTTTTCGGCAAGCGTCCTCACCCTGTCCTCCAATGCCTTCACTCCGGCAAGGAGCATATCGAAGGCGGTCTTCTCAATGATTACTATTTCCATTCTTTCAAAATTTTATCGGTTTGCCGCAAAGTTACACAGCTGTGGGCCGGAACCGACCGGGCAAGGAAACAGTGGCAGCTTGTGGCTCTTTTTATTGTGCCACATCAGGACATGAGGGAAACAGACGGCTTGGAATGTCCGTTTGGCGGTTTTCCATGATAAAAATGCCCGTTGAAGCCCCTGCAAGGCGGAAAATCCATAAAAATCTCACGTAAGTTACGGGTAAGTACCGTGCCCGCCCCTTTGGAATAGCCGAATTTTGCTCCCGACAAACTGATTCACTAACAATTAAAAGATTGAGGAATATGGAAATCATCACGATGAAAAGCGCCGCCTACAAGGACATCGTAGGGCGCATCGAGGAAATCGCCTCCCATGTGAGGAAGCAAGGCATGGAGGGACAGCGGAACG
Organism: uncultured Prevotella sp.; assembly: GCA_902464615.1. Taxonomy (GTDB): domain Bacteria; phylum Bacteroidota; class Bacteroidia; order Bacteroidales; family Bacteroidaceae; genus Alloprevotella. The sequence goes on along the minus strand of CABQKA010000007.1, from coordinate 4,246 downwards.
ATACCGCCTGCCTTCTGGACAGCCGCGAAGTGATGCGCCTGCTCTGTGTCAGCCGCCGCACGCTGCAACGGCTGCGCGACGAGAAGCGCATCGGGTATGTCATCATCCGGGGCGACTGCCGCTACCCTCCGGAAGAAGTGGAACGCATCATCCGGGAGAATGCGGTCAAGACTTCACCGGAGAAACCGGAGGAACTGAAACACAACTACCGGCTCCGCACGGGCGGAAAGGCGGGCAGGAAATGAAAGGAGGAACGGCTATGGAGTTTTTAGACAGACGCACTTTCGAGGACTGCATGAGGCAGGTGCTCAGCCGCCTCGACCGTCAGGAGGAGATGCTCTCCGCCATGCGCGGTGACGTGAATGAAAAGCCACAGGGCACCGCCTTGTTGGAAGAGGACACGATGGACAACCAAGACGTGTGCATGCTGCTCCACGTGAGCAAACGCACCCTGCAACGCTACCGCAGCGACGGGTTGCTGCCCTACCGGATGCACCGCCACAAGACCTATTACCGCAGGGCGGACGTGGAACTGTTCATCAGCACCCACATGCGGGAAATACTCCGTGACAGGGCTCAGGATAAGGCGGACAATACCAAAAGAAAATCAAACGACAAGAGAACGAACCGTAAAAATTAAACTGAAATGGAACAGAAAAAGAAAAACGAAAAAGACGTGCTGGTCGTCCGCGACGAGAAGACGGGCGAAATCAGCGTAGTAGCCGGGCTGGACAGCAAGGGCTATCCGAAGACGGCTCCGGCAAAGGCGGAACACTCGCAGGACTTCCTGCGCTTCGACCGCCACGGGGACATGGTGGACAACTTCTTCAGGAACTTCTACCGCCAGTGCAAGGAGCCGACACGTTTCGGCTTCTACCGGGTGGCGGCGGACATGGCGGATGCGGTGCTGCCGGTCATCAAGGATTTGCTGAAAGACCCTGCGGCAAACGCGGAAATGCTCGCGGCGCACAAGGTGGACACATCGGAATACCGGAAGCAGGCGGAAATGGAGAATGTAAAACAAGAAAGCGACAATGAACCCCTTAAAAAGACAGAAGAAATGGAACAGAAAAAAGAAGAACAGAAACAGGAAGTGCAACAGCCTCAAACGGCTGAAGCGCAAGATGAGCAGCAACCGCAGAAACAGGAGAAGCCGAACCTGATAGCGGACGACCAAGTGGACTGGAATGAGCTGCTCAAATGCGGCATCGACAAGGAAAAGCTTTCAGAAAAGGATTTGAAAGCCCTGATGAACTACGGCAAGACGGGGCTGGTGACGGTGAAGCCGACCTTCGGCTACGAGAGCTACGAGCTGCAAGCCCGCCTCTCGTTTCAGAAAATGGAGGACGGCAAACTGAAACTGACACCCCATTTTATCCGTAACGAGCCGCGCCTTGACATCCCCCACAACGGCTACACCTTCACGGACGAGGACAAGAAGAACCTTAAACGCACGGGCAATTTAGGCAAGGTGGTGGATGTGGCGGATACGAGAACCGGAGAAATGCGCCAGTCGTATATCAGTATCGACCGCCTGACGAATGAAATCGTGGACGTGCCTGCCGACAAGGTGCGCATCCCCTATCAAATCGGACAGACCGGCTTGACAAAGGAAGAAATGGACATCCTGCGTGCCGGGCTTGCCCTGCCCAAAGAAGTGACATTATCCAACGGGCGCAAATTTCAGGCATTACTTCAGGTGAGCGCCGAAAAACGCGATGTGGAGTTCGTGCCGGGGCAGCGACGTCAGCAGCAGTCGCAGCGTCAAAGCAAGCAGCAGGACAATCCCGATGCACAGGGGCAGACGCAGGAAAACGGCGAAAGGCAACGGCGCAACCGCTCGTGGACGAACGAGGACGGAAGCATCCGCCCGATAAGCAAATGGAAAGACGACCTGTTCAACGAACAGCAAATCGCCGACTACGTGGCGGGCAAGACGGTGGTGCTTGCCAATGCGAAGGACGACCAAGGGCAGCCCTGTACGAAGTACCTGAAATTCATCCATGAGAAAGGCCGTCCGCTGACCTACTCGCAGAATCCCGACCTCGCGCAGACCGTCGCCCCGTCGAACGAGAGCAGGACGCAGCTTGCCGTGAACAACGAGGGCAAGACCAACGAGGCGACCAAGCACGTGAAAGAGCCGTTGCAGCAGGGGCAGACCGCACCGAAGGACGAAACCCAGCAGAAACGGCAGACAAGAAAATCCAAAGGTGTGAAGGTGTCCTGATTGCCGCCACTAAATCCATCCGACAATAATCAACGGATTGAAACGGGGAGCAAACACCGCCCTGTACCGCATATCCCACGGACAAGGCCGTGCCCCGTTTCATTTCCACCCGAAAAGAAACAAAAGTATCAACAGATTAGACAGAAAAAGACATGATTACCATATTGGCAGAAAAGTTATCATAAGTTGTGATAATTTCTCTTATCACAAGTAAATTATTATCCAAAGCTGCTATTTTTGTATCACTGTATATCAATTGTTTACTTACATTACTTTATATTACAGCTTTGGATAATATTATTTTTCATTTAGATAGATTCCTTAGCCAGACCTTAAGTTCTTGGTCTCTTTCCCATGAACATTCTGTCATATCATTGGGTATTATATTGATGTAGGCCGCCTCTAAAGCATCTCTTTTTTGTTTGGAATCAGCCCGAGCGTATATTTCAGTAGTCTGTATAGATACATGTCCCAAAATATCACGGATATAAATCAGGTTTACACCAGCTTGTAACAAGTGCATGGCTTTACTGTGCCGTAAAGTATGCGGACTTATTTTTTCCGGTATAAGTTCCGGATTTTGTATTCGGGCGTGATTAGCATAGTTGTTCAATATATACGATATACCTGAGTTTGTTAGTTTCCTACCGTAACTGTTAGAGAAAAGAGGCCTTTGATTAAAACCGGATAGATTTAAACGATTCTCTTCCATATAATTATGCAATAAATCCACTTGTTCATCTTGTAGAGGGACAATTCTTTTTTTTCGTCCTTTACCAAATAATATGACATGACAAGGCTTTTCCAATTTCAAAGACGCAGGTGTCAAATCTATTAATTCTTGTACTCTGGCTCCACTATCGTAGAGCAGGGATATCAATGCTAAATCCCGTCTTCCTTTCCTTGTGTTGATTGGAATTTGAGCCAATAAAAGTTTTATACCATCTATGCTAAGGTAATTGACACTTCTTTTTTCATGTGTCTTTACTTTGATGGATAATATCTCTTGCCATTGTTCCAGACGTTTTACATCCTCGTATTGCATATATGTACAAAAAGAACGTAATGCGGCCAGTCTTTGATTCCTTGTTGCGTTACTTGATTGTTTTGTGTCTTGTAACCAGTCAAGGAAACTTAAAACCGTTTTTCTGGTAATATGTTCCAATCTGAGATTGTCAGCCTTTATGTTTACCCGCTCATCCAAAAAGTTTAGCAACAGGCTAAATGATTCACTGTATGATCGTATGGTATTAGGGCTTACACCCCTTTCTCCGATAAGATACTCTGTAAAATAGGCTGTTAAATACTTTGCAAAATCTGTTGTTTTCATAAGTTTATATGCTTGAATCAGTTATTATATTTATTTCTGGATATACAAACCGTGTTATGGTAGTTTGTTTCAATAGAATATCGGGAAACATATCTTGTGTCAAACGCACATAAGTTTCAGTTCCTTTCAACGTCTTATGACCCAAGAAAACCGATAATAGGGGAAGAGCACAATATATGTCCATTCCATCTTGTACCATCTTTGCAAGGGAATGGACTGCAAAAGTATGTCTTAAGCTATGTATACAGGCACCTCCGGAACGGTTGCTTGAACAGGGTATATTACATTTTTCCAATACTTTCTTGAAACCACCCAATACAGTGCAAGAAGATAACGGTCGTCCCGATGGAGATATTAACAGGAACTTATCTGGAGCATCAATATCGTGCAAGGGTATCTTATTACGATATTTCAGATACTGTTGTAGAACCTTGGATAGGGAGTTGCTTAAAGGAACAAGCCTTTCCATCTTATTTTTTGTTTTCCGAATAATGATACAATTCCTCCTCAAATCAACATCCCGATTCCTAATAGATATGGCTTCTCCGATTCTAATCCCTGTGGCATATAAAATTCTATATAAAGTAGGTAATGCAAAAAGATTGCAATATATATTATGGCTATGCATTCTTTGCTTGTCACAAGTTTCAAATATATTCTGTATTTGCTCACGGGTAAACACATAAGGA
>CABQKA010000006.1 GCA_902464615.1 uncultured Prevotella sp. | reverse complement strand
TTTATCTGAGAAACTTTATGCGAATACTTGAAGTGATTACCGGCAGCGGGCTGGGCGGAGCGCAGAGCGTCGTGGCCTGTCTGGCCGATGCGCTCTGCGGGGAGCACGAGGTGACGGTGGCGGCCGGCGAGGGCGGCGGCGAACTGTTCCAGGCGCTCGATGCCCGCGTCCGCCAGGTCCGCATCCCTTCCCTGCGCCGGGCCATCTCGCCCCGGGACGACCTGGCGGCCCTGCTCGCCCTGAAGCGTCTGTGCCGGCAGATACGCCCGGACGTCGTGCACCTGCACTCTTCGAAAGCCGGCCTGTTGGGACGGCTGGCCTTCCCGGCGCGGCGCACGGTGTACACGGTCCACGGGTTCGACTCCGTGCGCCTGGCCCACCGCCGCATGCTGCCGCTGGAACGGTGGATGCAGCGCCGCTGTGCGGCTATCGTGGCCGTCAGCCGCTACGACGAGGCCAACCTGAGGACCGAGGGTATCGGCCGTCACCTGGAATGCATACACAACGGCATCCCCGACGTGGACCCGCGGCCGGCGACGGACTGGCCTGTTCCGGAACGCTACGGACGCACGGTCCTCTGCATCGCCAGAGTAGCTTCGCCCAAAAGAATGGATATTTTCCTGGAAGTGGCCCGCCGCCTGCCGCAATATGCCTTCGTATGGATCGGCGGCGGAGACTTGCCGCAGGCGGTCCCCGAGAACGTATTCCTGCCCGGCGACCGTCCGGGAGCGGCCGCCTACTGCGCGCGGGCGGACCTGTTCATGCTGCCTTCCAACTATGAGGGCCTGCCCATGGCGGTGCTCGAGGCCATGGCCTCCGGCCTGCCGGTCATCGCCTCGGACGTGGGCGGCGTGGCCGAGGCCGTTGCCGACGGTGTGTGCGGCTACACCGTGCCCAACGACGTGGAGGCCTTCGTCGCCCGCACACAGGAACTGCTGGAGGACGAGGACAGGCTGCGCGCCTTTTCGGCCGCCGCGCGGCGCACCTACGAGCAGGAATTTACGGTGGAGAAAATGGTGGCGGCCTACGCCGGCATCTACCGCCGCATCATCAAGGAAAACAGAATCTGAACCTAAAAACAGGACATTATGGAGAAACTACACGGTAAACACTCGCACCCGCGCTCGCGGCTGGAGCGCGTCATGCAGACCACGGACATGGGACAGGGACGGCCGGACTTCATCCCGGACGGGATGTCGGCCTTCGCGCGGGCCGTCAAGCGGTGGGTGGACTGCCTCATCGCCACCCTCTGCCTCGTCGTCTTCTCCCCGCTCATGCTGGCCTGCTACGTGGCCGTGCGCCGCGAGGACGGAGGGCCGGCCATCTTCCGTCAGGAGCGCATCGGCCGCTTCGGGAGGCCGTTCTACATCTACAAGTTCCGCTCCATGCGCCTGGACGCGGAACGCCACGGCCCGAAGCTCTCCAGCTCCGGCGTCAAGGGCGACCCGCGCCTGACGCGCACCGGACGCTTCCTGCGCGCGCACCATCTGGACGAACTCCCGCAGCTCTGGAACGTGTTCCGCGGCGACATGGCCTTCATCGGGCCGCGGCCCGAACGCCGCCACTTCATCGAGCAAATCATGGAGAAGGACCCGCGCTACCCCATGCTCTTCCAGATACGCCCCGGCGTCACCTCGTATGCCACCCTCTACAACGGGTATACCGACACGGTGGACAAGATGGTACGCCGTCTGCACTACGACCTTTACTATCTCGGACACCGCTCCTGGGCCCTCGACATACGCATACTCTGGACCACCTTCTACCGCATCGCACGCGGAAAGAAGTTCTGAGGGTGAATTCCGCTGGAGTGTTGCCGTTTTGTTCCTCCTTATCGCCTGTCCTGCGCAATTTATTTGTAACTTTGACCCGATATTCGCTTGAATTTTGTAGTCATGCCTGTCATTCGCATTCAAAACATAGGTCCGTTGGGAGATACGGGAGAGGTGCATGTGGCTCCGGTGACGCTGATCATCGGACCGCAGAGTTCTGGGAAAAGTACGCTGATGAAGTTGCTTTGCTTTTGCACTTGGGTGGAGAAACATGTGATGCTGGACGAGGCTTTCCTTGCAGAATATACGCATTATGACCGCTTCCGCAAAAATCTGATGAAGTTTCACCGGCTGGACGTTACGTTCTTTTCTCCAAGTTCATATCTGCGTTATGAAGGGTCGGCAGTCATTATAGAATTGCGCGGCCATCGGGGAAACGCGCGTATTCTCCGTAGAGCGGGTTATGCGAAGGACCGCCATAATGAAAAGGTGTGCTTCCTTCCGGCGGAGCGCAATCTGCTTTCGGCGTTGCAGAACGTGGAGCGTGTGTATCGCGACAATGACGTAGATGTGCTGTTCAATTATATAATGGAGTGGAATACCGCCCGTACATCGTTTACGCCGGAACGGCCGCTCCCGATGGTGTTTGATGCGAACTTACGTTATTATTACGACCAGCCGCGTCGGCGCGAAATGCTCCTGATGGCGGAACAAGGGAAACGGATTCCGACCTTTTATGCCTCGAGCGGTGTGCAGTCCGCACTGCCCGTGACTGGTTTAGCAGACTACGTGGAGCGCTGTCTGGGGCAGGTCGGAGCCTATACACCGTATGACCTGCAACAATGGATGCTGTCGTTGGTGTCACGAAACAACCGGCGGGCTACGGCGGCGCAGATAGCTGCAGTCGACCCCGAAGAAGCACGCAGGGGCGTGGAAGATTTGTTCCGCTATCGCGCTTTCCGTCTTTATGTGGAAGAGCCGGAGCAGAACTTATTTCCCGAATCTCAATATAAATTGATTGTTGACCTGGTTTGCCGGGTGCAGCGTGCGAACCGGCATGGAGACGTTTGGACCAGTTCGCTCATGTTGACGACTCATAGCCCGTATGTGTTGACCGTGCTGAATGTCTTGCTTCTGGCTGCACGTGCGGCCGAGCGTAATGCTGTCGCTGCCGGCGAAGTCGTTCCTGTGGAATGCCAGCTGCCGGCTACAGATTTCGCGGCTTATGGCGTGACTGTAGGCCGGAATTTGGAGAACCTGATAGACTCGGAAACAGGACTTGTCAAGGGGGAGTGGCTTGACAGTATATCGGAACTGGTGGACGAACAAACCTACCAACTCAATGCCATATTGTATGGGGACGAGGAGAGATGATTTGGATAAGCGGGGCTTTTGTCCGGAGCAGGCTTTTATGGTGCGCAAGCTGCTGAGCACGGAGGAAAATAAAAAGAAATATTGTCTCGCACTGAACCCGCCTGCGGAGTGTGGTGTGTATGCTGTGGACGGTTATATCATAAACGAAGGCTGTCGTTGTGATAAGCTGGTCCTGATCGCGCCTCGTAAGGATAGTGAAGCGGAGGGGGAGATTTTTGTGGAGCTAAAGGGGAAGGACGTGGCGCATGCCATTGCGCAGTTGGAGGCAACGTTGTCCTATCCATTGTTTTCCCGGCTTCCCCGTTCGCGGCGTTGTGCCCGCATTGTGGCCCAGAGTTATCCGCGCAATACGGGGAATTCGCTCATGGAGCGGGCCAAGCTGCGTTTCTTGCAGCGTTATGGTTGCGACTTGCGTACCCGGCATTCCGGTGAGCGGGAGGTGTGGTGAAGCGTTCCCCCTTGTCCGGATGACGCATTGCCCCGGGTGTCGGTTACCGGCACCCGGGGCAATGCGTATGATTGTAGGTACACTCCTCAGAATTTGCGGAACGTGAGTCGGCGGTCCTGCGAGCGGAGCACCATCTGCTCTCCGTCGAGGCGTTCTATCTGGAACGTGTCGGCGCAGCCCGTGATGCCGAGCGGCTCGAATGCCGTTGTGGCGGGGTCGGTGACGAGGCTGTCGCGTGAGCGGAAATGGATGTACAGCTCGGTCACGGCCAGCCGGTCGGCCAGGTAACGGAACCGTCCCACCGTCTCGCTGGTGTGCCCGTTGAGCGGGCCGGTGTGCGTGCGGATGGAGAGCAGGCGGAGCTGGAAGCTCCAGTAGATGCCCTTGTCCTTTTGCGCCTCGCTGTGGGAGAAGGCCGCGTCGTCCGGCGTTTCCCGTGTGGCGATTTCCATGAGTTGCCATTGGCCGTCGAGCGGGCCGTTTTCCGGCACTTTATTGCATGCGCCGACGGCGGACAGGATGAGGAGAAGGAATGGGATGATACGTTTCATGCGGAAGTTGGATGATTGAGGTGTGGATGTGCCGTGTGCGGCCGGGCGTCAGCGTAGCAGCAGCCCCGAGCGGCTTATGGTGAACTGGAATCCGGTGTTGTCGCCTATCTGGCTGTCGCGGTCGAAGGCGAACGCTGCGCCTACGCGCCACCCGTTCAGGGCGGGGACGTGCGCGAAGCCGTAGCTCGCTTCGACGAGGAAGCTGTCGTCGCGGCGCACGTCCGGGTAGGGGTTTCCGTAGGTGCCCCAGTTTCTCATGTGCGAGTAGAGCAGGCGGTAGTGCAGTCCGGGCAACGGGTCGCCGCTCAGACCCACGTGGTGCGCGATGAAGCGGTTGCCCGTGAAGGCCAGCGAACGGTCGCCGTTGTAAAGGGGCGACGTGAAGAGCGGGTTGCCGATGGCCTGACCCCAATGTTCCCACCCGGTGTAAAGCCCGTGGTTGTAGTAATTATCGCAGCCGCTCACCTGGTCCGGGATTTCCGCTGTGTGGTCGTGGTAGACAGGCCCGGCCTGGTATTTCGTGTGCAGGTACTCGTAGACAATGGTGCTGGCCACAGGGTTGCGCGGCAGCGTCGCTTCGAGTCCGATCAGCCCGTCTTTCCATCCGTATTCGAAGAACATCATGCTGTGGTCTTCAAAGAAGTGATCGTAGTAGGCCCGTATTTTCCAGTCGCGTCCGTGCCAGGCCAGGCTGAAGAGCCAGCTGCCCACGGTGTTGCCCTCGGCGTTGAGATAGGTTCCGTCGGTCGGGTCGCTTCCCCCGCCTGTGAAGGCGTGCCAGAAGTCTTTGAGCTTGTGTGTCATGACGAGGTTTTGCCCGGGGGCGAAGTTCATCACCGTCCCGCCGAACATGCAGGCCATCTCGAGGCCGCCCTCGAAGACCAGCGGGAAGCGTTCCGGGTTGCCCACGCGCAGGAATCCGGACTTGCTGTGGTAGATCACGTGGATGGCACGCTTGCCTTGCGGGCCCACGTAGCTTTCTTCCCAGGCGTCGTCCGTAGGCAGGCCGTAGCCGATGTGCCCTTTGATGCCCAGCCAGTTGCTTTTCCCTGTCAGCGAGACGTAGTCGGGGATTTCCACGCGTACTTCCGGGATGGGGCGCGCGTTGATGCCGAACGTCTGGCTGCCGCTGCTCAGTTCCTGGTTCTTCAGGGCCATGGGCCGTTCCTTGCTGCCCACCGAGAGGCGCAGCCACCGCCAGTCAAGGTCGGCGTAGAGCTGCTGGACGATGAATCCGGACGTGAAGTCGTAGGCGGCGGCCAGGTCTACACCGTAGCCGAGGCGCCAGTTGTAGGCACTGTCGTGCTCGGCGCGGCGGAAAATGCCGGCGCGCAGGTATCCGTTGTCGTCCTTTACGCTGGAAAGCCCGTAGCGGTTGGCGTTGAGCCAGAGCGGGGACTGGCCGTCCGAGGCCGTCACCTGCGCTTTGGTGCGGTAGGTCAGCCCGTGCGCGGCGCGTTGCAGGGCGTTTTGCGCTTCGGTGCGTGCCGGGGCCAGCGTGCAGAGGCACAGGGCGGCGGCGAGCACGCGGAGTGGATGGTGTGGCATGGCTTGAGGGTCTTGTTTAGAGTTTAGCGGCTGCAAATTTACGGATAATTCTTCACATGGCCGCCGGCGTCCCGCTTCCGCGTGCGGCTCCGCTCACGGGGCTAAGGCCCGTCCGTCCCGGGCTAAGGCCTGTCGCCACGGGGCTAAGGGGAGTGGCGGCGGGGCCTGCACCGCGGTCGCCGCAGCCCTGCCCCGGGCGTTTCCTCATGGGGGAAGCCGGCCGGCGGTGCGGCCCCCGCCCGCGCCTTTCCCGAAAAATTGTGGCGGCAAAGTAGGCCGCGTGGCGAAAAAGTCTTAACTTTGCCCCGCATACCGCGCTTGTGGCGAAATTGGTAGACGCGCCAGACTTAGGATCTGGTGGTTTCGGCCGTGTAGGTTCGAGTCCTATCAGGCGCACTTTCATGCCGGCGCATCTCTCTCCGCGAGGAGGGCGATGCGCCGTTTCCGTATGCTTCCGGCCGCTTTCCCCGCGTGCCGGGTCGGGCGGGCGTGCGGCGCGGCCGGCCGGTGGCGCGGGGCTGCGCGGCCCGAAAAAAGCCGGCGTGCCCCTTGGCGGTGTCCGGCTTATGCGTATCTTTGCGGCATCGGTTTTGTATGATTTAATGAAACGGACTATGGAAACGAAAGAATTTGAATTTAAGGGTTTCGCCATGAATGGTTTTCTGATGCTGTTCTTTCATCTGGCGGTGCTTACGGTGGCTGCCGTCGTCTGCTGCCTGACGGAGACGGTGGCCGGCTACGTGGCGGGCGGACTGCTGGCGCTGGCCTGGCTCATAGTCTCGGCCGGCTACATGAAGCTGGAGCCGAACGAGGCCCGCGTGATGGTGTTTTTCGGGAACTATCGCGGGACGTTCCGCAAGACGGGCTACTACTGGGTGAACCCTTTCTACGACAAGAAGAAACTCTCCCTGCGCGCCCGCAACCTGGACGTGGAGCCTATCAAGGTAAACGACAAGGCGGGCAACCCTATCCTCATCGGCCTTGTGCTGGTCTGGAAACTGCGCGACACGTACAAGGCCATGTTTGAGATAGACGCGCAGACGATGGCGGCCGCACCGGCCGGCGGCGGCAAGGAGGCCGCGGCCGCCGGGGCCAACGCCGTGGCCAGCCGCATGAATGCTTTCGAGAATTTCGTGAAAATCCAGAGCGACGCCGCCTTGCGCCAGGTGGCCGGGCACTATGCCTATGACGACAACGAGGGTGCGGCCGCGGGGCTGACCCTGCGTTCCGGTGGAGAGGAAATCAACGAGCAGCTGGAGCAGGAGTTGAACGAGCGGCTGGTCATGGCCGGCCTGGAAGTGGTCGAGGCGCGCATCAACTACCTTGCCTATGCGCCCGAAATCGCCGCCGTCATGCTGCGCCGCCAGCAGGCTTCGGCCATCATCGGCGCCCGCGAGAAAATCGTGGAAGGGGCTGTCTCGATGGTCCGCATGGCCCTCGACAGGCTGGAAAAGGACGGCATCGTGAAACTCGACGAAGACCGGCGGGCGGCCATGGTGGGCAACCTGCTCGTAGTGCTTTGCGCCGACGAGGCCGCCCAGCCCGTGGTCAACACCGGCGCGCAGGGCCGCTGATTCCTGCGGAAGGAAATGCTTCGAAGCAGGCTGTGCCTGCCCGGCGGCGGGGCGGAAAACACGTGCGCCGCGGCTCCGGTCCCCGTGTGGACCGCGCCGCGGCGCACGCCTGTTTCGGCAGTCACAGGCCCTATCCCCGTCGCCACGCTCCTTAGCCCCGCGGCGACGGGCCTAAGGGGCGTGGAAAGGAAGCGGGCAGGCGCTCAGCGCGCCGTAGGGATGCGGGCTGCGAACTGTGCGAAGCGTTCCAGCCCGTCCGTCAGGACGCTGCGCGGGCAGGCGATGTTCCAGCGCATGAATCCTTCCCCTCCCTCGCCGTACATGGCGCCCTGGTTGAGCCACAGGCGGGCTTCCCGGCGCAGGCGTTCCTCCAGTCCGGCGGAAGGGATGCCCAGCGCCGAGCAGTCCTGCCATACGAGGTACGTCCCCTCCAGCCGGGTCAGCGGCAGGCGCGGCATCCGTTCGGCGACGAAGCGGCGCATGGCCTCGTAGTTGCCGGCCAGGTAGCGGTTGAGCTGGTCGAGCCACTCGCCGCCTTCGTTGTAGGCCGCGATGAGGGCTGTCATGCCGAGCGGGCCGATGTCGCACACCTCGTTGATGTTGATGGCGCGGTCCACGCGGCGGCGCGTTTCCGCGTCGGGCACGACGATGTTGGCCACCTGCAGTCCCGCCAGGTTGAACGCCTTTGTCGGCGAGACGCATGCGGCGGCGTGCGCCCAGTATTTGCCTCCCAGCGTGGCGTAGGGCGTGTAGCGGTAGCCGGGCAGGACGATTTCGCAGTGTATTTCGTCGGCAATGACAAACACGCCGTGGCGCAGGCAGATGTCGCCCACGCGGCGCAGCTCCTCGGGCGTCCACACGCGCCCCGTAGGATTGTGCGGGTTGCATAGGATCATGACCTTCACGCGCGGGTCGGCGGCCTGCCGCTCCAAGGCCTCAAAGTCCATGCGGTACGTGTCGCCGTCGCGCAGCAGGAGGTTCTGCACCGCTTCGCAGCCGTTGTTGCGGATGGAAGAGAAGAAGCAGTGGTAGACCGGCGTCTGGACGAGCACGCGGTCGCCGGGCTGTGTCAGGGCCTTGACGAGCGCGGAGAGGGCCGGCACGACGCCCGTTGTGTAAATGACGGACTGCGGGTCAATGTGCCAGCCGTGGCGCGCGGCAAACCAGCGCGTGATGGCCGCGTAGTATTCCGGACCGGCGTAGGCGTAGCCGTAGATGCCGTGGTCCACGCGGCGGCGCAACGCCTCGACTACGGGCGGGGCCGTGCGGAAGTCCATGTCGGCCACCCACATGGGCAGTTCGCCTTCGGCTGCTTCGTCCCATTTGCAGGAGTGCGTGCCTCGGCGGGAAATCACTTCATCGAAATCGTAAGTCATAGTGTAGGAATTCTTTAGGGAAACGTATGGCGTGGCGGCTGCCTTCGCGGGGTGCGGCCACGCCTGCAAAGGTACGGAAAAATGTGCGGGCGGCATCGTCCGCCTGCCCCGCGGCGCCTTGGAAGGGGCGGAAAAGCCGCGGGGCCGGAAACCGGAAGGAGAAAAAATGCTAATTTTGCCTTGTCCATACTAAAACTTGAAAAATGAAGAAGTGGTTATTTTCCTGTATGGCGTTGTGCGGGCTGGCCGTGCCTCAGGCATGGGCACAACGCGTAGAGCCGCTGGTGTCGGCCAAGTTCAGCCAAAGTGCTCCCTACAACAATGCGTGCCCGGAAGGCTATGCCGCCGGCTGCGGCCCTGTGGCGCTGGCGCAGATACTGGCCACGTACCGCCAGCCCGCTACCGGCTACGGCTCGGTGGTGTACAAGAGCGGCGGCCTGGCGGACTCCGTGCGCGTGGACTTCAGCCGGACGGCTTTCGACTGGGACCACATCCTGGATCAGTATAAGGCCGGCAGTTATACCCAGGAGGAAGCCGACGCCGTGGCCGGGCTGGTCTTCGCCTGCGGCGCCGCGACGTATGCGCAATACGGACCCTCCACCTCCATCAGCAACTACGGCCGCATGCTCTACGGGATGCAGCATTTCCTGCACTTCTCGCCCGATGGCCGCTACTTGCACCGCGCCTATTACTCCACGGCCGAGTGGCTGGAAATGCTCGACGGGCAACTGCAGGCGGGGCATCCCGTGTTCTACCGCGGCAGCTGGCTCTTTAACGGAGGCAACGTGGGACACATGTTTGTCGTCGACGGCACGGACGGAGAGGGACGCTATCACATCAACTTCGGGCACGGCGGTTCGGGTGACAAATTTGCCGACCTCAATATCATCAACCAGAGTGGGAACTATCCCGGCGGGCGGGGAGTCTGCTACAACGCGGCGCAGGCTATGGTCGTGAACTGCTTCCCTACGCCCGACGCCACAGACTACCCGGAGCAGCGCTGCATACTGACCGAGCCGGTGGTGCTCAACGGGGACAGCACGCTGCGGAGCGTCAGCGTCGGGCTGGGGGAAAGCGTGACGTTGAGCTGTCTGCTGATGAATTGCAGCGGGCAGCGGGCGACCATCCAATACGGCTGGGGACTGGAACGCGACGGAGAGTTCCTGGGGATGCTGGCCCAGCGCACTTATTCGCTGGGTGCGGGCTACCGTTTCACCGCACGGCGCCATTTGCCGGTGACCATACCGGCAGATCTGGAGCGCGGCACTTACCGGCTTGTCCTGTACAGTTGTTCGGACCTGGAACCGGACTGGGCGCCCGTGTGGGCAGACGCCCGGCCCGCCGTAGACCTCTACGTGTCGGGCCGTCAGGCCACGGTCGCCATCCCCGACCCGCACGACGGAGACCCGCAGCTGTACTTGGGCGGCGAGATAGCGGAAGTGCCCAACGAAATGGCCGCCACCGTGCCCGGACGGAGCTTCTCTTTACAGATGCGCAACGAGACAACAAACAATTACCAGGATGTGGTACGCCTGGAGATAGAGGCGGAGGGAGAAACCTATACGTTCGAGACGACACTGCCCGTGTACAGCCAGACCGAAACGGAGTTCCAGGTCCTCGTACCGCAGAGCGAAGTGGACCTGGCCGGCAAGCAGATTTCCGCCGTCCGGGCTTCGTACCGCTTCGGGCCGGACGGCAGCTTCTTCCCCCTGACGACGGAGAAACCGACATCGGTGGACGGCGTACAGGCCGGCGGCGCGGAGGACGTCTCGGTCTACTCCCTGCAGGGCATCCTGCTGGCCCGGATTCCGGCCGCCCGCGTCGCGGAAATGTACGGACAGGTGCTTTCTGCCTTGCCGCACGGGGTTTACGTAATCAAGGAGGGGCGGAAAAGCAGGAAAATAAAAATTTGATTCGGACAGAACGGTATTCTCTTTACATTTCGGGCCGCAGCCTTGGCGAAAAGGTTGCGGCCTTTTTCCGTCTTTTTCCACAAGGCGGAGGCCGGCGCCCGGGAGTACAGGTACTGGAAACTGCACAAGGCAAGCGTGAAGGCAAACGTTCAATCTAAAAAAGATAGACTATGACGACCGTTAAAATCAAATTCCGGGCTTCTACCGTTTCCGGCAAACCGGGCAGTTTGTATTATCAAGTGTATCATCGCCGCGTAGTGCGGATGATTTTCTCCGGGTTCCGCGTCGCGGCGGGGGAGTGGGACGAACGCCGGGGGCGGGTAATCGTTCCCGAGGACTTGTCTCCCCGTGCCGCGGAACTGAAAGCCCTCCAGGCACACCTGTTCCAGGACTGTTGCCGCCTGTCCCGCATCGTTGCGGCCCTGGAGCGGCAGGGCGGGGAATACAGGGCGGAGGATGTGGTCATACGCTTCTGTGAAGAAGTACGTAAGCAGCCGTTCCGGGAGTTTATGCGCCGCGTCATCAGGCAGTTGGACGCAGCGGGCCAGAAGCGGACTTCCGAAACCTATGTCTCGGCGTTGCGCAGCTTCATGGGATTCTGCGGGACGGTGGACGTGCGGCTTGACGACATTGACGCGGACCTGATGGCTGCCTACGAGGGCTATCTGAAACGGAAGGGACTGACGCTGAACACCGTCTCGTTCTACATGCGGATTCTCAGGGCAACGTACAACCGGGCCGTGGACCGTAGGCTGACGGTGCAGCGCAATCCGTTCCGCACCGTTTACACGGGCGTGGAGCGTACGCGGAAGCGCGCCGTGCCGCTTCAAGTCATCCGGCAACTGAAGGTGCTGAAGCTCGATGGCCATCCGCTGTTGGATTTCTCGCGGGACATGTTCCTCTTCAGCTTCTACACGCGCGGAATGGCATTTATCGACATGGCCTTCCTCCGCCGCAAGAACCTGCAGGACGGCGTGCTCGCTTACCGGCGCCGCAAGACGGGGCAATGCCTGTACATCAAATGGGAACCATGCATGCAGGAGATTGTGCGGAAATACGCTTCGGCCGGTGCGCCCTATCTCCTGCCTATCATCAGACGGGAGGAAAACGAACGGGAGCAGTACCGCAACGTGCAGCATCTGGTGAACCGGAAACTGAAAGTACTTTCGGCCATGCTGCGCCTGCCGGTCGGTCTGACCATGTACTGCGCCCGCCATTCCTGGGCCAGTATTGCCCGGAACAAGAATATTCCCCTTTCCATCATTAGCGAAGGGATGGGGCACGAGTCTGAGCATACGACGAAAATCTATCTGGCCTCGTTGGACCATTCCGTTATCGACAAGGCCAATGAAAAGATTCTGAGCAGCCTGTGAAAATCCGTAGCGGCGCGGGCCTTATTTCCCGCGCATCGGCCGTTGGCGCGTCCGGCACTGTTTTAATTGCGCTTTCGTTTGTCCGTTATTTCCGGAAAAACTATTTTTGCAAGGTTCGCCTTTAGCCGGGACGGCGAAAGGGGCAGGCTTACCCCTCCAGGAACGCCATCCAAGTCCGCTTGGGCAAAAAGTAGAAATCTCCGTCAGCATGAAGCAGCAAAAATCCCCATCCGTAGCCGTGCGCCGCGTCTCCGTGCCCAACGATGTGCTTTTCGAGGAAGTGGCGCGCCAGTTGGCGGCGGGCTGTTCCGTGACCCTGCGGGCGAAGGGCGGCAGTATGTATCCCTTTCTCGTCGACGGGCGCGACTGGGTCGTGCTGCGCCGCTCCGCGGCGTTCGGACCGGGCGACATCGTCCTGGCCCGGACGGAGCGGGGCTGGGTGCTCCACCGCGTGGCCGGCATCCGGTCCGGCTGCGTGACGCTCATGGGCGACGCCCATCTCCGCCTCCGCGAGACGTGCCGCCCCGAGGACGTTTGCGGCGTCGTTTTCCGCATTGTCCGCGCGGGCCGCACTGTGGACTGCGCGGGCCGCGGCGAGCGCCTGCGGGTGGCCTGCTGGCGAAGGCTGCGCCCCTTGCGTCGAGCGCTGCTCTTCGTCCTGCGCCGGTGCGGCTACGGGAAAGGAGGTGTCCCGTGCGCCTGAGGGAATGCCTGCACTGGCTGTGGGCCGCTTCGCGCTCCGTGCGCGGCGTCACGGCGGCGAATGCCGCGCTTGGCGTGCTTCAAGTCGGCGTGTCGCTCTGTTTCGTGTATGTGTGCAAGCAGCTTGTCGACATCGCCT
The DNA here is from genome assembly GCA_902464615.1 of uncultured Prevotella sp. Classification (GTDB taxonomy): domain Bacteria; phylum Bacteroidota; class Bacteroidia; order Bacteroidales; family Bacteroidaceae; genus Alloprevotella. Next base: position 127,967 of record CABQKA010000006.1, on the reverse strand, counting down.
CCGGTGCGGCGGAAGGCCGGCTTTGGGCCGGCATCGGCTGCATGGCGGGCTGCATAGCCGGCCAACTCGTGCTTTCGGCCCTGCGCAGCCGGATGGCGGCACGGGCGGAAATCTCCTTGCGCAATGCCTTGCGCGGCCGTCTCTTCGACGGCCTCATGTCCTGTCGCTGGGCCGGGCGCGAGGCCCTGCATACGGGCGATGTGCTCAACCGTCTGGTGGAGGACGTGCTCACCGTGTCGGACGCCATCTGCCGCACCGTGCCCGCCGTCTTTGTCACGGCGGTGCAGCTCTGCGGCGCTTTGTTCTTCCTCTCCCGTCTGGACGCCCGTCTGGCCGGGATGTTGCTTTTCATCATGCCCGTAGCCCTGCTTGCCAGCAAGCGTTATGTGCGCCGCATGCGCCGGCTTTCCCGCGGCATCCGCGCCACGGACAGCCGCGTGCAGAGCCATTTGCAGGAACACTTGCAGCATCGCGTGCTCATCCGCGCCTTTGAGTATGGACCGCGGTCCGCGGCCGGGCTGGGCCGCCTCCAGTCCACGTTGCGCGGCAAAGTGATGGCGCGGACGGACTTCTCCATATTTGCGCGCGTCGTCGTACAGCTGGGCTTCGGCGCCGGTTATGCCACCGCTTTCCTGTGGGGACTGTTCGGCCTGCGCGACGGGACGGTGACGTTCGGCATGATGGCGGCTTTCCTGCAACTGGTGGCGCAGGTGCAGCACCCTATGGTCGACTTGAGCCGCCAGGTGCCGTCGTTTGTTCGGGTGTTCACCTCGGCCGAGCGGCTGGCCGGGCTGCAGGCTCTTCCGCCGGAGGCGGGCGGGCCGCCGTTGCGGCTGGCCGGGGCTGTCGGCGTGCGTTTCGACGGCGTGTGCTTTGCCTATCCCGGCAGTGCCCGCCCCGTGTTGGAGCGTTTCTCGCACGATTTCCGCCCCGGCAGCATGACGGCCGTCGTGGGCGAGACCGGCGCGGGTAAGAGCACGCTGATGCGCCTCGTGCTGGCGCTCCTGCAGCCGGACAGCGGGCGCATCGTTTTCTACGACGGGAGGACGGAGACCGTAGCCTCGCCCCGCACGCGCTGCAATCTGGCCTACGTGCCGCAGGGCAACACGCTCCTGAGCGGCAGCGTCCGCGACAATCTGCTGATGGGCCGGCCCGACGCTACGGACGAAGAACTTTGGGACGCACTCCACGCGGCTGCGGCCGACTTTGTGCGTGCGCTGCCCGAAGGCCTGGATACCCTTTGCGGTGAGCGTGGCGCCGGACTGAGCGAGGGGCAGGCACAGCGCATTGCCGTGGCGCGCGGCCTGCTCCGTCCCGGCGGTGTGCTCTTGCTCGACGAACCGACATCGTCGCTCGACGGCGCGACGGAGCGCCTCCTGCTGGAGCGGCTGTCGCGTCGTGTCGGCGGCAAGACACTCATCCTCATCACGCACCGGGAGACCGTGGCCGGGCGGTGTGCGTCCGTGCTCCGCCTCCCGTCCCGCGTGCAGGCGGACTGACGGGAAAAAGTCTCCCGCACCGGGCGTGTGCGCGTTCGGCCTTTCCCGCGCCATACGGGAATAGGGCTTGTCCCTACGGCCCTTAGGCCTGTGGGAACGGGGCTTAGGCCCGTGGCGGCGGGGCTGCGGCACCGGCGCCGGCGGCCTTTCAGCGGCCCAAGCGGTTGGGGGCGTCGGGCGGCGCGGTGAAGTCGAGAGAAAATTTGTAGTGGAAATTGTGCATCCCCATGGCTTCGTAGAAACGGTGCGCGCCGTGGCGCAACTGGTTGCAGGCGACTTCTATCTGCACGCAGCCCGTTTCGCGGGCGCGGGCACAGGCGGCGCGGAACAGCCGGCGGCCCACACCCTGGCCGCGCCGGCCGGCCGCCACGGCCAGCTCCATGATTTCGGCCACGGGGGCGGCGTGGTGGAGCTGCGGCTCCATGCGCAGGTGCAGGCAGCCGGCGGCCTGGCCGTCGTCGAGGGCCAGGAGGACGGCGTGGGCGCGGCTGCGCAGCGTCTCCCGGAAGATTTCCGCAAAGGCGGGGTAGGGGAGCTGCCTCTCCTCCATTTCGCAGATGAGCCGGTAAACGGCGGGACAGTCCGCCTCACGGCATTCTTGTATGGTCAGCATAAGAAGTTCTTTTCGTGCGGTGCGGGGGCGGCAGTTCCCTGGCCGCCCGTGGCGCAAAGGTAGGGCTTTCCCGCAAAGCTGTCGATTTTTTGGGTGGAAAAGCCCTGCCGCCGCGTAAAAAACAGTAAATTTGTCCCCCGCTAATTCCAAATAAGGTTTTGTGAATCTTCCTTTTATGCGTGCGCGGACCGCGGCGCCCGCGGCGTAGGGCAAGGAAAAGAGAACGGCATGGCAGACAAGGTGACAGAGAGCGGCTCCCCGCAGCACGAGGAAGCGACGTACCGGCACGTGGTGAAGTACACGGGCCTCTTCGGCGGCGTGCAAGGCATCACGATGCTCGTGGCCGTCATCCGCAACAAGGTGGCCGCGGTACTGCTCGGGCCGGCCGGGATGGCGTTGGTGAACATCTACCTGAACGTGACGAACCTGCTGAACCAGACGACGAACTTCGGCATCTCGTTCAGCGCGGTGAAGCACGTGTCGGAACTGTTTGACGAAGGGGACGCCGGAAAAATAGACCGCTTCGTCACGACGGTGCGCACGTGGAGCGTCGCGACGGCCCTGTGGGGCGTGGCCGCATGTTGCGCCCTCTCTCCGCTGTTGAGCCGCTGGACCTTCGGCGATGCGGGCCACACGCTGGTGTTCTGCGCCCTCTCGCCCATAGTCGGCATGGTGAGCATCACGGGAGGCGAGATGGCCATCCTCAAAGGCTTGCGCCAACTGCGCAAGGTAGCGCTCATCTCTGTGTTCGGCACTTTGTCCACACTGGCCGTCACCGCCCCGTTCTACCTGGCCTTGGGCGTGCGCGGCATCGTACCCGCGCTGCTGCTTTGCAACGTGGCCCTGCTGACCATTCACTTGTACTACTCCACGCGCAGCTGCCCGTGGAGGCTGCCGCGGCGCCCGGCCGCCTGGCTGCGGGCGGGGATGCCCATGGTACGGTTGGGGGTGGCCTTTACCCTGGCCGGCATTTGCGGGCAAGGGGCCGAGCTGGTCATCCGCGTCGCCTTGCTGCGCTTCGGCGGTTTGGCCGACGTGGGGCTATACAACAGCGGCTACGTCATGGCGGTGACCTATGCGTCGGCAGTGTTCGTCGCCATCGAGACCGATTATTTCCCCCGCCTTTCGGCGGCCTGCTCGGACCGCGCCGCCATGAGCCGCATCGCCAACCGGCAGATAGAAGTCTGCGTACTGCTTATCGCGCCCTTCCTCATTCTTTTCGCGCTGGCCATGCCGTTGGTGGTCCACGTGCTCTATTCGGCCGCGTTCGTCCCAGCTGTCCCGATGGCCCTTTGCGCCGTCCCTTTCATGTTCTTCAAGGCCCTGACGCTCCCGGTCTCATATTTGTCGCTGGCGCACGGCGATTCGCGGATGTACCTGCTGACGGAGGTGGCCTATGACGTGTTCGTGGCCGTGGCCATACCGTTGGCGTATGCGCGTTTCGGTTTGCCGGGCGCAGGCGCAGCCCTTTCGGTGGCCGGCCTGCTGGAGATGCTGCTCATCCACGTGCTCTACCGCCGCCACTACGGTTTCCGCTTCGACTTCGGCCCGTTCCGCTTCTATGCGCTCCAGTGGCTTTTGCTGGCGGGCGGCCTTTTCGCGGCGTTGGCCCTGTCCGGCAGTCCGCTCCTGAAATGGAGCGTGGGCGGGGCGACGTTCGGCCTTTCGGCGTGGCTGTCGCTCCGCCGGCTCAACCGCGAGGCCCGTTGGGCGGAAGCATTGCGCGGAAAATGGAAACGCCGCAAAGGGCCGGGAGCCTGACGGTCCACCGCCCGCAGCCCGGAAGTCCGGGAACGAAAAAAAGGATGCCCGCCACGAAGGCAAGGTATCCCTTTTCATATATCCTCAGTGTTTAATTAAAAACTATGAGGGAAGGTTTTGTGTTGGTTCATATCAAAATTCAGTCCGATGCCGTGGAAACCTTCCAGCGGAGCCTGCGCATCGCCCTCACCCAGCAGCACTTCAGACACGGCAAGGTCGAACTTGGCATTACCCGTTTCCACGGAATAGCCGCCAGTGTTCATCGTTTCCACTTTCACCTGTACGGTCAGCGGCTGCGCCTCTTCTCCGGAAACCGACGGCAGCGTGACGGAAAAAGTCAGAGGCTCGGGGTCGAGGACGAATGCGATGCTGTCCTTGCCGGCCGTCACGGCGGGCTTATACCCTACCTTGTAACTGACCGTTCCCAGAGCGGCTACGATTTGGTCGGCAGTGGTTTCGTCGTTGACAATGGAAAGCACAATGTTCCTGACCGGAAAATCTTCAAAGTAAATGCTATCGTTGTCGAAGGTGGCCGAAACGTCGACGCCCGCCAAAGCATCATTCCCGTCGCCGGTTTCGTCGCCGTCAGTCGGTTGGATGCTGAGGTCTACCATCTTTCCGTCATAGTTGCCGAACATCATGTCCGTGTTTACTTCCGTGGGCGGCATCGGGGTGTTTTCATTGTCGTCGCTGCATGAAGCAAAACTGAATGCGCATCCCATCAAGAGTATGGAAGCAAAGACGCGGACGGTTTGAGTGAACTTTTTCATTTTGCGTTAAGTTGAGTTTTTGAGTTAATAATGTCGCGGATTCTCTCGTCTGTTTACGAATTAAATGAAAAGAAATAAAGAATCTTGCATCAAGCAAGTGTTAAGTAGTGTTTATTTTCTAATTGCCAAATAATTAAGAGGACGTTTTTCTGCGTTTTTTCGCGGCAGCGCGGTCCGTTCTCTCGTTCTCCGGCCCCTTTTCCGTCTTGGAAATATCCCAAGGAACCGGCTTTACGGAGCACTTTGCAGGCATCATTTGATAAACTGGAGAAAGGAAAAATGCTTATGCCGACCTTCCTCCAGTTTTTTAGGAGCATACAAAATCACGATCAAATGGTTTAGTATCTGTCAGTCCTTACTATTCGGAAACCGACATTTGCGTGGCCCAGCGAGCCTTCCCTTACGACATCGGATTTCCCGCTGCGGCAATCGACACGGTCAGAATCGCAACTGCCGCCCTTGATGATATACAGGCCATTGGCATCTTCCGATGAAGTCCACTCCCAACATACGATATGAATTTAATAAGTGAATAGTTTTTATCGGTTTGTCTTCTTGCTTCGTTTGGAAAGGCGTTCCATCATCTGCCGCTCCAGTTCATAGACACGCTGGATTTGTTTCTGTGTCAGGAATTCGCTGTAGATGGCATAATATTTCTGCCGTAAGTTCAGAATCTTCCGGCTGTGGGCGAAACGGTTTTTCAATGCCTGCTCTGTCTCCTCACTGGTCATCTGGCGGTGTGGCTGCTTCGGCCGATGGCCGAGAATCCATATTTCCCGCTGAAACTGGCAGAAGGCCTCGATAAAACGTCGGCTTGTCGCCTCGTCCATTGCCATTTCCTTCGCGATGTGTTTGGCCTGTACCTCCGCCAGTTGCTCACGACTGAGGCGTTGCTTGCTGCTCTGCGCTGAAACCGTACAACAGAAGGCCATTAAAAATGAGAGGAACAGCAACAATAATCTGATAGTATTCTTCATTATCATTCCTTTTTATTCGTGCAAAAACAGGTCCTTTTCGTAAACGTCAAGGATATACGCCTGGTCTTCTTGGCTGAGGCTGGCAAACGCTTGCTCTACTTTTGAGAAACTGTCTGGTGGCTCTTTGTGGGAAACAGGGCTGAAAACAAACAGCAGGGCTATGCTTGCGGCCACGGTCAAAGATACGGTGAAAATACGCAGGCGGCGTGTCTTGACCCCCGGGGTTTGGGGGCGTCCGCCTTGAACTTCTTTCCATATATTCGCTTCCATTTCGTCGAGGAAACCTTCGGGAGTCCTGTAAGGCATACGTTTCCCAAGTCGGTTGAAATCAAAGTTATTCTCCATATTTAATCGGTGGAATTCATATACTTTATTATTTTCTCTTTAGCCAAATGGTAATTGGCTTTTACACTGGCTGCTGTGGAGCCAGTGATGGCGGCTATCTCGTCATATCCCAATTCGTCGTAGTAGCGCAGGTTGAAAGCCAATTGTTGTTTGGTAGGCAATGACAGTATGCCCTTTTGCAATTTCACCGCCTCCAGATCGCTGTAATCCACATATTCGTCAGCCAATAGGTTGTTTACTCCGGTTCCCGGGTCATCCAAAGAGAACCGTTCGCCCCGTCTACGTTCCAGCGTGCGCAGAGCTTCGTTGGTGGCGACCCGGTAAATCCACGCGCAGAACGAACATTCGCCCTTGAATTGGCGGAAAGAACGGAATATCCGTACAAAAGTTTCTTGGGCGGCATCTTGAGCGTCATCGTGTGAAACGACTAATCGGCGGATATGCCAATACACAGCCTCTTTGTATTTCGCCATCAACAGACGGAATCCCTTTTCCGTATTCTCTTTCAGAGTTGAAACGATACTCGCATCATTCAGTGCTGTCATAGGATATCCGTTCGGTTAGTGCCAAACATTCTTCAGCGATCGTACAATCCTTGCCTTGCTCAAAGTCGGTAATCTGTTCCGCAACAATTACCACCTTATGACGGTGCGGATGATGGCGGTGAGGCCGTGGATATCTATGTGTAACGCATGAGCTGAGCAGCATTGCCATTAATCCAGTCAGTGCGAATGCACTCCATTTCGTAAATCCTTTCATAAACATAATGTTCCGGTGTTCTACTTGTTAAGTGTATATACTTTCTTTCTCGCTTTTATAATAGCCGTGATGGGTTTCTCCTTGTCCGCTGCAAATGCGTCAAGTTCCGCTTTTGCCGCCGCTTTCGACAGTCCGGTCATTTTCATGAACTTCTTCACGGTAAGATATTCATGGTCCTTCAGATAGGCCATCGCCATTTTGAAACGCTCCCTTTGAGTGAAGTGGTTGCTGACATGGAGTGCTACATTCGGCCGGGCAACAAGTGTTAGTGTCCGGTAGGGGCGGGAGTGCCAATGCCAATGTTGCGCATTCGCAGTTCCGCACGACAGGAGAATGGATATTGCCATTATCGCTGTTTTCAGTTTCTCGGTTGGTCTCACAATCTTCAAATATTTATGTCGATTTTCATGTCTTACGGACAGACGTTCTGTATAAAAGACCGGATAAAGAAAAGAAAGTAAAATTGGTGATATGATTTTTCATTGTGAGAAGTTTAGTCCGGATGGATGGTCGGCCGGGACAGGTAAGCGGTTGCGGCTTGTCCGAAAAGCAGCCGCCGGCAGGTCTCAGTAACGGCACATCCTTTAATTGCAGGACACAAATCTGTGCCTCCCTTTTCATTTTATTCCGGCTTGGTTTGCTAAATTTGCGGGTGATAATCTTTTTATATTGATTTATACCACCTAATATCCAGTTTATGCGGAAACATTTATGCTATCTGTTGGGAGTGCTATACTCCTTGGTGTGCGTCGCGCAGGCGCAGCCGCTCAAATTCAGCAACGGGGCGGAAGAGCAATGGTACGTCATACAGTTCACGGCTGGGGAGGCTGTTCTCCAAGACGAAGGCAACGGGCAGAATCTGAAAACGGCAGCACTGGCCGGGACAGATGTGCAGCTCTGGAAACTGACCGGTTCGCCAGAGCGCATGCAACTGATCGGGAAAAGCGGACGTTATGTGGAATTTAACGGGAAACGCTTCCAAACGACAGAGACCGCTACGCGGGCGGCCGATTTTGAACTCGTGAAAAACGGCTCTTCGTGGGAATTGAAGTGCATTACCGCCAAGTGGGGAGGCACTTCCTTCCTGAATCAGTTCGGAGGCGCCGGCGCCGGACAAGAGCTGGGAGTATGGACTGCGGGAGACAACAACAATCTGTTACGTTTCGTCGTGCCGAAGGAAATCGTACAGCCTTTCCCCGTCGTCGGAGTCAAGAAATATGAACCGGAACATATCAACACACTTTGGTACGACCGCCCCGTGACGCTGGCGTCTGTGAAGAATCCCTGGATGGAGTATGCGTTGCCTGTCGGGAACGGCCAGCTGGGCGCCATGGTTTATGGCGGCATAGCCCAGGAGCAAATCCAGTTTAACGAGAAGACGGTTTGGACGGGCGACAGCACGACAGCCCGACGCGGGGCTTACCAAAGTTTCGGCAATGTTTACATACGGGACATCAGCGGAGTGTTCGGACCATCGGCCGTAACTGCGGTGCGCGAATATTACCGGCAGCTGGATCTGAGCACCGGAGTGGCCTCCGTGCATTACCAGTCGCCCGACAAGTCGGTCACTTATACGCGTGAATACATTGCCAGCTATCCGGACCAAGTTGTCGCCATGCGGCTGTCTGCTTCCGCACCAGGGAAGATCAGTGTGCGTATAACGATGGACGATGAGGCGGGGCGCACTTCGCCATCTTATGCGGACGGTGAGGCACGTTTTGCCGGCAAACTGACGACGGTGAGCTACGACTGCCGTATGAAGGTGGTACCTGCCGGCGGAACGATGTCAACCGGCGAGGACGGCATTACGGTGACGGGAGCCGACGAGGTATTGCTCGTATTGGCCGGCGGAACGGACTACGCCCCGTCGGAATTGTCCTACGTCTCGGGGACAGCGCAATTAGGCGAGAAAATGCAAGCCCGTGTGGACGGCGCGGCCGCGAAAGGCTGGGCGGCACTTTATGCCCGGCATGAGGGCGATTACCAACGCTTGTGGAACCGCGTGGAATTGCGCTTCCCATTGGCTGCCAATACCATGCCGACGGATCAACTGGTAGACCGTTACAACGAATTGGACTTCAACAGCCCGCAGCCTCCGGCTTTCATGCTGGAGCAGCTCTATTTCCACTACGGCCGTTATTTGATGATTGCCTCTTCGCGAGGTGTGGACTTGCCGTCGAACTTGCAGGGCATCTGGAATAATTCCGCCGCCCCGCCTTGGGAATCGGATATCCATTCCAATATCAATGTGCAGATGAACTATTGGCCCGCCGAGTCAGCGAATCTGTCGGAACTTCACCTGCCATTCTTGCACTATTTATATAATATGGCCGAGGTGCAGCCGCAGTGGCGGGCGTATGCCCGTCAGTCGGGCCAAAGCGTGGGCTGGACGTGCTTCACGCAAAACAATATCTTCGGGCAGTCCAATTGGGGAGAAAACTATGTCGTGGCCAATGCCTGGTACGCGACGCACATTTGGCAGCATTACCGCTATACGTTGGACCGCGATTTTCTGAAGGATAAGGGCTTCCCCGTGATGCTGAGTGCTACGAAATTCTGGTTGGAACGCCTGGTGCAGGACCGCGTGGTGAATGACGGCACTTGGGTCTGTCCCGATGAATATTCGCCCGAGCAGAACAATCAGACCATTCTGAAACAGGACGCTACGGCACATAGCCAGCAACTGGTGTGGGACCTTTTCCATAACACCTTGCAGGCCATAGAAGTGTTGGGATTGGCAGACGCAGGGGTGGACCGCGACTTTGTGGAAAAGCTGACAGAACGGTTTAACCGTCTGGACCGTGGCCTTCATACGGAAATCTACACCGGCGTATGGGGCGACACGCTGAATGGCGTGGTCAAAGGCGATACATTACTGCGAGAGTGGAAATACAGCGGTTTTGAGAACGGCGAAAACGGCCACCGGCACCTTTCGCACCTGATGTGCCTCTACCCGTTGGGGCAGGTTTATCCCGGAAGTCCGCTTTTCCGCGCAGCGGTCAATTCGCTTAAACTCCGCGGTGACGCCTCGACCGGCTGGTCCATGGGATGGAAAATCAACCTTTGGGCCCGCGCCCTCGACGGTGACCACGCACGGCGGATTTTGAAAACGGCGTTGAAACATTCCACATCGTATAACGTCGACCAATACTCCGGAGGCGTTTATTATAATCTTTTCGATTCGCACGCCCCGTTCCAAATCGACGGGAACTTCGGAAGTTGCGCCGGAATCGTCGAAATGTTGCTGCAGAGCCATACGGATACCCTCCAGTTACTGCCGGCTTTGCCATCGCTTTGGCGCGACGGCGTCGTCAGCGGGCTGAAAGCAGTCGGGGACTTCACAGTGGACCAGACATGGCATGATGGCCGGCTGACAGAGGCCGTGATTACATCCGGGGCAGGACGGACGTGCGCAGTGCGTTATAAAGGCATCGCGCAGGCCAGCGTGACGGACATGAATGGTACTGCGGTGAAGATTGTGGCCAAGGGTGACGACCTTATTACGTTCAATACCCGTTCAGGTGGCGTTTATCGGCTGACAGTGCGCAGATAGAGAAAGAAAATGTGAAAACAGAGGGAAGAGAACGCGGAGGATGGCAATCTGTCTTATCCTCCGCGTTTGTTATGGAGGGAATGACGTACCGATGTCGGATTATTTCTATGGCCTGTTGAAAAAGAAGCCGGCCCCCGTCTTCTATGAATACCGTCACCACCGCAAGGCTTCCTGTATGACGCAACCAGTAAATCCTTTATTCCCCCTTGGGCCAAGGAAAAAGGGGAGAAAATGTGTTTCATATTTACCGGAAACGATTTTTTTGCAGAAAAAATCCCGTTTCGCTTGGAGGGAATCATTTTTAGCCGTATCTTTGCACCGGTTTTAACAAACGAGGTGCCATAGCTCAGTTGGTAGAGCAAAGGACTGAAAATCCTTGTGTCCCCGGTTCGATTCCTGGTGGCACCACTGAAAATCAGAGAGTTACAGCAATGTAGCTCTCTTTTTTGTTGTTTTTACCCCTTGTTTTAGCCCCAATATACGCAATCTGTGTAAACCAGCGTGTAAACCGTGGGAATTACAGTAAAAGCAGTTTGTTACAAGTCTAAGGTGCTTAGTAACAATGAATCGCCTCTAATGTTGAGAGTGACAAAAGACAGAAAACGGAAATATGTCAGTCTTGGCATATCCGTGAATCCTGCACATTGGGACTTCTCCAAGAATGAACCAAAGGCAGATTGCCCCAATCGTGAGTACATCGAAATGCTTATAGCGGATAAAATCAAAGAATACTCCGCTAAAATCATTGAGCTTAAAGCAACCAATCAAGAGTTCACTTCTACTTCGCTTGTGGAGAAAGTCAGCGTGAAGCACACCAACCGTAAGACGGTGGAGAATGTCTTTCAGGAACACATCACCTCTCTTATAAAGTCAGGTCGTAAAAGCTATGCCTTATCAGTCAAGCAACTATACAACTCACTTAAAGAGTTCTGCCACAGCCTTGATTTCTATTTCTCTGAAATGGATGTGGCTTGGCTAAAACGCTATGAATTGTTTTTGAGAGAGAAGCGTTTGGCAGAGAATACCATTGGCATACGATTCCGCACTTTGAGAGCCATTTATAATGTGGCAATGGAAGAAAATGCTGTTTCACCGGATTGCTAACCATTCAAAAAGTTCAAAGTAGCAAGACTTCATCAAGACACCATTAAGAGAGCCTTGACAAAAGCGGACATAGAACGTGTGCTGCAATTCCAATCATCAAATCGCTACATGAAATTTCCTATTGACATCTTTGCATTCACCTATTATTGTGGTGGCATTAATTTCATAGACATTGCTAACCTCACACAAGCAAACATTATGGAGAACAAGCTAATTTATAAAAGGCACAAGACCGGCAAGTTAATAAAGATACCCTTGCAGCCACAAGCCATTGAACTTATAAAGAAGTACCACAGCAAGGAAAACCCGTACCTGTTCCCAATCCTCTCACCATTCCCATAAGACGGATGAGTGGAAAAGGACGCTAAAATCCTTGTCTGTGACGGTCTGTTTGTCGAGAACAAGAATACGATAGCCATGAGTTTCGATGCACAATCGAAGATGAATCCAAAGGTTACTAAGCCCGTCGGACACATTTCGTTGGCTTTCTCCAAGGAAGGTGAACACCGCCTGACCGACCGCGCAATGGCTGGAATGGCGTTGGAATACCTGAAGGAAATGGGGATAACTGACACGCAGATTCTCATCGTGCGCCACTTTGACAAGGAGCATCCGCACGTGCATATAGCGTTCAACCGAATCGCCAATAGCGGCAGGACAAACAGCGACAGCAACGAGCGGATACGCAGCGCACGCATCTGCAAGGAACTGACGAAGAAATATAACCTGTACTTTGCCAACGGCAAGGAACGGGTGAAGCAGCACCGCCTGAAAGAGCCGGACAAGACCAAGTACGGGCTTTATTCCATTCTTAAATCGGAGGTTTCAAGGTGCGGAAACTGGCGGCAATTAGCCGCTAATTTGGAGAAACAAGGCGTGGAAATGCAGTTCAAGTACAAGGGTAAGTCGGACGAGATGCAGGGTGTAGTTATCACCATGAACAGCTATTCGTTCTGCGGTTCCAAGATTGACAGGCGGTTCAGCTATTCCAAGATAGACGCTGCATTGGAACGTAACAGACACACTGAGCGGTTAGAGATACAATCGCCTTTGCATCGTGAAGAACAGTCCATATTCCCAACCGAACCAAGTGGCAACGATGATTTGTACAGCTGTTCGATTGGTATTTTCATGCCGGACAAAGCAAACGTTCAGGCGGAAGAGAACTATTTCGAGGAAAATTAAAACGTAGGAACAAGAAAAAGAGACATCTTAAAATAAGATTCTGAATATGGATAATAACGAAGTATACGCGCTCTTCGAAGACATCAAGAATGACCTCAAGGGTATCAACGGGAAGTTGGAAAACGCTCCCAAAGTAACCAACAATCAATCTGGCGGACAGCCTACGGCGGTGGACTTGACACCCATAAAGGAGCTGTTTGACAGTTCCGCAAAGGAGCATCAGGCACAGACGAAAGCCATGCTGACCAAATTCGCGGAGGCAGAGGTTTACGCATCTAACAGGATTCTGGGGCTGTTGCGAAATTTGAATGAATCGTTTGTCCGAAGTTCGGAAGAACGGAAAGATGAACCGCAGGAGCATGTTCACCGCCATAGCTTTGACATCAAATCGAGCAAGGTGTTTTCTCTTTTGGTAGGCATGGGTGTCGTGTGCGGCCTTTCCGTCTGGGGCAACATCGAACTTTGGAAATCCAAACGACAGTATGCGGACGATGCTTTGAAATTCCGGGTCATCCGTTCATGGGGAGGATGCGACGCAAAGCATATCCTTTGGCTGAATGATGTGTTCGACATCCGGCGCGATGAGGAAGCCATCGAATGGATACGGCAGGAGGCTGACGGCTATGACAGGGATTTGAGAGCTGTTTCCGACAGCCTGATGCAGGAGAAGTTGAAAGTGGAACAAATTCAAAAGTAAAATATGACACAAGTAAAACGCCCAATACGACCTCCATAAGTAAACAGCAAGACTCGAATTTCAATCATAAGAGTAATTTCTTATCAAAACCTGAATGATTTTGGTAGGTAATCACTATCTTTGCAGATACAATCAATTATTATTGCACAACTGCAATACGATTTAATATGGGAACAGAAAAGATAAACCGACTAAAAATAGTATTGGTAGAACAAGGAAAAACCGGGAAATGGTTGGCTGAACAGTTAGGAAAAAACGAGGCGACCATTTCACGCTGGTGTTCCAATGCGACACAACCCTCATTGGAAATGTTAATGAAGATAGCGGAAATTTTGGAAGTGAATGCAAAAGATTTGATTAACAAGGGTAAATTCGATTAAATGATATGGCTAATAAGAATCTGAACAAGGCAAAAGAAGCCAAGAAGGATGAATTCTATACGCAACTGGAAGACATCAACAACGAGTTGCGGCATTACCGGGAACATTTTCGCGGTAAGACTGTATTATGTAATTGCGATGACCCACGTGTAAGCAATTTTTTCACTTATTTCGCTTATAACTTTGAATTTCTTGGACTGAAGAAACTGATTACTACTTGCTATAAGAATCAAGACATTGACTTGTTCAGCCAAAACAAGAGCGAGCAAGCCGTTTACTTGGTTTACGAAGGCGACAAGAATGGCGACCATATACCTAATGCCGAAGAGATAGGAGTACGCCCGCTGAAAGGTGATGGAGATTTCCGTAGTAAAGAATGCATCGAATTGCTGAAAGAAGCGGATATTGTGGTGACCAATCCACCGTTTTCCTTGTTCCGGGAGTATGTGGCTCAACTTATGGAGTATGATAAGAAGTTCTTGATTATAGGGCATCAGAATGCTATTAAATATAAGGAGATATTTCCTCTTATCAAAGAAAACAAATTATGGTTAGGATATGGTTTTAAGGGTGGAGCCGGGCATTTCATCTCACATTATGAGGACAAGGCTACCGCTGGTGACCATCGTGAAGGAATGATTCGAGTTTCCGGTGTCACATGGTTTACCAATCTGGAAATAAAGAAACGGCATGAAGACATCATTCTGTACAAGCACTATACACCGGACGAATATCCAACTTACGAAAATTATGAAGCTATAGATGTGTCAAAGACAGAATATATTCCTTTGGATTACGATGGCTTAATGGGAGTTCCTATCACATTTATGGATAAATACAATCCCGAACAGTTTGAGATAATAGGAAATACTTGTGATACAGATTGGATAAGGTCAGCCGGTTTTAAGCCGATGGGACAAGCTACAATTGATAATTTAAGGAAGCAAGGAAATAAGGCTCATGTCACAGCCAATATGAATTCTCCGTACATATTGAGAAATGGCCTTGTATCTTTACCTTATGCACGAATTATAATCCGTAAAATCAAAAAGTAATGAAAGCCGAAGAAATCATAGAACTGTTCCGCCAATTCGAATCCATAGCAAACGAATATGAGGGTGTGGAATGTTGGAGCGCAAGAGAACTCTCCACTTTACTGGGTTATGCTCAATGGCGTAACTTTGAGAATATCATAGAGAAAGCAAAAACTGCATGTGAGAATGCAGGACAAGAAGCTACGTATCATTTTGCTGACGTCAGCAAAATGATAGACTTAGCGAAAGGAGCTCAGCGTGAAGTAAATGACTATATGTTGACACGTTATGCCTGCTACCTTATAGCCCAAAATGGAGACCCACGCAAACCGCAGGTGGCATTCGCACAAAACTATTTTGCAGTGCAGACACGCCGGGCTGAGCTTGTACAGAAACGGATATTGGAACACGAGCGTGTTATGGCACGTAACAAACTGGCAGAAACGGAAAACCGTTTATCGGGCATCCTATACGAACGTGGGGTAGACAGCAAAGGGTTCGGCATCATTCGCTCCAAAGGCGACAAGGCTTTATTCCATTTGGACACGGCACTGCTGAAGCGCAAACTGGGTGCTCCCGACAATCGGCCTTTGGCAGACTTCCTTCCGACAATCAGCATCAAAGCCAAGGATTTTGCTGCGGAAATGACTTCCGTGAATGTGCAGCAAAAAGATTTACACGGGCAAGAGCAAATCACCCGTGAACACGTGGACAATAATGCAGCCGTAAGGAATATGCTACTGCAGCGTGGAATTGTTCCGGAGCAATTGCCTGCTGGAGAGGATGTGAAGAAGGTAGAACGGCGATTGAAGTCTGAGGAAAAATCACTGACCAAGAAGCAAAGCACGAAAAAAAACTCTAAAAACGGAAAGGAGTAGGATATGCAGATAGAATTGAAATCCATAAAAATCCAAGATTTAATTGACGGATATGTCAACGACCCCGATGCTGGAGTAAAAGGGTATCACGGCAAGTTAGACATACGTCCGCCCTATCAGCGTGAGTTCCGTTATGACGAGAAGCAGCAACAAGCCGTTGTGGAAACCATTCTCAAAGGTTTTCCTCTTAACATTATGTATTGGAGCGTGGATGAGAACGGTAATTTTGAAATGATTGACGGGCAACAACGTACCCTCTCGATATGTGGATTCTACACTCACGACTTTCATATCGTTGACCCAGATCGGGGTACACTCTATTTTTCTACACTCACAGAGGAAGAGAAAGCCAAGTTCCTCAACTATGAACTGACTGTCTATTTCTGCGAGGGCACGGACAAAGAAAAGCTCGACTGGTTCCGGGTAATCAACATCGCAGGAGAAAAACTTCTTGACCAAGAATTGCTGAATGCCGTTTATGCCGGACCTTTCGTAACAGATGCCCGTAGGCATTTTTCAAAGAACGGATGCCCTGCCTATAAAATGGGAACCGATTTTTTGAACGGCAACGCCATAGAACAGGCATACTTGGCTACTATTTTGAAATGGGCGGCTCGGCATGACAATGTGGAAAGCGTGGACAAATATATGGCACTACATCAGTTTGACCCGAATGCCAATAAACTATGGGCTTACTTTGTATCTATCATTACATGGATACGTTCCACATTTACCAAATACCGCCGCGAGATGAAAGGTTTGGATTGGGGGGCCATGTATGATGAGTTTGGCGAAAACGTATATGATACAGCCACTCTCGAAAAACAGATACACGATTTGATGGAAGATGACGAAATCATGAAGAAGTCGGGTATCTATCGTTATGTTTTAAGCGGTGACCTGCGCGACCTGAGTTTCCGAACTTTCGACAAAAAACAGAAGCGCGAAGCCTACGAGCGGCAACATGGTATCTGCGTCCATTGCGGCAAGCATTTTGAATTGGAAGAAATGGAGGCTGACCACATTACGCCGTGGAAAGAAGGCGGTACAACGGTGGCGGAGAATTGCCAAATGCTTTGTAAGACTTGTAATCGAATTAAAGGAGGGAAATAAGAAATAGAATAATATGAGGATATACCATTACACAAATTTAGAATCGCTGGCTCTTATCCTGAAGAATCAAACTATTCGTTTTAATCGTTTAGATAAAGTGGATGATTTAGAGGAAGGTAATGCAGAATCTTTAGGGGTAAAATTCTGTAAATATGTTTTTGTATCATGTTGGACTGAGACTGCAGAAGAAAGTATTCCTCTGTGGAAAATGTATGGTGGTGATAGCGGAGGGATGCGGATCTCTCTTGAACACGATATGTTTAAGGAGTATTTGGTTTCCAACTTGAAAATAAGAGGTATGCAATCTCAAGGATCTGTGATATCTAAAATTCCACCTCAAGACATGGTAAACCCAAATTTCTTTTTCGCTCCTATAATGGATTATGAGAACGATTTGTTTTATAGGCATGTAAAGTATGTGGATGATGTCTATGCCTTTACTAAAGATGCTGTCCAAATAACTAATATTCAGGGGAATCGTGGCGATTTGCAAGTGGATATGAAACCTTTCGGCTATTATAAAAACAAACGTTGGGAATTTCAGGACGAAGTCAGGTTTGTCCTTTATTCTCTTCCTATAAATCCAATATTGCAAGGGGCAAATCCTGAGCTTTCATCTATTATAACACAAAGTCTTTTAAGAAATAAGTCATTACCATTTCATTATTATGATATGAAGCTAAAGGATGGGGCCTTTAATAAATTAGAAATTACATTGAGTCCATCTGCGACAGAATCGCAAAGACTTATAGTTCAGGCGTTAATTGATAAATATGCTCCTTATGCTACATTAAAAGAGAGTGCTTTAGGCAAGGTCGTTCGCTTAAAATAAAAATAATATGCCAACCGAATCTCAAAACATAGAATTCAAAGAATCTTGGCGCGACGAATACCAGAAATGGATTTGTGGCTTTGCCAATGCACAAGGTGGTGTCCTTTATGTTGGTGTAAAGGATAACGGTGAAGTTTGCGGTGTGCAGGATGCTAAGAAACTGATGGAGAACATTCCGAACAAGGTGCGCGACATGATGGGCATCTTAGTAAATGTCAATCTGAAAGAGAAAGACGGGAAGCAATATCTGAAGATTGTAACGGAAGCTTATCCTATCAGCTTTCGTGAAAGCATTACCAGCGAAGCGGTGCGACCAATCAGGAACTGAAAGGAGCGGCACTCGACCGCTTCATGCTTCGCAAGCAAGGCAAGACTTGGGATGGTGTGCCAGTACCTTATCTGAAAGCGGAGGACTTGGATAATGCCACATTTGATTTGTTCCGTAAGTATGCCAAACGGAGCGGGCGTATGGAGGAAGCGGACTTAATGGACGACAATTACGGATTATCGGAGAAACTCCGGCTCTATGAGGGCAGTTATCTGAAACGTGTTGCGGCACTATAAAATATTTCGCAACTATATACTTTATTGTACCAATGGTTTTATATAATTGAAGTTTTATCTTTTCCGAGTATAAATCAAACGGGTGACTCGTAGAGACGAGTCACCCGTTTCTATGTTGCAACAATGTTTTGAGATTTGGCAGAAAAGACTTACCTTTGTAAGATATTAATGAGCAGATAAGTATTTCTGTCAATAAAAGCCTCTCGTTGCCGATGAGAGCAAATCTCTATTTTTATGTCAAACCCTCTAAAAATGAACGACTATGAGGGAAATATTAAAGCAACATTTGTTGCAACTTTTACAACCCTATCTTGACAGATGGAATGAATTTAGGCACTATAAAATATTTTTTGTGTAAATGTAAATACGGGATTCAGAAATGAGTCTCGTATTTTTGATTTTATACATTTGCAAAATGAAGAAGCTTATGAAAGAAAAGAATCAAGCAGTGCCTGATTGAGGTGCTAAGCAAGGAGTTCCTTAGCCAGTTCAAGACCGAAGCCGATGTGAGCAAGTTCCTAAAGCAGTTGCATGCCTAGGTATTGGAAAAGATGCTTGAAGACGAAATGGATGCCCATCTGGGCTATGAAAAGAATTCCGTGGCCGGCAATAACAGTGGCAACTCACGTAATGGCAGCTATCCGAAGAAAATCCAGACTGAACATGGAGAAACCGTCATCTCTATTCCGCGTGACCGTAACGGCCAGTTTGAGCCAATAGCAGTGCCCAAACATGAAAGCCGCTTTCCATAGAGGAGCTTGTTATCTCCCTGTATGCCAAAGGAATGAGCGTTTCTGACATAGAGGAAGAGATGCGTGGGATTTATGAGATAGAACTCTCCACATCAGCCATTTCCATCATTACAAACATGGTAAACCAGGCAGCCCAGGAGTGGCAGAACCGCCCTCTTGATCCCGTTTACCTCATTGTCTGGATGGACGGAATCGTCTTCAAGGTGCGGGATAACGGCAAGATTATAAACAAGATCGTATATCTTTCGCTTATGGAGATCGAAAAGAAATGGACGATGCCTATTTCAAATTGGGGATTGATTATGAACCAGTTTATGCTTATATTTGAAAACAGAATCCAGATATAAGAAGAAACTTATAATTGAATCCTGTTTTCATTTACACAAAATTTTGGACAGTGTCAAATTATTTTCGCGACGATATTTTTGATTAGGCTCATTGGGCTTTTCCGGAATGGTAACTCAAGGACTCCTTTCTATTAAGGATGTGATTTTGCACGAGACAGCTTTACTGTCCGTTCTTACTAAACCGCACTGTATCCAAACCTCTGGCACGTTTTGACTACGGTAAAAAGTACAAAATACAGTGAACTCGGACCAAAGCCTCGTTTTGGTCGTACAATATAATTTTGCTAATAATCATTAATGCGTTATGGTGTAGATTGTCAATATGTTAGTGTCTGTGATAATAAATAATTATATCTGCAAAGCCCCTAATTGATATTTATTAACCATTAATTAAATTTCTCGATCGTATTATTATAAAGACAACAAACTCTTAACTGGAATGAAATTAGCAATTGTTGGCACTCGTAATCCGGGGGTCAGTTATCAAGAATGGGAGCATTTATTGATCTCGAAAATTGATGTGTCGAATGTATCTCTTGTTGTGTCTGGAGGTGCCAAGGGCATTGACACATATGCGAAACTTTTTGCAGGGCGCCATCATATCCCCTTAATGGAATATCTTCCAAATTATTCTACGTACGGGAAAAATGCCACTCTTCATCGCAATACGCAAATTGTTCGTGAGGCATCTACTGTTGTCGCTTTTCCTTCGTTTGGTTCTAAGGGTACTTTCCACTCGATTCGTGAGGCAAAACGTATGAAAAAGTCCGTGGTAGTTATTCCGATTCCAGAAGGGTCGGATAGTATTAAATTATAATTAATAAGTAACGAGCATACATAAAATGAAAGAGTTAACAATTGGTCAAGTTCAATTATATGGTGATGGACTTTTGCGTTGGATGCAATCTGGCGAAATGGAAATGGCAGATTTGGCTTCTGGTGGAAAGGCTCATAGAGTGCTAACCGTTCTTTTTGAAAGTCCATTAAGCGCATCTATAGATTCAAATTTCAATGGGATGTCTTTCGAAGAACTTAGTCGGTATCTGAATAAGATAAATCCTACAAACGACTTTTTGTAGGATAACTGTCTTGATGACTACAAGAATCGAGATAGAAGTAAAAATGGCATTAAAATTATGAGGCTACTACGGTAGCCTTTTATTGCTGTTGAGGTAACACCTTTTTAGGAATAATAGGTGATTTCTTCGACAAAGGAATATTCACTGCATAGAGATTTGACATAAATAGTTTTGCAATCTCCTCGTAAATTATTAAATTTGTTATTAGATTGTCAGTAACAAAGATTTATCGCTATGGATCATAAGCAAATTGAGAAAGAATTAAAGGAGTCAATTTCGTCATCAGCAAAATTACCATCAGGCATCCTTTTTGAGATAAATGAAGATCGGCTATTGGTCAAATTAGACGGAGAAAGTGTGGTTGCCAATATGCAGGAGGACAAATCTGCATTTGAAGGGTGGTCTATATTGTTAAAATCGGCCATGCCTAAAATAAATAATGTCATTCTTGATTGGGAAAATCCATTATTCAGTGCTAACAAAACGAAGCAGGCTCATTATAACCGTTTTTTGATAAGGGTCGCCAATTTCAAACAGGCTTACTCATGGTTTGATATCTCAAAAGAACGATTTTCAGAAGTGGAGGAAATGCAGACACTTCTTGAGAGCGACACAATTGTGGTTAATTCCCCACAGCGCCCATGTGGGTCTGTTACAAATGAAGATAAGAAACCTGAAGCTGCGCTAGAACGGGAACTTGTTGAATTGTGGAGAAAAGATAATCCTATTACCGACGAGCAACTCCCCGTAGGACTCTTTCGCAATGGAATAGTGTCAGAAGAGAATGCTTTAACACCAGGCCATGCAAGTCAAATAGACTTATGGCAATTGGACAATGATACAATGCGAGTATGCGAGCTGAAAGCAAAGGGTAATGAACCCATAGGAATAATCTCCGAACTTTTTTACTATGTGTGTATTGTCAAAAATATAGCATCTGGACATATTAAATGTCCAGATGCTAGTAAGGCTATATCTTATCGACATTTTAAAGATTTTGCTGAGGCCGTAGCAAATGGGAAGATCCATAAAATCATTGGATATTTCATAGCGCCACGTCTACACCCTTTGTTGGAAAAATTAAAAGATAAGGTTTTGGAAATACTAAATGGAAACATGCTTGGAATTCAGTTCGAGTTTTGTCGTCTCCCATCTAAATCTAATTGAGCAATGAAAATCACAATCCATCGTGGCACTGACCAAGTTGGCGGCTGCGTCACAGAATATGAGTCTAACGGCTGGAAACTGTTTGTTGACTACGGTGAACAGTTGCCCGAGGCTTCTACTGTCAAAAAGTCGTTAAAGATAGACGGCTTGACTTGCGGCGATGTCAGTCATAGTGCATTACTTATAACACACTATCATGGCGACCATATAGGCAAGATTGCAGACTTGCCCCAGACGCTCCCGATATTTATAGGGAAAATGGCCAAGGAAATATTGTCGAAATTCGCCGATTACATAGGCTATGTAAGTGACGAGTACCGCAGGATTAAAGAGCGATTGGAAGCGGCCTTGACATTTTCTCCGGGCTATGAATTTGAATTCGGCGATTTTAAGATAATGCCTGTAGTTATCGATCACTCGGCATTCGATGCATATGCATTTCGCATAGAAGCCGATGGCTTAAAAGTGTTTCACACCGGAGATTTCCGCACTCACGGATTCCGCGGCAAGAAATTGCCTCGAGTGATTGAGAATTTTATCGGGAAAGTTAATTATATGGTGTGCGAGGCCACGAATGTCAATCATCCCGATGCCACAGCATTGCCTGAACATGAACTTCAACGTAAGTTCGAGGACGCATTTCGTGATTCCAAATACAATGTCGTGTATTTATCCTCAACCAATATTGACCGGCTTTTTGCATTGTACCATGCTGCCATGCGAGCCAATCGACCTTTCTATGTAGATGCCTATCAGAAGGAAATGATGGATATTGTGGCCGGACGTGACCGCATTTGGGGCAAATCAAGACTTTATAACTACATCGAAGGTCGAGAGCCGATTGTGCTTCAACAAGACGGAAGCAATTTTCGGATAACAGAAAAATTCAAGCATTTATTGGCAGATCGTGGATATGTGTTGATAGCTCGCGCAAATGACCGATTTGACAAACAGATAAGTCAATTGCCGTCTGCCGGCAAAAGGACATTTCTATCCATGTGGAACGGATATGTCGATGCATCTAAATCCGCCTATAATCCTGTTCTCGCCCACTCTATAGGGTGCGGCTATGAGTATCTGCACACCAGCGGACATTGCGATATGCAGAGCCTTGAAAATCTCATCTCTTTACTTAGCCCTAACGCTATTATCCCCATTCATACTGAAAATCCTTCAGCTTTCGCAGACCAATTCGGCGATAGATGGCCTGTGTTGCTTCTGAATGACGGAGATACCTTCGCTCCTATCCGCGACCTGGGAGATGACAATATTGTAGCAAACATAATAGCCTGCAAAAAGCCGGAAGGATTTGAGACGGTTGATAATCCAGAAAATATGCCATGGTGGTCAATTGATCAGAAATGTATCGGAGAATTTTATAATCGTAAAGACGCTGAGTTTGCCTTGCGTCATGTCGTATACGCTCCATCTAGGACTCTGGCTTACGCAATAGAGGAGAACGAGGATATGGCGCCATTGTCCTACGTGATTTACACTCCAGATTTCACTATTTGTTCGGAATATAACTATGGCGGCCATAAACAGAAAGATGGCCATTATCAGGAATGTATCGGGTTTAAGAATGGGGACTTGGCTTATGCCGCCATTTATCCCATATATAGAGCTATTGTCCCATGTCAGGTAATAGGCTCCATCACCGAAGATTTTATAAAGACTCAATTTGAGCATGACCAACAGAGATCCCATGCTTCTTTCGAAGATTATATCCGCGAGTATCAGGATTGGTATTGGGACGCAGTGATAGTCCGGCCTCTTGTGAGATTAAGCAATAGTATTGAAGAAATGGATACAGAGATAGAAGTCCAGCGAATATATCTTTTTCCTTACGATATCAAAGATCGGATTAAAATTTAATAATGAAAATCATACGTCTCTCTGATACACACGGCAGCCATCAGAGACTTTCAGATTAAGATGGGGCCGATGTTGCGATGCGTTTCAGCTACTTCTGTATAACTGTCACAGACAGGTAGTACTCGATTTCCTAAACAAGTTCTTCGATTTGCCATATTACCACAAAATTTTTTATTTGCAGCAATCATGATGAGTGTTTATACAATGAAGTGATTTAAACTTTTTGTTTTCGTGAATTTTTCTTTAGTAACAATACAGCAAATACCAAGTATTTCTAAGATATTCAACTGAAACAGTAGTGTCGAATCGGTTTAGTAGTGTCCCGAAACTGTCCATCCAAGCTTTGGTTCGTTCGATGGAAAACCTTTCGGCATACAGTTCATCATCGACAAAGATGTCATCGGCACTTCTTCTCCGTTTATTGAATTGATGCAGATGTTTGCGATGATCTCTTTTTCACGCAGGGCACCACGTAAAACATCGCAATCGAATCCGGCACCGGCATTGAGGAAGAGGCCATCAACCAGAATATGGGATTTCTCAAGGTTGTTGAGCATGTCATCGAAGATTTTTTTATGTCATGTACATTATGGTGTTCACCAGATTTCGGAGAGGGCATCGCTATCTGGAGTCCCTGCCTGTCATGTAGAGTGCGTCGGTCGTCTTCCATCTCTTCCGACCATGGTATCCGATTCTTCACCGCCACGGAGTGTTGCTGTGTGGCTTCCGTCCAAATCCACGCTGGACATGTCCAACTCATGGCGATGTTTGTCAAGCAACCTGCCCCACATGGATTTCCACTCCGCCAGACTTGCTCCATTTGTTGTAATGGTAATACACGCCACCATGGATCTGTACCTTGCCGCTAAACAGGGCTTCAACAGGAAGAAACGCCCATTGGCAACCGGCCTTCAACTTGTATAAGATGACGTTTCACCTCTATGAGACAACTTTGATTGACATAACCACATTTTGCTTTGGAAAGATGTGGCAATATTTCATTTTTTATCGTATCTTTGTCGAGCACAGTGTATATAGCACTTTCACTATATATGAGTTCGGTCACCCATAATATAAGGAATAATCCAATTTGTACGCTGTGCTTTAACATCTTGATGCGGTTTTAAGAAAATGAGATAAGTTTAAATCATTTCATCATTAGCGTAATTTAGTTTTTATGAATAAAATCAAGCATGTAGCACAACTTTTGAAAAGTATTCATGAAGAGGATAAGAACGAAGATTCTTATTCATACACGACTTCCACAGGTTTTAAGCAGATAGATGAAAGCGTTGGAGGATTCTTCCCAGGAGAATTGGTCATTGTGGGAGGCCGTCCGGCGATGGGGAAAACGACTTTTGCTCTTAATATGGCTGTCAAAGAGGCAATTGACGGTGTCCCTGTGGCTTATATTTCAACTTGCTTGAATGAGCAGCAACTTTTGTCAAGGGCATTGTCCATTGTCAGCAGTGCTTCAAATGATTCATCATTATCACAACGTGATATTGAGAATTCCCCTGTCTCTAAATTAACATCATCACCTTTTTTCTTATATTTCAATCAAGATTTGACAGCAGACATACTTATAGACGAACTCAAATATTTTATCCAACAAAACAATATAAAAATAGTCTATTTGGATTATCTCCAGTTCATTGCCTATAATGATGGCTTTTCCGACGGCGACACTATCGGGAAAGTTTGCTTCCTGTTGAAGAAATTGGCTGTCGAATTGCAGATAACAGTCATTGCAATATCAGAGCTTAACCGTAATCTGGAACACCGTGAGGGGGTAGACGGGAAAACGCCTCAACTGTCAGACTTGCGGGGTTCTTGTGCCATAGAGGAACTTGCCGACGTCGTACTGATGGTTCACAGACCTGAGTACTTCGGAGTGCTTTGCGATGAATATGGAAATGATTTGCATAATCTGTTTGAAATCATAATAAGTAAGAATTCCTTTGGCAATACTGGGAAAATAAAGTTATGTCTGAACAAGGACAGTGGTTATTTGAGTAGTTGGGATGATCTTCAAAAGATTTCATAAAATGTGAGGATGTTTCTACACATCCTCCAATCGGTTATCCGGCATTATCTGCTCTACTTTTAATTGTCTGTTTCTCTGCCCGTAGTTTCTTTGTTGATGGGCATAGGCGCGGTTTTTACGGGGCTAAGGGAAGGAGCGAGGCCCCTAGGTCGACGATTCCGTAGAGCGGGTCGCGGCGCATCAGGTGGTAGAAGCGGGCGTGCAGTCCGGGGCGGGCTTCCAGGTGGAGGGTGTCGACGGTCAGTTCGTACTGATAGCGCGAAACGCCGCCGCCGAGTATATCGCCCAGTTCCGAGGCGAGCTGGCAGACGAGGGTGTCGGTCCAGGCCGTGTCGGGGGTCTCAATGCGTACTCCCAGTGCTAAGGAGCGGTAGGGGTAGGGCCTGGTGGCCGAGGTGCGCAGGCCGAAGCGCAGGCAATAGTCGCCTGCCGCGGGCAGGGTGTCGGCCGCCAGCACGAGGGTGTCGCCGCTTTCCCATCCTTCGGGGCCGCATTGGTGCTGCGTAACGGCGTAGCGGCGTTGCCCGCATCCGGACAACAGCAAAGCCGCGGCGACGATGAATGCCCGGACGTATGGCTGGCCCGGTTGGAATATGGCGGCGCAGCTATGGCCGGAGTGCCGCTTATTCCCCGCTTTTTTTCGCCTCTTTCCGTTCACCTTCTTTCCGTCCCTGTGTGTTGTTGGCCTGGTTTTTGTTTTCTTTCCCCTGTCGTCCGTTGCGGCGTTTGTTCCCACGCCGGCGTTTGGCCTTGTCGAAGCGGGTCAGGTCGTCCTGTTCGGCCAGGTCGACGGGGCGTACGCTGTGCTGGGGCTTGGTCTCGTCGAGTGCGGCGGGCTTCTTTCCTTCTTTGTTCAGTTGGATGATTTCGAAGGCTCTGGCTGCCGGGATGGTGACGGCATTGGCTGCCAGCCGTTTGTCCGTGCTGTAAGTGACCATTCCGGAGAGGATGTCGGCTTTGAAGAAGAAATAGGTGGCGTCGGCCGTCTCCAGTTGTATCTCCTTGCTGGGCAGTTTGCGGAAGGCCTCTACGTAAGTGTCGGCCTCGTAGTTCAGGCAGCATTTCAGCTTGGCGCATTGTCCGGCCAGTTTTTGTGGGTTGGGCGAAATGTCTTGGAAACGTGCGGCCCCGGTGGACACGGAGTTGAAATTTTTCATCCATGTGGCGCAGCAAAGTTCTCTGCCGCATGGCCCGATACCGCCGATGCGTCCAGCCTCTTGCCGGGCACCGATCTGGCGCATTTCTATGCGCACGCGGAAGGTCTCGGCCAGGACCTTGATCAGTTTCCGGAAGTCGACCCGGGCATCGGCAATATAGTAGAAGATGGCCTTGTTGCCGTCTCCCTGGTATTCCACGTCGCCTATCTTCATTTTCAGGTCCAGGCTTTTGGCTATCTGGCGCGAGCGGATCATGGTGTCTTGCTCCCTGCTTTTGGCTTCTTCGTATTTTTCTAAGTCTGAGGCGCGCGCTTTGCGGTAAATGCGTTTGATTTCGGTTCCGGGCTTGAGGTAGGCCTTTTTCATCTGGAGCAGGACGAGGCGTCCTGTGAGTGTGACCGTGCCGATGTCGTGGCCCGGCGAGGCTTCTACGGCGACCATGTCGCCTTTGACGAGGTCTATGCGGTTCTCGTTCCGGTAGTAGCCTTTCCGGGTGTTTTTGAACTGTACCTCCACGAGGTCGGTCTGTTCGCTGTTTCCCGGTATGTCGGCCATGTAGTCGTAAGTGTTGAGCTGTTTGTCCTGCCGTCCGCATCCGCGCGCGGAGAGGCCGCGCAGCTGGCCGGCGATGCGGAACCCGCGTTCTGTCCCATAGGTGGGGCGGCACGTGAGCAGGAGCGGGCGTTCTGGTTTGTTATGGTCAATCATGGATCTTTCTTCTTGTGTATAAAAATAAACGGTAGGTGTTTCCCCGGCGTGGGCAGGTCAGCGGAGCAGCAGGACAATCATTTTGAGTGCGAAATCGAAAAACACCATGCGGGGGTTCACGTTTTGCTCGATGTCGCGTTGTGCTTGCGACAGTTCGTCCATGATGCCGATGACGTTGCGCTCGTTGATGAAACGGGCGAAACGGACGGCGAAGTCTGCTTCCTGCCGGCTCATGTAGTTCAGCTCGGGGCGTTGGAAATTGTATATGAAATTTTCCCGGACCATGCGCTGGCAGTAGTCCAGAAAGTGCTTTTGCCGTTCGCGCCCCCAGTCGGCCACGCGTTCGGCCCATTCGTGCATGTCCTTGATTTTGCGCATGTAGCTCAAACGCATGAGCAGTACGAACATATCGAAGAACATGGCTGAATCCTGGTCCACGCGAAGCTGCGCCAGGGCCCGCGTGTAGCTTCCCTCGCAGAGGCGTGCGACGGCTCGTGCGTCGGCCTCCTGCAGGCCGTTCCGCTCCGTCAGTGCGGCTTCCAGCTCGTGTTGTGTGAGCGGCCGGAAGTCGATGCGTTGTGCCCGGCTCAGGATTGTCGGGAGCAGGCGCTCCGGCTGGTCGGAGACGAGGAGGAAGACCGTTTCGGCCGGCGGCTCTTCCAGGATTTTCAGCAACTTGTTGGCTGCCGCCACGTTCATCTGTTCCGGTAGCCAGATGATCATTACCTTGTAGCCGCCTTGCGACGATTTGAGGCTGAGCTTGCGCAGAATCTGGTCGCTCTCGCCGACGCCGATGAGCGACTGCTGGTTTTCAACGTGGATGCGCGACAGCCATTCGAGGCGGTCGAAGTAAACGGATTCGGCCAGTTGCTCGCGCCATTCGGCCAGGTATTGGTCGCTGGTCGCTTCTCCGCTTTGCCCTTTGCGCTTGACGACGGGGAAAACGAAGTGGAGGTCCGGGTGTGCCCATCGGGCCAGCATGCGGCACGAGGCGCATTGCCCGCATGCTTCACCGTCCGCAGGTCTTTGGCACAACAAGGCCGAGGCATAGGCCAATGCCATCGGGAGCTTTCCGCAGCCCGAAGGGCCGGCGAAGAGCTGGGCGTGGGGCACATGTCCGCCTTCCGGCTGGCGGCGCAGGCGGGTCTTGATTTCGTCCTGTCCGACGACTTGGTCGTAACGCATCGTGTGTATCTGTCACGTTCAATAAATTTGCCGGGCAATCTCGGCAATGCTGTCGGCTGCCGACATGGAGTAGAAATGAATGCTCGGGACGCCATAGGCGATGAGTTCCTTGCATTGTTTCACGCCCCATTCTATGCCTACGGCCTGTACTTCCGCGTCAGTCTTGCATTTTAAGACTTCCGTGGCCAATTCTTGCGGAAGGTCGCAGTGGAAAGTCTTGGGGACTGTGGACAACTGGGAGAGCTTCGTGAGCGGCTTTATTCCCGGTATGATGGGGACGGTGATGCCTTCGGCCCTTGCTTTCTCCACGTAGCGGAAGTATGCCGCATTGTCGTAGAAGAGTTGCGTCACGCCGTATTCCGCGCCGCATTCCACTTTGCGCTTGAACCAGCTGAAATCCATGTCCAGATTGGGGCTTTCTTCGTGTTTCTCCGGGTAGCAGGCCACGCCGTAGCAAAACTTCGTGCCCGGTACCTGGATGGGTGAGCCGTCTACAAAATATCCTGAGTTGAAGGCGTTTACCTGCTCCTGGAGCTCTGTCGTATGCGAGTAGCCGTCGGGGGTGGGGCGGAATGCCCGGTCCTCCCGGGCCTTGTCTCCGCGCAGCAGGAGCAGGTTCTCTATGCCGAGGAACTGTAAGTCGAGCAACATATATTCCGTTTCCTCGCGCGTGAAGCCCGAACACAGGACGTGCGGTACTACCGGAATGCCGTAATCGCGCTGGATGACTGCGGCCACCGCCACTGTTCCGGGGCGGCGGCGCAGGCGCAGGCGTTTCACCTGTCCGTTGCCCAAATCGCGATAAACGTACTCCGAGCGGTGTGTAGTGATGTTGATGTATTTCGGATTGAACTCCCTGAGCCGGTCAATCGTGCGTTTCAGTCCTTCTATGCCGTTCCCTTTCAGCGGGGGCAATACTTCAAAGGAGAAAGCCGTACTCCCGCCTTCAGCCAGCAGCTCGGAAATCTTCATGTGCAGTCTCTCTTAAATGTAAAAAATTCAATAGGCAAAGTTACGCCAACCCGGGCGAAAGACAAAATAAAAAAGCGCTTTTTCTTTTTCCTGTTTGGGAGAAATACGTATCTTTGCCCCCGACATTGAACAGACTAACGGATTAATAACAATTAAAAATTTTCTATTATGGCTTACGTAATTAGTGACGACTGCATTGCCTGCGGCACATGTATCGACGAATGCCCCTCCGGCGCTATTTCTGAGGGCGAGAAGTATTCTATCGACCCGAACGTGTGCGTGGATTGCGGCACTTGTGCCGACGTTTGCCCCTCCGGCGCTATTGCCCCGGGCGAATAATCGGCAAGGCAGTTTCTGTCTTAACCGAAAAAAGCCTCCCCGGCCTTGCAGTCGGGGAGGCTTTTCACTTATATTCCTGAGCGGGGGCTGTCGTTGCCGGCCGGCAGGCTGCCGTGCATAAGTCTGGGAAACAAGGGCCGGAGTCAAAGGATGGAACACTGACAAGAAGATTTTTATAAACATTGACCCCGTTCTGTTCCTGTACGGTATGTACCGCATCCCGGGCCTGCATGCCCGTCTGCCTGGAATCTGTTCCGCCGTTCACCGTGCGGTGTCCGGGCGAAAAACCACTGCCCGGCTTTTGGAGCGATGGTGATGCTCCGCCCGCCGGGCAGTTGCGTTCCTAAATTTTATCCACCTATGTCCGCGGAACGCACAGTCAAGCTTTTACCGTATCTTGAACTATTGTATCATTCAGTGCGAAAGCCGGCTTTACCGTCTTGGCGGTGTCTGTCGTCACCGTGTCGTTCAGGGCGGGCACACTGTCCGGCACTGTTACGGTATCCGTTGTTACGGTGTCATTCAGTCCAGACTGAGCCTGTACAGGGCCTACCGGCATAAAGGCACCGCTCATTGAACCAAATCCTAATGCCAAAACGGCTGCTACTGCAAACTTTTTCATAACTTCTCTATTTTATTGGTTTCTTACTTTGTTTGTCGTTCTGCCTATAATAGGCGCAATCACCGTGCCAAACTTTGTGTGAGAAGTCAATATGCTGAAAAACAGTGCGATATAAAAAGTGCGCAGTGGGCCGCGAGCTGTGGAAGTGTGGAATTGTTGTGGAATTTTTCCACAAGTCGGGTGTGGAAAGCCTATTGTCCTCCTATGCCATAGAGTTTGAGTTTATTGTAAAGGGTCTTTCGGTCCACGCCGAGCAAGGCTGCGGCCCGGCTCTTGTTGCCTCCTGTTGCCTGGAGGGCCTGGCGGATGCGTTCCTGTTCCGTGTGCCCGTCGTGCAAGGGTAGGAGTGTGTCCTGCTGCGGGGCAGCAAGTCCCGTCCCCAAGTCTTCCAGGCGGATGTAGTCGCCTTGGGCCAGCAAGGTCGCCCTTTTCACCAGGTTTTTCATTTCGCGCAGGTTGCCCGGCCAGGCATAGTGCGCCATCGCCTCTCTGGCCCGTTCGTCGAATCCCCTTACCTGACGTTCCAGCTCCTTGTTGGCCTGTTGCAGGAAGAAGTCGGCAAACAGCAGAATGTCTTCCTTCCGTTCGCGGAGCAGGGGCATTTGCAGCGTAAACTCATTGATCCGGTGATACAAGTCTTCGCGGAACTCCCCGCGGGCAATGGCTGCCGGCAAATCTTCATTTGTCGCGCACACCAGCCGGATGTCCACAGCGGTCTCCTTTGTCCCTCCGACCGGCCGTATGCGCCGTTCCTGCAAGGCGCGCAGAAGCTGTACCTGCACCTCGTAGCTCAGGTTGCCCACTTCGTCCAGGAAAAGCGTGCCGCCGTTGGCTTCCTCGAAGGCCCCCGTTTTGTCGCTGGCCGCTCCGGTGAACGCGCCCTTTACGTGTCCGAAAAATTCCGAGGCCGCCAGTTCTTTGGTCATGGCCCCGCAGTCTATGGCCACGAACGGCCGGCCGGCCCGTTTGCTCAGCTCGTGGATGCGCCGGGCTACGTATTCTTTTCCCGTGCCGCTTGCCCCGGTGATCAGCACCGACATGGGCGTGGGCGCCACCAAGGCTACGTAGCCATACAGCTGGCGGGCGGCCGGGCTGCGCCCTTCCAGGTGGCTCGTGGACGGTGCCGGCGGCTGGGGCTCCTGCTTCGTCGTGGACGCGGCCTCCGGTGTGGCTTTCGACAGGGCTTCCTGGATTTTATGGAGCAGGATGTCGTGGTGCACCGGCTTGGCTATGTAATCGCTTGCCCCGCGTTTCATGGCTTCTACGGCGTTCTGCACTTCGGCGTAGCCCGTCATGATAATCATGGGCGTAAGGATGCCTTTCCCGCGCATCCATTCCAGGAGATACAGGCCGTCGTGGTCCGGCAGCCGCAAGTCTGAAAGTACAAGTCCGAACGGTCCGTGTTCCAACAGCAACCTCACCGCTGACCGCACGCTGCTGGCTGTTTCTACCGCGAAACCTTGCTTGCTTAGCCACGTCTTGAGCATGAGGGAAAATGTCAAGTCGTCTTCTACGATTAATAAGTGAGGCATACGTAAGTTCTTTCTGTAAAGTCTGTCATTCTGTCTTTGTGTGGGCGTAGTCCTGTCTGCCGAGGCGCTCGTCCAGCTGCCGCAGCGTCTGGCGCAGGGCTGTGGCCACGCGCGCTGCCGGGGCGTCGTCTGCCGGTGTCCATGCGGTTTCGGCGCGCCGTGCTTCGAGTAGCCGCATGTCTGCCGCCGCGGCGGCGCCTATCAGCGTGAATGCCGGCAGTATCTTGTGGGCCAGCCGGCAGATTTCCGCTTTGTCTTTCGCCGCCATCGCTGCGGCGAAAGACTCGCTGTGGCGGGCCGTCTCGTCGCGGAATGTGCGGAGTATCTCCTCTCCGGCTGCCGCGTCGCCGTCTGCGAAGGCTGTCAGCGCGGCAAACGGGTTGGTCTCTGCTCCCGTCTCTTCCCGCCCCGCGGCGGGCTGGGGCGGCGTGCCGGTCTCTCCCGCTCCCGCCCGGGCCAGCGCGCCGGCCAGCTCGTGCAGGTTGAACGGCTTGTGCAGGCAGGCCGCAAACCCTGCTTCGCGCAGGGCTTCTTCCGTCATGTCGCTGCGCGCCGTCACGGCCACGACGGGTATTTGCGTAGCTTTCCCGCCGGAGGCGCGTAGCTGCCGCAACAGGTCGAATCCGCCCATTGCGGGCATCTGTATGTCCGTCAGCACCACGTCGAACGTCTCTTCCCGCAGCCGGTCGAAGAGCTCCTCGGGCTGGGTGCAGGCCACGACGCGGCCTTTTCCTCCGGACAGGCGGTCCAGCATCTCCACCGTCAGGCGCAGTTGCAGGCGGTCGTCGTCTATGAGCAGCACGCGCCGGCCGGCCGGGGCGGGGCTGTCCTTCTCTTCCCCGCCGGTTTCCGGTGCGTCCTCGGTTTCCTCCAGCGGCAGCGCTACTGTGAAGGTGCTTCCCTGTCCGCGCTCGCTGGCTACTTCGAGTTTGCCGCCCAGAAGGTCTACCAGCTTCTTCGTGATGGCCAGTCCGAGGCCTACGCCTTCCTGGCCTTGTGCGCTGGACAGCCGCGTGAAGGCGTCGAAGATGCGGCGCTGTTCTACGAGCGTCATGCCGCAGCCCGTGTCCTTTACGCTGAAAGTCAGAGTGCCATCCGCCCAGGAGGCGCGCAGCGTGATGCTTCCTTCAGCTGTGAATTTCAAGGCATTGGTCAGCAGGTTCTCTGCAATCTGCCGCAGGCGGAAGGCATCGCCCGCACACGTGCGGCATACCGATATGTCCACTTCGGCGCGCAGTTCCAGCCCTTTCTTTTCGGCTATGGGGCGCAAGGCCTCGACCGTTTCCACGAAGAGGCGGCCCGGGTCGAAGCGCCCGGTGTGTACGTCCATCTTTCCGGCATCCAGGCGGTGGAAGTCGAGCAGGGCGGTGACGAGGTGTAGCAGATGGTCCGCTGCCCCCTGCATGTAGCCCACGTAGCGTGCGGCCTGTTGCCCGTCCGCTCCGGAGCGGAGCAGTTCCAGGTAGCCCAATATGGACGAGACCGGGGCTTTGATGTCGTGTGTGACGGTCAGCATCAGTTGTTCGCGTTGCTCCAACAGTTGTTCGGCCTGTTGCTTGGCCTCTTCCAGTGCGGCGCGGTAACGCGCGGCGCGGCGTATGTCGCGCCACACCCAGCAAGTCAGTCCCAGCGCCAGGACGGCTGCGACGGCCGCGAGTCCGCCGACGGTCCATACGGCACGGCGCCGCGCGGCCGTTTCGTATCGTAGCGCTTCGTCCATCCAGAGCGCCTCTTCGGTCTCGATGGCGCGCAGGAGTTCGCCGATGCGTCGTGAAAGTTCCGCTCCGACGGCGCGCACCGCCTCTTCGCGTGCCTTGGCCCTGCTGTGGCTGGCCGCCTCGCGGCGGGCGGCGTCGCGGTGGATGTCTGCCAGCGCGGCGGCCACGGAGTCGGCCACGTTGATGTCCTGGACCAGCGTGTCGGCGGAGTGTACCTGTTCGTTCTGCTTCACTTCGGTCGTGTCGGTGCGTGGGCGGCGGAACACGTCGCCCAGCCGCCGGAAAAAGTTCCGGCTGGTCCGTTCCACCGTGTATGAGCGCTGCACCTCGACCACGCGTTGCTGCACGGCGGGGTGGACCAGCACCGAGTCGAGGCCGGCACGCAAGGCGTCTATGCGCTGTTGGTATGCCGCGGCGAGCGGCCGGTCCGAACGGACGGCGAGCAGGCGTGCCGTACACTCCATTTTGTCCACCACCAGGCGGCGCAGGGTGTCGAGGCGCGCGTGCTGGAGCGTGTCGGCCAGCATGGCGTCGAGGCTGTCGGCCGCCGCCAGTACGCTGTCCACCGCCGCGGCATATTTCCCGTGAGCCCCTTTGCCGCCCAGGCTTGCCGTCTGGCTCAGGTTCTCGGCTATGAAAAGCCGGCTCACCAGGTGGGTGGCGGCCTGGCGGCGGTGTACGATGGCCGTTTCCGCCGCCGAGACGTCGGCCAGCGAGCGTGTCTGGCGGTAGATGTAGCCCACTGTGCCGGCCAGCACCAAGGCCAGCAGGACATAACCGGAAGCGACTTTCAGGGAGGTGTGGAAACGCATGGGCGGAGAGGGCGGCTGCGTGGCCGCGGCAATGGCTGCGGCGTGCGCCAGCGGTTTGCAAAGTTACGCAGATTGTGCCGACGGTAGCGGCCCCTTTTTGTGAATAATCCAAAACAGACAGGCGGATTTCCGGGTAAGACCTTTTTCAGGCCCGGAGTGGCGGGGCGCATACGGGGCTAAGGCCCGTTGCGACGAGGATTATCCCCGTGGCGGCGGGCCTTAGCCCTGTGGCGGTGTTCACGCGCGGACGGGCCGCGCTGCCGGGGGTCAGTCCGCCGCAGCGGGAGCGTCGGGCGAGTAGGTCAGACCTTCCAGCGCGTCGCGGCCGTCGGGGGTGACGAATACGGCGGTGAACATCCATTTCACCAGGCGCACTTCGGGCGTCTGGAAGCGGCCGACGGGCAATTTCAGGAACAGCTTGTTCCATCCCTTGTGCAGCCGCACGCGGACGGGCGGCCGCGACGTCCAGTTCTCGTTGCCGAGCGGCGTCTCGTTCGAGCGTTTGCGGTGTGTGCCGGTCCATGCGGGCGGCATGATTTCCGCTCCGTTCAGCCAGGCGCGGCTGCCCTTGTAGTCCCACGTCCCCGGCTGTGGCGGCAGGTCGCTTTCCGAGCGGCTGTAATTCTGGAACTCGAGTACCAGTCCGGCCGTCTGCTCCGTGGGCGAATGAACCCACGTGGTGGCATAGGCGGTGTGGTTTTCCTCGGGATGTGCGAAAAGTCCGGGGACCAGTCCGCCCCATACGTGGCGCAGGTAGACGCCCGCACCGCAAACGGTGCGGCTGCCATAGGTGCGTCCCTCGTAGGCGTAGCAGGTGTCGTCGCGCTCTTCGGGCGGGAAGCGGCGGGCAAGGTCGCCGCCGTTGGGGAACGGGTCTGTCACGCGCCAGCGTATTTGTGTCTGGCGGACGTAGGGGAAGGGCAGGCCGGAAAAGTAGCGGCGCTTCAGCCGCAACAGCCGCGATTCGAAGTCGCGGAAGCCGCGGAATTCCTGCGAGGCCGTGTCGCGCAGCAGCGTGCCGTTGCCGTCGAAGTAGGCCGTCCCGCCGCCGCGCCACGTCCGTTCCGCCAGGGCCAGCATGTTGGCGTAGAAATTGTTTTCGGAGAGGATGCGGTCCGTGCCCGGCACGTAGCGGTCGTTCCAAAAGGCCAGGATGGCCCCGGCCAGGTCGGGGCTTCCCTCCTCCGCCCCGTAGACTTTACTGTTGTAGAGCGCCACGAGGTCGGCAAAGACGTCGTAGTGGTTCGCATAGTGGAAGCGGCAGTCGATGGCGGGGATGCCGGGCTGGGCTTTGCCGCGGTAGCTCCAGAGCTGGGTCATGTCGATTTCGCCCGGCCGGTAGTTCCAGCCGGGATTCCAGGAGATGACATTTTTCCCTTGTGCCCGGACGAAAGCCACCATGCGGGGCACGAAGCCCGGGCGGGTGAAGGCGGCCTCGTCTGTGCCCAGGTGCAGGAAGGGCACGTCGAAGGTGGCGCAGGCTTCGGCGAGCAGTTGCCGCAGGACGCTTTCGCCCTCGGGGCTTTGCATGGGAAAGCCGAAAGTACGCTCGAAGGCGGCGCTGTGGCCGGGCACGTCGATTTCGGGAATGAGCAGCACGTGGTGGCGACGGCAGAAGTCGGCCAGTTCGCGGGCCTCGGCTATCGTGTAGTAGCGGCCGGGCATGCGGGTCATGTTGGCGCTGTCGTTGAGCTGGGGGTAGATTCTGCTTTCCAGCCTCCAGGCCTGATTCTCCGTCAGGTGCCAGTGGAAAACGTTGACCTTGAAGCGGCTGAGCAAGGCAATCTCCCTTTTCAGCTCATCGAGAGGGATGTAGGAGCGGCCCGCGTCGTGCATGAATCCGCGGACGCGGAAGGCGGGCCAGTCCGCGACGCGGCAGCCGGCCACCCAGCGGCGGCCCGGACTGTCGGAAAGCGTGAGCTGCCGGACCGTCTGCAAGGCCCGGTAAAGCCCGGTCGGCGTAGCCGCCGTCACGCAAAGACTGTCGGCCGTCACGTGGAGCAGGTAGG
The DNA here is from genome assembly GCA_902464615.1 of uncultured Prevotella sp. GTDB lineage: Bacteria > Bacteroidota > Bacteroidia > Bacteroidales > Bacteroidaceae > Alloprevotella. The sequence continues at coordinate 91,582 of CABQKA010000006.1, read as the reverse complement.
CTTCCGCCGTGTTCAGCGGAATACCGGGCAGCGTGTCCGCCAGTTCCAGCCGGAGCACGCGCCCTTTGCCCTGCGGTTCCGGGCTTACGCCCTCCTCGCGCAGCCAGGCTTCCCAGTCGTCCCGTCCGGCATGGCCTTCCACCCGTACATGGTCCAGAACGAAACGCTCCGGCGTATAGGACAGACGTTGAGGCACGGGCAACAGCACGGGAGCGGCCTCTTGCGTCCGGGCCTGCGTCCAGCCGCAAAGGGCCAGCAAAAAGATGAAGCAAAGTTTCATGGGCATGTCATGGTCGTTACGTACCCGCCCAGGCTCACGGCTTGGCTGCCGGCGCGCAGGCGGGGAGGGGTTCAGGGGACAAAATTAAACAAAAAAGTCCAAGACGGGAAAGCCGGTGCCTGTCTGTTTCCGTATGCCAGGCCAGTGCGGGCAGAAAAAGGGATATAGGTATCTCCTCCCGTATTTTGGGTAGTCTGCCGTTGGCGTAATGTGCTTATTTTTGCAGCCGTAAAGGCGGGCGCATTTCCTTGCCCGCTCCCCACACCATAATTAATATAAGCAAGAACGACAAACCAGCTAAAAAACGAAACCTGTCATGAGAATGATTACCCTGTCCAGCTTGTTGGCAGTCTGCCTGATGCCTGCCGGAACATTACGGGCGCAAACCGTGGGCGACAGCACCGCGCGCAACATACCGTTGGGCGAAGCCGTAGTCACCGGGACGCGCAACGCGACCGACGTCCGGCATTTGTCGCAAACCGTGTCGGTGGTGGACCGTCTGACCATCGAGCAAAGCCAGCAACCGTCGCTCCTGCCTGTGCTCTCCGAACAGGTGCCGGGCCTTTTCGTCACGGAGCGTGGCGTGATGGGCTACGGCGTTTCCGACGGCGCCGCGGGAGGAATCTCCCTGCGCGGACTGAGCGGCGGAAGCGCGCGCCTGATGGTACTTGTGGACGGGCATCCGCAGTATGCCGGCATATTCGGCCACCCTATTTCCGACAGTTACCAGTCATTCCTGGCCGACCGTGTGGAAGTGCTTCGCGGTCCGGCCTCTGTGCTCTACGGTTCGAACGCTATGGGTGGTGTCATCAACATCGTTACCCGCAAGATGCACGAAGACGGCGTGCGCACGAACCTGCGCGCAGGCTACGGCTCGTATAACACTGTGGAGACGGAGCTGACCAACCGCGTCAGGAAAGGAAGGTTCAGCAGCGTGGTGAGCGGTTCGTATAACCGCACGGACGGACACCGTGCCGACATGGGCTTTGAGCAGTACGGCGGTTACGCCAAGTTGGGCTACGACGTGACGGACCATTGGAACGTGTATGCCGATGTGAACGTGACGCACTTCAACGCTTCCTACCCCGGGCCGGTCACTGCCCCGTTGGTGGACGGCGATCAGCGCATCACAAGGGGTGTGACCTCCGTGGCCCTCAGTAACCGGTACGGGAAAACTTCGGGCGCGCTGAGCTTTTTCTACAATTGGGGCAAGCATTGGATTAACGACGGCTACACGCCCAGTGAGGGCGAGACGTCGCAGGACGGCCGCTTCAAATCGCGTGACAATATGATGGGCGTGTCGCTCTATCAGAGCACGCAGTTCTTTACGGGCAACCGCATTACGCTCGGCATAGACTGGTTCCGTTACGGCGGCCGGGCCTGGACGGACTATGTGGCCGGGGAAAATGCCGGAACACGCAGGGACCTGGTGGACAAGCACGAGGACGAGGTGGCCGGCTATGTGGACTTCCGTCAGGACTTGGGCCACTGGCTGACACTGAACGCCGGGCTGCGCGCCGACCACCACTCACGGGTCGGCACGGAGTGGGTCCCGCAGGCGGGGCTCGCCTTCCACTTGCCGCATGCCATAGAACTGAAGGCCTCGGCAGCCAAAGGCTTCCGCTATCCAATCTTGCGGGAGATGTATATGTTCCCTCCCCAGAATCCGGATTTGCAACCGGAGTCGATGTGGAACTACGAGGTCGCCTTTTCGCAGACCCTGTTGAGCGGACGGCTGAACTACGGTGTCAACGTGTTTTTCATAGACGGCAAGAACCTGATAGTCACCTTGCCCAATCCCGGCGGCAGCGGGATGCTTAACCAAAACACCGGCACGATAGAGAATGCCGGCGTGGAGCTACAGGCTGCCTGGTGCATCAATGAAGCCTGGTCGGTGGACGGCAACTACAGCTTCCTGCACATGGAGCATCCGGTCATTGCGGCGCCGGAACATAAGCTCTATGCCGGAGCAAACTTCTCCAAAGGGCGCTGGAACGTTTCCACCGGACTGCAATACATCGCCGGCCTGTACACCGCCGTCGGCGACAATCCGCAGCAGGAGAATTTCGTCTTGTGGAACTTGCGCGGTTCTTTCCGCGTAAGCAAGTGGCTCGACATCTGGGCACGCGGAGAAAACCTCCTGGCGCAGAAATATGAAATCAACGCCGGCTACCCCATGCCGCGGGCCACGGTGATGGGAGGCGTGAACTTCCGTTTTTAAGCTGTGGGCGGCGAAGGCCGGCGGCAGTGCGTAGCCGGATGGCAAGCATCGCGAAGCGGATGCGGTGAGGATTTCCCATCGCAGGAATATGTGCCCGGCACCGGCTGTCCGGTGTCGGGCCTACACAATCCGTTCGCGCAGGCGGTATTCGTTGGGCGTGCAGCCGGCCACCTTTTTGAACAGCCGGCTTAAGTGGTGCGGGTACTGGAAACCTACTTCGTAGGCAATTTCGCTGACTGTCTTGTCCGTTTCGAGTAAGCGGTCCTTCACCTTTCCTATGACGGCGAGATGGATGTACTCGATGGCTGACTTCCCGGTCTGTTTCTTTACCAAGTCTCCGAAATAGTTGGCGGAGAAATGGAGCTGGTCTGCACACCAGGATACGGAGGGAAGCCCCAGTTTTACGGGCTTTTCGGAGTCGAAGTAATCGCCGAGCAACGCCTCGAAGCGTGACAGCACGTCGGTGTTGAGTGTGGCCCGCGTGGTGAACTGGCGGTCATAGAAGCGCAGACAGTGGTTGAGCAGCACCTCGATGTTGGAGACGATGATGTTGCGGCTGTGCTTGTCGATAGTATGCTGAAGCTCCTCTTCTATTTCGCCGAAACAGTTGAATACGGTCTGGCGCTCGCGTTCGGACATGTGCAGCGCTTCGTTTACTTCGTAGGAAAAGAAAGTGTATTCCTTCATCTTGCGGGCTAACGACGTGCCCCGGATAAGGTCCGGGTGGAAGAACAAGGCGTAGCCTTGCGGGTGGCGCGTCGTGCCGTCGTCGTCGATTCCCGCCACTTGTCCCGGCGCCACGAATACGAGTGTCCCCTCCTGGTAATCGTATTTGCTGCGTCCGTAGACCAGCGGTCCGTGTATTTTTTCTTTTAGAAAGATGCCGTAGAAGTTGAAACATTTGCGGCGGTGGTGGAGCACTTCCACTTTGGAGAAATCCACGAAGCCTACCAGCGGATTCTGTGTTTCCAGTCCGAGAAAAACATTGTAGTCATGCACCGTCTTCAAGTCTAGTATTTCGCTCATGGCTTTTACTTTTGGGGTTGACTCTCCAAAGGTAGCGAAAACGGAGAATTTGGGGAGCGGTGCTGTTGTTTTTCTGTAAAATCGGTAAGAGTTTCCGTAAAATTAGTTGGCGAGTCCCGCAGGCTACTCATCGTATGGTCGGAATTGGTCGGATTATCAGTAATCTGTGTATGCCCCTTTCTGGCGCTTTGCCATAATTTTGCCGGCAGAGAAAAAGAAAGGAGTGAAGATGAATCCCTTAGTTAGATTGTTGAAAAACTGGACGCTGCCTGTCGGAATGGCTTGCGGCGTGATAGGCTTCCTGGCTTTCCACTTCCTGCCGTTGCTCGGCCCGATAAAGCCTGCGGCCTTGCAAACGGCCGAAGTACTGATGCCCACCGTCTTGTTCATTATGCTCTTCGCCACCTTCTGCAAGGTGGACCCGCGGCAGATGCGCGTCACCGGATGGCACGTCTGGCTGGTCCTGTTCCAGTTGCTGTCCTGCCTTGCAGTGGCCCTGTTCCTGCACTTCTACCCGCAGTTCCCCTACGCGCTTTTGGCCGAAGGACTGATGATATGCCTGGTCTGCCCCACCGCGGGGGCCGCCGCCGTGATTACGGGAAAACTGGGCGGAAGCGAGACGGCGCTCACCACTTATACCATCCTGAGCAACCTGGCCGCGGCCGTCATCATCCCGTTGGTATTCCCGCTGGTGGAGCGGCATACGGACGCTTCGTTCCTGAGCCAGTTCCTGGCGATACTGCGCCGCGTGTTCCCGCTGCTCATATTTCCGTTTCTCATGGCATGGGCATTGCGTGCCTTCTTCCCTAAGGTCCATGCGAAGGTGGTGGCGCGCACGGGCGGCCTGGCCTTTTACCTGTGGGGGGTCGGACTGGTGCTGTCCGTAGGCCAGACGTGCCGTTTCCTTGTGGACAGTCCTGTCAGCGCCCATCTGAAGTGGCTGCTGTCTCTTGTCAGTCTCGCTGCGTGTGCCCTGCAGTTCATCGTGGGGAAACGCATAGGCGCGCCTACGGCGAGCGTATCGGCGGAGGCCAGGGGCTGGGCCAGAAAAATACCATCTTTGCCATCTGGGTGTCCTACACTTATCTGTCGCCCATCCTGTCCGTGGCTCCGGGCACCTACATCATTTGGCAGAACGTCTTCAACTCGTGGCAGATCTGGCACAAGCAGCAGCGGGACAAACGTATGCAAACTTCAGAAAAATGAATCCAAGTCTGTTATCTAAACTCTGCCTGCTTATGGCCTTTTTCATGTCCGGCAGCTGCGGTGGCAAGCCGGTTCCTTCCGCCGCGCCTATTTCCGCCGCGCCACACCTGACGACGGCAAACACCGTAGGCGACGTGCTGCGCCATCCTGCCTTCAAGGGCTTCGCGCGCTATGTCCTGCCCTTGGAATGGGGCTACGACGAAGAAATGCCGCTCTCCGCCGTGGCCCGCCTGCTCCCTTATCACAACTACGTCGATGCGGCGCGCTGCGTCGGTTGCCTCAACCGGATGATCGACACCGTGGCCGCCGGCCGCCGGATATACTACGGCCTGGGCCGCGAAGCCGCCGGCCTGTTCTTCTTCCGCGGCCGGCCGGGCGCTCCCTTTGCCATCGTCTGCCCCGGCGGCGGCTTCTCCTATGTCGGCTCCGTCCACGAAGGTTTTCCTCATGCCCTCGCGCTGAGCCGCATGGGCTACAACGCTTTTGTCCTCCAGTACCGGACGGGCAGTGCCTTGGCCGCCTGCGAGGATTTGGCCTCGGCCATTGAATACATTTTCCGCCACCGCGCCGAACTTCAGGTGGACACGGCAGGCTATTCCCTGTGGGGAAGCTCTGCCGGAGGGCGCATGGTGGCCTACGTCGGCTCTTGCGGTACGGAAGCCTTCGGCGCACAGCCGCTTTCCCGTCCGGCCGTCGTGGTAATGGCTTATACCGGCCACAGCGAATACACGCGCCGCGACCCGTCCACCTATGCCGTCATCGGGTCGGACGACGGCATCGCCTCGCCCCGCGTCATGCGCCGCCGCACGGAAGCGCTGCAGGCCTGCGGCATTCCGGCCGAGTTCCACCTTTACCCCAGCCTGCGCCACGGGTTCGGGCTCGGCATCGGCACCAGCGCCGAAGGCTGGATAGACGGGGCCGTGCGCTTTTGGGAGGCACACCGCCGCAGGTAGCGCGGCGGCCCGCGGCGGGAGGATTCCGGCGTCTGTAAAATCGGTACGTTCTTCTGTAATTTGTGTACGGGCCAGCCGGGGTATTTCTTCTATTTTTGCAACGTAAGCAACTTTCTCATTCAACAACAAAACAAACAACTGTCATGGAAACTTTCAAATTGAGAAATGGCGTGGAAATGCCGGCATTAGGATACGGTGTCTACCAGGTGTCGCCTGCGGAATGCGAGCGCTGCGTCTCGGACGCCATCAGCGTGGGCTACCGCATGGTGGATACGGCCCAGGCATACGGAAACGAGGAGGGCGTGGGCAACGCCATAAGGAAATGCGGCGTGCCGCGTAGCGAACTGTTCATCGTCACCAAGGTCTGGATTTCCAACGCCGGCTTTGAGAAGGCGGCGGCCTCTATCGACGAATCCCTGCGCAAACTGCAGACGGACTACGTCGACCTGCTACTCATCCACCAGCCTTTCGGCGACTACTACGGTACGTACCGCGCCATGGAGAAAGCCTACCGTGCCGGCAAGCTGCGCGCCATCGGCGTGTCGAACTTTTACCCGGACCGCTTCATAGACCTCTCCGAGTTCTGCGAGATTCCCCCTATGGTCAACCAGGTGGAGACGCACGTGTTCAACCAGCAGGTCAAGGCACAGGAAATCATGCAGAAGTACGGCACACAAATCATGTCGTGGGGACCTTTTGCCGAGGGGCGCAACGACTTCTTCAGCAACGGGGCGCTTGCTGCCATCGGGGCACGCTACGGCAAGAGCGTGGCACAGGTCGCCTTGCGCTACCTCATCCAGCGCGGCGTGGTGGTCATCCCAAAATCGGTGCGCAAAGAGCGCATGGAGCAGAACATCGACATCTTCGACTTCGCCCTGTCCGATGAAAACATGCAGGCCATCCGCCAGCTCGACCTCGGGCACAGCCTCTTCTTCTCGCACTACGACCCGCAGACCGTGAGCTGGCTGGTGCAGTACGGAAAAGGAAAATGAAAGCGCTGCATATCGTGTTAGGCCTGCTGCTGGCTGCCCCGGGCACGGCGTTTTGCGGCGGCCCCGCGGCAGCGGGCGGGCCTTCCGGGGAAACGGTGGCCCTACGCCCTGCGGCAGTGGGCATTTCCGCGGCTCCGACGTCCTGCGGCGGACAGAACGACGGGGATAGGGGGCGTTTTTACGGGGCTAAGGCCCGTCCCGACGGGAATAGGGGGCGCACCGCGGTTGCCGGCGCCATCGGCGGTCTGGCCCGGTGTCCCGCAGTTTCGGAACAGACGGGACGGGGACACCGCCGGCAGCCCGCCACCGTCTACTTGTGGCCCGAAGGACGCATACCCGCCGTGACGGTTATCCCAAGAATCAGAACAACCCAAAGAATAAGACAATGATAAAGAAAATCCTGATGTGCGCCCTGCTCGCCTGGTGCGGAATCTGTGCCGCCGGCGCGCAGGAAAAGACCACTACGGCCAATGTGCCCCTGGTCGTACTGAACAATGGCGTGGAAATGCCCCGCTTCGGACTGGGCACGTTCATGCAAGGTTCGAACGAGACGTGCAAGCAGTCGTGCCTCACGGCCTTGAAAGCCGGCTACCGCCACATCGACACGGCCCATGCCTATTATGACGAAGAAGGCGTGGGGCAGTCCATCCGCGAGAGCGGCATCCCCCGCGAGGAAATCTGGGTGACCAGCAAACTGTGGCCGACGGAATACGGCGAAGGCAAAACGCTGAAAGCCATAGACGAAATGCTCGAGCGGATGCAGCTGGACTATATCGACCTGCTCTACGTCCATCAGCCCATAGGCGACTACGTCGGCGCATGGAAAGACATGGAAAAGGCAGTGAAGGCGGGGAAAGTGCGTGCACTCGGCATCAGCAACTTCGACTACAACGACGAGATGTGGCAACGGATTATGGACAGCGCCACTATCAAGCCGGCCGTGCTCCAGATAGAATGCCACCCCTATGCCCAGCGCCTGGCGATGCGCAAGAAGGCCGCGGAACAAGGCATACAGGTGGAATGCTGGTTTCCGCTGGGCGGGGCCATGTCGCGCGGTGCCCTGTTGAAAGACCCCGTCATCAAAAGCATTGCCCAGGTACACGGCAAGACGCCCGCACAAGTCATCCTGCGCTGGCACATACAGGAGGGATTTTCCGTCATACCGGGAGCCACCGACCCAAACTATATCAAAGAGAACATCCAAATCTTCGATTTCTCCCTGACCGATGACGAAATGCAGAAAATACGTGCGCTCAACAAAGAGCAACGCTTCTTCAACGTGCCCTTAGAGCAGGTGGAGAAGATGGTATGGGGCACGAAATTTTGACCGGTAGCCCAAGGCGCGGCCGCACATCCCGCCGGCCGGCGGGCAGGCACATTTCCCAAATCCGTATAATCCCCCAAACACAGCGACCATGAAAGTAAGGACATTCATCATTTCAACGCTCATGTGTATGACGACAATTCTTTCCGCCCAGGCCCAAAGCACGGTGGAGCAGTTTGCCCAGCCCTATCCGGCCGGACAGGCGATGAAGGACAACCCTAACTTTACCGGGCAGGCCTATCTCTATCCCTTGACCCGCGTGGAGGGGCTGAACGTGCCTATGGCCAACGTCACCTTCGAGCCGGGATGCCGCAACAGATGGCATACCCACACAGGCGGGCAAATCCTCGTGGCCACGGCCGGCGTAGGCTTCTATCAGGAAAAAGGCAAGCCCGCCCGCAAACTCTTCCCCGGCGACATCGTAGAGATAGCGCCGGGCGTGGAGCACTGGCACGGCGCCGCGCCCGACCACTGGTTCGCCCACATAGCCATTACGTGCAATCCGGCCACCAATAAGGTAGCCTGGCTCAGTCCGGTGGACGACGCCTCCTATGCCGAGGCCACCAGCGGCAATGCCGCTCCCGCCGCCGCGCAGGCCTTGGACAAACGGCAGCAGGCCATAGTAGGCATCGCCGCCTGCACCGGACGCGGCGAACTGGCCGGCCTGAAGGACGCCCTGGCCCAAGGGCTGGCTGCCGGAATGACGGTCAACGAAATCAAGGAAGTACTCATCCACGCCTACGCCTACTGCGGATTTCCCCGCAGCCTGCGCGCCATCCAGACATTCATGGAAGTGCTCGACGCCCGCAAGGCGCAAGGCATCCAGGACAAAGAAGGCCGCGAGGCAGCGCCTGTCGGCGACTCGCGAGACAAATATGCCCGCGGGCGCGAAATCCTTTCCCGGCTCAACGGCCTGCCCCAAGACGCTCCGCCGGCCGGTTACGCCGTCTTCGCCCCGACGATTGAGCAATTCCTGAAGGAGCACCTTTTCTGCGACATCTTCGAGCGCGACTTGCTCACCTATACCGAGCGCGAGCTGGCTACCGTGGCCATCCTGGCCGGCGTGGGCGGCGTCGAGCCCATGGCACGCGGACACATCGGCATCTGCCTCCATTTAGGCCTCACCCCCGCCCAGCTTCAGGCAGCCTTCAGCGTGGTCGAAGCCCGCTTGGGCAAGGCTGTCGCCGACCCCGTGCGCCAAGTGTTGCAGGAATTGACAAAGGAAAAACAAGGAGGGGAATAAACGGCGGCCTCCTTCCCGTTTTGCCGGGCCAGGGCATGGCTTTTCCCGCGGGTATCCCGGGGAGTGTCTTGCCTTGGCCTTTTTCCATGCGCACGCTGCGGGGCCGTTTTTCCCTAAGCCCCCAGACGTGGGGAAGCAACCCGCCGCACGGGCGGACCCATCGCCAAAGAAATGTTCCATCTGTAAAATCGGTGCGGCAAACCGTAATCCGTGTATGGACGTGCCCGCTTGCTTGTGTTACTTTTGCCGGTAAAAGGAGAATACGTTATGGAATACAGGAAATTGGGCCAGCACGGCCCGCGCGTATCGGCCGTCGGGCTGGGCTGCATGGGCATGAGCCACGCCTACGGGGCGCCCGCCGACAGAAAGCAGATGACCGAATTTCTTGCCCAGGCCGTCGACATGGGCTATACTTTTTTCGACACGGCCGAAGTGTACGGCACGCCAGACCGGCCGCATGACAACGAGGAACTCCTGGGAGAAGCCTTGAGGCCTTACCGCGACCGCGTCGTCATAGCCACGAAGTTCGGCATCCGCTTCGACACGGAAAGCGGCATTACGCCTTATCCGCTGACCACCGATTCCCGCTCCGAGACCATACGCCGCAGCATTGAAGGCTCTTTGCGCCGTCTGCACACGGACCATATCGACCTCTATTGGCAACACCGGGTGGACAGCCACGTGCCGGTGGAAGACGTCGCCGGTACGGTCCAGAAGCTGATGCGCGAGGGCAAGGTCCTTCATTGGGGCATTTCGGAAGCTACGGAAATCGTGGTGCGGCGCGCCCACGCCGTCTGCCCGCTCACAGCCGTACAGAACCGCTACTCCATGATGGCGCGCTGGCACGAGGCGTTGTTCCCCGTCTTGGAAGAACTGGGCATCGGGTTCGTCGCCTTCTCGCCCCTCGCCAACGGACTGCTTAGCGACCGTTACACCGCGGCTTCCCGCTTCGACCCTTCTACGGACTACCGCGCCGCCATGCCGCAGTTTCGCGAGGAAAGTTTTGAGAAAAACCGCGAACTGCTGAGCCTGCTCCGCCGCCTTGCTGCCGAGAAGGGGAGCACCCCGGCGCAGATTTCCCTCGCCTGGATGTTGTGCAAGCGGCCGTGGATTGTCCCCATTCCCGGTACGCGCCGGGCCGACCGTCTGCGGGAAAATGCCGGGGCAACGGGCATCCGGCTGTCAGAAGAAGAGTTGCGGGAAATAGACCGTATGCTGGACACCATGCCGATGAGCGGCGTGTTCGGCGGCACTGCTGTAAAAGAATAAAATAATGAGACGGACACATTTTCTCCTTGCCGCCTTGGCGCTTCTCTGCGCCGCGTGCGGAAAAACGTCTGCCCCGGCGGGACCGGAAACCGGTGGCGACAGCATTCTGGCTATCCGGGAACAGGGTAGCTTTATGATAGGCGGCGACGTGGTCACCGCTCCCGGCACATACGATACGCGCCAGCCTTTGAAACCGGACGGACAGACCCTTCACGGCGACCATGCCTGCGTTTCCTACCAGATTCCGGACCGCCCGCGCAAGTTTCCGCTGGTGTTCCTGCACGGGGCGGGCCAGTCGGCCAAGACGTGGGAGACCACGCCCGACGGGCGCGAAGGCTTCGCCACGCTGTTCCTCCGCCGGAGCTTCAGCGTTTATCTTGTGGACCAGCCCCGCAGGGGCGCGCCGGCCGGAGCACCGTCTCCGAACAGATAACGGCCACGCCCGATGACCAGTTCTGGTTCGAGAACTTCCGCATGGGCGTGTGGCCCGATTTTTACGAAGGCAGCCAGTTCCCGCAGTCGCCCGCGGCCCTGGAGCAGTTTTTCCGGCAAATGACGCCCAACACCGGGGCCTACGACGAGGGACTGATTGCCGGCAATGTGGCCGCGCTGATGGATAAGGTCGGCGGCGGCATACTGGTCACGCATTCCCAGGGCGGCGGTCCGGGGTGGCATGCGGCCATCCGCAGCGCCAGCGTCCGCGCCATCGTTTCCTATGAGTCGGGCAGCGGTTTCGTGTTCCCCGAAGGCGAAGTGCCGGAGCCGTTGGAAACCATCAGCCCGTTTGGCCCGCTGGCCGCAGCGGCAGTCCCGCCCGCCGACTTCGAGAAGCTGACGCGCATCCCGATAGTCATATATTATGGTGATTATATTCCCGCGAAACCGGACAAAAACTGGGCGAAGGACAGTTGGCGGGTACGCCTCCAGATGGCCCGCCTGTTTGCGGACTGAATTAACCGGCATGGCGGCGACGCTACGGTGGTCCACCTGCCCGAACTTGGCATCCGCGGCAATTCCCACTTCCTTTTTGCCGAGCGCAACAACCGGCAACTGGCCGGCCTGCTTGCCGACTGGCTCAAGGAAAAAGGCTTGGACTGAACGGCGGGCACGTCCGCACAGACCTCCCTGGGGAAAGTCCTCCCCAGGGATTTTTTTGTCCGCTTCCGGCTCTCATGGCGGGCGGAAGCGGGTGTCGGTGATTTTGGTGTATCAATCAGTAATCCGTGTATGGCTGTGCGCGGCGCTTCGCCGTACCTTTGCATCCGGAGGCCGGCGGTGCGGATGCGCGCCCGTGACGCCGAAGCCATCCGAGAGTCAAACTTCAAACTGCAATACTGGAAATGAAAACGAGGCTTATCCTTCTTGCGACGCTGATACTGCTCGTGTCGGGCTGCAGCGCCCAGCAATCTAACAAGACACTTGTCGCTTATTTCAGCTGGGGCGGAAACACGGAACACGTAGCCCGCCACATCGCGGACCTGACGGGCGGCACGCTTTTCCGCATCGAACCGGCCAAACCCTATCCCACGGAGTACAAGCCCTGTACGGAAGTGGCGAAGGCCGAAAAGGAACAGGACGCACGCCCGGCCATCAAGACCCGCGTGGAGAATTGGGAAAGTTACGACACGGTTTTTATCGGCTGCCCCGTATGGTGGTGGACCGCGCCGATGATTATCAATACTTTTGCCGAAAGCTATGATTTCAAGGGGAAGACTGTCGTGCCCTTTTGCACCTACGCTTCCACTTACCGCGACGAGACGCTGGCGCGGATAGTCGAGCTGACACCCGACGCCCGCCATTTGGCCGGCTTCGGCGCCGTGAACAGGGACACGACGGGCGTGGCCGCATGGCTGAAGGAAATCCGGGCCGTGAAATGAACTAAGGCGGCAGGAGGGGCGCGCTGACCCGGCGCTCCCCACCGCCGGCTGTAACGAATAAAGCATTTTACCAAAATGAACAGTTTCAATTTCAATTATCCCGTGCGCCAGCACTTCGGCAAAGGTTGCGCCGAGGCGGCCATCAAGGAAGAGATGAAGCGCGTGGGGCCGAACGTACTGCTGGCCTACGGCGGCGGTTCGCTGAAACGCTCCGGGCTGTACGACAAGATAACAGGCTGGCTGCACGAATGCGGCAAGCGGGTGACGGACTTCGGCGGCATCATGCCCAACCCCACCTACGACAAGGTGCAGGAGGGAGCGCGGCTTGCCCGCGAGAGCCATGCCGACTTCATCCTGGCCGTGGGCGGCGGCTCGGTCATAGACTGCTGCAAGATAGTCTCCGCACAGGCCAGGACGCAGGAAGACATCTGGGACATGATGTACCGGGAGCACCGCCTGCCGTCAGAGTTCATTCCGGCCGGGGCCGTGGTCACAGCCTCAGGCACAGGCGCGGAGCAGAACAACGGCGCGGTCATCACGCATACGGGCAAGAAGCTGAAGCAGCCGCTGATAGGGACTTACCATTCGTTTGCCGTGCTCGACAGCGACCTGACGAAGACCGTGCCGATGAAGCAAGTCGTCAGCGGCGCTTTCGACACGCTGAGCCACTGCATGGAAACTTACATGGGGCAGCCCCACGCGGCGAACGTTTCCGACGAAATCAACGAGGCTGTGATGCGCAACGTCGTGAAAAACCTCCGCGCCCTCATTGCCGACTCCGAAAACGACTTCGCCCGCGGCGAACTGATGTGGGACTCCGCAATGGCTGAAAACGGATTGCTCAAACTGGGCAAGGTCACGGATTTCCAGTGCCACATGATAGAGCATGCCGTCGGGGCCTACACGGACTGCAACCACGGGCAAGGGCTGGCAATCATCCATCCCGCGCTTTACCGCCACCTGCTCCAGGAAGGGAAAGACAAACTGGCGCGCATGGCCGAGCAGGTGTGGGGAGTGACGGCAGGGACGGCGGAAGAGAAGGCCGCCCGCGGCATCGATGCGCTCGAAGCCTTTATACACGAAGTGGGGCTGCCTTCACGCTGGAGCGAGATAGGCATCACCGACGTGAAGGTGCTCCGCGCCGCCGCCGATACCTGCCTGCTCATGCCGGGCTGCTGCAAGCAGTTCACCCGCGACGAGATATACGATATATTGGAAGAATGCAAGTAACACAAAAACGGAACAATCATGAATAATCTCTTGAAGGCCGTGCTGTGCAGTGCAGCAGTGCTGCTCTCGGCAACGGCGCAGGTGTCGCAGGCGCAGGAAACCACCGCCTTTACACCGGTGGAGCCCGCCGCCGTCAAAAGTCCGAACGGCAATCCCTTCGGATTGGTCTACCGGGGTGCGATAAGCAGGAACGAGCCGGGAAAAGTAAATATCCATCCCATCGTTTACGACCTGATGGCCTTCGACGCCAGCGAAGGCATGTACCTCATCAATCAACCGTTGCTGATGATGGCGGGCCGTGCGGCCGACACCTTTTACATGACGGAGCAATGCTTCAGCAAGGCTACCGGCACACACGACAAGGAACTTTTCCTCATTCCCGGCGCCACGCACATCCAGACCTACTGGGTGCCCGAATACGTCGACCAGGCCGTGAAAAAGCTCGGGGAATTTTTCGGCAAACACTTGTAAATCATCCATCACGGCAACTGCCGTGAAAGAAAATCAATGATGAAACGAAACGTCATTCTCTTATTGCTGGCCGGCATCCTTACGGCCTTGGCATCCTGCGGGAGCGGCCCCTCCCAGCCGCAGGCGGAACAGAACAAATACCACATCCGCTATTCGCAGGCCTCCACCCTCCGGAAAGCCGACAAGCGGGTCCTCATCCTCTCCGGCAGTCCACGGCGGGGCGGCAACACCGACCTGCTCTGCGACGAGTTCGCACGCGGTGCCCGCGAGGCAGGAGGCAGGGTGAAGAAAATCTTCCTCGGCGATTACGACATCCGCTTTTTCCAGGAGGCCGACGAGCGCCGCGTGGGCGACAGCGCCGACGTGGCGACGGACGACGCCCCCGCCATAGTGCGCAAAATGCTGGAAGCAGACATCATCGTGCTGGCCAGTCCCGTCTATTTCATGAACATAGACGGACAGATGAAGACGCTGATAGACCGCACCTATTCCCACTATGCGGACATGAAGGACAAGGAGTTCTACTACATCACCGCCTGTGCCGACCGCGAGGAAAGCACGGCCGACTTCGCCATAGCCGGTTTCCGCGGCTTCGTGATGTGTCTGCCCAATCCCACCGAGCGCGGCATGGTCAAGGCCACCGGGCTGGGGAGGAAGGGCAGCGTGCGCGACACGCCCTTCATGCAGCAGGCTTACGAACTGGGTAAAGGAATATGAGCCGTCCCTGCCTGCCGCGGGCGGGCAGGGACACAAAACGCGCCGCGATGAACGGACTCCACCAGTTTAGCCTCCACGCCTTCAACAAGCACATGCGTCAGCCGACGCTCCATCCGCAGATTGCCGTCGTCGACCCGGCGCGCCTTTCCGACGGCATGCCGCTCTGCTTCTCCGGGAATTTTTACGCCGTCTGTTTCAAGCATACCCGTTGCGGCGACAAGCGCTACGGCCGCTGCTGTCAGGATTTCCAGTACGGCACGCTCACGTTCGCCGCGCCCGGCGTCCCCGTCACCATCGCCCCCGAGGACGCGGCGGCCGACGGCATCTCCGGCCTGTTGTTCTGCCCCGAACTGTTCTGCCTCAAGAGCCTCGCACCCAAAAGGGCGGACTACACCTTTTTCGCCTACGCCGAGAACGAGGCGCTCCATCTCTCCTTGCCCGAAAAGCAAGCCGTGCTCGACTGCATGGCCCGCCTCCACGCCGAGCTGCAGGGCGACATCGGGCGCTACACGCTGCGCTTTGCCGCCATCTGGCTCGAGCTGCTGCTCGACCGCTGCCGCTGCTACTACGAGCGGCAGTTCATCGTCCGCAGCTGCATCAACCGCCAGCACCTTGCCGCTCTCGACACCGCCCTCGACGCCTATTTTTCCCGCGAAGGGCGGAAGTCGGAGGCAGAAAGCGTCGCACTGGCGCGGAAAGCCCTGCCGTCGCTCACGCCCGCCTACCTCGACGACCTCGTCCGCGTGGAGACCGGAAAGACGCTGGCCGAATACGTCCGCGTCAGCATGCTCGGCCACATCCGTCTCCGCCTGTGTTCCGGCGGGCAGCCCGCCGCCCTCGCCGAGGAGTTCGGGCTGGACGACCTCCGCCCCCTGCGGCTTCTTTGCTCCCGACGCCCCGATTGCGGCGGCCCGCAGGCCGTGTGTTAAACAGAATCCTCTATCTAAAACCTACACCACAGCATGTATCCCCACATCATTTGTCACATCATGTCGTCCGTAGACGGCCGTCTGCAGACCGAGCGCTGGACGCTCCCCGCCGGCGGAGCGGACAAAGCCAGCCTGATGGGCACGTATGCCGCCATAGGCCGGCGGCTGGGCGCCGACGCCTGGATGTTTGGCAAGAACACCCTGCGCGAAGCCTGCTTTCCCCGCCGCTGGCGGCCCGCCGACACCGCGCCCGCATCCAGCCCCGTGCCCTACGTAGCCCCCCAGTCGTCGCCCCGCCTCTTCGTCGTGGCCGACCCCGACGCCGACATCCTTTACGACGCCCCCACCGTGCGCGGCGACCGCATCGCCGCCATCCTGCCTGAGAGCGCTCCCGCAGCCTACCTTGAGCGGTTGCGGCGCGACGGCATCTCCTACCTCTTCGCCGGGCCAGCCGGCACCGACCTGCGCGCCGCCATGCGCACCCTTGCCGAGACGTTCGGCGTGCGCACCCTCTCCCTGCAGGGCGGGGGCGTCATAGACGGCGCATTCCTCCAGGCCCGGCTGCTCGACGAGCTGAGCCTCGTCGTCTACCCCGGCATAGACGGAGCCCCCTCCGTCCCCTCCGTCTTCGAGTACATCGGCCCCGACGCCCACCCCGCCGCCGGGCAGCAGCTCTCGTTGCAGTCCGTCGAGGCGCTCCCCGGCGGCGCAGTCTGGCTAAGGTACCGCTTCCACCGCGACGGCGAACTGTGAACGCTTGCCCCGTTTTGACGGCACGAAGCGGTTGGCACCGGCAGGGCTTCCCCCTTCCGCCTCCACACGGGGCTTAAGGAAATTTTTACGGGCAGTAGCTTAGAAAATCCTAAGCTACTGCCCGTTTCCGTTTTCCCTGTCCGGCGTCGCGGCACAGCCGTCCCGCTACCTGCCATTCCTGCCGCAACGTGGTGTGCTCGTCGCGTCCGTGGCCTCACGTCCTTTCTTTCCGCCGGTAAGGCATGAGCAATACGCCCAAGGCGCCGCCCAGGCAAATCCATATCGTAGAGCCCGTGATGTCCTTCATGGCCACGAGCGTGGCCTGCAGCGTCAGTTGTCCTCGTCGGAAATATCCGTCAGCTCGATGCGCACGGGCACGCGCTGCTGGATTTTGACGAAGTTGCCTGCGGAATTGTCCGTAGGCACCATGGAATATTTCGACCCGGTGGCGGAACTGATGGCGGCGATGCGCCCCTTGAAGGTCTTCCCTTCAAACGCGTCGACCGTGACGTCGACCTCCTGGCCGACGGACAGGGCGGAAACCTGTGTTTCCTTATAATTGGCGACGACCCACTTGCGGGTGTCGGGAATCATCGTGGTCAGCGTCTGCCCGGCGCTGACCAGCTGCCCCTCTTCGATGGAACGGCGTCCGAGGCAACCGTCGCAGGGCGCGGTGACAACGGTGTACGACAGGTTCAGGCGCGCCAGCTCCACGGCGGCCTCGGCGCGTTGTATGGCGGCTTCGGCATTCTCCTGCCGCTGTCCGGCCTCGGTGACAGACGAGCGGGCCGCCCTGCGCTGCCGCTCCAATGCCGCCACGCGGGCACGGGCCATCTCCAGCTGGGTCTGGTATTGCTCGACGACGGTCGGGGTAGTAGCCTTCTTTTCCAGCAGTGCGCCGTAGCGTCGGCAGTCCTTTTCCAACTGGTCGACGTGATATTGCGCTTCGGCGATGGAGGCATCGTAGACCGAAGCCGAACTGGAGACCGTGTTCACCGTGCTGGCCGCCACTTTCCGGCCGCTGCGCGCGTCCGTCAGGGCCGCTTCTGCCTGCTTCAGCCGGATACGGTATTCGTCGTCCTCCAATATGAGCAGCGTGTCTCCCTTACGCACATGCTGGTGTTCGGTAAAGCAGATTTTCTTGATGTATCCGGGCACGCGGATGTTGATGGGGGAGAGGTTCTGCTCCATGCTTCGCGCTATCTGCTGCTGACGGATTTGAGCGTCAAGGAGGTGGCCTACAGGCTGCACTTTCCGGACCCCTCCGTCTTCGGCCGCTATTTCAAGCGCCTTTGCGGCCTTTCGCCGGCGGCTTTCCGGGAGCGGGGCGGTGCGCCCCCTTCTTTCGGGCCGGTGCGGGGGTCAGAACAGTTCGAGCCGCAGGCCGAAGGCGAGCGCGAGGATGTCGCGCAGTTTCACGCGTCGGTTGGGCAGGGCGGAGACAAGGTATAGGTCGCAGGTGCTCAGCTCGTAGTAGGCCGAGATGCTTCGCCACAGGAGGCGGTTGCGGCGGGGGATGTCGTAGCGCAGGCGTTGTCCGAGAAACAGGTTGGCGCGCAGTTTCGGGGCGAAGCCGTAGTAGCTTTTGGGATAGCGCGACGGTTGGCGGGCCCAGAAGTTTTCCCCGAAGAGCGTATTGATGAAAATCCCGGCCGTGAGCGGCTCGATGCCCCAACGGCTGCTCAGGCGCAGGAGCCAGGGCACGTAGCGCTGCTTGAAGGTGAGCGACAGTTTTGTCTGGTCCGAGGAGTATTTGGGCACGATGCCCAGCAGCACTTCCGTCTCCCACTGGTCGCGGCGCCCGTAGTGCCAGCCTGTGCCCAGCGAGACGAGGCCTATGCCTCCGTAGAAGTGTATGCTTCCCATGTTGGGCACCATCTTGTTCCATGCCTTGATGCGCCGCTCCGTGTGCCGCTCGTAGAAGGTGCCGGACGTGGCGGCGGTGTCCGTGCGGAGCGTGTCGGGCGGGGTGGCGGCCGTGGCGCACGCTGCCGCCAGGGAGAGCAGGGCGCTAATAATGTACCACTTCATACTTCATTCCTCCATCCTTTGTCAGGGTGAACAACAGGTAGTCCCGCTTCACGGCCGAGCCGCATTCGTAGTAGACGACGCCGTCGCCGAACGGTTCGAACTGCGCCGTCGTGTGCTGGTGGCCGCACAGGCAGAATTGCAGGCCGGGGTATTTCCGTAGCTCTTCCTGGAAGAGTTCGGCCACGTTGTTGTTGAACTGGTCCGTGTAGGGCATGGCGTGCATGGCCGTCACCGTGCGCGTCACCTCGGGCGGCAGTCCTTCGCGGTCCGTGCGCATGAAGGCGAAGTCCGGGATAGGCTCCGAGTAGTCGTACTCGAAGGCGTTGGTGTTGAGGCACAGGAAGTGTGTGTCGCCTGCGTTGAACGAGAAGTCCGGGTCGCCGAACATGACGCGGAACACGTCATCGCCCGTGCCCAGGCAGTCGTGGTTGCCGATGAGGCATACGTAGGGCACTTCGAGGCGCTCCAGCTCGCGGCGCATCCATTCGAACTCTTTCGTCGCGCCGAAGTCGGTCAGGTCCCCGCAGTGGATGACGAAGTCTACGTCGCCGCGGGCGTTGATGTGGTCTACGGCTGCCTTCGTCTCGTCGTACCACCGTTGCGTGTCGCTCACTACGACGAAGCGGACTGAGTCGCGGCCGGCGCAGGCGGCTTCGATGCGGGCTGCGTTGCGGGCATTGATGCCCGTCGGGCCGTCCACTTTCGCATCGTAAGGGTGAACGTCCAGCATTTCGCAGCCGGCCAGCAGGAACGGGACCGCAAGGGCTGGGAATAGTTTTAACTTTTTCATGGGACAAAAATACAATAAATAAAGATTTCGGAAAAAGGTCTGGAAATCCGCTTTATTGTTCCGTATGCTACCGGTGGTGTGCTGCCGGCGGTGTGTCGCTTCTGCCGGTGCCCCCGTTACGGTAAAAATGGCCTCCCTCTTCTGCGGCGGTACGCGGAAGGGGGAGGCATCGTTTCGCAGGGGTGTCCGCGGCTCTGTCAGCGGGCCTCGGCCGCGTGCAGGCCGTAGACGGCCAGTTCGCCCAGTTCCTCTTCGATGCGGAGCAGGCGGTTGTATTTCGCCAGGCGGTCCGACCGGCTCATGGAGCCGGTCTTTATCTGCCCGCTGTGGGTCGCTACGGCGATGTCGGCGATGGTGGTGTCCTCTGTCTCGCCCGAGCGGTGCGAGGTGATGGAGGCGTAGCCTGCGCGGTGGGCCATCTCGATGGCGTCGAGTGTTTCGGAGAGCGTCCCGATTTGGTTCACCTTGATGAGTATGGCGTTGGCGCAGTGCTCGCGGATGCCTTTGGCCAGGAACTTCGTGTTGGTGACGAAAAGGTCGTCGCCCACGAGCTGGCATTGGCCGCCCAGCCGCTTTGTCAGTGCGCGCCAGCCTTCCCAGTCGTTTTCGGCCATGCCGTCCTCGATGGAGTCGATGGGGTACTTCTCCACGAGGGCGGCGAGATAGTCCGCCTGCTGCGCGGCGGTGCGCTTTTCCCCGTTGGCGCCCTCAAAGACGGTGTAGTCGTAGATGCCGTCGCGGAAGTATTCGGATGCGGCGCAGTCCATGGCGATGCGCACGTCGCGGCCCGGTTCGTAGCCGGCGCGGGCTATGGCTTTCAGGATGCAGTCGAGCGCGTCTTCCGTCCCTTCGAGCGTCGGCGCGAATCCGCCCTCGTCGCCCACGGCGGTGCTCAGTCCGCGGTCGTGGAGCACACCTTTGAGCGCGTGGAACACTTCGGCTCCCATGCGCACGCCTTCACGGAACGTGGCGGCGCCGACAGGCCGGATCATGAACTCCTGGAAGGCGATGGGCGCGTCGGAGTGCGCTCCTCCGTTGATGATGTTCATCATCGGGACGGGCAACACGTGTGCGTTCGCCCCGCCCAGGTAGCGGTAGAGCGGCAGTCCGAGCGCTGTGGCGGCGGCCCGGGCAGCGGCCAGCGAGACGCCCAGCAGCGCGTTGGCGCCCAGACGCGACTTTGTCGGAGTTCCGTCCAGGGCAATCAGCGTTTGGTCTATGCCGCGCTGGTCCAGCGCGCAGTGTCCTTCCAAAGCGGGGGCCAGCACCTGGTTGATGTGGCCTACGGCTTTCAGTACGCCCTTCCCTCCGTAGCGGAGCGGGTCGCCGTCGCGCAGTTCGAGGGCTTCGTGTTCGCCCGTCGACGCGCCCGAGGGCACGGCAGCGCGCCCCGTGGCGCCGGTCTCCAGTGTGACTTCGGCCTCTACGGTCGGGTTGCCGCGCGAGTCCAGGATTTCGCGTCCTTTGATGTTTTTAATCTTCAAGTCCATAGTTCAGAAGTTTTACGGGCCGGGCAATGTTTGTGTCCGGTATGGCAAAGATACGCAATCGGCTGCGGTTGGCGGCCCTGCCCGCCGCCCTTCTGCCGCCTTCCTTGCGAAAATACCCAATACAGGTGATGGCCGGCCGGGCCAAGGGTCGCGGCAACGGGGCTAAGGCTTGTGGTGGCCGGGCTAAGGGCCGTGGCAACGGGGCTAAGGCTTGTGGCGGCCGGGCCAAGGGCCGTGGCAACGGGGCTAAGGGCCGTAGTGCCGTTCATAAAAATATAATGTTTGTCGCGGCGGGGACTTCAGGCGTTTTACTTAATTTTGCAGCCGAAAGTTAATCCTTTTTATATGAAGAAGAGATTTCTCACTTTGGCGGCCGTTGTGTGGATAGCCGCCATGGCACTGGCTGCGGGCCGTGCCAAGTACGTGTTTTACTTCATCGGCGACGGTATGGGCGTGAACCAGGTGAACGGGACAGAAACCTACCTGGCTGCCCTGGAAGGCCGCATCGGCACCGTGCCCCTCTGTTTCACCCAGTTTCCGGCCGTAGGCATCGTGACAACATTCTCGGCCACGAACGGCGTGACCGATTCGGCCGCGGCGGGGACGGCATTGGCCACCGGAAAGAAAACGAAGAACGGCACGCTCGGCATGCTGGCCGACGGGAAGACCAGCGTGGCGAGTGTGGCCGAATGGGCCAAGGCGGCGGGCGCGGCCGTCGGCGTCTCGACGAGCGTGTCCGTGGACCACGCCACTCCGGCCGCCTTCTACGCGCATGTGCCCGACCGCGGCATGTACTACGAGATAGGCCAGCAGATGGTCCGCTCGGGCTACGACTTCTTTGCCGGGTCCGATTTCCTCAAGCCCGTGGGGCCAGACAGCGCGCAGGCGGGCACGCTCTATGAGCAGTGCGCCCGTGCGGGATACACCGTCGTCCGCGGTTATCCGGAATATGTCGAGAAGGCAAAGGGCGCCGGGAGAGTGGTCCTCCTGCAGCCCGAAGAGGCCAGCCGCCGCGACCGCACGGCCGTGCCCTATGCCATAGACCGCACGGCGGGCGACCTGACGTTGCAGGATATCACCCGCGCAGGAATCAGCCAGCTCACGGCAGCCGGGAAGGACGGCTTCTTCCTGATGGTGGAGGGCGGCAAGGTGGACTGGGCCTGCCACTCGAACGACGCCGCGGCGGTATTCCACGAAGTGACCGACCTGGACAACGCCGTGCGCGTGGCTTATGAATTTTACCGGCAGCACCCGGACGAGACGCTTATCGTCATCACCGCCGACCACGAGACCGGGGGCATCGCCCTGGGCCGCGGCCCGTATGAACTGCACACCGAGCTGCTCGGCTGCCAGAAGATGAGCGCCGAGGAATATACGCGCCATCTGACGGAGCTTCGCCGCGCGGACAGCCAGAACTTCACATGGGAAACCGTGCAGCGCGACCTGCAGGCCAATTGGGGATTCTGGGAAAAGGTGAAACTGACCGAACGGCAGACGGCCCGCCTGAAAGCCGCCTTCGACAGCCAGGCCGAAGGAAAGGGCGGCGACGTGAAGGGCCACTACGCCAGCCTCTCCAAGTTGGCCAACACGGCCCGCGACGTCATGGCAGAGGCCGCCCTCGTGGGCTGGCAGAGCGGCGAGCACAGCAACGGCTACGTACCTCTCTATGCCATCGGCGCAGGCGCGGAGAAATTCGCCGCCAAACTGGACAATACGCAAATACCGCTCCGTATCGCGGAAGCGGCCGGCTGGAAACACTGACGCCGGACGGGAACGGAAAGCGGTGCCCGCGGGACTTTTCCCGTGGGCACCGCCATTTTTTCCGTCATGGCGTAAAAAGGCCGGACGGCCGGGGCGGAAGTGTCGTATATTTAATGTATCTTTGCTTCATGAAACTGCAACACGACATTGGGCGTCTCCAGATCATCACACCTGTGAAGGACGCCATTGAAGCCACGCTCGAGACGGTACGCGCCGTGCTGGCCTCGGACCTGCGTGTGGACCATACGTACACGGTGTTCAACGACAACAGCACGCCGGAAAACACGCGCCGGCTCGAAGCGGCTGCGCGGGAACTCGGTTTCACGCTGGTCAACGTGGCCGACCTGACGGACCATCCCTCGCCCAACTACCTGTTCGTCCTGCGGCGCGTCCGCCGGGAAGCCTTGGAGGCGGGCGACGCCGTCTGCATCGTGGAGAGCGACGTCACCGTGCGTCCCGACACGCTCCAGCGCCTTTACGACGGCGCGGCCGCGCGGCCCGACTGCGGCATTGCCGCGGCAGTCACCGTGGACGAGGAGGAGCGGATCAATTACCCCTACGAGTACGCCCGCGGAATGGAGGGGCAGACCGCCCCGACGCGCAGACACTGCAGCTTCTGCTGCTCGTTGCTGACGCCGGAACTGATGCGCCGGGTGGACTTCGACCGGCTGGACGACAGCAAGCATTGGTTCGACGTGACCATATCGCACGAGGCACTCGCGGCAGGACTGACGAACTACCTCTTCGCAGGGCTGCCCGTCGTCCACCGCCCGCACCAGAGCCGCCCGTGGAAACAGTTGAAACACAAGAATCCCTTGAAATATTATTGGCTGAAATACACCCGCGGGCTTGACAAAATCTGAACCGCGGCGGCAGGACAGACTGCCGGACCGGAGCGGGAACGCAACGCTCCCGCGACAGGAAGGAAACTTTACGCCATGCCAGCTTTACATCACATGACAGCGCACCTTTCTTCATGCCCCCTTGTCTCCGTCATCGTTCCCGTATATAATATGGAGCGCTTCTTGGGAGAGACTCTGGACTCGATACTCGCTTCGGACTACGGGGCGTTGGAGGTGATCGTCGTAGACGACGGCTCGGCCGACGGCTCTTTGCGTGTGGCGGAGGAATATGCCGCCCGCGACCGCAGGGTGCGCGTAATCCACCAGGAAAATGCCGGCGTCAGCGCGGCGCGCAACCGCGCCGTCGCCGCGGCATCGGGGACTTACATCCTGCCCGTAGACGCGGACAACCTCATAGAACCGGGCTTCGTGCGCGACGCCGCTGCCTTGCTGGAGGCCCACCCGGAGGTGAAGGCCGTGGCGCCGCGGGCTGAGTTTTTCGACGGCCGCCAGGGGGAATGGCATCTGCCGTCCTTCTCCCTGCACCTGCTGGCCCGGAAAAATATCATGGACACTTGTGCCATGTACCGTAAGGCAGACTGGGAACGGATAGGGGGATACAGCGAAGACATAGTGGCCCGCGAGGATTGGGAGTTCTGGATAGCCATGCTGAAAGACGGCGGGGAAGTGAGCCGCCTGCCCTACGTGGCGCTGCACTATCGCATCCGGGCGGGGTCGAAACGGACTTCGGACCGGCAGATGAAGCGCCACGTCGTGGACTATCTCAACCGGAAGCATCCGGAGTTCTTTGAGCGGGAACTGGGCGGGCCGTTGCACTATCACCGCAGTTGGTCGCGCTTGCTCAACCGCCTTCACCGCCTGACGCATCCGCGGCGCGTGGTCGTGGACGAGGCTTTTTCCGACCCCGCGTGGCGCGGCTTCGTGGCTACGATGCCCTGCCGCTTTCCCCACGAGGGGACCGTCCTGCACAAGGGGCGGAACGAACTGCACGCCATGAACTTCAAGGGACAAGAGGTCGTGGTGAAGTCTTTCCGCATCCCCAATCTTGTGAACCGCCTGGCTTACGGCCTGCTGCGGGCGTCGAAGGCGCAGCGCTCCTATGAGTATGCTTTCCGGCTGCTGCGGCTGGGCATCGGAACCCCGCGCCCGGTGGCTTATTATACGGAGCGCAATGCACTGCTCTTCGGCCGGAGCTATTATATTTGTATGAAATCGGAGTGTCCGTACACCTATGCGGATTTGTCCAGACGCAGTTTCGCGGAGCGGGAACAAATCCTCCGCGCCATAGCGCGGACGACAGCGCGGATGCACGAGAACGGCCTGCTGCATAAGGACTACTCGCGCGGCAATATTCTGTTCTGCCCCGGAGAAGAGGGCGTGCGCGTGGAAGTGATAGACCTGAACCGCATCCGCTTCGGCCATGTGGGAATGGAAGCGGGCTGCAAAAACTTTGAACGCTTGCCGGCCACACCCGAAATGCTTGCCGTCATGGCGGAAGAGTATGCCGCGGCGCGCGGATTCGACCCGGAGACCTGTTTACACTTCATGACCCAATATAGCATAGCACGGAATGAGACTGATTAAGATGACCGGCGGCTTGGGGAATCAGATGTTTATCTACGCCTTTTACATGCAGATGAAGCACCGTTTCCCCGCGACGCGCATTGACCTCTCGGACATGGTGCATTACCGCGTCCACAACGGATACGAGCTGCATCGCATCTTTGATTTGCCCGAGGACGAGTTCTGTATGAATCAGGCGGCGAAGAAAGCCGTTGAGTTCCTTTTCTTCAAGACTATTCTGGAGCGCAAGCAGGACCTTACGACGTTGCGGGCATTTGAGCGCCGCCGCGTCTGGCCGCTGATCTACTTTAAGGGCTTCTATCAGAGCGAACGTTATTTCGCCGGCATCGCCGACGAGGTGCGGCGCGCCTTTACCTTTGACGAGAGCAAGGCCAGCGGGCGGACGCGGCAGATGGCAGCTACTATTGCGGCCGATGCCTCAGCTGTTTCGCTCCATGTGAGGCGCGGCGACTATCTGAACCCCGGCACTTGGCGGACGACCGGTTGCATTTGCTCGTTGGACTATTTCCGCGACGCGGTGGCGGCTTTGCGCAAGCGCGTCGCTACTCCGCATTATTATGTATTCTCTGACGACATCGCCTGGGCTGCCGAGCATCTGCCGCTCGAGAATGCCGTGTTCATCAACTGGAATCACGGTGCCGACAGCTGGCAGGACATGATGCTCATGAGCCGTTGCCGTCATCACATCATCTGTAACAGCACGTTCTCCTGGTGGGGAGCGTGGCTCGACCCTAATCCGGGGAAAGTGGTCGTCGCTCCGGCGCGGTGGTCGACCGTGTCCGAACAGCCTTATATCTGTCCGGCCGACTGGCTGCTTATTCCCGTGACAATTCCCGATAATCCTGTTCAGCCATGAATCCCCCGATGTCCGTAAAACTGTTACGCGCCGTAGCGGCGTTGCCGCGCTCTCTGCGTCGCACGCCACGCCCCAGGCTCATCATGACGCTCCTGGTGAAAAATGAAGAAGAGCTGCTGGAGCAGAACCTTATTTTCCACAAGGCGATGGGTGTGGACGCCTTTATCGTGACAGACAACAATTCCACTGACCGTACTCCCGAAATTCTACGCCGTTATGCCGAGCAGGGCTGGATACTGGAAATCATCCGCGAGCCTGCGACAGACTATGCGCAAAAGGTTTGGGTGGACCGTATGATATGGCGGGCCAAGACCCGCTATGGCGCCGACTGGGTCATCAATGCGGATGCGGACGAGTTCTGGTATGCGCCGACCGGCAACTTGAAGGATGCCATGTGCGCCACCCCGGCCAATGTCCTCAACTGCACTGTCCGCAACGTCTGTCCCGACGAGTCGCGCCCTTGGACCGCGTGGGACAGCTGCGCCATGCCCGTCGAGGACCCTGAGGCCTATGGTCTGTCGCGCTATTCTATTTTCAGCCGGCAGGGCAAGAAAGTCGCCCACCGCGCGGCCGGTTACCTGCAGATTTCCATGGGTAACCACAAAGTCCTGATGTTTCCCCAGCGCACGGCGCCTTCCGATATCGTGGTCTATCATTATAATATACGGAGCAAGGCCCAGTTTATGGCCAAGATGATTAACGGAGGGAAACAGCTGGAGCAACACCAGGGCCGTCACGGCGGGCGCCACTGGCGGTATTTCTATGCTTTGTGGAAACAAGGCCTGCTTGAGGACGAATACAGCCGTGTGGTCGGCGCGGCGTCCCGTGACCGTCTGGCGACGGACGGTTATGTTGTTCCCGACGACACTATGGCCCGCATGTTCCGGAAGTTATGCCAGCAATGAAGCACGCTTTTCTCATCATGGCCCATAACGAGCCGGAGGTGCTGGCATTGCTTCTCGAGTTGCTCGACGATTCCCGCAACGACATTTACCTGCACATTGACCGCCGGGCCAAGGCCTTGCGTGCCCGCTTCTCTGCCTGGCGCCCCGCTCGTGCCGGCTACGTCCTGCTGGACAAACCACTGGCCGTCTGCTGGGGCGATCTGAGCCAGGTAGCGGTGGAGTACCGCCTGCTGGAGGCCGCCGCCGCGCGGGGCCCATACGCTTATTGCCACCTGCTTTCGGGCGTAGACCTGCCACTCAAGACGCAGGACGCCATCCATGCTTTCTTCGACAGCCATGCCGGCGCGGAGTTCGTCGGCTATTGGACCTCGCCCGACCACCGCCGCGACCTGGAGCGAAGGGTAAGCCGCTATTATCTGTTCACCCGCCATCTGCGCGACAAGGGCACTTTGGCCCACGCACTGGCCGCCCCCGTGCGCAACGTCTGCCTGGCTTTGCAGAAAGCGTTCCGTTTCCGCCGGCCGTGGGACTACGATTTCCAGAAAGGGTATAACTGGGCCAGCCTCACGCAGCCTTGTTGCGACTATCTGATCCGGGAGAAAGAAAACGTCATGCGGCGGTTTCGCATGACGTTGGCACCTGACGAAATCTTCTTGCCCACTTTGGTATGGGAGTCCCCCTTCCGCGACAGCGTCTACGACAGGGACGACCCCAACCGCGGCAGCATGCGTCTCATCGACTGGGAGCGCGGGCATCCCTACGTCTGGCGCGACGGCGATTTCGAAGCGTTGCTGCGCTCGCCCGCCTGTTTCGCCCGCAAGTTCTCCGCCGCTTCGCCCGACCTGCTTCGCCGCTTGCGGCAAGCCCTCTCAGGCTGAGCTCTGGCTCAGCCTTTTTTTGTGCCCTTCAGGCTGGCCCACAAATCTTTGGGCAGTATTTTCAGCGCGTTCCGCAGTATTTTCCAGTCCCGTTCCAGCGGTTTCTCCTTTTCCAGGGCGTAGCGCACTTTGCGCTGGAACTTCGAGCTTTCCGTCAGCGATGCGACAATGCGCGGCGGGAAATGTTCGTGCAGCACGCGCAGCCATTCCTTTTGGTACAGTTCCGTATAGCGGCGGTCCGACGAAATGCCCGTCTTGTCGAAATCCGAAACGACGAAGTCCAGGCGCTCGTAGCTCGCGTTGCGTACCAAAAGCTCGTAGACCATTTCTTCCCAGTCCGACAGGATGCGGAAATCCTCGCGGTAAGGCCGTGCTTTGAGCAGGGCTGTCCGAATGAAGGACGACTGGTGCGACATACACTTGTTCACCAGCGCATAGGCCCGCACTTCGCGCGGAGCAGGCCAGTAGGCGGGCCGCCCGTTCGGGCTTACCTGGTGTCCCACGTAGAAATCCTTGCCCTGCAGGTGCGGGACCACGCGCTCCAGCACGTCCGGCGCGTGAAACGTGTCGCCGGAATTCATGAAGTTGCAGTACTCTCCGCGGGCCAGGGCGATGCCCTTGTTCATGGCGTTGAAAATGCCTGTGTCCGGCTCGCTCACCAGGCGGGCCATGGACCCTTCGTGGGCGCGTAGCAAGTCCACGCTGCCGTCGGTCGATGCGCCGTCGATGACTATCCACTCGTAGTCGCGGGACGTCTGTGCCTCGACGGAAGCAATGGTGCGGGCATACCCCTCGCGGTTGTTGCGCCCTATGGTAATGATGCTGACTTTGGGAACGGTCTCCATGTCTATGAAAGTTCTGTTGGTCGTAAAAAGGTTACGAAGGGCAAAGTTACGAATAAATTCCGGAAAAAAAGGACACTATGTCCACCATCCGGAATCATTTCACCGGCTCTGCCGGACTGTTTGCCGAATATTCACTAACTTTGCCGCATCCTGTCGCGGCAGCGCCCGCTGTCCGGCCTGTATCTTCAAAACGATAGCCAATGCCCCACGAATCTTACCGACGTTCCACGCTCGTGCTGGCTGTGCTCTGCCTGCTCTCGGTCGTGTTGTTTTTAGGTGTCGCCCCTTTCAGCACGCGCGGCGAGCCGCGCGAGGCCATTGTCGCCTTTTCCATGTTGCAGGACGGCAACTGGATTCTTCCCGTGAACAACGGGGACGAAATCGCTTTCAAGCCGCCTTTGCTCCACTGGCTGGTGGCCGCGCTTTCGGGCCTGACGGGGCACATCACGGAGTTCACCTCGCGCCTGCCGTCCGCGCTCGCCGCCGTGGCCATGATAGTCGCGGTGTTCCGCTTCTTTGCCCGCCGGCGCGGCGAGACGGTGGCCATGCTCGCCGCCCTGCTGACGCTGACCTGCGTGGAGGTGCACCGTGCGGCCATGACCTGTCGCGTAGACATGTTGCTGGCTTCCCTGATGGTGTTGGGCTTGCTCGCGCTCTACCGCTGGTGGGAGGCGGGGCTGCGCGGCGTGCCCTGGGCCGCCGTGCTCTGTCTGGCGGGCGCAGCGCTCACCAAGGGGCCGGTCGGCGTCGTGCTGCCTTGCGGCGCCGCGGCGGTTTTCTACTGGCTGCGCGGGCAACGCTTCTGGCCCGTCTGCTGGCGCATGGCCCTCGTCGCGCTGGCGGCTTTCGTCCCCTTGTGCCTGTGGTACGTGGCCGCCTACCATGAGCCCCACGGCGGGGAGCGCTTCCTGCGCCTTATATATGAGGAGAACGTGCTCCGATTCACGGGGCAGATGAGCTATGCCTCGCACATCAACCCCTGGACCTACAACGTGCAGACCGTGCTGGCCGGCTTCCTGCCCTATACGCTCATGGGGCTTATCGTGCTCTGCAGCGCCCGGCTGTGGCGTCGTTTTGCCGGTTTCCTGCGCCGCAGCCTGCATGTCGGCAACTGGCGGCTGCGCACCTGGTGGCGGACGGAGGACCCCTCGCGCCTTTTCGCCCTGGTCTGTGTCGTGGTGATATTCCTTTTCTATTGCATCCCCGCGAGCAAGCGCTCCGTCTACCTGCTGCCGCTCTATCCGTTTCTGGCCTACTGGCTGGCCGAACTTTTCCTGTGGGCGAAGCAAAGCCGTCCGCGCGCCTTGTCCGTCTTCGGCTGGGTGGTCAGCGTGCTGGCTTTGGTGCTGACCGTGGCCTTTGTGGCCGTGCAGGCCGGCTGTGTGCCCGACAGCATCTTCCAGGGCCGCCACGCCGCGGAGAACGCCGCCTTCCTCCACGCCCTGCGCGACGCGCCCCTCACGCCGCTGACCGTGTTGCTCGTACTGCTTCCCGTCGTGGCCGCCCTGTGGTGTCTGCGGCGGCAGCGCCGTGCCGCCTGTGTCTTCGCTTCGGTGGGCGTTGTCTTTGCCGTACACCTGTCCTTGAGTGGCTTTTACCTTCCCACCGTCCTGACGGTCCAGTCCGACCGCGCCATTGCCGGCCGCATCGCCGCCATTGCGCCCCGCGGGACGGTCTATTCCTTCCGCACCGAGGTGAACGAGGCCAACCGCATGCACCCGTTTACCATCAACTTCTACCTTTCAGACCGCGTCCTGCCCATAGACAAGGCCCCGGCCCTGCCCCGCGGCGGCTATCTGGTGACGGGCGCCGACGACGTGGAAGAGTTTTGCCGGCGCTACCCGCAGTACGGCGTCCGCATGGTCTTCGACAGCGGCCACCGCAGCTGCGACGACCGCCGTGTGGTCCGGTTCTACGAATTTTTCACCAAGTCCTGAAGCCACCGTGCGCGGTTGTGCCCAGGGCGGGACAGACCCGCAAGGAACGGGGCTAAGGCTGCGAAGAACGCGCCTTAGCCCCGTTTTTACGCCGATACTGCGCCGCGGCCTTTCCCTTAGGGCGAGTTTCGGGGCGAAAAGCGCGCGGCATTGCCCGCAAAGCCGTATCTTTGTCCGGACGAACGACGAAAAAGGAAAAACTATGGAACTGATAATGGCAACGGCCGGCGACATGGTCCCGGCTGCCCGCAAGTTTGCGGAAAATATGGCGGCACACAGGGTGTTTGCCTTCTACGGGCCGATGGGCGTGGGAAAAACGACGTTCATCAAGGCCCTTTGCGCCGAGCTGGGCGTCACGGACGTGGTGAACTCGCCTACGTTTGCCCTGGTCAATGAGTACCGTTCGGAGACGACGGACGCTTTGGTCTACCACTTCGACTTTTACCGCGTGCGTAAGCTGGAAGAGGTCTACGACATGGGCTTTGAGGACTACGTTTACAGCGGCGCCTACTGCCTGCTGGAGTGGCCCGAGCTGGTCGAGGACCTGTTGCCGGAGGACACGGTGAAGGTGACGCTGGAGGAACTGCCCGACGGTTCGCGCAGGCTCACTTGCTGACTTTCCCGGCCATGCGGCGCGGCAGCCTGCCTTCGAGCAGCGGCAGCCAGCGTCCGACGAGGGCCGTCATGGCCGCGAGCCATACGGCTTCTATGCCCATCAGGGCGAGGATGCGCGGCCAGCGCTCCCAGCCTGCGAACCAGTGCAGCTCCTTGCTGAGGACGATGGGCACGAAGTGGCATCCGATGAGCGTCAGGGCATGGCGTGAGCAGTAGGCACAGGCCCGTTCCCACCAGTGCGGGGCGCGCCAGGCGCAGAACAGGAGCAGCAGCCCCGCGACGGCAATCATGGCGGCGAGCAGCATGGGCAGGTTGCCGGCCATGTAGGCGATGTTGAACACCGTGCGGCCCGGGTAGCCGGCCGCGTACATGGCCAGCACATAGGCGGCAAGAAAGGCCGCCGCAGTCGCGGCCGACAGCCGGCGGCTGCGGCTTACGACCGCATAGAGCCGGTCGGCGGGCCGGGCATAGAGCCGGCCGAAAAGGAAAAAGAACGGGCCGGAGAACGTGAAGCCGAACCAGGGCTGCCAGCCTTGGCTCCACACCGCGTACCAGCCGCCCAGGCAGCCGAGGGCTGCGAGCCAGGCCGGCAGCCGCAGGCGCTCCGCCACGACGACAAGGACGTAGGTCCAGAAAAGGGAAGGGAGAAACCACAGCGCGCCGCCGCCATAGCGGATGCCCTGCCCGTAGAGAAACGCGCTGCGGAGGTGGAGCCAGCAGCCCGGGAACCACCCGATGAAGCAGCGGGAGACGAAGAAGATGAGCAGGACGTAGAGCGCGTAGGGCAGGAGGAGCGTGCGCGCCTTGCGGGCCAGGAAAAGCGGGACCGAGGGCGACGGGCCGCGGTAGAGGAGGCCGGCCAGGAAGTAGAATACCGGCATGTGGAAACTGTATATCAGGTTTTTCCCGGCCAGGGTGAGGCCCGCATGGCCGAGAATCATGAGGGCGAGGCAGAAGCCCCGCAGGTTGTCGATATAGGCAAGCCTGGTTTTCATGGCGCAGGGTGGAGGGAGAGCAGGGCGCCGCGGGCGCTTCGCCGCTCAATGAAATGAAACATCCCGGTCCCGGCGCGGCAGGAGACATTCCGCCGCGCCGGGACCGGGATGGCTGTATTCCGGAGGAAAGGCATCACGTGCCCGGGACGACGCCCGCACGGTAGAAAGCCTTGAGCTGGACGTCGTAGACCAGGGTGGAGTAGGCCGGGATGATGGAGACGGAGCGGTCGCCATAGCCCAGTTCCTGAGGGATATAGATGCGCCAGAGGTCGCCGATACGCATGCGCATGACGGCGGTAGTGAAACCTTCCACGTTGTTGCTGACCAATAGTGTCGCGGGCTGGGAGAAGTCCGGGTCGAACACGTCGGCGCTGTCGCGGCTCAGGCCCGAGTGGTCGAAGACACGGCCCTGCGTGCGCGCGGCCTCGTCCTCGCTGAGGGGATTGGGGATGAGGCGGCCGATGTAGTTGATGCGGATGGAGTCGGTGTAGAGCGGGAAGCCGCTGCCCGTTCCGTGGTGGAGCACCTGTACGCAGATGGAGTCCGTGGCCGTGGCTGCGGCGTCTTCCGTCAGGGCATAGGTGCGGTATGCCCGCCAGTCGCAGTGCGCTTCCCAGTCGTCGCCGTAGGCGGCTTTGGCGGCGGCGATGGCCTGCCGGGCCTGGGCGAGTTTCTCCTGGAAGTATTGGGCATTGCGCGGCTGCCAGTCGGCATACTCCAAGTCGTCGTTGGCATTTTCCTCGCAGGCGGTGAAGAGGGCCATAGCCCCCAGCAGGACGAGAAGAGGGATGAGGATTCGCTTCATATTGGGGAAATGGGGTCCGGCCGCGGCAGGCGCGCGGAGGCGTATGCCGGCCGCCGGGCGGTTAGTCGGATGGGGATGGGCTCAACGGGCAATGTCTATTTTGCGCAGCAGTGAGGTCAGGCTGACCTTGTCGGTGAGCAGCGCGGCCAGGCGGTCGATGGGGACGCGCTCTTGCCGCATCGTGTCGCGGTCGCGCAGTGTGACGCAGCCGTCGGTCAGCGTTTCGTGGTCTATGGTGGCGCAGTAGGGCGTGCCTACGGCGTCCTGCCGGCGGTAGCGCTTGCCGATGGAGTCCTTTTCGTCGTATTTGCAGTGGAAGTGGAATTTGAGCTGGTCCATGATTTCGCGCGCCTTTTCGGGCAGTCCGTCCTTCTTGACGAGGGGCAGGACGGCGAGTTTTACGGGGGCCAGCGCGGCGGGCAGCTTGAGGACGACGCGGGTCTCGCCGTCTTCGAGCTTCTCCTCTTCGTAGCTGTGGCACATGACGCTGAGGAACATGCGGTCTACGCCGATGGAGGTCTCGATGACGTAGGGCGTGTAGCTCTCGTTGCTTTCGGGGTCGAAGTATTCAATCTTCCGGCCGGAGAACTTGGCGTGTTGCGAGAGGTCGAAGTCCGTGCGCGAGTGGATGCCTTCCACTTCCTTGAAGCCAAAGGGCATGCGGAACTCGATGTCGCACGCGGCGTTGGCGTAGTGGGCCAGCTTCTCGTGGTCGTGGAAGCGGTAGTTGTCCGCGCCGAAGCCGAGGGCCTGATGCCAGGACATGCGCGTCTGTTTCCAGCGGTTGAACCATTCGATTTCGGTCCCGGGCTTCACGAAGAACTGCATTTCCATCTGTTCGAATTCGCGCATGCGGAAGATGAACTGCCGGGCGACGATTTCGTTGCGGAAGGCTTTGCCCACCTGTGCGATGCCGAAGGGTATCTTCATGCGGCCGGTTTTCTGCACGTTGAGGTAGTTGACGAATATGCCTTGTGCCGTCTCGGGGCGGAGGTAGATGGTGGAGGCCCCGTCGGCGGTGGAGCCGACTTCGGTCTTGAACATGAGGTTGAACTGGCGCACGTCGGTCCAGTTGCGCGTGCCGGAGATGGGGCAGACGATGCCTTCGTCGAGTATGATTTGTTTCAGTTCGGCCAGGTCCATGGCGTTCATGGCCTTGGCGTAGCGTTCATGGAGCGCGTCGCGCTTGGCCTGGTGCTCCAGCACGCGGGCATTGGTCGTACGGAACTGCGTTTCGTCGAAAGCCTCGCCGAAGCGTTTGCGTGCTTTTTCCACCTCCTTGTTGAT
This sequence comes from uncultured Prevotella sp., assembly GCA_902464615.1. GTDB lineage: Bacteria > Bacteroidota > Bacteroidia > Bacteroidales > Bacteroidaceae > Alloprevotella. Next base: position 57,449 of record CABQKA010000006.1, on the reverse strand, counting down.
TTTCTCCTCGTACTTGGCGATTTGGTCTTCGATGAGCACGTCGGCGCGGTAGCGCTTCTTCGAGTCGCGGTTGTCGATGAGCGGGTCGTTGAAGGCGTCCACGTGGCCGGAGGCCTTCCAGATGGTGGGGTGCATGAAGATGGCGCTGTCCAGCCCTACGATGTTCTCGTGCAGGAGCGTCATGCTTTGCCACCAGTATTGCTTGATGTTGTTTTTGAGTTCTACGCCGTTTTGTCCGTAGTCGTAGACGGCGGCCAGGCCGTCGTAGATTTCGCTGGAGGGGAATACGAAGCCGTATTCCTTGCAGTGGGACACGATTTTTTTGAAAACGTCTTCTTGAGCCATCAGTAGGGTTTGTTTGGATATATTTTGCGGCAAAGGTAGCAAAAAGTTGGGAGATGGGAGTGGCCTTGCGGCGTAAATGTATGGCTGCTGCCCCGTGGGGCGCGGCAGTGCCCCTGTGCCCGCGCTTTACGGGGCCTATTCCCGTAAAAACTGCCCTTAGCCCCGGAGTCGCGGGGCTAAGGGCAGTGGGCCGCGCGGGGCGCGGCGTTGGAGGGCGGAGGGTCAGCGGACCACCTTGACGGCGATGCCCTGGCGCGAGAGGGCCTGCACGGCGCGGTCTATGGCGTCGTAGTGTTCCGGCCCGATACCCAGGGCCGGGAGGTCGAGCGTCGGGAGGCTGTCCTGTACGTGCAGGTCGCGCTCCTCGACGGGGGCGATGATCATGCCGACGGCCGAGGTGTTGTTCGTAATGGGGTCGATGAGGATGAACGAGCCGGTGGGCTTGTTGTCCTTGTATGGGTCGAAGAAGAGCTCTTTCGACGTGGTGATGACGGCGCGGCCTATCTCGTTCAGCTCGAGGGCTTCGGTGGCCGAGCGTTCGAGCGTGTTGACGTCGACTTTGAACTTGATGTGGTCCACGCGGCAGCGGCTCGTGTTGGTCGTCTGTTTCAGGTAGAAGCTCTTTTCCGTGTCCATTTTCTCTTCGTCCATCCAGACGAGCGTAGCCTCGAAGTGGCGGCCAATAAGGGGTGTGTCGTCGGGGTGGACAATCATTTCGCCGCGCGAGATGTCGATTTCATCCTCCAGTTGGAGCGTGACGCTTTGGGGAGGGAAGGCGCATTCGAGGTCGCCGTCGTAGGTGACGATGCGCTTCACGTGCGACCGTTTGCCTGAGGGCAGGGCCATGATTTCGTCGCCGCGGCGGACGATGCCCGAGGCCACTTTGCCGCAGAAGCCGCGGAAGTCGAGGTTGGGGCGCAGGACGTACTGCACGGGGTAGCGGAAATTGGTGAGATTGTGGTCGTTGCCGATGGGCACGCTTTCGAGGAAGTGGAGCAGGCAGGGGCCGTCGTACCAGGGCGTGTTGGCCGAGGACTCCACGACGTTGTCGCCCTCGAGGGCGGAGAGGGGGATGCAGCAGACGTCGCCGATGGTGAGCCGGGCGTCCGTTTCGGCCAGGCTTTGGAGGAAGGCCTCGAAGTCTGCCGTAATGCGGCGGAAGACGGCTTCGTCGTAGCCTACGAGGTCCATCTTGTTGACGGCCAGTACGACGTGCTTGATGCCGAGCAGGGATACGAGGAACGTGTGGCGGCGCGTTTGCGTGATGACGCCGGTACGGGCGTCGACGAGTATGACGGCGAGGTTGGCCGTCGAGCCGCCGGTGATCATGTTGCGCGTGTATTGCTCGTGTCCCGGCGTGTCGGCGATGATGAATTTCCGCTTGTTCGTGGAGAAGTATCGGTAGGCCACGTCGATGGTGATGCCTTGCTCGCGTTCGGCCTTGAGTCCGTCGCAGAGCAGGGCGTAGTCGATGTGGTCGCCGGCGTTGCCCATGCGCTTGCTGTCGCGTTCGAGGGCGGCGAGCTGGTCTTCGTAGAGTTTCTTGGAGTCGAAGAGCAGGCGGCCGATGAGGGTGGACTTACCGTCGTCGACGGACCCTGCCGTCAGGAAGCGCAGGAGGTCCTTCTTCTCGTCTTGGTCGAGAAATTCCTTGATGGACAGTTTTCCGCCTGTTGCGGCCTGTCCGCTTATGTTTTGGGGATTGTTTCCTTCCATAGTGCGTTGGTTGAATAAGTATAGGTGTTGGCGCGTGGCTGCCGGGCCGCAGTGGCTTAGAAGTAGCCTTCGCGCTTTTTTTGCTCCATCGAGGCGTCCTGGTCGAAGTCGATGACGCGCGTGGTGCGCTCGCTCTTCGTCGTAGTCATCATTTCCTCGACAATTTTCTCAATGGTGTCGGCCTCGCTCTCTATGGCTCCTGTCAAAGGCCAGCAGCCCAGGGTGCGGAAGCGTATTTTCCGTTGCTCTATCTTGTCTCTGTATTTCTCGGGCAGGCGGTCGTCGTCCGGCATGATGAGCTGCCCGTCGATATTGACGACGGGGCGAACTTTGGCGAAGTAGAGCGGGACGATGGGGATGTTTTCCAGACGGATGTATTGCCAGATGTCGAGCTCCGTCCAGTTGCTCAAGGGGAATACGCGTATGCTCTCGCCTTTGTGGACCCGGGTGTTGTAGATGTCCCAGAGTTCGGGCCGCTGGTTTTTCGGGTCCCATTGCTGGAAGCGGTCGCGAAAGGAGAAGATGCGCTCTTTGGCGCGGCTCTTTTCTTCATCGCGGCGCGCGCCGCCGAAGGCTGCGTCGAATTTGTATTTTTCGAGTCCGTGGAGGAGGGCTTGCGTCTTCATCAGGTCGGTGTGCACTTTCGAGCCGTGGGTGAACGGTCCGACGCCGGCCTTGAAGGCTTCCATGTTGCTCTCGACAATGAGCTTCCATCCGTGCTCCTTGGCGTAGGTGTCGCGGAACTGGAGCATTTCTTTGAATTTCCATTTCGAGTCGATGTGCATCAGCGGGAATGGGGGCTTGCCCGGCGCAAAGGCTTTCTCGGCGAGCCGCGCCATGACGCTGGAGTCTTTCCCGATGCTGTAAAGCATGACGGGGTTTTCGAATGCTGCGGCCACTTCGCGTATGATGTAGATGGACTCGGCTTCGAGTTCTTTGAGGTGGCTAAGGCTGTAATTCATATCGGGTTGCTTTTATTCCAAATTCGTTTGTTTGTGTTTGTGGAGGGACTGGCCGCGTGGTCATTCCAATCGGAGCAGCTGTAGCAGTCGCTCTACGCATTCTTCCTGAGTGAGGTGCGAGGTGTCGAGCGACAGGGCGGGCTGCTGCGGCGCCTCGAACGGTGCCGAGATGCCTGTGAAGTCGCGTATCTCGCCGCGGCGCGCCTTGGCGTATAAGCCTTTCACGTCGCGCCGTTCGCATTCGGCCAGCGGCGTGCTTACGTAGATTTCCTTGAAGTCGTCTTTTCCGATGATGGCTTCCGCCATGCGTCGCAATTCTTCGGTGGGGCTGATGAACGCGGCCAGGGTGATGATGCCCGTGTCTACGAAGAGCTTGCCCACTTCGGCGATGCGGCGGATGTTCTCTTTGCGGTCTTCGGCCGAGAAGCCGAGGTTGGCGTTGATGCCGGAGCGGATGTTGTCGCCGTCCAGGATGCGGCAGAGTTTTCCCCGTGCCTGCAGCTCGCGTTCCAGGGCGATGGCGAGCGTGCTCTTGCCCGAGCCGCTCAGTCCGGTGAACCAGAGCATTACGCCCTGCTGGCCCAGGAGGCGCTCCTTGTCCGCGCGGCCCAGCATCCGGTCGAAAATGGGGTGTATGTTTTCTCTCATGTGTCGTATGATTATGCGCAGTGTGGGGTGTATCGGCCTCAGAAGGGCCAGAACAGGGGGACGAGCGCCACCGTGAGGATGAGTGTGAGGATGTTCAGGGGCAGGCCCATGCGCGTGAAGTCTGTGAAACGGTAGTTGCCGATGCCCTGTACGATGAGATTCGTCTGGTAGCCGATGGGCGTAGAGAAGCTCGCCGACGCCGCCACGCAGATGGTCACGAAGAAAGGCATCGGGTCGAGCCCCATGTGCTCCGCGATGGCCAGCGATATGGGGAAGGCCAGCGCCGCCGCGGCGTTGTTGGTCATCAGCTCGGTGAAGAGGTTGGTGATGATGAACACGACGGCCAGCATCAGGTACGGGTTGGGGTGGTCGTTGCCCAGTCCGATGGCAAACTGGGCTACGGCGTCGGCCATACCGGAGTTTTGCATGGCCTTGCTGATGGCGAAGGCCGAGGCTATGGTCACCAGGATGTCCCACGAGATGAATTTCGTGTACTTCCGGGCCGGGAACAAGTTGAACCAGGCCATGATGACCGTCGTCACGCAGACGAAGAAGAACATGTCGAACTTCATTCCCGGCACGGCGTCGGCCATGAAGGGAAGCTCGCCTATCGTGGCCCCGGCCACCATGAAGAGCAGCAGGGCGATGGCAAACCACCGCTTCCACGGTTTCAGTTTCGGTTCGGCGTCCTTCCCGTTCGAGACGAGGAGGAAAAAGGAGGAGTCGCCCCAGTTCTTGAGGAAGTTGTCGTCGGCCAGGAGCACCAGCGTGTCGCCGTCGCGAAAGCGTTCGTTGCGCATGTCGTGCAGGATGAGGGTGTTTCCCCCGCGCTTGATTTCGAGCAGCGATGCCCCGTATTTCTGTTTGAAGTCGAAGTCGAGCACGCGGCGGTTAATGGCCGGGAAGCGTGGGCCGAGCACTACCTCAATGCGGTGAAGCCCTTCGGCCGGATTTTCCAGGCCGGCCGCCTCGTTGCGGTCGCGGCGGGCGGGCAGCAGCCATTTGGAGGCGATGACGATGTAGGCAATGCCCACGATGGCTACCGGTATGCCGATTTTCGCGAGCTCGAACATCGTGAAACCGCGGTGCCCGGCGTTGATGACCATCCCGTGGACCACGAGGTTGGTGCTCGTACCGATGAGGGTGCAGATACCGCCCAGGATGGTCGCGTAAGAGAGCGGGATGAGAAACTTGGTGGCGGGCAGCTTCATGGCTTCGGCCCAGTGCTTGATCATCGGGGCGAAGATGACCACCACCGGCGTGTTGTTCAGGAATGCCGAGATGGACGCGATGGTGGGCAGCATGCGCAGCTGCACTTTGCGCACGGACGAGCCCGGGCCGGGCAGCAGCCGTTTGAGCAGTTGCTCCAGGATGCCGGAGCGCCGCACGCCCTCACTGACCAGAAAGAGCAGCGCGACGGTAATCATGCCTTTGTTGGCAAAGCCCTCAAGCATTTCCTCCGGGCTGAGTATGCCGGCACACAGGAAGGCTACTGCGCCGGTGAGCAGGATAAGCCCCGGGCGCATGCGGTCCTGGATGAGCGTGATGACGACAAAGGCCAGGACGATGACGACAAAGATGGCGGGTACGGGCATGGTGTCGGTCTGTTATTGGTCTGCGGCTTCTGCCAGGAAAAACGGATTGTGGAGGTCGGGCTTATTGTAGGCAAGCGGCTGGCCCGCAGGCTCTGCGCCGTCCATGCGGAGGGTGCGCCCGCCCGCGGCGCGCAGTATGGCGTCGCCCGCCGCCGTGTCCCATTCCATTGTGGGCGCGAGGCGCGGGTAGGCGTCGGCTTCGCGTTCGGCCAGCAGGCAGAGTTTCAGCGAGCTGCCTGCGGAGCACAGTTCCACGGCCTGCCCCAGCTCCTCTTGCTTGCGGTCTATCCAGGCCTGTGTCTCCGCGTTCAGGTGGGAGCGCGAGGCTACGACGCGGTAGGGCCGCTCCTTGCGGCGCCGGCGCGTGAGGTCCTCGGCCTTGGCCGACAGTTCGTCGGGAGTGCCGGGGCGCAGGGTGGCGGCGTTCTCCAGGCGCAGGGCCAAGGAACGGTCTTCTGCGGCCCATCCGGCCGCGGCGCCGACGTAGAGCACGTCGCGTACGGGCACGTAGATGACGCCCGCCACGGGGACTCCCGCGTGGACCAGCGCGATGTTGACCGTGAATTCGCCGTTGCGTTTCAAAAACTCCTTGGTCCCGTCGAGCGGGTCTACCACCCAGAGGGTGTCCCATCCTTCCCGGTCGGCGTAGGGGGCATGGGCGCCTTCCTCGCTTAGCAGCGGCCAGGGCGTGCCTTCCAGAAGGGAGGCGATGGCGGCGTGGGCGCGGCGGTCGGCGAGGGTGAGCGGCGAGTTGTCCGCTTTGCGCTCTACTTCCCAGTCGGTCTCCGGGTGGGTGTAAATGGCCATGATTTCCTCTCCGGCACGCAGCGCGGCGCGCACGGCGGTCATGAGCTGTTGGGCTTTGGGTTTCATGAAATAGGTGTTATATGGGACGCAAATTTAGAACTTTATCCCGGAAAAAGATTCTTTGTAATGTTAAAAAGCCCCGGCGGCGGTCCGTAATGCTCTCTTTCTCCTTGCTTGTGTTCTATCGGCCTGCACGCGCGCGGCCTTGTGGCCACTCTTGTCTTCGTCTATGGAAAACGGCCGCCAATCTGTCCGTTTCCGGAGTTCGTCTATTGTGGTGTAACTTTTCTTCCCGCCCTCCGTTTTATTAATGTAAAGGTTTGGCTCGGCGGGGCAGGGCCTTGTGGCGCGGATGTTCCGGCCACGGGCCTTAGCCCCGTTCCGCCGTGCCTTATTCCCGTAGCCGCGGGCCTTAGCCCCGTGGCGCGCGGGCAAGGTCCAGGCCCGGCGGGGCGCAGGTTTGCACAGACTGTTTTAACTGATATATTAATTAAAAAGTAATGATGCTTATGAAGAAGCAGTGTTTATGCCTGATGTTGGCGGCCTTCTTGGGCGGCAGCCTATGTGTGCAGGCGCAGAAAGACGACGACGGCGCCTCGGGCCGCCGCCAGGCCCGTGTGGAAAAAATGGCCAAGCAACTGGCCAAGCAAATGGATTTGGACGACAGTACGGCGGACTGGTTCATTCCGCTCTACGTGGAATACAGCGACACGCTGCGCGCCGTCCGCACGTCGCCGCTCCGCTCGCGCGAAGTGGACGAGGTCTCGGACGCGGAGGCCTTGGAGGCCGTAGAGGCGATGTTCGCGGCGTCGGAGTGCGAAGCGGCGCTGAAACGGGCCTATTATGCCCGTTTCAAGGAAAAACTGACGGGGCAGCAGGTGCTGCGTGTTTTCATGCCGGCTTCGCCGAAACGGCAGTCGGACGGTAACCGCCGGCCCGGCGGGTTCGGTGGCCCCGGCGGCTTCCCCGGCGGGTTTGGTGGCCCCGGCGGCTTCTAAGCGTGCGGCCGCTCAGCTCTCGCCGCGCTTCCGTCGCAGGAAGTCGGTGGGGCTTTCGCCGAAATACTCCTTGTAGCATTTGGCAAAATAAGACGGTGACGAGAAACCTACGACGTAGGCGATTTCCGCCACCGTCTTTTCTGTTTGCGCCAGGAGCAGGGCCGCCCGTTTCAGGCGTGCCGCCCGCAGCAGCTCCACGGGGGAATAGTTGGTCAGGGCTTTTACTTTCCGGTAGAACTGGCTGCGGCCCAGGCCCAGTTCGGCGCCCAGGTCCTCGACGCTCAGTTCCGGGTCGGACAGGCGCGATTCGATGAGCCTGTGCAGCTGGGTGGCGAACGTCATTGCTGTGTTTTCGTCGCCGGTAGCCGTTATGGCGCCCTGGCGGGCCAGCATCTCGTGATACTGTCGGTGGCTGGCGACGAGGTTGCGCACGCGGGCCAGCATTTCCTTGGGGTCGAATGGTTTGGCCATGTAGGCGTCGGCCCCGTTTTCGTATCCGCGTATGCGCTCGGCGTCGAGGGCGCAGGCGGTGAGCATCATCACGGGGATGTGGCTTGTCTGCACTTCCTGCTTGAGGCGTTTGAGGCATTCCAGCCCGTCGATGCCGTCCATGCGGATGTCGCAGATGACGAGGTCGGGCAGGATTTCCAGCGCGCGTTGCAGGCCGGTGCGGCCGTCGGATGCCGTGACGACGCGGTAGTCCGGTTCCAGCAGTTGCCTGAGATAGCGGCGGATGTCTATATTGTCGTCGATGACGAGGATAGCGGGCTGCTCCTCTTCGTCGGCGTCGTCGGTTTCTGGTTCGTCGGCCCATTCTTCTTGGGCCTGTTGCACCTGGACAGAGGGCTGGGCGTCGGGCTCGCCCGCTTCGGGCGCAGTCCACGGCAGGCAGACGGTGAAGACGGTCCCTTTACCCTCCGTGCTTTTCGCACTGACCGTTCCGCCGTGCAGCTCTGCGAAAGCCTTGACCAGGTAAAGCCCGATGCCCGAGCCGGAGTGATTGACGTCTACCTGATAAAAGCGGTCGAAAATGTGTGAGATATGGGTGGCGGGGATGCCCTGCCCGTCGTCGCTCACCGTGAGGCTTACGCTGGGCTGCCCCTCTGTGCCGGCGGAGGAAGAGAGTGTGACGTCGATGTGGCCGTTTTCGGGCGTGAATTTGAATGCGTTCGAAAGCAGGTTGTAGAAGATGGCTTCGAGCTTGCCGCGGTCGAAGGCGCCGACCATGTAGGGCGCGTCGCGTTCGGGCAGGTGGACGGTGAAGCGGATGTGTCGCTGCCGGGCGAGGGTGCGGAAGGCTTCGCTCCACTCCTCGGTGGTGTGGCGCAGGTCGGTCGTGACGCGTTGCAGCCGTAGTTCGCCGTTGTCGTCTTTCCTTAGGTCGAGCAGCTGGTTGATAAGGCGGAGCAGGATGAGCGCGTTGCGCCGGATGATGGCGGCCAGGCGGCGTTGCTGCCGGGTCAGGGTCTGGTCGCCGAGCAATTGTTCGGCGGGTGCTGTGATGAGGGTGAGGGGGGTGCGCAAGTCGTGCGAGACGTTGGTGTAGAAGGCCAGTTTTGAGCGTGTGGCTTCCTCTACCTGCCGCGACAGGGCTATGAGCTGGTCGCGCTGTGTTTCAAGTTTCTGTTTCTGTTCGGCCAGTTCCCGGCTCGTTCTTGTCTTTGCCCAGTAAGCGCGGAGCGTGAACGTGAGCAAGGCCGCGGCGAGGGCCAGAATAGCCGCCAGGGCTGTGAGCAATGTGCGCTGCGAGGCGTAACGGTCCAGGAAGTGGTTGGTCCTTAGGTTCAGTTCCTCTATTTTCTTTTCCCGTTCCGCCGTCTGCTCGGCTTGCAGGTTCAGCACCCGTGCGTTGGTGCTGTCGATCAGGGCTGTGGATAACAAGGTCTGGCGCTGGAATGGTTTCCCGTTAAGAATTGCGTTGGCCACCTGGATGACTTTGTCGCCGCCTGTGGGATAGAGCAGGCTGGCCTGGAGAACGCCGCGCTCCACGAGTTCCGCGCCGCCGCCCTTGCCGGGGAGTGCGTCGACGCCGATGATGCGGAGCGAGATTCCCCGTTGGCGTGCCGCGTCATATACGCCCAGTGCCATTTTGTCGTTGTGGGCGAAAACAAAGTCGGGGGCGGGCATGTGGCGCAATAATGAGTCGGCAGCCTGGAAGGCGGGCTGTTTGTGCCAGTGCCCGTTGGCTGTCGCCGCAAGCCGTATGCCCGGTGCCGTGGAAAGGGCGTCGCGGAAGCCGCGATGGCGTTCGTGAGCCGGCGTGGAGCTGCTTTCGCCCGTGATTTCGACGACGGTTCCCCGGCCTTTCAGCCGCGAGATGACGTAAAGCCCCGCGTCGTGACCGATTTGGTAGTTGTCCGTCCCGACAAAGGCCGTGTAGTCGTCTTTTCCGCATTTGCGGTCTACCATGATAATGGGGATGCCTGCGCGGCGTGCGCGTTCCACGGCCGGGGCTATGCGTGCCGTGTCGTAGGGCGAGACAACGAGCAAGTCTATGCCGCTGCGGATAAAGTAGTCTATGTCGGAAACCTGCTGGCTGGCGTCGCCCGTCGTGTTGCGTATTTCGAGCGTGATGTCGTCGGCATAGTCGGCCTCGCGCAGCATTTCCCGGTTCATCTGTTGCCGCCACTCGTCGTCGTCGCATTGGGAAACGCCGATGCGGAACGTTCTGCCTTGCTCCTGGCAGGAACAGGGCAAGAGCAGGGCGACGAACAGCAGCAGCGAAGTAACGAACAGGGAATGGCGCGTCATGGAAAAGGGCAAGCCGGATATCTCCCGGGCTAATTCCGCAAATTTAGCACGATGTTCCGAATCATCCAAGCGTCATTGCGAAAAAGCGCGGGGAAAATGTACCCTTTCCGGTTTTTAATCGGCTTAGCGGAGTGCGGCAGCCAGTTCCGGGGGCAGCGGCGGCATGGCTCCCGGTTGGGTGCAGACGTAGGCCGCTGTCTGCACGGCCAGGCGGTGGGCTTCGGCGAGGGGGCGGCCCTTGAGCAGCGCGGCCACCAGCGCCGCCGTGAAGGAGTCGCCTGCCCCCACGGTGTCCGCTACCGTGACGTGGGGCGTTTCGAGGTAGGAGGACTCCTCTTGGCTGAACACGTAGCTGCCCGCCGCGCCGCACGTGAGGACGAGCAGGCGCAGGCCGTAGCGTTCCGCGATGGCCGGGCACTCGGCCAGCAGGCGCTCCGCCGGCCAGCCCAGCCATTGTCCTAAGGTGAACAGTTCCTCGTCGTTAATCTTCAAGACGTTGCACATCCTGAGCGACTCTTCGGCGATTTCGGCCGTGCAAAACGGCTTACGCAAGTTGATGTCGCACACTTTCAGATGCTCGCCGTCGTCCGGCATCGCGTCCAGGAAGCGTTTCACCGTGTCGCGGCTCACCGCTGACCGTTGGGCCAGGCTGCCGAAGCAGACCGCCCGCGTCTGGCTGGCCAGCCCGGCAAGGGCGGGCGTGAACGGGATGCTGTCCCAAGCCACGTCCTCGCGTATGTCGTAGCGGGGCTGCCCGCCGCTGTCCACACTCACCGTTACCGAGCCGGTGGGACGGTCTACGGTGGCGATGCAGCCGCCCACTCCGCGGCGGTCCAGCTCTGCGAGCAGCTCGCGGCCCGCGTCGTCGTTGCCGACGGCGCTCACGATGCGGCTCTCCAGCCCGAATTGCGATACGTGGTAAGCAAAGTTGGCCGGAGCACCTCCCAATCTGCGGCCTCCGGGCAATTCGTCCCAGAGGACCTCGCCCATGCCGATGACAAATCCTTCCATAGCTTGAGATTTTACTTGTTCCTGCATTTTATTATGGTGTCTCTTTCCCGCCGGGATGGATGTGTGCCGGCGCGTGTACAGGTACGTGCACCGTCCGGGCGGGCCGTCAGCTCACGGCCGCCCGCTACCACCCAATCATCTTCTGGCAGGGTTGCAAGTAAATAGTTTAGGAAAGTCTTTTTTGTGTTGGTTAATGGAGAGCCGGACGTAGGCCCGGAGCTTTACGGATGATTGGGCGGAAGCGGGCGGCCGCACGCTTGCGGGGCATAGGGCGCTGCCGGATGCAGGCAGCTTCTCCCGTTTCCACCGATGCGAATTTACGGCATCTCAGCGTTACAGGCAAACGCATATGTTGAATTTCCTGCAACGAATGTGCTAAATCCCCATTTTTTATAGTCTATGCAACAAATGTTGCATCCATTGCTCCGCGGCCCGGCAGGACGGCCGGTGTGGGCGAGGGCGTTTCAAAAAAAAGTTGTACCTTCGCCTCCATAATCATATAATGTTGCAAGCATGGGATTATTAGAATTTAGCAAACTGCCAATTAACACACTGGTCGGTGCGGATTGGGAAACGTTCAAGGCCATCACCTCCGGCCGCGAGATAGACAAGCCATGGCGCGGCAAGTACCGGCTGACAAAGGCCATTTGCCGTCTGCTCTCCACGCTGGTCCCCATACAGGAGCGCCGTTACCGCAGGCGGCTGGCCGGCCGGCCGCTGGAGCATCCGCCCGTATTCATCCTGGGCCATTGGCGCTCCGGGACGACGTTCATGCACAACGTCTTCTCCTGCGACAAGCACTTCGGCTACAACACGACCTACCAGACCGTGTTCCCCCATCTGATGATGTTCGGCCAGCCTTTCTTCAAGAAAAGCATGGCGTGGCTGATGCCCGACAAGCGCCCGACGGACAACATGGAGCTGGCCGTGGACCTGCCCCAGGAAGAGGAGTTCGCCCTGGCCAACATGATGCCCTATACCTATTATAACTTCTGGTTCCTGCCCCGCTACCAGATGGAGTATTGCGACCGCTACATGCTTTTCGAGGGCATATCGCCCGAAGAGCTGAAGGTATGGGAGGAGACGTTTGTCAAACTAATCAAGATTTCACTCTGGAACACCGGCGGGACGCAGTTCCTCTCCAAAAATCCGCCCCATACGGGAAGGGTGGCCGAACTGGTGAAAATGTTTCCTGACGCCAAGTTCATTTACCTCATGCGTAATCCGTACACCGTGTTCGAGTCGACGCGCTCCTTCTTCAACAATACCATACAGCCGCTGAAGCTGGAGGAAATCTCGCCCGAAGAGTTGGAGCGGAACATTCTCCAGGTTTACCAGAAACTTTACCGGAAGTACAACGAGACGAAAAGCGCCATCCCGGCAGGCAACCTGGTCGAAGTGAAGTTTGAAGACTACGAACAGGACGCCCTCGGCATGACGGAACAGATCTACCACGACCTCGCGCTGCCCGGGTGGGACGAGGCGCAGCCCGCCATTGCGCAGTACGTAGGCGCCAAGAAGTGCTATAAAAAGAACCGGTACCAATACGACAACCGTACCGTCGACCTCGTGCGCCAGCATTGGCACGACGCGCTCGACGATTGGGGCTACGTCATCTGACCATCCGCACGGCTGTGCGGGCAGTCTTTACGCCAACGGGGCTTAGCGCGGTTCGTCCGCGGCTAAGCCCCGTTTTTCCTGTCCCTATCCCCCTTCCTGCCGCGCGGCGGACGGTGTTTTCCCCGCCGGTCCTTTTCCTTCCGTACCGCGACGGAGGCCCTTGCCCGCGTCGTGGCCTTTCCGTCGCGGCCGCTGCGGCAAGGCGGCAAAAAAATCCCCCGGCCACGAGGGATGGCCGGGGGATGTGTGGATGTAGCAGGCACAATCAGTCCAAGGCTTCAATGACGAAGGTGAACGACTGGTCGGCATAGGGGATAAGGTACTTTTCGAGCGGCCAGGAGCCCCAGCTGTCGATGCAGCCCAATCCCATTTGGCGGCCCTGTATGTGGACCACGGAGAACGGGCGCGGCGTCAGGTCGCCGGAGTGAATCTGGTGCGCCATCTTGACCGGTCCGCCGTCAAGGTCGGACGTGAGGTAGTTCAGCGTGCTGCATTCCAGCGGCGCCGGTCCGTAGAACTTGAGCCCGTGTCCGGCCTCGTCGCATACTTTCCACCAGCGCACGTCGGTCTTGTTGCCGCTTTCCTGCGGGCGGATGTAGGGCCAGTACTGGTCGGCTACGTCCTGCGCGTAGTGTCCCAGGAAATCGCCGTTGTTGCGGTCGGCATAGTTCTCGCCCGGTCCGCGGCCGTAATACTCGATGCGGTTGAAGTCCTCCGGCATGACGAGCTGCATGCCGAAGCGGGGCAGCCAGGGCTTTGCTTTCGCTGCCGTGTCCACACTCATGGCCTGCGTGACGGTCAGTCGGCCCTCCGGCGACATTACATACGTCAGTTTCAGCTTCGCTTTTACGGTCGGCATGTCATATTCCGCCGTCACTTTGCGGCAACCGTCCTCGCCGGCCGCTTCTTCGTGGAAAGCCGTCAGCTTCATGGCGGGGGCGAGCCAGGCGCGCAGCTGCATCTGCCGGTTGGCGCCGTAGTCGTTGTCCGTCGGGGCACGCCAGAACTCCGGTTTTAGGGAGTAGCGGTCCTGCAGCATGGGCCGGTCGTTTACGTCGATGTAGTCTATCCAGCCGGTCCGCTTGTTGAAGGTGACGGCCATGCTGCCGGCCTTTAGGGTGAGACTGGCCAGTTGCTCGTCCTTTTTCACAGCGTGTGCTTCGTCGGCCGGCTTATCGGCAGCGGCGAGGGCTTCCGCGGCGGGGAAGGTGTATGGCTGCAGGACGAACTGTTGCCGGGCTATGGCGTAGCCGGCATCCATCAGGGGCGACGGCGTCTTCTCCTGGTAAGTCACTTCGAGAGTCAGTTCCTTGTCCGTAGTGTAAGGGCGGAAACCATCCAGCTGTACGGTAGCGCGTTGCTGGGGCGCCACGTCGAGCCGCTCCGTGAGGCCTGAAGCGACGACGCGCCCTTCCTCGCTGAGCGTCCACCGCAGCGAGACGTTCGACAAGTCCTGGAAGAAGTTCTCATTGTAGACCTCCACCTTGCCGCTTTGGGCGTCGAGCAGTTTGGTCCAGATGTTTTGGTAGTAATAGCGTACTTCGTTGGCGTGGGGGTTGGGCTTGCGGTAGGGGCTGATGAGTCCGTTGTTGTTGAAGTTATGGTCTGTGGCCGGATAGCGTCCGAAGTCGCCTCCGTAAGCGTAGATGATGCGGCCCTCCTTGTTCTTGGCGCGCAGGCCCTGGTCTACGAAGTCCCAGATGAAGCCGCCTTGCAGCTTGGGGTATTTGCGTATCAGGTCCCAATACTCTTTGAAGCCGCCTTCAGAGTTGCCCATGGCGTGGGCATATTCGCACTGGATGAGGGGCTTCGTGTGCTCGCCGTTTTTCGCGTAGTTTTCCGTGTAGTCGTAGGAAGCGTACATGGGGCAGTAGATGTCCGTCTTTCCGTTGATACCGGCCTGTTCGTACTGTACGGGACGGCTCGTGTCGTAAGCCTTGATGAAGTCGTAGGCCTTCTCGAAGTTGGGGCCGTAGCCGGCCTCGTTGCCCAAGCTCCAGGTGACGATGGAAGGATGATTCTTGAACGTGTAAACATTGTTACGGTTGCGCTCCACGTGTGCCTGTTCCCAGCTCGGAGCTTTGGCCAGGCTGCGGTCGCCATAGCCCATGCCGTGGCTTTCGAGGTTGGCCTCGGCCACGACGTAAAGGCCGTATTTGTCGCAAAGGTCATACCAGCGCGGGTCGTCGGGATAGTGGCAAGTGCGCACGGCATTGATGTTCAGTTCCTTCATGATCTTGATGTCCTGAATCATGCGCTCCACAGGGACTACGTAGGCGCCGACAGGGTCCATCTCGTGGCGGTCAGCGCCTTTGATGAGCACGGGCTGGCCGTTGACGAGGAATTGCCCGCCTTTAACCTCCACTTTGCGGAAGCCAACGTTCTGCGTCAGACTTTCTATGAGGCGGTCACCGTCCATAAGGTCTACGCGCAGCCGGTACAGGTTGGGCGTTTCTGCCGTCCACTTCAGCGGCCGCTCCACGGCGAACGTGTGGCCCGCGTGGTTCTTTCCGTCTATGGTGAGCGACGTCGTGGCCACGCTCTGCCCTTGCGGGTCGAAGAGGGTGAGGCGCAGCGTCTTTCCCTTGCTGGCTACGGCCTGCAAGTCGACGGCCAGTGTGCCGTTGGTGTAGTTGTCGGTCAGGTCGGGCGTGATGAAGAGGTCGGCCACGTGGCTTTCGGGCCTGGCGTAAAGATAGACTTCACGCGCGATGCCGGTGAGTTTCCACATGTCCTGGTCTTCCAGGTACGAGCCGTCGCACCAGCGCATCACCTGCATGGCCAGCAGGTTCTTTTTGCCTGCCTGCAGGTAGGGCGTCAGGTCGAATTCTGCCGCGACCTTGCTGTCTTCCGAGTAGCCTACGAACTTCCCGTTGACCCATAGGGCCAGGTTCGACGTGGCCGAGCCTACATGCAGGTAGATGCGTTCCCCTTTCCAGTCGGCCGGGACTTCTACGAGCTTGCGGTAAGAGCCGGTGTAGTTGTTGCGCTCCTCGACGAAAGGCGGATTGCTGGCGAACTGGTTGGCCCAGGCGTAGCCTACGTTCTTGTAGGTGGCATCGCCGTAACCGTTAACCTCGAGGATGCCCGGAACGGGGAAGTCCACCCATTGCGTGTCGTCGTAGTCCGTGGCGTAGAAGCCTTGCGGGCTGTCCTGGTGGTCGCGGGCGAAGTTGAACTTCCACATCCCTTCGAGCGAGAGGTAGCGCGTGGAGGCTTTCTTCTCGCCCTTCATGGCCTTGTCGGCCGATTCAAAGGCAAAGAACGGCGCCCGCGGGGCTTCGGTATTGACGCGGTTCACCTTCTCATTGAGCCAATAGTCCTTTGGCGCCTGTGCCCCGACTCCTAATGCGGTCAGGCTGGCCAAAGCTAAAATGAACGGTTTAAGCATATCAGTAAGGTTTGGATTAAGGTTTCTCTTTTTGATAAACGCGGACGTAGTCCACTTCGTAGTGCATCGGCATGGCTTGTGCGTCCACGTGTCCGCCGCTACTGCCCATGGCGAGATTAAGCAGGATGTACATCGGCGTGCGGAACGGGTTGTCGCCCGCTCCGCTCGACCCGGCGGCGTTGACCGTACGGTCCAGGGCGGTTTCGTTCAGGAGTTCGTCGTCCAGATAGAGGCGGATGAACTTTTCGTCCCAGTCCATGCGCCATACGTGAAATTGCGTGGCCCAGAGCGAGTCTTTCCCTGTGAATTGCGTGAATGGCCGCACCTGCGTGTTCCATTCGCTGGCGTCGTCTTTGCCGCCCCAGCAGGTGTTGGCCAGGATGGAGCGCACGCCGCCCCTTTCGTAAAACTCCATCATGTCAATTTCGCCGCACGAAGGCCAGGGGTATTTCGTGCCCTTTAACCAGATGGCCGGCCACGAGCCGCGCGCTGCTGGGATGCGGGCGCGCACTTCGAAGCGGCCGTAGAGGAATTCTTTCTTCCCTTTGGTCACGATGCAGGCCGAGGTACATTCTATCTCTTTCCGCTTTTGTCCCCAGTGGCTGCCTTGCGGGTCGTAGGTCGGGTTAGGGCGCTTTTCGTTGCGGGCCGTAATGACGAGCAACCCGTCGCGGACGTATGCGTTCTGCGGCTGGTACCATTGCCACTCGTTGTTGCGGACGAAGCCTTCTTCGTAGCTCCAGTATGTGGGGTCGGGGGCGCCGTCTTTCTCGAACTCGTCGTGCCAGACGATCCGGTAGCCGTCTTGAGCGGAGGCCGGCGCGGCGAAGTGCAAAAATACGGAACAGAGGAACAAGGCTTGAAACATTCGGTTCCTTTTCATAGGTGGTGGATTGGGGGTTAGTATTATAAAATATATAAAAGGTGTGCGGGGTTACAGCGGGTCTGCGTCGAAATACAGCGTGACGTTCCTGAAGTCCGGGAGGGCAAGCAGGCGCTCCTTGGCTGCGAGGAGTAGCCGCCGCGTGGCGGCAGCCGGCCGCCCGGGCTGTAGCTTGAGCATGAGTTTCCGGATGAAGAGGGCCTGTATGCGGCCCACGGCCGGAGCGTACGGTCCGAGCAGGTCGTCGCCGAATGTGGGGCGGAGCATGGCGGCGAACGTTTGTGCCGCCCGTTCGCACACGGATTCGTAGCGGTGTTTCAGATAGACGTCGATGAGGCGCACTGCGGGCGGAAAACTGTACAGCTGCCGTTCGGCCATCTGGCTGGCGAACATCGCCTTGTAATTGTTTTCCACGATCTGGCGGATGAGGGGCAAGTCCGGTTGGCGCGTTTGCAGGACGACGAGTCCGCGCTTGCCGCGGCGTCCGGCACGTCCCGCCACCTGGGCCATCATGGCGTAGGCCCGTTCATAGGCCCGGAAGTCCGGTTGGTTCAGCATCTGGTCGGCGTTGAGGATGCCCACTACGCTTACGCGGTCGAAGTCCAATCCTTTGGTGACCATCTGCGTGCCGATGAGGATGTCCGTGCCTCCCCGTTGGAAATTGTCCAGGATGCGTTCGTAGGCCGTGCGGCTGCGCGTTGTGTCCAGGTCGAGGCGCGCTGTCCGCGCTTCGGGGAAGCAGGTTTTCACGGCCTCTTCGATGCGTTCGGTGCCGTAGCCCACGTCGCGCAGCGCCGTTTCCCCGCAGTTGGGGCAGCGTTGCGGTATGTCGTAGGTAGCGCCGCAGTAGTGGCAGGCCAGCCGGTGCATTTGCCGGTGGCAGGTCAGCGGCACGTCGCAGGCGGTGCAGTGGGGCGTCCACCCGCAGGCCGCGCACTCCATTACCGGGGCGTATCCCCGGCGGTTTTGGAAGAGGATGGCCTGCTCGCCCCGTGCCAGCGCGCCGTGTATTTCGTCCAGAAGGCGCGGGGAAAAGGGCGTTTTCATCAGTTTCTTCCGGCGCAGCTCTTTGATGTCCTCCACGACGATTTCGGGCAGCTGCACGTTGCCGTAGCGTTCGCCGAGTTCCACCAGTCCGTATTTGCCCGTTTCCGTGGCGTTGTGGTACGTTTCGAGCGACGGTGTGGCCGTCCCCAGCAGCACTTTTGCGCCGCAGCGTTCCGCCAGCATGATGGCTGCGTCGCGGGCGTGGTAGCGCGGTGCGGGGTCCTGCTGCTTGTAGCTTGTCTCGTGCTCTTCGTCGACAATGACCAGCCCCAGGCGGCTGAATGGCAGGAAGAGGGCGGAGCGCACGCCCAAAATAAGCGGGAAGGGACGGGCGGAAAGTTGCCGTTGCCACAGTTCCACGCGCTCGGCGTCCGGGAATTTGGAGTGGTAGACGCCCATGCGGTCGCCGAAGACGCAGCCCAGGCGCGCTGTGATCTGCGTCGTGAGCGCGATTTCGGGCAAAAGGTAGAGCACCTGCCTCCCGGCTTCCAGCTCCTGGCGTATGAGCCGGATGTAAATCTCCGTCTTTCCGCTCGAGGTGACGCCGTGGAGCAGGCAGACACGTTTGCGGGCCAGCTGGGCGGCGATGGCGTCGAGCGCAGCCTGCTGGGCGGCGTTGAGCGGGCGTCCGGCGAGTCCGTCGGGCGCGGGCCGGGGGCGTATCCGGCCCGTTTCGGCCTGGTAGGTCTCCAGCACTCCCTTGTCGCGCAGTGCCTCGAGGGCCGGTCCGGCACCCGGGATGCGGGCGAGCAGTTCCTTTTTGGTCACTTCGCGCATCAGGCCGGGGTTGCGGAGCGTCAGGGCCGCTGTGGCCTGTGCGGCTTCGAGGTAGGCCATGAGCAGGGCCTGCTGGCGCGGGGCGCGGGCCAGGCTGTCGAAGAAGGCCGAGAGTTTTTCCTCGTCGGCATAGGTTTCCGCCAGGCGGACGCGCGTTTCGGTGCGCGGCTTGAACCGCCGGGCCAACGATTCGTAGACGTGTATCGCCCCGCGTTCCACGAGTCGCCTGATGGCGGGCAGCGCGCCGCCGGCCGTTGCCGTGCGCGCCAGGGCGTCGACGCGCATGGGTTTGCCGCTTTCCAGCGCCTGCATGATGGCTGTCTCGGCCGGACCGGCCGGTCCGGGACCGTCGTAGTCCGCGTTGGCGGTGACGAAGGTTTCGCTCTCCAGTTTCAGTCCCGAGGGAAGCGCCGCTTTCATCACTTCGCCTGGCGTGCATAGGTAGTAGGCAGCCATCCATTGCCAGAATTCAAGCTGTTGGGGCAGGAGGATGGGCCGCTCGTCCATCACGTCGTCTACGTTTTTTACGGCAAAGTTTCCCGCGGGCGTATCGTTGTGGAGGCGGACCACGATGCCGGCATACGACTTCCGCTTGCCGAAGGGTACGACTACGCGGCTGCCCCGCTGCGTGCGGGGCGCGAGTGCGGGCGGCAAAGCATAAGTGAAACTCCCCGGTACAGGCAGGGGGAGCAGTACGTCGGCGTATGTCGGCAGGGTGGTTTCCATGTGTCCGGCAAAGTTAATGTTTTTTCTTTAGTTGCGGACGGACGTGCCGGAAGAAAGAAAACGCGCGCGCCGAAACAGGCGGTAAGGGTCCGGCGGCGCGCGCTGCCGACGGGCCTAAGGCTGCTGCACCCTCGCCTTATTCCCGTTGCGACGGGGATAGGGCGAGGGCGCACTGTGTCTGTGGATGGTGTAAGCGGGAAATGGCTTAGCGCACCTTGACCGGTACGCCGCTGCGCATGGCGTAGGCGGCGGTTTCGCCCGCCATGGGTTGCGGCGGGTAGATGATGAGCAGGTTGCGGGCGGAGAAATAGCGTTCGATCTGCTCCGGCAGGTGCTCCATGTAGTTGTGGTAGGAAAGCGTGCCGCGCCGCGCGGCGATGAAGGCGACCATGTGTCCTTGGTGCGCGTTGTGGGCCAGGGAGATGAAGTCCTTCCAGTTGGTGTAGATGTGCTGTTCGCTTTCGACGCTGTAATGGCGGTTTTCCCAGTATTGCAGGAGGGCGGCCATCGTCCCGCGTCCGCCGTAGAGGTCTACGCGGCAGCTGATTTGCGTGGCAAGCAGGGCGACGCGGTCGGCCCAGAGGTGGAAGGACTGCTCGAACTCGGCTTTGCGCGGGATGAGGAGGTGGATGCGGTGGATAGTGTTGATGGGGATGACGGCGCGGTATATGATGACCTGCCGGTCTATGGCGTTGATGAGGTCCGTGGCCAGTTTGCCGAAGAAGTTTTCCGTCAGGCGCGCCTTTTGATGAAGCCCGATGAGCAAGTCGGAGGCTTCAAGCTCTTTCATGGAATGGAGAATGCCGCTGACGACGTTGACGGACCATCGGCTGCGGGTGGCCAGCCTGACGTTGGCGGCTGCGGCGATGCGCTCGGCCTGCTCCAGTTGTTTGAGTCCTTCGTTGCGCGTGGCCGGGTCGTCGTCGAGCACGACGTTGATGGCGGTGAGCGCGGAGGGCGGCTTGGGCGTGCGCAACATGAGGGCGACGTGGACCAAAGGGGCTACATTCTCGGGATTGGAGAGGGCGATGAGTATGCTGTCATGCTCGTGCTGCGGCTCCATTTCATCGGTCTGTCCTTTCTCGGCCAGGTGGCGTGCGGTATGCTCGGTGACGAACGAACTGATAATGCACGTGACGAGGATGACCATCATGGCGGCGTTGAGAATAGTGTCGTTCAGCAGCCGTGAGCCGTCGGGCAGGAAAATGTCGTGGCCCACGAGGACGATGGCCAGTGTGGCGGCGGCGCGGGAGTTGGTCAGCCCGAACATCAGGTTGCGCTCTCCGTTGTCCATCCTGAAGGCCTTTTGCGTGCAGAAAGCGGCCAGCCATTTGCTGCTGACGCCGACGCCGACCATGATGGCGGCGATGAAGAGGATGTTGGGGTCTTCGATGAAGGCGCGTATGTTGATGAGCATGCCTACGCCGATCAGGAAGTAGGGTATGAAGAGCGCGTTGCCTACGAATTCGATGTGGTTCATCAACGGCGATGCCGGCGGGATGGAGCGGTTGAGGGCGAGGCCCACGAGAAACGCGCCGAGGATGCCCTCCATCCCTACGAACTCCATGAGGCCGGCGCCGAGAAACACAAGTCCGAGTACGAAGATGTACTGCACCACGCTGTTGTTATACTGACGGAAGAACCATCGCGTCAGGGGCGGGAAAATGGCCAGGATGAGGACGCTGAGGAGTATGACTTTCCCTACGAGCCACACCCATAGGAAACTGCCGCCGCCGTCCTTGAATGTGCCGCCGACAACGGCGAGTACCAGCAGCGTGAGCGTGTCGGCCACGATGGTGGCTCCGACGGCGATGCTCACGCCCTTGCGCCGCGCCAGGCCGTAGCGGAGCACGATGGGGTAGGCTATGAGCGTGTGCGAGGCGTACATGGCGCCCATCAGCACGGATGCGGCTATGGCGTAGTGGAGTAGGAAGTGGCTCGTTACGAATCCCAGCGCCAAGGGGATGACGAAGCTGAGCAAGCCTAAGGTCAGTGCGCGCGACTTTATTTTCTGCACGTCCTGCAAGTTCATTTCGAGGCTGGCCAGGAACATAATATAATAAAGGCCTACTTGCCCGAACAGCTCGAAGCTGCTGTCGCGGTCGAGCAGGTAGAATCCGTGTGGCCCGATGAGCGTACCCGCCAAAATCATACCTACGATCGAGGGCACACGCAACCGCTCCAGCAACATCGGAGCAAAGAGGATGATGCAGAGGATAATAAAGAAATTCCACGTGGGGTCCGTGATGGGCAGCGAAAGGGATAGATTCTCCATCTCGATGCAAAGGAACGAAAAAGTTTGCAAATGTGACTGCTGGTCCGCCGGAAAGTTATAATTTTGCAGAAATATGGGGCAATCCCACATCTTTAATTTAAGAAAACAGGTAAACTGGAAAATATGAACGTAGCAATTGTGGGCGCCAGCGGCGCCGTTGGCCAAGAGTTTTTGCGCGTGTTGGCCGAACGCGACTTTCCCATTGACAACCTCCTGCTTTTCGGTTCGACGCGCAGCGCCGGGACGAAGTACGCTTTCCGCGGTAAAGAATACACCGTGCAGCTGCTGGAGCACAACGACGCCTTCAAGGGCGTGGACATCGCTTTCACCTCGGCCGGAGCGGGAACAAGCAAGGAGTTTGCAGCCGATATCACAAAGTTCGGGGCAGTCATGATAGACAACTCCAGCGCCTTCCGCATGGATGAGGACGTACCCCTCGTCGTGCCGGAATGCAACGCCGAAGACGCGCTGACCCGTCCCCGCGGCATTATCGCCAATCCCAATTGCACTACCATTATGATGGTCGTCGCGCTGAAGGCGCTGGAGCGCATCAGCCATATCAAACGTGTACACGTCAGCTCTTATCAGGCCGCCAGCGGTGCGGGGCAGGCCGCCATGGACGAGCTTTGCGAGCAGTACCGCCAAGTGCTCGCCGGCGAGCCCGCCACGGTGTCGAAATTTCCGTACCAGCTGGCCTTCAACGTCATACCCCAGGTCGATGTGTTCATGGACAACGGCTACACGAAAGAGGAAATGAAGATGTACAACGAGACGAAGAAGATCATGCACTCGGACATCGAGACCTCAGCCACGTGCGTCCGTGTCCCCTCCCTCCGTTCCCACAGCGAAAGCGTCTGGATAGAGACCGAACGGCCGGTCAGCGTCGAGGAGGCCCGTTTGGCCATAGCGCAGGGGGAAGGCCTTGTACTGATGGACAACCCGGATAAGAAAGAATATCCCATGCCGCTTTTCCTCGCCGGGAAAGATCCCGTCTACGTGGGGCGTATCCGCAAAGACCTGGCCAATCCGAACGGCCTTGCCTTCTGGCTCGTGAGCGACCAGATACGCAAGGGCGCGGCGCTCAATGCGGTCCAGATTGCAGAATACCTTATCCGCGTGGGCAACGTCAGGTAAACGCTGCCACACGCTTACGGGAATGCGCCGCCCGGCTTGCCGCCGGACGCCGTCCCCTTATTTCTTTTAATTCGTCGTCATGATAGAAATCCACGGCATTAAGAAATCATTCGGCCAGCTCGAAGTCCTGAAAGGGATTGACTTGCGCATTGACAAGGGCGAAGTGGTCAGCATCGTCGGCCCCAGCGGGGCGGGAAAGACTACCTTGCTTCAAGTGATGGGGACGCTTTACCGTCCGGACGCCGGTACGCTCACTATCGGCGGGGAGGACGTCCTGCGCCTCAACCGCCGTCAGTTGTCGCGTTTCCGCTGCGGCCACATAGGCTTTGTCTTCCAGTTCCACCAGCTGCTCCCCGAGTTCACGGCTCTCGAAAACGTGATGATTCCCGGGTTCATTGCCCGGCGGCCGCGTGCCGAGGTGCAGCGGCGCGCGCAGGAACTGCTCGATTTCATGAACCTCTCCGGCCGCGCAGGGCATAAGCCCGGCGAGCTTTCGGGCGGCGAGCAGCAGCGGGTGGCCGTGGCGCGCGCGCTGATGAATCAGCCCGACGTGGTCTTGGCCGATGAACCGTCGGGCAGCCTGGACAGCCATAACAAAGAGGAACTCCACCGGCTGTTCTTCGAACTGCGTGACCGTTTCGGCCAGACCTTTGTCATCGTCACGCACGACGAGGATCTGGCCCGCCTGACCGACCGCACCATTCACTTGGCCGACGGCCTTGTCGTCCCCGAGCCGGAAGGGCTGCCTGCCGACGCACCCGCCGCCGGCGTGCCTGCCGACTCCGTGCCTGCGGCCGCTGTTTCTGAATGTCACGAAAATCCGACGCCATGTTGAAACTGGGAGACTGGAACGAACTCGCCATCACACGGTTCACGGACCACGGGGCCTATCTGGACGGCGGGGAAACGGGCGAACTGCTCATGCCCAAATCATACGTCCGGCCGGAGATGCGCCCCGGCGACCGCGTCCGCGTGTTTGTCTACCTCGACCAGAAGGAGCGCCTCGTAGCGACCACGGAAACGCCATTGGCCAAGGTGGGCGACTTCGCCTACTTGCGCGTGGCGTGGGTCAACCGTTTCGGCGCTTTCCTGGACTGGGGGCTTATGAAGGACCTCTTCGTTCCCTTCGGAGAGCAGAAGCAACGCATGGAACAAGGCCGCTCCTACGTGGTCTATATATATGTGGACATGGAGACGCGGCGCATCGTGGCCACGGCAAAGGTGGAACAATGGCTGCGCCCCGCGCCGGCCGACGCTTACCGGCGCGGCGACGAGGCCGACTTGCTCGTGCTACACCGCACGCCGCTCGGCTATAAGGTCATTGTGGACAATGCTTACGAGGGGCTGGTATATGAAGACCAGGTCTATGCCGGCCTCCACACCGGCGACCGCCTGCGGGGCAGCATCGTGAAGCAGCGCCCCGACGGGCAGCTCGACGTCTCCGTGCAGCGGCTGGGCGTAGACCGCTTCCGGGACTTTGCCGCCGTCCTGCTCGACGAGTTGCAACAGGCCGGCGGGGAGCTTCCCTTTTCCGACGACAGCACGCCCGAGGCCATTGCGGCCCGCTTCGGAGTGAGCAAGAAAACGTTCAAGCGCGCGCTCGGCACCCTTTACAGGCAGCGGAAAATCCAGATGGATAAGGGCCGCATTTGGTTGATTCGTCTGAAATAATGCGCGATTGGTCGAAAAAAACGCAAAGCCTATTGCAGCATTCAGAAATCTGCTTAACTTTGCAAGTGGAATACGAGAGCAATAGTTTTTTCATCTCTATATAAGTTCTGTGAAGCAACCATTCGTCGTGACGACGCGTGGTTGCTGTTTTTTTATGCCTTCCGCCGCCGCTTCCCTCTTGTGAAAGCGCCGGCACCGTCTTGTCCCGCGTCTACGGGGCTAAGGCCCGTGCCCGCGAGGCTTAGCCCCGGAAAAACGGGACTAAGGCCCGAAAGCGGCAGGGCAATGTCCCGGGATGAAAGATTTTGCGTACCTTTGCCTGCAAACACCCGGAGATGCCTGCGGGCCGGACCGGGGCTGAAATCCCATAGTCATGTATATACCTTCACCCGACCGTTACAGCGGCGCCATGCGCTACCGGCGCGTGGGGCGCAGCGGCGTATTGCTTCCCGCCATTTCGCTCGGCCTCTGGCAGAACTTCGGCGAAGACAGTACGCCGGGCCGTTGCCTTGAGATGCTCCATTATGCCTTCGATCACGGTATCACTTCTTTCGACCTGGCCAACAATTACGGGCCGCCGCCCGGGGCCGCCGAGGCCCTTTTGGGCCGTGCCCTGCGCGAGTCGTTCGGTCCGTACCGCGACGAGCTTTTCATTACGACCAAGGCCGGGCACGACATGTGGCCCGGTCCGTATGGCTCGTGGGGCTCGCGCAAACATCTGACCGCCAGCCTCGACCAGAGCCTGCGCAGGCTCGGGGTGGACTACGTGGACCTCTTTTATTCGCACCGTTACGACCCTTCCACGCCGCTCGAGGAAACCGTCCGGACGCTGGCCGGTTTTGTGCATCAGGGCAAGGCCCTCTACGTAGGGCTTTCGAAGTACCCGGCCGAAGTGGCCGCCCGCGCCTACGAGGCGCTTGAGGCGCTCGGCGTCCCCTGCCTGGCCTATCAGGGACGCTACAATCTGTATTGCCGCGCGCCGGAACTCGACGTGCTGCCCCAGGCTGCCCGCCACGGCGTAGGCTTCGTGGCCTTTTCGCCCTTGGCCCAGGGGTTGCTGACGGACCGTTACCTGCACGGCATCCCGGAAGGGTCGCGGGCGACACACAGCCCCTTCCTCCAGCGCGGGCAACTGACGCCCGACGTCCTTGAACGCACGGCACGCCTCGACGCCCTGGCCCGCCGTCGGGGCCAGTCGTTGGCAGGCATGGCCTTGGCCTGGCTGTTGCGCGACGGGCGCATCGCGTCGGTCATTGTCGGGGCCAGTTCGGCCCGCCAGCTGGCCGATAATCTCAAGGCACTGGAGGCCCCGGATTTCGACGACGAGACGCTCCGGAGCATCGACCGGATCGCAGTTCCGCCCCTCGAGCCGTAAAAAACGGCTTCCTGCACACTGCCGTTTGGAAATAATCCGTATCTTTGTTCACGCATCTAAGCATCAAACTTTCATTCACAACTATAATATCGCGCTATGATAGACGTAAAGAGCTGCCTCGCCGAATGCGAGGAAAAAATGGAAATGAGTGTGCTCCACCTGGAAGACACCTTGTCGCATATCCGTGCCGGCAAGGCAAACATCCACATCCTTGACGAAATCCGGGTGAACAGCTACGGCTCGATGGTACCGCTCAATAACGTGGCCGCCCTGACCACTCCCGACGCCCGTACCATTGCTATCAAGCCGTGGGACAAGCAAATGTTCCGCGTCATAGAGAAAGCCATCATCGACAGCCAGGTAGGCATCATGCCTGAAAACAACGGCGAGCTGATTCGCCTGGCCATTCCGCCACTCACCGAGGAGCGCCGCCGCGACCTGACGAAGCAGTGCAGCCGCGAGGCCGAAGAGTGCAAGGTGGCCATTCGCAACGCCCGCCGCGACGGCATCGATAAGCTGAAGAAGGGCGTGAAGGACGGGCTCTCTGAAGACAACGAGAAGGATGCCGAGGCTGAACTGCAGAAAATCCACGACAAGATGATGAAGAAGGTCGAGGAACTGCTTGCCGCGAAGAATAAGGAAATCATGACCGTCTGAGACGGCACGCTGTCATATTTAATAAGGAGTTGGCCATGAAGTCAGTCCTCGGTTCCCTCTTGCTGCTCGTCTTGCTCGCCCAGCCTTCTTCGCTGTCCGCGCAGCCAGGGCGGGGCACGTCGCGCATGTTCGTGGACACCGTCCGCAGTCAAGTGCTGGACACCGTGCGGCGCTTCAATGTCCTGCTGCCTGCATCTTTCGGCCGCGACACAACGCGCACCTATCCCGTCCTTTACCTGCTGCACGGCATGAGTGACGACCATATGTGCTGGGAGCAGAAAGGGAGGGTGAAAGCCGTTTACGACAGGCTGTGCGCCAGTGGCGAGATAGAGGAGATGGTTATCATCACGCCCGACGCCGGTGGCGCGGACGTGGAGCACAACTGGCAGGGATACTTCGACGTGTCGGGCTGGGCCTACGAGACATTCTTCTTCCGCGAGCTGATGCCCCGTGTGGAGCGCCGCTACCGTTGCGGCGGCGCGAAAGCCCGCCGCGCAGTGGCGGGCTTGTCGATGGGCGGCGGGGGCAGTGCCATCTACGCGCTTCACCATCCTGAGACGTTCTGCGCCGTTTACGCCATGAGCGCCATGCTTCACCATGAAGGCGTGGCCAATCCTGTCTCGCGCCTGGAACTGGTATTGGAAGGCTATCACCGGAACAGCGCGCTGACCTATATGGAAAAGGCCGACGAGGCCCGGCGTGCGGCGTTGCGCACCGTGGCCTGGTTTGTCGATTGCGGGGACGACGATTTCCTGCTTACGGACAATCTGGCTTTCTACGGGCTGATGCGCCGCGCCGCCGTGCCCTGTGAATTGCGGGTGCGCGACGGCGGCCACGACTGGGAATATTGGCATTCGGCCCTGTTCGGGGCGCTGCCTTTCGTCAGTCGCGCGTTCTGGCGGGCAAGTTCCCATTGAATCTATCTATATCAAGGCAATGCACGGCATAGTAATCAGAAACACGGGAAGCAGTTACATCGTCCGGACGGACGGCGGAGCGTCGGTGGAATGCCGCGTGAAGGGGAACTTCCGCTTGCGGGGCATCCGCTCGACCAGTCCCGTTGCGGTGGGCGACGGGGTGACGGTTGAGGAGCGGCCGGGCGGCGTGTCTTTCATTACGGAAATCGACGACCGCCGTAACTACATAGTCCGCAAAGCCTCGAACCTGTCGAAGCAGAGCCACGTGCTGGCCGCCAATGTCGATTTGGCGTTGCTCTTCGTCACCGTGGCGCGGCCCGAAACGACGACGACCTTCGTAGACCGCTTCCTGGCTTCGGCGGAAGCTTACCGCGTGCCGGTCGTGTTGGTATTCAACAAAATGGACGAACTCTCGGGCGACGAGCGCGAGGAGGCAGAAGGGCTTATGGCCCTCTACCGCGCCGTAGGCTATGACTGCCGGCCGCTCTCGGCCGTAACGGGCGACGGCGTCCCCGAGTTGCAGACGCTCATGAAAGGACGCATCTGTCTCCTGGCCGGGCATTCCGGCGTGGGAAAGTCTACGCTCCTGAATCGGCTCGTACCGGAAGCCCATGCCCGGACGGCGGCTGTGTCCGAGGCCCACGGGACCGGCATGCACACCACGACGTTCAGCGAACTCTACGATTTGCCCGGCGGCGGCTCCGTTATCGACATTCCCGGCATCAAAGGCTTCGGGACGTTCGACATGGAGCCGGAGGAAGTGGCGCACTATTTTCGCGACATCTTCAGCCTGTCTGCCGGTTGCCGTTTCCATAACTGCACGCACACGCACGAGCCGGGCTGCGCCGTGCTTGCCGCACTCGAGGAGCACCGTCTGGCCCCTACGCGCTACGCCTCCTACCTCTCCATGCTCGAGGACAAGGAGGAGGCAAAGTACCGCCAGCCGTACTGACTCTGTCTATGAACCAGGCGGGGATGTCCCGCGCAAAAATGAGAAGTAATGTCGTTAACGCTCATCATCCTGTTATTGGTCGTATTGGCCCTGTTGCTCTATGCTGTTGAAGCATTCCTGACGCCGGGCATCGGTGTGCCCAGTGTGCTGGCCACGCTTTGCGTTGTCGTCGCCTGTGTGCTGGTATATTGCGAGGCAGGCGCCATGTGGGCGGTGCTGGCCCTGCTGGTCTCCACGGTGCTGGTGCTTGCTTTCTTCTGGTGGCTGGGCCGTTCGCGCACCTTGGACCGCATGTCGCTGCATACGTCCATCGACTCCACTGCCGCCACCCCGGACCAGCTTTCCGTGAAGCCGGGCGACGAAGGTGTGGCCCGCACGCGCCTGGCCCTTATCGGCAACGCCGAGATAGGCGGCAAGACCGTTGAGGTGAAGTCCGTCAGCGGATTCCTCGACGAGGGGACGCCCGTCGTCGTCACGGAGGTGCGCGACGCCCTGGTGCTGGTGCGCCGCCGCTAATCTTACACTCTTTAACGCCTACCCCGCTCCGGGGCAGGCGTTTTTTCTGTATCTTCGCCTCGTAATCAAGACAGTAGAGGACCATGACAAACGGAAGGATTCTTTGGGTGGACGACGAGATAGACTTGCTGAAAGCCTACCTCCTTTTTCTCGAGAAAAAGGGATATGCTGTGACCACGGCCTCCAACGGGCCGGACGCTTACGAAATCTGTAAGAAAAACGACTTCGACCTCATTCTGCTCGACGAGAACATGCCGGGCTGGAGCGGGCTCAAGACGTTGGAGGAAATCAAGGAAGTGCTTCCCCACGTGCCCGTCGTGATGGTGACGAAAAACGAGGCCGAGGATCTCATGGACCAGGCCATCGGCTCAAAGATTGCCGACTACCTGCTCAAGCCCGTACACCCGAAGCAGATACTCCTCTCCCTGAAGCGCAACATCCACCGGCGCGAGCTGGAGCAGGAGGTGACGCAGACCGGCTACCGCGAGGACTTCGGCCGCATTGGCGGGCAGATGACCGAAAACCTCTCGGCCGAAGAGTGGATGCAGCTCTACAAGCGTCTGGTCTACTGGGAGCTGGCCCTCGAAGGAGGCGACAGCGCGATGAGCGAGATGCTCTGCCAGCAGAAAGAGGAGGCCGACCGCCTCTTCGCCAAGTTCGTCTGCCGCCACTACGAGGACTGGGTCAACGACCCGGACCACCGCCCGCTGATGAGCCCCGACATCTTCAAGCGCCAGGTGTTCCCCCGTCTGCGTGCCGGGCGCAAGGTGTTCCTCCTGGTGCTGGACAACTTCCGTTTTGACCAGTGGCGCGTCGTCAGTGAAGAGCTTGCGGAGGATTTCGACATAGACGAAAACATGTACTTCAGCATCCTGCCGACTGCGACGCAGTATGCCCGCAACGCCATCTTCGCCGGACTGATGCCCGCGCAGATACGCCAGATGTACCCCGACCTTTGGGTGGACGAGGAAGAGGACGAAGGGAAGAACCTCAACGAGGAAGCCCTCATACGCCGGCAGATGGAGCGCTACCGCCGGCGCGAAGCCTTCACGTACCACAAGCTGAACGACTCGGTGGCAGCGGACAAGCTCCTGTCGCAGTTCCAACAGCTCACGCAGACGCCGCTCAACGTCCTGGTCATCAATTTTATTGACATACTCTCGCACGCGCGGACAGAATCGAAGATGGTGCGCGAGCTGGCCGCCAACGAGCCGGCCTACCGCAGCATCACGCTTTCCTGGTTCCGGCACACCCCCATCAAGGAGCTGTTCCGCACGCTCGCTTCGCTCGACTACGACATCATTATCACGACGGACCACGGCAGCATCCGCGTGAAGACGCCCGTTAAGATTGTGGGCGACAGAAACGTGAATACGAATCTTCGCTACAAGGTGGGCCGTAACTTGGGCTATAACGGAAAGGAAGTGTTTGTCATGCGTCAGCCCGGGCGCTTCGGGCTTCCGGCGCCCAACCTGTCGTCGGCCTACATCTATGCCTTGGGCGACCAGTTTTTTGCCTATCCGAACAATTACAACTACTACGTGGGCTACTACCGCGACACTTTCCAGCACGGGGGCATCTCGATGGAGGAGATGATCATACCCCTCGTGGCGCTGCGCCCCAAGAAGCGCTGAGGCGGACGGCCCGCGCCCTGCTTCCGTGCGGGACTCCGCGCACGGGGATAGGGACAGAAAAGACGCGGCCTATCCCCGTGGCTACGGGAATAGGCCGCGTGGCGCGGGGGCGTCCGGCCCGTGGCGCCGTCATGCTGTCAGTCGATGCGGACGGCGGACTCTACGTTCTCCAGCTGCATGAGCGAATCGCAGAGCGTGCGGACGTCGTCCGTGTCGTAGACGGAGATGTCGATGCTGCCCTCGAAGATGCCGTCGTTCGTAGTGAGCGTGATGCGGCGTATGATGAACTGGTGCTGCTTGTGGAGCACGTCGGCAATGGCGTAGAGCACGCCCTGGCTGTCCATGCCCTTGAGGTAGATGGTCGTTTCGAAGAGGCGCATCTTGTGCGTGTCCCACGTGCAGGCAATAATGTTGTTGCCGTACCGCGTCTTGAGCTTGATGGCGTCTTCGCAGCTGCGTTTGTGTATCTCCAGCTCGTTTTCCGGCGTGATGTATCCCAGTACGTCGTCGCCCGGGATGGGGTGGCAGCAGGCGGCAATCTTGCATTTGGCAAGCGTGTCTTCGTTGAGGACGAGCACTTGCTTGCGGTTCAGGTCCTTGACGAAGTCCACGTTGTCTGTGCCCACGGTGGCTTCGGAACGGTGCTTTTTGCCCAGGAAGGGGATGAACTTGCGCCAGCCTTTGGATGTGTGCTTGCCGAGCAGGTAGTTGATGTCGTTGTCGTCCAGCGTGATTTTCCCGTCGGCTATGGAGGCGAACAGGGCCTCGCGGGAGGGCAGGTGGCGGAAGGTGCTGAGCTTGTCGAAGACGAGGGTCGACGGTTCGATGTCCTTTTCGTTGAGGAGGGCGCGCAGTTTCTCTTCGCCGGCGCGTTGCTTCTCGCGCTCGTTGCGGCGCAGGATGGCCTGTATCTTCCCGCGTGCTTTTCCCGTGGTGGCGAAGTTGAGCCATTCGGGCTGTACGTGTTGCGTGCGCGAGGTGAGTATTTCCACCTGGTCGCCGCTTTTGAGGCGGTAGCTTAAGGGCACGAGGCGGTGGTTCACTTTCGCGCCGAAGCAGTGGGAGCCGAGGAACGAGTGGATGGAGAAGGCGAAATCGAGCGCGGTGGAGCCGGCGGGCATGGTCTTGATGTCGCCTTTTGGCGTGAATACCAGGATTTCGGACGTGAAGAGGTTGAGCTTGATGGTGTCGAGCAGGTCGAGCGTGTCGGGTTGCGGGTCGTCGAGGATTTCCTTGATGGAGTTGAGCCACTTGTCCAGCTCGTTCTCGTCGTAGGCGGCGTCTTTGTCCTTATACTTCCAGTGGGCGGCAAATCCGACCTCGGCGATGTCGTCCATACGGTCAGAGCGTATCTGCACTTCGATCCACTTTCCTTGCTTGCTCATGAAGGTGTTGTGCAGGGCCTGGTATCCGTTGGCCTTGGGGCTGGAGAGCCAGTCGCGGAAGCGTGTGGGATGGGGCGTATAGATTTTGGTCAGTGCCCCGTAGATGCGGTAGCATTCGTCTATCTCGTCCTTGCGGTCGCCAGGGACGAAGACAATGCGGATGGCCAGCACGTCGTAGACCTCGCTGAAAGGGATGTGCTTGTTCTGCATCTTTGTCCAGATGGAGTAAGGGCTTTTCACGCGGGCCTTGATGTCGTATTTCACACCCATTTCGTCGAGCTTCTGGCGTATGGGCGCGGTGAAATTGTCGAAGATGGCTTCGCGCTCCTCCTGGGTGTCGGCCAGGTCTTTTTCTATCTGTGCGTATTCGTCCGGGTGCTCGTATTTGAAACTGAGGTTCTCGAGTTCGGTCTTGATTTTGTTGAGCCCGAGGCGCTCGGCAATGGGGGCGAAGATGTAGAGCGTTTCGCCGGCGATTTTGTACTGTTTGCTGGGCAACATGCTCGAGAGGGTGCGCATGTTGTGCAGCCGGTCGGAGATTTTGATGAGGATGACGCGGATGTCGTCGCTCATGGTGAGCAATAGCTTCTTGAAAGTCTCGGCCTGGAGCGATGCGCGGTCGCCGAAGATTCCGCCGGAGATTTTGGTAAGTCCTTCGACGATGTTGGCGATTTTTGGCCCGAAGAGGTTGGAGATGTCCTCGTTCGTGTAGTCGGTGTCTTCCTCGACGTCGTGGAGCAGGGCCGCGCAGATGGAAGTGGAGCCCAGGCCGATTTCTCCGCAGACGATTTGGGCAACGGCGATGGGGTGGAGTATGTACGGTTCGCCCGAGAGGCGGCGGACTCCTTTGTGTGCCTGTTTGGCAAAGTGGAAGGCCTTGGTGATGATGTCTACCTTGCGTCGGTGGTTGGAAGCGAGGTAGGTGTCGAGCAGGTGCTGAAAGGCGGCGTTGATGGCTTGTTCGTCTTTCATTTCCTGCGGGCTGGGGACTTTGGGATTAGTGGCTTGCATAGTGGCTGAGTTTAAGGAGATAAACTCACGGCGCGTAGCTCGTGCAGCGGAAAAGAGAGACCTCGCAGCCGCGGCAAAGCGGCTGCGAGGGCAGGAGAGTTATCTTACCCGGAGTTTCTGTCCGGGTTTAATCAGGTTGCCTTTGATACGGTTGAGCCGGCGCAGCTTGCTGACCGTCGTGCCGTTCCGTTTGGCTATTTCGCTTAGGGTGTCGCCTTTGCGGACTGTGGCAGTCCGTGGCCTGGAGGAGCTTCTTCGCCTGGAGGAACTGCTGCTGCGTGATGACTTCTTCCGCGTGGCGCTTGTCGTTGTTGTCGCGGGCCTTGATGTCTCGGCAACTTCCACTCTTGCCCGGCGTGTGAGCAACTCTTCGGCGCGGTAATTGTATATGGAGTCTTTCCAGTCGATGAAGGCTACGGCTGTTTCCTGCGGCAGGCGGATGGCGCTCAGCTCGGAGCGTCCCGGGATGATGTCGGTCCGGTATTGCGGGTTGAGCGCGCGTATGGCTTCCGCGTCGATCTTGCACAGGTCGGCTATTTGGCGGACGTGTACGTCGCGCGATACCATGATGGTGTCCGTAGTGACGGGGTAGCGCGTCTTCATCGGGCAGATATTGTGCTCGCAGTAGTAGGTCATGATGTAGTTGGCTGCGATGAATGCCGGAACGTAGCCGCGTGTTTCCTTGGGTAAATAAGGATAGATGGTCCAGTAGTCTTTTGCGCCGTCGGCCCGGTGGATGGCTTTGTTGACTTGTTGTGGCCCGCAGTTGTAGGCGGCGAGCACGAGATTCCAGTCGCCGAATACCTGGTAGAGGTCTTTTAGGTATTTGGCCGCTGCCCATGTGGATTTCACCGGGTCGCGCCGTTCGTCGACGAGGCTGTTTACTTTTAAGTCGTAGCGTTCCGCTGTCGTGAGCATGAATTGCCATAGCCCGACGGCTCCCGCGCGGCTTACGGCTGTGGGGTTGAGCGCCGACTCTACTACGGGCAGGTATTTCAATTCGAGGGGTAGGCCGTAGTAGTCGAGTGCTTCTTCGAAGATGGGTATGTAGAAGTTGCCCGCTCCGAGCATGAAGGCCACTTGCTCCCGGCGCTTGTCGCTATACTCGTCTATGAACTGCCGCACGATGGAGTTGTAGGGCATCTCAATTATGGTGGGCAGGCGGCGCAGCCGGTCCTGGTAGACGGCATCGGAGAATGAGGGTCTCACGTCCGAGTCAACGCATGTCGTGTCAGGGTAGAGGTATTTCTTTGCCTGCCAGGTCTTCAGCAGGGAATCGGCCTCGGCCGAGAGGCCTTCCGGGAGGGTAATCAGTTCGTCATTGCCGTTGCGGTCGTCGTGAACGGTAATGTCGTTCTGCGCCGTGGCGGTCCCTGCGGCCATTAGGAATGTAAGGATGAGGGTTCTGATGTGTTTCATTTCGAGAGGTCGGATTAAAAATTGAGGCTGCACCCGATGCCGTAGGAGGTTTGCGCTTTCTTCCCCGCCATGTTCGATTCGATGACGGCCGGTTGGAGTCGCATGCTCAAGTCGGGTGAGATGTCAAACACCGAGAGCTGTGCGTCGACGTAGGCGTCGATGACAGAGATGAGGTAGACGCCGACGAAGCAGAATACGCTCAGGTCGCGGTAGCGGCGGTAGCGGTCTCTTCTGTTGCGGAGCAATTGCCGGATCTGCTCTTCGCGGCCTGTGATGTCGTATCGGGGCGGCAACATGTCCATGTAGCTGTCCGTCGTCGGGTCTTCGTCCATGATGTCGAGGTAGGCCTGCGAGTAGTCGCGGTACATCTGTTGGTTCCACATCAGGGCGTAGGTACATCCTAAGAAGCCTCCGTAGATGATGGGCAGCTTCCAGAATTTGCGGTTATAGATTTGCCCGGCCCCGGGCAGGATGAGCGAGAGCCACAGTGCCCTTTTCGGATCGGGGATGAATTGCTGTTTCAGTTTGAACTCTTTGGGCGCATCCTCCAGGAGTGAGTCGTTGGTGCGTGCGAGGCGTGCCGTGTCGCTTCCGGGCGGGTTTCCGGCCTTCAGGGACGCCTTGTCGCGTGGCCGGGCGGTTTCTTGTGTGTCAGGCACGGTGTCAAGGATGAGCCGTCCCTGGGCCGCGGCGTCCGCCCCGGCGGCCAGGAATCCTGCAAGCAGCAGGCCGATATGGCAGGCAAGCGCTTTCAGAATTTTCATCCTTTCATTCTGTCGAAGAGACTGATGATGCGCTCCAGCTCCTCTTCCGATGAGAAAGGGATGCTGATTTTGCCTTTGCCTTGGCTGGAGCAGGTCATCTGGACCTTGGTCTGGAAAAAATCGGACAGCCGGGAGCGCAGAGTGTGATACTCTTCCGGCAGTCTGCGGCTGTTTTTGTCCGTGATTTGCCGGTGTCCGCTTTTGATGGTCTCGCCGTTGTTGAGGGCTTTGACCATTTCCTCTACCTGGCGCACGGAGTAGCCTTTTTCCTTGATTTCGCCGAAGAGCTTCACTTGGAGCGACGGCTTGTCCAGTCCCAGCAGGGCGCGGGCGTGCCCCTGGTCCACCTCTTTGTTCTGCAGGGCCACTTGTACCTGGGCCGGCAGTTTGAGCAGGCGGAGGTAGTTGGCGATGGTTGCCCGGTTTTTCCCGACTTTTTCGGACAGCTGGTCCTGCGTCAGGTGGTATTGCTCTATCAGGTTCTGGTAGGCCAGTGCGATTTCTATGGCGTTCAGGTCCTCGCGCTGTATGTTTTCCACGAGGGCCATCTGCATCATGTTCTCGTCGTCGGCGGTGCGGATGTATGCCGGTATGCTGTGCAGGCCGGCCATCTGCGAGGCGCGCCATCGGCGCTCGCCGGCAATGATCTGGTAAGTGCCGTCTTCCATCTGCCGCAGGGTGATGGGCTGGATGATGCCGATCTGCCGGATGCTTTCGGCCAGTTCTTCCAGCGCGGCCTGGTCAAACTCGCGGCGGGGCTGGTTGGGGTTGGCCTTGATTTTGTGCAAGGCCACTTCATTGATGGACGAGGAGCCGTTCGTGTGGACCTCTTCCGTCGATATGAGGGCGTCGAGGCCGCGCCCCAGGGCGGGATATTTCTTGTGTACAGCCATGTTCTACTTTGGTCTACGTGCGGTGGTGGCGCTGCGGCTCAGGCGTTCTTCTGGATGATTTCCTTGGCCAGGGCCAAGTGATTTTTCGCGCCGGTCGAGTCTGCGTCGTAAAGGATGGCGGGCAGGCCGTGGCTGGGCGCTTCGGAGAGTTTCACGTTGCGCTGGATGACGGTCTTGAACACCAGTTCCTGGAAGTGCCGCTTTACTTCGTCGTAAATCTGGTTGGCCAGGCGCAGGCGGCTGTCGTACATCGTCAGCAGGAAACCTTCGATTTCCAGTTCCGGGTTCAGTTTCTTTTTGATGATTTTTATGGTGTTGAGCAGTTTGCTGATACCTTCGAGGGCGAAATACTCGCACTGCACGGGGATGATGACGGAGTTGGCCGCGGTGAGGGCGTTCACGGTGATGAGGCCCAGGGAGGGGGAGCAGTCGATGAGGATGAAGTCATACTCCTCCTTGATGGGCGCGAGCAGCTTGCGGAACACGTATTCCCGTTCGGTGAAGTTGAGCATCTCCACCTCTGCCCCCACCAGGTTGATGTGGGAGGGTACGATGTCCAGGCGTTCGATGTCTGTCGTGTAGATGGCTTCGCGCAGGTCGGCCTGGCTAACGAGGCACTCGTAGATGGAGCAGTCCACCTTGCTGAGGTCCACGCCTAAGCCGGACGAGGCGTTGGCCTGCGGGTCGGCGTCTATAAGCAGCACCTTCTTTTCCAGCGTGGCGAGCGAGGCGGCCAGGTTCATCGACGTCGTAGTCTTGCCGACACCGCCTTTTTGGTTCGCTAATGCAATGATTTTGCCCATATGCGTAAGTTTTGTCCCTGTCGCGGCCCCGGCCGGGACAGGGCGACAATCTTCTGCAAAGGTAGCAATTTTTCTTGTAACTGTCCGGCTTCCGACAATTTTTGCAGTGCGCCGCCCGTTTCTGTCCCATGCAGAGCACTTGGCGCGGCTCCTCGCGCCCTGTCCCGGCAGGCTTGCCGCCAGGGCGCGTGCCCTTTTCCCGCGACTCTCCGCCACGGGGCTTATTCCCGTGGAAACTGTCCTTATTGCCGTCGTTCCTGGCCTTAGCCCCGTTTTTCCGGGCATACTCCCGCCCCGTTGCCGGCCATTTCTGCCTTCCGTGCCCATACGGGTGGCGATTTTTTCGTATTTTTGCCCGGCCGGACGGTGCGGCCGCTGTGCTGCTCCGGCTCCCGGCGTCATTCTTTTTTATTATGTCAAGACCCTATCTGCTCATCTCCAACGACGACGGCGTAACGGCGAAAGGCATCAACTTCCTCATCGACACGTTGCGCCCCGTGGCCGACCTCCTGGTCGTGGCGCCCGACGCGCCGCGTTCGGGCGCCGGGTGCGCCATCTCTTCCGTTTATCCCATCCACTACGACGTGTTGCGCCGTGATCCTGGGCTTACGGTCTGCGCTTGCAGCGGTACGCCTGTGGACTGTGTGAAGCTGGCGCTCAACGTATTCCGCGACCGCAGGCCCGACCTTGTCGTGGGCGGAATCAATCATGGCGACAATTCTTCCGTCAACTCCCATTACTCCGGCACGATGGGTGTGGCCACCGAAGGGGCGCTCCAAGGCTATCCCTCCGTGGCGTTTTCGCTCTGCGACCATTCGCCCGACGCCGACTTCACGCCGCTGGCCCCCTATCTGGTCGATTTCGTGTTCAAGGCTATTGCGGCCGGTCTGCCGCCCTATACCTGTCTCAACATCAACTTCCCCAAGCGCGAGCGTTTCGAGGGCGTGCGCGTATGCCGCATGGCCCGCAGCCGTTGGGAGAACGAGCTTACGCCCTGTCCCCGGCCCTACGACGACCGCTATTTCTGGCTGGCGGGCGACTGCCGCGAGCTGGAGCCTGAAGCTGAGGAGACGGACCGCTGGGCCCTGGCCCACGGGTATGTGGCAGTGACGCCGACGCAGCTCGACGTGACGGCCACGGAGCTTGCCGAGGTCTTGAAAAACGTGCTTTGAACCCGCGCGGCCCGTCCCGGGCCGGAATATTTGCTTTGAATAGCGCCCATGAAATACTTTCTGATAGCCGGCGAAGCCAGCGGCGACCTCCACGCCGCCCACCTGATGCAGGCGCTCCGTGCCGAGGATCCTTCGGCCGAGTTCCGCTTTTTCGGCGGTGACCGCATGGCGGCCGTCGGCGGCCGGCTGCTGCGCCATTACCGCGACCTGGCCTATATGGGCTTCATCCCCGTCCTGCTCCACCTGCGCACCATCCTGCGCGGTGCCCGCCAGTGCGAGGCGGCCATTTCCCTTTGGCGGCCGGACGTGGTGATACTCGTGGACTATCCCGGCTTCAACCTCCGGGTGGCCCGGTTTGTGCGCCGCGCTGCGCTGTGCCCGGTCTATTACTACATCTCCCCGAAGATTTGGGCGTGGAAAGAACGGCGCATCCACGCCATCCGGCGCGATGTGGACCATCTGTACTCCATCCTTCCCTTTGAAGTGGACTTCTTTGAAGGGAAACACCATTATCCCATCACTTACGTAGGCAACCCTACGGTCGACGAGGTGGCGGCCTGGCAGACCGCCCGTCCCGAAGCCGGCGCGGCGGGCGGCGATTTGCCGCTCATAGCCCTCCTGCCCGGCTCCCGCAGGCAGGAGGTGGCGGACAACTTGTCGCGCATGCTCCGTGCGGCCGCCCCTTATGCCGGACAGGGCTACCGGCTGGCCGTTGCTTGCGCGCCGGCGCTCCCCTTGGATTTCTACCGGCACATCGTGGAGCGCAGTTGCCCCGGTGCCTTGGAGGCCGGCTGGTGCCAGCTGGTGGAGGACCGCACATACGCCCTCCTGGCGCAGGCCAAGGCCGCGCTGGTGACCAGCGGCACCGCCACGCTCGAGACCGCCCTTTTCCGTGTGCCCCAAGTGGTGTGCTATTACATAGGCTGCGGCTGGTTCATCAGCATTCTGCGCCGCCTGTTGCTGAAAGTACCCTACATCTCGCTGGTCAACCTGGTGTGCGGCGAGGAAGTGGTGCCGGAACTCGTGGCCGGCGCAATGACCGTCGGGAACGTGCGCAGCCATCTGGCTTCCATACTGCCCGGCGGCGGGCGGCGGGCCGCGATGCTGGAGGGCTATGCCCGCATGGCTGCCCGCTTAGGTTCTCCCGGTGCCCCGCGCAGGGCGGCGGCCGACATGGTACGCCGTTTGCGCGGCCGGTAAGTGCGCCTCTGTCCGGCATTACGGAAAGCCCTCTGCCGCGGGAGTCTCATCTTCCTGCGGCAGAGGGCTTTTATAGGGGAATGGGTGGCGGTTCACTCCGCACTGCCGGCCGCCACACGTTTGGCGACGGCCTCCATTTCAGCTACGACCTCCGGGTGTTCGGCTGCGACGTTCTCGCGCTCGTCGTTCTTTCCCGTCCGGCTGTAAAGCTGCGGTTGCGTGCTGTTACCCGTTTCGATTTTCGGCCCCCAGCTCACCATCGGTCCGCCCTGCCGCGGCTCGATGTACTTCCACTCCTTGGTGCGCACTTCTATGTTGTAGTTGTTCCCCGTCGTGATGACGTAACCCCGCTGTCCGCCCTCGCAGCGGCCCAGCCATGTGTCGAGGCAGTCCCGGCTGTCCGGCGCGGCGCTGTCCGGCAGGTTGACGCCGACGAGCCGTGCCATCGAGGCCAGTGCGTCTACGTGCGAGATGAGTGCGGTGTCCACCCGTCCGCCTTCGATGTGTCCCGGCCAGCTCACGATGAAGGGCACGGTGGTCCCGGCTTCGAAAGCGCTGTATTTCCCGCCGCGGAACGGGCCGCCGGGCTTGTGGTCTCCGGCTAAGGGTATGGCTTCGTCGGCATAGCCGTCGTCCAGCACGGGGCCGTTGTCGCTTGTGATGACGAGCAACGTGTTGTCGGCGATGCCCAGGCGGCGCAGCGTCTCCGTGATGCGGCCCACCGTCCAGTCGAACTGGAGGATGGCGTCGCCGCGCAGTCCCATCGGGCTTTTTCCCCTGAACCGTTCGGACGGGTAACGGGGCACGTGGACATCGTTCGTACAGAGGTACATGAAGAACGGACCTTCCTTCGCCTCACGCTCCATGAACGCGATGGCGTGGCTTACGATGGAGTCGGCGATGTGCTCGTCTTCCCACAGCGCCTTACCCCCGCCTTTCATGAAGCCTATGCGGCTGATGCCGTTCACAATGCTCTGGTCGTGGCCGTGGCTGGGCTTCAGTTTGGTGAGCAGTTCCGGATTGTCTTTGCCGGTCGGCTCGCCGGGGAAGTTTTGCCGGTAGCTGACTTCGATGGGGGCCGACAGGTCATAGTTGGCCACCCGGCCGTTTTCGATATATACACACGGCACGCGGTCTGCCGTTGCCGCCATGATGTAGGAGTAGTCAAATCCCAGGTCTGCCAGGTTGGGCGTGATGAGTTTGTTCCAGTCCTGCTGCCCGGTCTTTGCGCCGAGTCCGAGGTGCCATTTCCCGATAGCCGCAGTGGCGTAGCCTTTCTGGCGGAAGGCGTCGGCCAGGGTGTATTGGTCCGGATGGATGATGAGTGCGGCATTGCCTGCCGCCACACCGGTGTCGCGGCGGCGGAAAGCGTATTCGCCCGTCAGGAGTGAGTAGCGCGACGGCGTGCTGGTGGAAGCCACGGCGTGGGCGTCTACAAAGCGCAGCCCGGCCTGCGCCACGCTGTCAGTAGCAGGAGTCTGGACGCGCTGTGCGCCATAGCAGGACAGGTCGCCGTAACCAAGGTCGTCGGCAACCAGGAAAATCACGTTGGGCAACTGGCCTTGCTGGGCTGCTGCACCGGCTGCGGCCATTCCCATTAGGGGGAAGAGTAAATAGCGGTTCATGGTGGTATATAATATATAGGAGTGAAGACAAGGGATGGGGCGTCGCGTATTTCCTGCGGCGGTATCCGACGGTCAAAGGTACGAAAAAAAACGCATACGGCCGTTTCCCGCAGCCGCTTTTCTTTATGGCCCGACGTTTTGCCGTCGCGGTGTGTGGCCGGCGGCTTGCCCGCGTGCCCTTGCGCCGGTTTCCTGGCGGCGGGGCACGGTTGCGGCTTCCACACGCCTAAGCCCGGGAACGACGCGCCTAAGCCCCGTGCAAACGCGCCTAAGCCCCGTTGCCGGAGCCGTTGTCGCAGCGTAGGCGGCAAGTATGTGAGACAATATTGTTCTTATTGCGAATATTTTTTACTGAAAAATTTTTGCAGATAAAACTAAATCTCTATCTTTGTCCCGTAAATTCATCGCCACTTTCATGGAACCAATTTGTGCTATCAAAGATTTATACAAGACGCTCTATCAGTTTGAGCGCGGATTCAGTCAGAAAAACGGACTGACGATTAACGAAGCCATGGTACTCTGCTGCCTCAAAGACGGCGTGGCACGCACCGCCGGCGCGTTGAGCGACTTCGTCGGTCTCTCCAATTCCCGTGTCTCGCGCGTGATTAACGATATGGAAACGAGAGGTTTGCTGCTTCGTCTGCTCAATCCGGCCGACCGGCGGCAGATGCTTTTCACACTGACCGACCAAGGGCGGGAGCGCGTCGAGGCCCTGCATGGCGGACAGAAAGACCTTGAGGAACTCTTCGCCGCGTTGCGCGCCTGCCTGGGATAAAAGTCACCGGGCGGCGGGGCATAATGCTCATTGATATTTTCTACTAAGAAATATTTACAATCAAAAATAGAATCGCTATGAAGTATCTCATCATTGGTGGCGTGGCCGGGGGTGCCACGGTGGCCGCTCGCCTCCGTCGTCGCGACGAGCAGGCTGTGATTATCCTCTTTGAGCGCGGACAGTACGTGTCGTATGCCAACTGCGGGCTGCCGTACTACGTGGGCGGCACCATTACCGGGCGCGACAAGTTGTTCGTACAGACGGCACAGGGTTTCAGGGAGCGCTTCCGCGTGGATATCCGCACGGAGCAGGAAGTCGTGGCCATCGACCGGGAGGCCCGCCGCGTGACGGTGCGCCGCCTGGACTCGGGCGAGACTTATACGGAGGACTACGACCGGCTCGTGCTTTCGCCCGGGGCGGAACCGTTGCGGCCGCGCATTCCCGGCATCGGGCATCCCCGCATCTTTACCTTGCGCAACGTGCCCGACACCGACGCCCTCAAGGCTGCTGCGACCGATGCCGCCGCCCGCAGCGCCGTCGTGGTGGGTGGCGGCTTCATCGGGCTGGAAATGGCCGAGAACCTCCGCCATGCCGGGCTGGCGGTCCATCTCGTGGAGGCGGCCGACCAGGTCATGGGACCGTTGGACTTCTCTATGGCGGCGATGGTGCACAGCCACTTGACGGACCACGGCGTAGCGCTCCACTTGAAAAACGGCGTAGCCTCTTTTGAAGACGAAAGTGGCAAGGTGGCCGTGAACCTGAGCGACGGGACACGGCTTACGGCGGATTTTGTCGTGCTCAGTATCGGTGTGCGGCCGGAGACAAGGCTGGCGCGCGAGGCCGGTCTGGAACTGGGCACGACGGGAGGCATCCGGGTGAACGAATTTATGCAGACGAGCGACGAGGCTATTTATGCCTTGGGCGACGCCGCGGAGGTGACGCACCTGGTGACGGGGCGTCCCGCTCTCATCCCGCTGGCCGGTCCGGCCAATAAGCAGGGGCGCATCGTGGCCGACAACCTGGTGGATGGTAACCGGCACCGTTACCGCGGTTCGGCGGGCACGTCGGTCGCCCAGGTGTTCGACCTGACCGTGGCTACGGCCGGCGCCAACGCCAAATTGCTACGTCGCGAGGGCATCCCTTATGTCTCGTCGTGGACACACGGCACGTCGCACGCGGGCTACTATCCCGGTGCGCAGCCGTTCAGTCTGAAGATTCTCTTTTCCCCGGCGGACGGACGGCTGTTGGGCGCGCAGGCAGTGGGCTACGCGGGAGTGGACAAACGCATGGAGATGTTGGCACAGGTCGTGCAGCGCGGCGGAACGGTCTACGACCTGATGGAGCTGGAACACGC
Source organism: uncultured Prevotella sp. (assembly GCA_902464615.1). Classification (GTDB taxonomy): domain Bacteria; phylum Bacteroidota; class Bacteroidia; order Bacteroidales; family Bacteroidaceae; genus Alloprevotella. The sequence goes on along the minus strand of CABQKA010000006.1, from coordinate 14,640 downwards.
CTACGCGCCGCCTTATGCTTCGGCGAAAGACCCGGTCAACATGGCGGGCTTCGTGGCAGACAACATTTTGAGCGGCCGCGTGCGTGTCGTGACGTGGCGCGACGCTTTGCTGCGAGACGAAAAGGCCGTGCGGCTCGATGTGCGCACGCCGGAGGAATACGCCTTGGGGACGATACCCGGATTCCGCAACTTGCCGCTGGACGACCTGCGCGGGCATCTGGACGAACTGCCCCGCGACCGCACCATCGTGGTCACGTGCGCCGTGGGCCTGCGCGGTTACCTCGCGGCGCGTATCCTCATGCAGAGCGGCTTTACCGATGTGGTCAACCTGTCCGGCGGTTACCGCACGTGGCATGCGGCAACGCAGCCCGTGGTGCTTCCCGCCGCTTGCCCGCCCGGGCCGCGGAAGCCGGAGGAGCGCGGCGCGGACGCTGTCCTTGTGGATGCCTGCGGCTTGATGTGTCCCGGTCCCATCCTCCAGTTGAAGAAGCACTATGCCGCCTTGCCCGCCGGCGGCGCGCTGCGGGTGAAGGCTACCGACCCTGCTTTCGGGCGCGACGTGGAGGCGTGGTGCCGCATGACGGGTGCGGAACTGGCGGGTGTGGACCGCGCCGGCGGGACCGTCGAAGCCGTGGTCCGCAAACCGGCAGCGGTTTCCGCTCCCCTCCCGCAGGAAGTGTCCGCACGCGGAGAGGATGCCGGCCGGCAGACGCTTATCGTGTTCAGCGACGACCTGGATCGCGCGCTGGCCACCTTTGTCCTCGCGAACGGGGCGGCGGCCGTGGGGAAAAAAGTCACGCTGTTTTTCACTTTCTGGGGTTTGAACGTCATTAAGAAGCGCCGCAAGCCGGATGTCTCCAAAGACCTTATGGGGCGCATGTTCGGCTGGATGATGCCGGCGCATAGCGGGCGGTTGCCGCTCTCGAAGATGAACATGTGGGGGCTGGGCAGCCGCATGATGCGGCGCCGGATGCGCGAAAAGGGCATAGACAGTCTGGAAGCCATGATGCGGCAGGCGGTAGACAACGGTATAGAGATGATTGCCTGCACCATGAGCATGGATGTCATGGGCGTCACGAAGGAGGAACTGCTCGACAATGTGAAGCTCGGCGGCGTGGCCACCTATCTTGAGCGTGCCGGCGGCAGCGGTCTGAACCTGTTCGTCTGAGACGCCAGGCAAGGGTGTGCGTCACGGCCCTAAGCCCCGTCCTTACGCGGATAGTCCCCGTTTTTACTGCCCTAAGCCCCGTGGCGCCTGTGCCGCACGGGGATGGAAAAGACCGCGGCGCGCGGCCGGCATTTCCGGTCCGCGCGCCGCGTTGTTCTGTCCGGCTGTGTGCGGAAATACTTACCGCAGCGCCGTCTTGAAGAAAGATTCGAGCTTGTCGAAAGGAATCATGTCCTCGCGGTCATAGAGGTCGATGTGGCGTGCGCCGGGGACGACGTGGAGTTCCTTCGGTTCGGCGGCCCGTTGGTAGGCATCTTCGCTGAAGTAGCGCGAGTGCGCTTTCTCGCCGATGACGAAGAGCAGCGGCCGGGGCGAGATGGTCTCGATGTAGTTCATGAGCGGGAAATTGACGAAGGCGAGGTCGCTCGTCGTCGTAAATCCGCCGCGGGCGCGCGGGTGATGTCCGCGGGCCATGGCGTAGTACTCCCAGAATTCGGCGCCGATGGCGTCCAGGCCTTCCGGGACGGCCGCCGTTTCTTCTTCGGGGAAAGAGGGCAGATATTGCGGTTCTTGCGCGTCGGCGTCTTTCCAGCGTTGCTCGCTCAGCCGGTCGAGCATTTGGCCGTATTCTTCCTTGGAGTAGCAGTCCTTCCAGCCGTAGTGGGCCACGCGGCTCATGTCGTACATGCTGGCCGTTGCCACGGCGCGGATGCGCCTGTCCACTTGGGCTGCCGTCACGGCGAAGCCGCCGCTGCCGCATATGCCAATGGCACCGATGCGCCGGCGGTCTACGTAGGGCAGCGTCCCCAGGAAGTCCACCCCGGCGCTGAAGTCCTCGACAAAGATGTCCGGGGACGACACGTGGCGCGGCTCGCCCGAGCTTTCGCCGTTGTACGACTCGTCGAACGCGATGGCGACAAATCCGCGCAGCGCCATGTTCATGGCGTAGATGCCGGCACCTTGTTCCTTCACGCCGCCGTAGGGCGTACCGATGACCAGTGCGGCGTGGCGTTGTGAGCGGTCCAGGTCCTTCGCCGTGTACAGATGGGCGGATACCGTCAGACCGTAGCGGTTCTTGTAAGTGACTTCTTCCAGGCGGACTTTGTCGCTGAGGCGGAAAGTCAGGTCCGCGGGTGGTGTTTGCGTAGCGTTTGTCATAATGTAAAAGAGGGATGAAGCGGTTGTCGTATGCGGGTTGACCGGGCATCCTGCCGGGCAGCGCAGGGGCGTGGGCTGGCAGATGCCGAACGGTCAGGAGCCGGCGGCCGGATTACGATTGCAAAGATACAGTCCGGCGCGGCAAATGTGTGGAACTGGATTACGGATAAAACGACCTTGATTACAGATTCTGTCCATAGGTCCGTTGCGGGAGGCAAAATCGGTCCCCGCCATGCGCGGGGCGTGGCGGGGACCGGAATAATCGTGCGCGGACGGGGCATACGGCTGCCGCCGTTTCCGCGTCATTTAATCTGGAAGTGCACAGGCAGTGCCATCATGACGCTTACGGGCTGCCCTTTCAGCTTTCCCGGAATCCATCGCGGCAAAGCTTCTACGGCCTTTACCGCTGCTTCGTCGAGCACGGGCGCCACTCCCTGTAAAACCTGTACGTCGCACACTTCGCCTTCTTTGTTGACAACGAACTGCACGGTTACTCTACCTTCTAAGTTCGACTGGACTGCTTCTTCCGGATAGGAGAGGTTTTGGCTGAGTGTCTGCATCAGTTTCGCTTCTCCGCCGGGGAAGGCGGGCTTCTCGTCCACTTTGTCGTAGACGGGTTCATCTGCGCTTTGCCGGGACTGGGTGTCGGGAGCGGGGCTGCCGGCAGCTGTCGCGGGAGCCTTGGCTGCGGCGGACGGCGTGCTGTCGGGGGCGGGCGCTTCCTGCCGCGACGGCTGCTTGGAGCAGGCCACGGCCAGCAGGGCGGCGAAAGGCAGGCAGAGCAGGTATTTCGCGCCCCAGACGGGTAAGGTTTTCTTCTGGTTCATCATTCGGATGCGTTTTTTGAGTAAGACATGAAAGTGATTATATAGGGTTGCTGCAGCCGTAGGGAAAGTCTGTTCGAGCAGTAGGTATTGGTATGCCCGTGGGGCAAATCCCGCAGCCAGGACGCCGCGGTCGGCCAGGTATTCCAGGTTGGTCCGTATCTCCCGGCGCAGGAGCCAGACGCAGGGATTTACCCAGCAGCAGGCGCAGGCCAGTTCCGCCAGTATGATGTCCAGGGAGTGGGCCTGCCGTGCGTGGGTGCGTTCGTGCGCCAGTATTTCGGCTGCTTTCCCGGATTCTGTGCAGGTTTCCGGGAGGAAGATGAGGCCGAAAATGGAGAAAGGCGCATGGCCGCTGGGCAGGATGCGGACGCAGACTTCCCCGATGCGCGCCGCCGGGCAGCGGCGGACCAGCATGAGGAGGCGGGCCAGCTGCATGGCGAAGCGGACCAGCAGCCATGCGGTCCCGGCGGCCCAGAGCGCGCCCACTCCGGCCAGCCAGCCCGTTTCTCCCGCCGTGTCCGCCGTGGTGCGCAGCGCGGCGACGGCCGGCAGGACAATCGGGAGGAACATGCCGCCGCCCGCTGCCGCCTCTTCCCCGGCCTCCGGTCCGGCAAATACGGCCGGCAGCGTCAGGAGCGGCAATACGAACGGCAGGACCAGCGACAGGAGCAGGTAGGCACGGTGGGCCTTGATGAACGTGTCGCGGCGCACGAACAGGCAGTAGGCGGCGTAGCATAAGGCCAGGGCCGCATTCGCATGGAGCAGATAGGACGTCATGCCGGACCTCCTTTCTCGATGAGGCGGATGATTTCCTTCAGGTCTTCGGCCGAAAGTTGCTGCTCCCGGGCGAAGAACGCGACGAGGTCTTTGTAGGAGTCGTCGAAATAGTTGCGGACGAAGCTGCCCAGGAATGTGCGTTTGTAGTCGCTTTCTTCAATCAGCGGGGTGTATTGGTACGTGTTCCCGACGCGGCGGGTGCGGACGTAGCCTTTCCGCTCCAGGTTCTTCACCACGGAAGCCACCGTCGTATAAGGTGGCCGCGGTTCGTCGAAGCGGGCCACGATGTCTTTCACAAAGCATGTGCCCAGCTCCCATACCAGGCGCATCACCTGTTCTTCTTGTGCGGTCAGTTTTTCCATAAGGCGTAGCGGGTTTGCTTGATGTTGCAAATCTACGAACTTTTCGTAAATCGCCAAATAATAATGAATTATTTTCTTCTCTATGGCTGCTTTTTTCTGTCTCTCTGTTGCCGGACGGGGAAAATGCGGCACGTTGCCGGGTGCGTTTTTCCCGGTGTGGCCGGCTGCGTGGCGTCCGTGCGCGGCGGCTTTCCGCACCGCGTCGGTCCGGCGGGGATGATACGGGGCTAAGGGAAGGAAAAACGGGGCTAAGGCCCGTAAATCTTGGCCTTAGTCCCGTGTGTATAGGAATGTGCCGCGTGGGTCGCGGCGTTAGCGCATCTGGAAGCGGATGGGGAGGGTGAACCAGACCGGTACGGGGCGACCGCCTTCCCGGGCAGGATTGAATTTCGACAAGGTCTTGATGCAGCGCACGGCCTCGCGGTCCGTCTCTGGCGACAAGCTCTTCGTGATGGTCACCTTGCCTATTTCACCGGTCTCAGTGATGATGAACCTGAGGATGACGATGCCTTGCAGTTTGCTTTCGAGGGCGGCTTTGGGATATTGGAGCCGTTCTGTGATCTCCCGTAATAATTTTGCCTCGCCGCCGGGATAGGTTGCGGGGGTCTCTGTCAGGGCGTTGTCGGCCGTGTCCCTGTCGGCTCGCCCTACTATTGCGGAGGTAATTTCCGGACCCGCCATCTCCGTGCCCGGGGCGGGTTGGGAGGAAGTCTGTGTTGCCGAAGGACAGGCTATGAGAGGCAGGGAAAGCAACAGGGCCGGCAGGAGAAGGGCGCTGGCCGTTTTTTTCCCGGAGGGCGGGGAGGGCTTTTGCATGGCGTATGGGAGTTAGGGGTTGAAGTGTACGGGTGACGGGAAGTAGCGGATGCTGTCCCTTGCCTGTATTTAGACGCCCCAGTGGGCGGGGTCGCGCCGCCATTCGTGGAGCAGTTCCACGTGTTCGGGGCGGATGTAACCGGTGGACAGGGCCACATCGACCACGGCCTCGTAGTTCGTGAGGGTGGTCAGTTCCACACCGGCTTCGCGGAAGGCCTCTTCGGCTACGGGGAAACCGTAGGTGTAGCTGGCTACCATGCCGAGGACTTCCACACCGTGGGCGCGGAGCGCAGCTACGGCCTTGAGGCTGCTGCCGCCGGTGGAGATGAGGTCTTCTATGACCACGACTTTCTGTCCCGGCGTCAGGTCGCCCTCAATCTGGTTGCCCATGCCGTGGTCCTTAGGTTTGGGGCGTACGTAAGCAAAGGGCAGGTCGAGTTCGTCGGCGACGAGCGCCCCTTGGGCAATGGCGCCGGTGGCTACGCCGGCGATGGCGTCGGCCTCGGGGTAACGTTCGGCCACGACGCGGCTCAGTTCGAGCTTGACGAAAGTGCGCAGAGCGGGGTAGGCCAGGGTCTTGCGGTTGTCGCAGTAGAACGGAGACTTCCAGCCGCTGGCCCATGTGAAGGGTTGCTCGGGCTGTAGTTTGATGGCCTTGATTTCCAGTAATTTTCCAGCAAAGATTTTTTCTAAGGTGCTCATGTCGTCGAAAAATAGGTTATTGCAGACAAATTTACATATTTCTTCGCATCCGGCGGCATGGGCGGCGGAAAAAAATGGGCTGCGTCCCGCGTTGCCTGGCCGTATGGCGCCGTGGCCGCCCTGCCTGGGGCATAAAACAAGCCTTAGCCCAGGAAAAATGGGGCTAAGGCTTGTTTTTCCGGGGCTAAGGCCCGTATGTGGAGGGGCTGCCGTGCTTTTTCGGGAAAGCGCGCCGCGGGTTTCTTCCTTTGGCAGACGGGCGCGGAGCCGGGATGCCGGCCGCGCGGAGGCGTTTCCTGTTGCCCGGCTGTCGGCGCGGCTCAGTCGGGCACTCGTGCCGGGAACGTGCGGGAAATGCCTTGTTCGCGGTGGCACAGGCGGATTTCGATGCCGAATTTCCGGTGGAGGTGTTCGGCCAGGTGCTGCGCGGCGTAGACGCTGCGGTGGCGGCCGCCCGTGCAGCCGAAGCAGAACATCAGGTCCGTGAAGCCGCGCTCCATGTAGCGGGCCACGTGGTGTTCCGCCAGTTGGAAGACGTTGTCCAGGAATGCGAGGATTTCCCCGTCGGCCTCAAGGAAGCGGACAACGGGCTGGTCGAGTCCGGTCTGTTCGCGGTATTCGGCATAGCGGCCGGGGTTGTGGGTGGAGCGGCAGTCGAACACGTAGCCGCCGCCGTTGCCGGACTCGTCGGCGGGGATGCCTTTCCTGTAACTGAAACTGAAGATGCGGACCACGAGGGGCGCTTTCTTCCCTTGCCCGTCGCCGTTGCTTTCCGTGGCGGGCTGGGGGCGGGCAAACTGGGGCTGTGCGGTAAGCTGGGCCAGCAGACTTTCAAAATAAGGGTATGGGGCAGCGGTCCCTTCGTCCAGCTGCCGGCGCAGGTTGCGGATGGCCAGGGGGATACTGTCCAGAAAATATTTCTTATGCTCGAAATAGCCGCGCAGGCCATACGTGCCCAGCACTTGCAGGGTGCGGAAAAAGACGAACAGGCGGAGGCGCCGTAGGAACGCCGGGCGGTCTACGGGGCGCAGCGTGGCGAGTTCGTCCAGATAGGCGTCGATCATTTCGTCCCGGAGCGCTTGCGGGTAGCGTGCGGAGGCTTGCCACAGATAGGAAGCCACGTCGTACTGGATCGGGCCGAGCTGCCCTCCCTGATAGTCGATGAAATAAGGTTGCGGGGCTTCGTTGCTGCCGGGCGGCGCGTAGAGCATGACGTTGCGGGCCTGGAAGTCGCGGTAGAGGAACGTGTCGCAGGGAGCGTCGGCCAAGTCGCCGGCCAGACGCTGCATCTCTTCCTCCAGCCGCACCTCGTCGTAACTGACCGCCGTGGTGCGCAGGAAGCAATACTTGAAGTAGTTCAGGTCGAACATGGCGGCGCGGGCGTCAAAGCGGGCCGGTGAAAGAAGGTAACGGGCATCGAGCGCTTCCGCACCGCGGACTTGCAAGTGGGGAAGGCGGCGGATGGTGCGGCGTATCAGGGCGCGTTCGTCCTCGTTGTAAAGTCCGCCGGCCGCACGTCCGGAGCCGAGCGCCTGGTAGAGCGAACATGTGCCCAAGTCGGTCTGCAGGTAGCAGGACGCCGAAGCGTCCACCGCCAGGATTTGCGGTACGGGCAGGCCGCGTTCTGCGAAGTGGCGGCTCAGGTAGATGAAACAGCGGTTCTCTTCCGGGTCAGGCCCGTTTACGCCGATGACCGACGTGCCGTCCGGTCCGAAAAGGCGGATATACTTGCGGTTGCTGCCGGCCTTGGGCAGGCGTTCAACGTGCGTAGGCGTCGTGCCGCTCCAGGCGGTGTAGAGTTTCAGAAGTTGTTGCATGGGCTTTCGGAATGAGGCGGCAGCGGCATGCTCCCGCCGCTTTTGGCCAGGTTCATCAGGTGGACGGCAACGAGTGCGGCGGTCTCTGTCCGCAGCCGGCTGGGGCCGAGGCTGACCGGCTGGTAACCGGCGGCTTCGGCCTGGGCCACCTCTTCGGGGGTGAAGTCGCCTTCCGGTCCGATGAGGATAAGGGCGTCGCCGGTCGGGGCGAGGGCCGTGGAGAGCAAGGTGCCGATGCCGGTTCCGTAGAGCAGGGCGTCGAACCCGTTGCCGGCCGACGGCGCGGCGTGGCAGTGGGCAATGAACTTCTGCCCTGCAAACGGCCGGGACAGGACGTCGGCCAGCGGCGTGAGGCCTGTGACGGCCGGCTTCCAAGCCTTGTGGCTTTGTTTTAAGGCGGAGACGACGATTTTCTCGACGCGTTCCGTCTTGACCACGCGGCGTTCGGAGTTCCGGCAGTCGAGAAACGTCAGACTGTCGAACCCGATTTCCGTGGCCTTTTCTGCCAGCCACTCCATGCGGTCCATGTTTTTCGTGGGAGCGACGGCGAGGTGGATAGCCCCGTTCCACGTGCGCGGGACATAAATGTGGCGTTCCACTTCAAAGGCGCAGCGCTTCGCCGTGGCGGAGGCGATGCGGCAGGCATAGAATGTGCCGCGTCCGTCCGTAGCGCAAAAGGCATCGCCCTCACGCATCCGGAGCACGCGAAGGGCATGGCCGGCCTCTTCGGCCGGCATCTCGGCCGACGTGGCTACGTCGGGCAGGTAGAACAGGTGGGTCTCCTTCATGGCGGCTTAGTCCGTGTCTTGCCCGCCTTCCGCGGGTGTTTCCGGGGTGGCGGCGTCCCGGCCTCGCAACTCGTCCCGCAGTTGTGAGGCCAGTTCGAAATTGTCGTTCTCTACGGCCAGCTTCAAGGCTTCCCGGAGCAGGTCGTTGCCCATCGAGGCAATGGGGACCCTTACCTGTCCGTGGGCTTTCTGGCGGTTATAGAGCCGCTCGAAGTCGTGGCGGCCGATGCAGACGGGCCTTCCCGCTTCCATGGCGGCTACGATGCCTTGGGCCAGGCTGACGTCGAGCCGGCGCTCTTCCGTAGCCCCGTTGCCAGTTTGTCCGAAGCAGAGCGTCGTGTAGTAACGGCCGGTGTCCGCACACTGTATCCGGGCGTAGTCAAGGCGTATGCCGAACGCTTGCGCGAGTTTGCCCATGAGGCGGGTCTCCGGATATTCGTGGTGCTTCGTGGCGCGGAGGAGCAGGCTGAAGCCGTCCCGGTCGAGCAGCAACGGCAGGTGTCGCCCGCCTCCCTTCTCGCGCAGGATGAGCAAGTAGGCATCGGGCAGGCTGACGCCTTGTGTGAGCCCTTCCGGTTCGAGCCATACGCAGTCGGCCGGTCCGGGCATTTCTTCTGTATAATTTCCCATGGTGCAAAAGTACACAATTTTTGCGACCGTGCTTCGGAAGACGGCGAAAAGACGGTTCGCAAATTTTTAACAGAGTCCGGGCGGCCCGTCTGGCCGGAAGTGCGTATCTTTCGCCCGGCAAGGGAATAGTCCCGGCCGGCACGAAAAGAACAGGAAATATGGAAACAAAAGTGGTCAGGCACATTGGCCTGGTGGCGCACGACGCCATGAAGAAGGACCTTATCGAATGGGTGCTGTGGAACTCGGAGCGCCTTATCGGGCATAAGTTCTATTGTACGGGCACTACGGGGACGCTGATTCTGGAAGCGCTCCGTGCGAAGCATCCCGACATCGAGTGGGACTTCACCCTATTGAAGTCCGGACCGCTCGGCGGCGACCAGCAGATGGGCTCGCGCATCGTGGAGGGGATGATAGACTATCTCTTTTTCTTCACCGACCCCATGACGCTGCAGCCTCACGACACGGACGTGAAGGCGCTGACCCGTCTGGCCGGCGTAGAGAACATCGTGTTCTGCTGTAACCGCTCGACGGCCGACCATATCATCTCCAGCCCGCTTTTTACGGATCCGGACTACGAGCGCATTCATCCCGACTACACCGGTTATGCGCAGCGCTTCAAGGACAAACCGGTCGTTTCCGAGGCAGTGGCTTCGGTGATGAAAAGGAGCGGGGAGGCCGACGCCGCCGTGCCTGGGGGTGATGCTTCTACGGAATGACACACCGCCTTCAGCCTCCCGCAGCGGGGGCATAGGGCAGGGGGAAAGCAATCCCCGCTTCGTCGCAACCGGCGGAGCGGGGATTTTTCATGGCCTGCGTGCAGGCACGGATCGTGATATTAGAAAAAGAAGGTGAGTCCAGTCGTGACGGTGCTGAAGCGCGGTGCGAAGTTCTTGTTCAGCACGTCGCAGGGATCATACTTGACGTAGACGCCCAGGAACCTCCATCCGAAGCTCGCCATCAAGTCTACGCTGACCGGTTTCTGCCGGATGTCCTTGTGGATGTATTTATGCTTTTCCCCGTCGAGCGTGTAGCGCGTCTTCAGACTGGCGTAGGTGTTCACTTTCAAGATGGCGGCGAGGCTGACGTTCCAGTAGTTCTTCGCCCCGAAGTTGTACGTGTAACGGAATGGGAAGGTGAGGCTGAAGACTTTGATACGCGAGAAGTCCGGTTCGGCGCCGTCGGGATAGGGCGCGGTGGAGATGTGTGCGCCGTCCTTTACGAAGCGCCGGTCACCGGTCATGCGGAAGTTGCGCCAGTCGATGCCGAAACCGAGCGAGAAGTCGTGGCGCTTGTTCGGCGACACGCGGTGAAAACTGATGAGGTCGGCGAAGATTTCATAGGAGGAAGCCATGTCGACCTCCATTCCCGCAGGGGCGTCAAGGGCTTGCACGAAGCCGAAGCCCACTCCGCCCATGGTGACGCTGTTGTGCCAGCCCGAAGCGCGCTTTTTCCCTAACGTCAGTCCCGAGAAGTCCCACTTCGTGCCTTGGGAGCGGAGCAGGGAGGACGAGGATTCGCTGAAGTCGGCGTTGAAGTCGTAGTGGTAGTCGGGGTCGTCGCCGCGCCCCTGTACGTGGAGGTCAATGCTGCCGCTGTCTTCAACGAGCAGGACGCGGTGTGCGTCGCGCAGGTCGAGCAGCGTGTCGCTTTGTTCCGTAGCGTGTGTGGAGACGGCCGGCAGGAGCATGGCCAGCGCGCCGAGAATGGTTCTGAATGTCATAGGTAGTGTTGGTTATGAGAGTTGAACATGTTTTTATACCGAAGCAGCCCGCGGGAAGGGGGCTAAGGCCCGCAGGGACGGGGCTAAGGCTGCTTTTTACGGGGCTAAGGCCCGTGGCGCGCCGTCCGGCTGGCGGCGCCGGTCCGTGTCCCGGAAGCGCCCCGTCATTGGGCGAAGTGGCGTTTCAGTGCGGCCACGGTGGCCGAGCCCTCCATGTAGATGACGATGACCGTACCCTTCGCGCCGTCTTTCAGTTGATTGTTGCGGTAGAAAAGGTAGCGGTGCATCTGCTTGTCCTTGGCTTCCAGTTCGTAGAATCCGTAATAGAGACGGGCATTCCGGCGGCCTTCCTCCATGCTGACGGCCTGGGCGCGGTCCGCGCGGACCAGGCGCTCCGCCCATGCTGACTCCTGCTTCGTGGGGCAGAAGGTGAGGCTCCGGAAAAGGGTCAGTCCGTAGCGGGCGGCTTTTGTCCCGGTCACCAGCACTTCGGTGCTGCCTTTCCGGTTGCGCAGTTCGCTGCCGAAGAGTTGCTCCGTCTGCAGCCCCTTTTGCGCCAACAGGGGCGAGAGGGTCAGGCCCAGGGTCAGTAACAACAGAAAAAAACGTTTCATGCCGTATGGGGTTAAGGGTTTTCCAAGACGTTGAACATACTGCCGAGCTGCTCTTCCATCGTAGGCGCGGTCTCGTCGCCGACAGTCTGGCTGAACGCAGTCTCCATGTATTGCATCACGGCCTCCGGGGAAGTCTCCTTGTGGCCTGCGACGTAGGCCACACAGATGTTTTCCCGCCGGTAGTGGCCCACTCCCACGGCAGCGCCGATGCCGGCCACGATGCAGACGGCGGCCACTGCGCGCCATAGCCGCGCGTCGGGCAGCCGCCGGCGGGCGGCGCGTTTCGGGCGGGAGAGGCTGCGGCCCACAGCCACATAGCCCATGACGGCGCGCAAGGCGTCGAAGCGGGCGTCGGCCCCGGCCGGCGAAGCCAGGAAGCGGCGCAGCATGCGCTCCTCTTCGGGCGTGGTCTGCGCCTCGAAGTAGCGTGCGGCCAGTTCGTCCCACCGCGTTCTGTCCATTGTTTGCTCAATCTTTTCCATGTTCTTCCAGGTAACAGCTTCTTATGGTCTTCCGCGCCCGGGAAAGCTGCATGCGCACGGCGGCTGGTTGCATGCCCAGTTTCGCGGCGATGTCTTCAAATTCCCAGCCTTCGTATTCGCGCAGGCGGAGAACCTCCCGCTGCACGTCCGTCAGTCGGGTGGCCACGAGCCGGTCCACGCGGGCGAAGGTCTCTTCGCGGTTGGCCGCCGCGCCGGCTTCTTCGTCGGGCCTCCCGTCGCGCTCCTCGTCGAGGGCGACCACCGTCGTGCTGGCCTTGCGGCGCAGCGTGTCGATGCTCAGGTGCTTCACCGTAGTCGTCAGGAGCGCGGCCGCTTCCTGTTCGGAACGTTGTGCGGCGGGATTCCCCCACAGCCGGCAAAAGGCGTCTTGTAGCGCGTCCTCGGCGTCGGCCTCGCTGCCCAGCATGTGGCTGGCGGTGTGCAGCAGCCTGCCGCGCAACCGCTTGAAAGCGGTGAGCAGCGGTTTCTCGCCGGGAGAGGGCCGCTGTGCGGAGGATGGTGAGGTTTCGGCAGCGTCGTTCATTATACTCTTACGGTGATGTACAGGCCTTGGCAGGCGGGATTTCTTATTGAGGTAACGCAAAGGAAAGCTATTTGTAACAGCTGTGAAGGTATTTTTTCAAAAAAAAGATTCCCGGTTCCATAAAATCGGACGAAGTTCGTATTTTTGCAGAGTTGGCCGGACAGTCCGGCGAGCAGCCCCATGAAACGTGTACCTATACTCTTTGCCGTCATGGCTATGGTGCTTGTGCTCTTCTCCGCATGTCTGACGGACGAGGAGGAGCCGGCGGGCACGGGCGACGTGGTCCGTGTGGGCGACCTGTTGCCGGACTTCACGGCCGTCCTGGCGGACGGGCGGGAAGTGTCGCCCGCGTCGCTGGCGGGCCGTCCCGCCGTGGTCGTGCTGTTCCATACGGGCTGCGCGGACTGCCGGCGCGAATTGCCGAAGCTGCAGGCGCTTTATGCCGCCTATGGCAGCCGTGTGGGCTTTGTCTGCATCAGCCGCGAAGAAGGGGCGGAGAGCGTCGCCGCCTATTGGCAGGCACAAGGGTTCACGCTTCCCTATTGCGCCTGCCCGGACCGTAGCCTTTACGCCCTGTTCGCGACGCACACCATCCCCCGCGTTTACGTGGCCGACCAGGCCGGGCGGATACGTTCCCAGTACACGGAGACCGTGGACCAGACCCGGCTGCAGGCGGACCTGGAACAACTCCTCACATCCGAAGAATCCCATCCTGAAACATAATGAACCAACTATCTCTGCGCGCCCGTCTCACGGCGATGAATTTTCTGGAGTTTGCCGTATGGGGCGCCTATCTTACCAGCATGGGCACCTATCTTGCCGACGTAGGCCTGGCCAAAAACATCGGATGGTTCTATGCCATGCAAGGTATTGTCTCTATCTTCATGCCCGGGCTGATGGGCATCGTGGCCGACCGCTGGATACCGGCCCAAAGGTTGCTGGGCTACTGCCACCTGCTGGCGGGCGTCTTCATGGCGGGCGCGGCCTGCTACGGCATGCAGGCGGGCTCCGGCGTGGAGATGCCGATGCTCTTCCTCCTCTATTCGCTCAGCGTGGCTTTCTACATGCCGACACTGGCCTTGAGCAACTCGGTGGCTTTCACCGGGCTGACGCAAGCCGGACTGGACACGGTGAAATATTATCCGCCCATCCGCGTGTTTGGCACGGTGGGCTTCATCTGCAGCATGGTGGCTGTGGACCTGCTCGGCTTCCAGGACAATTACCGGCAGTTCTTCGTCTCGGCCGTGTTGAGCCTCGTGCTGGGCGTCTACGCGCAGACGCTGCCCCATTGCCCCGTCAGCGCAGGGCAACATCAGTCCGTGGCCGATGCCTTGGGCCTGCGCGCGTTCCAACTGTTCCGGCAGCGCAAACTCGCAGTGTTCTTCATTTTTTCCATGCTGCTGGGCGTCTCCCTGCAAATCACCAACGGCTTCGCCAACCCTTACATTTCGAGTTTCCAGAATCTCCCGGAGTACGCGGGCACGTTTGGCGTCGACCATCCTAATGTCCTTATATCGCTTTCCCAGATCAGCGAGGCGTGCTGCATATTGTTCATCCCCTTTTTCCTGAAGCGCTACGGAATCAAACGGGTGATGCTCATTGCCATGCTGGCCTGGGTGCTGCGCTTCGGGCTTTTCGGTTTAGGCGACCCGGGCGACGGCGTGTGGATGTTTGTCCTCTCGATGATTGTCTACGGAGTGGCCTTCGATTTCTTTAATGTGTCGGGCGCACTCTTTGTGGACCGGAATACGGACCAAGGCATCCGCAGTAGCGCGCAAGGCCTGTTCATGATCATGACCAATGGTCTGGGCGCCACTTTCGGCACTTTGGGGGCACAGGCCGTAGTGAACTATTTCGTCAATGAGGCGCCGCAGGAAATGCAATTGGCCGGCTGGCGCATATCATGGTATGCTTTCGCGGCTTATGCGGCTGTGGTTTTCCTCCTTTTCGCCCTTTGCTTCAGAGAAAGGGGCGGCGAGGCCGACGGCGTGTCCGGAAAGCTCCGGGCATAATGGCCAATGTCCCGTGTCTGCACCTCTTTTCCAGCGGGTCTGGCTTCCCGTTTGCCGCGAAAGGTGCGGAAGAAAAAGATGCGGAATAATTTGGCACATATCATAGAATGTCGTACCTTTGCACTCGCAAAATGGGAACGCCCTTTGCACTCTTAGCTCAGTTGGTAGAGCAACTGACTCTTAATCAGTGGGTCCAGGGTTCGAACCCCTGAGAGTGTACCAA
>CABQKA010000005.1 GCA_902464615.1 uncultured Prevotella sp. | reverse complement strand
GTGGGAGAGCAGGCGGCCGCCGATTTTATGCAGACCGTTCCCCGAAGGAAGACCTCCTTCCCGGGGAACGGTTTTTTTGTGTATCTGATGCGGCACGGGCGGCAGCCAGCGGCGGTGCGGAGTTTGCCGCGGCGCTGGCGACCATGTTGTGCGGCGCGGGCGGCCCGCGGCGGCATGGGAGCCACGCCCTCTCCTGCAACGGCGCGCGGCGGCACGGGCCCGGCGTATCCGGGTGGCCGTGGCGGCGCCGGCATTTTACTTCGTCAGAGACGTTTTCCTGCGACAGATTTGGTGCGGCGGGAAACAGGAGCACAGCGGCGGGGAATGGCTCTTGTACTTTGTTTTCCGCCGTGTTGTGAGCGCTGTCGGTTGACGCCGGCTCAGTGGGGAACTTGCGCCGCGGAGATAAGGTGTCTGCCCCTTTTTACTGCGATAAGCCCAACCTTTTTTCTGCGCCTTCTTTCTCCTTTCGCAAGGCGTAAAGCGTCTGTCCTTTGGTAGCTGAGCCCAAGCGCTACTATGAGGGTCGTGAGCTTTGAATTAAACCGTTTCCTGGGCGAATAATTGTCCCGTTTTAAATTAGCAGAAAGTGTACATCACATTATTCCTGCAAAAACTGCGCCCGGGGATTATTTTATGGGACTCTATGCCGGCTTATTCGTTAAAATCTTGTATTTTTGTACGCTAACTTTTAGACATTGGCAAAATAGGTGGTTTTATGCGTATTAAAGGCTTTTTTCTTCTTTGCACGTTTTTCTGTTTCAGTTTACCGGTCTTGTTTGCAGCCGGAGCGTTTCAGCGTAGTGAACGCGCAGGTGATTCACGTCGTGTAAAAGTTACGGTTGACGGAAAGGAAAGTGTAACTTATCCGGACTTGTCGAAGGCTTTTGCAAGCATTCAAAGTGGGCAGAAGGCGGTAGTGCAACTGCTGGCCAGCATAGATTTGGCTGATCAGTCCGCCAGTCTCGCTCCTTCCGGGGAGAATTGTGAGGTTACCCTCGATTTGAATGGTTTTACGCTGGCGGGGGGGAGCGCTGTAGCGTTGTTGCAGAATGAAACACAGTCTTTCGACTTGAAGATTGTAGGCCCAGGCACGTTGTTCAACTATGGGATAGGCACCGTGCTGTCCGACCAGACGCATTCTACGCTCAGCATCCAAGGCCCATTGATGCTACATGGAGGGCAGGACAATGCAGTCATAGATTTGCCCAAAGGTTTTGTGACCGTGGAGCAAGGTGTACGCGTAGTCAGCTGCAACAATCACGCGGGCGACGAGCGTTCTGGCGTGGTGCGGGCTACGCTGGTGACTGTGGACGGCGGCACGATTGCCAATTGCGGGGAGGGAGACATTATCTATACGGGTGAAGACGGCGAAGTGGCAGTGCATTCTGGCAGGATTCTCGGTAAGGGGAAAATAGCGTCCGGCATGATATATTGTTCGTCGGATACCGTGACCGGCCTGAAGCCAGTAGCGTGGTACACCATAAAAACGGCTGTGGAAGGCTATGATTGCCGCGTGCATGTGGACGACCAAGTGACGGTCAACGACGGCATGTTGTACGGCCGTAGCGGCATGCCCATCATGCTGACGCTTATCCCCAAGAAGGCCGGAGCGGTAGCTGCACAGTTGCAAGTCAAGGCAGCCGATGCGGCACCGCTGGAGTTGAAGCCGGTGAGCGCTCCCGCCGACGCCCCCGACGGTACGCACAGTTATGTATTCGTTATGCCCGACGCCTCAGTCGTGATTTCGCAGCGTCCCGTGGCTGAGTAGCAGCCTCCGGCAGACTGTCAGCGGCCTGGCACATTGCGCCTCAGCGTCCAATGCCTTTTGCGTGTTCTGCAAAGCCCGGCCGCGCCGTGAGCAACAGAGGCGTTTCGTGTGAGCGTCGCGAAGGCGTGTTATGCTTTCAGCGTTGTAATATCGTATTCCCGACGGGCGGCTTGCGTTCCGCTTATTCCAGTTAAAACGGGCCTTATTCCAGTAGCATCTGGGATAGGGCCCGTCGGTTTTTCCTCTGGCTGCGGGAAGGTGCCCGGGCATCCGGATTTTGCTCCGAATCCGACTGGCATAATCGGAGCAAAGCATTTGGCCATAGACGCTGTTTGAGTCGCTCTATGGCCAAAGGGGTATCCTTATATGCTGCGCCGCATTATAGCTGCTTATAGCCCAATGTCTGCAAGAATGTTTCAGCTTGGGCAATGGCCTCGACTTTGCCCACGTCCAAAACTTTCAGTCCGTTGCATGGATGGGCAAGAATGGGGACGCGGTCGCACACGGACAGGTAGAACTCTGTAATGGAAAATTTCCTTGGGAAGCGTTCCATCAGCGGAAAGAGAGACGGTGAAAAAGTATGGATTCCGGAAAAAGCGTAGCGGTGGAGTCTGTCTAAGTCCAGTTGTGCATAAGGACTGCGTATTTCGCCCGTTGTGGCGTTTATCCACCCGCGCAACCGCAATTCGTCATCGAAAAGAAGGTAGCGTGTGGCAATCCTTTCGGAAACAAGGAGGGCCGCCTTGCTTGCGGTGTGTGCGGCATAGAATGCAGCCAAGTCAGCGTTGCTTAGAATGTCGACGTTGTGTAGCAGGATGGGGTGGGCTTCCCGGCCGCCCGGAAAGTAGTGCGCCGCATGGCGCAGACCGCCGCCGGTATCGAGCAATTCCGGCTGTTCGTTTGAGAAAACGATGTCCAGACTGTAGGAATGATGCTGCAGGTGGGCAATGATTTGTTCTGCGTAGTGGTGAACGTTGATGACGACACGTCGTGCCCCGGCATCCTGTAAACGTTCAAGGATATGATCAATGAGGGCCTTTCCTGCGACCCGGATGAGCGCCTTGGGAGTGGTGTCGGTCAAAGGCTTCAGGCGCTTTCCCATCCCGGCGGCGAAGAGCATGGCATCCATAGGCGGTTGTAAAAAAAGTGACAGGCATTTGACCTGTCACTCTGGTTTGATAAAGCTTATTGATTGAAACGCGTGTAAATGACGTTGATTTCAAGGTTGTCCGATGTGCCTCCTTCCAGCCGCGCACTGGACAAGCTCATGTCGTGACGAACCCGCATCAATGTCCTTGTTGTCTGTCCCCAAGCGTTGGTATTGGTGTAGTAATCTGCTTTGACCGGGATGAGCCATACTTTGTTCCAATCGGGATTTTCAGCTTCCCAAGTGGCGTATTTCGCTTCTCGCGTGGCCTGGTCGTCTTCTGCAAGGCAGCCGGACTCTTTATCGCGGAGGTTTTTCAGGTAAGTGACGAGGGTACTGATATTGTCGAAAGTGTAAGCGTTGTCCGAGCTCGAAAAATCGCTTAGGAAACTTGTTTGGTCGTCAGCAAGTTCTTCATCTTCGAAGAATTGCATGGCCTCCTCCTTGCGCACCATGAGGAGTGTCTGCGGCGGGTCAAGGTTGTAGGGACTTTCGACCGTATTGTTGTAACGGCGAATGGAAAGCCGGGCAGAGTTGATGGTATCCGTATAGTGCTCTCCGGCAACGATTTCGTCTACTGGCAGTGTCACCTCCGTAAAAATGCCGGTGGGGGACTTGACGTAAGTGTAGGCGTTGTCCGGATCTATCATGCTCTCCGGTATGGAGTTGCTGACTTGGGTGTTTTGTATGACTTCTTCCGTGGCGGCCATGCGTTGCATGCCACTCATGACAGTGTCTTTGAGAGAGGTCGTTTGTCCTTTGTATTTGAAATAGACGTCTAACGTAGTAACTTCCGCATTAATCATGGAGCCGACGCCACCCACCGTCTGGAAATAAAATCCGGGACATACGTGGTGTATGAACTGGTAAGAATCCTTGTAGAAGTCTGGATTCTCATAGTATTTCTTAAGCAGGTGTTGTCCGTATGAAGGCGGTAATTTGATAACGACACTACGCAGATAGGTGCTGCCGTCCGTTACTGAGTCGGGGCGGCTTAAGTCCTTGATAGAATAGGAAACGTCGGTTTGTATGGGTGTCGTTTCGCTTAAATATGCGCTGGCATCCAGGTTCGTGTAGTATGGCACGTTTTCTTCCATGACCTTGGCCGTGTCGAGTTCGTGGACATGGAGCGTCATGGTGTTGAGAGAGTCGCCGTAGTATCGGTCAAAGAAGATGCGGAGCACGCATGAGTCTGCTATGGGCGTGCCGTCTTCATCGCAGACCATTTGCTCAAGTTCGGGGAAAAAGTAATTTTCCAGGACGTGGAATTGTGCAAGGAAGTTGCTCGTGGTCAGCGCGCGTGTCTCCGGGTCAAGGATGCGGCCCAAATAGCAGTCGTTTGTGTTAGCCAGGACGGAATCGACCTTGACCGCTTTGGAGCGGACGGTGAAGACGGCTTGTGATGTGGATATGTTGTCTTCATCCGGCATGATGCTGGTTCCGATGGTGGACGTGTCGTCGTCGCAGGCTGTGAAAACACTGAAGGCGGCCAACCAAAGTAGTAGTGAGCCGATGGCGGGCAGATGTAACTTTTTCACAATGATGTCTTGTTATGTAAAACGTCGGCCAAAGATACGCAGTTATTCTGTATCCTCAGCAGTGTCTCCCATTATTTCTTGATAGAAATTGCCGTATGCTTCGCTTAAGTTTTCCTCGCCGGGCCATTCGAAAGTCTTGACATTGTGTTGGCGGGCATATTCAAGAAGGTCAGGGTGAGCGCCTTGTGCTCCTTGTACAAAACCGTCAGAAAACGCAATGGCCAATTGCCCGTATGCCTTTGGGCTGTTGAGGTCAATGTCTGTAGCCTGAAGGAGTTTCTCATCGGCGTCGCGAAATTTCAGACATTCCATGAAATTGCCCACAGGTTCCTTTTGGGGCATTTCATCGTATGCGGAGAAAATGACTTTGGCATTCAGAAATGGCGGTTCTTCCCGGTATGCGGTCTTGATATAGAGGGGCGCAATGGCCGACATCCATCCGTGACAGTGGATTATGTCGGGGCACCAGCGTAATTTTTTCAGCGTCTCGAGCACGCCTCGTGCATAAAAAATGGCTCGCTCGGCGTTGTCCTCATATTCTTCTCCATTTTCGTCGCACAGCATGGCCCGTTTGTGGAAGTATTCTTCGTTGTCAATAAAATAGACCTGCATTCGCGCAGCCTGTATGGAAGCGACTTTAATGATAAGCGGGTGGTCCGTGTCGTCTATGATAATGTTCATCCCTGATAATCGGATGACTTCATGCAACTGGTTGCGGCGTTCGTTAATGTTCCCCCATTTGGGCATGAACGTGCGGATTTCATAGCCGCTGTCTTGAATGGATTGGGGCAACTTTCGGCCTATTAGGGCCATCGGGCTTTCGGGTACGTAGGGAATAAGTTCTTGGGTTATAAATAAAACCTTCTTCGCCTTCATTGATTGATGTAATGCTGTTTGTTTCTGCAAAGGTACGAAAAAAAAAGGATTTTTCCGCTTAAGGTATGGCTTAGAAGCGTCTTAAATGTTAAACCGCGCAATTTGTAGTGAATCTTTGGCAGATAATTGGTAAGGATTCTGTTATTTTGCACGTTCAATTTTATTTTCAAGGGAGATGTTAGTTGTCAGAACTATTCATGATCTGGAAACGGTGATAGACCGTTTCCGCGCTGAAAGGAAGAAAATTGGCTTAGTGCCTACGATGGGCGCGTTGCATAAAGGCCACGCTTCTTTGGTGAAGCGAAGTGTACAGGAAAATGATGTCACGACGGTAAGCGTGTTTGTGAATCCGACGCAATTTAATGACAAGAACGATTTGCTGCATTATCCTCGGACTTTAGAGGCTGACTGCAGTTTGCTCGAAACGCTGGGAGTTGATGTGGTGTTCGCTCCGACGGTAGAAGAAGTCTATCCTGAACCGGATACACGTCGCTTCAGTTACCCGCCCGTGGACACAGTGATGGAGGGTGCTCATCGTCCCGGACATTTTAATGGAGTTTGTCAGATAGTCAGCAAACTTTTCCTTTGGGTGCGTCCAGATAACGCCTATTTTGGAGAAAAGGACTTCCAGCAGATAGCCGTGATTCGCGCAATGGTAAATGATTTGAAACTGCCAGTCAATATATGTCCGTGCCCCATAGTCCGCGAGCCAAGCGGCTTGGCATTAAGTAGTCGTAATGCCTTGTTGACGCAAGAGGAAAAGGAAATAGCGGTCAATATCTCTCGGGTTCTGCATGAGAGTCTTTCCTTCGCCTCCGCCCATTCTGTATCGGAAACGCACGACCATGTGGTCAATACGCTTAATGCCACAGACGGTCTTGAGGTGGAGTATTATCAGATCGTTGACGATACGACGCTCCAGCCCGTTGCTTCCTGGACTGCGGCGCCGGGCATTGTGGGATGTATCACGGTCTATTGTGGCCATTTGCCCGTTCGGCTCATAGACAATATCCGTTACTGTTGATGCTATCATAGCCTCATTTGCAGGGAACGGAATGTTTTCTCCTTACCTTTTTGCTTATGTATGTAAGTCTGTTAAAATCGAAAATACACTGTGCGCGTGTCACAGAGGCCAATCTCCATTATATGGGGAGCATTACAATAGACGAAGCATTGATGGAAGCTGCCGGACTCATGGCAGGGGAACACGTGCATGTCGTCAATAATAATAATGGTGAGCGCATTGAGACCTATGTCATTACCGGGCCGCGGGCCACGGGTTGCATTTGTTTGAACGGTGCCGCGGCCAGGAAATTCCAGGTGGGCGATGAAGTCATCATTATGAGTTATGCCTCCATGACGCCTGAAGAGGCGCAGCATTTTACGCCCCGTGTGATTTTCCCGGATGGCGAGCACGGTAACCGCTTAGTTTGAAACTATGCTGCCGGGCTGGTGGCGAAGTCTTACGGAGGCGGGGCTTGACGCGTGGCGTTTATTGTTTCCCGAACGGTGTGCGGTTTGCGGACGCCGATTGACGGGAAATGAACGTTGCCTCTGCGTTCCGTGTTTTCAAGCCTTGCCTTTTACCCGTTTACACGGCGAGCCAGGCAATGTCGTAGAGCGCATATTTTGGGGAAAGTTATCCATCGTGCGGGCCAATGCTTATCTGCATTATTATGCGGGTACGGATAGCCGTAATTTATTCTGGAAAATGAAATACCGCGACCGTCCGCAGTTGGGAAGCTATTTGGGTCGCGCAATGGCGGCAGACCTTACCGACAGTGATTTCTTTGACGACATTGATTTGCTGTTGCCGGTGCCCTTGTCGCGACAGCGCGAACGTCAGCGCGGATATAATCAAAGCGAGATGCTGGCCCGCGGTGTCCGTGCCGTTACGGGCATACCGATAGATACCACTTCCGTGCGGCGGGTTGTTGATAACCCTACACAAACCCGTCTGACGGCCTGTCAGAGAGCTGCGAACGTACAAGGCATTTTCAGCCTCGAACGTCCGCACGCTCTGGCGGGCCGTCACGTCTTGCTTATTGACGATATTGTGACCACAGGGGCGTCATTACTCTCGTGCGGGCAGGTGGTGGCTGCTGCGGGCAATGTGCGCATCAGCGTTCTCGCTTTGGCTGTGGCCGGCAGCCATCCTCGTTTTCCGACAGGTTCCCACAGCGCGCACCTCCTGTCGGACGAGCCGGATGAACCGTCTGTATTCTGGGTCGGCTGACTTTCTCTTCTGCCTGGCATGCCGTATGTCCTTTTCAAGCCACCCACTTGGCTATCCAATAGCCTCCGGCTACCAGCCAGATGTATAGGCCGAAAGCAAGCAGGAAAGGTTTTGCCCCGGCCTGTTTGAATTTGTCAATGCTTGTTTCAGCTCCCAAAGCCGTCATGGCCATAGTCAGCAGAAACGTATCCACACTTTCTATAAGCCCGGTCGCGCTTTTCAAGGCGGCCTCCGGGATGAATGGGGCCGTTTGCAGTAGGGAGTTGACGCCGATGGCTATGAGAAAATAGAACGCGAACCATGGAATAGTGATTTTTCCATGGCTTTTGTCTCCACTGCCGCTGTTCGTTTTTCTGAAGCGTGCGAGGCAAAAACTCATCAGCAGCAGTGTGGGAGCCAGAAGTATGACCCGTATCATTTTGGTGATGGTGGCCGTGTCCGCAATGTGCCCGCCGGCGGAGTCTATGGCGTTTCCCGCCCCTACGACGTGGGCCACTTCGTGCAGAGTGGCTCCCGTGTAGATGGCAATGCCTTCATTGCCCAGCCCGTCCAGCCACCCTGCGCGGTACATGACGGGATAAAGAAACATGGAGAGCGTGCCGAAGATGACAACGGTCGAGACGGCTACGGCAGTCTTGTGTGCCTCGCCGCGCACAATCGGTTCCGCGCCCAGCACCGCCGCTGCGCCGCAGATGGCACTGCCCGTGGCGGTCAGGAGCGTAGTCTCGCGGTCTGCCTTGAGCAGCCTTCCCAGCACTACGCCCAATATCAGCGTGCCTGCCACAATGATGACGTCGGCCGCGATGGCCGGTCCGCCGATGGCGGCTACTTGCTGGAAAGTAAGTCTGAAGCCGTAGAGCACGATGCCGGTTCGCAGGACTGTCTTCGAGCAGAACTTGATGCCCGGAACCCATGTTTCGGGCAATTTGTTGCGCAGGCTGTTGGCGTACAGCATTCCAAGGATGATGCCCACAATGAGCGGACTGAACGACAAACGTTTGACGAAGTCGAAGTCTGCAATGTAGAATGCGGAAAATGAAAACAGGACAATGAGCAGAATGCCGTGGAGCACCTCTCCGTTGTATTTTTTTGTCATGACAGATGTAATTTTGCAAATGAGCTTGCAAAGTTAGCTCTTTTTGTCCGAAAGGCAAGGCTGAACCGGACTACCGGCCGCGTTTGACGCATTCTTTGCTTACGAAATTCTCAAATTGTTTGCGCGAGCCGTTGTAGACGTTGATGTCTACGTCTCCGCGGATGCCGGCCACCCGCCCGTCTGCGGCCAGCTGCCAGTAGAGCAGGCGCACGTAAGGTTTGTATTCTCCGTAGCGGGCAATCCAGACGGGGTAGCGCGAGAGCGCGGCCGGCGCGTGCTCCATGTATTTGTTTACGAAGTTCTGGCTGACGTAGAGGATGGGGCGCGTTCCGCACTGTTGCTCGACGGCGTGCATCCATTCCAGCACTTCGTGGAACAGGGCCGTGATGCCGCCCATTGCCTTGATTTGCCGGTCGTAAGGTTCCACGTCGAGCACGGGAGGAAGGTCTCCGCGTTTCGGTCGGGCTATGCGAAGGAAATACCGGGCCTGCACTTTCCCGCTTCGCCGGGTGGAGAAGAAGTGGTAGGCGCCGGCAGGAATCCCCTGCCGGCGGGCAGCGGCAATGTCGGCGTTGTAGTATCGGTTACGGATGTAGTTGCTCTGCGTCGCCTTGATGTAGACGAAGCTGACGGGGTAGTCCTGCGGCCCGTGTATACGCTTGCGGCTGGCCGTGCCCAGGCTGCGGATGCGCATGCGTTTCCAGTCGATGCCGTAGACGCGCCGCCCTATTTCGTGCTGGTAGCGCGAGATGTCAATACCGTAGACTCTGTCGGCGGTATAGATGATTCGTTCCCCCTGAAACCGGCCTTGTTTCCATATTCCGGCCTGTACGATGTCTTCCCCGTTGACGGCAAATCCGAATCCTTCCGGACGTCCGGCGTGCCAGGTGCCGGAGTAATACAGGTCTTCTCCGGATATGCGCGTGCCCGTGCCGTCCGGTTGCAGGTAGCGGTTGAGTGTGCCGCGATAACGGCCCAGACTGTCTGTGCGCGTACCGCAAGCCAGCGTGTCGCCCTGCCAGTTTCCCGCAAATACGGCTGAGTCCGTCGTCAGCCGGCCCTTTCCGTGACGCTTGCCATTCCGCCACATTCCGGCATAGGTGCTGCCGTCGTGGCCGCGCAGGATGCCGTATCCTTCCGGCATCCCGTTTTCTGTCCGGCCGCAATACCGGCCTGCCGGAAGTAGCAGGCTGCCGTAGGCCTTTCCGGTCCGCCTCAGTCCGGCAATGTTTTGCGGCATGCGGCCAGGAGTGGCCACTATGCGGCTTTCGTGCACATGGTCGGAGCCAAAGAGCCTGTTGACTGCGCAAAGCGTTTGGCTCCATATCCATTGCGGCCAACTGCGCTCCTTGAAGTAAAGGCGGCGCAACCTGTTGTCGGTCACGACTTTCCCGTTCAGGCGGATGCCGCATAACTGGCCGAAAAGATTGACTACGGCAGCGCCTTCCAGCTGTGGACAGGAGAGGCCGGCCGTGCTGTCGGCATGTGCGGCGTCGGGCAGGGGCTGAAGGCCGAAATAACCCAGCAATTTCCCGCCCCAGCGCGGGACTTTTGTCGCGAAGACGGTGAAACTGTACGCTCCTTCAGGAAGGCGGTTGCTTCCTGTTTGGAGCAATAGCAGCGAGTCGGACTTCCGGTTGCACACGGCTGCGCAGCGGAAGCACTCCACACTGTCTGCTCCTGCGGCCCGGTTCCAGGTGATGCGGTAGGCTCCGTGAAGCCGCGCGGTGCGTGCCGGAAGGGCCAGCGCTGAGTCCACTTTAGCCAACAAACGGCCCGCGCGGGCTTTCTGGACTGCTACTGAGGCGCGGTACGCCATGACTTCGTTGTAGCCATCGTCAATGACGGTGTGCGTGGCGGCGTAGTAGTTCAGCTCGCGGCCCTCGTTCCTCTTTCTTTCCCAAAGTTGCAAGAGGCGGGTGCGTTCACGTTGCAGCCAGGCACGTACCGTGTCGGCTGGGAGTGAATCGGCGGCGAAGCCGAGCACGGCGGCCGAAGTCATCACGTGCCCTTCGCCGGAAACGAAGAACCCGCTCGCGCTGGCCGTGTCGGGGCGGAGCGAGTCGCCGTTGGCCGTGCAGGTGCGCCCTTGGGCCGAGAGCCACAACGTGTCGCCCGGAAGGAGCGGCAGGGCGTAGCGGCAACTGCCTTCTACCAGGCAGATGCCGTCCAGTTGCCGCTTCAGGCCCGACGGGAAAAGTGCCGTAGCCAGGAGAAGTGCCAGAATGGCGGGAATGCACCATAGGAGCAGCTTCCGTCTTCGGTTTCCGGGAATGTATTTTGTGGCCATGTGTCGATGTTTTTGGACATAAGGGGATTCGGGAATACAAAATTACGAATAATCGGCCGTGGAGCATGGCTTCTTTCCCGGAAAAATCCGTATGGAATTGCCTTTTTGTAACTACCCGTACTTGCCGTCGGCTGCGCCGCACGCCGCCTGCGGCAGTCTTTCCGTTCACGCCCCTAAGGACAGCCGGCACGGGAATAAGCCTTGTTCCGACGGTCCTTAATCCCGTGAGCAGCAGGCCTACTCCGTGAAGTGAAGGCGATTTTGTCCGTGGAGCTTGCCCGTTTCGTCTTTTTTGGTTTTCTTTGTATGAACAATGAACGAATAGAACGCAAAGTTTATGACACAAGCGATGAACGAACGTGTGGCCGGCAAGGTACGGCGCATTCCTTTGGAGGATTTTTTCCGCAATTCCCAAGAGGCGGCTTACCAGATTTCGCCCGACGGGAAACACCTGTCTTACCTGGCGCCATATGCCGAACGCATGAACCTTTTTGTGCGTCCTACGGATGGCGGGGCGGCCGTGCGCGTCACGTCGGAAACGGAGCGCAGCCTGGCAGGCTACATGTGGGCGGACAACGGCAGACTGCTTTTCATGAAAGATACCGGTGGCGATGAGAACTATCGCCTGTTCGGCGTGAATTTGGACGGTACGGATTTGCGTGCTTATACGGATTTCCCCGGAGTGCGCACGACGCTGATAGACGACTTGGAGGAAATTCCAGGGAAGGTGCTGGTGGGACTGAACCGCCGCAATCCCGAGGTGTTCGACCCCTACCGTCTGGACCTGGACACGGGAGAGCTGACGCAGCTGGCCGAGAACCCCGGAAACTGGCAGGGCTGGATGACGGACCACGCGGGACGCCTCCGGGCAGTTACGGCTATCGTGGACGGCGTGAATACGCAAATCCTTTACCGTGCCACAGAGGACGAAGACTTCCGTCCGGTGCTGACGACAAACTTCAAGGAGACCGTGGGCTTCATGGAATTTACGCCGGACGATAAGCTGGTTTATGCGGCGACCAACCTGGGGCGCGACAAGGTGGCACTGGTCCTGATGGACCCGGCGGACTGCAAGGAACTGGAGGTGCTTTATGAGAATCCGAAGTATGACATTTCCAGCATCAGCTATTCGCGTAAACGGAAAAAGCTGCTCAGCGTTTATTGCACCGGGCACAAAGAGCCTGTACGTCACTACTTTGAAGAGGAGGAAAGGGCTTTGCGCGAACGGATAAAAAGACACTTCCCCGGCTATCGTTTCGGCGTAGCCGATACGGACAAGGCCGAGGAACACTATCTGATATATGTGGGAAACGACCGCACGCGCGGGAAATATTACTTCTACGATGTGGCGAAGGACGAGGCCACCTTGATCGCGGAGACAGCCCCATGGCTGCACGAGGAGGAGTTGGTGGAAATGCACGCGGTGAACTATACGACGCGCGACGGCTGGGACATCGAGGCTTACTTGTCCTTGCCGAAAGGCTACAGTTTGGAGAACGCGAAAGGATTGCCCGTCGTGGTCAACCCTCACGGCGGGCCGTGGGCACGCGACGTGTGGGGCTATTCCTCGGAAGTGCAGTTCTTGTGCAACCGTGGCTATGCCGTGTTCCAGATGAATTTCCGCGGCTCGACCGGTTACGGTCGCAAATTTTTGGAAGCCAGCTATAAACAATGGGGACTGGCCATGCAGGACGATATTACGGACGGCGTGGAATGGCTCATCAGGAAGGGGTATGCCGACCCGGCCCGCATCGCGATTTACGGCGGCAGCTACGGCGGGTATGCCACTCTGTGCGGGGTGACGTTTACGCCGTCGCTTTATGCTTGTGCGGTGGACTACGTGGGCGTGTCGAATTTGTTCACGTTTTTGAAGACCATTCCGCCTTACTGGCGGCCTATGCTGGAAATGATGTATGAGCAAATAGGGCACCCGGAAAAAGACCGCGAACAGCTGGCGGCGACCTCGCCGGCGTTGCACGCGGAGTGCATCCGTGTGCCGTTGCTAATAGCCCAGGGCAGCAATGACCCGCGCGTGAACAAAGCCGAAAGCGATCAGATGGTGGAAGCCTTGCGCGAGAACGGGGTAACGGTGGAATATATGGTGAAGGAAAACGAAGGGCATGGCTTTGCCAATCAAGAGAATCGGTTCGACTTCTACCGTGCCATGGAGGCCTTTTTAGGGAAATATATTTGACAAACAGAATCGGCCGGAAAAAAATCTCCGCCCCCAATTGTAGCTCAATGGGGGCGGAGATGGCTGTTTTTTATCGCTTCAGAGGAAAATCAGGGCAAGGCCGCGTCAGGCCTTACCTTCCGGTTTTTCCAACAGTCCCGGAAAGACAGGCGCAGGACATGGGTTTTCACACTGTGCGGGACCAGTGTGCGCCGCAGGAGGCTCGGGTGCGTCGGCTGTCTCCTGCAAATTTTCGTCTAAGGCCCCTTTTTCTTCCGCGGAAGGCGTACTGTTGTTCGGCTTGGCCAAGTCCTCTGAATAAAGGCTGTCGATGATGCCGTCCGAAAGTCCGATGACGGGGACGTAAATGTGCTCGGCGTGTATGGCTTGAGCAATAAAAAGGAATATGCGTGCGGCCGGTACAATAACGTCTGCGCGGTCGGGCTTCAGGTCGAAGGTGTCCATGCGCGCTTGGTCGGACATGGGGGCCAGCCGGTCGTAAATCTCTTGCAGTGCGCTGATGCTGAATTGCTTGCGCTTTTTGTCCTTTTTCTCTATAAGTTTGTAGAGCTTATTGATATTGCCGCCGGAACCGATAATGTTGATGACGGGATATTGTTTGGCGTATTCCTCAATGGCTTCGCGCATCCGCGTCCATGCCGCTTCCGTGACGCATCCGCTAAGCAGACGCACGGTTCCGATATTGAAGGAATGCGAGTAGACTAACTTTCCGTCGATGAGGAGATTGATTTCCGTGCTTCCACCGCCGACATCGACGTACATGTAGTTGCCTTTGCGGTCTTCTAAGCACTCGAGGTGGTTGTCGTAAATCATGCGTGCTTCCTCTTGCCCGTCGATGATGTCGATTTTGATGCCGGCTTTTTTCTTGATGGTACGGATCAGCTTGCTGCCGTTACGCGAGTCGCGCATGGCGGAAGTGGCACAGGCGCGGTAGCGGCTGACGCCATAGATTTCCATAAGCTGCTTGTACGACTTCATGAGCCGCAAGAGGTTTTTGCTTTTCTCCTTTGAAATTTTTCCCTTTTCAAATACGTCAAAGCCCAAACGGAGAGGGACACGTAGCAGGATTTCTTTCGAGAGTTTTTCTTCTCCGTTCGCGACGTTGCGCGAAACGCGCTTGATGAGAAGCCGTACAGCGTTGGAGCCTATATCGATGGCGGCGTAATGTCTGTTGTCCATATCTTGTGAATATTGGGTCGTTATAATTTTTGTTCTGGAGTTTCTTCAGGCAGACTGCTCTGCTCCGCGTCATTTTTGTTCTTTTCTTCTTCCAGATATGCGTAATAGAGTGCCTCTTGCGAGCGGAAAGGCGGCTCTCCGGGGATGGTGAGCGGAAGATTGCGTCCGGTTCCGTCTACGATGCGGCCTTGCATCGTGTCGCGTAGGCCCCATTCGACAACACGCTTGAGCTCTTCCTTGATTTCCGGACAATAGACGGGGGTAACGACTTCAACGCGGTTGTCAAGGTTGCGCGGCATCCAGTCGGCGGAACCCATAAAGATTTTTTCTTCGCCGCCGGCTGCGAAAATGAAAATGCGCGAGTGCTCAAGGTAACGGTCTATGATGCCGACAATGTGCATGTTATCGTTTAGCGCCTTGCGTGTGGGAATTAGTGAGCAGTTCCCTCGGACGAGCAGGCGCACCGGAACTCCGTGCTCTGCGGCAGCGTAGAGCCTTTTTACCATGATGGGGTCTGTGATGTGGTTGATTTTGACGGTGATGGAAGCTGGCTTCCCGGCTTCTTTATTGCGGATTTCGTCGTTGATGAGCTTGATGAACTTTTGCCGCATTTCGTTGGGGGAAACGAGGAGTTCCTTAAAACGTGTCGGCGTATAGGGGCGCTCTATAAAACGAAATACGGAAAGGACATCGTTGACAATGGGCTTGGAAGCCGTCATCAACAGACAGTCGGTATAGGCTTTGGCATTGCCTTCATGGAAATTTCCGGTACTGATAACTGCAATGTCGGCGCCGGTTTTCATGGCAATATAGGTCAGCTTTGAATGAACCTTAAGTCCTTCGACGCCAAAAATGACATGAATCCCCGCTTCCTGCATTTTTTTTGACCAATCAATGTTGGATGCTTCGTCGAAACGGGCCATAAGCTCGATGACAACGGTAACCTTTTTCCCATTTCTTGCGGCGCAGATAAGGGCTTTAACTACCTTCGAGTCTTTGGCTAAGCGGTAGAGCGTAGTTTTGATACCTTTGACCTCGCGGCTAATGGCGGCTTCTTGTAATACGTTGATGTAGGAATCGAAACTGTGATAGGGGACGTGGATAAAGCGATCGCGGTTACGGATTTGCTTGAGGAGGCTGGTGCTTCCGTCAAGTTCCTTTTTGAGAATGGGTTCCCAACGTTCGTACTTAAGATGTTTTTTGTCACAGTCCGGGAAGCGCATGTAATCTTTGTGATTATGATAGCGGCCGCCCGAGAGAACTGTGTCGAGCTTGTCAAGATTCAACGCTTCAATGACTTGGCGCAGAAGCCCCTTGGGCATGGCGGCATCGAACACAACTCGGAGTGGAGCACCGCGTTTTCTGCTTTTAACCCCCTTGCTGACTTTTTGCAGCATCCCGTTTCGTAGGTCGTTGTCAATCTCCATTTCGGCATCTCTGGTGAATTTGAAAGAGTATGCCTCAAAGTCGGTATAATCCAATCCGCGGAAAAGTAGGGGCAGGCAGCATCGGATGACGTCGTCCAAATACATTAGATAGCTTTTCCCGTCGCAGTCCGGCAGCCGGACGAACCGCCCGCATGTGGCTACCGGGAGTTCAATGAAAGCATAATAAGGTTTTTTGCTGGCATCGCCAATGCGGTGCATGCGGATGGCCAAATATATGTTTTCGTCCTTCTCCAAGTCGAACAGTTTAATGGCCGAGAACCAAATGGGCATGATGCGGCCGTTCAGATTCTTGGAATAGTATTCACGAACTAACTTGAGCTGTTCCTCATTGACTTCCGTATCCTTCAGAATGTAGATGCCTTTTTCTTGTAATTCTTTGATGATAATATGGTTGGCCTGCTCAAATTCTTTGGAATATTGGGCGTTGAGCTTGTTCAATTCTTTTAATAGGGCGAGGGCTTCTGATCGGGCATTTCTGACAGAGTTGACTTCGCATTCGGCTATTCTACTGTGAGTAGCTACGCGAACGCGGAAAAATTCGTCCAGATTGTTCGAGTAGATGCCTAAGAAAGACATGCGTTCCAAGAGCGGGACATTTTCTTTTTCGGCTTCTTGGAGAATTCGGCGGTTGAAGTACATCCAGCTGATGTCACGGTCGAGATAGGTTTGCTCTGATTTCGATTTCATAGACGTAGTTTGTCTGTCCTAACTGTTGGGAGGCTGTCGTGGCGAATTCTGTTCGGAGTTTTCCCAACAGAGATATTTGCAAATATACGAAGCAATCGCAGGAAAGTCAAGCGTACCTGTGTTAAGTTTTTATTAAAAGCCAAAATGCTTTGAGAGTCTCGTATTCTTTCCCGGAGTAAATAAAAAATTCTACGCGCCCAAAACGAGCGCGTAGAATGAAAAATGGATTCTTTTTATTATTTCTTATCTATTGATAAATCAGATGATTGAGATTTCTGTCCTTTGTTTTTTCTTGTGATTTATTTGACAAAATGCTTTTGCGCGAATGGGAAAATACGGCTTTAGGGCCTTGTCAATATACTTCTACGTAGGACGCAATACGCTTGGCTTTGTCGCGGAGTTCGTTGATATCTGTGCCGACCGGGCCGTTGACAAGTACAACACCCATGCGGCGGTTGACGCGTGTGGTCGGCTTGCCGAAGATGCGGACGTCGGCATCTTCCTCGCATGTGCGTTCCAATCCTCGATAGTGTGGCGGCTCTTGGCTGGCAATAGGAGACAAGATGACAGCGCTCGCACCTGCCCGGAGTTGCTTGATGCAAGGGATGGGGAGACCTAATACGGCACGCAGGTGTAATTCAAATTCATTGAAATTCTGTGTATTGGCGAGTGTTACCATTCCTGTGTCGTGCGGGCGTGGGGAAAGTTCTGAGAAGTAAACGCCGTTGTCATGGCTTAAGAAGAATTCTACACCCCAGATTCCAGCCCCCGTCAGGGCCTTTGTAACTTTGTCTGCCATTCGTTGGGCTTCTGCAAGGTGCTCGGCTGCGATATGTGCGGGCTGGAAGCTCTCGCGGTAATCTCCTCCTTTTTGTACGTGTCCTATGGGCGGGCAGAACAATGTAGGACCATTTTGTTGGGTGACGGTGAGTAGGGTAATTTCGCTGTCGAAATGGATGAACTCTTCCACGATGAGTTCCTGAATGTCACCGCGGCTGCCGTGCAATCCGTATTCCCAGGCGTGCTGCAAGTCGTCGGCCGATTTGACCAGCGACTGTCCTTTGCCGGAAGAAGACATCAGCGGCTTGACTATGCAGGGATATCCTAAGGTTTCGGCGGCTTCTTTTAGCTCGTTGAAATTCTTGGCATAGAAATATTTAGCTGTTTTTAGCCCCAATTCCTTTGCGGCCAAGTCTCGGATGGCTTTCCGGTTCATGGTGTAGTTGACGGCCCGTGCGGAGGGGGTTACTTGTATGCCTTCCTTTTCAAAATCGTAAAGTCGTTCTGTGCGGATGGCTTCTATTTCGGGGACAATGATGTCCGGGTGGTGCTTGCGCACTGCGGCTTCCAGCAGTTCGCCGTCCAGCATGGGGAACACTTCACATTCGTCTGCGACTTGCATGGCCGGAGCGCCTGCATAAGCATCACAGGCTACGACATATTGGCCAAGACGTTTGGCGGCGATGACAAATTCTTTGCCCAACTCGCCTGAACCAAGTAGTAATATTTTTTTCATAAGTTTGTGTTAAATGTGTTCCAATGAATAGTTTGAGGCCGTTGCTTGGGTGGATGGGCAACGGCCTTTGCAAAGGTACATCTTTTATTGAATACGGGTGTGTGGATTTCCTTCCAAATCTTGCATCTGTTTTTTCAGCACAGCGGTTCAATTCTGTGTGAAACGCGCATGCTCCGCTCTTCCTCGGTTGTCGGCCGGACTGTTGTCTGGCTGCGTTGTCTGGCCCGCACACGTATGGCTTCTATTGTTTCCGGGCGGGGATGAAGGAAAAAAGACAAAGAGGTAAAATCGTTCATAGGCAATATGTTCTAAGCGTTCTTTACCTAATAAACGAATGGGGGCCGAGTTTATTATGTTTTTCGGCATCGAAATTTTCCTCTTTTCAGATTCAGTTCGCGTGAGGCAACAGATGATGCTCCCCTGCCAGACGCCTCATGTTCAGTATGGCGTAGCGCATTCGTCCCAGCGCGGTGTTGATGCTCATGCCTTTTGCCTGGGCTATTTCTTTGAACGTCAAGTTCTGGTAGAAGCGCATTTGGATGATTTCCTTCTGATTTTCAGGTAAAAGATCCAGCAACTTGCAGATGGCTTCGAGAGTCGATTCCTTTTCGGTGGGCGATTCTTCCACTGGGTCGTGCAGTGCTGCTGCGTAGCACTTGTCCTCTGTCTCGTTGCATATCCAGGCTTGTTCGCTGCGTTCTGTACGGTAGAAGTCCACAATCAGGTTGTGGGCAACGCGTATAAGCCAAGGATAGAATTTCCCGGTTTCTGTGTAGCGGCCTTGTTGCAGGGTCGTGATGACCTTTACAAAGGTTTCCTGGAAAATATCGTTCGCCCTGTCTTCATCTTGTACGTTATAATATATGTAGGTGTACAACCTGTCCCCATAGCGGGAAAGCAAAGCGTCGAAAGCCTCGTCCGTTCCCGACATATACAACTGCACCAGTGTCTGGTCGTTGTGCTGATTTAGGTGGTCCATATATTTTGATAAGGATGGTTCAGCGTAAAGATGTTCCGATAGGCAGGGAGTTTTGATGTTTGATGGGTTTCGGCTGACAAATGTACAAAAAAAGCATTCACCATCTGTCTTTTTTATGGAATTTTAGATAAATCTTGGTACCTGTCTTTTTTCGGATGTGTTCAATACGGCTATTCCGCCCGCTTGTGTGCCTCACCGGAATTAGGTATATTATGTCCATGTCTGAATAACGTGCTTCCATACTTAGTTCCGAATCAGATTAAATTATGTAATTTTGTCGTCAAATCACGACTGATGCCGCAGTTATATACAGGCTATGCGGCCTTTCTGGCCCGCTACTTTGAAGGCAAGGTGCAAAAACTTCCGGTCGATGCGGGGCTGACCTGTCCGAACCGTGACGGCACGTATGCCCGCACAGGGTGTATTTATTGTAACAACAATTCTTTCATGCCGCGTTATTGTGCGGGGGCGCTTTCCGTCCGCGAACAGCTCGAAGCCGGAAAAAGATTTTTTGCGCGGAAGTATCCGAATATGGAATATTTGGCTTATTTCCAATCGCATACAAATACTTATGCCCCGCTTGCGGTCTTGGAAAGACTCTACACCGACGCGCTTTCGGTAGAGGGAGTGCGGGGCTTGGTCGTCGCTACAAGGCCCGACTGCGTTCCCGATGGCGTGCTCGACGGGATATGCCATTGGAGTCGGGGCAGCTTTGCCATGATGGAGTATGGCGTGGAGAGTACGGACGATGATACGCTTCAGCGCATTGGCCGCAAGCACACTTTTGCGGCAGCGGTTTCCGCCATCGAAAGGACTGCGAAGCGTGGTCTGCCCGTCGGAGTCCATCTGATTCTGGGACTTCCGGGCGAGCCGTTGGAGCGCATTCCTGTTCATGCCCGGCGTCTTTCGGCTTTGCCTGTGCAGGTGGTTAAGCTCCATCAGTTGCAGGTCATACGCGGCACGGCGTTGGCGCGCCGTTACGCGGACGGGGCAGGGGAGTTGGCACTCTTTACGCCTGAATCGTATGCCCAGGCTGTCGCTACGTTCCTGGAGAATCTGCGTCCGGACATCGCCGTCGAGCGCTTCACGGCCCAGTCGCCGGCCGAATGGCTCTTGGCTCCGCGCTGGGGGATGAAGACGTGGGAGTTTGCAGCCTTGCTCCGGCGCGTGATGGTGGAGCGAGGCACATGGCAGGGCCGTTGCCTGGAGATGCCCGGCAGGATGCTTGTTACTGATAATAGTCAATGAATCATGTTTTTATGAATAAGAATCTGAACTTTTATACGACACTGTTGCCTTGCGTGCAAGGTGGTTTCGAAGCGCAGCTTCATGATTTGAAGAATCAGTTGCGCATATGGATGGAGCAGAGAGGGCTGACGGTTGCCGCGTTGCTTCAGACTCGTGTGTATCTGACCGATGCGGCCAATCAGTGGCCGGCGTTTCGCGCGGACGCGCTGTACAGTTGCTATTTGTCGGCCGGAGCAGTTTCTTATGTGGAGCAGCCTTTGCTGTGTGGGGCAAAGGTCGGGCTGCAACTCTGGTTCTATGCGTCGCCCGATTTGCACAAGGCGGGGACGCCGGAGATGATGGAAGCCAGCGTGGGCGACGAGACGCTTTACTGGCATTCGGTACGCTTTTCGGCAGAAGAGGTGCGCGGGTGTGACGCCGGACGGCAAACGGAGATGGCTTTTGCCCGCCATATTGATTGGCTTGCTGGCAAGGGGCTTTCATTGGAGCGGAATTGTCATCGGACTTGGATTTATGTGCGCGACATTGATCGTCACTATGCGGCAGTTGTGGCGGCGCGCAACCGTCTTTTCGATCGGGAAGGGCTTACGCCCGGTACGCATTTCATTGCTTCTACGGGTATCGGAGGGTATCCGGATAATTCCGAAGCGGCCGTTTCAATTGATTTCCTTTCTGTCGGCGGCTTGGCACCGCAGGATGTGCGCTATCTCCACGCGCCGGATTATTTGAACCCGACGCATGAATATGGAGTAGCCTTCGAGCGGGGAACAATGGTCCGTCTGTTCGGCATGAAGCACTACTTCATTTCCGGAACGGCCAGTATAGACCGCCACGGCATTTGCCTTTACCCCGGTGATGTCATGCGACAGCTGGAGCGCCTTTTTCTCAATATCGAACAATTGCTTCGCGATGGAGGAAGCTCGTTGGCCGATGTCGCGTATATGATTGTCTACCTGCGCGATATTGCCGATGCGGGCCTTGTGCGTGCCGAACTGGAGCGCCGCTTCCCCCGTTGTCCTTTCCTGGTGCTCGAGGCCAGGGTCTGTCGCCCCGAATGGCTTGTAGAAGTGGAGTGCGTGGCCTTGCGTCCCCAGGAATGAGAGCGCGGCGGGCCTCCGGTCATTTCCTCGTATATAAATAAGGTGTATTTTTTGCCGCCGGCGGTCGCCACAGGGCCTGTTCCAGTTAGAATGGGGATAGGCCCTGTGGCGATTGTCCTTATTGCAGTGCGCCGGCTCGCTGCGCCCCTTTTGCCGGCGGCATACGGAAGCGGGTCGGTTTCGCGTGGTATCCGGTCCCGACAATAGTTCGTCCGGGTGTTTGGACTGTTGTTTTATGCGGCCGCCATCATTCCTTTTTTACGGTGTAACGCCCGCTTTGTCCGCCCGCTGTCGGATAAACTTCTGCATGGCTTATTGCGTGGCGGACTTGCCTTTTTGAGCGCATTACTTTTATTGAAGTGTTAAAATGGTCTCTTTTTGAAAAATCTGTAAAGAGGGGCATGACGAGTTGTAAGTTAAAATCGATTTTATTTCGCATGCTTGTTATAATTGTTCCTGTTTTAACATTTGCGACGCTTTAACTTTTTACTCTGCTCTAATATTAAAAAAGCATAAATCTACGGATTTTCTTTGCCCGGGTTGCAATTTGGAAAACAAAAATCTATTAATTTTGTCCCTAAACACGGGGGTGTGAAATGAAAACGAATAGAAAAAATAGATATTTAAATGTATTAATGCGTATGAAAAACCGTTTTAGCAGAATGGGGAAATCATTGCTTGGTGCAATGTGCTTGCTCTCTACTTGCGGTCTTACGTATTCTTGCTCAGATGATTACGACCTCGATGAAACGATGCCGGACTTTCTGGGCGGGAGTATTTATGACGAGTTGAAGGCAAGGAATTTCAACACCGTGATTCGGTTGATCGATGATTTGAACTATCGGGATGTGATGTCTCAGACCGGTAGTAAGACGATCTTTGTCGCCGATGACGAGGCTTATGCGCGGTTCTTTGAGACCACGACATGGACAGATGCCAACGGCAATCCGGTCCGCAGTTATGATCAATTGTCCACGGCGCAGAAGAGTATTCTGTTGTACGGCTCCATGCTGAACAATGCGGACGTGTTGGAGATGTTGCCCTACTCCTCGGGTGGAGGTAGCTTGACGATGCGTCGCAATACTCAGCTGTCTGCCGTCGACTCCGTGACGTATTGGCCGTGGGATCAGTTACCCAATAACTTGAACGAGTCTGTCACTGATGCTTCCGGCAACGTGACGGGCGACAATCGTTTTTGGGACCGTTTCCGCACGCCGGCTCGCGGTGGTATTTATATGGCGCTTGATGCGACATCTCCGATGATGGTGCATTTCTTGGATGACCAGATGCAAGAGCGCGATATCCGTCACTCGGATATCAGCTTTATCTTGAACGAGGACGATCCTTGGGCCGATGGTAGCGAAGGTGGTAACCGTGCATATATATATGGTAGCCGTATCACCGAGCAGGATATTACCTGTATGAACGGCTATATCAATGTGCTGGATTCGGTTCTGGTGACGCCGTCCAATATGGCAGAGGTTATCCGGACTAACGGTCAGACGAATTTGTTCAGCAGAATGCTTGACCGTTTCAGTGCACCTTATTATAATTCAGAGCTGACGGAGCAGTTCCGTGCTTTGCATGAGATAGGTAATGACTCTGTTTATGAGAAGCGTTACCTTTCTTCTCGTTCTCAAGGCAACTCGGAACTGTCGACCGACTTTGACGGGAACTCTCTGGGTAGTGTGCCTCTTTTGACCTACGACCCGGGATGGAATGAGTACGCTGTCAGCTCCTCGGTTCCTAAGGAACAGGATATGGGTGCCATGTTCGTTCCAACGGACGAGGCCATGGAGCAGTATTTTATCGAAGGTGGTGGCCGCGTGTTGATGGAACGTTACGCAACGCGTCCTAACACGGCCGAGAATTTGGAGTACAATCTTTACCAGATTCCGTTGGACATCCTTCAGTCCTTGATTAACAACTTGATGAAGGACTCGTTCCTTGAGACGGTTCCGAGTAAGTATCTGACAATTATGAACGATGCGCAGGACCAGATGTTCCCTGCTACAAACTCGGGTTATTCTTCTCAAGACAAT
This sequence comes from uncultured Prevotella sp., assembly GCA_902464615.1. GTDB lineage: Bacteria > Bacteroidota > Bacteroidia > Bacteroidales > Bacteroidaceae > Alloprevotella. The sequence goes on along the minus strand of CABQKA010000005.1, from coordinate 126,127 downwards.
TACGAACAGCATATAGTTAAAACGTTGCTGGCCAACAACGGTGTGGTTTACGTGCTTGACCAGGTGATTACCCCGGCAGATTATGCTTCGGTTATTGCTCCGGCACTTTATTCCGCAAATACTACGGTGGTCCGTTCTATAATTCGTGCGGACGATAACTACATCGAAGGTTCTTCCTATAACAACGCACCGTTGAAGAAATATTACAGTACTTATCTGAAAGCCATGCAGTCCCGCTTCTCGTTCTTCGTTCCGACGGACGACGCGCTGAATTCGTATGGTTATGTTGACCCGATGTCATTGTCGAAGAACGTGGCTCAGGCAGCTCAATATAAGTATTGGCGTTTCACATACAGCAATGCTCCGGGTGCTACGATTCCAATCCGTGCAGAGGCTTACCGTTTTGATATGACGACGGGCCAGCGCCCCGAATCCGATGTTCGTCAGACGGCAGGCGGTACTTCTGCCAATGTTTCGGAACCGACCGGGTCGTTGACCAGTGGTTCGGGCTTGACGAAGCGTACCTTGCTGATTGACCTGGTAGACCAGCACATCGTAGTACACGACACGGAAGACGCTGATAATGATGAAGGTGTGAACGCACGGCGTCGCTACTTCACTTCCCGTGGCGGTGCTCCCGTCTATGTGAAAGATCGTGGCCAGCAGGACAATAATAATCTGGGTATGGTCGTAGACGGTGGCTTCCAGTTGCAGCTGAATAATGATAACTATCCTGACAATGACCAGGATTGCCGCGTGACCGAGGGTTACGACATGACGCAGGAAAGTAACGGTTACGGTAATGGTAAAACTTATATGCTTGACCGTGCCATGCAGCCTACGACCCGTTCTGTATGGAATGTTTTCACGAACGACCCGGATCATTATTCAGATTTCTTCGAGCTTTGCCAGTCTTCATTTTCCGAGAGCGACTTGGTTGCAGCCGGTTTCCATGAGGGCGTAGATGATGATGATTGGACTTCGGAAATGAATAAGTACCGTATCTTCACGGCGTCCGGTATGAACCCCGCTCCGAATGAGCAATTGGTGCGCTTCTTTAACAACTATCGTTATACGATTTATGCACCGACCAATGCAGCTGTCCAGGATGCCATTTCTCGTGGTCTGCCTACATATGACGAAATTCATAACTTCATCGAGTCGAATAGCATAGGCGAAGATGAAGATGGCTACCCGGTGCTTTCTGCTGAAAATCAGGCTAAGGCTCAGGCAATGATTACCATGCTGATCAATTTCTTGAAGTATCACTTCCAGGATGGTGCATATTATGTGGATGATGTGACGAGCGAGAATGACTACCAGACTTCTTGCATTGACAACGAGAACAATGTTTATCTCTCCATTCACGTAAGGCAGTCTTCAAATGACCTGTCGGTGACAGACAACAACGGTAATACTCAGAGCGTTGTAGAGCCGTACAATGTTTTGGCTCGCGATATGAACTTCAATAGCAATACAAGTGCTGTTCCGACCAGCTTCCAGTATTCATCGTATGTTGTTATTCATCAGGTGAACCACGTGCTGGACTTCGCGCCGCTGCCCGCAAGTGGACGGTACGATGATGCGTGGGCAACGCCTTCTAGTGCACAGGCTTTCACGGCGAAGTACAGAATAAGAAAATAATTATAATATCATGAAGGACATCAAATATTTATTGACTTTGGCCTTGTGCTTCTGCTTTTCAGTGGCGTTAGCACAAAAGCGAATCACGGGACACGTCTGGAGTCAGGCAGACGGGCCTATCGTGATGGCGAATGTGGCTGAGATGGATAAGTCCAACCGTGCGGTCCGTGCAACACAGACGGATGCCAATGGTAACTTCTCCCTCCAGACTACGGGCAATCCCAATAATGTCTTGCAAGTCTCTTATATCGGATACGGTACGGAGCGTCGCACGATTGGGACAACTACGAACTTCCGCATTGAGCTGAAAGATAAGAATACTTTCCGCGAAGCTACAGTGACGGCTACCCGAAAACTGAAGTCCAACGGCTTGACGATTCCTGAACGGGAAATTTCAGTTGCCCAGCAATCGTTGAACATGGATGAGATGCAAGGTCTTTCCTTTGAAACGGCTGGTGAGGCTCTGCAAGGACAGATTGCAGGTTTGGACATCGTGTCTAACTCCGGTAACTTAGGTTCTGGTACAAGTATGCGTTTGCGTGGTGTCACCTCTATTAATGGTAGCCAGGAGCCGTTGATTGTTGTCGATGGCTATATCTTGGAAGACTATAATACAGAGGATTTCGATGCGAACGATATGAACGAGGAGAAGTTTGCCACATTGTTGCAGGTGAACCCCGAAGATATCCAGAGCATTAATGTCTTGAAAGATGCTGCCGCTACGGCCATCTGGGGTGCCCGCGGTTCTAATGGTGTGATTGAGATTCGTACCCGCCGCGGTTCCCGAGGTAAGACGCGCGTGAATTTCAGCTATAGATTTTCCGGTTCTTGGCAGCCTGAAGGCATGAAGTTGCTTAATGGTGATGAGTACACCATGATGTTGAAGCAGGCCTACCATAATCCTAATCCCGAAGCAAGCAACCCTGCGGATAACATCGTCGAGTTGCAGTATTTGCCCACTTATACGGCTTATTATGAGAACTATAATAAGAATACTGACTGGGTTGACGAAGTGACGCAGTTCGGTCAGACGCATAATTACGGTTTGGCAATTTCCGGTGGCGGTGAGAAAGCTACGTTCCGCGTTTCTGCAAGCTATGACCATGAGACGGGTACTGTGATTAAACAGTCACTTGACCGCTTCACCTCGCGTCTCGCTTTGGACTACTGGGTATCAGATCGAATCAAGTTCTCTTCTGACTTCGCTTTGACCTATACGAAGAATAATAAGAACTACGATGACTACTTGCTGAGCTATGCTTATCAGGCTATGCCGAACATGGCTGTAACCCGTCATGAGTACGCTCGCCGTCCGGACGGAACTGGCTATTATTATGACACCGGTGAATATTATATCATGCCGCCCGCAGCTGCAGCTGCCGGTATGGTAGCCAATAATAGTAACCGCTCCTCATATTATTTGAGTGACATGGTTTCCTTGGGTAACCCGGTTGCTATCGGTAATTTGGCTTGGAGAAAGTGGTCTACCTATACCATCACTCCTCAATTCTCCTTGGAGTACAAACTTCTGGGCAAGGCCGATGACGAAACCCAATTGAACTATACGGGTGAAGTCTACATGAATGCCTATACGGAAACCAAGAACTCGTATTATCCCTCAGATCTGACGTCTAATCCTTGGTCCGTTCAAGGCGGTATCGACCTGACATCCAATCAGGAATACAAGTCTTTGGATTTCCAGACACGTCACTCATTGGTTTTCCGTCCTTATTTTGTAAATCCCGATCATAGCTTACAGGTGTTGGCACGCTTCGAAGTCGGGTCCAGCTCGAATACGACACAGTACCTGAGCTCTTCCGGTATCAGCGGCGGCATCACCGACCCGACGGTTCCCGGTTATCAGACGGGTGCTTCTACCAGCACTGGTAAGGGACACACGATGAGCGGAATCGGTTCGTTGCACTATTCGTTCGGTTCTAAATATTCGTTCGACTTTACCATACGTGCTGATGGTAGCACCAAATTCGGTAGCGGTAACAAGTGGGGTTTCTTCCCGGGCGTTTCCGGTCGTTGGAATATCAGTGACGAAGAATTCTTCCGCCCCTTGCGTAAAGTCATCAGCATGTTGGCTGTTCGTCCGGGCTGGGGTATTACGGGTAACTCCTCTTTTGCCGAGGGCCTGATTTATAATAACTATTCCTCAATCGGTTCTTATGGTGGCGTTACGGCCATTGCACCTTCCAATCTGCGTTTGACGGAAATCCGTTGGGAAAAAACTAAATCTTGGAACTTAGGTTTCAACTTGAATTTGTTCGATGACTTGATTCGTTTCGACTTGAACATTTACAAGAAGAAAACTTCGGATTTGTTGAACTCGGGCGTGCGCGTTCCTTCTTCTACCGGTTTCTCCACATTGGCATGGGCTAATGTCGGTACGATGGAAAATGAAGGTTGGGAATTGTTCGTCAATACGGGTGATATATTGAAGTTCGGTAAATTCCATGCCAACTTACGCTTTAATATCGCGCAGAACATCAATACCGTAACGGATATGGATGCCTCCGTATTGGCAACGCAGAATGCCGACTTCGCCTATAACAACGTAAGTGCTTATACAGACCTCTTGCGCCGTGTCCAGATAGGTCACTCCTTGGGCGGTATTTACGGCTTCCGTTACAAAGGTGTTTATGCTTACGATTACAAGCATAACGGCTATTTCCTGAACCAGGAGGATAATGAATATTATTTGACTGAACCGGATGCTAATGGCAATATATATAATACGGCCCGCGCTACCGGTAAGACCGCTCCTATTGTGTTCGACGCCAACGGCAACGTTGTGTACGACAAAAATGGTGATCCGTTGCAGATGGTGTTCAACTACGGCGGCGTGAATTACTATTTCGAAGGTGGCGATGTCATTTATGAAGATATCAACCACGATGGACAGATTAACGAGTTGGATATCGTGTACCTCGGTGGCTCCAACCCGAAGGTAAATGGTGGTTTCGGTGTAGACCTGACCTACGGCCGTTGGCAGTTGAAGACAAGTTTCAACTTCCGTATTGGCGGCAAGATTGTGAACCTGGCACGTATGAATGCCGAGAACATGCGTACGAACAGAAACCAGAGCGCAGCAGTCAACCACCGTTGGAGAACCAATGGACAGGTTACTGAAATTCCAAGAGCTATGAGTACGAGCGTTGCCAATGGTGCTACTTACAACGCCTTGATCAGTGACCGTTATGTGGAACCGGGTGATTATCTGCGTTTCCAGTACTTCCAGTTGTCGTACAATTTCGCTCCTGAGAAAATCAAGAAGTTCGGCTTGAGCACATTGCGTCTCTCTGCTTCTGGTAACAACTTGATTTTCTGGTCGAAATATTCAGGAACCGACCCCGACCACAATCAGTCCGGTTACTATCCCTGCTATGATGATTCGCAGACACCGCGTTCGCGTTCATTTACGTTGAGCTTGAATATTGGTTTTTAATCAACTTCGAAAAAATGAAACTACATAATCGATTTTTTCTTGCTATCGGTTTGCTGTTGCTGGGCATGAGCTTCACTTCTTGCGAAGACTATTTGACAGTGCTTCCGACAAACAGCATTACAGAACCGGATTTCTGGCAGGATAAAAATGACTTGGACAATGTGCGCGCAGCCGCCTATAAGAAAATGACGGATGCCGACCTGACTTCCAAGATCTTGATCTGGGGCGAGCTCCGTTCTGACAACTTGGCATTGAACGACATGACCCAGGAGAATATCCAGCATTTACAGCAGGCCATTCTGCAGCCGACTGAGGGCATGTTTGACTGGGCTCCTTTCTATACCGGTATCAATTATTGCAACAAAGTCCTTGAGAAAGGCGAAGTGATGACTGAACCGGGTAATGAGGTGGATCCGAGTTTCCGCCGCGGCGACTGGCAACCCATCAAGGCAGAAATGATTTCCCTCAGAGCGTTGTATTATTTCTATCTGGTAAGAGCCTTCCGCAATGTTCCGTACGTGACGAGTTCCGTAAGTACGGATGCCGAGGCCATGAACAGCCGAATCGCTGCCACGCAGGGCGTGATGATTTTGGGCGACCTGCTGACTCAGCTGGAGGAGGCCGTGACTTATGGCGCGGAGGATTATGGAAATAATTCCGACAATAAGGGCCGTTTCAACAAGCGTAGTATTTATGCCCTGATGGCGGATATGTACCTTTGGAGAGGCTGCATGCTGCTCAACTCCGAAGCTAAAGGCGATGTCGTAACAAATGCCGAAGGCGACACTCTGGCTACCGCCGAGTTGAACACATTGAGCAATCAGTGCTTCACGCGTTCAATAGAGTGTGCCGATGCTTGTCTTGCCTATTTCCAGCAGGATTATGAGGAACTGGAAGCCGAGAATCCCTATCTGCCGGCTCCTGAAAATGAGCGCTATCCCTATTTGACCTACATTACTTCTTTCGCCCAAGAGGGTGCGTTTGATAATATCTATGGTTCTATTTGGGTAGACAAGAATTCCTCTGAGAGTATCTTTGAATTGCAGTATGATGGTGTCAACACGATTAACAGTACCATTCGTACTTATTTGAGCAGTGTCGAGTCGGGTCTTACTCCCGAGTATATGGTAGGTAGCGGTACTTTGACCGGTAGCGCGTCTGCAAACTACGCACCCGACCGTGGGTTCGGCAAGGTAGACCTTCGTTTGTTGGAAACATTCGATTACACCACCTCAACTGCTTCGCAGCCTACTATTCATAAAAATATCGTGTCGGGCCTCTATATCACCAATATTGAGGATATGACCGAAGGCTGTACAGGAAGTTATTCCGGTACAAACACTTCAAACTGGCCGGTATATCGCTTGACGGATATCATGCTGATCAAGGCAGAGGCTATCGCCCGTTCTGTTTCGTCTTCAACCAATGCACAGAACGATGAGAACGTGAATGAAGGCTTCCGTTTGTGCAATGCGATTTTCGACCGTTGCAACCCCGCGCTCGAACCCACGACCAATACATCCGTGTCTTCCGACCTGCGTAATTCCCGCTTGAACGATGACTATGCAACGAGCGGTTCCGGGCTTACGGCCGGCGATCTGTTGACTTTGGTCTACAACGAGCGTCAGCGTGAATTTGTAACCGAAGGAAAACGCTGGTTCGACCTCGCCCGTCAGTGCGAAGCTACCAACGCCCCGACGGATGTGTTGCAGGATTACGCAACGTTGTCTTCTTCTGTACGTGGCCGTATGCGCGTCATATGGGCTTTGTATAATCCCATCTACAGTGAAGAGCTTCGTGTCAATGGCGTCGAGTACGGCGGCATGCTGGAGCAGAATCCTGTTTGGGAACGCTACTCTTCAAATTAAATTATATTTCTGCAATGTTCTGTATTAAAAGAAATATACGACAAATCAGCTGCTGCGTGTTGGGATGCGTCTTGACGCTGGGGCTCGGTATGTCTTTGGCAGGATGCACTGAAGATATCAGTGCGGACAACTTCGCCATTGCTACAGAGCAGACCGCAACGGATTACTTCGCGGACAATCCTGAGAAGTATTCCAGTATCAAGGCCATCTTCGACCGCGTGCGGTTGGGCGATGTGGATAATGCGTCGTCATTGTCAAGTGTATTGTCTTCGCGCGGGAACTATACGATTTTCGCTCCGAACAATGAGGCCATTGCTGCTTATTTGCAAACTTTGGGTCTGAGTTCTGTGGACGAAATGTCATACGAGCAGGCTCAGCTGGTGGCTAATAGTTGCATAATTGACAATGTGGAGCAGATGCCGTACGAAGTCAGCGACTTCCCAACGACGGGCTCTTTCGCGTTGCCGAACTTAAATGACCGTCTCTTGACGTGTGCTTTTGTCACAGAGGACGAGGGCGAGAGTTACTACGTGATTAATGGCGAGTCCCGTGTCCTGACCACGGATACGGAAGTGTCCAATGCCATGATTCACGAGGTAGGTACCGTCATCGCCCCCTCGTCTGAATCTCTGCCGGATATGATAGCCCTGGCTACAAATATGAAGGTCATGACTTATCTTCTTCAGCAAACCACATGGGCAGATTCTCTGCTCGACGAGCGTGATTTGGCTTATGAGGAAGAGCCGCGTGACGAGACCTTTGACCAGGTCGGCGTGGTCGGTGGACCTTTCAACATTCCGCAGCGCAGATATCTCGGTTTTACAGCTTTCGTTGAACCGGACGAGGTTTTCGCTTCCGAATGGGGAATTCACCTCTCTTTGGACGCAGAAGGCAATGTGACAAATTGGGATGAAGTGATGAACATTGTGCGGCAGCGTTGCCAGGCCGTTTATGGACAAGAGGACAGCGATGACTTGACAAGTCCGGACAATGCTGTGAATCGCTTCGTCGCATATCACCTCCTTCCTGGAAAAATGGCATATGACCGTTTCGTAAATCACTATAACGAGTTCAATTACCGGTATGGTGACACGCGAAATCCCCAGACCATTCAGATGCCGACCAATGTGTGGGATTATTACACCACGATGGGTCAACACCGCGGGCTTGTTAAAATCACGCAGGTCGGTGATGCCGGGTTTGAGCAGGATTTAGAGCATAGAATCTACATTAATCGAATTTCCATTTACGATAATAGCCGTCATGGCGATTATCGCGAGCTGGGAGTTAGAGACGCTGGAATCCTCATTTCTCCAGACAATGGCGAGTTTGACAACAACGCGCAGAACGGTTTCTATTATCCGATTAATACAATTATGCTCTATACCGACGAGACTCGCAGTAATTTGGCGGGCGAGCGTATGCGCATCGATCTTTGTACCATGCTGCCGGAGGTCGCTTCCAATAATACGCGTGGTGGTCATTATACATACTATCCGACAGGCTTTTTCAGCAATATCATCAACGAGTCGAACGAAACTAATATGTTGTATTTGACTCACGGTTGGTCTGGGACAGCTGGAACATGGAATGACTATCAAGGCGATGAATGGCTGTTTACCGGCTTATACGATTTCACCCTTCGTCTTCCCCCGGTACCCAAAGACGGCACTTATGAGCTGCGTATGGGTGTTGCAATGAACCCCAACCGAGGAATGGTGCAGATGTATTTTGGAAATGACCCGTTACGTCTTTCGCCAGTAGGTCTCCCCTACGACCAGCGTCAGACTGTCAGCGAGAGCAATCCCGAAATACCTTGGGTAGCAGATGTAGAGGACGATGCAGTCAATGCGGAGAACGACAAGAATATGCGAAATCTGGGCTATTTGAAAGGGCCTCAATATTTCACGATGACAAACGGACAGGCTGATACGCCGGTGCGCGGTCGAGGTGGTAGTGCTGCAGCGATTCGCCGTATCATTACGGTAGAGCAACTTAGTGCCAGCGAGACTTACTACCTGCGATTCAAGTCCGCCCTTCGTAAGACTGACGCCCAATTCTTCCTTGACTATTTCGAAATCGTACCAACTTCGATATACAACGGAGCGCAGCCAGAGGATATATGGTAAAGATTAATTTGTAGCGAATATGAAGAGTTTGTTAAGAAAAATCGGGAATTTTGCCTGTGCGGCAGCAGTTCTTCTTATGGGAGGACTCCTTGCAGCCTGCACGGAAAATATCAGTACGGATAACTATGCCATTTCGACTGAAGAGACAGCTACTGATTATTTTGCAAACCCTCCCGAAACATTTTCCTGTATAAAGGCGATATTCGACAGAGTTCGTTTAGGAAATTCTGACAATGCCTCTTCTTTAACGAGCGTGCTGTCTTCGCGCGGAAATTATACGATATGTGCACCGGACAATGATGCGATAGCCGCCTACCTGCAGGATTTAGGCTTATCTTCTGTAGACGAAATGAGCTATGAGCAGGCACAGTTGGTAGCGAACAGTTGTATCATTGACAACAGGACAGATAATGCGTATGAGACCGCTGATTTTCCGACGCCGGGCACTTTCCCCCTGTCCAACTTGAACGACCGCCTTTTGACTTGTGCTTTCGAGTCGGCTGAGGATGGTGAAAGCTACTATGTAATCAATGGCTCTTCCCGGATAGTCAACAGTGACATCGAGGTTTCCAATGGAATGATTCATGAAGTTGAAACGGTGATAGCTCCATCTTCCGAAACTTTGGCAGACATGATTGCCGGAGCGGATAACATGAAGATTTGGGCATATTTGCTTAGTCAGACTACATGGGCAGATTCCTTAGTCCAGGACCGAGATGTCGATTATGAGGATGAGCCGCGCGACGAAGTATATAACCAAAGTGGCGTACCAGTTCCTTTCAATGTAGCTCAGCATCGCTATTTGGGATATACAGCGTTCGTTGAACCGGATGAAGTCTTTGCTTCCGAGTGGGGGATAAACCTCAGTATCGACGCGGAAGGCAATGTGGAGAATTGGGATGAGGTGATGCAGATTATCCGTCAGCACTGTCAGTCCGTCTATGGTCAGGAAGATGTAGACGACTTGACGAGCCCGGACAATGCAGTCAACCGTTTCGTCGCATACCATTTAATGGAAGGTAAAATGGGCTATGACCGTTTTGTTCACCATTATAATGAGTACAATTATATGTATGGCGACAACCGAAATCCGCAGACGCAACAGATGCCGACAAATGTGTGGGATTACTATACTACGATGGGAAAATATCGCGGTTTGGTGAAAGTTACACAGGTGGGCGATGCCGGTTTCGAGCATGATGTGGACCATAAGGTTTACGTGAACCGCATGTCAATTTATAATAACGACCGAGACGGGGATTATAGTGAGACGGCGGTGAGCGATCCGGGCGTATTAATTTCAGCTACGAATGGCGAGTTCGATAATAATGCGCAGAATGGTTTCTATTATCCAATTAGCAAAATTCTGCTTTACGACGACGTGACCCGTAATAATTTGGCCAGCGAGCGTATACGTATAGATATTACCACGATGTTGCCAGAGGTGGCCTCTAACAATATCCGGGGGAATGATTACACCCGTTTCCCTAACGGCTATTTCACAAACATCTTGAGTGAGTCGAATGATACGCGTATTCTCTATTTGATGGATGCTTATTCCACCAACGGAGGCGCCTGGCGAGATTTCCAGGGAGATGAATTCATGTTTACCGGTCTGTATGACTTCGTCCTTCGTTTACCGCCGGTTCCCAAGAGCGGAACGTATGAGTTGCGTATGGGCGTAAGTATGAACAGCTTGCGTGGCATGGTTCAACTTTACTTCGGTAACGACCCGCTTCGCTTGAGTCCGGTAGGTTTACCCTACGACCAGCGGCAATCTGTAGACAACAACCCGGATATTCCTTGGGTGGCAGATGTAGATGACGAGGCCGTCAATGCGGAGAACGACAAGAACCTGCGGAATATGGGCTATTTGAAAGGACCGCAATATTTTACTGTAACCAATGGACGCGCTGACACTCCAGTGCGTCAGGTGGGAGGTTCTGAGGCTGCTATACGCCGCATTATCAGCGTGGAGAATTTGGACGCGGACCAAACTTATTACCTCCGTTTCAAGTCCGCGCTGCGTAAGACGGACGCACAGTTCTTTTTGGACTATTTCGAATTTGTGCCAACACAGATCTACAATGGTCCACAGCCAGAAGATATATGGTAGAATCAAGAAATTATCATACACAAATGAAAAATTTATTTCAAAATAGAGTGACGGGATGTTTGCTGGGAGTCGGTGTGCTCCTCGGCGTGGGCGCATGTACTGACGACCACTTTGACATCCAGCCGGGAACAGTTTCCGGTAGCAAAACACTTTGGCAAAATATTGCCGAAACTCCTGAATTAGATTCGCTTGCGATGATTCTTCAGAGAGCGAAAGTGCTAAAAGACGAAGATGATAGGGGGCAGAAACAAACTTACGCAGACCTCCTCGATCAGCCTCAGGAAATGACCGTATGGGCGCCCCGTAACGGCACCTATAATGCCCGTCATTATCTTGACATACTCGACGAAGCCGACCTGTTGCGTCAAACGGATACAGCTGCTGCCAGAGAACTGGATTATGTCGTGTCTAATCAGTTCGTCCGTAACCATATCGCGCGTTTCAATTATGAGTCCACTGCGACGCGGCAACAGGTACGCATGATGAATTCGAAGTTGTGCTTCTATGACGCTTCTGCAGGAATATTCAATAATGTGCCCATCAATTCGGAAATGGCCAATATCCATGCCTCGAACGGTATGTTGCACGTTTTGGATGGTCTCTCTCCATTTGCTTATAATCTCTATGATTACATGGAGAACGACTCGCAATTCAGTGATATCTATGCAGTGATCAACGCGTATGATGTGAAGAATTTTGACGAGAACAGCAGTACGGAAGGAGCGATGAACGATAATGGTGAGATGGAGTATGTGGACTCCGTATTCACAACGACAAATGAAATCCTCGATGCTTCAATGGCTTCTGTCAGCAATGAGGATAGTTTGTATATCGCCATTATTCCTACGAACACAGCGTGGGCAGAGGGGCGTACGACAGTTTCGCAACTTTACAATTACGGTGACAGCTACAACTACGAGTGGTCGTCTGGTTCCAATGACTTCCTGTATAAGGGTGATGAAGCTTTGACTTTCAATGTGGATTCATTAAGAGAACTTTCAACCAGTCGTGCCATTGTGCAGAGCATGTTCATTTCGCCGGCGACGTTCAGCAGCATTGACCGCACAGACTCTGCCGCCGTTATAAATTATGTACTGTATGCTGACTCATTGATTACGACCAACCATACGATTCTTTATAATCCGTTGGCCGGAACCGGACAGCCCAATCCTATCTTTGGCGGTAAGACTCCTGTCCGTGCTTCGAACGGCTATATTTTCCCGGTGGATCACTACACCTACGATCCCGCTTATAGCTTTATTACCCGGAGAGAATTGAATGCTTACAGCACTTCCAATATTGCCAGCGTAACAGGCTCTTCCAACGGTACCGGTACAACGATAACGCTTAATTCCGACAACCGTAATCCAGAGGTAGGTGGCGACGTGGAAGATGACATGTATGCCTATTTTACAGTCGACGGAAACAATGCGTTACGTATAAACTTCATGCTGTACGGCCTTTATAGCGGTCATTACAAGGTGTCTGTGCAGATGTTGCCCAATCGGGTGAATTTGGGTAATATCAACTATGACTCCGACGGTAGTGAGCAGATTGAGGAACCACTCTTCACCGCGGAAATCTTTGACGATGACGGCGACCGCATTGGGCGTGCGGCACAGAACTTGTCTGTAAGGCAGGACTCTATTTCAAAAATAGTATTGTGGGATGACATCGAAATCACTAAGAGCTATAGTGATTTGCCTTCTGGCTATACAAGTTTCCCCTATTTGCGCATATCCATGTCCTATACGCAGCAGCGTCGTGGCAATTGCCGCGCCTTGAGTATCGCAAAGGTGATCCTTGAGCCGGTGCGTGATGAAGAATAAGAGTTCTTGTTAACTTTAATAATGACGAAGATGAATAAGAATAGAAAAAACAATTTGATGCACGGGGCTTTGCGCACAGGCGTGTGTCTGTTCATGTTATCGGGCGCTTGCGTCCTGTCGGCACAGACAACGTCCGAGTCCGAATCATCGGCTCCGGCTTCCGCGCAAGTCAGCAAAAAAGCTGCGCAGCCGGAATATGAAATGAAGGAGGTTTCCGGTTATGTTTACGATGCAGCTACGCATGAGCCTTTGGCTGGTGTGCAGGTACAGGCTCTGAACAATCGCTTCTATACAGCGCTGACGGACGATAAGGGCGCCTATACCATTAAGGTCCCCACTTTCGTAAATTCGCTCTACATAGCCGTACCCGATTATAATCCGGTGCAGATTGCCATCAAAGGCGACAAGGACCAAAACGCGAATCTGTATTCGAGCGTTCTGAAAAGCCTTTATAAGGACGGTACGCCCATTTTTGCGCAGAGCGAGATGACTGTGGATAACTCCAGCGCATTGACCATCGAAAACGATATTGAGAATCAGCTGAACGCCTCTGTACGTACCATCAATCGCGGTGGCCTCCCTGCTCAGGGTGCAGCGATGTTCATTAATGGTCTGAATTCATTGAATGTCAATGCACAACCGCTGATTGTCGTCGACGGAGTAATATGGGATATGCAGTACGACCGTTCCTCGTTGCACGATGGCTTCTTTACCAATATCTTCAATATTATTGATACGGAGGATATTGAAAGTGTACGTGTGTTGCGTAACGGGACGGCTCTCTACGGTGCGCGTGGCGGTAACGGTGTCATCCTTATTGACACCAAGCGCGGCAAGAGCATGGTTACCCGCATTAATATCCGCGCCTATGGTGGTTTTGAGCAGTCGCCTGAAGCGTTGAAGGTGATGAATGCTTCTCAGTACCGCAATTATGTGACCGATTTCTTAGGCACGACTCAGGCCGCACAGGATTACTTCAAGACCAACACGACCGTGCCGCCCTTCATGAACGAGGATCCAAACTATTTCTTCTATCCGGTTTATCATAACAATACGGATTGGCAGAAGGACCTCTATAAGGACGCATTTACGCAGAATTACAAGGTCAGCGTGGAAGGTGGTGACGATATAGCCATGTACAACCTTTCGCTCGGCTATTCGCAGGCAGACGCAACGGCAAAGCAGAACGATTTCAATCGTCTGAATATACGTTTCAATACGGATATCGTCCTGTTCAAGGACCTCACTACGACGATGGACATCTCTTATGCCCGTAACGCTTACAATCTGCGCGATAATGGTTGGGCAGAGGACTATTCCCAGCGAAATATTTCTTCGCCAAATGTATTGGGCCTGATTCAAGCGCCGTTCATCAGCCCCTATTCGCATTACGTAATCTATGATAACGGTCTTCAATTAGGGCATACGGACAGGGTTTATTCCGGTAAGAATTATTCGGACGCCAACAACCCCTTCCGTTTTGCTGAGAACTTTGGCTACGCCGGTCTCGTCAATCCTTTCTGGGTCCTCTCCAACGGACAGGGTGACAATAAGAACTTCCAGGAGCAGACGCAGTTTGCCATCAACGTCCAGCCCAAGTACCAAATCAACCGTTACCTCTCCGTCTCCAACCGATTCAGCTATATACTGAACCGCAATAATGAGAAGTACTACCTGCCGAACGACGGTACGCCTTCTCTGCCGGTGGAAGGTTTGGGCGAAGTTCGCAGCGTCGTGCGTACGCAGTTCAACAAAGAAACTACTTTGTTCAATGATTTCCGCGTAGATTGGCGCCGCCAATATGCCGGTCATTATATTAACTTGGTAGGCGGTTTCCGTCTGGCATCCTATTCTTATGGTGATAGCTATATCACAGGCTACAACAACGACAACGATAAGATGCCTAACATCTCCATGAGCCTTCAGTATAAGGATTATGGCGGAACTGCCGACAAGTGGATGAACCTGGCATATTATGTGAATGCCGATTATAACTACTTGAACAAGTATTTCTTCAATGCCGGAGTAACGATGGAGGCTTCTTCACGTTTCGGTACAGAAACCGCCGAGGGTATCAAGTTGTTCGGTGTTAAGTGGGGGCTCTTCCCCTCTGTGCAGGCTGCATGGCTCATGTCCTCAGAGTCCTGGTTTGATGTTCCTTTCATCAACTATTTGAAGCTGTCTGCCGGCTATGAGGAGAGCGGAAACGACAACGTAGACTATTACGCTGTGCGTACCTATTTCGAGAACGGCAAATTCTTGGACAACGCGACAGGACTCTTCTTGGCCAATATCCAGAACCCGACGATTCAGTGGGAAACAAACCGCCGTTTCAACGTCGGTCTGCAGACCAGCCTCTTCGATAACCGCCTCGCTTTAGGTTTGGACTATTATTGGTCTAAGACGAGCAACCTGTTGACCCGCCAGGCCGTCAGCGATATTACCGGTCTTGCATTCATGTGGACAAATGACGGTGCTTTGAAGAATACCGGCATAGAGTTCAATGCACATGCTGTGTTCCTCAATACGCGCGATTGGAAATGGCAGGGCGGCTTCACCATCGGTCACTATAAGAACGAAATGACCGATTTGCCAGAGTCCGACTTGAATTACATTGATATTTATCAGTTGGATGCCAATGGTAGAGAAATCGCTGATACGCGTACGCGTATTCACGGTTATACGAGTTCCGTTTATGGCTCAAATAATATCCTGACCGCAATCGGAAAACCGGTAGGAGTATTCTATGGTTACCAGACGGCGGGCGTCTTTGCTTCCGACGCCGAGGCTTCAACTGCCGGCAAGTACGGCTACCTGCGCTATCCGACAGGGCTGTCGCAGGATCCGTATCGCAACTTCAAGGCCGGCGATGTCCACTTCATCGATCAAAACGGCGATGGCTGGATTTCCGAGGCCGATATGGTCCAGATAGGTGATCCTAATCCGGATATCTTCGGTAACTTCTATACCAGTCTGACGTGGAAGAATCTTACCCTCGACATTAACTTTAAGTATTCGTTGGGTAACGATGTGTTCAACTACCAGCGCTCGCAGTTGGAAGGCGTGAACAATATCTACAACCAGACTACCGCTGTCGTGAACCGCTGGCGCTATAACGGTCAGATTACGGACATTCCTCGTGCAATGGCTTCTGATAACGACGAGTGGGTGAACAATGAACGTTTCTCTGACCGTTGGATAGAAGACGGCTCATATTTGAAACTCAAGAAGGTACGCCTTACGTATAAGATTCCTTTGACTCTCAGCTGGCTGCAAGGTCTTTCAGTTTGGGGCGAGGCTAACAACGTATTTACCGTTACAAAATATTTAGGACAGGATCCGGAATTTTCCAGCGGTAACGGTGTACTTTATCAAGGAATTGATTCCGGTATGCTTCCGCAGAACCGTAACTTCAATCTTGGCGTGACGATTAATTTGTAACAACAGCGAATTTGTGGACGGGAAGCAGGTCCGGCCTGCCGACGACCGGCTTTCCCGTTCCATATCTTCCAAAGGTAAAATATACGACAATGAAAAATAAATCGATAGTAAGTCTGTTTATCGGCCTTATGGGCTTGGGCTTATCGACCACCTCTTGTGAGGACATGCTGACGCCTGACCTGGAGCGTTATGTCGAGGATTTTTCCGGCAAGGATACGGTAAACTTCTACTTAGGCATTTTGGGCAATGTGCAGGACATGATAGAGAACAATGTGCTGCTTGGCGATTTGCGTGGCGATTTGGCCGATACCACAATGTATGTCAGCGATTCAGTTGCCGATATTTCCAATTTCGTGCAAGTGGATGATGGTGAAAACGGTCTGCTCAACCGTTCGGCCTACTACAAGGTCATCAACCAGTGTAACTTCTATCTGGCCAAGGCAGATACGATGGCCTTGAAGAATAACAATTATTACATGCGCCGTGAATTCGCGCAGGTGCAAATGGTCCGCGCATGGACGTACATGCAGCTTGTGCAGAATTATGGCCGTGTTCCCTTCATTACGCAGCCGGTGGACAATGCCAATACAGGATGGGAGACCAATCCTGAGGCTTGGGCCACGCCCGACAACTTGTTAGACCTGTTGGGTGAAGACCTGCAGCAGGCCTATGCGTACGAACGCACATACGGTCTCCCGGATTACGGCAATATGAATAACGGTAGCATGAACATCCCGCAGCGCATGATGACTTTCCCCGGCGACCTGGTACTGGGCGACCTCTATTTGCTGCGAGGTGCGTCGTTGGCCGATTATCAGCGCGCGGCTACCTATTACTACACGTACATCCACGACTATTGTGAACGTATCGGCATGGGTATCCCCGACAACATGCGCTCACTTAGCCGTGAAGGCATGTCCGGTGGTCAGGAGAATTATAGTACCAGCGCTTCGAACTGGGCTTTTTTCATCGGTATGGCGTCCGCTAATTCGGAGAACATCACGCTGGTACCGTCGGCTGCCAATTCCAGTTTCGGACAGGTGCTGACCCGCATTCAGCAGATATATGGTTTCGATCCCTCCTCTACCAGTTCCACAACGGGCGGTACGGATGATGAAGGCAACGAGACGGCAACCACCACGGGACGTATTACCGTTACGGCAAACTACCGCAACCGTCAGCTGGGCCCGTCGCAGAAATACATGAATCTGAGCAACGCTCAATTGCAGATATGGCCGGAATATGGTGACCAGAACCAGATCACCGGTTTGAGGTATCTGGAGAATGTGGGCGACGGCCGCATCAGCGGTTCTACCAATGAGGTTGAAACGGATTTGGGACGTCTCTATTTCATCACCAAACACGTCAACCCCAGTGTCCGTTCCAGCAGCTTTACGCTGTCCGAGAACAGTTTCTCGTTCAGCTATGTGATTCCGGTTTACCGTTTGCGTCAGGTGATGCTCCGTTTTGCAGAAGCGATCAACCGCGCCGGTTATCCGCGCCATGCCTTTGCTATCTTGCGCAACGGTCTCAATTCCGAAGAGATGCCGACGGTCCGCACCGACTCCATCGTATGGAACGAGGAAACGCAGACGGGTAAGATTGTGCCCTATACGCTTCCCGTGGCCGATGGCTGCAATTATATTGACGTGGACGAGTTGCGCCGTGCGGCCGAGCATCCCGAATTCCTGGATTTCTCCCAGACATATTGGATCAATATGGGTATCCACGAAGGTGGTTGCGGCGAAACGTCCGACTATGATACGCTCTATGATTACGATGTCCTTGTAGCGCAACGCATGCTCGACGAGGCACAGCGTGCCGGCAATCTTTCCACCGTGCAGGCCTATGCCGCCCGGCTTTTGGCTGACGGCGACACCGATACGGGCGACGGCGAGACCGGAACGGGTGACGACCATGAAGGCTGGCCTATAGAAGATCCTGACGCTCCCAAAGTGCCTGAAGACCTGGGACTCCAGATTAATGCGGTAGAGACACTGATCGCCGACGAAATGGCACTCGAGACGGCATTCGAAGGTTTCCGCTATTATGACCTTATGCGTATGGCACGCCATAAGAACAACGACATTTATGGCCAGTTGTCCGGCGATTACGGTACGCAGTGGTTTGCATGGACCATTGCCCGCCGTGCGCAGAACCTGAAACCATACGAGCAACCAAACGTCTACAACAGCACACTCTATACGCGCTTGCTGAACATAGACAACTGGTATCTGAAGAATCCCGTTTACGAGTAAAAAGGATAAGCATAGAGCTTATTGCTAATGTAGGAGGAATCCCCCAAAAGGGATTCCTCCTTTTTGATAAAGAGTTCCTTGTGCGTTTTGCGCATTTCCGTCCCGGCGCGCGTTTTGCGGCATGCCGTTCTCACTGTTGTGTGGAAAGCCAGGAAGGAGGTCGATTTTGTGCCGCCGGCGTGGCCTTACTGGAAATTTGCCTTGGCGCGGAGGGAGAAGCCGGAGGTGCGGCCGACGGTCGGGCCAGTTCCGCAAATGCGTTTCCCGAATTTCTGACGTTGCATGCCCGGCCGGCATCCCGGCGTCCGGCCTTCAGAGGGATAATCCCAATGAAAACGGCGATAATCCCAGAAATTTCTGCGCCTATTCCTGTATGAATTTGTAATTGCCACGGTCGCATGGAGAAGTTGCCGGTCCGAATCTGTGCTGTCGCATGTCAGAGCGGCAGTTCAATCAAAGCGGGAAAGCTAAGGTGTGGTAGCGTCGGGGCAAGCCCGGCCATGACTTAAAGCGCAAGCCAAAGCGGTGCGCAGCCGTTCTATATCACAAGGCTCGTCAGCCTTGCGGACAGCATGGCGACAAAGCCGCAATGCTATCCCGTTTTATCAATTTCGCGACTTATTGACCGCTTCGCACCCTATTTGGGCAGGAGTAGAGAGAGAAAGTGCCCGGAAAGGATATTTTTACGGGCCGCAATGTGGTCATTCGGTTTATTTTTGCGATATTTGCCCAATAAACAAGTAAAACAAAATAATGAAGTTTACTGCAAGACAAATTGCGGACCTGTTACATGGCGAAGTCGAGGGCAATCCCGATGCGGGTGTCCACACATTCGCGAAGATAGAGGAAGGCGTCGAAGGGGCAATCTCCTTCTTGGCCAATCCGCATTATGAACCTTATATTTACCAGACACAATCGTCGATAGTCCTTGTAAACCGAGATTTTAAGCCTTCGCAACCAGTCCGCGCCACATTGGTACGTGTGGATAATGCTTACGAAGCAGTAGCCCGGTTGCTGGATTATTATGAAAAGAACCACGGGAAGCGGCACGGTATCCATCCTTTGGCTTTTGTCTCGCCCTCTGCCACAGTGGGCGAGGACTGTTATATAGGCCCGTTCGCCTATGTCGGCGACGAAGTGCACGTAGGCAAGGGCACGCAGATATATCCCCACGTGGTGATTGAAGCCCGTGCCAAAGTGGGCGAGGACTGCCTGTTTTATCCCGGGGTCTCGATATACCATGACTGTGTGGTGGGCAATCGCGTGATACTGCACAGCGGTTGCGTTGTCGGTGCGGACGGGTTCGGATTCGCTCCCTCACCCCATGGTTATGAAAAGATCCAGCAGATAGGCATCGTGACGATAGAGGACGATGTAGAGATCGGAGCCAATACGTGCGTGGACCGCTCTACGATGGGTTCCACTTACGTCCGCAAAGGCGTAAAACTGGACAATCTGGTGCAGGTAGCCCACAACTGCGACGTAGGCGAGCACACCGTGATGTCGGCACAAGTGGGCGTGGCGGGGTCTACGAAGATAGGCAGCTGGTGCATGTTCGGCGGCCAGGTGGGCATCGCCGGTCATGCCGTGATAGGAGACCGCACATACAGCGGTGCGCAGGCAGGCATTGCCGGCAGCATCCGCAAAGGTAATGTCACGGTTCAGGGCTCGCCCGCAATCGACGCCAAAGTATTTGCCCGGGCCAGCATCGTGTTCAAGCATTTACCGGAGATGTATGCCGACTATCAGCGCATGAAGGAAGAATTGGCAGAAATAAGGAAAGAGTTAAGCAAATAAATGGAAAAGAATATGTCCAAACAGATGACCTTGGGAGGCAGCTTCTCGCTGTTTGGCAAGGGACTACATACCGGGCTAAGCCTGACCGTTACGTTTAATCCGGCCCCAGAGAATCACGGTTACAAGATTCAGCGAATAGATTTGCCCGGACAGCCGGTGATCGAAGCCATTGCGGAGAATGTCGTTGACACTTCCCGCGGAACGGTCGTGGCGAAGGGCGACGCCCGTTGCAGCACCATAGAGCACGGCATGGCCGCTCTCTATGCGATGGGCATTGACAACTGCCTGATACAAGTGAACGGCCCGGAATTCCCTATTTTGGAAGGCAGCGCGAAGCTCTATGTGGAAAACATACTCCGCGTAGGCATCGAAGAGCAGAATGCGCCGAAGGATTTCTATGTCATTAAAAAGAAAATAGAGACTTACGATGAGAAGACCGGCTCGTCTATCATCATACTGCCGGACGAGCAGTTCTCCATCACGGCCATGATTTCCTTCGACTCCGAATTCCTGAGCAGCCAGTTCGCTACGCTCGACCACATGGAGGATTTCGCGACGGAAATCGCCTCTTCGCGCACATTCGTGTTCGTCCGCGAGATTGAACAGCTGCTGAAGGCCGGGCTTATTCGTGGCGGCGACTTGGACAACGCCATCGTTATCTACGAGCGGCAAATCTCGCAGGAAAGCCTGGACAAGCTGGCGGACTACATGGGCGTGGAGCACAGGGACGCTGCGAAATTGGGCTATCTGAACAACCGTCCGCTGACCTGGCGTAACGAACCGGCCCGCCATAAACTGCTCGACATTATCGGTGACATGGCACTCATAGGCAGGCCTATCAAGGGACGCATTATTGCCACGCGTCCCGGCCATACCATTAATAACAAGTTCGCACGGCAGATGCGCCGGGAAATCCGCCAGCACGAGATACAGGCACCTATATACGATCCGAACGAAGCGCCGCTGATGGACGTAAACCGGATACGGGAACTTTTGCCCCACCGTTACCCGATGCAGCTCGTGGACAAAGTCGTGGAGACCGGTTCCAATTATATAGTCGCCGTGAAAAACGTGACAGCCAACGAAGAGTTCTTCCAAGGCCATTTCCCCCAAGAGCCGGTCATGCCCGGCGTGTTGCAGATAGAAGCGATGGCCCAGGCCGGCGGTTTGCTCGTATTAAATTCGGTGGATGAGCCGGAGCGTTGGAGCACGTACTTTCTCCGTATAGACGATGTGAAATTCCGCCGGAAGGTGGTCCCCGGCGATACGCTGATATTCAAAGTCGAACTCCTGGCTCCCATCCGCCACGGCATCTCGTCGATGCACGGATTCGCCTTTGTCGGTGAGAAAGTGGCTTTTGAAGCAACGTTCACAGCGCAGATAGTTAAAAACAAATAGCCAAACTTATGAATAGTAATATCAGCCCAATGGCCTTTGTTCATCCTGAAGCCATCATCGGTGAAGGATGCGAAATCGGGCCTTTCTGTTATATAGACAAGAATGTAGAGATAGGCGCCAACAATGTCCTGATGAACAGCGTGACCGTCCTTTCCGGTGCGCGTATAGGAAAAGGAAACGTATTCTTTCCCGGTGCCGTTATCAGTGCCATTCCACAGGATTTGAAATTTCACGGCGAAGAGACGACCGCCGAAATTGGAGACAACAATACGATACGGGAGAACGTGACCATCAACCGGGGGACGGCGGCCAAGGGATGTACCATAGTCGGCAGTAACAATTTGTTAATGGAAGGCATGCACGTCGCCCATGACGTTTGCATAGGCAATGGCTGCATCATCGGGAATTCTGCCAAAATAGCCGGAGAGGTAGTCGTAGACGACTTTGCCGTTATTAGCGGCGGTGTGCTGATTCACCAGTTTTGCCGTATCGGCAGCTACGTGATGATTGGCGGAGGTACGCGTACGGGGCAGGATGTCCCCCCGTTCATTATGGCCGCGCGCGAACCTGTGGCGTATTGCGGACTTAATCTCGTAGGACTGCGGCGGAGAGGCTTTTCTCCTGAACTTATCAATAACATTCACAATACTTACCGAATCCTTTACCAGCGGGGCAAATTGCGTGAAGAATGTTTCGCTCAGATTCGCGAAGAAATTCCTATGAGTAAGGAAATTGAGTATATTCTGGAATTCGTACACAGTTCCAAACGCGGAATTATCAAATAGTCGTATCCCATGTTGTACAAGATAAAATTCATTTCAGACGAAGCCGAGGGCTTTCTCCGTGAAATCAAAATAGACAGTGACGCCACTTTTCTCGATTTGAACAGCATTATATTGCAGGCGTGCCATTATCCGGATGATCAGATGACGTCTTTCTATGTTTGCGACGACGAATGGGTGCGGGGGCAGCAGATTACGCGTGAGGACATGGCCGATGCCGGACAGTCGGATGAAGACCTCTACTGCATGTCCGATGCAGTACTCTCCGATTTTATCGAAGACGAGGGGCAAAAGCTGGAATATATATTCGACCCCTTTTCCGAACGCGTGTTCTATCTCGAAGTAAAAGAGTTGATTCCCGGCGAGCATCTTGAGCATCCCGCGATAACCCGCGAAAAAGGCATCCCGCCTGTACAAATTAAGGAAATGGACGTTGATATCCCTGCACAGACTGCAGGTGCGGGCGGAGGTAAGGTCAACGAAAGCCTTGACGGACTGGATGCTGAGGATTTCTATGGCGATGAAAACTTCGACAGCGAAGATTTCGATCCCGACGGATTTGAGATACAGGATAGCAATTCCTATTGAAACCGTCTTGCTCGCTTTGCCGGTCAGGCAGCGAAGCCGTCTTACCCATACAGGTGTTGAAAGTCGCGGCGTGTCCAGTTCGCGTCCCGGCTTTCAACATTTTTCTTCTTCGGCGTGTCCCGTCCTTTTTCTGCTAAACCTTTTTCCCCATGAAAACGTTAGTAGTCCTTTTCGGTCCGACCGGTGTTGGCAAGACCGCACTCAGCCTGCGCCTTGCCGCCCATTTCTCGTGCCCGATACTCAATGCAGATTCGAGGCAAATCTATCGCGATATTCCTATTGGTACGGCAGCCCCCACGGCAGCAGAGCTGCGCCAGGTCTGCCATTATTTTGTCGGGATGCTCGGGTTGGAAGAGTATTATAGCGCCGCCCGTTACGAAGAAGCCGTGATGCACCTTTTGCCGCGTCTGTTCCAGGAGCGCGACGTCGTGCTGCTCAGCGGCGGGGCAATGCTTTATGTCGACGCTGTCTGCAAAGGCATTGACGATATTCCTACGGTTGATGAAGCCACGCGTGAGTGGATGCGCGCCCGATATAAGAACGAAGGACTGGCTGCTTTGGTGGCAGAGTTACAGGCGTTGGACCCGGAGTATGCGGCTACTTGCGATTTGAAAAATCCCAAACGGGTGGTCCACGCCCTTGAGATTTGTCATATGTCCGGTCGTACTTATACGTCTTTTCGCACGCAGCAAGTCAAGCAGCGTCCATTTCAGATTCTCAAGGTCGGATTGCAGCGTGAGCGGTCCGAACTCTTCGCCCGCATTAACCGGCGTGTGGACGAGATGATGGAGGCCGGATGGCTTGACGAAGCTCGCCGAGTGCTCCCTTTCCGCGACTGCAACTCCCTTAATACTGTCGGGTACAAAGAATTGTTCCGTTATCTTGACGGCGACTGGTCTTTAGAGCAGGCGCTCGAAAAAATCCGCCGCAACACCCGGGTCTATGCCAAAAAGCAGATGACTTGGTTCAAAAAAGACCAGGAAACATGCTGGTTCCATCCCAGCCAATACGAGGAGATAAGATATTTTATACAAAATAGATCTGCCTCACAAGGCTAAATCTGTAACTTTGCCTCCAATACATATCCGAAAATGGGAAAAATCGATAAGAAAAAGCGCAGAGGCGCGGGCCGTTGGCTCGTTTGGCCTTTTGTGGTAACCGGCCGCTTGCTCCGTCGCCTATGGCGGGGATACGTCGGTTTATATAGGAACAGTCCTTGGTGGAAAAAGCTGCTCCTCGTTATATTGACGTTTATCTGCCTTGTCCTCTTCTATGTGTTTGCCGTTATGGTCAATCTGTTCTGGCTGTTCGGCAAGTCTCCTACGGCAGACGAAATCATGCATCCACAGAATCCCGAGGCGTCTGTCATCTATTCCGCCGATGGAGTCGAGATGGGCAAGTTTTTCGACGAAAACCGGCAGTCCGTTCCGTACGACTCCATCAATCCGGCCTTCTTCCAGGCTTTGGTCGCTACGGAGGATGAGCGCTTTTTCGAACATCATGGCATAGACTTTCCCGGCTTGCTTGCCGCCGCCAAGGACGCCGTCCGGGGCCGGGCGCGTGGCGCTTCGACCATTACGCAGCAATTGGTGAAAAACATGTTCCGCATCCGTACAAAGAAAGAGTACGGCACGGGGCTTGTCGGCAAGATACCCGGTTGCGGCATCCTTGTCATGAAGACGAAAGAAATGGTCATAGCCGTCGAGCTGGAAATGTACAATGAGAAAGACAGCATCCTGAACATGTATGCCAATACCGTAGATTTCGGCTCTAACGCCTATGGCATAAAGACTGCTGCCAAGACCTATTTCAACAAACGGCCCGGTGAACTGAAAATTGAAGAAGCGGCAGTGCTCGTCGGGCTGCTGAAAGCGACTTCCACTTATAATCCCCGCATCAATCCAGACAACAGCTTGCGCCGGCGCAATCTGGTCCTTGACAACATGTACCGTCTGCGTGACGAGCTGGCCAAAAACTTCGGCAAGCCCTGCATCGCTACGAAAGCTCAGCTCGATTCTTTGAAAGCCCTTCCGATAGTCTTGAATTTCAACGTCGAAAGCGCTTACGACGGTCAGGCCTTGTATTTCCGGCAGGCTGTGGCGGACTATATCCAGGAGAACTGTCCCCAGCTGGATCCTTATACCGACGGCCTGAAGATCTATACTACCCTCGACAGCAGGATGCAGCGCTACGCCGAAGAAGCCCTTGTCGAGCAGATGCACCAGGTCCAGCAGAACTTCGACGCCCATTGGCGCGGGTTGGGCGACCCTTGGCGTGACGAGCGGGGCAACGTGATTCCTAATTTCATAGAGAACATTGCCCGCACAACAGATTATTACAAAATGCTCGAAGCGCGTTTCCCCGGCCAGCCCGATTCCGTCTGGGCCTATATGAACATGCCGCATCCCGTAAAACTGTTCGACTACGACGGCGGCCATACCGAAAATATCAGTACCCTCGATTCCATCCGTTACATGGTACGCTTCATGCACGCCGGCTTTGTCGCCATGGAGCCGGCCACAGGAGCCGTGAAAGCCTATGTCGGCGACATGGATTTCCATACTTGGAAATACGACAAAGTGAAAGCCATGCGCCAGCCCGGCTCTACTTTCAAGCTCTTTGTGTACGCCACGGCCATGAAGCAGGGATGGACGCCCAGCGATGCACGGCTCACGGATTCGTACATCCGCATGGAAGTGTACGATGCGAAGCGCGACACGACGACCATCTGGCAACCCCACAATGCAAACGGCAACTTCTCGAACGCCAACCTGCCCTTGCGCTCAGCCTTTGCCCAAAGTGTCAATACGATTGCCGTCAAGTTAGGGCAGGAGGTCGGCATTGACAACGTGGTCACCACGGCGCACGACATGGGCATCCTCTCCCCGTTGGACAATACACCTTCTCTCGCTCTCGGCTCCAGTGATGTCAACCTGCTGGAAATGGTCAACGCCTACGGGACGGTTGCCAACGACGGCGTGCATGTCGAGCCCGTGCTTGTCTCCAAAATTCTGGACCGCAGCGGCAATGTGGTCTATGAGGCCGAACCCGCAGAGAAGCGCGCACTCGACCGCCGCTCCGCTTTCTACATGCAGAAAATGCTTGAAGCCGGCGTGCGCGACGGCGGCGGGACGTCGCAGGCACTGGGTGCGGCTAAATACATGGGTACGTTCAATGGGAAAATAGACTTCGGCGGTAAAACGGGGACTTCCAACAATCATTCCGATGCATGGTTCATCGGGGTGACGCCGGGCCTGGTCGGTGGCGCGTGGGTTGGCGGCGAATATCGCAGCATCCATTTCCGTTCCGGACGCTTGGGCCAGGGAAGCCGTACCGCTTTACCTATTTTCGGGCTTTTCATGCACAAGGTTCTGGAAGACCCGTCGCTTTCTCAAAAATACATGAAGCGTTATGGGCTGCCTCCCGAGGATATCGACCCCAGCACTTATGAACGGGTGTACGTGCCGCCCGTAGAGAAGCCCGACTCGTTCGTGCTCGACAGCGTGCTGTATGACGAAAACGGGAATCCGCTTTACGAGTTGGACCTTGACGAACAGACCGGCGGCGAAGGGACACATTCCGGTCCGGAAACCGGCGGGGAAGGGCTGCCCGGCGGTGAGGGCGATGCGCCTGCGCGCGGCGGCGCCGATTCGCTTTCCTTACGTTGAACGCGTGAAAGCATATTCCGGTGCGGGCAGTGTCGCTTCGCCGGCATACGGGGCTAAGGTTCGTGAAAACGGGCCTTAGCCCCGTTTTGTCGGGGATAGGCCGCGTCAGCCGGCGGAGGCCCGCACGGAGCAGGCTTCCCGAGGTGGTAGTAACGACGCGGCGTTCCCTCCGCAGACTGTGTGGCGGAAAACGGCTTTGCCCCCGCGGGGGCATGACAGACTTCATGCCTGGGGGGGACGGTAAGTCTTTGTGCGGTTTTCGGGTCCTGTCTTTCGTTTGCGCTCCGTTGTGTGCCGGCCTGTGCCTCACCGTGCCGTGATGTGGAAACAGGACTGGTAGGCTTCGTAGCGGACGTAGCAAGTGCCCAACCGGCGCTGGTCTGCCAGGACCTCGGCCAGAACGGCTTTCAGATTGCCGGACCAGACTTGTCGTTTGGTGGCGTCGTCCGGGTCGTAGACGCGGTAAAAGCTGTTGTAGCAGATGTCGAACGTCGTGCCGTATTGGTGGCAACTGTTTTCAGAGGCATTTCCGTTGACTTTACGCAGGCGGTCTACGTCTTCCCTTGTACGGAGCACGGAGGTGACGACCAGTTTATAGAAAGGCAAGCCTTTGGATTGCAGGGAATCAATGAAGTTGCGCGCGATTTCCGTAAGCAGCCGTTCTGCGCGCGGAACGAGGTACGGGATGGAGTGGGAGAGGCGCTCGACGCGGAAAAACGGATTGTCCCCGATATAGACCAAATCGTGCAAGTGATGTTGTGCCTCGTCCCTGTCGGCCACCATCGGGATGCCCAGCCGGCAGGCGGTCGCCAGCTGTACGTCGTTCATGTCCGGAAAGGCTTCCTGGTAATTCTCTACACCCTTGATTTTGTTCCGTATGCGCCGCCCGTCTGCCCCGGTCAGGCGCAGCGGTTTTCGCGGATGTGCGAAGAGCGCGTCGACCGTGCGGCTGTGGGCCAGTATGGTGTCGGGTTCCGGTGCTTCCTTGGATGCGTCAGGTTCCGGCTGGCATGAATGGCAACCTTTTGGCCAGAGCAATGCCCCCAGCAGGGCGATGAATACCGGTAGCAGGAGGACGAGATGCCGCTTATGGCGAGGGATACGGAAACGTGGGACAGAAGTCATGATATGGAGAAAGGGTGTAGCGAAACAGTCGCCGCATAAAACAGGAATACAAAAGTACAAAAAAATCGGTTTCTTTCCGGTGGATTGATTAATTTTGCATGGCCTGCGGGCAGTTTGCCGGTGGACGGTAATCCATTAAAAAGATTGAATGATAGAGAAACATTTCGTATTGGAAGAAGCAGATCCGGTCGTGTTTTTCGGCGTGAACAATGCCCATCTCCGTCAGCTTCGTTCGCTTTGTCCGAAGTTGCGCATCATAGGTCGCGGCAACGTGTTGAAAGTGATGGGCGGAGAAGACGAAATGGCCGAATTCGAGAAAATCTTCCAAGCCTTAGAGCAACATTGTGCGAAATATAACCAGCTTACGGAAGAGCAGCTTGTGGACATTGTGGCGCATGGTCCGGGCCGGGGCGATTTGGCGGGCGACGTCATCGTGTACAGCGTGGGCGGGAAACCGATTACCGCACGTAGTGAAAACCAGCGCCGCCTTGTAGCCGCTTACCGGGAAAACGATATGCTCTTCGCAGTAGGGCCGGCCGGTTCCGGCAAAACCTATACGGCAATAGCCCTGGCAGTAAGGGCACTCAAGTCGAAGGAAATCAAGCGGATCATATTGAGCCGGCCGGCAGTGGAGGCCGGAGAGAAGCTGGGCTTCCTGCCCGGGGATATGAAGGAGAAAATTGACCCTTATCTCCAGCCGCTCTACGACGCGTTACAGGAGATGGTGCCTGCCGCGAAGTTGCAGGAGTACATGGAGACGAACGTTATCCAGATCGCCCCGCTGGCCTTTATGCGCGGGCGCACCCTGAACGACGCTGTGGTTATCCTCGATGAAGCTCAGAACACGACGCCCGCACAGATAAAAATGTTCCTGACCCGCATGGGGTGGAATACGAAGATGATCGTCACCGGCGACCGCACGCAGATAGATTTGCCTTCCACGCAGCGTTCAGGCCTGCTCGAGGCACAACGTATCTTACGCGGCATACCCGGCATCGCTTTTATAGAAATGGACAAAGGCGACATCGTGCGCCACAAACTCGTTACCCGTATCGTGGAAGCTTATGAGCGCGACGCGGCGAAAAATCGGACCAATACTTTATCCGCAATTCATAATAATCAACGCAATGAATGCATTAACGAAAACTGATTTTCACTTTCCCGGACAGAAGGGCGTGTATCACGGCAAAGTCCGCGACGTGTATAACTTAGGCGACCGTCTGGTCATGGTAGCCACGGACCGTATTTCGGCCTTTGATGTGATTCTCCCTAAAGGTATCCCCTACAAAGGCCAAGTATTGAACCAGATTGCAGCCCAGTTCCTTGACGCCACGGCAGACATCTGCCCGAACTGGAAATTGGCTACTCCGGACCCGATGGTAACGGTCGGCGTGATGTGCCAGGGCTTCCCTGTGGAAATGATAGTGCGCGGCTATCTGTGCGGCAGCGCCTGGCGCGCTTACCGGAGCGGCGTGCGCGAAATTTGCGGCGTGAAGTTGCCGGACGGCATGCGCGAGAACGAGCGCTTCCCCGAGCCGATAGTTACCCCGACGACTAAAGCCGAAATCGGCGAGCACGATGCCGACATTTCCAAGGAAGAAATCCTGGCCCGTGGCCTGGCCACGCCGGAAGAGTATGAGGTGTTGGAGAAATACACCCTCGCGCTGTTTCGCCGTGGGACAGAAATCGCGGCCCGTCGCGGTCTGATTCTGGTCGATACGAAATACGAGTTTGGCAAGCACGACGGCACGATTTATCTTATGGACGAGATCCATACGCCGGATTCCAGCCGCTATTTTTATAGTGAGGGTTACGAGGAACGCTTTGCCAAAGGCGAGCCGCAGCGTCAGTTGTCGAAGGAGTTCGTTCGCGAGTGGCTGATGAGCAACGGTTTCCACGGGAAGGAAGGCGAGCAGGTGCCTGAAATGACTGCCGAAATGGTGGCGAGCATATCCGACCGTTACATAGAACTGTACGAACACATTACGGGACAGGCTTTCGTGCGCGAGTCGCACGAGGACTTGGCCGCGCGCATCGAGAAGAACGTTATGGATTACCTTTCCCGCTGACATTTCCTCTCCTGTAAGGCAGAAGAAGCCGCCCGCCTGCCATGAGGCCACGGGCGGCTTCTTCTTTGTCCGTCAGAAAGAAAAGCCTCCGTTACCCTATGGGCAGCGGAGGCTTAGTGTCTTTTTTGCGGAGTACGGATTAGTCGAGCTGGGCCAGTTTGTTTTCAGAGCCGAGAACGTCGACAATCTTGTGCTCGTAGAGCTTCTTCATTTCTTCGCGGGCCGGGCCGAGGTATTTGCGCGGGTCGAATTCACCCGGTTTCTCAGCGAATACGCGGCGCACGGCTGCGGTCATGGCCAAACGGGAGTCTGAGTCGATGTTAATCTTGCAGACTGCGCTCTTGGCTGCTTTGCGGAGCTGATCTTCGGGGATGCCGACAGCATCGGGCAGTTTGCCGCCAAACTTGTTAATGGTGTCGACCTCTTCCTGAGGCACGCTGGAGGAGCCGTGGAGGACGATGGGGAATCCCGGCAGCTGTACCATGATGGCATCGAGCACGTCGAAAGCCAATGGAGGAGGAATGAGTCGTCCCGTCTGCGGGTCGCGCGTGCACTGCTCGGGCTTGAACTTGTAAGCGCCGTGCGAAGTACCGATGGAGATAGCCAGGCTGTCTACGCCGGTTTTTGTCACGAAGTCTACGACCTCTTCCGGCTTCGTGTAGTGGGATTCCTCGTGGGCCACTTCGTCCTCTACACCGGCCAGAACGCCGAGCTCGCCCTCAACCGTAACATCATGCTGATGAGCATAGTCAACAACCTTTTTCGTCAAGGCTACGTTTTCGTCGTAAGGAAGTGCGGAGCCGTCGATCATGACGGAGCTGAAACCCATGTCTACGCAGGACTTGCACAATTCAAAAGAATCGCCGTGGTCCAGGTGGAGCACGATTTCAGGATGGTTGCAGCCCAACTCCTTGGCGTATTCAACGGCACCTTCGGCCATATAGCGCAAAAGCGTCTGGTTGGCATATTGGCGCGCACCCTTGGAGACCTGGAGAATCACCGGGCTTTTCTTCTCGCAAGAAGCCTGGATGATGGCCTGCAACTGCTCCATGTTGTTGAAGTTGAAAGCAGGGATTGCGTAACCGCCTTTGATAGCGCGCTGGAACATCTCGCGGGTGTTCACCAAACCTAAATCTTTGTAGCTTACCATTTTTGTAACTTTTTATTAGGGTGATATTTTTTCCGACACAAAGGTACGATTTCTCTGGCTTCCGAAGAAATTTATATTCTCCTTTTTTCCCGTCCTGCTGATTAAAATCAATCGGGCGCAACGGATTTGCTGTCGTGTCTGTCGTAACAGGTGGCCGGGCCGCGGCGTTCTCCGTCGGGCGGGCCGTCGGCTGGGCCGGCTGCCAGCGGCGGGACCGGGCGGCCCGGCTGCCGGAAATGAAGCCGGCCCCCCGGGCGCGGGAGGTGAAGGCGACGGTTGCATGCCTTGTACATGTACGGGACGGGGACTGCCGCCCGGCCAGGTGGGCGTATGGCCCTGTGTGGTGTACTTGCCGGTGAGTCTTTTCAGTCCTTTATATATTAAAAGGAGTAAGAGTAGCGTGCATGCGTGGCACAGGGCGGGATAGGGTTGCCGCGCGCCTTATTCCCGTGTGAACGGGGATAGGGCCCGTGGCGACGGGCTTAGGCCCCGTGGTCGCGGCAAACCGCGCAAGGGGCGGGGTGGCAGTGCTGCCCGTGGCGTCGGCTGGGGAGCGGTTGCGAAAGGCTATGAAACGGAAAAAAGTGACGTGGGCTGTTAATTTTTCCCCCGCCGTGCCAGCTGAAAAAGGTGGAAAAAGGCTAAAATGGCCGGTTCTGCGAATTTTTCTATTAGAAAAAAATCTAAATCCTTTTTTTGTATTTTGATTTTTGCTAATTTTGGGAGTGAAAAGTAGCGCGCCTGTATATCCGGCGTGAGCGCTCCCGGTCCGTATGGCGCGGGCCGTGTCCAAGCATGAAAACCTTATAATCAAAAAAGCTATGTGTTATCTAAAGTTCGATAAGGCTCAGATGACCAATTTGCAGGATTCCCTTTACAAGGAATTGTTGATAACGAACCGTTCCGGGGCATATTGCAATACGACTTTGGTCGGTTGTAACATCCGCAAATATCACGGTCTGATGGTCGTACCTGTGCC
Source organism: uncultured Prevotella sp. (assembly GCA_902464615.1). GTDB lineage: Bacteria > Bacteroidota > Bacteroidia > Bacteroidales > Bacteroidaceae > Alloprevotella. The sequence continues at coordinate 93,832 of CABQKA010000005.1, read as the reverse complement.
AGCGCTCGATGATGAAAACCACGTGCTGCTCTCTTCGCTCGACGAGACGGTCATTCAGCATGGCGCCGAGTTCAATCTCGGTCTGCATAAATACCAGGGAGAAAATTACAGCCCCAAGGGGCATAAGTATATACAGGCATTCCAATGGGACAAGGTCCCGACTTGGATTTACAGGATCGGCGGCGTGCTGTTGAAAAAGGAGATAGCATTCCGCACGGACGATTTCCGTCTTTATATCCGTTACACCCTGCTCGAGGCGCATTCCCCCACGACGTTGCGCCTGCGTCCGTTCCTGGCGTTCCGCAGTGTGCGTGAATGGACGCACGAGAACGCTACTGCCGACAATGGCTACACGACGGTGAAAAACGGCATCCGCATGTGCCTTTACGCCGGTTATCCGGATTTGTATATGCAAACAAACGTCCCCTCCGAATTCCACTACGCACCGGACTGGTATCGTGGCCTGGACTACCCGAAGGAGCGCGAACGTGGCTACGCTTCCACGGAAGACCTTCTTGTGCCGGGCTACTTCGAGATGCCCATCAAGAAAGGGCAACCCGTAGTTTTCACGGCGGCGTTAAGCGAGGAGGAGACCGGTGCCCTGGAGGGGCTGATGAATCAGGAAATAGAACTCTTGGACCGCCGTAACAGTTTCTACCATTGCCTGGTAAACGCTGCGCACCAGTTCAACGTGCAGCAGGACGGCGAGCACTACATCCTGGCCGGATACCCGTGGTTCAAGTGCCGTGCCCGCGACATGTTTATCGCCATGCCGGGGCTCACACTCTCCATCGGCGAGGCCGAGCAGTACGAGCGCTATATGGAAACGGCAGCCCGGGCAATCCGCGATTATTTGAACAAGCGGCCCATCTCCGTGAAAGTCTACGAAATGGAGCAGCCGGATATGTTGCTATGGGCCGTATGGTGCATTCAACAGTACGGACGTTATATCTCCCGGCAGCAATGCTATGAGAAATATGGCGCATTGCTGCACGAAATCATGGATTTCATTTTGTCCGGCAAACATGCCAATCTCCGCATCATGGACAATGGCTTGCTCTATGCCAACGGCCGCGACCGCGCCATCACGTGGATGAACTCTACGTCGAACGGCCGGCCCATCGTTCCCCGCTCCGGCTATATCGTGGAGTTCAACGCGCTTTGGTACAACGCGGTCCGTTTCCACGAACAGCTGATCTCCGAATGGGGAACGGAGGATGAACGTGCCGTATTGCCCCGTTACGCCGAATTGACCGGGAGCATTGAGAAATCGTTCCGCGAAACATTTATGAACGAATATGGTTATCTGCTCGATTACGTGGACGGGCAGATGATGGATTGGAGCGTGCGCCCCAACCAGCTATTTGCCATAGCCTTGGATTTCTCTCCCCTGACAGTGAAAGAGTGGAAAGGCATTCTGGATATCTGTACGAAAGAACTGGTAACGCCGAAAGGCATCCGCTCGTTGTCTCCGAAGAGCGGCGGATACAATCCCATGTACATCGGTTCGCAGGCGCAGCGCGATTTGGCCTACCACCAAGGGACAGCCTGGCCGTGGCTGACGGGATTTTACCTGGAAGCCTACCTGAAAGTGTATAAAATGAGCGGCGTGAACTATATAGAGCGCCAGCTTATCGGCTTCGAGGAAGAATTGTTTTACCACTGTGTAGGCACCATACAGGAACTGTTTGACGGGAATCCGGGCTTCAGCGGACGGGGAGCCATCTCCTTCGCTATGAATGTGAGCGGCATCCTGCGTGCCATACATCTCTTGGAGAAGTATAAGATAGAGGAGAATTGACGCGGGTGTGTCGGACAAAGAGCTTGAATAGATAAACCAACACTCTAATACCCATGAAAGTATTAATGTTCGGGTGGGAATTCCCACCGCATATCTTAGGCGGTCTCGGAACGGCCAGCTACGGTATTACGGCCGGCTTGTCCAAGCAGCCAGATATGCATATCACATTCTGTCTTCCGCGTCCGTGGGGCGACGAAGATAAGAGCTTTATGAACATCATCGGCATGAGTGAGGTGCCGATTGTGTGGCGGGACGTAGACTACGACTACGTGAAGAACCGTATTGGCGATAAAATGAGTCCGGAGCAGTATTTCGCTTTGCGTGACCATATATACGCGGACTTTAGCTATCGCCTTACGGACGACCTGGGCTGTATCGAGTTTTCCGGCCGCTATCCGGATAACTTGTATGACGAGATTAACAACTACTCCATAGTGGCCGGCGTCGTGGCTCGCCAGCAGGAGTTCGACATTATCCATGCTCACGACTGGCTGACCTACCCGGCAGGCATACATGCCAAGAATGTAAGTGGTAAACCATTGGTCATACATGTGCACGCCACAGATTTTGATCGTTCACGCGGCAAAGTCAATCCGACGGTTTACAGCATAGAGAAAGACGGCATGGATCATGCGGATTGCATTATGTGCGTCTCGGAGTTGACACGGCAGACCGTGATTAATCATTATCATCAGGACCCTGCCAAGTGCGTGGCAATGCACAATGCGGTCTATCCCTTATCCCCGGAGATACAGCAAATCATCGCCGAGCGCCGGCCCTACGAGCAGCGTAAGGAGAAAGTCGTTACTTTCCTCGGGCGTTTGACCATGCAGAAAGGGCCGGAGTATTTTGTGGAAGCTGCCGCTCTCGTTTTGCAGCGTACCCGTAATATCCGATTCTGTATGGCAGGCTCAGGCGATATGATGAATGCGATGATAGAACTGGTCGCCCAGCGCGGGATTGCGGACCGTTTCCATTTCCCCGGCTTCATGAAGGGCAAGCAGGTCTACGAGGTGCTGCGTGACAGCGACGTTTATGTCATGCCCTCCGTGAGTGAGCCGTTCGGCATTTCGCCGCTTGAGGCTATGCAGTGCGGTGTGCCCTCCATTATCAGTTACCAGAGCGGTTGCGCGGAAATCCTGTCAAAGTGCATCAAGACCGATTACTGGGACATTTACGCCATGGCAGATGCGATGTATTCCATTTGTACAAACAACGGTCTCTACACTTATTTGCACGACGAAGGAAAAAAAGAAGTGGATCAAATTACTTGGGAAAAGGTCGGCAAGCGCATTTACGACACATACCAGCGAGTTCTCGAAAAGTACTATCACCAATAAGCTACGACGATTATGAAAACCATTTGCCTATACTTTGAAATTCATCAGAATATTCACCTCAAGCGCTATCACTTCTTCGATATCGGCCGCGACCATTACTATTATGATGACTACGAAAATGAGCGCTCCATCACCGAGACGGCCGACCGCTCCTACGTGCCGGCGCTCAACGCGCTTATTGAGATGGCCGAGCGTTACGGCGACTATTTCAAGTGCGCCATTTCGCTTTCCGGCAGTGCGATAGAGCAGTTGGAAAATCATGCGCCCCAGGTCATCGAGCTCTTGCAGCAGCTGAATGAGAAGGGATGCGTGGAGTTCTTGGCCGAAACCTATTCGCACGGCTTCTCATCCTTGATGAATCCCGAATGTTTCAAAGAAGAGGTGCAAAGGCTTTGCAAGAAAGTGAAGTCACTTTTTGGCCAGTCGCCTAAGGTGTTCCGCAACTCCTGTCTGGTCTATTCCGACGAAGTCGGCGAACTCGTGGTCAGTATGGGCTTCAAAGGAATGCTGGCAGAGGGGGCAAAGCACGTCCTCGGGTGGAAGAGCCCGCATTTCGTATATAGCTGCAACCGGAATCCTAACTTGAAGCTCCTCTTGCGTGACTATAGCCTTTCTGAAGATATAAGTCTGCGCTTTAACGATTCCAGCTGGTGCGAATACCCTTTGTTTGCCGACACCTATGCCGATTGGATTGCCCGCTTGCCCGAAGAGGAACAAGTGGCCAACATCTTCATGGAACTGTGCGCCTTGGGCATATTCCAGCCCCTTTCCTCCAATATTTTGGAATTTATGAAAGCCCTTCCGGAAAAGATGCGCGAGCGGGGCATCATCTTTTCCACGCCCTCCGAAATCTGTGCCCGCGTGAAGTCCGCCGGGGAGCTGAACGTGGAGTACCCCACCTCGTGGGTGGACGAGGAGCGCGACATGTCGCCGTGGCTGGGCAATGTGATGCAGCGTGAGGCCATTGACAAACTTTATAGTGTGGCCGATCGCGTGCGTATTTGCAACGACCGCCGTCTGAAACAGGACTGGGATTACCTCCAGGCTTCCAACAATCTCCGCTTCATGAGCACCAAACCAAGCAGTTACGGCGGCTACCGCGGCATATACAGCTCGCCTTATGATGCTTTTACAAATTACATGAACATTTTGGGCGATTTCATCACACGGGTCAACAATCTCTATCCGGCCGATATGGAAAACGAGGAACTGGACTCTCTGCTCACGACGATACGTAACCAAGAGGAGGAGCTGGAGATGAAGGATAAGGAGATAGAGAAGTTGCAGCACATGCTGGGCAAGTTGGAAAAGGGAGAACCTGTTGCCGAAAAGCCTGAACCGACTCCCAAACCGGCCCCGGCACGCAAAACGGCTACACGCAAAACGGCTGCCGCCGGGAAAAAGTAAACCCGGAGCGCCGTGCAAGGCAAATATTGCAGCCCGCGGGAGAGAGTACGTACAAGCTCTTTTCCGCGGGCTTTCCGTTTATTGAAGGCCCGCAAAAGCTGCAGGCGACAACGGGGCTGTCTAACATTTCCTGCTGAAAGGTTAATAAACCAAATAAAAATATTACCTTTGCAACCAGATTTTCAGGAATATTTGTTCTGGTGCCTACGGAATCCCTTCCGCGAAGCACGATAAATCCGAATAGACTTATATTTTTATTTTGTACAAAGTATGAAGCAGCTTTTTGTAGTGCTCGGCTTGGCACTGGTATTATTTTCGTCGTGCCGTACCCGCGAAAAAGTCTTATATTTTCAGGACATCCAGAATGGTGGAATTTACCCCACGCAAACCGTCACACCGCTGAAGCTGACTATGGGAGACAAAATTTCCGTCATCGTGACCAGTAGTGCCACTCCCGAACTTGCCCAGCGCTTCAACTTGCCGGTTGTCACTTTGCAGGCAGGTACTACCAGCAACAGTTACAGCAATCAGATTTCTGTCTATACCATCGACGAGAACGGCAATATAGACATTCCTACCCTTGGCCGTGTACAGGTGAGCGGACTTACGCGTTCCGAAGCAGGCGAGAAAATTCAGTCGATGCTCCGTGCCGAACTGTTACGCGATGCCGTAGTCACCGTGAATGCCTTCGACCAATTCGTGACGGTGATGGGCGAGGTGAATAAGCCCGGGCGGGTGAATATCAATAAGGACAACCTGACCATACTTGAGGCCTTAGGCCAGGCTGGCGACCTGACTATCCAGGCACGGCGCGACCGCGTGCTCGTGTTGCGTCAGGAAGGGGGAGAGACGCATTCCTATTATGTCGACCTGCGCTCGAAGGATGTGCTTAATTCTCCGGTCTACAATCTGAAGCAGAACGATATGATTTACGTAGAGCCAAACAATATCCGCATGGGCCAGTCTACGTACAACGAGAACAGCATCCGTTCCATCTCGACGTGGCTTTCCGTAAGTTCCGTCCTGATTAGTCTTGGCATTTTGATATTCAATTAAAAGCGGCTTGCGCCGTTTTCGTCCGACGCCACGCCACGCTTCCGCAGGTACAACCGAAGGTTTCATGCAGGGAAGCGTGGCGTGGCGTTTATGCCCGCGCACAGGCCGCATCCCGCAGACTGCCGGAACGCTGTCGGGCACTTGGCGGCCAAGGTAGCCCTCTTATGGTAACAACAGCTGCGCCTCGACCCAATCTATGGGTCGAGGCGCAGCTGTTTACAGGCCTAAGCCTTGTTTTTCTTTCCCTAAGCCCCGTACCAACGGGGCTTAGGGAAAGGAGTCATTGCAGAATGTGCGAGCCTACGGGAGGCGCGCCCAGGTAGCCTGGCGTTACCGCGTTTTTGCAGCGTTCCAGCAGGACCGGTTGCTTGTTCCAGTGGAAAGCCGGGTACTCGCTGTTCTTTTTCAGCTTATTGTTACGGAAAATCAGTCCGTTCACAGACTTCGCGTACAGTAGGGGAGCGTCGAATGTTTCGAAGACGTTGTCCTCTATGACGATGGCATCGGGCTTCCCGCCGTGGAAATAGGCTTTTTGCTGTTGCAGGGCAGGTATCTCGGGATAGATGGAGATGACGGCATTCGTGAATTGGTACATGTTGGTCAGCGCATTGATGAACTTGTTCTTCCGGATAGTGAGGTCGCGCACGGCCCCCGATTCGTACCATCCGTTGCAGTCGCCGCAGAGCAGGATAGCCGTGCCCGAAGTATGGTCGAACAGGTTCTTCTCGCAGACCGTTTTCCGCGGGGAGCTGAACAGGGCGCCGCGGGCACGGTTGTTGCGCACGGTGTTGTTGCGGAAGACCACTTCAGGTGTCCACGTCAGGTTCTCCACCCCGAACGCTTCTTCCATGTTGATTTCCTGAGGGATCGGCCGGTTGAAGCGGATGATGAATTCCCGTGTGCCGGTGATGCCGGTTTGTCCGGCCGGCTCTATGGATGCGATGGTGTTCCTTTCGCCTACGTTTTCCATGGTGAATGCACGGATGAAGCTCACGGTGTCGCCCGGGTCACCCCATGCAAAGCCCCAGCTCTGGCCGTGCTCGAAGCGGCAGCGGAGCGTGTTCCGGTCAATAATCTCACGCACTTTCAGGTAAACGCCGTGGACGTTGATGGCATCGTCCATCATGTTCTCATACAGTCCTTTTTCGGAAATGATTTTGCCGCGGCATTGCGAGAAGTGCGTGGCGTCGGCCTGTGTCGTGAAGTAGCGCGGGTCGTCCTTACCCTTGAGGCAAATGTTGAAGCGCCGCATCGTGATGTTCGTACAACGCTGTGCCAGCAACCCCATGCCTTCGGCATAGTGAATGTCGATGTCCAGCAGGCGGGTGTCCACGTTTTCATTAAGGAATACTCCCGGCGTGGGGCGATGCCAGGAGCGGAGGGCCACTTTAGTGCCTGGCTTCAGCCGGTTGTCTTTCCAGTTGGGAGCCAGGAGCAAGCGTTCGCCAGTTTCGCGCACGCCCTTCGTGTCTATGCCCAGGTCGCCCGTATTGTAGACAATGTGGCGTGTGCCCGGTTCGAAGGCCATGCCGCCTACGGGCTGGTTGGTACACTGCTCGCCCTGTACGACGAAATATCCTTCCTCGGAAATGACGTAGTTCACCCACGGCTCGACGCGGAACGTGATGCCTCCGTCTCCATGATTCTCTACGATTTCCACTTGTGCGATGTGCGGTTGCTCGAAGTCGACGGAAAAGTCCTGCAAGGTGCATCCGTTTGAGTTCGTCAGCACGACGGGGAGCATCCTGCCGTGGAAGATGAACTCCGCGCCGTTGCCGTCGAGCGTCAGGCCGTTCCAGCCGTCCAGGTATATGCCTACACGCTTGGGCTGGTCCTGGTCGTGGTTCGAGATGTAAAGCTCGTGCACTTCCGCGTCGCCGGGATGAAAGTCGTACCGGCCTGGGCGAAAGCGTATGATGGTTTCTTCTCCCGGTTGGGCTTGCTGGCGGATAGTTTGAAGGGCTTTCCGCAACCGCGTGCAGAGGTCTGTGGAGGCATCCTCGGGGACGATGCCGAAATCTTCAAGGTTGAACACGTGCTTTTTGCTTTCGGCCGGCAGGCATAAGGCCAGGCAAAGGAAAAGCATGGACAGGGGTAAGGCGAGTCTTTTCATGGTGTTGGTGGATAAATCTTGTTTGGGTGCAAATATACGCAAAAATATTAATCGGAAGTTGCTGTGTGGCCGGCTGTGCCGGTGGACGGAGCGCGGTAAGCTGCCGGACTCGTGCGTAAGGTGCACGGCTGGCCGTCATAGGAATATGTCATCGGGATATTCGATGTGCGCCAATGAGAGCGCGCGTGCAGGCGCGGATTCACCTGCCGAGCAGCGGTCCTTCTTTTCAATGATGGCACGGAACTCGTCCGGTGTGATGCGCCCCCGGCCCACGTCGAGTAGCGTCCCTACAATGGCGCGGACCATATTGCGCAGAAAACGGTCCGCCGTGATTTCAAAGCGCCAGCTGTCCTCTCCGGTTTGCTTCCATTCGGCCTGCGTGATATGGCAGATGAACGTTTTCACGTCCGTATGTACTTTGCTGAAGCTGGTAAAGTCGCAGACAGAAAGTAAATGGCGTGCGGCATCGTTCATGAGGCCGAAGTCGGGGCGGAAGGGCAGGCGTGCGGCAAAGAAACGCTGGAACGGGTCTTTTTTCGTATAGACGGAGTAGTGGTAAGTGCGGCTGACGGCACTGAAGCGGGCGTGCGCATCGTCGCGGACAGGCCTGACGCTTTGTACGGCAATGTCCTGGGGCAGTAGCCGGCACAGTTTGTCCGTCAGGCGTTGTGTGTCGAGCAGGTTGTCAGTGTCGAAGTGCGCGACAGCCATGCCGGCATGCACGCCGGTATCGGTCCGCCCCGCACCGACAACGTGGGTCGCCTTGCCCAGCAGCAGGCTGAGCGCTTCGTTTAGGCGTTGCTGTATGCTGTCGGCGTTAGGCTGTACCTGCCAGCCGTGATAAGCCGTTCCGTCGTAGGACAGGAATATGAAGTAACGCATGAGTTGTGGGGGATGTGGAATGAAAGATGCCGTGCCTCGCGAACGGGGCACGGCATCTATGACGCTTTGCAATATATTTATTTCAAGGCAAGTCTGTTGCCAGGAAATAATTTCGGAATCTGCGTTTATGCCTCTTCGGCTACGACCTCGAAGGGAATTTCTACGGAAACTTCCTTGTGCAGTTTGATGGTGGCTTTGTAAGAGCCGACCTCTTTGACATCTTTCAGGACAATGGTCTTGCGGTCGATGTCGAATCCTTGGCGGGCTAATGCCTCGGAAATGTGGAGGCTGTTCACAGAGCCGTAGATGACGCCCGTGGCGCTGACTTTCGTAGCAATCTTGATGGGTTCGATGGTCTCCAGCTTCTGGGCCAGTTCCAGTGCGGCGTTCTTGATTTGTTCCAGCTTGTGGGCACGTTGTTTGAGCTCTTCAGCTAAACTCTTCTTGGCAGAAGCCGATGCGATGACGGCCTTGCCCGTCGGGATGAGGTAGTTGCGTCCGTAGCCGTCCTTTACGGTTACGATATCGTCCTTATAACCTAATCCGTGTACGTTTTCTTTCAAAATCAGTTCCATGTGATACTCTCCTTGGCTTTAGCTTTATTTCATCAAATCAGTTACGAAAGGAAGCAGGGCCAAGTGGCGTGCTCTTTTCACGGCCTGTGCTACGCGGCGCTGGTATTTCAACGAAGTACCGGTGATGCGGCGCGGAAGGATTTTGCCCTGTTCGTTCAGGAATTTCTTCAGGAATTCCGGGTCCTTGTAGTCGATGTACTTGATGCCGCTTTTCTTGAACCGGCAGTACTTCTTCTTCTTGATGTCTACTGAAGGCGGAGTTAAATATCTGATTTCTGACTGTGTCTGTGCCATGGCTTAGTTCTCCTTTTGTGCTTTGAGGTTACGACGTTTTTCTGCATACTGGGCGGCGTACTTATCCAACTTTACTGTGAGGTAGCGGATGATACGCTCGTCGCGGCGGAAGGCCACTTCCAATTTCTCGATAACTTGCGGCTCGGCCTTGAACTCGAACAGCTGGTAAAAGCCTGTGGACTTTTTCTGGATGGGGTATGCCATCTTTTTCAAGCCCCAGTTCTCTTCGTTGAGAAGCTCGGCGCCTTGTTCGATGAGCAGTCCCTTGAACTTTTCGGCCGTTTCCTTCATCTGCGGGTCAGACAAAACGGGAGTCATAATGAAAACGGTCTCGTACTGATTCATCATAAGTTTTGTTGTTAATAATATATGTGAATAGGTTGTAAAATAGCGGCGCAAAGATACGAAGAACTCTTTGCGCCGCCAAATTTTCCGCGGTTTTTTTCAAGGCTCAGCGTTTCATTCCCATCCGAGGGCGCTGGCTCCGAGCACGGCTGCTTCGCTGCCGTTCAGGGCGGAAATCAACAGCTTGGTTTTCCCTTTGAAGACGTACAGCACGTTTTCCTCGTAGGCTTTCCTCAGGGGATTCATGAGGTAGTCGCCCGCTTTGGTGAGGCCGCCGAAGAAGATAAAGGCCTCCGGCGTGTTGAACGTGGCGAAGTCCGCGCATGAGCGTCCGAGGATGTAGCCGGTCCATTCAAAGATTTCGATGGCCAGCGAGTCGCCTGCTTCGGCTGCCTGGTAAACGTCGAGCGAAGTGAGCTCTTCCGGCTTGATGTTGCGCAACAGGCTGGGGCGGTCGTCTTTGGCGAGAATTTCGCACGCGGTACGCGCCACGCCTGTGGCCGAGCAGTAAGTTTCCAGACATCCTTTCCTTCCGCATCCGCAGGTGCGGGCGGCGGGGCTGTGGTCAATGACGAAATGGCCCAGCTCGCCTGCAAAGCCGTCGCTCCCATAGGCGATTTTCCCGTCGACGACGATGCCGCTGCCGACGCCTGTCCCCAGGGTAATCATGATGAAGTTTTTCATGCCGCGCGCTACGCCGTAGGTCATTTCGCCCATGGCGGCGGCGTTGGCGTCGTTTGTCACGCGGACGGGTACGCCCAGCGCCTCTTCAAAAAGTTCGGCGATGGGTACGGTGCCTTTCCACACCAGGTTGGCCGCCTGCTCTATGGTGCCGGTGTAAAAGTTTCCGTTGGGTGCGCCTATGCCCATACCCTTTACCTGGCTGATGCCTCCGACTACGTCGAGAGCCGGCTGCAACGCCTCGGCTGCTGCCTTCACGTAGTCCCTCACGTCGGGGTATGCGCGCGTCTTGATGGCGGTCTGCGCCTTGATGGTGCCGCGCTGATCAACGATGCCGAAGATGGAATTCGTGCCGCCCATGTCCAGGCCAATCACGTAAGGCTTTTCAAAATCAGTTTCCATGGTTCGTGAAAATAAGGTTAGGTTGTTGGATGATATTTTCAGTTGATGGCTACAAATGTAATGATTTCTTCGGACAGGGAGGCCCGTGGCGTCTCGTTTTTTTCAAAACAGCGGATTTCGGGGCTGTCCGAAAGGGGGTGCGCGCCGTTTTTCCGGCCTTATTCCCGTTGCCACGGGGCTAAGGCCAGAATCAACGGGGATAGGGCCCGGCCCGGCGAAAACCGGCGCCGGGCCCGTGGCGGCTAAGGCAGCCCGCCGCCGGAGGGTGTGTGGTGCAGTTCCAAACGGGGAAGGCGGGAAAGTGCTTGCCGGCATTGCGTGGCGGCTACATGCAGGTAGCGTTCCGTGTGCCGCGTGGAAGCGTGGCCGGCAAGGAATGCGATGACGGGGAGCGGTGTGCCGCTCATTGCCAGTTGGGTAATGAACGTGTGGCGGGCCACGTGAAAAGTCACGTGCTGCTCCACCTCCGCGCTTTTGGCCCAGCGCTCCAGGACGCGGAGCATATAGGTATAGGACGGCAGGCGGAACAGAGGATGCCCGGCTTCCGGGACGGGGAGCAGGGCCATGGCATTCCGGTTGAGCGAAAGCGTGAGCGCGTCGTGGCTGGAGCGTCCGCTCACTTTCTGCTGGACGAAGGTGAGCGTGCCGGCGGCGCGGTTAATGTTTGCACCGCACAGCCGCCGCACGTCGCACCAGCGAAGTCCCGTGTTGCACGAGAAAAGGAAAGCGCGGGCCACATCCGGAAGCTCGCAGGGCGTGCGGGCCAGCTTTTGCAGTTCTTCGGCGCTGAGTGCCGCCTTTTCACGGGCATTGCCCGCCGGGGTGCGGACTTGCGCGTCGGGCCTTTGTTTCCAGCATCCTTTTTCCTCGTACAGGCGGAGAAATGCGCGGAACTTGCCGAAATAGCCGGCCGGCGTGGTGCCATGCAGCCGGGCGCACAGGTCTGCGTAGAATTGCCGGCAAAATTCCGGCGTGACGTCCTGCGGAAAGTTGACGCGCCTTTTCCCTATGAAACGGCGCAGGTGGTGGCCCGTGGCGCGCACGGTGGCCATGTCGCGGTTGCCGTAGGCGCGTTCAAACTCCTCCCAGGCCTCGGAAAGGGGGATGCCCGAGGGGCGCGGAGGCGTCATGTCGTAGAGCGCGGCCACTTGCTCCAACTCATATTTGGCACAGATGCGCCGCGCCAGGGCCAGACGCTCCCGGTCGCGTTGCCTGGCTTCGGCGCTACGTCCGTTTTCCAGAATGATGCCCAGCGAACGGCGCGAACGGCGACCTTCGTGGCAGATGTTCAGATAGAGTGCTTCCCGGCCGGCCGAAAGCGGCCGCCGTTTCAGTGAGATTTTCATATTGTCTCTTTTTTATTAGGTTCAGAAAAAAGTCCGGCAGATATGCGGACGCGGATAGGGGCAGATTCCGGCAGCTCGTTTCGGAGCGGCCAGCGCGTGCAGGAGGCACATGGCGGAAGGGCATCGCAAGGGCGTGCCAAGATATAAAAAGCCCGGTGAAAATTTCGGGCTTTCGTAAAAAATTGCGAATTTTGCGCCTGCGATGGATTACGTGCTCCAATTAGTCATATTCATAATAAAAGGAATGGTCGTCGGCATCGTGGCTTCTGCCCCGATGGGTCCCGTGGGTATTCTTTGTATCCGTCGCACCTTGAAGAAAGGCCGCGCCTATGGCCTCGTGACCGGCGCGGGAGCGGCTTTGAGCGACTTGCTCTATGCTTTGCTCACAGGGTTCGGCATGTCGCTCGTCTCTACGGTGACGACCGACGAGAGGGTACTTTTCTGGATGAAAATCTGCGGCAGCATCATGCTCTGTGCCTTCGGCATCTTCATGTTCCGAACAGGGCCGAAGCCCAAGGCCCATCCCGAGTCGAAAACAAAAGGCACGCTGCTGCGCAACTTCCTGACATCGTTCGTCATCACGCTGTGCAATCCGGCTATCATCTTCCTTTTCATTGCGTTGTTCAATATGCTGGCCCCATTTGCGGGGGCTGGCGATTGGGTGGTCACGGTGGTCTCCTACGTGTCGATAGTGGCCGGCGCCATGCTGTGGTGGATAGGGCTGACCTACGTTATTAATAAAATGAGCAGCAGCTTCGGCGAGAAAGGCATCCAACGGCTGAACCGCTCCATCGGCATCCTGGTCATTGTGATATCTGTCGTCTACGCTTTGCTTACTCTTTGCGGTATGTCGGTCAGCCTGGCAGACGGTGTCGACGCCTTGAACCACAATGTCCGGCCATAGCCGCCGGCAGACCGGGTAAGATGTCGGAATGTCTTTTTTTATTGTTAAGTCATGCAGATTGCAGATCGCCTGAGAAGAGAAAACCGTGCCGAATATTTGCTGTATTTGTGGCAGGTGGAGGATTTGATTCGCGCATACGGCGGCGACTTCGACCGTTTGCGCGATACGTATCTCGCGGCTTTCGGTCTTACCGGGGAAGAACGTGCCCGGACGGAGCAGTGGTATTCTGACCTGTGCGAGATGATGCACACGGAAGGCGTGATGGAAAAAGGGCATTTGCAAATCTGCCGCAACGTGCTTCAGGAACTGGAAGAACTGCACCGGAAACTGCTGGCTTCCCCGAATTTTCCTTACTACCGGGAGATGTATTACAAGGTGTTGCCTTACATCGTAGAGTTAAGGCAGAAAGGTGGCGGAGACGGCGGGACTGAGTTGCAGACATGTTTCGAGGCTCTCTACGGCGTGCTGATGTTGCGCCTGCAGCACAAAACGGTATCGGAAGGCACGGAGCACGCTGTCAAGGATATTTCGACCCTGTTGGGGCAATTGTCTGACTATTATTTCAAAGACAAGGAAACGCCGATAGATTTCGGCTGACGGAATCCGCACCGGCGCAGGTGAAAAATATGGATAAGATGAAACAGATATTGGTAACAGGGTGCCGGGGGCAGTTGGGCAGCGAACTGCAGCAACTGGCCGGCGCTTACAAGGAGAAGTTTCAGTTCCGCTTTACTGATTACGACGAACTGGACATTACCGACCGCGCCGCGGTCCGGGCCTGTGTTGAGTCCGAACGCCCGGACTGCATCGTGAACTGTGCGGCCTATACGGCGGTGGACAAGGCTGAAAAAGAGCCCGAGCGGTGCGACCTGCTCAACCGCGTGGCGCCGGGCTATCTGGCGGAGGCCGTGGCCGAGCAGGGCGGTACGATGATACAGATTTCTACCGACTATGTGTTCGACGGCACGTCTTTTACCCCCTACCGTGAGGATGCGCCCGCAGCTCCCTGCACGGTGTATGGCCGGACAAAACTGGCGGGAGAAGAACGCGTAATCCTTGGCTGTCCCGGAGCAATGGTCATCCGAACCGCCTGGCTTTATTCTTCCTTCGGCAGTAATTTCGTCAAGACAATGCTTCGCCTCGGGCGTGAGCAAAAGGAACTCGGCGTGGTGGCAGACCAGATAGGGACACCGACCTACGCCCGCGATTTGGCGGACGCTATCCTGAAGATTCTCGAAAAAGGCGTGATTCCCGGCATATATCATTATAGCAACGAAGGCGTGACGTCGTGGTTCGACTTTGCCCATGCAATACACCGTGCGGCAGGCATTACGGAACAGGATTGCCGGTTGAAGGCGCTTCATACAGACGAATACCCGACACCGGCCCGACGGCCGCCTTATTCCGTATTGGACAAAACAAAAATCAAAAAGGTATTCGGCCTGACGATACCTTGGTGGGAAGACAGCCTGCGGGACTGTATGGACCGATTATAAGCTCCTCCCCACCGAGAACCGTTCCGCGCACGTAAAGACCCTATCCCAGCGGAACTCCATCCTCCTCCCCATAGTCGGGGACGACAGCAATTGAGAATATGAACGAAATAGAAAGAAGACGAACGTTTGCAATTATTTCCCATCCTGATGCGGGCAAGACAACGCTGACGGAGAAGTTGCTGCTTTTCGGCGGGCAGATACAAGTAGCCGGAGCGGTGAAAAACAATAAAATAAAAAAGACCGCTACGAGCGACTGGATGGAAATCGAGAAGCAGCGCGGAATCTCGGTGACAACGTCCGTGATGGAATTTGATTACGGCGACTATAAAGTAAACATCCTTGACACGCCCGGCCACCAGGATTTTGCCGAAGATACTTTCCGCACGCTGACCGCAGTGGACAGCGCCATTATCGTAGTGGACAGCGCAAAAGGCGTGGAGGCGCAAACGCGCAAATTAATGACCGTATGCCGCATGCGCAGGACGCCGGTCATTATCTTTGTGAATAAAATGGACCGCGAGGGGAAAGATCCGTTCGACCTTTTGGACGAACTGGAGGAGGAATTGCAGATAAAAGTGCGCCCGCTGTCGTGGCCGATTAATCAAGGCCCGAGGTTCAAGGGTGTTTATAATATCTACGAACAGGAGCTTAATCTTTTCGCCCCGGACAAGCAGAAGGTGACGGAGAAGATAACGGTGGACATTCATAGCAGCGAGCTTGAAGCGAATGTCGGGGAGGCGAATGCACGGCAGTTGCGCGACGACTTGGAGTTGATAGAGGGCGTTTACCCCGACTTTGACCGCAAGGCTTATCTGGCAGCCGAGGTCGCTCCGGTCTTTTTCGGCTCGGCATTGAATAATTTCGGTGTCAAAGAACTCTTGGATTGTTTTGTCCGTATCGCTCCCAGTCCGCAACCTGTGCAGGCGCAAGAGCGTGAGGTCCGTCCGGAAGAGCCTAATTTTACCGGTTTCATCTTTAAGATTACGGCCAATATCGACCCGAACCATCGTTCTTGCGTGGCATTCTGTAAGGTTTGTAGCGGCAAGTTTGTCCGTAATGCGCCCTACTTGCTGGTACGTCAAGGGAAAACATTGCGTTTCAGTTCTCCTACGCAGTTTATGGCCCAGCGGAAGAGCACTATTGACGAGGCTTGGGCTGGTGACATTGTGGGCTTGCCGGCCAGCGGCACGTTTAAGATTGGCGATACGCTGACGGCAGGCGAGGAGCTTCATTTCCGCGGTTTACCCAGTTTCTCTCCGGAACTGTTCAAATATATAGAGAATGCCGACCCCATGAAAGCCAAACAGCTTCACAAGGGCGTGGAGCAGTTGATGGACGAAGGCGTGGCGCAGATGTTTGTCAACCAGTTTAACGGACGGACTCTTATCGGGACGGTCGGCCAGTTACAGTTCGAGGTCATCCAATACCGTTTGGAGCACGAGTACGGGGCGAAATGTCGCTGGGAACCGGTCAGCTTGTACAAAGCATGCTGGATAGAGAGCGATGACGAAGAACAGTTGCAAGCATTCAAACGCCGCAAATACCAGTACATGGCCTGCGACCGCGAAGGTCGTGACGTGTTCCTGGCGGATTCGGCCTACGTTCTGGAAATGGCCAAGCAGGATTTCGAGCATATACGTTTCCATTTTACCAGCGAGTTTTAAGCCCGGCGGTAAAGGCGAGCGCAGACAGCAGAATAGTCCCAGTAAGCAAATACAGTCAGCTCAGATTGGGCCTGACAGGTAAAAATGGTGAAATGATAATGATGACAGCGCAATACAAAGAAGATATACGCCGGGCCGTAGAAGTGATGAACCGCGGCGGAGTGATTCTTTATCCCACCGATACTATTTGGGGCATCGGCTGCGACGCAACAAACGAGGAGGCCGTAAGGCGCGTCTTTGAGATTAAGCAGCGTGCAGACGCCAAGGCATTGATTTCGTTGGTGGACAGCGAGGCGAAAATAGACTTCTACGTCCGAGATGTTCCTCCCGTGGCTTGGGATTTAATAGAACTTTCCGTGCGTCCTCTGACTATAATCTATTGCGGGGCGAGAAATCTGGCGCCCAGCGTGCTGGCAGAGGACGGAAGCGCCGGCATACGTGTAACGAAAGAGCCATTTAGCAAAGAACTTTGTTTCCGTATGCGCAGGGCCATTGTTTCGACTTCCGCAAACGTCAGCGGACAGCCTTCTCCGTCCTGTTTCGCAGATATTCCGGAAGAAATCAAAGAAGCGGTAGATTATGTCTGCACATCGCGCCGCAGAGAGAAAGGTACAGGGCAGGCCTCTTCAATTATCAGATTGGGCGCCGGGGGAGAAGTACAAGTCATTCGGCGTTAGCAGCACTTGCCGTGTTTCAGATGCCGGAAGCCTTTTGTAAGCAGTTGTAAAGTTAAAGCGCATGGATCAGAAGCAAATTCGGAAAACCACATTGGCCGACTCCCTGTCGGCTTTTTGCTCTGCCCACTTAAGTCACAGGCAGTTCATATTATTGCTCAGTTTTCTGGTGGGCATAGGGACTGCTTTGGCTGCCCAGCTTCTTAAATGGCTCATTCACGAAATCGAAACACTGCTGACCGCCCAATTCGACATTACCCAGGCCAACTGGCTCTTTCTGCTTTATCCCTTGATCGGTATTTTTCTTACCGCGTTGTTCATCCGCTATATAGTAAGGGACGATATCGGGCATGGCGTTACGAAAATACTTTACGCCATCTCGCGGCGGCAAGGCCACATCCGCAGCCACAACTGCTGGTCCAGCATTCTCGCTTCCGCTTTGACCATCGGCTTCGGCGGTTCGGTGGGTGCGGAGTCGCCGATCGTACTGACCGGTTCCGCCATCGGCTCTGATTTGGGCCGTATCTTCAAGTTGGACCATAAAACGCTGATGCTCCTTATCGGATGTGGCGCGTCCGGCGCGATAGCCGGCATTTTCAAAGCCCCGATAGCCGGCCTTGTGTTCACCTTGGAGGTTCTCATGATAGATTTGACGATGGCCTCGCTCCTCCCGCTCCTCATCTCGTGTCTCACCGCGACGTGCCTGACCTATGCCCTGACCGGGACAGATTCCGTTTTTTCTTTTACACTCCTCGACCCGTTTACGGTCGACCGCGTTCCCAGCACCATTTTGCTGGGCATCTGCTGCGGGCTTCTCTCTCTCTACTTTACGCGGGCAATGAACTCCTTCGAGCAAGTGTTCGGACGGATTCAGAACATGTATGCGCGCATCGCCTTGGGCGGTTCTGTGCTGGCTTTGCTTATCTATTTTTTCCCTCCGCTTTATGGTGAAGGCTATTCCACCATATCAGTGCTCCTGTCCGGCACTTCTGTCCACGGTGTCGATACGGTCCTTAACAATTCCATATTTTATGGCCATTCGGAACACCTGTTGCTCTATCTGGGCCTTATCCTCCTTTTGAAGGTGTTTGCCACGACGGCCACCAACGGCGGTGGCGGTTGCGGCGGTACGTTTGCCCCGAGCCTTTTTCTGGGATGTATAGGCGGTTTCGTATTTTCAAGTCTGTGGAACACGTATGAGCCGTTCGGCATCCATGTTCCGGAGACCAATTATTCCTTGTTAGGTATGGCAGGAGTCATGAGCGGCGTGTTCCACGCACCGCTTACCGGCGTGTTCCTGATAGCGGAGTTGACCGGAGGCTACGACTTGTTTATCCCGCTGATGATTGTTTCCGTCGCGTCCTACCTTACCATCAACGCCTTTGAGCCGCACAGCATCTATGCCATGCGTCTGGCCCGCAAGGGCGAGCTTCTGACTCACCATAAGGACCGCTCCATCCTCACGCTGATGTCTCTCGATGCCGTCATTGACAAGGAGCGCCCCCGCCTTTCGCCGGATATGAATCTGGGCCAGATTGTGCAGGTCATCGCCAAAAGCAAACGCATTCATTTCGCCGTGACCGATCCCAAGGGGCACTTGCTCGGGGTTATCAATCTGAACAGCATTCGCCAGATTATTTTCCGCAGTGAGCTTTACCGGCAGTTTACGGCGGCCGATCTCATGGAGCAGCCCCAAGTGGTCCTTCGCACGGACGAGGCCATGTCCATCGTGATGGACAAGTTCCAGGATAGCGATGCCGGGACGTTGCCAGTGCTTCAGCCCGACGGAACGTTTGCAGGTTTCATTTCCCGCACGCGGCTTTATACGTCTTACCGTCAAATCATGCTTGATTTTTCGGAAGAATAGGATAACGCCCCGCTTTCGGCCCGGACGGTTGGCCGCGGCTTCTTGAAGTGACAGCAATTTAATTCATAATCCATGCCAACGAACCATTCTCTTCGCATTGTCTTTATGGGTACTCCCGAGTTTGCAGTGGAGAGCCTGCGCCGCCTTGTCGAAGGCGGGTATAATGTGGTCGGTGTCGTCACGATGCCCGACAAACCAATAGGTCGCCATCAAACGGCACTGCAATCCTCGCCGGTCAAGCGCTATGCCGAGGAGGCAGGTCTGCCCGTCCTGCAACCGGTCAAGTTGCAAGACCCGGAGTTTCTCGAGCAATTGCGCGCACTTCGTGCCGACCTTCAGGTCGTTGTCGCCTTCCGCATGCTGCCCGAAGTGGTCTGGGCAATGCCGTCCTGCGGCACGTTCAATCTTCATGCCTCCCTCCTGCCGCAGTATAGGGGGGCTGCGCCTATCAATTGGGCCATTATCAACGGGGAGACTGAGACCGGAGTAACGACTTTTTTCCTCCAGCACGAGATTGATACCGGCAACGTCATTCGTCAGGTGCGCGTTCCCATTTCCGATACGGACACGGCCGAAGATGTGCACGACCGTCTGATGGAAATCGGCGCGGAACTGGTAACCGAGACGGTCGACCTCATAGCCGCGGGCAACGTGCAGGCGATGCCGCAACAGGAGGTTTCCGGCGGCGTTCTCCTCCACGCAGCTCCCAAGATTTTCAAAGAGACCTGCCGCATCAATTGGACGTGGGGCGTGAAGCGGACTTACGATTTCATCCGCGGCCTGTCTCCCTATCCCGCCGCCTGGACGGAATTGGTGCAGGATGACAGACGGCAGGTCATGAAAATTTACGCCGCTGAGAAAGAGTTTACGCCAGTTGCCGAACCGGCCGGTACGGTCGTGACCGATGGCAAGACTTCGTTGGCTGTGGCGTTGCCGGAGGGTTACCTGCATATCCGTTCGCTCCAGTTGGCCGGAAAAAAGCGGATGGACGTCGCGGACTTCCTGCGCGGATTCCATGCTTCGGCCTCCTTGCGTGTGGAGTAGACCGCTTGGGCGGCATCCCCTTGGCGACAGCGGCTTGTTTCACCTTCGGAAATCTTTTGCCGTCCCTACGGGGATAGGCGGACTGTGTACGGGGCTAAGGCGTGTGGCTACGCGCCTTAGCCCCGTATTTTCTTTGTCCGTGCGGCCCGGTCTGCCGCCGGCTGTGGTCCGCGCGCGGCCAGACGGGGCCGAAAGTCGCGCGGCAGTCCAAATTCTTTTCCCCCGATTCGTCCATTACAGCCATATTGCGTACCTTTGCTAACCCAGTATAAGACATACGAAAGTGACGCGTTACAAGCAAGAGACGATTACGCCTTACAATGCGAAGGAAGCCAAAGGGCGGCAGGTGGAGCGGATGTTCGACAACATCGCGCATAGTTATGATATGCTCAATCATGCCTTCTCGTTGGGCATAGACCGCTATTGGCGGCGTGCGGCCATCCGTTCGCTGCAACCGTATCAGCCGCGCGAGATTCTCGACGTGGCCACCGGCACAGGCGACTTCGCCCTGCTGTCGGCACGCCGCCTGCAGCCCGACCGCATTCTCGGCGTAGACCTTTCGGAGGGAATGCTCGACGTAGGGCGGGAGAAGGCGGCGCGTGCCGGGCTGTCCGACGTAATCCGCTTCCAGAAGGATGACTGTCTGAACCTGCGCATAGCCGATGCATCTTTCGACGCGGTGACGGTGGCCTATGGCGTGCGTAACTTTGAGGACCTGGACCGCGGGCTGCGCGAGATGTGGCGCGTGTTGCGGCCGGGCGGCCGTCTGGTCATCATCGAACTGACCGCGCCGCGGCGGGCGCCCATGCGGCAATTGTTCCGGTTCTACTCCCATGTGCTGATGCCCGCGTTGGGGAGGCTGGTGTCGCGCGACGGTAAGGCCTATGCCTATTTGCCCGCGACGATGGAGGCATTTCCCCAAGGGGAAGAGATGCAGGGCATCCTCCAGCGGGCCGGATTTGCCGAGGTGCGCTTCCGGCGTTTCACCTTCGGGCTGAGCACGTTATATACGGCCTGCCGGCCGGCGGAGCATGTAGAACCTCTTACTAAATGAAAATGGAGAAATTGTACGGCCTGGTAGGCTATCCTTTGGGCCATTCCTTTTCGGCCCGCTTCTTTACGGAGAAGTTTGCGCGCGAGGGATTGGCGGCGGTTTACCGCAATTTTGAACTGCCGGATGTGGATGATTTGCCCCGGTTGGTGTCGGACGAGCCTTCTTTGTGCGGACTGAACGTTACGATTCCGCACAAGCAGGGCGTACTCCGCTTTTTGTCTGCCCTAAGCCCCGAAGCGCGCGCCATCGGGGCGGTGAACGTGATCCGCATTGTGCGGTCGGACGGACAGGTGAGGCTGGAAGGTTATAACTCCGACGTGACAGGTTTTGCCCGCTCCATCCGCCCTCTTTTACGTCCGCATCACCGTGCCGCTTTAGTGTTGGGCACAGGCGGGGCTTCGCTCGCGGTGGTCTATGCCTTGCGTCGCATGGGGCTGGAAGTCCTTTGCGTGAGCCGTACTCCCCGTGAGGGGCAGATAGGTTATGCCGATCTGACAGCGGACATGATGGCCACCCATACAGTCGTGGTCAACTGTTCGCCCG
Organism: uncultured Prevotella sp.; assembly: GCA_902464615.1. GTDB lineage: Bacteria > Bacteroidota > Bacteroidia > Bacteroidales > Bacteroidaceae > Alloprevotella. The sequence goes on along the minus strand of CABQKA010000005.1, from coordinate 72,344 downwards.
TCGGCATGTTTCCGAACGTGGACCGCGCTCCGGCAATTCCTTATCAATGGCTGACGCCGGACCATTTGTTGTACGATTTGGTCTACAATCCGGAAGAGACGCAGTTCATGCGGCTCGGCGCGGAGCGTGGGGCAGTGGTGAAAAACGGTCTGGAGATGTTGCACCTTCAGGCCCTTGCCGCCTGGGATATATGGAACGGCCGGCCCGCACAAGGGGCCGATTGGTGAGCGGCAGGCGCACCCCGCCGGCAAGAAACAGAAAAAGGAGAAAGACAGATGAGGCGAAATATTGTTTTAGGCCTGTTGCTTTTGTGCAACATATTGGGAGCCGTCGCCCGGGGATGGACGCCGGAAACATTACCTATGGTGCATCTGCAGGACGCACGCCGCTATGTATGCAATCCCGACGGCGTGCTTTCACAGGCCGCCGTGGATTCGGCCGACGTGCTGTTGTCGCGGCTGGAGCGCGACAAGGGAGTGGAAACCGTGGTGGTCGCCGTGAAACGATTGGAGGGCGGCGACCCTTACCGCTTCGGCATGGACCTGGCGCGGAAATATGGCGTCGGCGATGCGGAGCAGCGCACCGGACTGATCTTTATCATCGCAACCGAGGATCGCACGTACCAGATCCTGACCGGCAACGGGTTGGAAGGTACTTTGCCCGACGCGATATGCCGCCGCATCCAGAACCGTATTACGGTGCCCGCTCTGAAACGGGGAGAGTGGGACAAGGCCGTCGTGGAATCGTTGAAGGCCATAGACGGCTATGTGCGGGGCGACCCGTCGCTGCACGCCCAACGGGACAACGCGGCGGATGATCACGCAATGGGTGTAGGGATTATAGTGGCCCTGTTCTTTATAGGCGTTCTTATGGTCCTGTTCCAGAGGACTTCCGCACGGCGCTATTGTCCGCGCTGCCACCACCGGACGTTACGGGCCGTGAAGACAGAGCGCGTTACGCAAGGTGGCAGGATATGGTTGCGCCGTCATTGGCGCTGCAGCCATTGCGGCCATGAAGAGACCACGGCCGACCGCGAACCGCCTGCCGGCGGTGGCTTGCATGGGGGGCTCTGGCTGCCGCCGTTCATCGTGGGCGGCGGGCATGGCGGCGGGTCGTTCAGCGGCGGCAGTTTTGGCGGCGGGTCGTTCGGTGGCGGCGGCAGCGGTGGCAGCTTCTGACGTTCCGCCGGGGTAGTGTCATACGATATAAACTATTAATCCTATAATCCGAAGAAAATGAAAACATCTAAGTCAAAAATCGTTTGGGCCATAGTGGGCGTAGTCGTCTTGCTGCTGGCTTTTACCGTGTGGCAGTCCTATAACGGCCTGGTGGAAAAGGACGAGCATGTAGCGAACGCTTGGGCAGACGTACAGGCACAGTACCAGCGCCGGGCGGATTTGGTGCCCAACCTTGTGGCAACCGTCAAAGGCTACGCAGCGCATGAGCAGGAAACGCTTCAAGGTGTGGTGGACGCCCGCGCGAAAGCAACGAAACTGTCTGTCGATGCAGCGGACTTGACGCCGGAGCGTTTGCGCGAAATCCAGGCGGCCCAGGGCGAACTGTCCACCGCACTGGGAAGGTTGATGGCGATTGCGGAAAACTATCCGCAGCTGCGTGCCAGCGAGAATTTCTCAGAGCTGCAGGCCCAGCTCGAGGGAACGGAGAACCGCATCAACGAGAGCCGCCAGCTTTACAACGCAGCGGTAAAGACATACAATGTTTCTGTCCGGCGCTTTCCGACCAATGTATTCGCTTCGATGTTCGGCTTTGAGAAAAAGTCTGCTTTTGAGGCGGATGCCGGAGCTGCTACTGCGCCGAAAGTAGAGTTCTGATTCCGCGTCGGCGCAAAATTATCGCGGGACATTCCCGGAGCAGGTCCGTGAATGTCCCGCGTATTTTTTCCTTCGGCCGATTATTTTCAGACACGCGGGCACGTGCTTCTTTAATCGGTTGCTTGGGGATAAAAAAAACTCCCGCACCCTTCATGAGTGCGGGAGTTTTTGCTGAAAGCAGGTCAATTATTTTTTGTTCAATGCCAAGTCAACGTTTACGGCGCAGGCTACGGAGCAACCTACCATCGGGTTGTTACCGATACCGAGGAAGCCCATCATTTCTACGTGGGCCGGTACGGAGCTGGAGCCGGCGAACTGGGCATCGCTGTGCATACGGCCCATGGTGTCGGTCATACCGTAGGAGGCGGGGCCGGCAGCCATGTTGTCAGGGTGGAGCGTACGGCCCGTGCCACCACCGGAAGCTACGCTGAAGTAAGGCTTGCCGGCGAGGATTCTCTCTTTCTTGTATGTGCCGGCAACCGGGTGCTGGAAGCGGGTGGGATTGGTGGAGTTGCCCGTGATGGACACGTCGACGTCTTCCTTCCACATGATGGCTACGCCTTCACGTACATCGTCGGCCCCATAGCATTTCACGGCGGCACGCGGTCCGTTGCTGTAAGGTATTTCCTTGACTACGTTGAGTTCACCCGTGAAGTAGTCGAACTTCGTCTGTACGTAGGTGAAGCCGTTGATACGGCTGATAATCATTGCGGCGTCCTTGCCGAGTCCGTTCAGGATGCAACGGAGCGGTTTGTCGGCGGGTCTGGACTTGTTGGCCATTTGTGCGATTTTGATGGCGCCTTCGGCGGCTGCAAAACTCTCGTGGCCGGCAAGGAAAGCGAAGCACTTCGTCTCAGGAGAAAGGAGACGTGCAGCCAGTTTGCCGTGGCCGAGTCCGACTTTGCGGTCATCTGCCACTGAGCCGGGGATGCAGAAAGACTGGAGTCCTTCGCCGATGTATTCGGCGGCTTCTACTGCGTCCTTTGCCTTTTCCTTCAGGGCGATGGCAGTACCTACGACGTAAGCCCATTTTGCATTTTCGAAGCAAATCATCTGCGTCTCTTCGCATGTCTTGTAGGGGTCGAGGCCGGCAGCGTCGCAGATCTGGTTGGCTTCTTCTATATCTTTGATGCCGTGCTTGTTGAGCGTAGCGAGGATTTGCTTGATACGGCGGTCTTGACTTTCAAACTTTACTTCTCTAATCATGTCTGGGTCCTCCTCTTATTCTTTACGTGGGTCAATTGATTTAACAGCGCCGTCTTCGGGTTTCGTGCGGCCATAAGTGCCGGTCACGCTCTTCAGCGCTTCGTCGGCGGGCACGCCCTTCTTGATGGCATCCATGAACTTGCCCATGTGGACGAATTCGTAACCGCATACCTGGTCGTCCTTGTCCAGGAACATTTTCGTGATGTAGCCCTCGGTCAGCTGAAGGTAGCGCGTGCCTTTCAGCTTGGTGCCGTAAAGCGTACCCATCTGGCTGACCAGACCTTTGCCCAAGTCTTCCAGACCGGCGCCGACGATCAGGCCGCCTTCTGAAAAGGCGCTCTGCGTGCGGCCGTAGACGATCTGCAGGAAGAGCTCGCGCATGGCGGTGTTGATGGCGTCGCATACGAGGTCCGTATTGAGTGCTTCGAGAATCGTCTTTCCCGGGAGAATCTCGCTGGCCATCGCGGCGGAGTGCGTCATGCCTGAGCAGCCGATGGTTTCTACGAGGCATTCCTCAATGACGCCTTCCTTTACGTTGAGCGTCAGTTTGCAGGCACCCTGCTGAGGAGCGCACCAACCCACACCGTGGGTCAGACCCGAAATGTCTTTGATTTCTTTCGCTTGCACCCATTTCCCTTCTTCAGGAATAGGAGCCGGGCCATGGTTGGGGCCTTTGGCCACGCAACACATGTTTTTGACTTCATGAGAATATTCCATGTCGTTAATGATGAATATGGTTGAAAAAAGTAGAAATAATTTTCTATTGTCCGTCGTAGGGCGGCGGTTGGGGCAGTCGCCCCGTTTCTTCCTGCAAAGTTAGCACAAAACGGGAAAATCCGTGCGGTCTAAGCTGAGAATTTCGTTAAAAAAATCTTGTTCCCGATGGCCGGCTTCCGGAAGTAAGCAAAAGCTCCGGCCATTGTACGTCGCGGGCTGGTCTTTCCGTTATGAGGCCTTTTGGGGCGGGCCGGGATGTTGCGTCCCCGTGTGTCCGCCCCGGCTGAAACCTTCGGCCGCAGGCGGCGGCTACGGCCCGGCGGAAGCGGCATAGGGGGAAAACGAACGGGGCTAAGGCCCGTAGCGGCCGGCCTTAGCTCCGTTTCCGGCCTCCCTTCCGGCAAACGGGCGACAGGGAGCGTGGCCGGCAATAAAGCGGGCCGCCGCAATCCCCGGAAGGTGCGGCGGCCCGTAAAGACTATCTATACGATGTGGCTTATCTTACTTCTATGTGCTGCAATGCTTTTTCCTTTTTTTCAGGAGTAAATTTGGGAAGGACGACGGTCAGTACGCCGTCAGCGACTTTGGCTTGGATGCCTTCGTGGTCTACGTCGTCCGGCAGGATCAACGTCTGGTGGAATTTTGTGTAGTTGAACTCGCGGCGCAGGTAGCGCATGGGTTTGCCGCCGCTTTCGTTCTCGCTCTTTTTCTCCATTTCGATGACCAGATTGTTTTCTTCGTCCACGTGAATACAGAAGTCGTCCTTCGTAAGTCCCGGTGCGGCAACTTCCACTTGGTAGGCATCGGCACTTTCCAGTACATTGATGGCTGGAGTCATGGCGTGTGCCCTCCGCGTCCAGTCGTTGTCAAAAAAGTCGTCGAATACGGTAGGAAGCCAGCTTTGATTGAATCTTCTGATCTGTGCCATAGTTGTAATCTCTTGTAGTTATGTTATTGATTTCGTTTCGTCGATTGCAGGACCCGTAGGCGCCTGCTTACGCCCTAAATCCTGCAAGAGGCGTACCCGATGAGCTGGCACAGGTGGCTTTCGTGTGGTTTTTTAACAATAAGAAGGAGAAGGTCGGACAGTATCACGGATTTTAACTTGATACGGCGGCGTTTCCTGCCGTTATTCTGACAAAATGTCCGCTTCGTGCCGATGTGTCATTTCCGTGAGGATGCGGCTTTCTTGCCTTTTTCCACGTTTCCGGAGTCCGATGTCGTGTTTTCAAAAATCTGGCGCAGCACTTCCTGGCTGATGACGAGGGCCTCCTCTCCCAGGCCGCGCAAGGCTTCCTTGAGGGTATGTATGGCTACCTTTTGCGCGCGGCTTTTGACAAGGTGGCCGCGCGGAGTTAGGTGAACAAGGTTGGAACGCCGGTCGTTGGGGTTGACGTAGCGTCTGACGAGCCCGTTCTCTTCCATGCAGTCCACCAAGTGCGACATGGCTGGCTTCTCTTTGTACGTGGCCTGGCAAAGATGCTGTTGACTGACCCCGTCCTGCTCCGAAAGATAAAGCAGCACGGTCCATTGTTCCGGTGTCAGATTCAGTCCGGCGTCGGAAAAATGCCTTTGCAGTTTCCGGTAGATTGCGGCAGACACTTTGCCGTTGAGAATGGCGAAGATGAGTTTGAGGTCGAGGTTCAGTTCCATAGATGATGATTGTTCGTCTGTCCCGTAAGGGCCGTCCGTCCGGTGCAGGCGTGCAGCAGACAAAGTTACGCATTTTTGCTTGTTCATAGGGCATGTTGTCCTTTCTATATATGCGGTTGTGCCGGGACCAGCCTGTCCGCGCGTCACGAATTGCAAGTATGCGGAAAAACGGCTGCCAATCTTCCCGTCCGAGATGGAAAAGTGTTGAGAAATTTGGTCGTTCATTTTACAAGCACTATCTTTGCACACCATTAGCGTGTAACTAAATCATATCAAATAATCACGGTATTAGAAAATGGATATTTCTTTAGAGAAGGCAAGTAATGCCAGTGCGGTCTTGACCGTCAAGATGGAAAAATCTGACTACGAAGAAAGGGTCAACAAAGCGCTTAGGGAGCTGAGCCAGAAGGTGAAGATGCCGGGTTTCCGTCCCGGAAAAGTCCCCGTCGGGCTGATTCGCAAAATGTACGGTCCGCAGGCAAAAGCCGAAGAGGTGAACAAGCTGCTTGGCGAGAAACTCTATGAATATATTCGTGAGAACAAGGTGAACATGCTGGGCGAGCCTTTGGCCAGCGAGAAACAAGTGCCTCAGGATATAGAGGCACAGGACGATTTTGAGTTCGTTTTCGACATCGCCGTTGCGCCGGAGTTCCAGATAGAACTGAACGCTGAGGATCATATTGCCTACTATGACATTGAAGTAACTGAGGAGCAGATTGACGAGCAGGTGAAGCAGCTGACCCAGCGCGGCGGTCACCCGGAATCGGTCGACACGTATGCGGACCGTGACGTGCTCCGCGGCGTGCTTGCAGAACTGGACGAGAACGGGCAGGTGAAAGAAGGCGGTCTGCAAGTGGAGAAAGTGTCGCTCATGCCCACCTATTTCAGCAACGACGAGCAGAAACAGCTTTTTAACGAGGCCAAGAAAAATTCTGTCGTAGTGTTTAACCCGTCTAAAGCCTACGAGGGCAAGGATACGGAAATCGCTTCCTTGCTGAAGGTGAAAAAAGAGGAAGTTGCTGTCCATACGGGCGATTTCTCGTTCCAGATAGACGAAATCAGCCGTTTTGTTCCCGCGACGCTCAACCAGGAATTCTTCGACCAGGTGTTCGGCAAGGATACCGTAAAGAGTGAAGAGGAGTTCCGTGGTAAGGTGAAAGAGAGCATTGCCATGCAGCACTCGGCAGACAGCGACTACAAGTTCCTGCTCGACGCACGCAGCTATGCAGAACAGAAAGTCGGTGAATTGGAGTTTGCCGACAACCTGCTCAAAAAGGTCATGCTGCAGAACAATAAGGAGAAGGACGAGAAATTCGTGGAAGAGAACTATACCAAGAGCATCGAGGAGCTGAAATGGCATCTTATTAAGGAGAAACTTGTGGCAGCCTATCAGATCAAGGTGGACGACAAGGCCCTTAAAGAGATGGCCCTCCAGACCGTGCGCTTCCAGTTTGCCCAATACGGGATGGTCAATATTCCCGAGGAATACATGGAGCAGTATGCCGGCGAGATGCTCAAAAAGAAGGAGCAGGTCAACATGCTCGTGGACCGCTGCATAGATACGAAAATCGTAGCTGCTTTGAAAGAAAGCGTGACGCTCGACCACAAGAGCATTTCTGTGGACGACTTCCGCAAGATGTTCGAAGCTTGATCCTTGCAGGCAGAATGCCTGTTCCCCGCCGGGGCACAGCCGTGTCCGGCGGGGAAATTTCGGATGTGGACTTCAATTCGAGACGGGGATTTCCCCGTCTCAAATTATTAATAAATAAACGATGGACGACTTTAGAAAATTCGCGACACGCCATATCGGCGTGGACTCAATGGTGCTGGACGACGTAATCAAAAGCCAGAACCAATATTTGAATCCGTACATACTGGAAGAGCGTCAGTTGAACGTGACACAGATGGACGTGTTTTCCCGCTTGATGATGGACCGCATCATTTTCTTGGGGACACCGATAGATGACTATACGGCCAACACGCTTCAGGCCCAGTTGCTGTATCTCGATTCGTGCGATCCGGGGAAGGACATCTCTATTTATATCAACTCGCCCGGCGGGAGCGTATATGCCGGACTGGGCATTTACGACACGATGCAGTTTATCCAAAGCGATGTGGCGACTATCTGCACGGGTATGGCTGCTTCGATGGCAGCGGTGTTGCTGGTAGCCGGTAAAGAAGGAAAACGTTCGGCCTTGACGCACAGCAGGGTGATGATTCATCAGCCGATGGGCGGCGCACAGGGTCAGGCTTCTGACATAGAAATCACCGCGCGCGAAATACAAAAACTGAAAAAAGAACTATACACGATAATTGCCGAACACTCGCACACGGATTTTGAAAAAGTGTGGGCCGACTCGGACCGCGATTATTGGATGACGGCGGAAGAGGCCCGGGAGTATGGCATGATAGATAAGGTTTTGACGAGGACGCAGAATGAAAAATAAAAAAACGTGTTCCTTTTGTGGGCGTGACGAGAGTCAGGTCGGTTTCCTGATAACCGGTTTGGAGGCGAACATTTGCAATGAGTGCGCAGAGCAAGCGTATAAAATCGTAGAGCAGGCCGCCCAAAGCGCAAAATCGCAGGAAGGACCGGAGGAAATCCGATTGGACAAAGTCCCCAAACCGAAAGAAATCAAAGCGTATCTTGACCAATATGTCATCGGCCAGGATGCCGCCAAACAATTTCTGTCGGTGGCCGTGTACAATCATTACAAACGGCTGGCCCAAAAGAACGAGGAAAACTCGTCCGATGTGGAGATAGAAAAGTCGAATATCATCATGGTCGGCTCGACCGGCACAGGGAAAACATTGCTGGCCCGCACCATTGCGCGCTTGTTGGACGTGCCGTTTACCATTGTTGACGCGACGGTATTCACGGAAGCCGGTTATGTAGGCGAGGATGTGGAAAGCATATTGTCCCGCCTCTTACAGGTAGCCGACTTCAACGTGGAGCGCGCAGAGCGTGGTATCGTGTTTATAGATGAAATCGACAAGATTGCCCGGAAAAGCGATAATCCTTCCATTACGCGCGACGTGAGTGGCGAAGGTGTGCAGCAGGGCTTGCTGAAGTTGCTGGAAGGCTCGGTGGTCAATGTGCCGCCCAAGGGCGGGAGAAAACATCCGGACCAGGACTACGTCCATGTGAACACCAATAATATACTCTTTATTTGTGGAGGCGCTTTCGACGGCATCGAGAAGAAAATCGCACAGCGGCTTAACACGCATACCGTAGGCTACAACTCGGTGCAGAACGCCATGCGGATAGACCCGGGCAATCTGATGCAATATATAGAGCCGCAGGATTTGAAATCGTTTGGTCTGATTCCCGAGATAATCGGCCGATTGCCGGTGCTTACCTATCTCAACCCGTTGGACCGGAACGCGTTGCGCAACATCCTGACGGAGCCGAAGAACTCTATCATCAAACAGTATGTCAAACTTTTTGATATGGACGGCGTAAAGCTGAATTTTACAGAGGAGGCTTTGGATTACATTGTAGACCAGGCTGTGGCGTATAAATTAGGTGCGCGTGGCCTGCGTTCAATCGTGGAAACTATCATGATGGATGCCATGTATGAAATCCCGTCCTCTGATGTCAAAACATTTGAGGTGACGTTGGATTACGCCCGGGTTCAGTTCGAAAAGTCCAATTTACCGGCCCGCAGACAGTCTGCCCAGTAATTTTTTCAATATTTTTTGCGGTGAGCTTGCGTAATATCGAAACTTGTTTATAACTTTGTTAGGTGATTAGAACGGAACAACATCCCGCGTTCCCGCGCGTAAACGCAGAAAACCATAACATGTCAGCGTTATGAACGAGATTTTGAATTTGTACGTGCCATTGAAAAAATACTTCGGATTCGACAGCTTCAAAAAAAATCAAGAAGCTATTATCCGAAGTCTTTTGAACGGTAAAAACGTATTTGTCCTGATGCCGACAGGTGGCGGCAAGTCTTTGTGCTACCAGTTGCCTTCCTTGTTGATGGAAGGCACAGCCATCGTGATCTCTCCTTTGATAGCACTGATGAAAAATCAGGTAGACGCAATGCGTCGCATGAGCGAGGAAGATGGTGTGGCACACTTCATCAACTCTTCGCTCAACAAGGCTGCCATCGACAAGGTGAAAAGCGATGTGGTCTCAGGGAAGACAAAATTGCTATATGTGGCACCGGAATCGTTGACCAAGGAAGAGAATGTTGAATTCTTGCGCAGCATCAAGATTTCGTTCTACGCTGTGGACGAGGCGCATTGTATTTCCGAATGGGGGCATGATTTCCGTCCGGAATACCGTAAAATCCGGCCTATTATAAATCAGATAGGCAATGCACCGGTTATAGCGCTGACCGCAACGGCGACAGACAAGGTCAGAATCGATATTAAGAAGAGCTTGGGCATCTTGGATGCCGATGAATATAAAAGTTCGTTCAACAGGTCCAACTTGTATTATGAGGTTCGGCCGAAAACGCAGGAAATAGATAAAGAAATTATCAAGTTTATCAAGCAACGTCCGGGCAAGAGCGGTATAATTTATTGCCTAAGCCGGAAAAAGGTGGAAGAACTCTCCGAGGTGCTCCGTACAAACGATATCAAGGCAGAGGCTTACCATGCCGGGATGGATACGGCCACTCGTTCCAAAACGCAGGATGACTTCTTGATGGAAAAGATAGATGTCATTGTTGCGACAATCGCTTTCGGGATGGGAATAGACAAACCAGACGTCCGTTTTGTCATTCACTATGATATTCCCAAGAGCCTGGAGGGGTATTATCAGGAAACAGGCCGGGCCGGCCGGGATGGCGGCGAGGGCATCTGTATCGCTTTCTATTCCTATAAGGACCTTCAGAAATTGGAGAAATTTATGGAAGGGAAGCCCGTGGCAGAGCAGGACATCGGGCGGCAACTGTTGAAAGAAACCGCCGCTTATGCCGAGTCTTCCGTTTGCCGGAGAAAATTGCTGCTGCATTATTTCGGGGAAGAGTATCCGGTAGAAAACTGTGGAAATTGTGATAACTGCTTAAATCCTAAGAAACAAGTGGAGGCTAGTAACTATTTATGTAAAGTACTCGAGGTCATCATTGCAACGAAGGAAAACTTTAGGGATGATTACATCAAGGATATTCTCATAGGTCGCGCGACAGACGAGGTGTGCGCGCACAAGCATAACGATTTGAAGGAGTTCGCTTGCGGCGACGATGTCGCAGAAAAGATCTGGTATGCCGTGATACGCCAAGCGCAGATCGCAGGATATTTGAAAAAGGACGTGGACAATTACGGCGTCTTGAAAGTGACGGAGAAAGGTAAAAACTTTTTGGATGAGCCAGTGCCGTTCATGATAGTCGAGGACCGTGATTTTGACGACGAGGAAGCGAGCGTGCCTCCCCAGAGCGGAGCTGCCTGCACAGTCGATCCCGCATTGTACCAGATGCTGAAAGATTTGCGCAAGCGGATGAGTAAAGATTTGGATGTGCCTCCCTATGTGATTTTCCAGGATACGTCATTGGAAGCTATGGCGACAATTTATCCTCAGACCTTGGAGGAGTTGCAGAATATTCCAGGAGTGGGTGCCGGTAAGGCGAAACGGTACGGGGAGGAATTCTGTAAACTGATAAAACGTCATTGCGAAGAAAATGAGATTGAACGTCCGGAGGACTTGCGCATCCGGACTGTCGCCAACAAGTCTAAGATAAAGGTGAGCATCATTCACAGCATAGACCGGAAGGTTGCCTTGGACGATATCGCAGTAGCAAAAGGCATAGACTTTGACGAGCTGCTGGACGAAGTGGAGGCTATTGTCTACTCCGGAACTAAAATCAATATAGACTATTTTATTGACGAGGTGATGGACGAAGACCATGTGAGCGATATTTACCAATATTTCAAAGAGTCTGAGACAGACGACTTGGAAACGGCGGTGGATGAGCTGGGCGATGATTACTCTGAAGAGGAGATTCGCCTGGTACGAATAAAGTTTATTTCGGAAATGGCAAATTGACTAAACTAAATCGAGAAATACGATGACCGATTCTGGAAACAACGAGAGGAAAAGTCTTAATTTTATAGAACAGATTGTTGCGAAGGATTTGCAGGAAGGTAAGAATGGCGGGCGTTTGCAAACCCGTTTCCCGCCGGAGCCGAACGGCTATCTGCATATCGGCCACGCCAAGGCCGTATGTATAAACTTCGGCATCGCACAGAAGTTCGGTGGGGTCTGCAACCTACGCTTCGATGATACCAACCCTCAGAAAGAAGATACGGAATACGTGGAAGCCATCAAGGAGGACATCCAGTGGTTAGGCTTCCAGTGGGAAAATATTTACCATGCTTCCGACTATTTTCAGCAATTGTGGGATTTTGCCGTCCGTCTGATAAAGGAGGGCAAGGCTTACGTTGATGAACAGACAAGTGAAGAGATTGCTCAGCAGAAAGGTACGCCGACACAACCTGGCGTAGAGAGTAAGTTCCGCAACCGTCCGGTGGAGGAGAACCTGCGCCTTTTTGAAAAGATGAATTCCGGCGAGCTGCCAGAAGGCTCCATGGTCTTGCGGGCCAAGATAGATATGGCCAATCCCAACATGCATTTCCGCGACCCGGTGATGTATCGTATCATTAATAAGGAGCATCACCGTACAGGCAACAAGTGGAAGGCTTATCCGATGTATGATTTCGCCCACGGCCAAAGCGACTATTTTGAGGGAGTAACCCATTCCATCTGCACGTTGGAGTTTGTCCCGCACCGTCCTTTGTACGACTACTTTATTGACGAGCTGAAGGAAGGAAAAAATTTGGAAGACAACCGTCCCCGGCAGTATGAGTTCAACCGTCTGAATCTGACCTACACCGTGATGAGCAAGCGCAAGTTGCTGGCTCTTGTACAGGAGCATCTGGTAGACGGATGGGACGACCCCCGTATGCCGACCATCTGCGGCTTGCGGCGTCGGGGCTATTCTCCCGAAGCCGTCCGCAAGTTTATCGACATGATCGGCTATACGAAGTTCGACGCCTTGAACGATTACGCCATGCTGGAGGCAGCCGCCCGCGAAGACTTGAACGCCAGGGCACTGCGTGTTTCCGCTGTTATCCATCCGGTGAAACTCATCGTTACTAATTATCCGGAGGGACAGACGGAGGAAATGGAGACCGTCAACAATCCGGAACGCCCAGAGGAAGGCACGCATGCCATCACGTTCAGCCGCGAACTCTGGATAGAGCGCGACGACTTTATGGAGGACGCGCCGAAAAAATTCTTCCGTATGGTGCCCGGTAAGGAAGTCCGTCTGAAAAACGCCTATATTGTCAAATGCACAGGCTGTAAGAAAAATGACGACGGTGTCGTAGAAGAAATATATTGCGAATATGACCCTTCGAGCCGCAGCGGTCTGGAAGGGGCTAACCGTAAGGTCAAAGGCACACTGCACTGGGTCAGCGTGGCTCACAGCATCCCGGCAGAAGTCAGACTCTATGACCGCCTGTTTACGGTGGAAAATCCGTCGGCCGACGAGCGCGATTTCCGCGAATTGCTGAATCCTGATTCCTTGACGGTTTTGAAAACGTGCTACGTGGAGCAGTTTGCAATTACGCACCGGGAAAACCGCTATTTGCAGTTCCAGCGTATCGGATATTTTACTTATGACAAGAACTTCACACCGGAGCATCCCGTCTTTAACCGGACTGTTGGTCTGAAGGACGGATGGGCAAAGCATTAAATTCCAGGCATACAAGCCTGCGTCATCAATCGAAAAAAGTAAACGGCAACTGTTCCTTCCTCAAGGGGGGAACAGCCCGTTTTTTACAGGGCAAGACCGAACCCGATATGGACAGAAAGAAAGAATTGGAAAGTTTGGCCGATGAGTTCGAGCGTAAGTGGGGCGGTACGCGGTTGCCGGACATGGACGCTTACGACTTGTTGGATCTGATGGATTATTATTCCCGTGCCGGAATGGACTTCGAGGCGGAGTTGTGCCGCCGCGCTGCCGAACAGCACGATCCGGACAATCCGGAAGTAATCCTGACGCGCGCGCATTGGGCTGCCGATGACGGCGACTGGGCTACGGCAAAAAAAGAGCGCAAGCAGGCCATGCCGTCGCGCTATGACAGTTTGCTTTTCGACGTAGAGTACAATGTGCGTGCCTGCGACCTGGTGCGTGCCGACCAGATTATCCACAACTCTCTGCCGGCTATCTTGGACCTCCCTGAGTTTGATTTCCTCTTTGACTGCGCAGCCCTGTTCCGGGACTTCGGCTACGTTTTTTACGCCCTGAAGTGGCTGGCCAAGATTGATAAGTCCTATACGGATTACTCACAGGTAATCGCATTGAAAATAGAATGTTATAGCGTGGCTTGTCAGTATCCGGAGGCCCGACGCCTGCTTAACGAGCTGTTGGATGCCAATCCTTTTGACCAAGACCTGTGGACACAGTTGGCCGGATGCTGCTTCCGTGCGGAGGATTATGCGGCGGCCTTGGACGCGTGCGAATACGCATTGGCCATAGGCCCCCACCGCGAAGCGTCGCGTATGAGGCAGTTCGTGCAGGCTCACCAGTCCGGCGACATGGACGCTATTATGTACAGCGCCATCCAAAGCCAGGACTATATGACGTGCGAGGATTGCGGAGACGTGCTTTATGCCCGTGGCGACTACGATAAGGCAAATTCTTGCTACGCCTATGCCGGTATTTATTGCCCTAGGGGGCATCGCGACCGTGAAAAAATCGTGGCGCGCTTAGGCTTTTGCCAGATTCGGACAGGAAACTATGAGGACGCCTACATGCAGTTCATGTCCTTGAACGCATTGGGGGGCGAGCATTGGGGCGAGCGCTTCGAGGCCGCCCAACTTTATCTGGAGGCAGGGCAGGAGGACTATGCTGTCTCTTTATTCCAGGTGTCTGTGGATAATCACGAGATGTGTGGCGGACGCTGTGCCTTGACGGCTGCGATGCTTGCACATTATGCCTGTTATCAACCTGCGGCCGCGCTTTGGAAACACTTGCAGGCAAGCGCGGGAGAACTTCCGCCTTCATATCAAAAGTACCTTGACGAAGCCATCAGGAGGCTGGGGCTGTAAAAGTGCCGGAGCGGCTGGCATGAAGAGGCCAAAGGAGACTATAAACGGTAGCGGACGGGGAAAAGGAGGTGCAGTGCGCGCAGAAAAATCCGGAAAATGTACCACCCGCCTTTGCCTCCGTGCGCGGTATAATGATAGAGAACTTGCAAAACGGCCTTCGCAAAACGGCCTTGCTGGCTTCCTATCGTGCTTTGTCTGAGCCGCGTTGTATGGGCCATCTCTTTTTCTTTGGCAATTTGGGCGGCGAGCAGTATTCTGCGTGCGGCGAGCGCCAGGCGGGCTGCTTCCCGGCAGGCGTCTTCCCCGCATTCTTTTTCAACCGTTTCGATGGCATGCAATTTGGCGGGCAGATTTCCGCTCATGCTTGTCCCGGTGATGCTGTCTCCGTGTTGGTATATACGGTGAAACACCTCTCCTTTCATCCATTTCAACCGGGGGCGTGCCAATAGTATCCGCACGCCGAATTCCCAATCGTCCCACGTGGTCAACTGTTCGTTCCATCCTCCGATATGTCTGGCGAATGCGGTCTTTAGGACGCAGCTTTGTGTGGAAATCATTCCAGCAAGAATCTGGTCGGTGACGTTGCCGGTGTAGAAGACACTTCTGACTTTTTCTGTATTGTCGGGAAAAATCATTTTCGTGGCCGCTACGGATAGGTCGAGGTCCGTGCCGCGCAATACGCCGACCATTTTTTCCAGAAAGTCGGCAGACATCTCGTCGTCCGAGTCAAAAAAAGAAATCCAGCGTCCGGTGGCTTGGCTTAGTCCCACGTTTCTTGCGATGCTTGCGCCACGACGTGGTGCGTTTAATATTTTGATGACGAAGTCGTCCTGATTGTATTCCGAAGAAAAGGCTTTGCAGATTTCCAGCGAATGGTCGTCGGACAGGTTGTCCACTAAAATCAATTCGATGGGGCGGTAGGTTTGTCTCCAGATGGAGAGCAAAGTCCGTTTTAGGAATTTGTCTCTATTATAGAAAGGGATGACTACGCTGACGGAATTCATCGTGAGGTTCGTTTGATGTATCGGATGCCGTCTGTCAGATTTTTCAGGATGTTGAGGCGTGCGGCTTTTCCTTGCAGGCACAAGGCATATTTCACGCATCGGAGCAATGCGCCGAAGGGGCCGTGCATGTAGCAAAGCACAGCGCCTTTGGAGCGTTGAACGGCAGGCGACGTGAGAAAGCGGCCGCCTGTCGTCTCCTTGTCCGTTTGCACGACAGGGATGGGCAAGTATAGGATGCGCATTCCGCGCAAATGGGCGTCGTGAATGAATATTTCTTCTTCTCCGCAAGCCAAGTAGGCGGATTTCAGCCCGAAGCGTTCGTCAAACCGGGGCAATGAATTGCTGCGGCGGAACGCTATTTCCCATGAGCAATAGTAGACACCGTACGGCCGGTGTGCATAATAGAAGGGCTGTTCCGGGTAAGGGCGGATGGGTTCTCCCGCTTCGTCCAGCCCTTGGAAACAGATGAAATCGGCCTCCGGATGCCCGGCGAAAGCCTGAAGGATACGGTCGAAGTATTCCGGGCGGTATTGCGTGTCGTCGTCGGACAAAAGCAATATGTCGCCTTCAGCGTGTGCCAGTGCATTGTTCCGGTTTGCGGAAAGTCCTTCTCCCTGAAGAGTAAAGACCCGGACGTCTTCCCTGTATTTCAGCTCGTCGGGGATGGGGCTGCCTTTGAGGCGCGCCTGTTGCCAGGATACCAGATAGCGCACGTATGCCCGCCGGGGAAGTAAGATAGACGGAATGGCATGTATGCCGTCGTCGATGGTACAGATGAGTAATTCTAAGACAGGCATGGTGGGGCTATGACGTGCGGCGCATGTATCTGATGCCCTCGCTCAGGTGGCGCATCATGGGCCAGAAATGGCACATCCGTGCGGACGCGGACTTCAGGGCAAAACGGAAGCATATCCACCAGGCGCGTTGCCCGTACATGTAGTAGGTAAAGGCGCCGCGGCTGCGCTGCACGCCAGCGTCCACGTATATCATGGATTTCTTTAACATTGTCGATGTCTCTACCGTCTTGATGGGAAAGTACCGCATTTTTAGTCCGGCACGCAACGCATCTTCCATCCAGATTTCCTCTTCACCGCAGGTGAGGAACTTCGTGCCTAAGCCGAAGCGTTCGTCAAAGCGCACGATGCCTTGTACGCTGGCGCGGCGGCAAACCATTTCGATGGTGGAGATGGAATATTGGTGCGGCATCCTGACAATGTCAAATTCATCCTTCGGATAGTCTTTCAAGGATTTTCCTGTATAGGTGCTGGCACAGAAGAATGCGACATCCAGTTTCGGCCGCTCTTCGAAGATGCTGAATACCTTGTCGACGGCTTCGGGGATGATGTGCGTGTCGTCATCAGCAAACATGACGAGTTCGGCGGTAGCTTTTTCCATTGCCAGGTTACGGTTGGCGGAAAGTCCTTGGCCGTGATATTTGTATAGCCGGACATCCGGGCGGTTCTTGAGCCTTTCCGGGATTAAATCCAGATATCGTTCATCAGTGTATTGGTACGAAATGACATAGCGTATGTCATTCCGTTGGGGCAAAAGCAAGTCGTCGATACGCACGATGCCTTTGTTTAAGGAACAGATGAGGATGTCTAACGTCATAAGCTGAAATGGTTAATAGTAGTGGCTACGTAGTGGGCTTCTTCCTCCGTCATGACGGGACTCATGGGCAGGCTGAGCTCTTCGGCGGCCCATCTTTCCGCGTTGGGGAAGTGAAGATGGCGGTATGCGGCATAGGCCTTTTGCTGATGTAAGGCCAGCGGGTAATGTATGAGCGTTTCTATGCCGGCCTGTGCCATATATCGTTGAAGCTTATCGCGGTGAGGAGTCGTGACCGGATAAATGTGGAATACGCTGGCTTTTGCGTCGCAGGAATATGGAGTGCTGACCCTGTCATTCCGGATTTCATTCATGTAAATCTGCGCAATCTTTTGCCGTTTCCGGTTGTCTTCATCCAGGCTTGGAAGTTTTTGGGTCAGGAAGGCCGCCTGGATTTCGTCAAGGCGGCTGTTTTCTCCGATTTGTTCATGATGATATTTTTGCAGTGCGCCATAGTTGGCAAGCATTCTTATCCTTTCGGCAAGCCGCGGGTCATTCGTTGTTACAGCCCCTCCGTCTCCCAAGGCCCCGAGGTTTTTGGTGGGATAGAAACTGAATGCTGCGGCGTCGCCCCAGTTTCCAGCTTTTGTTTCCTCACAGAATGCACCGTGCGCTTGGGCGGCATCTTCTATGATTTTCAGATGGTGGCGCTCGGCTATCTCGTTTAGCGCGGCCATGTCTGCCATGTGTCCGTATAAATGGACGGGAAGGATGGCCCGCGTGTGGGGGGTGATGTGCCGCTTGACTTCTTCGGGGCTTATTACGAAATCATGGTCAACGTCGCAGAAAACCGGGCGCAGGCCAGCTCTGCTGATGGCGGCGGCGCTGGCGATAAATGTCAATGCCGGGACGATGACTTCAGATTGTTCATTCCAGCCTTCCAGCTGCTTCATGGCTAAAATGATGAGCGTGAGTGCCTCCAGACCGTTCCCTGTTCCGATGCAATGGTTCACGCCGATGAATTGTGCAAAGCTTTTTTCAAAATCTTTGCAGCAGGTGCCGTTGACGTACCAGCCGGCGTTCACTACCTTCGTAGCCGTTTCGCTCAGGTGTGGCTCAAAGCGGGCGTTGATTGCTTTCAAATCGAGGAATGGCACTTTCATAATGCGGATAGCTTTTCAAGTTCGACGGTATAGGTGTCGTAGCAAATGGCACGGCCGCCGAATCCTTCTTTTTGATAAATTAATCCGTCGTTGAGTATGGCTCCGCCTTCTTCGGTCGAGATGCCGAAATCGAAAAAGCGCAATCCGGCTTCTCGTGCGAGCGGTATCAATATGCGGATGAGCCAGTCGAGCGCGCGTCGTTGGCGGCCCTCTTCTCCCGCTTCCATATATTGGACGTGAAAAGTCGTTTGCGTGACGAAAGCCAGGCATCCGGCAATGACTCGTCCTTGGTCTGTGGCAGTATAAAGGTGGATGTTTTCTGGAAATCTGCCCGACAGCAACTCTATTTCCGTGACGGAGTGTACCGGAGTTGTGTGGTGGCGTTGTGACAGTACCTCGTTGACAATGGTCCAGAATTCGGGAAGCTGTTTCAGGTTGTCTTTTTCAAAAACCAGGCTTTCTGTGGCCTTCTTTTTCAGTTTTCTATGCCAAAGTTCACGAGATAGGGGAGACTGGAGGTCCAGCGCCGTCGAAACAGTGCGTTCTGCAAGACTGGCTTCGGCGCGGAACAGCCAGTATAAGTCTTCTTCCGCCGGGTATTTATGGTAAATATGAGGGACAGGTTTATAACGCAGTCTGTGAAAGCCTTCCCTTTGATAAAGGGATGCCAATGCGATGAATGCTTCCCGCGCATCTTGGATGGAAGCACGGGGCGTCAGGAGCAGTCCGCCGTAGGTTAGCCCTCCATGCGATTGTACTTCATCCCCCTTTCGTTTCAAGTTGGCCGGGAACACGGCGCGCAGTTCATCGTTGGCGTAAAAGAGCAACGAGCCGTCTTCGAAACGGTCGCTATGATATTCCATGAAAGCCCGGTCAAAGAGGAATGTGCCGTTACGTGAGTTCCTAACGAACGCATTCCAAATGTCTGCCTGTTCCGACCTGTAGTGTATTGCATTCATCGTTTTACAGCTTTCATGAAGTCTGGGAGACTATTGATGTAGCCTTCATGCTCATACGGATGGGATGCCAGACAGAGGCAGAGACACTCAGGTGTGAATTCTGTAAAGCTGCACCAGACCATTGCAGGAATGTACAAGGCGCGCTTGGGATTGTCCAACAGGTATGTGGCGGAGTGTTGACCATCCGTGACGTGAGCCTGCATGCTCCCTTTGAGGGCGACCAAGACCTCGGCACAACTGCGGTGAGCGTGGCATCCCCTTGTTTGCCCGGGAGGGACATCGTGTATCCAGAAAATGCGCTTCACGTCGAAAGGGAAAAGTGCGCGGTCTGTTGCTTCCACTACGCCAAGAGCACCGCGTTCGTCGCAATATTCCGGTAGGTCAAATAGTCCGAATGTGTGCCAATTGTCGAGTGGTGCCTGTGTCATACTTTTGCTGTAATACCTGTCCGGAGACAAAGATAGTAAAGATTTTTTGACCTCGTTTCAAACGTCTGAAGATTTCTGTATCGTATGGGAGGGGATATTGTGGGCATCTGGGGGTCACTTGGTGCGCTTGCGTATGAATTGTTCTGCCGGGCCGGTAATGTTTCGCAAGCATTTTTTTATGTCTTCCTGGTCTTCTATGGCCAGAGCCGCAGTGGAAACTTGAAAAGACAGCGCGGCTTGGCCGCTTTCTTTCTCCCAGCGTATGCTTATGGGGCAGTGGCGGGCTATGCGTTGTAATTCTTCCTTGCGTGCGGCTGACAGGCTGTCGTTTCCAGCCTGCCAGAAAGCTGAAAATTCTGGCGCAATTGTCTGGTAGCTCGTGTCTGGCTCCCAGTTTCCTGTATAATAGCGTATTGTGCTTCCGGCAGCTGGCGTGCGCACTGTATGGATGCAGGCGAATATGGTGTCTTCTTGTAGGGTTAGGCGCTGCACTTCCCAGTCGCTGACGTCTGTAAGCCGGATGAACAGGTGATTCTTATCTTTTTCGAGTAAATAGGAATTACCGCCGAAAGCGTTCTCTGCTTTGGCTTCCATGTTGCTGTTGAACAAATCAAGCATGTCTAACCTGGGATTGCGTTCCAGAAGGGGCAGTTCGCTTTGTGGCACGCGAACGAGGACTGAGTCCATGCTCTGCGCGTAGGCAACATTGCTTATGATAGCCATCAAACAGCTCAGAAGGATATGGCATGTTTTCATGATGTTCTTTAGTCTGATAGGGTCAAGGAATGAGAAATTCAATTTCTTCGGGAGATATGCCGATGTGAAGTCCGGTCGCCTGAACAGGACAGAAGCGGCCGTCCAAGCTGAAACCGGCATGGTCGAGATCTTGGATTTCTATGCGGTTGCTGCGCCAGACACTGATGCCTTTGTGGCTGAGGAAGCGGCCTGTGAGTAGCAGCCAAAGTCCGTGTAGCAGTTGCGTGAATTGGGGCGGAGCTACAAGGCTTACGTCCAGTTGTCCGTTGTAGGGGACTGCGCTTGGAGTCTGTCCGTAACCTTGTGCCGAACCGATGCACAGCGTCATGGCGCGCCGTTTGAAGTGGTCGCCGCCTGTCGCGATTTCTAACTTGAAATTCATTCGTTGGAAAATGAGCAGAAAGGCTGACACCATGTACGAGAGCGTGCGCAGTCCTAAGAAGCTGCGTGTCCAATGTCTTAGGTTCACTATGGACGCGGCTACTCCGATATTGACGCAGTTCAGAAAGTAAAGCGGGGTATGTGGTGTGGCGTCGGCGGTCTCCGGCGTTACGTAGCCCACGTCAATGCGTCTTGTCCGGTGAGCCAGCAGGCTGTCGACTGTAAGGTGGTAATCAGAGGACTTGAATCCCCAGAAACGGGCGAAATCGTTGGCATATCCCATCGGGATAACTCCTAAAGCCGGGTGGGTTCCGTTAGGCGACGGAGTGTTCATGATGCCGTTAATTGCAAAGTTCAGGGCCGCGTCGCCTCCTGCAATGATGATGGTGCGATATCCGCTACGGGTCATCATTGCGGCCAGGCGCTCTACGTCAGCGGAATTTTCACTTTTTACATGATCAAAAACGGCCCCACGTTGTTCCAGGTAGCGCAGGATATGTTTCCAGCGTTTCCTTTTTCCTGGCTTGGGACTGTATATCAGACCCAGGCGTTCTTCATCTATGCCTTGAAACGACGTGGCTTTACGCGGTGGTGTCTGTTCCATGAATTTTTATGGTATATGGATGAGTTGTGCCACGTCGGGCAGTCCGCAGTGTTCCAGATATGGCCGCAGTTGCAGCAAGTCCGTAGGAGGATTGCTCACCCAGTGGATTTCTGTCCCACGGCGTTCCATACCCCGGAACCAGGTCATCTGCCGTTTGGCAAACTGGTGTATGGCGATTTCCAGCAGGCGGGACATTTCTTCATAGGTTATCTGCCCCGTGACATACAGCGTGAGATATTTGTATTCCAATCCATAATAGAGCAGGTCTTCGGCGGAGATTCCTTCGTCCAGCAGGCGGCGTACTTCTTCTACCATGCCTGCCTGAAGGCGTTGACGCAGCCGGCGGGAGATGCGTTCCCGCCGTGTCTCCCGGTCCACGGCAATGCCTATCGTTACGCTTTTCAGCAGAGGGAATGGCCGTTCTTCCACGGGTGTCTTGCGGTAGAACTCCGCAATTTCAATGGCGCGTATGGCCCGTTGCGCCGTGTCCACGTCAGTCGTGTTGTGCAGCGTTTTATACGTTTTCAGGAGTTCCGTCAGTTCTGCCAGTGTCTTTCCTTCCAGCTGTGCTCTCAGTTCCGGGTTTTGGGGGACGGGGCTAAGCCGGTATCCACGCAGCACGCTTTCCAAGTATAGGCCGGTGCCGCCGCAGACGATGACCCGCTTGCCCCGCCGGCGAATGTCTTCGTAGGCTTTAAGGAAGTCGTGCTGGTATTCGTAGACATTATACTTCGTACCTGGCTCAGCGATGTCAATGAGGTGATAGCGGATAGCTTTTCCTTCTACCATATAGTCCGCCAAGTCTTTTCCTGTGCCCAAATCCATACGCCTGTACACTTGCCGGCTGTCGGCGCTGATGATTTCAGCGTCGAGCGCGTAGGCAAGCCGTGCGGCGAAGGCTGTTTTACCGGAAGCTGTGGGGCCAAGGATGGTAATGAGGTCAAAGTCCTGCATAGCACGCAAAGTTACAAAATTAGGACTGAAAAAAGTTGTTTCCAGCAGGTAAAATATCTTTCTTTTCTTTGTGTGCCGGCTGCAGAAAATGCCTTGGGCTCTGCTATATTGCGGCTGGGGCGTGTAGTTTACAAAGCGCAGGAGTCCCCGCCGGTGTAGTCCGGACTGGTAGTTCCGTGGTATTCCGGGTGGCGGCGAAGCCATAGCGCGGCGTAGGAGCATGTGGCCATCGGGGTCAGGTTTTGCGCTAGCGCATAGTCGTAGGCGGCTTTGACCAGAGCGGCCGCAACTCCTCTTCCACCAATGGCGCGGGGCACCCGTGTGTGGCGGATGTCCAGACCGCCGTAATGGAGTTCGTAGGAAGCGTAGGCCTCGATGCCGTCTACTTCGGTCAGAAATTTTTTGCTCTTTTCTTCGTGTCGTACGGTCATGGGATGGGTGGGCTGAGAATGTTTATATCATAAGGATGCGCGTGTCCAGACGGCTTGTGCAAAGGGCTTGGCCCCGCAGGTATGTATAGCGGTGTCCGGTCTTTGTTATATTCTCAAGGCGGCTTATTTGGGGAAATACAGGTTGGCCACCGTCACGTCCTGATTGTCCAGTTCGGGGGCCGTGGTCTGCAGGAACTCCATTCTTTCCAGATAATTGAAGTTGAAACAGTAGGCCACGGTGCCTCCGTCCATGGCGATGAGGAAGGGCGCTCGAATTTTTCGGCGTAACCTCCCTGGGCATAACCGAGGGAGATATGGTCTACGGGTGCTCCGTTGTGGTACAGGCTGGGGGCGTAAGGCCCGTGGGCAACATCTGGCAGAGAAGCAGCGCGATTCCAGTCTGCAATCTTTTCATGGCTTCTGCGCGTTAAGTTTGCAATTCTTTTATGCGGCACAAATATATCATTTTTCGCCCCTCCCCCAAAGAATAAATGTAGAAAACGGAAAAAACGGCTGCGGAGAATTTCCGCAGCCGTTCAAAAAGGTTGAGTAGGGTTGTTCAGATTAGCCGTTTACCTTGGCCATGTGGGCGATGAGGTCGAGCACCTTGTTGGAGTAGCCGATCTCATTGTCGTACCAGGAAACAACCTTAACGAAGGTATCGGTCAAGTAAACACCGGCGTTGGCGTCGAAGATGGACGTCAGCGTGCAGCCGAGGAAGTCGGAGGAAACGACAGCGTCTTCCGTGTAGCCGAGTACGCCTTTCAGTTCGCCTTCGGAGGCTGCCTTCATGGCAGCGCAGATGGCTTCCTTCGTGGCGGGCTTGGCGAGGTTCACCGTCAGGTCGACAACAGAAACGTCGAGCGTCGGCACACGCATGGAGATACCCGTCAGCTTGCCGTTCAGTTCGGGGATAACCTTACCTACGGCCTTGGCAGCGCCCGTGGAGGAGGGGATGATGTTGCCGCTGGCAGCACGGCCACCGCGCCAGTCTTTCAGAGAAGGACCGTCAACCGTCTTCTGGGTAGCGGTTGTGGAGTGTACCGTCGTCATCAAACCGTTCACGATGCCGAACTTGTCGTTCAGGACCTTAGCGATAGGAGCCAAGCAGTTCGTCGTGCAGGATGCGTTGGAAACGAACTGGGTGCCCTTCTCGTATTTGTCGAAGTTTACGCCGCATACGAACATCGGGGTGTCGTCCTTGGAAGGAGCGGACATTACGACGTACTTGGCACCGGCCTGGATGTGAGCCTGGGCTTTTTCCTTCGTCAGGAAGAGACCGGTGGACTCAACAACGTATTCAGCACCTACGGCGTCCCACTTCAGGTCGGCCGGGTTGCGCTCGGCGGTTACGCGGATGTGCTGGCCGTTTACGATCAGCTCGCTCTTCTCTACGTCAGCCTCGATAGTGCCGGAGAAAGCACCGTGCATCGTGTCGTACTTCAGCATGTAAGCCAGGTAGTCTACCGGGCAGAGGTCGTTGATACCTACAATCTGAATGTCGCTACGGTTCTGGGCAGCGCGGAATACGAAACGGCCAATGCGACCGAAACCGTTAATACCTACTTTGATCATAACTTTATTAATAAATATAGTGGTTGATGTATTTGTCTGTTCCTTCGTGCGCAGGGCTACGGGCTAAGCACTTCCTGCCCTCAAACGCACCGCAAAAATACAAAATCCTTTTCTTCCCGTGGCATATTCCTCGTATAAAAAAATTAAAAGTTGGGTTACGTTTTTGCACACTCGGGAAGGCTTGTATGCGGTGCGGCCACCGAACGCGCACGACTGTCAACTGGAGTTTGAAAATATGAGGTGAAAGGCCGGCGGTCTGCCTTCGCGGCTTTGCCGGTTACGGGGCAAGCGACGGGGATAAGGCCTGTCCGCACGGGGCTTATCCCCGTCTTTCCTGCCATAGGCCGAGTGTGCGATAGGGCGGAAGGTGTGAAAAGAAGCCGGATTTTCCTTGGAGCGGAACGGCTATTTTTTTACTTTTGCACATTCCCTACCATAGAAAACCGAGTGTAGATGCAACAAAAAATTATCATTCTTGATTTCGGGTCGCAGACTACGCAGCTTATCGGCCGTCGGGTGCGCGAGCTGGATACGTTCTGCGAAATCTTGCCCTACAACAAGTTTCCGGCGGACGACCCGTCGGTGATTGGCGTGATTCTGAGCGGTTCGCCGTACAGTGTGTACGACCCCGAGGCGTTTCGTGTGGATTTGTCCCATATCCGCGGGCGGCTGCCCATCCTGGGCATCTGCTACGGCGCGCAGTATATGGCCCAGACTTATGGCGGCAAGGTGGAGCCGGCCGGCAGCCGGGAGTACGGACGTGCCAAGTTGGCATATATAGATAAGGAGAACCCGCTGTTCGAAGGTTTTTCGGACCATTCCCAGGTCTGGATGAGCCACGGCGATACGATTACGGCTCTCCCGGAAGGATTCCGTTGCATCGCTTCGACGGACAAGGTGCAGTATGCCGCTTATCAGGCAGAGGGCGAACCGCTTTGGGGCGTGCAGTTCCATCCGGAGGTGTTCCACAGCTTGCAGGGTACGCAGTTGCTGCGTAACTTCGTGGTCGGCGTCTGCGGAAGCCGGCAGGATTGGAGCGCGGCCTCGTTTGTGGACGCCACGGTGGCCGAACTGCGCGAACAGTTGGGCGAGGACCGCGTCATCCTGGGCCTTTCGGGCGGCGTGGACAGTTCGGTGGCCGCCGTGCTCCTGAACCGTGCCATCGGGAAACGGCTGACGTGTATCTTCGTGGACCACGGCATGCTGCGTAA
This sequence comes from uncultured Prevotella sp., assembly GCA_902464615.1. GTDB lineage: Bacteria > Bacteroidota > Bacteroidia > Bacteroidales > Bacteroidaceae > Alloprevotella. Next base: position 46,858 of record CABQKA010000005.1, on the reverse strand, counting down.
GAACGAGTTCCGCGACGTGCTCCACGACTACGAATGCCTCGGGTTGAACGTGGTCGGGGTGGACGCCAGCCAGAAGTTTTTCGCAGAGCTGGCCGGCGTTACGGACCCTGAGCAGAAACGTAAAATCATTGGCAAGGGCTTCATCGACGTGTTTGAGGCCGAAGCCCGCAAGATCGCCGATGCCCGCTGGCTGGCGCAGGGCACCATCTATCCGGACCGCATTGAGAGCCTGAACATCACGGGTAAGGTAATCAAGAGCCACCACAACGTGGGCGGGTTGCCCGAAAAGATGAACCTGAAGCTCTGCGAGCCGCTTCGTTGGCTTTTTAAGGACGAGGTGCGCCGCGTAGGGCGGCAATTGGGAATGCCGGAACATCTGATCACGCGCCATCCGTTCCCCGGACCCGGGCTTGCCGTGCGCATTCTGGGCGACATTACACCGGAGAAGGTACGCATACTCCAGGACGCGGACGACATATTCATCCGCGGGCTGCGCGAGTGGAAAACAGCCGGGCCGGACGGCAAGAAGACGAGCCTGTACGACCAGGTGTGGCAGGCCGGCGTCATTCTCCTGCCCATCAAGAGCGTAGGCGTGATGGGCGACGAGCGCACGTATGAGCGCGCCGTGGCGCTGCGGGCGGTGACCAGCACGGACGCCATGACAGCAGACTGGGCACATTTGCCCTATGAGTTCATGGCCAAGGTCAGCAATGACATTATTAACCATGTGAAAGGCGTGAACCGCGTATGCTATGACATCTCTTCAAAACCGCCTTCGACTATTGAGTGGGAGTAGCCTTTTACGTTTGAAGACAATATATACGGATGCGGCGGCAGGTTTTCTGCCGCCGCATCCGTTTCCGGAAAAGCGTTCTGCCGAAGCCGTGTTCCTGAAAAAAAATTAATGCGCGGCATGCTTCTGTCAGAGTTCGGAAAAAACGTAAATTTGCAGCCGGTTTAAGCGGAAACGCCATGTTGAAAACAATTTATACCCTTCTATTCCTATTGGCTTTGTCGTCTGCCGCTCGTGTCGTGGCTCAGAGCGCCCGCGAAGAGCTGGCGGCAAAGCCGGCTCTTGCCGCCGGGAAGTATTATGCTTACGAGGCTCCCAGGGCGCCTTTGACGGCGGCGCCGGCGGGCTATGCGCCTTTTTATGTATCGGTCTTTGCCCGGCATGGTTCGCGCTATCTGACCGATGCCGAAAAATATGCCCGTCCCATTCAGGTCCTGGCGCGGGCTGCGGAGGCCGGCTGCCTTACGCGGGACGGGTTGCGGACGCTGGATTTGGCCCGCAGGATGAAGCGCGAGGCCGACGGACGCTATGGTGAACTGACCGCAAAAGGAGCTGCGCAGCATCGCGAACTGGCACGGCGCATGGTGGAGCACTACCCGGAAGTGTTCAGGGACGGCGTGCACGTGGACGCCCGCTCCACCTACAAGACGCGCGCATTTCTCTCGATGGCTTCCGCCTGCGTGGAACTGGCCCGCCTGTGTCCGGGGCTGGTCATCACGCAGGATGCCAGCCAGCACGACGCATATTATATAAAGTACAAGAATCCGGAGTACGAAGCGGAGCACTTGGGGAATGCAAAAGCGGTTTACCGCTTGGCGGATAGCGCTTACGTGCATCCGGCCCGCCTGATGGCCCGGCTTTTTACGGACACGTCGGCAGTTTCCCGACTGAACGTGAAGCCGCAGGAACTGATGATGGATTTGTTCGAACTTTATGGCATCAGCCAGAGCAGTTATGCCACCTATGACCTTTCATTCCTTTTTACCCCTGAAGAAATCTACGATTTATGGCAACGCAATAACTTCGAGTGGTATTACGAGAAAGGCCCGTCGCCTTTGAGCGGCGGAAAAATGTATGAGTTGGAACGCAATCTGCTGAAGAATTTCGTGACGACAGCCGATACGGTCATCGCTTCGGGCAGACCGGCGGTCACACTCCGTTACGGCCACGACACAAACCTGGCGCCCCTGGCCGCCCTGATGGGGTTGGACGATTTGCAGACGCCGACCGAGGAATGGGAGAAAATAGCCGATACTTACCGCACGTACCGCATCATCCCGATGTGCGGTAACGTACAAGTGGCTTTCTATCGGAAAGCTGGCAGTGCGGATATCCTGGTCCGCATCCTGCTTAATGAGCGCGAGGCCAGGCTGCCGCTGGCAACGGATGTGTTCCCGTTCTATCATTGGAAGGATGTACGGGCGTATTGGCAGAAAGTAGTTTCGGAAATCGAACTTCCTCCCGTTTCCGGAGAAGCGGAAGATTAGTAAGCCGCTCCTTTTGATTCAGTCAGAAGAAAAGTTGACGCAAAGATGAAAGGTTTATATACGATATTATTATTGGTATGTTCGAACGTTTTTATGACGTTCGCTTGGTACGGTCACTTGAAGTTGCAGCAAATGGGAACGACCCGCAACTGGCCCTTGATAGGCATTATCCTGCTTTCCTGGGGTATCGCTCTATTTGAATATTCCTGCCAGGTGCCGGCCAATCGCCTGGGCTTCGTCGAAAACGGCGGGCCTTTTACATTAGTCCAGTTGAAGGTAATCCAGGAGGTCGTCTCCCTGCTTGTCTTTACGGTGATAGCCACAATGCTGTTCCAGCAGCAGGCGTTCCGCTGGAACCATGTGGCGGCCTTTGCCTGCTTGGCGGCGGCCGTATATTTTGTATTCATGAAATAAGCTCAGGGTGGACGCGGATAAAGAGAGAAGTTGCGATGGCAAGCGTTTGGGACGGCGGGTATGGCGGCATTTCTCGGAGGGCATTCGGGCCTTCTCGTTGATCAATTCCGGCGACCATATCCTTGTGGCCGTTTCCGGGGGAAAAGATTCCATGGCCTTGCTGGAACTGCTGGCCACGCTGCGGCGCAACCGCAATGCGTGCTTCCGGCTGACGGCTGTGCATGTCCGCATGGAGAACGTGGATTATGCCTCAGACCTGGCAGGACTGGAACGTATGGCTGAAAGTGCCGGCGTGCCATTTCTCGTGAAGGACGGGCATTTCGAGCCGGACCGCAAAGGGCGGCGTTCTCCGTGTTTCTTATGTTCGTGGCATCGGCGCAAGTTGCTGTTCGACACAGCACAGACATTGGGATGCAATAAAATAGCCTTGGGCCATCATCAAGACGACATCCTGCGCACAGCATTAATGAACTTGACCTTTTCCGGTACGTTCTCTACAATGCCGGCCAAGCTGTCCATGAGTAAATTCCCCGTTACGCTGATTCGCCCGCTTTGTATGGTGGGCGAGGCCGATTTGACTGCTTGGGCCGAGCTGCGTAGTTATCCGCGGATGGTGAAATCATGCCCTTATGACCGGGTCACGAACCGCACCTCCATAGCTTCTGTCATGGAAGCTATGGAAAAAATCAGTCCCGACTATCGCCGGCATTTGTGGCACGCATTGCTGAAAGCCGGTCAGTTGGAGGAGGGCGGTGGAGAAGTAGGCGCGGATTGCTCTTCCGCAATCCGTTGAAGCGTGTACTGGCAGCGTTGCCCGTCATAATACTTTGCCAATACCTCGCTGAATACGCCGTTTGTTTTGTCAGCAGCTTCGAAGAGCGTCATGCAGGACTTGAGCTTCATGCAATCCGGGTAGCCGAAAATGCCCGTAGCCGTCTTGTCCTCGATTTCCAACAGCTGCCGCGAGATGTCTATGAGCCGTTTTCCGAGAACGGGGTGAGACAGATACGCTTCTGCTTCTTGAAGTCCGGAAATACCGTAATAATTTGAGGCGGCGCTTCGTCCCAGTCCGCGGAGCTGTGGAAAAATGTACCACATCCAGTGCGTATGCTTGTAGCCCTGTCGGATTTCGTTGCAGGCATAGGTATAGATGCCGTCTTGTGCTTTGACGAAGCGGTTCAGGTTAAAAGTGTCGGTTTCCCCGTCGGCTGTCTCGCGTATTTGGGATAAGAACGGGCGCAGACTTAAAGTCACGTTGTCCGCGATGTCTTGCAGAAAACTTTTCTTCTTATTATGCGCTTCGGGATTGACTACGATATTGAAGCTGTGCTGAATGAGGACTACGTCTATGTTTTTGCCCATCAGTATGGGGTCGCCGTCGCAATGTACGACCCCGTCGCCAGGCCGCGTGATGTGTACCTTTTTGGCTTTGAACATCTCTACATGGCTGTTGCTCAATAAGGTTTTGTTGAACATCTGTATGGCTACCTGGGCTGCTTCCAAGGTCTTGAAAGGCTTGATAATGATGATGTCCATCAGCCCGTCTTTCATGGAGGCGCCGGGGGCGATGTACGCGTTGTTTCCATATTGCGAGGCGTTGGCGCAAGTGATGAGAAATGCCTCATGCCTCTCCGTCCCGTATTCGTCTTCTATAATATAGGTCTCCGGCTTATATTTGAGCCCTATGCTCACCGTGTCCTTGACATATTGCAGCAGCCCTCTTTTTTTCCCTTCGGCGAATTTCATGCTGACGAAGGCGTCGAAGCCCATTCCGCAAGTGCAGAAGAAGGGATGCCCGTTGATACGGCCGTAGTCCAGGCAATGTATGGTATCCTGGTTAATGATTTCAATGGCGCGACGCACGTTTTGCGGGATTTGCAAGTGGCGGGCCAGCCCGTTGCCCGAACCGCAGGGGATTATGCCCAAAGCTGTCGGGGTGTGGACTACGGCGCGTGCCACTTCATTGATAGTCCCGTCGCCGCCGACGGCAACGACCGTATCATATCCTTTCCGGATGGCCTCTTTGGCCAGCAGCGTAGCGTGGCCTGCATATTCTGTCATCCGGATAGCATATTCATAATGCGACGTGTCAATGTATCTCTCAATCTCTTCCGGGATAGACTCTTTGCGGCCCGTACCGGAGATGGGATTGATGACAAACAGGATACGTTTTTTCATAAGGACAGAATTAGAATTGCAAAGATAAGGAATATTCACGAGATACCGGGCGGCGGAAAAGCCGAATCTCACGGTCGTTTCCGAAAAAATCAGTGCAAAAAAACCTCGTTAATTATAAAATATGTATCTTTGCCCAGTTTTTAAGACTGGGATGCGAGGCACCCGCCTCTGAGGTTGCCGGAAGCCCCATTCAAATGTTTGAACATGGGTATTTTACAAGACAGACTAACTAAGTACACGACGCCGCAGGAATATATGGCCCAAGGCGTTTACCCTTATTTTCGGGAAATCGAAGGAAAGCAAGGGACGGAAGTCGAGATGGGCGGACACAAGGTCCTCATGTTCGGGTCGAACGCCTATACCGGACTGACGGGCGACGAACGCGTCGTCGAAGCGGGCGTAAGGGCGCTCCGCAAATACGGTGCCGGCTGTGCCGGCTCACGTTTCCTGAACGGCACGTTGGATTTGCACGTGCAGCTTGAAAAAGAGCTGGCCGCTTTTGTCGGTAAGGACGAAGCCTTGTGCTTCTCTACCGGCTTCACGGTGAATTCCGGCGTCCTGGCCTGCCTGACCGGCCGCGAGGACTACATCATTTGCGATGACCGTGACCACGCTTCCATCGTCGACGGACGACGCTTGTCGTTCTCCACTTCCTTGAAATATAAACACAACGATATGGCCGACTTGGAGCGCCAGTTGCAGAAGTGCGCTCCCGAGGCAGTGAAGCTGATTGTGGTGGACGGCGTGTTTTCCATGGAAGGCGATTTGGCCAATTTGCCCGAAATCGTCAGGCTGAAGCATAAGTACAACGCGTCGATCATGGTAGACGAGGCACACGGCATCGGCGTCTTCGGACGGCAGGGCAGGGGCGTCTGCGACCATTTCGGGCTGACGGACGAAATAGACCTTATTATGGGTACGTTCAGCAAATCGCTGGCTTCCATCGGCGGCTTCATCGCTTCAGACAAACCCATCATCAACTGGCTGCGTCATAATTCCCGGACCTACATCTTCAGTGCATCCAATACACCGGCCGCCACGGCCTGCGCCATGGAGGCGCTCCACATCATCCAGTCTGAACCGGAACGCATCCAGCGTCTGTGGGATGTAACCAACTATGCCCTCGCCCGTTTCCGCGAGGCCGGCTTCGAGATTGGCGACACGCAGTCGCCCATCATTCCCCTCTACGTGCGCGACACGGAAAAAACCTTCCTGGCCACGGCACGGGCCTTCGATGAAGGCGTCTTCATCAATCCGGTGATACCTCCCGCCTGCGCGCCACAGGACACGCTGGTCCGCGTGGCCCTTATGGCGACCCACACAAAGGAACAGGTCGACCGCGCCGTCACTGCGCTGACCAAAGTGTTCCGCGAACTGAACATCCTGTGATGCGTATTCGCGTCAGGACGCAAATATGGAAATCCAGTAAAAATCCGGGGAAAACGGAAACACCGTTACTCCCCGGATTTTTTTGCCCTATTGGCGTACGAACGGGGCTAAGGCCCGTTTCCCGCCGGCTCTTTCACCGTTTTTTCATGCTTGGACTGCAAATTTTCGGTTGAAAAGTTTGCCGGTTTAATAATTAGTCCTATCTTTGCACCGCGTTTGAGAGAAAACGCTACATCAGCGGAAATAGCTCAGTTGGTAGAGCACAACCTTGCCAAGGTTGGGGTCGCGAGTTCGAGTCTCGTTTTCCGCTCTGAAATATTGAGACAGACTTATTCAGGAGCCCAGGTGGCGGAATGGTAGACGCGCTAGTTTCAGGTACTAGTGTTAGCAATGACGTGCAGGTTCGAGTCCTGTTCTGGGCACACATGAATGAAGTCAGAAGAAACTGGAGAGGTGGCGGAATCGGTAGACGCGCTACTTTGAGGGGGTAGTGACAATTGTGTCGTGGGAGTTCGAGTCTCCTCCTCTTCACTTCTTTTGCGGAAATAGCTCAGTTGGTAGAGCACAACCTTGCCAAGGTTGGGGTCGCGAGTTCGAGTCTCGTTTTCCGCTCTTTTTCTTTGCGAGCAACACTGAGATGCTGGCTCGAGGTTTACTTTACGCTTACCTTGCATCTTGATTCTGTTGATAAAAGATTAGACGATGAATATTTACGCGAGATATTTCGATCAAGATACGGTGGTCCATAGTTTTGATGAATTAATAGATTTCCTTTCTTCTATTCCCGACATTCATCTGACGAACGAGTTGATAGCTGACATGAATGCCTACGTGAAGGGTGACATGCCGTATCCGAAACGCTATAAGATCCGTCCGCGCGTTTATTTTATATTGATTAAAACCTCCGCTTCCACTTTGGCAGAGTTCAAGGCCCATCGTAAACCGGCGGCAGCACCGCCGGTGCGCAGCGAGTCGTACACGAAGAAAGAAATGAAGATGGCTCAGCTGGCCGAGGAAAGGGTCGGGTGGTACAAAGGGCATATCGTGTTCAAGCGCGTTATACAGATTCCCAACACGACGAAGTTCCAATATCAGGACACTCCGTTTACAGCTTATGTAAAGGCCCGGAGCGGACAAGACTGCTATAACAAGATAGTCAATCATTTGAAGAACCGGCGCGACGTGGATTTGCGTAGCCAGTTCCCCTCTTCCAAAGGGCAGAGTTTTCAGTTCGAGTATCTTTATCCCGTATTCGCCCGCACCGGCAGCAACGCGGAGTAAAACCATAACGCGGGGCGGATGCGGCTGTCAAAGCCGGAGATGCAGGAAAATGAAGACTGCCTCGCCGCTTGGCTTGCATGAATGCACGGATTTATGTATCTTTGCATTCCAAATCAGACAGAAAAGGTTCCGTAGCTCAGTTGGATTAGAGCAACGCCCTTCTAAGGCGTGGGTCCAGGGTTCGAATCCCTGCGGAATCACTCCGTTAAGGTGAGAGCAAAGCCCTCTGAGGGCTTTGCTCTTTTTTGGTTTTGGCCGTTCTTGCCATTTTTGCGGTGTCAGGCAGCTTGTGTATTTCCATTCGCTACAACGCAGATTCGTGCAAAAATCCTATCTTTGCAACCGATTTTGTCGGGGAAGTAGCATGAACAGATTTGAATTGCACTCGGATTACCAGCCAACGGGCGACCAGCCGGAAGCCATTCGCCAGCTTGTCGCAGGCGTCAAGGCAGGTACGCCGGCGCAGACCTTGTTGGGGGTGACCGGTTCGGGCAAGACATTTACCGTAGCCAATGTAATCGCGCAAGTTAACAAGCCGACTTTGGTGTTGAGCCATAACAAGACTTTGGCGGCGCAGCTTTATTCGGAGTTTAAGGGCTTTTTCCCGAATAATGCGGTGGAATATTATGTATCCTATTATGATTATTACCAGCCAGAGGCCTACATAGCGGCAACCGATACTTATATTGAGAAAGATTTGGCCATTAATCAGGAAATCGACAAGCTGCGGCTGGCTGCCACCTCAGCCTTGCTTTCAGGACGCAATGACGTAATCGTGGTTTCCTCGGTCTCCTGTATTTATGGCATGGGTAATCCGGCCGCCTTTTACGAGAATGTGATAGCTTTGCGGGTAGGGATGAAGTTGGCCCTGAACGTGCTGTTGCGCCGGCTGGTAGATAGCCTTTATACGCGGAACGATGTCGCGCCCAAAGCCGGCGATTTCCGCGTGCGCGGGGATACGGTCGACGTTTATCTTGCTTATGCCGACGAGCTGTTGCGTATCACGTTTTGGGGAGACGAAGTAGACGGCATTGAGGAGGTGGATGCTCTGAGCGGCACGCGCATGGCTACGTTTGATGAGTATAAGATATACCCCGCAAACTTATTCCTGACCTCCAAAGAAACCCAGGAGTTGGCGATACGGAAAATACAGGACGATCTCGTGGCCCAAGTGGAGCTTTTTACCGAGCAGGGCAAGACGCTGGAAGCCAAAAGACTGCAAGAACGGGTCAGCTACGACATCGAAATGATCCGCGAGTTGGGCCATTGTTCCGGTATCGAGAATTATTCCCGCTATTTCGACGGACGCGAACCAGGTACACGGCCGTATTGTCTTTTAGACTTCTTTCCCAAGGACTTTTTGATTGTGATTGACGAAAGTCATGTCAGCGTGCCCCAAATTAATGCCATGTATGGCGGGGACAGGTCGAGGAAGGAGGCCTTGGTGAATTACGGGTTCCGGCTCCCGGCCGCTTTGGACAACCGTCCCTTGACGTTTGAAGAATTCCACGAGTTGGCGCGTCAGGTGATATATATCAGCGCGACGCCGGCGGAATACGAACTGGCAGAGAGTGAAGGTGTCGTTGTGGAGCAGGTGATCCGTCCGACAGGCCTGCTCGATCCGCCTATCGAAGTGCGTTCTACGGATTATCCCGTGGATGATTTGATGGAGGAAATCCGGCAATGTGTGGCGCGCGACGAGCGGACGCTGGTAACCACGCTGACGAAACGCATGGCGGAGGAGCTCACGGACTATCTGGTCAAGAATGGTGTGAGGACAGCTTACATTCACAGCGACGTGGATACGTTGGAGCGCGTGCAAATCATGGAGGATTTGCGGAAGGGACTATATTCGGTCTTAGTGGGGGTAAACCTGTTGCGAGAAGGACTGGATTTGCCGGAAGTGGCATTAGTTGCCATCTTGGATGCGGATAAGGAGGGCTTCTTGCGCTCGCACCGTTCTCTGACCCAGACTGCCGGCCGTGCGGCGCGCAACGTGAACGGTCGCGTCATCATGTATGCGAAGAAAATCACCCCATCCATGAGGCAAACGATAGACGAGACCGAGCGACGCCGGATGAAGCAGATTCGCTACAATGAAGAGCATGGCATTACGCCGAAGCCTGTCCGTAAGGCGACCGGTACGAATGAGCTGGCGCAGCTGAAAAAGCCGGCGATCGCCGAGAAACCTTATGCAGTGGGAGCAACGGATGTGCCGTTGTCCGCCGTTGCGGACGACGCGGCCGCTTATGGGAAAAAGAACGGAATAAAGGCTGCGGCTACGGAGGATAAAATAGAGAGCCTGAAGCGACAGATGAAAGAGGCTGCGGCCAAGTTCGACTTCGTGCTTGCCGCACAGCTCCGGGACGAGATATATCGGTTGGAACAGGAAAATGGACATTAAGCGTTTCTTGAAAGACTGGACCTTGCTGATTTCAATGGTCTGTGGCGTGCTGGCATATTTTGTTTATACGTCAATCCCTTGTCTCGTGCCGACGCGGGCCTTTGCCCATCATCTGGTGGCTATTCTCCAGCCGTTATTGATATTCAGTATGCTTTTTATCACATTTTGCAAGGTCGATCCCCATTCGTTGCGCTTGCGGAGATGGCATTTGTGGTTGTTGCTGCTACAGCTTGTGGCCTTTTCCCTCCTGGCGGCGCTGCTTATCCTTATGCCAGATTTGCCCGGACGAGTGGTCGTCGAAGGGGCTATGCTGTGTTTCATTTGTCCGACGGCTACCGCAGCGGCTGTGATTACTGCAAAACTTGGTGGTGACGCTGCCGGACTGGCGACTTATACGGTTTTGATAAATTTGACGACCGCAGTTGCCGTCCCGCTGTTTTTTCCACTGGTCCATCCGCATTCCGACCTGGGCTTTTGGGCATCGTTTTTCCTTATTGTAGGTAAGGTTTTTCCGATGTTGATATGCCCGTTTTTTATGGCCATGCTGGTACGTTGGCTTGTGCCGAGGTTCCATCAGGCTGTGGTAGGTTGTCGTGACCTGGCCTTTTATCTTTGGGCCATATCCTTATCTATCGCCATCGCCATGACTACGCGGAGCATGGTGCATGCCAATGTGCCTTGGCCCTATCAGGCGGGTATTGCGGCGGCCAGCCTGTTTGCCTGTGTGTTGCAGTTTTATCTGGGACATGTCATCGGTCGCCGGTGCGGCAGCCCAATCAGTGCGGGGCAGGCTTTGGGGCAGAAAAACACCGTGCTGGCCATCTGGATGGGCTATACGTTTTTGACTCCGGTCACGGCGTTGGCCGGCGGTTTCTACAGCATTTGGCACAATGTGTACAACTCTTGGCAGTTATATCGGAAAGGTTTAAGGAAATAAATGGAAAAAGGATGCCGCCTGCAGGCGGCATCCTTTTTCCATAAGGGCAGGGGCAGGAGTCATTCTCCTTGCTCCTTTTCAAAATCATTAATCAGCTTGTTTTGCAGGTCCATAGGTACAAGCTCGTAGCTGGCGAATTTCATGATGAAGGAAGCGCGTCCGCCGGTAAGCGAACTGAGGCTCGTGGCGTAATTGCTCATTTCCTTCAAAGGTACTTTGGCCTGTAGCTTTTCGTATCCGTTTTCGCTGTTCATGCCGGTAATGAGGCCGCGGCGTCCTTGCAGGTCGCTCATGACGTCGCCCAGTTTGTCGCTCGGTGCGAACACTTCCACGTCGTATATCGGTTCGAGAATTTTCGGCCCGGCGTTTTTGAAGGCGAGGCTGAAAGCATTGCGTCCTGCGAGCATGAAGGAAAGTTCATTGGAGTCTACGGGGTGCATCTTTCCATCGTAGACCACGACGCGGACGTCGCGTGCGTAGCTGCCGGTGAGCGGGCCTTGTTCCATGCGGCTCATGATACCTTTCAGGATGGCCGGCATGAAGCGTGCGTCGATGGCGCCGCCTACGACCGAATTGATGAACACGAGTTTTCCGCCCCATTCCAGAGAAATCTCTTCCTTGCCTTTGATGTTGACGCGGATTTCCTGGTTGCCGAACTTATAGACCGTCGGGTCCTCCATGCCGTCGCTGTAAGGTTCAACGATGAGGTGTACTTCTCCGAACTGGCCTGCGCCGCCGCTTTGCTTTTTGTGCCGGTAGTCGGCCCGCGCCGCTTTCGTGATGGTCTCGCGGTAGGGGATGCGCTGTTCGTAAAATTCCACGGGAATCTTGTCCAGATTTTCCAGACGCCACTTGAGCGTGCGCAGGTGGAACTCTCCCTGTCCGTGTACCAAGGTCTGGCGCAGCTCCTTGCTTTGCTCGACAACCCACGTGGGGTCTTCCTGGCGCATGCGGTTAAGGGCTGCCATCATTTTCTCCGTATCGGCTTCGTTGACGGCACGTATGGCGCGTGTATATTTAGCGTTGGGGTATTTGATGAAGTTGAAGCGGTTGTCGCAGTCTTTGCCATTGAGCGTGTTGCCGGTGCGCACGTCCTTCAGTTTGACGGTGCAGCCGATGTCGCCGGCTTCGAGTTTTTCCACCTTTTCGCGGTTGGCGCCCGAGCATACGAAAAGCTGGGCCATGCGTTCCTTGGAGCCGCGGTCGGCGTTGGACAGGTCTTCACCTTCCTTGACGCAGCCGCTCATGACCTTGAAGTATTGCACTTCACCGATGTGCGGCTCCACGCCGGTCTTGAAGAAATAGAGCGAGGTGGGGCCTGCGGGGTCGGGCTTCACTTCTTCGCCGCGGGTGTTGTGGACTGGGGGCATCTCGTCTACAAACGGGACTACGTTGCCGAGGAACTCCATGAGACGGCCTACGCCCATGTTTTTTGAGGCGCAGACGCAGAACACCGGAAAGATGGAGCGTGTGACCAGGCCTTTGCGGATGCCTTCGCGCATCTCGTCTTCTGTCAGGTGGTCCGTTTCAAAGAATTTTTCCATGAGGCCTTCGTCGTTTTCGGCTGCGGCCTCCACCAAGGCCTTGTGCATGGCTTCCGCTTTTTCTTTTTCTTCCTCCGGGATGTCCTCCACTGCGGGTTCGCCGCCTTCCGGTCCCCAAGAGAGTTTTTTCATCAGGATGACGTCGATGAGGGCGTTGAAATCCGGTCCCGTCTGGATGGGATACTGGATGGGGACGACTTTGTTGCCATAGATGCTTTGCAGCTCTTCGACCACGGCGTGGTAGTCGCATTTTTCCGCGTCGAGCTGGTTGACCAGGAAGATGACAGGCTTGCCCAGCTTTTCGGTGTAGCGGAAGTGGTTTTGCGTCCCGACTTCAGGGCCGAACTGCCCGTTGATGAGGAGCACGGCGGTGTCCGTGACGTTAAGGGCGGTGATGGCGGCGCCTACGAAGTCGTCCGCACCCGGGCAGTCTATGATATTGAGTTTCTTGTTGTTCCATTCGACGTGGAATACCGTGGAGAATACGGAGTATCCATAATCTTGTTCAACGGGAAAATAGTCGGATACGGTGTTTTTGGCCGTGATGCGCCCGCGGCGTTTGATAGCCCCGCTTTCAAAGAGTAGGGCTTCCGTGAGTGTTGTCTTACCTGAACCATCGTTCCCGAGGAGGGCAATGTTCTTGATTTCATGCGAATCGTAAACTTTCATGGGATAGAGATTTAAGAATTGGTGATCTTGCCTGATTGATTACAGGCCGCAAATTACGGAGAAAAAGTTATTTGGCAAAATATTTATGGCACGATTTGCGTTTCCTGGCGTCCAGTTTTGCCGGTTGTAGGCAGAAAGTGTGCACGGAGCAGCCTGCGTGGCCGTTTTCCCCGGTGTGCGGGGCCGCTGCGTGCCTTATTCCCGTTTCTGTGGGGCTTAGCCCCGTTTTCACTGGCCCTATCCGTCTTCCTTACGAAAAAGTGCCGCAGCCCACCCTGGCTGCGGCACTGCGTGCGGGGATTGGACCCGTTTAGCGGTTTAGTATGAATTTGAGGCTGATGCCGAAATCCTGCGTTGTCGTGGGGTATGAGCTGGAGGTCAGCAGCGGTTTGTTCATCTGCCGTTCGTAGTAGGCGGTCAGCGTGAGGAAGCGGCTTAGGGCGTACTCTGCTGTGAAGGACACCTGTACGGCTTTGTTCCCGCTTGTGGCCTGCGACAGGGCCGTCATGATGTCGCGGTTCAGCGCGCTCTGGTTGCGGATGGAAAAGTCCAGCTTCAGGTCCAGGTCGTTGGAGAAGCCCTGGTTGTCGTTTGCCTTCTGCTGCTCTTCCTGCTGGCTGCGTTTGCTTCCGCGTTTCTTGGCACTGACGGTACGCTTGGGCGCGAAGAGTTTCAGGTCGTTGATTTTGTATCCCACGCCGAATACCATGTCGTTGGACCGTGTCTCCGTGATTTGCTGGGAAGTCATGCTTAGTGTGAGGACGCGCGTCTTGCGGTATTCCACTTTGGCGGTCAGGTTGTTGAGAAACGTCATGTCGACACCGAAAAGCGGGGAGAACGTCTCGTTGATGCTGACGGTGGAAATGTCGTACATGCTGCTCGGGACGGGATTGCCGGTGGTCACGTCCTGAATGAAGCCGAAGCCGTCCATGAACTCCTTGTAGCTGGAGTATGTATTATAGGAACCGACCGAATAGGCGCTGCGGTAGCTGTGGTTCAGGTTGAAGCTCTTGAACACTTTCTTCATCTTGGGCAATTTGGACAATCCGGCGTAGGAGATAGTCCAGTTGGGGAACAGGCGCGTCAGTGCGGGGAAGATGTCCAATGACCCGCCGCCGCTGGTATAGGTGTCGAGGAAGGCGGGTATCATGACTTCGGCGGCATATTTGCTGACGGTGCCGTTGGCCGGGTCGAAGGGCTGGCCGGCCAGGGTGGTGCCGTCGGGGTAGGTGGCGCCGGTGAAAAGATTTTCCACCCGTTGCTGGTAGGTGTCGAGTGCGCCGAGGAACTTGTTGAACGAGGAGCTTGCGTAACCGTTGTCGGCATTGCCGGTCTTCTCAAAGGCGGTCCCGATGGAGAGGGTCGTCATGGTGAAACTGCCGGTCTGCGTCGTGGGCATGCCGTCGAACATATACTGGATGCTCCGGGCGGTGTTGACGGTGCGGTTGGCGTTGAGGTCTATCTTCAAGTCGCGTATTGGTTCCAGCGTCGCCCGGATTTGCAGGTCTTCCGTGAGGTTGGTCGTGGCGGGGGTAATGGAGTTCTCGTCCATTTTCAACCATCCGCGTTCGGCGGCCCGGCGGACGTAGCTTTCGCCGGTGAATCCGAAGGCGAAGTCCAGACCGGGCTGTAGCCCGCCGCTGCTGCGTTGGCCAAAGAAATCGCCGATGTTGGGGATGAAGCCGGGCAGCGTCATGTTGTAGCGGTTGCTGTAGGAGACATTGATGTTGCGGACCATCATGGCCACCCGCGTAACGTGTTGCAGCGTCTTGTACCACCATTGGTCTTCCGACCGTTTGCGGGGAATGACCGTGAGCTTCAGCCGGGCACTGTCGCGCGTGAGTATTTCGATGCGGTTATTGTCGAGGACTTTGTAGCGGACACGGAACTGTGTGCCGTCCGGGCGGATGGCGGTGACGCGGATTTTCTTGGTTTTTTGGTTGTGGCTGACGATGGTTGTCGTGTCAGTCTTCAGCTGTATTTCTTTCGTAAACTTCTTGGGCTGGGCCGGCTGGCTGCTGGAAGAGGTCGACGAGAATTTGCGGTTTACCTTCTTGAGGAAGGGTACGTGATTGTAGAGCGTTTCCATGCGCAGGCGCACGTTTCCGCTGACTTCCCTGGAATTGCTGATGGTGTTGCCCATCGACGTGCCGTCGTCCAGCTCTGAGCCGCGCTGCCAGTTGTATGTGCCGACATACTTTACGTCGGAAGTGAGCCAGTCGAATATCGGCGTGCGGTTGAGCGGCAGCTGCCAGGAGAAGTCGAAGGTCTGCTGGTAGCTGAGCGGCGTTCCTAAATTGCGGATGCTTTGCCAAACGGAATCTTTCCAGACTTTGTAGCGGTCAGGGTACAAGTCCTTGTTGACAGCCGTATAGGGTTGCTCAATTTCCGCGTTCGTACCGGAGTTGAAACTCATGTGGAGGTTCTTGGTCATGTCCCAGCGCAGGGACAGGCTTCTGTTCCAAAGGAAATCGCTGGCCCAGGAGAGCGGCAGGGAGTTGTTGTCGAGATTTTCCATGTCGCGTTCCTGCAGCTCGTAGTAGTTCCGCACGATGTCGGAATTGAAAGAGATGTTTTGCGGCAAATAGTTAAATTCGAGCTCCTTTGCGAATCTGTTCCATTTACCTTTCCCTTTTTTATTCTTGAACGGTGCGAATGGCTCGTAGTTGGGCGAGTAATTATAATTCAGAGACCATTTCCAGTTCTCGTTCTTTTCCCAGGCCGTAGTTTCGCCGGAAGTGTGCTGGCTGCTGTGCGCGTAGCCGAACGTGAAGTTGGCCGGGTCGTAAGGCATGGGATGCCGCTTTGTGGCGATGTCGAACCTGGCGCCGGAGATGCTGAAGTTCTTGTTGATAACTACTTTTTCTGCAATGTTGCGGAGGGAGTCGCGCTCAGCTTCTGTGGACAGCGCGTCCAGTGCGTCGTCGAGCGCCATGTCCGTGTCGAGCGGGTTGTAGCGGGGGACCGTCCTTTCCTTGCTGTAGGAGTAGTAGATGGGCGCCCTTAGCTTGGCGGCATCCGGAAGGAAGCGGCCGGCCTCCACGTTGGTGGTAATGTTGTATTGGTAGAAATCGTTGTCGCGGCGTTGCGAGACGCTTTCTTCCAAGCCTCCGAAGCCGTCCGTTTCGATGTGGCCGTTGAGATTGAGCGTGGCGAAATCGGAGAGTTGGATGTTCAGCGCGCTCTGGGCCGCCCATCCGCCTTTGTTTGTGAAATTCTGCAGACGGAGTTCGTTGGCCCAGACTTCTACGCTTTTGAGTGCGCGTGAATTGTTCCGCACCCCGATCATGATAGTCTTGACCTCGCCTAACGAAGGATTGCCCATGATGCTGATTTTGTTGTTGGGCTTATCCGGATCGTATTCGCTGTAAAGCCGATTATAGCTGGTAGCGCCAATAGCCTTTTGCCTGTTGCGGTTTTTCTTGATGTCGGTGAACAGCGACAAGTCTATGTCCAGCATGTTGGCTTCCGGCCATACAGCGATGGCGCCGGCGTTGTTGTTGGCATAATTCCCGTCGGGAGTTATCTGGAGGGGAATTTCATATTCATAGAAATTGCTCTTATAGTCGGAGCCGAGACGGATGAAGATGCTGACTTGCCCGTCCGAGAGACTGTTGTCTTCCGGCAGGTTGTTGGCATGGGCGAACATCTGCAGATGCTTGTAGCGGCGCAGGTCTAAGGATGTATTTTTATATACGGCGCGTGCATCTCCGGAGGCCAGGTTCTTGACGGTCATGGAAAGAGCCTGCTCGTTTTCCTGTAAGATCTGCTCCTGCCCGGGGTCGATGACGCGCGTAATGCCCGGCGGAATGACATAGTTGACAGGCTGCTTTTCATTGTTCTCCTCAAAATTGACGGCAGAGACGTCGAGCGTGCCGCTTACGTCTGGTGCCTGGCCCGTATAGAGAGCCTGCTCGTAGCTTCTCCATTCTCCCCGTACCAAGTTGAAAGTAGCGAAGCGCAGCACGACGGGATTGCGGAAGCCTGTGAGGAATACTCTCATGAAGCGGACGCTGGAGAAATCGTTTATCCCCCCTTGCCGGGATTCGTATTGGTCAACGGGAATCCGGAACAGGTACCATGTGACTTCCGAGGTGTTGCCGTCGCGGGTTTCTACGCTGGCGACGCGGCGGTCTACGATATAGTTCTGCCCCACGTTCATCTGTTCAGGCGAGATGCGCACGCGGTACTGGTAATACTTTTCGTATTCGTTGAGCGTGTAGTCCTGGTTGATGTCCTCGACGTCCGGGGTTGTCTTATAGGCGGTGCTGTAACTTTCCGGCGACTGCTCGGTGGCGACAGAGTTGCCGTTGGGGTTGTTGATGAGTTTGTATCGTTCAAGAATGGATTTCTCTTGTGCGTCGTAGTCGCTGCCGCGGAAATAATGGTACTTGTCGGCCGAGGGCGACTGCATGATGGAGTCGTAGACTTCCGGGCGGACAATTCCCTGTATCTGGCTTAGGAATTGCTGGTATGCCGGGTAAGTGGCTTCTTCTTCGCTGGTCAGTCCGTTGTAGCCGACGTCCTGTCTTTCGCGTGAGCCACTGGACGTGTTGAATGCGTAAGTGATGCTGTTCTGGGTCGGCACTTTTCCCCATACGGTTTCTGTGTAAAGGGACGGATTGTCTTCAATGGGAAGCCCGCTTTCATAAAATTTCCGGCCGTCCTTCAAGATGTCTTCGCTGATTTCTCCCAAGTTGAAGTACAAGTCGCCCGATAAATCCTGACCGTTTTCGCGAGCCTTGATGAACGGGTCCATCAGCCAGAATTCGATATACTCGATGTTGGCTGTCTCGAAGTCTGAAGTCTCCAGTCTGCGCATCATGCCTCCCCAGCGTTGCTGCGGATTCAGCAAGTGCCCGTCCTGGTCCAGACTCGGGTCAAGGTTGTACGGGCCCCGTTCGTTCGGGTAGTATGCCAGGTTGAGCACATTGAGCGTGGACGATTCGCGATAGTTGATTTGCGTATTGGGGAACAGTTCTGTCTTGTAGACTTCGCGCACGTCGGGGTCGGAAAGCTGTGCGAGGTCATTCTTGATGTGTCCCGGCGTCAGGGAAGAAGAGCGCCGGGTGAAGAGCGGGTCAATGTAGTACCATGCCAGCCGGGCGCGGTTGTAGCCATAACGCACGTCGTTGGTGTAACTGGATTCCGGAAAGAGCGACGGCGTGGAGCAGAGCACCCACTCTGTCGGGTTGGAGACGTCGATATTACCTTTCGTGCCTTCGAAGTCGTCAATATATGAGGCGTTGCCTTGGGCGCCGCGGTTTTTCCCGGCGAAAAGCTGGGCAAATTCTGCCGTGAAGTTGATGGACGACGGAGCTGTGCAGTGCAGAATAGGCAGTTTGTCCAGCAGGTTGGTCAGCCATTGGCTTTCCTTTTTCCATGCGATGTTCAGACCCCAGATAGTGTTGTTCAGCGGTTCGCTTCCCATGGCTACCTTAGTCGTCAGGGGCTTCTCG
Source organism: uncultured Prevotella sp. (assembly GCA_902464615.1). Taxonomy (GTDB): domain Bacteria; phylum Bacteroidota; class Bacteroidia; order Bacteroidales; family Bacteroidaceae; genus Alloprevotella. The sequence goes on along the minus strand of CABQKA010000005.1, from coordinate 28,303 downwards.
CCTAAGTGCATGAACGTTCCCCCGATTTGGAAGTCTTTCGAGAAGTCGTATTGCCAGTTCAGTCCGAACATGGTCTTGCGCTGCATCCCATAGTTCGTGTCGCTTTCCAGGCTGACGTTGATTGCTGTCCCGGCGTCCAGCAGGCTTTGGTTGATGATGGTGACGATTCCGGAATTGTAGTCAACGATGTAGTCTGTGCCTTCCATAAGCGTCATACCGCCGGCGGTGACTACTACCGAGCCCTGCGGCACGTTCATTGCTCCCAGCTGTATCTCTCCGGTCTTGCTGGCTTTATATTGTCCGGATATCTGGTACTTGTTCTTTTCTGCGATTTGTTTGGCAATGGTTTTTGTCGAGTCATACAGTTCCTGATATACGTATCGCTGGGCGATTTCCTGGTTCCCGATGACTTGGGCCAAGTAGGAGCCGAACGGTTCCACGACGGGGAAGTAGATGCGGCCGTTTGAGGCGTCTATAGTGTATCCTTCTACGTAGTCGAAATAGCCGTTTGGATGCCGGTTGTTGTTATTGTCCAACCGGTCCAGCCCGACGAGGGCAAGTATTTTCTGGTCCTTTAATGACGGTTCGGGCAGGTAGGACAGGTAGACGCCGGTCGTGTCGCTGAGGATTTTGATGTCCAGCCTAAAGTTTTCTTTTTGGACAGAGGTCGCTCCCAGGGCGTACACGTTTTTCATCATCAGGTCCCAGTTCCCCATTTGCGGCGTGTTGGCCGTGTTCTTCAGAGACTTGACGAAGAGTGCGTTGGAGTTGTCCTTCAGGTCTGTGGAGAATTCGCCGACCTGGTAGCGCTGTCCCTGGTAAGTGTATTCAAAGGCCACGGCGAGGACTTGGTCCGTCTGCAGGGTCGTTTTCAGGGACACGTAGCCCAGTGACGAGTTGAGAATGTACTCTGAAGAATTAAGCAGGCGTGCGGTTTCCAGCTTTTCGTAGTCTTCCCCTCCGGTCAGTCCGTAACCGTCCAGCAACGGGGTAGTCTGTGCGATGTCGCGCGCCCCGCTGAGCTGGCCCGTGAGTGTGGCGTAGAGCGTGTTGGCATTGTTGCTGGGCAGCAGGTCCGTTCCGGCAGTCCACAGTGGATTGCTGATTTTGTCATGTTCGCCGAGGTCGGTGAAAGCCACGATATTGCGCGTGTTCGTCGTCGCTCCGGTCTTGTTCGTCACCCAAATCTCGACCCTGTTGATGGTAATGCCCGAGAGAATGTTGGGCAATTGCGACATGTTTTCGTCGTAATGGTCGCGGAAGTATTGGGCCAGGAAGAAGTGGCGGTTCTCGTCGTAGTTGTCCGCCGAGAACTCGTAGTTGGTCAGCTGTACGCCGCCGCTCGAACTGACACTTTGGCTGCTTGATTTTTTTTGTGAGATGACCGTTTGCAGTTTCAGTTTGCCGAACTGCAGGTCGGCCCTGACGCCGAAGAGTGACGACGCGCCCCGGATGAGGGATGAATTGGTCGGCAGGGATACGTTGCCGGCCTCTATGAGTTTGATGATTTCGTCCTCCTTGCCTTCGTATCGCAGTTTCAGGTTTTGCGTGTCGAAGTCGAAGGTGGCTTCAGAGTTGTAGTTGAAGTCCAGGTTGACCTTGTCGCCTACGCTGCCGTTGACGCTCAGGTTGATGTTCTCGTCGAAGTCAAATCCGAATACTTTCCGGTTGCGCTCAGCCAGCGAGGGGTTATCGACCGAGCGCGTGTTGGCACCGATTTTCAGCTCCACCGAGCCTTGTGTCTTGATGCGTACGCCGCCCGGGCCGAAAATCCTGTTGGCGGGGCCGAGGTCGAAGTGCATGTCCGTGAAGTCGAATTTCTCTTTACCTTTGTTCTGAAATTCTTCGCGGTTCTTGTCCCGATAATAGGCCTGCATGGACCGCCGTGCGCTCCATGCCTGGTATTCTTCCTCTGTCATGTAGAACGGCGCTTCCAGGAAGTCGTCCCCCAGCTTTGTGCCCATCCTGTACGTGCCGGTCCGCTCGTCATAGTAGACGCCGTTGGACAGATTCTCCGGGTCGCGCAGGTCCATGCTCTTGCCCTTCAGGTCTTCTTCGCTTTGCAGCGTGGTGGGCTTCACGTCGTAGCGCGGGGCAATGCTGTCCGAGTCGCTTGCGGCGCTGGCGATGCGTAGTGCGGACGCGGGTGCAAACAGCCTTGCCGCAGCGGGGAGCTGCCCGGTGTTTCCTGCCGGAAAGGCCGCAACGGCAAAGGCCGGCAGCGCGCTTGCCAGCAAAAGAAGGAGGAAACATGCGAGGCGGTTGTTCTGCTTTCTTTCCACGGTGATTTTTACTCGGCTTGTCCCTGTCTGAAGCCCGATGGGTGTTCAGAGATTTTTTAAGGCTGTTTTGATGACCTGCTCTACGACGGCGTCGGGGTGTTCTCTTACGATGTCGAACACCACTTTTTGTGCGGCGGCGGGCGCGAAGCCAAGCATGGTGAGCGCGGCAATGGCCTCGTCGGCTACGCTGGAGGAGGACATTGCAATTCCCTCCGGCATGGTTTCAGATGCGGCTCCGTTTCCGTCCCGGCCGTTCAGCAGGATTTTGTCCTTCAGGTCCACTATGATGCGCTGGGCGACTTTCGGACCGATGCCTTTGACGCTCTTCAGAAGGCGTGTGTTGCCTTCATTGATGATACGGGCCAGCTCCTGCGGTGTGAAAGACGACAAAATCATGCGGGCCATTTGCCCCCCGATGCCCGGGACGCCTATCAGTTGCAGGAAAATGTCCCGTTCTTCCTTGAGGGCAAAGCCGTAAAGGAGGTGTGCATCCTCGCGGATGGCTTCGTAGACGTAAAGCTTGGTCTCGTTTTTCCGTTGGATGGCCGTATAAGTGTTGAGGGAGATGGACATGCCGTAACCCACGCCGTTGGCCTCAATGGTCACCGCCGTGGGGGAGAGGTCTTCCACGCTGCCTTTTATATATTCTATCATGCGGATGTTGCCTGTTTTGTTTACTTTAACGGGAATTTTGGCAATTTATTGTGCCGGACAGGGCTATGGCCCGTTAAAATTTTCCTTATTCCCGTCTGCACTGGGCTTATTCCCGTTCGCGGGCCGACTTGCGGACTTCCGTGAAGAAGTCTGCGACGATGAAACTGCTTCCGCCGACGAAGACGAGGTCGGCCTCGTCCGCTTCGTGCATGGCTGCTTCAAAAGCCTCCCTGACGGAGGTGTAGCCGGTTGCCCGGAGTCCCCTTTGCCGTGCGTATTGCAGCAGGTCGTCCACTTTCATGGCGCGGCGTACCGAGGCTTGGGCAAAATAGCACAAAGCATCGTGCGGCACGAGGTCCAGTACGGTTTCCGCGTCTTTGTCCTCGCACATGCCGAAGACCAGGTGCAGTTTCTCGTGCGAGGTCGCTTCCAGCTGCCGTGACAGCCATTGCCAGCCGCCGGGGTTATGGCCGGTATCGCAGACGATGGCCGGGTGCTGCCCTACGCATTGCCACCTGCCGGCAAGCCCCGTGAGGGGCATGACGCGGGGCAGGGCATGCCGGAGGGTGTCTTCCAGTTTTTGCCCTGTGGGAAGCCATTTCCCGGCCAGCAAGGCAACTGCGTGCAGCACGGCGTTCACGTTTTTCGCCTGATAGTCTCCGAGCAGGTCGCTTTCCAGTAGCCCGTAGCTGCGGGTGCGGAAACGTCGTGTAAGATGGTCCGTCTGTTCGGATTCCAGCACTTCCGGCCGCTCTTCGGCAAAAATGATGGGGGCATGTATCCTGCGGGCTTGCGACAGGAACACGGGGCGGGTTTCCGTTACCGTCTCGCTGACAACGGCCGGGACGCCCTCTTTGATGATGCCTGCTTTTTCCTGGGCTATGGCGGCCAGCGTGTTCCCCAAGAATTGGGTGTGGTCCTTGCTGATGTTCGTGATGAGGGACAGTTCGGGGCGGATGATGTTGGTGCAGTCGAGACGGCCGCCGAGTCCGACTTCGATTACGGCAATGTCTACGTGCTGGTCGGCGAAATATTTGAAGGCCAGCGCTGTGGTCAGTTCAAAGAATGAGGGATGCAACGGCTCGAAAAACGCGCGCTCTGTCTCTACAAAACGGCACACTTCCTCTTCGGGTATCATCTCTCCGTTGATGCGTATCCGCTCGCGGAAGTCCACCAGGTGGGGCGAGGTGTAAAGGCCGACCTTATGTCCGGCAGTTTGCAGAATAGCGGCCAGCATGTGCGAGCAAGAACCTTTGCCGTTTGTCCCTGCTACGTGGATGGTCCTGAAGCGGCGGTGTGGATGCCCGAAATGTGCGTCGAGGGCCAGCGTGTTCTCCAGCCCCTCCTTATAAGCAGCCCCGCCAATCTGTTGGAAGAGCGGGGCACTGTGGTATAGGTATTGTATGGTTTCCTGATAGGTCATCAGCTGAAGTAAGAACGGAACTTTTTGAAGATTTTGTCTTTGACGGAGCTGTTGGGCTTCATGGCGTGGCTGTCTTTCATCTCTTCAAAGGTTTTCCTCTCGCTGTTGGAAAGGTCCTCGGGGATGTAGACGCTGATGTTGACGACGATGTCGCCCGTCCCGTATCCGTAGCCTTTTACGGCCGGAAGCCCTTTTCCCCGCAAGCGCAAGGCTGTGCCGGGCTGCGTGCCCGGGGCAATCTTGATACGGGCACGTCCGTCGATGGTCGGGACTTCGACCGTGTCGCCCAGGACGGCTTGGGGAATGGTCAGCAGCAAATTGTAAATCAAATCGTTCTCGTCGCGTATCAAGTCGGGATGCGGCTCTTCTTCAATGAGAACCTGTATGTCTCCGGGGACGCCGTTGTGCTTGGCGGCATGCCCTTTCCCTGGCACGTTGACCACCATGCCTTCGGCAACGCCGGCCGGGATGTTGATTTCCACGATTTCCTCCCCCGTGACGATGCCTTCCCCGTGACAGTATTTGCATTTGTGCGTGATGACGGTGCCTTCGCCGCCGCAGGTGGGGCATGGCTCCTGGCTTTGGACCATGCCGAGGAAACTCCGCTGGCTGCGGACGATGAAACCGCTTCCGTGGCAAGTGGCGCACGTTTCGGGGCTGTGTCCCTCCTCGCAACCGTTACCATGGCAGTGCGGGCAAACGACGTTCTTCTTGACTTTGAATTTTTTGGTGACCCCCGTTGCGATTTCCTGTAAAGTCAGTTTGACTTTCATCCGCAGGTCGCCGCCTTTGTAGCGCGGGCGGGCCTGCCGGCGGCTGCCGCCGGCACTGAAACCGCCAAAGCCGCCGAAGCCCATGTCGCCGAAGATGTCGCTGAAATGCGAGAAGATGTCGTTGATGTCCATGCCTTGGGCGCCGCCGAAACCGCCGGCTCCATTTACGCCGGCTGCGCCAAACTGGTCGTATCGTGCCCGCTTTTCAGGGTCGCGGAGGACGTCGTAGGCCTCTGCCGCTTCCTTGAACTTTTCTTCAGCTTCTTTGTTGCCCGGATTACGGTCGGGGTGGTACTTGATGGCTACCTTCTTGTAAGCGCGTTTGATTTCGTCGGCCGATGCCGATTTGTCCACGCCGAGTATCTTGTAATAATCTTTTTCTTCCGCCATGATTGTGCAGTTTCAATGAAAAACAAACGAATAATGAGCCGCGCACTTTCGCGTAGTCCCGAGGTTATTGCCCGACTACGACTTTGGCGTGCCGTAGGACTTTTTCGTTGAGCATGTAGCCTGGCTGTACGCAGTCTATGATGTGGTTCTTCTGGCTGTCATCCTGGGCGGGGACGAGGGCAATGGCTTCGTGGAAGTCCGTGTCGAAAGGCGCGCCCGCGGTTTCCATCTTTTTCAGGCCGTGGGCGGAGAGCGCTTTGGTCAGCTTATTGAGGATGAGGTGTACGCCTTCTTTCAGCGTTTGGATTTCGTCGCTTTTTTCGATGTTGGCTTCTGCGCGTTCCAAGTCGTCCAATACGGGGAGCAGGCTTTCCAGTACTTTCTGTCCTCCGTTCAGGATAAGTTCCGACTTTTCTTTCAGCGTGCGTTTGCGGAAGTTGTCGAACTCTGCCATTTGGCGGAGCAACTGGTCTTTCAGCTGGTCTATTTGTTCTTGGGCGGCTTGCAGCTCTTCTGCCAAATTGTCATTTTTCCCGTCGGCGTCTGTCGCTTCGGCTTGGGCGTCTGCCGTGTCCGGCTCTTTGCCGTCGGCGTCGGCCTGTTCCGAGGGTTGTGCGGGAGAATTGTTTTCCTGCTGCTGTTCCTGTTCTTCCGCAATATGATTGTCGGCCGCCATTTCTTCCTTATGCTCGTTCGTAGACTCTTGTTTCATGATTTGCTAATGATTTATTTTCACAAGAAAATAGCAAAAAATATGCCAAGGTGGAGTTTTACTTTTCGCCGTACATTTGGGCGCGCAGTTCTTTGATATGCTCGTCGTGGATGTAGTCTTCGTAGTTCATGAGTTTGTCTATGGTCCCGTTGGGCGTCAACTCGATGACGCGGTTGGCGACTGTGTTGATGAACTCGTGGTCGTGGCTGGCGAAGAGTATGTTGCCCTTGTAGAGTTTCAGGTTGTTGTTGAATGCCTGTATGCTCTCCATGTCCAGGTGGTTGGTCGGCGTGTCCAGGATAAGGCAGTTGGCGTTGCGCAGCTGCATCCGGGCAATCATGCAGCGCATTTTCTCGCCGCCCGAGAGCACGTTTACCTTTTTGAGGATGTCTTCGTCGCGGAACAGCATGCGGCCGAGGAAAGCCTTGAAATAGACCTCGTTGCCTTCGCCGAACTGGCTTAGCCAGTCGAGCATGTTTTTGTCGCAGTCGAAGAAGGCCGTGTTGTCCAGCGGCAGGTAGGCCGTCGTGATGGTGACGCCCCACTTATATTCGCCGGCATCGGCTTCGCGGTTGCCGTTGATGATTTCGAACAGCGCGGTCATGGCGCGCGGGTCGTGACTGATAAATACGATCTTCTCTCCCTTCTCCACCGTGAAGTTCAGCTTGTCGAAGAGTACGGTCCCGTCTTCGGTCGTCGCCTTCATGTCCGTAACTTCCAGAATCTGGTTGCCCGGTTCGCGGTCCATGGTAAAGATGATGCCCGGATACTTTCTTGTAGACGGCTTGATTTCCTCTACGTTGAGCTTCTCGAGCATCTTCTTGCGGCTCGTCGTCTGGCGGCTCTTGGCCACGTTGGCGGAGAAGCGGCGGATAAATTCCTCCAGTTCCTTCTTCTTCTCCTCGGCCTTTTGCTTCTGGTTTTGTGCCTGTCGGAGCGCAAGCTGTGACGACTGGTACCAGAACGAGTAGTTGCCCGAGAAGAGTGTCACCTTGCCGAAGTCGATGTCTACGGTGTGCGTGCACACTTGGTCAAGGAAGTGGCGGTCGTGGCTGACCACGAGTACGGTGTGCTCGAAGTTGCCCAGATAGTCTTCCAGCCATTCTACGGTTTCCAGGTCCAGGTCGTTGGTCGGCTCGTCCAGCAGCAGGTTGTCCGGTTCGCCGAACAGGGCTTGTGCCAGCATGACACGCACCTTCTGTTTTCCGGACAGTTCTTTCATTTGCTTGCCGTGCAGGTTTTCTTTGATGCCCAGTCCGCTCAGCAGGGTGGCGGCGTCGTTTTCGGCCGTGTATCCGCCCATGGTAGCAAATTTGTCCTCTAATTCTGCGACTCTGATGCCGTCTTCGTCGGTAAAGTCCGTTTTGGAGTAAAGCTGGTCGCGTTCCTGCATGGTGGCCCACAGTGTCTGGTGGCCCATCAGCACGGTGTCCAAAACGGTATGTTCGTCGTACTTGAAGTGGTCCTGGCTTAATACGGAAAGGCGTTCGCCCGGGCCTAACTCTACGGTACCCTTGTTGGGCTCAAGTTCGCCGGAGATGGCGCGCAGCAGGGTGGACTTGCCTGCGCCGTTGGCTCCGATGATGCCGTAAATGTTCCCGTTGGTAAATTTCAAGTTTACATCCTGGTAAAGGATACGCTTTCCGAATTGGATTGCAAGGTTGGAGACCGTAATCATGTTTCTTTCGGTATGTGTATTACTGTGTTCGTCGTCTGGGAGCCTTTCCCCGGGAGGGGAAGGCGGCTCTGCCGTTTGTCGCAAAATCCCTGCAAAAATACTAAAAATCCGCGAGATATTGCAGCGGTGGTCCGTATTTGCATTAATAATGTCTCTGTTAGGGGCTGCGTGGGGCGTGCGGGCCGAGGCAGTGGCGCCGCGTCGGGGGTCGCGTGGTCGGCCGCGAGGGCCTATTCCGGTTTTGCCGGGCCTAAGGCCAGTTTTCACGGGGCTAAGGCCCGCGGGGCGCGCACCAGCCTGTCTTCTCCGGAAGTTAAAATCAGACAGCCTTCTGGCGTAATGTGTGGCGACGGGGCGTTTGGCCATATTTATTTTCAGTATCTTTGCCCGCGTATGGAAGAGAGCAGGACAAACGGGCCGTGCCCGGCAACGGAAGGCTTCGCGCCCGGAGACGCGGGGTGGCAGCTCTTGCCTGCCGGGGTGTTGTCCCGTCTGGCGGCGGCCGGTGTGGACGTTTCCCCGCGCGTGGTCCCCTCAAAGACGGTCCTGCTGGAGGCGGGCCGCGTCGCGGACACGTTGTTCTTCATCCGTAGGGGCTGTCTCCGCCTGTATTTCTACGATAAAGGCCGGGATATCACCTTCCAGTTCTTTTTTGAAGGGGAATGCGTGGCATCCTTCAACAGTTTGTATCACCGCAAGCCCAGTTTGTTTTTCCTGGAAAGTATCGAACCGTCCGAGCTTCTGGCCGTCAGGAAAGCCGATTTCTATTGTCTGCTGGAGCAGGAGCCCCTGTTGAAAAAGGCGTACGAGGAAAAACTGATAGACCGTTTTCATGTTTACCAGCAATTGTTTCTCTCCTGCATCAAGGATTCGCCGCGCCGGCGCTACGAAGCGTTGCTGAAAAGCCGCCCGGACATAGTGCGTCGCGTGCCGCAGCATTACATCGCGTCATATCTTGGCATTACGCCTGTGTCCCTTTCCCGGATACGAAACCGCCGGTGAAGCCATTTCTTTACAATTGTTATCGTCTGCGGCGGCTGTAAGAGCGAAATTTGCACGGTCAAAATCTGCATGGCGATGAAAAAGACAAAGACAATTAGTTGTGCCTTGGTGCCGTTGTTCGTGTTGACGGCTTTTTCGGGCGTGGGGCTTCATGGCGTCGGCCATAGCGGCGGGCATGGGGCCTGGCACACGTGGGCCGCGGCCCATGCGGTGGCTGGTCTGGCATTCATGTTTGTGGTCTTGTGCCATGTCTGGGGGCACAAGGGTTGGTATAAGAAAATAGGGAAGCGCGGGCGAAAGGACTGGGCCACGGTTGCGGTTTCGCTGGGCTTTGTCCTTGTCAGCCTTTCCGGCCTGTTCCTTATATGGGTGGAGGGCGCAAACTCGCCGGCAGGGCTATGGCATTATAAAATCGGTATAGTGTCGGGAGTGGCTTTTGGGGTACATGCCTTCCGTCGGCGGCGTGCGCTCCTGCCGAAGTCTCCGGCGAGGAAAGGCATGCGGCTGTAAGCCAAAGTGCATGGACCGCCGAACCGGTGCCCGCCGTTTTTGTGCAAAACAAAAAGCGCAACGCCGGAGTCCATTTGACTCCTCGTCACGCTCAGCGCACGTCGCTCCTTATGGGTAAGGAGATTACTTCAGGGAAACGAGAACGTCCTTTTCCGTTTCGGCGGTTTGGATTTTGTCCTCGCGGAGCAGCCAACCTAAGCCCATGAAAAGTTCTTTTTCACTTTTTACTTTGGTAGCCTTTTTCAAATCTTTCGAGGCCATCTCACCGTTCTCGTTTAAGGCCTGCCAGATTTTTCCGGCGATTTCGCCTGCTTTCTCTTGTAACATAAGTCGTATGGATTAAAGTTTTAGAATGTGATTCGTTACTCTAATTCAGCCGCAAAGTTACTACTTTTTTTGAATTTGTCCTATTCTGTCATTGCTTTATTCCAAGAAAAACAGGGTTTTGCCTCAAGATTTTCAAGGAAAATGTGCCGTGCCGATCAATTTTGCGTATTTTTGTAACCGGTTTTTAACAAACGATCGATGCTCTCAGTCCTCATACCGGTTTATAATTATGACGCGTCGGCCCTTATCCAGGAGCTGGGGCGCCAGGCCAGGCAGTTGGCGGACGAAGTGGAGGGGTTTGCCTGCGAGTTGCTGGTGGATGACGACGCGTCGACCGACATGGTTTGCGAGGCATCCAACCGGGCCGCGTGTGCGGCGGTGGGCGGGCGGTATCAACGCTTGGCGCAGAACATAGGCCGGGCCTACCTCCGTAATCTGCTGGCCGACCAGGCCCGAGGGGAATGGGTACTGATGATAGACTGCGACGCAAAAATAGCGTCGCCGGATTTCCTGTCCCGATATTGGGCGGACCGGTTGAAGGCCGACGTCATTTGCGGAGCATTGAAGAATCCGCCCGGTCCGCCCCGGCCCGGATGCGAGTTGCGCTATCGTTATGAAAAGGCGGCCGAGCGCCAGCGGTCCGCGGCCTATCGCAACCGGGTGCCGTATTCGTGCTTTACCACATTCAACGTGATGTTCCGCCGCGAGGTGTTCATCCAGATCCGCTTCGACTCGCGCTGCACGGAATACGGATACGAGGATGCTCTGATGGGGCTGATGCTGAAACAGCACGGAAAACGGGTACTGCATACCGACAACGCCCTTTACCACATGGGCATAGACAGCAATGCCTCTTTTTTGGAAAAAACGGAAACAGCCTTGCGCGTGCTGAGCCGTTTGGGCGAGCCGATGCAGTCCGCGGCAGGGGCTTCAAGAGTTTACCATGTGCTCGCCCGTTTACAGGTAGTCCGCCTCGTCGTTTATGGTTTCCGCCATAGCCGGAAGCTCCTTCGCCGTAATCTGCTGGGAAAACGACCGTCCTTACTCCTTTTCCAGCTTTACAAGATTGGCTATTATGCGGCATACTACGCCGGGCAGCAGAGACGTGTATGAAAAATAATGAGCCCGTAATGCCGTATCCGTTAAATTTGTGTAACTTTGCTTCATTAAAGCATATACAATCCGCATGAAATTGATTATTCTGACTACGCCATACTTTTTTGTTGAAGAGCATCAGATACTTACGGCATTGTTTGACGAAGGACTCGATATTCTGCACCTGCGGAAGCCTGGGACAGAACCGGTATATTCCGAGCGGCTTCTTTCCCTCATTCCCGAAGGATACAGGAAACAAATCGTAGTGCACGATCATTTCTATTTGAAGGCGGAGTACAATCTTAAAGGGATTCATCTGAATAGTCGCAACGCGGCTCCCCCCGAAGGTTATAAAGGGCAGATGAGTTGCTCTTGCCATTCGGCGGAGGAAGTGGAAGCCGGTAAGAAGAATTGCGACTATGTATTCCTTTCCCCCGTGTTCGACAGCATATCCAAGGCAAACTACAAGGCCGGCTTCACGCCCGATCAGCTGCGCCAGCTCTCCCGTCAGCGCGTCATAGACCGCAAGGTCATGGCTTTGGGGGGGGTGAGTGCGGACAACGCCGGGCAACTGAAAGACTACGGCTTTGGTGGATGCGTGGTGCTCGGCGCATTGTGGAGCCGCTTCAACGTCTACCAGACACAGGATTTCAAGGATTTGCTGACCTACTTCAGGCGACTAAAGAAAGTCGTCGGTTAATACGAATCTAACATTAAATCATTCATCCTAATAACTCTCACATGATGAACAACAATTCTTTTATGGTTTTTGCGGGTACCAGCACAAGATATCTGGCGGAAAAGATCTGCGCGGCATTGAATTGTCCCTTGGGAAATTTAGTGGTGACCCGTTTTGCTGACGGGGAGTTCGAAGTCAGCTATGAGGAGTCCATTCGCGGGCGCGACGTGTTTTTAGTGCAGTCCACGTTTCCCAATTCAGACAATCTCATGGAATTGCTGCTGATGATAGATGCGGCGAAGCGCGCCTCGGCACGTAGTATCTGCGCCGTGATTCCCTATTTCGGTTGGGCCCGTCAGGACCGTAAGAGCAAACCGCGCGTTTCCATTGGCGCCAAGTTGGTAGCCGACTTGTTGAGCGTGGCTGGCATAGACCGCGTGATGACGATGGACTTGCACGCAGACCAGGAACAGGGCTTCTTCGACGTTCCGGTGGATCACTTGTATGCTTCCACGGTGATGCTGCCCTATATCCAAAGCCTGAATCTGCCCAATCTGTGCATCGGCACGCCGGATGTCGGCGGCTCCAAGCGCGCCGCATCTTATGCGAAATATCTGGATTGCCCCATGGTGCTTTGCAATAAGAGCCGGAAAAAGGCCAACGAGGTTGAAGGCATGCAGATTATCGGCGAAGTCAAAGGCATGGACGTCGTTCTCGTAGACGATATCGTGGATACCGCGGGTACGATTACCAAAGCGGCTAATCTGATGATGGAGAATGGTGCCAAGAGCGTGCGGGCCATTGCCAGCCATTGCATCATGTCCGGTCCGGCCAACGAGCGCGTGGAGGCTTCGGCCTTGCAAGAGATGGTGTTTACAGACAGCATTCCTTATCGCGGCCATTGCAGCAAGGTAAAGGAGATTTCCGTAGCCGGCATGTTGGCTGAGACTATCCGCCGTGTCATGGAAAATGAGAGCATCTCCTCTCAATATCTGATTTGACGCCGTTGAATATATTCCGGCCACCTGCGCAATACGCAGGTGGCCGGATTTTTATTGTCCCGATACCGCTAACCTGAACACCCGGATGCCGACGGCCGATTTTTGTCTTTTCAAATAAGTATAAAGGTCCGTCGGGTCTTTCACCACCTTCTTATATATCGTAGATGCGTGCATCATGTGCAGTTTCCCGTCTTTGCCCCAAAAGGCCAGGCCGAGGTGGGAATAATCCAGCCCGTCCTTTTTCGTTACGATGGCGATGAGATCTCCGTCCTGAATCATGCCGAGCTGCTGCCGGCTTAGGCGTGTGGCTTCTTCGGGCAGATACTTCCCGTCCGCGCCGTTCGCCTGCCGCTCCATTTCGGCTATGGCGCTTACCCACTCGGGGTGGCGGCGTAGCATCTCGTATTTTTCCGGATGACTGCTCATATAGGAGTTGTTCACCGTCATGTCGGCCGTACACAGTTTGCCGTCCGCCACCGGTGCTATCTGTCCACGCCTTATGTTGTCCCGCATCCACCATGTGAAATAATGCAGCCGCGACAGGTAGCCGTCCATTTTTCCACCCCGGTATCGTAGCCGTTCAAGGTTACGGCAGAAGTCTGAAAATTTGTCGCTGCCCTGCCTTTTTGTCAGTGTCAGGGCGAATACGGTCTCTACAAACGTTGTGCAGTCCAATCCGCCGAGGTTGACCACGAGACGTTCCGGGTCGTTGCCTTCAAGAGTACCTCCGACGTAGGGGCGCCCCATGAGCCGTCCGGCGAAAAAGAGAACGTCATTGCCCGTGACGGGCAACTGGAGCCAGCGCACTACGGTGGCCGAGTCCTGGGGGCTGTAAACGGTTCGCCATCCTGTTGCCGGTGTCGCGGCGGACAGATCTTGCCCTGCTGCGAAAAATGCCTGCAACATGATAATAAGGCAGACGAAATGTTTGTATGGCATTTGTGTAAAAAATAAAAAGGGGAAAGGAAAGCCCTCGGGCCTGTTTCCCATTCCCCTTCAAATTAATTAATTTTCCGTCTCGGACGGGGCTGTTTATCGTATCAAGTCCACGCTGCGCTTGATGAAGCGGTTGAGTGCTTCGCCCTTCAGCAGGCCGTTCTGCAGGAGGGCCAGGTCAATGAGTTGCGGCACGACTTCGTTGGTCTTGGCATATTCGGCCAGCACTTGCGTCTTCTTGTTCTCCTGTTCCTCAATGGCCTCGTGGCACTTTTTCAGTTCGTCGCGGTCCTCTTGCGTGAGCTCGTCCGCTTTCTTCCCCCGCTGCTGTTCTTCCAGCGTGGCGTGGCGGGCGTGCAGCCCTTTCAGTTCCGCTTCTATGGGCTTCAGTTGCTCGTCTGCCTTGGCGTGGATGTCGGCGAGTACTTCCTTGACCAGACGGTGGTCGGCGTTGAGCACGATGTTGTACATATCCGGCATTTCTCCGTAGAACGACATGCCGGCCTGCAGGCGGCTCATCTCTTTCATGCGGCGCATGTATTCGCTTTGGGTGATGAGCACGGGCTGGGCGTTTTCGCCCATGTTCTCTGTCTCTACGTGAAACTCCACTTTGTCCATCTTCGGCAGTCCGGCGTTGAACACGCCTGCCAGTTTCGAGCTTTCCTCTGCCTCCAGTTTTTCACCTTTCGCGTCGGCTTTGGCAATGAGGCGGTCGATGACGTCGCCGTCCACGCGGCTGAAGCGGCTCTTCTCGAACTTCTGTTCCAGCAGGCCCACGAGCGGGCTGTCCAGCTGTCCGTCCATCAGCAGTACGCTGTAGCCCTTGGCCTTAGCGGTCTCGATGTAGCTGTATTGTGCCTCTTTGTCGTTGGCATAAAGGTAGACGAGCTGCCCGTCTTTGTCCGTCTGGCTGGCTTTGATAAGCTCCTTGTATTCGTCGTAGGTGTAGTAATGGCCGTCCACGTCTTTCAGCAGGGCAAATTTGCAGGCCTTGTCGTAGAAGTCCTGTTCGGAGAGCATGCCGTAGTGGATGAATAGCTTCAGGTCGTCCCATTTCTCTTCAAATTCCTTGCGGTCGTTTTTGAAGATGGCCTGCAACCGGTCGCATACCTTTTTGGTGATGTATGTGGAGATTTTCTTGACGTTTGCATCGCTCTGCAGGTAGCTGCGGCTCACGTTCAGCGGGATGTCCGGCGAATCGATGACGCCGTGGAGCAGTGTCAGGAATTCCGGGACGATGTTTTCCACTTCGTCTGTCACGTACACCTGGTTGCAGTAGAGCTGTATCTTGTTGCGGTGTATCTCGATGTTGCTTTTGATTTTCGGGAAATAGAGGACACCGGTCAGGTGGAACGGGTAGTCTACGTTCAGGTGTATCCAGAAGAGCGGTTCGTCACTCATAGGATAGAGGTCGCGGTAGAATTTCTTGTAGTCCTCGTCTTTCAGCGTAGAAGGCGTCTTGGTCCACAGCGGCGTGGTGTCGTTGACGATGTTGTCCTCGTCCGTGTCCACCTGCTTGCCGTCTTTCCATTCGGTCTTTTTGCCGAAGGCTACCGCGATGGGGAGGAAGCGGCAGTATTTTGACAGAAGGCCCTGTATCCGCTCTTTTTCCAGGAACTCCTTGCAGTCGTCGTCAATGTGCAGGACGATGTCCGTTCCGCGGTCGGCCCTTTCGCACTCCGTGATTTCGAAGGCCGGCGAACCGTCGCACGTCCATTTCACGGCCTGTGCGCCTTCGCGGTAGCTGCGGGTGACGATGTCTACCTGTTTGGCCACCATGAAAGCGGAGTAGAATCCCAGACCGAAGTGCCCGATGATGGCGTTGGCGTCGTCCTTGTATTTTTCGAGGAAGTCGTTCGCCCCCGAAAATGCAATCTGGTTAATGTATTTGTCGATTTCCTCGGCGGTCATGCCCAGTCCGCGGTCCGTGATGGTGAGCGTCCCGGCTTCCTTGTTTGCGCTGACGCGGATGGTCAGGTCGCCCAGTTCGCCCTTGAACTCGCCTTTCGAAGCCAGCGTTTTCAGCTTTTGCGTCGCGTCGACGGCGTTGGAGACCAGCTCGCGGAGGAAAATCTCGTGGTCGCTGTATAAGAACTTTTTGATGACCGGGAAGATGTTCTCGGTCGTAATGCCGATGTTGCCTTTTTGTGACATAGCTAAATGTTTTTTGTGTCTGCCTTGAATATGCAAATACTGTGCCACCCGCTCTGCGGCAGTACGGCCGCCTGCCTGTCCTTAGCCCCGTTGCCGCTGGGCTAAGCCGCGTTTTTCCGGGGCTAAGGCGCGTGCGTTGCGTCGTGACCCGTCTGTTCGCGTGCAGCCCTGCCGGCTTCTCTCGGCCCGTACCTTGAAGGATGGCAGCCTGACCGCTTTGCTTCCGCCGGGGATTTTGCCATGTACAGACTTAGAACGGGACGTCGCCCGAAGGCGGGGCAAACGGTACATCCTCCGAATCGGGAGCCGGAGGCGCGGCGGCAGCTCCTGCGCCCTGCAACGACGGGAAGTCGGAGGCAGAGATGCTGCCGCCGATGTTTTCTGTGTTTTCGCCGGGCATGGGCACGACCAGGTCGTCGTCAATGTTTTGAAAGCGTGCGTATTGTCCTTTGAATGTAAGCAGCACATCGCCGACGGCGCCGTTTCGGTGCTTGGCAATGATGATTTCCGCTTTGCCGCGCAGGTCGCGTCCGGTAAGCGGGTCGGAGTAGATGCGGTAATATTCCGGACGGTGGATGAAAAGCACCATGTCGGCATCTTGCTCAATGGCACCCGATTCGCGCAGGTCCGACAATTGGGGGCGCTTGCCCTCGTTGCCTTCGCGGTTTTCCACGCTACGGTTAAGCTGCGAAAGGGCGATGATGGGAATCTCCAGTTCCTTGGCCAATCCCTTGAGCGAGCGACTGATGGTGGAGACTTCCTCTTGGCGGCTGCCGAACTTCATGCCGGAGGCGTTCATAAGCTGCAAGTAGTCAATCATAATCAGTTCGACCTTGTGCTCCTTGACAAGCCGCCGGGCCTTGGTGCGCAGTTCGAATACAGATAGTTGCGAGGTGTCGTCGATGTAGAGCGGGGCGCCGTAAAGCTCTTTGATACGGTGGTCAAGCTGTCCCCATTCGTATGGGGCAAGTTGCCCGCTCCGGATTTTTTCGCCGGTTATCTCGCAGACATTGATGATGAGACGATTGACTAACTGTACGTTCGACATTTCGAGGGAGAAGAAGGCTACGGGGCGCTGCTGGTCGACGGCAATGTGTTTGGCCATGCTCAGGGCGAAGGCCGTTTTGCCCATGGCAGGACGGGCGGCAAGGATAATCAGGTCGGACTTTTGCCATCCGCTGGTGATTTTATCCAGATCGTGGAATCCGCTTGGGATGCCGCTTAATCCGTCGCTGCGTGCCGCAGCAATCTGGAGCATGTTGTAGGCCTCGTTAATGACAGGGTCAATCTGCGTGTAGTCCTTCTTCATGTTGCGCTGCGAAAGCTCGAACAGTTTGTTCTCGGCCTCCTCCATGAGTTCGTCGACATCCTGCGTGGCGTCGAAGGCCTTGGTCTGGATATCGCTGGTGTAGGAGATCAGTTCGCGCGCCGTATGCTTTTGGGCGATGATGCGGGCATGGTATTCGATGTGTGCCGAAGAGACAACCATGCCGCTCAGTTGCGTGATGTAGAAAGGGCCGCCTACTTCTTCCAGGTTGCCTGTGGACTTGAGTTTCTCCGTGACCGTGAGGATATCGACCGGCTTTTGTTCGATGTTCAGTTGGCGGATGGCCGCATAGATGAGCTGGTGGCGGCGTTCGTAGAAACTTTCGGGGCTGAGGATTTCGCTGACGAGCGCGTAGGCGTCCTTTTCTATCATGAGGGCGCCGAGGACAACTTTTTCCAATTCCGGCTCCTGCGGCTGGAGATGGCCGAAGTTGTCCGTGGCTGGGGGAGCTGAGTTGGTCTTGCGACGGCGGGAAGTGGTATTGGTATTTGTTTCAGGCATGAGGGGATGGAGAATTTTAGTTTACGGCACCTGTTCGTCTGTGGCGGAGGATACGGGCTGGCGTTCGTAACATCCGATGTCCGGGTGTCCGTCTGCAAAGCGGTCGTGTCCGTTGAGGTCTGTGGGATAATAACTTCTGGTGATGTCCGGGTCGGCTGCGTTGACTGCAACGGAGACACTGTCCAGGCCGAATGTAAAAATCAACTGGTCTAAATCAAAGGCTGGGGCGAAGTTGCCTTCTCGCGAAACGGGGTTCGATTCATCGTCCCAAAGGCAGTTTTCCACATGTTCGTCCTCAAACTCCGGTGTGTTGAGCAGGCAATTGCGGAAGCGGTATTCAAATGGCGTGTCGGGATAGCGTTCAGAACGCGAACCGAGAATTTCGTCTGTGGAATAGCCCGTAATGATACAGTTAAGAAAATCGGCCTGAAGAAGGGGGAGACGAATGTTGCCGTCGGCGTTGCTAAAGTCGAGCGCCACCCCGCGGTCTCCCGTGAAAGCATAAAAGTTGCCAATTGTACAATGGATAAAGGTGCTGCTGCCGCCACGGATAGTAACGCAGTTGCCGCCCGCGTTGGTGAGCTGGCAGTTCCCGACAAAGGCATTGGAATTTCGGAGCGAGAGAACGTCCTGGCTCATGTTGTGTACAATGCTGTTTTCCAGCCGGATTTTCTCAATCTGTACGTCAGAAGAGTCACAGGCAATGCCGAAAGTCCCGCTGTGAATGTCACAAAAGCTAAATTTGTTTCCATAGCTTTCAGAGGTCAGGATGATGCCGCCCCATTGTCCGGGAATGCGGTCATAAGGCTGTTGGGAAAACATGTTTCCTAAGCGGTCTCCCCGGAATTGGACCGGGCGGTCGGCCGTGCCTTCGGCTGATACGGTCCCGTGAACGATGAGCCGTGCTTCGGGATGGAAGTAGAGACGGACTCCTGCTGCCAGTGTCAAAGTTACGTTATTCCCGACGACGAGACTGTCGAAAATCTGATAGGGTCGGCGGGCGTCGAGCAAAGTGTCCCGGGTAAGCGTAACGGCGTGTAAAGGAATGACGGATTGTCCATAGGCTTCCAGGGCCACTTTCTGTGATAGGCCGCCTTCGGTGACGAATACAAGATTGTCGGTAGTGCGGACTGCTTCGTCTTCCTCTTGGTCTGGCATGTTGACAAAGAGGAATACGCGGAGACTGTCGTTTGCGGCTACCTCAAAACCGGATGCGCTACCCCCTTCGAGGAACGTGCCGTCAACGTTCACACGAAATTCCGACTGGGCACCCCGCTCCAAATAGATTTGGGGGATGCGCATGGCCTTGTCGTTGGGGTTGTAGACTTCAAAAGTATAGGTATTGGTTGCTTGCCCGCTAATGACGGTGTCGAGGCGGACCGTGTCTGCGGAGAACCGCAGCCGTGCGTCCGGAGAAGTAGTGTAGGATTCGTCGTCCATACATCCGGACAATATGCTCAAGGCAAATAAGCTACCCCACACAAGGCAGGGCAGCTTATGGAAAATTGGGATATGAAGCATTATTCTATTAGGGCCTCTCAATCTTGTGGGATGTTTTTTAGGATGTCGAGCAGGTGGTCCCAAACTTTTTTGACGCTCGGCAGGTGCAGCCGTTCGTCAGGAGAATGGACGCCGCGTAAGGTCGGGCCGAAACTAATCATGTCTAAATGCGGATATTTCTCACTGAAAAGTCCGCATTCCAGTCCGGCGTGAATGGCCAGGATGAGCGGGTCTTTGTGGAAAAGGCGCGTGTAGCTCTCACGGGCAATTTTTAGCAGAGGGCTGTCCGGATTCATTTTCCAGCCGGGATATCCTTCGTTGGTCACAGCTTTTGCACCGCCGAGCTCAAAAGCCGCGCGGACTGTGGCACTCATGTTTTCACGGGCACTTTGGACGCTGCTCCGTTGGCTGGTCGTGACAACGACTTGTTGGCCGGAGCGGCGGATGCTGGCTAAATTAGAAGAGGTCTCTACAAGCCAGTCGAGATCCTGGCTCATGGCGAATACACCGTTGTGGACTGCGCGAAGGCTGAGAAGCATGCGGCGCGCGGCTGCAGGCTCGATTCCTTGAGGTGCGGTTGGGACGGATTCCAATGTGATTTGGAGGTTGGGCTCTGTCTTGGAGTATTCCTCTTCGACTGCAGCAATGAATAGATTGAGGTCTACGCGGATTTGTTCTTTCGCTTCGGCGGGGACCGCACATACGGCATATCCTTCCCGGGGAATGGCATTGTGGAGGCCACCACTTTGGATGTCGACCAGCCGCAAGTCGGTCTTCTCCATTTCATCGCAAAGGAAGCGGACAAGTATCTTGTTGGCGTTGGCGCGCTTCTTGTTGATGTCGTCGCCGGAGTGTCCGCCCGTAAGCCCTTTGACGTCTACGCGGAAGCCGTAATAGCCGGCCGGGACGGCGCTTTCTTCGAAATCGAACGTGGCCGTAGTGCGTGCACCGCCTGCACAACTGACGAAAATCTGCCCCTCGTCTTCTGAATCCAGATTGATAAGCATGTCGCCTTTCATGAATCCGGCCTGCATGCCGGCAGCGCCAGTGAGTCCGGTTTCTTCGTCGCGGGTGAATACGCATTCAATAGGGCCATGCTCAATGTCGTCGCTTTTCAAGATAGCCATCTCCATGGCAATGCCAATGCCGTCGTCGGCCCCCAGTGTCGTGCCTTGGGCTTTCATCCATTCTCCGTCTATGACGGTCTGTATCGGAGAATGTTCAAAGTCGAACGAGCCGTCGCTTGGCTCGCAGACCATATCCATGTGGCTTTGGAGGATTACCGTTTTGCAACGCTCGAAGCCTGGCGTGGCTGGCTTGCGGATAATTACGTTGCCGGTGGCGTCGACTTCGGTCTCCAGACCTAAATCTTGTCCGAATTTTTGTAAGAATGCGATCATCTTCTCCTCGTGCTTGGAGGGACGCGGTATTTGGTTGACTTGGGCAAAGCAGTCAAACACGATACGGGGTTGCAGCAGAGCATCTTTCTCTTTAGTCATGGCTTCTCGTAAGTGCAATTAATCGTTAAAAAACATACATAAGTCTAAGCGTAAGAGGCGTATTCGCAAATTATACACTACCTTCGCGAAGCCAAAGGTAAGAAGAAATGTTTGAGGCTTTCTTATTTTCATTGTTAATAATTGCAATAGGCGTGGCGCTTTTAAGCGTCAGGCTGTTTGCGGGAAAGAATTTCGTCCATACTCATGTGGATGGAAACAAAGCGCTTAACCGCAAGGGCATCCATTGCATCCAGGCGCAGGATGCCGCGTTGCGTGGCGGCAACCCCAAGAGGGTGAACGAGAGAAATACAAAACAACAGAATAATAAAGGTCATGAAAATTAAAAATGTGCTTTTTGCTGCGTTAGCAGTGGGAGTTGCCGGGTGCGGCAACGATGAGAAAAAGGCGGCTACTGAAAAGCCGGCTGTCTCCGCGCCTTCGGCAGCTGTGGCGTATGTGGACATGGATACGCTCCAAGCCCACTACCAGTTCTACTTAGACGGAAAAGCTAACCTGGAACAGAAGGTAAATGCTTATCAGACTTCCGTCCAGCAGAAGGAAAACGCCTTGCAGCAGATGCAGGAAACTATCCAGAGGAAAATGCAGCAGGGACAAATTACGACAGAGGCTCAGTATAAGGCCGAGGTCGATAAGTTCAACAGGCAGCAGAGTGCCTATGCCCAGTACCGTAATACGATGGAGCAGCAGTTGGCGCAGGAGCAGGAGGACTTTGCCCGCGCCTTGCAAGACAGCTTGGACTCTTTCCTGAAAGATTATAACCGTTCTAAGAAATATACGATGATCTATAACAAGGCGGTTATGCTTTACGCTGATCCTGCTTTGGACATAACCAGCGAGGTTGTCGCAGGGCTGAACAAGCGTTACCAGAAAAAATAAGGCAGAATAAATTTTGCTTTTTCGGGATTAATGTCTACCTTTGCGCCCGTTAAGCAAAAAGGAAAGTTGCCGGAGTGATCGATCGGGGCGGACTCGAAATCCGCTGTACGGCTTTGTCCGTACCGGGGGTTTGAATCCCTCACTTTCCGCCAGTGTTGCGGGATGCTTGTCAGGAAACAGACAGGCATCCCGCTTGTTTTTGCCTTCTCATTCCTTCACGTCAAGGGCTGTGCCTGGCAACAAATTTCGGGCCAGAGTAGGATGAGTAAAGCGGTTTTTTGTTTTATTAATAATTGTAATTCCGTTAAACCGAAACATTTACCGTATTTTTGTGACGAATTTTTCCCGTCCGCTTATGAACCGTTTGACCTGGACTTCTGTCCTGCTTGCTATATGTCTTGTTTTGTTCTTTCCATCCGACGGCTACGCTCGTAAGAAAAATATGCGCGGCCGGCATGCTACGGGTGCTCCTGCACTTATGATAGTACCGGATAAAATGGTGGCGCAGGTACGACCTGAGAATTATGTGGCTCATGCCGAAGCCTTGACGAGCGGCAATGCGAGCACAAAGCAGCTCAATCTGAAGTATCGCGAAGGCATTGATGTCTCCCATTATCAGGGAAAGATTGATTGGGATGCCGTGGCCGGCAGCGCCGAGGTTTCTTATGCTTATCTCAAAGCGACGGAAGGAGCCTCGCTTGTCGACGACACTTATGCGTATAACCTGAAGGAAGCCCGCCGTGTAGGCTTGAGCGTGGGAAGCTATCACTTCTACCGGCCCAATATCAGTTGGCAAGAACAATTGAAGAATCTGACGAGCAACGTTGACCCCGAGACGCAGGACCTTGTTCCGATTATCGACATCGAGCACCGGGGGCATGTGTCGGAAGCCAAGTTCATTCAGGACTTGAAAGATTTTGTCAAAGCGGTAGAGAGGCATTATGGCAAGAAACCTTTGCTGTATTCCTACCAGAATTTTTACAACCGCCATTTACGGGAACTTTTTACGGACTATCATTGGATGATTGCCAAGTACAAGGACGAGCGTCCCGTGCTTCAGGACGGCAAGAAATTCATTATCTGGCAATACACCTCGAAGGGCAGCATTCCCGGCGTGAAGGGTAATGTGGACAGAAGTTGTCTGATGGACGACTTTTCCCTTCGGCAGTTAGTGCTTTGACGGGTGGAGCTGTCCCCTCTTTGCGGCTCGTGCCGTAGGGCCCGCGGCCGGTGGCCCGGTTTCAGGCGAGTTTGAACTTTGCAAATTTTACCAGCAGATTTTTTTCTCCCGCATTGTCGAACCGGACCCGAATCTTCTGGTTCTGCCCGCTTCCTTCGACACTGAGGATCGTCCCGATGCCGAAACGCTCATGTTCTATGATTTGGCCCGCTTTCAGGCTTCCTTGTGCCGGCTGGTTTTCATCCATTCCATGGCCGGGAATCGTTTTTTCCGGAGTTTGCGGCAGCGGCGCGACGGGACGGAGCTTTGCTGCGGAAAGTGTGGCGGCTGTGCGCGCTTGCGGAGAAAAGGATAAAGTCCTTCCGGATTTTGCACCCATTTCTTCGAGATAATGCCTGTCTATTTCTTCTAAAAAGGGACTGGGAGAGCAAAATTCCATGTTGCCATATTTGTAGCGGCTTTTCGCATAAGTCAGGTAGCAGAATCGTTTTGCCCGCGTTACCGCCACGTAGAACAGCCGCCGTTCTTCTTCCATCTCGTTCGGATAAAGGCGTGCGCTGGAGTTGGGAAATAAGTCTTCCTCCATTCCCGTGACAAAGACGGCCTCGAATTCGAGTCCTTTGGCTGCGTGTACGGTCATCAGAGACACCTTCGGCGTGCCGTCGTCCTTCTGGTCGGCGTCTGTGAGCAGGGATACTTGCGAGAGATACTCCGATAGGGGGACGATTTCCGAGCCGTATTCCTCTATGCGCTCGGTCTCGCTGGCTTTGATTGCTCCGAGCAGTTCTTCTACGTTTTCCTGCCGGCTCAGGTTTTCGGGGCTGTTGTCTGCCCCGATGTCGGCAGCAATGCCGCTCTCTTTGATGATGCGGATGGCCAGTTCGGAACCGTTGCAGGATTCCAACTGTGTCCGCCATTCCGCGATTTGGCTGCAGAAGGCCGCGAGCTTTTTTTTCGGTGCGCTGCCGATTTCCACTTGGAACGCGTCGGGCGAGGAGGCTACGTCCCACAAGGTGGCTTCGTGCTCGGCGGCCGCCAGTTGCAGCTTGCTCTGTGTGGTTCCGCCGATGCCCCGGGCAGGGTAGTTGACAATGCGCTTGAACGCTTCCTCGTCGTGGGGGTTGGCGACCAGCCGGAAGTAGGCGATGATATCCTTTATCTCTTTGCGTTGGTAGAAAGAAAGGCCTCCATAAATCCGGTAAGGTATGTTGGCGGTGCGCAGGGCTTCCTCGAAGGCCCTGCTTTGCGCGTTGGTCCTGTAAAGGAGGGCGATGTCGCTCCACTCCAGTCCGTGAGTCCGCTGCAAGCGTTTGATTTCTGCGATAACCTGGAGGCTCTCGTCTTTGTCGCTGTAAGCGGAAAAGATTTTTATCGGAGAGCCGACTTCGTTGTCGCTGTATATTTTTTTGGGAATCTGCCGCCTGTTGTGGCAAATGATGCTGTTGGCCGCGTTGACAATCGTCTGCGTGGAGCGGTAGTTCCTTTCGAGCTTGATGAGCTTCGTGCCCGGGTACTGTTCTTGAAATTGAAGGATGTTGTCGATTTTGGCGCCGCGGAAGGCATAGATGCTCTGTGCGTCGTCGCCGACTACGCAGATGGGCGAGTCCTTTTCCGTCAGTTGGCGGATGATGCGATGCTGGGCGGCATTCGTGTCCTGATATTCGTCTACGAGGATGAAGCGGAACCGGTGCGCATACTTTTCGCGTATTTCCGGGTGCTGTTCAAAAAGCAGGAACGTGTTCAGCAACAGGTCGTCGAAGTCCATAGCATTGGACTTCTTGCAGCGCTGGCAGTAAATTTCATAAATCCGGCCGGTCTTGGCCAGGTTGTTTATCTCATCGCGCTTCCTGATGTTTGCGTCCGCTATGTATTGCGCGGGGAGAACCAATGCGTTTTTTGCCTCGGATATTTTTCCGGCAATGGTGGCTGGCTTGTAAGTCTTGTCGTCCAGACCTAATTCTTTGACGATAGACTTGATAAGACTTCTTGAATCGTTGGTGTCGTAAATCGTATAGTCGCGCGTATAGCCCAGGTGTTCAGATTCTAGACGAAGGATTTTGGCGAAAACGCTGTGAAAGGTTCCTGACCAGAGCTGCCTGACGGCTTCCGGTGTCGCCAGCTGCGCGATGCGGTCGTTCATCTCCCGCGCGGCTTTGTTGGTAAAGGTCAGGGAAAGGATTTGCCAGGGAGCTACTCCTTGTGCTAAGAGGTAGGCAATCTTGTAGGTCAGGACACGGGTCTTTCCGGCCCCGGCTCCGGCTATGACAAGGGCGGGACCTTCGCAATAGCTGACGGCTTCCCATTGTTCCGGATTCAGTGCTTCTTGAATCTCATTCATATAATATGCGTGGTTACCTCCCTTTCGGCAAAGTCTGGATTTGCAGGAAAACCGTTTCGGCCGGGAATGCCCCGAAGTGTGGGCGTATTGCTAAAGGGGAAGTCAGTGTGTCCGTTTGTTCTGTCTGTCGTGTTCCAGCTTGCGCAAATAAAATTTTATCTTCTGGTTTAGCTCGTCGGCAACTGCTTTCAAGGAATCGTGTGGCTCAGGATGGAGCTGCATTTCCTTGTTGGCACGCTGCAATTCTTCAGTTGCCTGGCACAAGTCTACGGAGTCCATAAACAGGATGGCCTCTTCGCGGGCGTCTAAGGCCAGGTTGTATTTATTGCGGATTTCCCTTACTTTTGAGCGCGCAGTGGCGTAGTCAGACCGTTCCAGAGCGGCTCGCGCGTCTCTCAGACAGATTTGTGCGCTATCTTCCATTTCTATCCTGGCCTTTGACCAATTCGCTTTTTTGCCATCATTCTGGCATGCGGACAGCAGGGCAGAGCACAGCGCGATAAAAATATATCTTTTCATGATGCGGTTCCTTCTGTTTGTCATTTCCGTTAATACATGAACACTTTGTTTAATTGGGACATGGCAGGCAGGGCCGGCCGGTTTATAGAATTAAACTTCAACAGCGCCGATGATGTCCTTTAAGTTTTTGATGCCATGCCGGCTTAGCCATTCATCAATGCCGTCTGCAACTTTGATGGTAACGGTCGGGTCTATGAAGTTAGCCGTACCGATTTCTATTGCACTTGCCCCGGCCATGATAAATTCGATGGCGTCTTCAGCCGTCATGATTCCACCCAAGCCGATAACAGGAATATGCACTGCCCGATATACTTGCCACACCATGCGGACAGCTATGGGCTTGACGGCCGGTCCGCTCAGTCCGCCTGTGCCGATGCTTAGCCGCGAGCGCCGGCGTTCGATGTCGATGCTCATACCCATTAAGGTGTTGATGAGTGAGACTGCATCCGCGCCTTCTGCTTCTACGGCTTTGGCGATTTCCGCAATGTCGGTCACGTTGGGCGATAGCTTGACAATTAAAGTCTTGTCGTATGCTTTGCGGACTGCTTTCACCACGCTGGCGGCGCCGTTGCAGGTGACGCCGAAGGCCATGCCTCCGTCGTGCACGTTGGGGCAGGAAATATTAAGCTCAATGGCCGGGATGTTAGGCAATTCGCCGATGCGCGCTGCACAGGCTGCGTAGTCTTCCGGGGAATTCCCGGAAACATTCACCATCATGTGCGTCTTGTAATCTTTGATCTGTGGGTAAATATGCGTGCAGAAATACTCTACGCCTTTGTTTTGAAGTCCCACGCAGTTCAGCATCCCCGACGCAGTTTCGGCCATACGGGGATAATCGTTGCCTTCGCGCGGGTGCAGCGTTGTGCCTTTGACCATAATCCCTCCCAGCCGATTCAAGTCTACAAGGTCTGCAAACTCAATGCCGTATCCGAAAGTGCCTGAAGCTGCAATTACGGGGTTCTGGAAAACCAGTTTTCCTATTTGTGTCTGAAGATTTGCCATAGCGTGTTGATTTTGAATCGTGCTTTAATCCCATGCGAGCCGCACGGTGTCGAATACCGGCCCTTCTTTGCATACGCATACGTTGTGTCCGTCCTTGTCCTTTTCTACGCAGCAAAGACAAGCGCCCAGGCCGCATGCCATGAGGTTTTCCAGCGACACCTCGCACCGTATGCCGTGTGTTTTGGCCAAATGCGCCACAGCCTTCATCATCGGTTTAGGACCGCAGGCCGCAATCCAGTCGAAATCGGCCCGCTCCCAAAGCGGGTGCTGCGTAACGAAGCCGTGCTGTCCGGCACTTCCGTCGTCCGTAGTGAGATTCACTTCCCCGTATTTTTTGAACTCTTCAATCTGGAGCAGGTCAGTGGCCGAACGTCCTCCGAGAAGGAAGGTCGGGTAATGCCCTGCCGTTTGAAGACGCATGCCGTAATAGAGTAGGGGCGCAGTGCCGATGCCGCCACCGACGAGCAGGACGCGGCAACCTTGGGCTGACGGCAAGGTGAAGCCGTTGCCCAGCGGAAAGAGGCAGTTTAACGTCTGGCCGGCTTGCAGGGAACCAAGTTGGCGCGTGCCGTCGCCGACCATGTGGATGAGCAGCCACAGTTCGTTGCGTTCCGTGTCCACGAAGTTGATGGAAATGGGGCGGCGCAGGAATGTGGATGGCGAACCGTCGACTCGGATTTCTACAAATTGTCCCGGGAGCATGTCGGGAAGCTGGGCATGGGGGTCTGTCAGCCGGAGCTGTACGTAGTCCTTGTGCAGGTGAAGCACTTCGGTTACGAGAAGGTCTGATACGTATTTCTTCATGAATCGGGATGGCTTGGTTTGGATTTGCGAACAAAGTTAATAATTTTTTGGCGGTGCTGACCGCTCTTGTGCGACTTTGTTGCTAACTTCGTGCGATAAAAAGAAGAACCAGAATGGAAGCATACCAGTTGGAGATTTGTGCCGGAAGCTACGAGAGCGCGTGTGCTGCGCTCAAAGGTGGTGCGGACCGTATAGAATTGTGTGCCGGACTGACTGAGGGCGGCCTTACCCCTTCGTTCGGGTGCCTGAAAGCTGTGTTGGCTTTGGATGGAATACGTAAGCATGTGCTGATCCGGCCTCGAAGCGGCGATTTCCTTTATACGCCGGCAGAGTTGGATATTATGGTGGAAGATATCCGGCTGGTGCGCGAAATGGGCGCGGACGGCCTTGCTGTCGGTGCACTGACGGCTGACGGGGGTATAGACCTGTGCGCCTTGCGCCGCTTTAAGGAAGCGGCAGGGCCTTTGAGTGTAACTTTTCACCGTGCGTTCGATGTCTGTGCCAATCCCGTTTTGGCATTGGAGCAGTTGGTAGACGCTGGGTGCGACCGCATCCTGACTTCTGGAACGGCGGGCAGCGCCGTGGCCGGGATTGCCATATTGCGCCGTCTGGTAAAGCAGGCTGCGGGCCGCATCTCTATCATGCCCGCTTGTGGGGTCAATCCCGGTAACGTCGCTCATATATTAAAAGAAACCGGTGCGGTGGAAATACATGCTTCGGCCCGTGCCGTATTCCCGAGCGGCATGGCTTTCCGCAATCCGGAAGCTAAAATGGGATTACCGGGAAGAGACGAATATGAGCGGCAGGAGACCTCAGCTTTGCAGGTGCGGGCATTGATTCAAGTACTTTCCGGGCAGAATATGACCCCTTCCAGCCCGGAAAAATGATTTTTTTAGACGAAAACACTTCTAATATTTGGGAGTAAAAGAAAAAAATCGTACTTTTGCATCGCTTTTGAAAGGAAGAGGGGCACTTAGCTCAGTTGGTTCAGAGCGTCTGCCTTACAAGCAGAGGGTCGGGGGTTCGAATCCCTCAGTGCCCACCTCTTGCGAAAGTACCCGGATGCTTAGCTCAGTTGGTTCAGAGCGTCTGCCTTACAAGCAGAGGGTCGGGGGTTCGA
>CABQKA010000004.1 GCA_902464615.1 uncultured Prevotella sp. | reverse complement strand
TACCGCATTGCACGCGGAAAGAAGTTCTGAGCGGGGTGCAACACGAATACGGGCTGGGAGGATGGCCGCAACCATCCTCCCCGCCCGTACTGCATCCGGCCCTACGGCCTTAGCGGGCCGGCTTCGGCATCCGGGGCATGCCGGGCATGCGGCCCATCATGCGCCCCATCTTCGAGCCGGTCACCATCTTCATCATCTTGCGCGTCTGGTCGAACTGCTTGACAAGGCGGTTCACCTCCTGCAACGTGGTGCCCGAGCCTTTGGCAATGCGGTTTTTCCGGCTTTGGTTCAGGATTTCGGGGCGCTGCCGCTCGCGGGGCGTCATGGAGAGGATGATGGCCTCAATGCCCTTGAAAGCGTTGTCGTCTATCTCAACGTCCTTCAAGGCTTTGCCCACGCCGGGTATCATGGAAGCCAGGTCCTTCAGGTTACCCATTTTCTTGATTTGCTGTATCTGGGCCAGGAAATCGTTGAAATCGAACTGGTTCTTCTGGATCTTGCGCTGCAGTTTCTTGGCCTCTTCCTCGTCGAACTGCTCTTGGGCGCGCTCCACGAGGCTCACGATGTCGCCCATGCCGAGGATGCGGTCGGCCATACGTTCGGGGTGGAACACGTCGAGGGCTTCCATCTTCTCGCCCGTACCGACGAACTTGATGGGCTTATCGACTACGGTACGGATGGACAGGGCGGCACCGCCGCGGGTGTCGCCGTCGAGTTTCGTCAATACGACGCCGTCGTAGTCCAGGCGGTCATTGAATTCCTTCGCCGTGTTGACGGCATCCTGGCCAGTCATGGCATCGACCACGAAAAGCGTCTCGTCCGGCTTCGTGGCTTCCTTGATGTCGGCAATCTCGCGCATGAGCGCCTCGTCTACGGCCAAGCGGCCCGCGGTGTCGATGATGACCGTGTCGTAAGCCTTGGCCTTGGCCTCGTGAATGCCATCGAGAGCAATCTTCACGGGGTCTTTGCTCTCCAGATTCATGTAGACCGGCACGCCGATTTGCTCACCCAGCACGCGCAACTGCTCGATGGCCGCAGGCCGGTAGACGTCGCAGGCCACAAGAAGCGGTTTGCGGGCTTTCTTGCTTTTGAGGAGCAGGGCGAGTTTTCCGGACAGGGTCGTCTTACCGGCACCGTTCAGGCCGGCCATGAGGATTACGGCGGGGCGGCTTTTCAGTTCCAACTCGGCGGCATGCCCGCCCATGAGAGTGGCCAGTTCGTCGTGTACGATCTTGACGAGGAGCTGCCCGGGCTTGACGCTCGTCAGCACGTTCTGTCCCAAGGCCTTCTGCTTCACGGTGTCGGTGAAAGTCTTGGCGACCTTGTAGTTCACGTCGGCATCCAGCAGCGCGCGGCGGATGTCCTTGAGGGTCTCGGCCACGTTGATTTCCGTGATGCGGCCTTCGCCTTTCAATATCTTGAAAGACCGTTCCAGTCTCTCGGTAAGATTATCAAACATATACTTATTCTGATTTGGGTGCAAAGATAGGCATAATTCTTGGAAAGAAGTTCCCTCCGGAGCGGGTAAACGCCCCGGAGGCCCGGCCAGAACGGACAGGACCGGACGCCTGCGACCCGGAGCAGCCGCACGCGCGCGTCCGCCCGTCGTGACCGTGCCGACGACAAAGCCGCCGTCAACGTGGAGACGGGCCTTAGCCCCGCGGCTACACCCCTAAGCCCCGTGAACGGTCGCCTTAGGCCCGTGTCGGGACACCGGCGGAACAGGCTCAGCGGTCCGACAAGTCGTCGCCCAAAGCAAGGCGGGCAGCCTGGAGCGCCGCAGCGGTCACTTCCACGGAGCGCACTTCGACGTTGTCCATCCGCGGTGTCTCGCGGATGGACTTCCCGGCCAGGACGGCCTGCACGCAGCGGGCAAAGAGACCGTGGGTCACGGCAAGGACGCGCAGACCGTCGTATTCCGACAAAAGCCAGGAAAGGAAGCGGAGCGCGCGGGCAGAAAGGGCTTCAACCGTCTCGACAGAGGGCGGGAAGTGCTTTACGTCCACTTGCGAGACGGCGCGCCCGGTCAATTCGCCCCAATCGCGCTCGCGCAACAGGGGCGTGAGGCGCAACGGCAGGCGGAAAGCCTCGCTGAGTACGCCGGCCGTATCGACGGCACGCTGCAAGTCGCTGCTGAGCAGGACGTCGGGCACGATGTGCTCCGCTTGCAGGCGGGCGCACAACCCGTCGGCCTGCTTCCAGCCCAAAGGCGTCAGACGGCCAGGCAGGTGGCCCTGCAATATCTGGGCAACGTTGCCTTCCGTCTGTCCGTGACGGACGAGATAGAGTGTGACCATGGACGCGGCGTTACTGGTCCTCGTTCTTTTCAAAGCCCTGATACTTCGCCGGCAGGCTGCCCATGATGACGCGATAGGCTTCGTCCATCGTATGGCGGATGTCCTCCGGCCCGTGACCGGATGGCAGGATGGGCTTATGGATGGTGAGGCTCATGGGATGCCATTTCACGAAATTAAAGCCTGCCGTGCGGGGCAGCACGTCGAACGAACCGTTGATGGTGATGGGCACAACGGGGAGCTGCAACTCGTCGGCAAGTTGGAAAGCGCCTTTGCGGAAAACGCCCATGTGGCCGGTGAAGGTGCGCGAACCTTCGGGGAAGACGACGAGCGAGGTGCCGCCCTGCAAGGTTTCGCGGGCGTGCTCGATGGTCTCCTGGATCTTCTTCGGGCCGGATTTGTCCACATAAATGTGGTGGGCCTTCTCGCAGGCATAACCGACAAGGAAAATGCGGCGCAGGGCTTTCTTCATCATCCACTTGAAGTTGCGGCCAAGGAATCCATAAATCAAGAAGATATCCATCTGCCCCTGATGGTTGCACACGAAGACGTAGCTCTGACGGTGGTCAATGTTTTCCCGGCCGGTCACCTTCACGGGAAGGAGCAGGAGGCGGCAGACGCACCACGACCAGATTTTACCCGGATAATAGCCCCAGAAATGGGCGCTGCCGAGGAAGCAGCCGATGATGGTGACCAAGGCGGTCAGGACCGTCAGCGCCAGACCCACAGGCAAGGCGACGCAAAGCTGGTAGATTTTGTAAAGGAGTCTCATGGTTTGCTTTTTAGAATAATCAGATTGATTTCCGGCCATGCGCCCAGGCGGAAAGGCAAGAGGACCTCACCCGTGCCGAGACTGACGTAAAGTTCGCGCGCGCCTTCCCGGTAGGCACCGCCCCACTCCTTATAGAACCACACGGCGGGCGAGAAACTGCCCACCTTGAACTGCATCCCGTGGGTGTGGCCGGAAAGGGTCAGGTCAATGTCCGTATCGGGCAGGACGCTACGCCGCCAATGGGTGGGGTCGTGCGAAAGGAGTATTTTGAAGCAATCCGGCCCCAAGCCGCGCAGGGCGCGGGGCAGGTCGGCTTCGGCCGGAAAAGGCGGCAGGCCTTCGTTTTCCACCCCCACGACGGCCAGACTGTCGGTTCCTCGGCGCAGGATACGGTGGTCGTTAAGCAACAGGTGCCAGCCCGCAGCCCGGTGTATGTCGTGGAGACGGCGGATGTCCGCCAGACTGTCGGCCGACGTGGGCCAGGCGAAATATTGGGCGTAATCATGATTGCCCATGACGGAAACGACGCCGTCGGTGGCCCGGAAGCGGCGCAACAGCCCGAGGAACTCTTCCGCTTCTTCCGCCCGGTAGTTCACCAGGTCACCGGTAAAGACGACCAGGTCCGGACGGCAGGCGTTGACGGAGTCGACAATGGCCTGCACCACCTCGGGCTTCCCGCGCAGGGTACCGAGGTGCAGGTCGGACAACTGTACGACGCGATAGCCGTCGAATGCGCGGGGTAAGCGGGAAGAGGCGTAAACGTGCTCGCGCACAACGAGGTGGCGGTAGCCGTAGGTGAACGCATAGACCGAAGCGCCGAAAAGCGCGGCACCACAGGCCCACGCCACGCCACGCACAACGCGTGCAGACGCGGGCCAGCGGCGCAACAGGAGCGACACACCCAGCAGCAAGGCGACGACCATCTCGGAAGCCGAGACGGCAATGGCCCAGCACAGCAGCAAGCCCTTGCTTGCATCGGCCCAGGCGGCATAGCTTTCATTGACGGCCAACGCGGTCAGACCCAAGAGCAACACCACATTGGGCAAGACACAGGCCCAACGTCCCACCCGACCTAAACGGTGGCGCAAATACATACGGTCTATTGCCACTATCGGCAGCAATAGTACGACGGCCAAGAAAAACAGGATTCTCAATATCATAGTTTAGTGCAATTTGCCTGCAAGGCAGTTCCGTAACCGAGCAACCGGCACGCCCCGACGACGGGCATAGTCCTCCAGCTGCTTCTCGTCGACGGGCCCGATACTGAAATGGCGCGCGGCGGGATGGGCAAACATCAGCCCGGCAACAGCGGCGTGGGGGCGCATCATGCCCGTCTCCGTCAGCGAAATACCTGCCTGCGCAAAGTCCAGCACACGGTCCATTTCAAAAATAAGACTCTGGTCCGGGAGAGAAGGATAGCCGACGGCGGGCCTGCGGCCCTGGTATTTCTCCGCGAAAAGCTCCGCGGGGGAGCAGGCCTCGTCGGGCGCATATCCCCAATAGTAGCGGCGGACCTGCTCATGCAACTTCTCCGCCGCGGCCTCCGCCAACCGGTCACAGAGCGTCTGCACCAACAGATGGCGATAGTCGTCAGAAGCACATTCTCTCTCCAAGCCGGGCCTTACAGCGGTGACAAAAATGCCAAGCGTACTGGCTACGGGAAACGGACCTTCTTCCGCGCTGGCAGTCCCGGCCTTCGCCGGACGAATGAAATCTGCCCAGCAAAGGCAAGAATCGCCGGGACGCTGCTGCCGAAGGAATGGCAAACGCACCTCTCCGTTTCCGTCCGTCCGGACCCAGATGTCGTCGCCTTCGCTTCGTGCCGCGTAAAGCCCGAAGCGGCCAAGAACGGCCTCTTCCGCTCCCCACTGGCGCAATTGCGCATCTGCGTCGCCGTAGAGGCGGACCGCCTCGCGTGCGGCTTCGCTGTCCGGGCCGTCAAATCGTTCCACCCATGCCTGCCGGCAAGCGGGACAATCATGTACGGCGGCAATACCCGCAAAACGCGGCGCAAAGCCCCAAGCATGAAAGAAATAGACCCAATTAACGTAGGGCCTCAGTTCCGCGGCCCCGTAGGCTACATTGCGTGTCATCGGTCGAAGGTGACAGGTTCGCCGCGGAAACATTCGTCGGTCACACGCCCTCGGTTATACACCAGGAAACCGTTGCAGAAAGTTTTTTCCACGCGCCACTTAAACGTGCGCCCTTCCAACGGGCTCCAATTACATTTGCTCTCAATGTTGTTCGGCGTCAATGTCCACGGGTGCTCCGGGCGTACCAGGACCATGTCCGCCTTGTAGCCTTCGCGCAAGAAGCCACGTCCTTCCACGTTGAACAGACGGGCCGGCGCGTGACACATCAGTTCCACCATCCGGGGCAGGCTCAAGACGCCCTCGTCCACAAGGCCCAACATCGATACCAGGGAAAACTGCACCATCGGCATTCCTGAAGCCGCCCGCGCCGCGCCGCCATGTTTCTCCGCCAAGGCATGCGGGGCATGGTCGGTTGCCACACAAGTGATGTGGCCGTCCGTCAGTGCCTGGCGCAATGCGGCGCGGTCCGCCGCTGTCTTGACTGCCGGGTTACACTTGATACGCGCGCCCAGCCGGGCATAGTCCTGGTCGCAGAAAAGCAAATGCGGCACGCAGGCTTCCGCCGTGATGCGCGTATCGCCGGGTATGAAAAGCTCCAGTTCGCGTGCGGTGGAAACATGGGCCACGTGCAGCCTTGCCCCGTATTTACGCGCCAGGCTGACGGCGCGTTCCGTCGAGGCGTAGCAAGCCTCTGCCGAACGGATCTGTGAATGTTTCCGCACGTCCGGGTCCGGTCCGTCGCTGTCCCGGCAAGCGTCCATCGCACGGGCAATCATACGCGAATCCTCACAGTGCGCCATGATGGGCAGACGGACCTCGTCAAAAATCCGCTCAAGCACAGCGTCGTCGTCCACCAGCATATTTCCGGTCGAAGCGCCCATAAAGAGCTTCACTCCACAGACCTTGCGCCGGTCCACGTGCCTTATTTCCTCAAGGTTATCATTTGTTACTCCGATGAAAAAGCCGTAATTCACCAAACTCTTCGCCGCGGCCAGCGCCTTTTTCTGACGGAGCGCCGCTATCGACGTCGTCTGCGGAACGGTATTCGGCATGTCGAACACCGTAGTGACACCGCCCGCAGCGGCCGCCCGGCTTTCCGTGGCCCAATCGGCCTTATGCGCGAGTCCCGGTTCCCGGAAGTGGACATGCTCGTCTATTACGCCCGGAAGCAGGAAGCAGCCCGTAGCGTCTATGAACGTATCGGCAGGCAGGCTGGAAACTGCGTCCTCGCCCTCGATGATTTCCTCAATATGGCCGTCCTCCACGAGCACGGCTCCCTGAAACGCGCGGCCTTCGTTCACCAAGGTCGCATGATGTATGAGCGTACGCTTGCGCATTGTTGTCAAGGTTTTATTTCTTTCTTTGTGTATTGGCCAAACGTGTGGCGAAGGCCCTGCCCACCTCTTCTATATATAAATAAAGGAGTGGGAGTGCATCAGTCTGCCCGGGCGGCACCTTGTCGGGGTTTGATTTTCCCGGACAGCGCGGCCAAGCGCAGACGTATCACGCCGAACAGTGCCTCGCCGAAGATGCCGCCGCTCATTTTGCTTGTGCCCAAGCGCCGGTTCACAAATATTACGGGCACTTCCTTTATCCTGAAACCGAGCTTGTAGGCCGTAAACTTCATTTCTATCTGGAACGCATATCCTTTGAAGCGGATGGCATCCAGGTCGATGGTCTCCAGCACGCGGCGGCGGTAACACTTGAATCCGGCCGTCGTGTCGTGGATGGGAAGGCCCGTCACAAAGCGCACGTATTTGGAAGCGTAATAGCTCATCAGCACGCGCCCCATCGGCCAGTTCACCACGTTGACGCCCGACACGTAGCGCGAGCCGACGGCCACGTCGGCACCTTCCTCCGCGCAGGCGGCATAAAGGCGGGGCACGTCGGCCGGGTCGTGGCTGAAGTCGGCATCCATCTCGAATACGTATTCATAGGAATGCTCCAAAGCCCATTTGAAGCCGGTGATGTAAGCTGTGCCCAGCCCCAGCTTCCCGCTCCGCTCCAGCAAATGAAGCCTTCCCGCAAATTCGGCAGCCATGAGGCGCTTCACGATATCTGCCGTTCCGTCGGGCGAACCGTCGTCTATCACCAAGACGTCGAACCCATGCTCCAAAGCAAACACGGCCCGGAGGATGTGCTCTATGTTTTCCTTCTCGTTATACGTCGGGATAATCACGACGCTGTCGCTCTTTTCTTCCATTTTCTATCGTCTGACTGGTTTTCCTATAATGTCGGGCAAATTTAGAAAGAAATCACGACATATCGCACGGCAGCCCGAGTTTTTGCCTGCCCGCCCCCGGGAAAAAGACCGGCCGGCGGCCACCGGGCCGCGTGCGACCGGAAAGCGGCCGCACGTCGGGAAACACGGGCCTTATGCCCGGAAGAAGAGGCCCTATTCCCGTCCGGACGGGAATAGGGCCCGTAGCCCACCGGATTCAAGGCGAGGAATACAATGCCGGGGACCCAGCCGGACATGCTGCCTGGCGAAGTCCGCCGCGCCGACCGGTGCCGACCGCAAAAATGATAGCGACGCCTGGAACCGCTCCGGCGAAACGAAAATCCGGGCAGCGGGAAAGGTTTCCTATGGTTTTACATTTTTTAATTGTCCGCCGTAAGATTCCATGCTGCATAATCGGGAAATATACCCAAAAATAGCGATTGTGCAAACGGCGTCTGCTTCCGAAATTTGCACTCCGAAAATCCTGCTTTACAGGTTTAACTATTATCATATATGGACACAACACAAAAATTTATTCTATGGCTTGCCGTTCTCCTGACAGTCTGCACACCAGTCTTGGGACAGAGCGGACACACGGGCCACCTTTCCGGAAAAGTGCTGGCCCGGGGCGAAGGCGCCATCACCTACGCCACCGTCAGCCTGAAAGGCACCACGCACCGGGCTGCGACCAACGACGAAGGCATATACCATCTTTCGGCACCGGCGGGAGACTACGAACTCATTGTCACCGCGCCGGGTTACAAGGGACGACAGCAACACGTGACACTCCGGGCAGGCCAGCGCACCAAGCTCAACATCCGTCTGGAAACCAACGAGCAGCAGCTTGGCGAAGCCGTCGTCACGGCAGGAGCCGTAGGCCGCGTGCAGCGCTCCGCCTTCAATGCCGTCGCTATTGACGCTTCGACACTTCACAACACCACGCAGAACCTGAGCGACGTACTGGCCAAGGCGCCGGGACTGAAGCTGCGCGAATCGGGCGGCGTGGGGTCGGACATGCAGTTCATGATGGACGGGTTCAGCGGCAAACATGTAAAGATATTCATCGACGGCGTTCCGCAGGAGGGTGTCGGCCAGGGCTTCAGCCTCAACAACATCCCGGTGAACTATGCAGAGCGCATCGAAGTCTACCGCGGCGTAGTCCCTGTCGGTTTCGGTACAGATGCCTTGGGCGGTGTCGTGAACATCGTCACCAAAAAGCAGCCGCGCAAATGGCATCTCGACGCCTCCTATTCCTACGGTTCGTTCAATACGCACAAATCCTACGTGAACTTCGGCCAGACGTTCCGCAACGGTCTGACCTACGAAATCAACGCTTTCCAGAACTATTCGGACAACAATTACTACATCGACACGCCGGTGGAACACTTCCTGCCGGACGGCAGTTCGTCGCTCGACGCAACTCAGATCGAACACGTCAAGCGTTTCCATGACACGTACCATAATGAAGCTGTGTTCGCCAAAGCCGGCTTCGTGGGCCGCCCCTTCGCCGACCGCCTGCTGCTGGGCTTCGGCTACACACACTTCTATCAGGAAATACAGAACGGCGTCATCCAGAAGGTGGTTTTCGGCCAGAAATACAAACAAGGCCACTCGTTCATGCCCTCTCTGGAATACGGCAAGCGCGACCTCTTCGTCCGCGGACTCGACGTGGCCGCCACAGCCAACTACAACGCCAACCGCACGCACAACGTAGACACCTCGGCATACCACTACAACTGGCTGGGCGAAAGCATATACATGAAAGGACAACTCGGCGAACAGTCTTACCAGGATGCGCACTACGACAACGACAACTGGAACGCAACGCTTACGGTCAATTACCGTCTGGGCCGCCGCCACCGGTTCACGCTGAGCCACGTAGTCAATACGTTCCGCCGCAAAAACCAGGAAGCCTTCGGCACCAGCGGCAGCTCGGCCGAAGCCGAGGCCATTGACAAGAGAACGCGCAAGAACATCACCGGGCTTTCCTACCATTTCGTCCCCTCCGGGCTCTGGAACTTCACCGTTTTCGGCAAATACTACAACCAGTACAACTCCGGACCGGTCTCCACGTCTGACAGTGGCTCGGACAACTACATCCGGCTGACAAAGAACGTAAGTGCATGGGGATACGGGGCAGCCGGCACTTACTTCCCGCTGAAAGGCGTACAAGTGAAACTGTCTTACGAGAAAGCCTACCGCCTGCCCACAACAGACGAGCTTTTCGGTGACGAAGACCTGGAACTGGGGCAAATCAGTCTGAAGCCGGAAAACAGCGACAACATCAACGTGAACCTGAGCTACTCGGGACGATGGGGCCGGCACGGCCTGTATGCCGAAGGCAGCTTCGTCTATCGCGACACCAAGGACTACATACAGCGCAGCATCGGCACATACAGCGGAAACCGCACATACGCCTCCTACGAAAACCACGGAAAGGTAAAGACCAAAGGGTTCAACCTTTCGGCCCGTTACACCTATGGGCAGTGGGGCAGCGTCGGGGCTAACTTCACCCAGATGGATGTGCGGGACAACGTGAAGACCATCGGCGGCAACACGGCACAGACCAGCCTTACCTATGGCGCGCGCATGCCGAACCTGCCCTACCGCTTTGCCAACATGGACGTGACGCTCCACTGGCCGGGACTGTTCGCACCGGACAACCGCCTGACGCTCACGTATGACAACCTGTTCATGCACAGTTTCCCCCTCTATTCGGAAGCATTGGGCGACCCTTCGACCAAAAGCATCGTGCCGACACAGTTCTCGCACAACCTCACACTGATATACAGCGTGAACAACGGCCGCTTCAACTTCTCGGTGGAATGCCGGAACTTCACAGACGAGAAACTCTACGACAACTTCAGCCTCCAGAAGGCCGGCCGCGCTTTCTACGGGAAAGTGCGCATCAGCCTGTGACCATCCGCATGAATCCTATCATTCAACCCATCAATAACATTTATCACACATGAAACAACAGACACTACTTCTCGCCGCCAGCCTCGCAACCATGCTCGGCACAAGCCTCCTCATGAGTTCGTGCAGTGAAGATGCCCCGGGACAGTCCGTCCCCAATCCGGAAGATACGGGCGATTATGTCATCTCCGCCTCGTCCAACGATGCGAACTATCTGGTCACGGCCAAGACGCTGGAATCGGGGGAAGTGACTACTGCGATGAACGGTTACGAGACACCGTCGGGCACTCAGTGGATATTCTACAAGGACAAGTATCTATACCGCCTCCAATACAACCAGGGCAGCGCCGGCGTCACGACCTCTTACGCTAAAAACAGCAACGGCACTGTGCAGGCCCGACCGAAAGAATACACCATCAGCAACCGTTTCACCACCTTCGGAATCTACGGCTCGTACATCGTCACCGCCGCACCGGTGAACACGGACCGCGCCGACGCTGCCGGCAACCTGCAAAAGGGTTTAGGCATCACCTACCTCAACGTGGAAGCAGAGACGACGAGCAGCAAAGTCATTGACAGCGAAAACTTCCTGGGCAACGGCGAATACGTCAACTTCGCCGGAATCCTCGAAGCCAACGGAAAACTCTACACGGCCGTCATTCCCATGGGGCTCAGCACTTACGGCTCGGCCTACGAAAACGGCAAGTGGGTGCTCTACCCGGACCTTGTCAAAACGGAAGACGGCGGCAGCAACAGCAGTTCGTACCAGAAAGGAGAGCTCCAATGGACACAATACCCGAACGAAGCCTGGATCGCCATCTACGACGACGAGAACTTCGAGAATCCGCGCCTCATCAGAACGGATAAAATCAGCTACGCCTGCGGCCGCAACCGCTCACAATATTACCAAACGACGTGGGCTGCCGATAACGGAGACATTTACGTATTCTCACCCAGTTACGCCAAAATCATGACTGACACACGCCAGCAAACAACGTTGCCGGCCGGCGTAGTACGCATCAAGAACGGGGCATCGGACTTTGACACGGACTATTACTTCAACATCGAAGAAGCCGCCGGCGGCCAGTCATTCCTCCGCTGCTGGCACATCACGGAAGACTATTTCCTGCTCCAGATGTACACGCAGGGCATCAACAGCAGGGCTGAAGGCGCAACGAAACTGGCTATATATAAAGGAGAAGATAAAAGCTTCAAATACGTTACAGGACTGCCAGACCCGGACCTCATCGCCTCGTTCGGTACCACGCCTTACAGCGAAAACGGTGCGGCTTACGTAAGCGTTTCCGTCACGGACGGCCCGCAACCGGCCATTTACAAGATAGATCCAGTTACCGCCACGGCAACAAAAGGCTTGGTGGTCAATGCCGGTGCTATTAACGCCGTCGGCAAACTCAGCAAGCAACAATAATTCATGAAACGCATTCTCCGCAAAATACACTTGTGGCTGTCTGTCCCGTTCGGGCTGATCATCACCATCACCTGCCTCAGTGGCGCGGCACTCGTCTTTGAAGAAGAAATCACGGCGCTGTGCCGGCCAGAACTGCACCGCATCGAGCATCCGGGAAGCGAGCCTCTGCCCATGGGGCAGATCCTCCGCTCCGCACGGCAGACTCTGCCATCAGGAACGGATATCGCGGGCATCAGTATCCCACACGACCCGGACAAACCTTGGCGCGTCAACCTGACGAAGCCTCACCGGGCCTCGCTTTCCGTAAATCCATACACGGGAGAAGTGTTGGGACGCAACGAACGGTTGCCTTTTTTCAACTTCATGTTCCGTGCACACCGCTGGCTGCTGGACGGCAGCCGCTCCGTAGGTAAGACCGTTGTCGGCATCAGCACGATGGTATTTGCGTTCATCTTGCTGACAGGACTCGCCCTATGGTGGCCGCGCCGCCGCAGAGCCATAAAGTCCGGCCTGACAATCTCGACACGTAAAGGAATGCGCCGTTTCTGGTTCGACCTGCACAATGCGGGCGGATTCTACGCCTTACTGCTCCTATTGGTCATGGCCCTGACAGGATTAACCTGGTCGTTCGGATGGTACAGGTCCGCATTCTACCGACTGTTCGGCGCGGAAGTACAAGCTGCAGCCTCCAAACCAAGCGGAAAGCAAGACCGCAGCCGCAAGGCGGAGAACAACGGCATGAAAGGCAAGCACCAGGACCGATCCGGGCAGCAGCCGGACTTCACGCAATGGGAGAAAGTCTACAAGCAACTGAGAGATCGCCACACGGATTACAGGCAAATCACCATCTCGGAGGGGACAGCATCAGTCAGCGGTGCGCGATGGGGAAACCAACGGGCAGCAGACTGCTATGCGTTCCAGCCCAAAACTGGCAGACTGACCGAAGCGACACCTTACGCTGAAGCAAAGACCGCCAACAAACTGCGCGGATGGATTTACTCTGTCCACGTCGGCAATTGGGGAGGATGGCTCACGCGTATTCTTTGGTTCTGCGCTGCACTCATAGGTGCTTCACTCCCATTGACAGGCTACTACCTTTGGTGGAAACGGACCCGTAAAAAAGGTTGCGCCTGAACAAAGTTGCCTGCTACGACAAACATGACAAAAAAGAATGCCTGCCCGCCGGTTTACAATTGGCCGGGCAGGCATCTTTGTGGCATTCCCCGGCCGCATACGTTTTCCGGTACGACGGAGAAACCAGCGGATAAGAGAGAAAAAGAAAATATGAACTTAAAAAAAGCAAAGGAATCCCGACAAAATTCTTACATTTCATTATCTTTGCAAACTTCAAAAGTATCAGACAACAAAAAACAATCTCATGATGAAAAAATCAATTACCCTTCTGGCTGCCGGCATCTTGGCCCTCAGCGCGTCCGCGCAGACTTATACGGTGACCGTCAAGGCTCCGGCCGGTACGGAAAAAGTCTATCTGCAAAACCTGCAGTCGCGCACGCCGGATAGCACGGCCGTAGCCAACGGCCAGTACACGTTCAAAGGCGACGCCGCTGGTAATTTGTTCGCAGTGGTATTCACGAAAAGCGGAAAGAATATTCCGGTTGTTTTGGATGGTGCAGTGACGGTAGACCTCACCGCTGAAACCGCCACCGGAACTGCCGAGAACGACGGCCTCACAAAATGGAACAAGCAGCTGAATGAAAAAACGGCGCCAATCAATGCTCTCATGCAGGAATACGCTTCCTACCGACAGGCCGGTAAACAAGTGCCCGACAGCACCGAGCAACGCATCGAAAAGCAATACGAAGCCCTCATGGCAGGCGTAGTCTCGACCGTAAAGGAATGCTGCCAAACCAACCAGACGGCTAAATTCCCCGCCTACTTCCTGGCTTCCATGGCCTCACAGATGGACAAGGAGGACGTCATCGCCATTGCCGACACGAAGGCAGCCTTCATGGACGTGAATCTCCTGCAAGGCCTGAAAGGCGTCCTCGAAGGCTGGCGGCGCCAAACGGTAGGAACCATGTTTACAGACTTGGCCATGAACGACACGACCGGCGTTGAACACAAGCTTTCGGAATATGTAGGAAAAGGAAACTACGTTTTGATTGACTTCTGGGCAAGCTGGTGCGGCCCCTGCCGTATGGAAATGCCGCACGTAAAGGCTGCCTACGAAAAATACCACGCAAAAGGGTTCGACATCGTCGGTCTCTCGTTCGACAACGACAAGAAAGCATGGGTTGGCGCTATCAAGCAAATGGGGCTACCTTGGCATCACCTCTCCGACCTTAAGGGATGGAAGAGTCTGGCAGCATCCACCTACGGCATCAACTCAATCCCCGCCACACTGCTCATCGGCCCGGACGGAAAGGTCGTAGCGAGCGGGCTCCGCGGTGAGGAATTAGAGAAAAAACTGTCTGAAATTTACGAATAAGATTCCGGCAAAGAGGGAAGCCCCACTTTGAAATCTGATATACATGGCTTTAACAAAGCCGCGGCAAGAAATGGCATTCCATTTCAGCCGCGGCCTCTATTTTATATATGAATCGGACGCGCTTTCGAGTCACCTTCTGAAGCTGGACCAGCAATAACATCCACATCGCTATCCAGTCTTTTGGACCTTAACAAGAAGACACAAAAAAAGAGGCGTTTCCCCCTCTCCTCAAAGTGGTGCGAGCCACTCCTCTCGCGAGGGGGTCGCCCACCGGCCCGGTTTGGACCATTCGACGTGTTACCTAAAATCTACAAACCTTTTACCTAAATCCCTAATACGAACTCCCACAATGTCCATCTAACCTTTCACGCTAAATATTCATTGTGTGAGCATGTCCAGTTTGCTTATGTGTTGACAGCGCTAATTAAGTTCTGTGTGCGCTTGCTTATTAAATTCAAGTGCAAAAGTAAGGGAAAGGAATGATTCACACAAGCTATCGCGGAACTATTCCCTGCACTTTAACAATACACCGCGGCATTTGACAAGCTACCCTTACAAAAAAACCGGCAAAATCGTTCATTCCCACCGCACAAAGCGTGCTGCCCGATAATAAAACACGAACAAAATTGGCGCAGTGCGTAAAAATACGTACCTTTGCAGCCGTAGAAATTTCTCAACACATACATGAAAGTAAAGGAAGTCGTCGCGGCCCTTGAACGGTTCGCGCCTCTGCCTCTGCAGGAAGGTTACGACAATGCCGGCCTGCAGATAGGATTAACAGAGGCGGATGAAGTTTCAGGGGTCTTATTTTGTCTGGACGTGACAGAAAGCATTCTCCATGAAGCAGCCGGGCTGAGGTGCAATCTGGTCATAGCCCATCACCCCTTGCTTTTCCGCGGTCTCAAGCATATCACCGGCAGCAACCAGCCTGAACGCTGCGCCCACCTGGCCATCCGGTCAGGCATCGCCGTATATGCCGCGCACACCAATTTGGATAATGCCCAAGGCGGCGTAAATTGGAAAATAGCAGAATGTCTGGGGCTTGAGCGCATCCAGTTCCTCTTACCCTCTCCGAGTGGCAACGGTGGAAGCGGAGTCATTGCCGAACTGCCCGTACCCGAACGCCCGCACCAATTCCTCAGCCGCGTCAAGAAAATCTTCCGCGTAGAGAGCCTCATGCACAACATAGGGCCCGACCATGACATCGTACGCGTCGCCTTATGCGGCGGGGCCGGCGATTTCCTGCTGGACGAAGCCATAAGCCAAGGCGCCGATGTGTTTCTCACAGGAGAAATGGGGTATCACCGCTACTTCGGCCACGAGAACGACATCTGGATAGGCATTCTCGGGCATTACCAAAGCGAGCAGTTTACCATAAGCCTCATGCGCGACATCGTAGCCGCAGCATGTCCCGGCCTACCGCTCTACGAAACCGGCCAATCCACCAACCCCATCCACTACATGTAGCCGGCAAACATTCATCCCAAAGCAATTCCATCATATTCAAAACAGATAAAGACACTAATCATGGCTATCAAGAAAGACGTTGCAGACATGTCCGTAGAGCAGAAATTGAAAGCGCTCTACCAGTTGCAAACCATACTCTCAGAGATCGACAAAATCAAGACACTGCGCGGCGAGCTTCCGCTTGAAGTACAGGACCTGGAAGACGAAATCGAAGGTCTCTCTCATCGTGTCAACAAATACGGCGAGGAAGTCGGCGCACTCAACGACGAGATTGCTGCCAAGCAGAAAAAAATCGCGGAATCGCAAGCCGCTGTGGAG
Source organism: uncultured Prevotella sp. (assembly GCA_902464615.1). Taxonomy (GTDB): domain Bacteria; phylum Bacteroidota; class Bacteroidia; order Bacteroidales; family Bacteroidaceae; genus Alloprevotella. Next base: position 140,241 of record CABQKA010000004.1, on the reverse strand, counting down.
CGTTACAAGCAACAGCTCAACGATGTGAAAAACAACCGCGAGTACGACATGCTTTCCAAGGAAATCGAATTCCAGACACTTGAGATAGAACTGCAGAACAAGAAAATCAACGAAGCCCGTCAGGCCATAGAAAGCAAACAACAGGACATCGACACGGCCAACCAAACGCTGGAAGGCCGTAAAGCCGACCTCGAAATCAAGAAATCTGAACTTGAGGACATCACGACTGAAACAAAAGCCGAGGAAGAAAAACTCCGCGAGAAAGCCAAAAACATTGAGGAGACCATTGAACCGCGTCTACTCACTGCTTTCAAGCGCATCCGGAAAAGCTCCCGCAACGGTCTGGGCATCGTTTACGTACAACGCGACGCCTGCGGCGGTTGCTTCAACAAAATCCCGCCACAGCGCCAGCTTGACATCCGCATGCGGAAGAAAATCATCGTTTGCGAATATTGCGGACGCATCATGATAGACCCCGAACTGGCCGGCGTAAAAATTGAAAAGCCGACCGACGACAAGGCAAAGCGCCGCTCACGCAAAACGCTCCCGACCAAATAAGAATTTAACCACCCACCATACTATGTGTGCCGTCAGGAACGCCCAGCGTCCTGCCGACACACTTTTTCTTTTTCATTCATGAAAATCCACCTCATCGCCGTAGGCAAAACGACAGACCCCCGTCTGCACTCACTCCTCGAAGACTACCGTTCCCGGCTGGAGCACTACGTACCATTCCATTTTGAAATCATCCCGGAACTTAAAAACACCAAGGCTATCAGCACCGCCGAACAAAAGCAACGCGAAGGCGCACTCATCCTCAAGTCGGTGACCGACAGCGACCACGTCGTGCTTCTGGACGAAAACGGCAAGGAAATGCGCTCTACGGAGTTTGCCGCCTACTTGGAACGCATGCAAGCGGCCGGACCCAAACGCCTCGTCTTTGTCATCGGCGGACCTTACGGATTTTCGGACGACGTCTACCGCCGGGCCAACGGCCGCCTGTCCCTGTCCCGTATGACCTTTTCCCACCAAATGGTCCGCCTTTTCTTTCTTGAACAATGTTACCGCGCCATGACGATCATCAAAGGCCAACCTTACCATCATGAATAGGCCGGGGACCGCCACAATCTGCGCCGTACTGTGCTGCATACTATGGTGGTCGGCTGAACGGGCGGCGGCCCAACGCCACCGGTTCCGCGTCATGGAATACAACGTGGAAAACCTCTTCGACACATGCCGCGCCGCCGGAAACGGCGACCTGGACTTTCTCCCCGGCGCGGAGAGAAAATGGAACAGCGGGAAATACTGGCGCAAACTGGACCGGCTCTGCCGGACCATTGCGGCGGCGGGTGGCGACGCACCGGCCGCGCTCGTTGGCCTTTGCGAAGTGGAAAACGACAGCGTCCTGCGCGACCTGACCCAGCGGACGCTGCTCCGCCGGCTTGGTTATCAGTACGTCATCACGCACAGTCTTGACAGCCGGGGCATGAACGTAGCCCTGCTCTACCAGCCCGAACTGTTTCTCCCCATCGCGCGGGACAGCCTGCGCATCCCCTACGACGCCCGGAACGAACGTCCCACGCGCGATATTCTCCACGTAGCAGGAGAGTTGCAGACGGGCGACACGCTCGACGTCTTCGTCTGTCACTTCCCAAGCCGCCGCGGTGGCAGCGCACTCACAGCGGCCTACCGCCGCAGGGCCGCGTGCAGACTGCGCCGTACCGTAGACAGCCTCGCCCTTTGCCGCCAGAAGCCGGCCATGCTCATCATGGGCGACTTCAACGACGAGCCGAACGACCGCAGTCTGCGCGAGGCGCTGGAAGCAGACTACCCGCCAGACGACGCGGCCGGAACAGACTGCCGGCCGGAACAGCTTTACATCCTCTCGGCGCGCCTCAAGGCGCCCGGAGGCGTGGCCGGCACCTACAAATTCCGCGGCAGATGGAACCGCCTGGACCAGATAATGGTCAACGGGCCACTGCTCTCTCCCGAAGCGCCGCTCCGCACGTCGGAAGCCGACTGCCGCATCTTTGCCCCTTCTTTTCTCACCGAACCGGACCCGACGAACGGCGGGGTGAAAGTGCGCCGCACCTACTTAGGTCCGGCCTACCACGGCGGGGTGAGCGACCACCTGCCGCTCGTGCTGGACCTTTGGTGGTAGCCGCTCACACAAATCCTTTCCATTTCCGCCAGAGGAAATGAGCCATGATAAAAAATGGGACAGACAGGACTTCCAGCGGGTCGTCCTGAAAGAAGCGAAACACACGCCTGCATTTCCGTACAAAGCGCGCAGGCCGTCCCAATCCGGCCGAAGGGTGCTTATAGCGTAAATCGGACAGCCCGAAATTACCGGTCAGCCGCACTTCCTCAAGAAGCCGTGCCCCGCGGACAGCGTCCGGCGTCAGCAGGCAATGCGCCTCGGGCAACCCGAACACATTCACCATCACATACATCACCGAGCGGGCAAAGCGCGTCAGCCCCAGACGGCGCAAATCCGCTTGGGCCGAAAGCCGCTCTTCTTCCGTCACACCGCGGGACAAAAGATAATAGTAATCCATCAAGTGGCGCAGACCGACGCCCTCGCCCAGGAAATGGCGGTAAAGGTGAAGGAGCAGATAAATGCGGTCGAAACGCTCCGTAGGGACGGCCACCTGCATGCTCGACCGGTCCCAACGGACACGGTGGGCAAACTGTTGCGGAGCCTCGGCGGCAAACCAGCGTTTCAGCCGGGCCTGCCCGAAGGGATTATACTTGAAAGAGGGCAAATAATGGACCTCCACTCTGGCACACTTGGACAAAGGCAAGTCCACATGCAGGCACGTGGCACGGGGACAGGCGCCGTAGCGACGGGAATAGGCCCAGATTTCACTGGCCTTAGCCCCGGTCCACAAGTCAATATCGCCACACATGCGGAGTTCCGGTTTGGGATAATACCGGGCCACGCCGCATCCTTTGAGCAAGACGACGGGAAAACCATCGCGCTCCAACGTAGCCACGACACAAGACACTTCGGCAGCCAACCGCCGGTTGGTCTCCACGACTTGCCGTGCAGCAGCCATCCACCTCAAGAGCAGGCCACGGGGCGGGCGCTGCGCGGCCGGCAAGCGCCCGACAGCAGAAAAGAGCACCGCTACAAGCGACTGGCGGCGCGACTCGGCAAACAGTGCCTCCCACTCCGCGGCTGCGGGCACGGCTTCCAAAGCGTCCCGATGCCCCAAAGCCACTCCGAGCAAAGGCATCCAATGCCGCATATATCTCATTTTTCCACATTCCATACACATTGCGCCGCACAAGGCAGCCGCATATTTTAAGAAAATACAAATCCCCGGCATCCGGTTCCTTTTCGGGACACATACCTTTGCCAAAAGTACAAAAAATCGTAACTTTGACGGAGTTTCCAGACGGAAACCTTTCAGACGACACCAACCCATAACCATAAAGACTTATGACTATTATCGACGGCAAAGCCACAGCGGCAGCAATCAAGAAAGAAATTGCAGAAGAAGTGGAACGCATAGTCCGCGCCGGCGGAAAGCGGCCGCACCTGGCCGCAGTGCTCATCGGGCACGACGGCGGCAGCGAAACATACGTGCGCAACAAAATCATAGCCTGCGAAGCGTGCGGGTTCCGCTCTTCGCTCATCCGCTACGAAGACGACGTGCAAGAAGAAGAACTCCTGGCCTGCATCGACCGGTTGAACAAGGACGTGGACGTAGACGGGTTCATTGTCCAGCTCCCATTGCCCGGACACATCAACAAGCAACGGGTCATCGAATCCATAGACTACCGGAAAGATGTGGACGGCTTCCATCCCATCAACGTAGGACGGTTGGCCATCGGGCTGCCGGGGTTCATCTCCGCCACGCCCAAAGGCATACTGGAACTCATGCGGCGCTACGGCATCACGACTTCGGGACGCAAATGCGTCATCCTGGGCCGGTCGAACATTGTCGGGAAACCCATGGCACAGCTCATGATGCAGAAAGAGTACGGCGACACAACGGTCACGGTATGCCACAGCCACAGTTCGGACATCAAGGAGGAATGCCGCAAGGCCGACATCCTGATTTCGGCCATCGGCAAGCCCGGCTTCGTCACGGCCGACATGGTAAAGCCGGGAGTCGTCGTCATCGACGTAGGCACGACCCGCGTCGCAGACCCAACGAAAAAAAGCGGCTTCCGCATAGCCGGCGACGTGGACTTTGAGCAAGTGGCCCCTTTGTGCAGCTACATCAGCCCCGTTCCCGGAGGCGTCGGCCCTATGACCATCTGCACACTTATGCTCAACACATTGGCAGCTGCCCAGCACAAATACTACGACTGAGAGACCCAAACCTGCTCCCGGAAGACGCCCGTAACAACGGCTGTCTGGCAGAAATCCGGGCAACAGACGCCCCCGACAGCGTACAAAACCACAAAATTCGCAAAAAAAATCTCCCTTATCCTTGGCCGGAACAAAAAAAAGCCATACCTTTGCAGCGCTTTTAGGGAAATAAAGCAATCAACCAACATGGTGCCTATAGTTCAGTTGGTTAGAGCGTCAGATTGTGGTTCTGAATGTCGTGGGTTCGAGTCCCACTAGGCACCCGCTACGGGAAGCAAGGTTAGAGGTCCTCAGACGAGGGCCTCTAATTGTATTCGGGGAATCCCCACCCACAAAGTCAGGCGGCAAGCCCCCGTGTAGACGGAATTTTCGCTATCTTTGCAGGACTGTAAAGCAAATTCATGGACAACTATCTCGTATCAGCGCGCAAATACCGCCCCGCCACGTTCGACAGCGTAGTGGGCCAGCAGGCGCTGACCACCACACTGAAGAACGCCATAGCTTCGGGCAAACTGGCACACGCGTATCTGTTTTGCGGCCCACGGGGCGTAGGCAAGACAACATGTGCCCGCATCTTTGCCAAGACCATCAACTGCCTTCATCCCGACGGGCACGGTGAAGCCTGCAACGAGTGCGAGAGTTGCCGCTCTTTCAACGAAGGCCGAAGCTACAACATTCATGAACTTGATGCCGCCTCCAACAATTCGGTCGAGGACATCCGTCAGCTCATCGAGCAGGTGCAGATTCCGCCTCAAGTAGGAAAATACAAAGTCTTCATCATAGACGAAGTGCACATGCTTTCCACATCCGCCTTCAACGCTTTCCTCAAAACGCTCGAAGAGCCGCCGGCACATGCCATCTTCATCTTAGCGACCACGGAAAAGCACAAGATACTCCCCACCATCCTCAGCCGTTGCCAAATCTACGACTTCAACCGGATGGAAGTGGAAGACATCGTCAACCACCTGAAACGGGTGGCCGAAGCGGAGCAAGTACAGTATGAAGAAGAAGCATTGGGAGTAATCGCCCGCAAAGCGGACGGCGGAATGCGCGACGCGCTCTCCATTTTCGACCAGGTATCGAGCTTCTCCGGAGGCAACATCACCTATAAAAAAGTCATAGAAGACCTCAACCTGCTGGACGAGGACTATTATTTCAAAATAACGGACCAACTACTGCACCCGGACATCCCCGGAGCCTTACTCACGCTCAACGAAATCTTGGCCAAAGGTTTTGAGGCGCATAACTTCATCAACGGACTGGCCACGCATTTCCGTAATTTGCTCGTAGCGCGCGACCCGGCAACCCTACCACTGCTGGAAACCGTCGCAGCAACGCGCCAACGCTACCAGGAGCAGGCGCAGCGTTGCCAGCCGGCCTTGCTCTACAAAGCCTTGAAACTCTGCAACAATTGCGACTTGAACTACCGCGCCAGCCGCAACAAGCGGTTGCTCGTAGAGCTCACGTTAATAGAAGTAGCGCAATCGGCAGGCGATGACGATGCCGGCTGTGGGCTTGGCCCTACGAAGCAACTTAACCCCTTATTCAAAACCACAGCACCGGGCCGCACGCCTCGCGCCGCAGCCCGACCAGCCAGCCAGCCATCACCGTCCGCAGAAGGAGTAAAAGCAGACACCGCAAAAAAGCTGCACGGCCCGCAGCCACTACCGGCCCCGCCAGCCGCAAAAACCTCCGCCGCTCCAGCCCAAACGGTTGCACGTCCGGCGGCGAGAGTATCGAAAACCCTCTCCATCCACCTTTCCAAACAAGAGGAACAACAGCCTTCCCAAGTGAAAGAAAAGGCAGACGCGGCCATCACCAGCGAGGAACCTTTTGACAAAAACGAACTTTACTACCAATGGTATCGCTTTGCCAACGAATTGCCCAAAGAGCAAAGCGCCATGTCCGCACGCCTCAAAAACATGGAACCAATCCTGAACGAAGGTTGGCAAGTGGAGGTAGCCGTAGAAAACCAGCAAGTATTGCATTATCTGGAAGGCTTACGCGAAAACCTGCAGAACTACCTTCGCCAGCACTTGCGTAACGGGAAAATCACTCTGCAGCCGCGCCTGCTGAAAGCCACAGAAAGCAAACGCGCCTACAGCCGCCAGGAACAATACGCCCAAATGCTCCAGCACAGCCCGGCTTTGGCCCGCCTGGCCGAAAGCCTGAAACTGGAGCTTTCATAAAACCATTCATTCACCATCCAAAACCGTAAACACCGCATCCCCATGGAACAGGAACAAAAACAGCAGTCCCACAAGTACGTCTGCGTAGCCTACGAACTCTATGCCGACAACGAGAAAGGCATTCACGAACTCATCGAAAAAGCTCCTGCCGAGCATCCTTTCCAGTTCATTTCCGCAATGGGCATCACGCTGGACGCTTTCGAGCAGAAGATTATCGCCCTCAAGGAAGGAGATAACTTCGACTTCACGCTTTCTGTTGACGAAGCCTACGGCCCATACATGGAAGAACACGTGCTGGAACTTGACAAAAACATCTTCTGCATCAACGGACGTTTCGATAAAGAGACCATTTACCCCGGTAATTTCATCCCCTTGGTCAATGCCGACGGCAACCGTTTCCAAGGACTTGTCCTCGCCGTGAAGGACGACAAGGTCGTCGTTGACCTGAACCATCCCTTAGCCGGAAAAGACCTGCATTTCCGCGGGACAGTAGTCACTCTGCGCGATGCTTCCGACGCCGAGATTGAAGGCATGATCAACCTCATGAACCATGAAGGCTGCGACTGTGAAGAATGCTCCGGAGGCTGCGGAGGCGGACATTGTCACGGAAAAGAAGGAGAAGACGGACACGGAGAACACTGTTGCGGCAAGCATGGGGGAGACGGCTGCTGCCATCACTCATAACAGCTTCTCAACATGAACACCTTCGGCCACATTTTGCGGCTCACCTCCTTCGGCGAGAGCCACGGCCCATGCGTAGGAGGCGTGCTCGACGGCTTTCCGGCCGGCGTTGCCATCGACCAGGACTTCCTGCAAAGCGAAATGGCCCGACGCCGTCCCGGACAAAGCGCACTGACGACGCCCCGGCAAGAAACCGACCGCGTCGAAATCCTCTCCGGCGTTTTCGAAGGAAAATCCACAGGCTGCCCCATCGGCTTTATCATCCGCAACGAGCAAGCCCATTCCGACGACTACGACAATCTGCGCGACGTGTTCCGCCCCAGCCATGCAGACTACACCTATTTCTGCAAATACGGCATCCGCGACCACCGCGGCGGCGGACGCTCGTCTGCCCGCGAAACCGCCGTGCGCTGTGCTGGCGGCGCACTGGCCAAAATGGCACTCCGACAATTAGGCATACAAATCACCGCCTACACTTCACAAGTCGGCCCCATCGCCTTAGCGCACAATTACGCGCACTATGACCTCCGGCTGGCGGAAACCAACCCCGTCCGCTGCCCCGACCCCGAGCTGGCCGGCCAAATGGCCAGGCTCATCGAGGACGTGAAGCGCGAAGGAGACACCATCGGAGGCGTGGTCACCGGACTGATACAAGGATGCCCGCCAGGATTGGGCGAGCCCGTTTTCGGCAAGCTGCACGCCGCCTTAGGCGCAGCCATGCTCGGCATCAACGCCGCCAAGGGGTTTGAGTACGGAGAAGGATTCGCAGGAGTCGCCGCGCGCGGCAGTGAGCAAAACGACACGTTCCTGCCCGACGGAAACGGAAGGGTACGCACGGCCACGAACCACAGCGGCGGCATACAGGGCGGCATCAGCAACGGCAACGACATCTTCTTCCGCGTAGCCTTCAAACCAGTGGCCACACTCTTGCGCCCGCAATCCACTGTCAACCTTCAGGGCGACGCCGTCCAGCTCAAGGCCCGCGGACGCCACGACCCCTGCGTCGTGCCCCGCGCCGTCCCCATCGTAGAAGCCATGGCAGCACTGGTCATGCTGGACTTCTACCTCATCGGGAAAGCCTCAAAATGTTAAAAACAGGAAGATTCTTAAAAAAATCAGAGATTTCCTTGTTTGGGATTTTTCAAATCAATATATTCGCACCATCAAGTTGTCGCGATGATAACGCAGTAAATAGTTTAGTTAAGTCTAGTTTAGTTTTTGTGTTGGTTAATGGAGACCCGTAGTGACGCTGGTCTCCATTAATTTTTATCCCCATCCGCCGAAGAGGAACCGCACCATACCTGCCGGAAAAATTGACAAGGGGAACACCGGCAGGCGCCATGCGGACAGACACAGGGCTAAGGCCGGAAAAAACGGGAATAAGCCCTGTGCCGGCTGGGCTAAGGCCCGTTGCAAGAGAAACGGACCGCACACGGGCGGGCGGAATGCCGGCCCGGAGGAAGCCAATGCCGGCATTTTTTGGCCGCTTGCGGAAAAACCACTACCTTTGTGCGAATCATATCCGCTATGAATCAGGAATTGGCCCGCTTCATGAAATACGGCTCCGTCGGCGTCCTCAACACAGCCATCACGTTCTTCTCTTTCATGTGGCTGCGCGCGGTGGACTGCGACTTGGATGTTGCCAACTTCGCCAGTTTCGCACTTGGCATGTGCAACAGTTTCGTGCTCAACAAACTATGGGTATTCCGCCGCCGCGGAACACGCTGGGTGGCCGAAGCCGCATGGTTTCTTGGCGGCGCACTGCTGTGCTGGGGGCTTCAATGGCTCGTATTCCGCGCCGCCTTGCTGCTGTGGGAAGAATGGTGGGCCCAACTGGCCGGCATGGTCGCCTATACTGCATTCAACTACCTGTTCAACCGTCTCGTGACATTCCGCACACACGGCTGACTTTCGCATTTATCCATACCCCGATACGACATGAAAAAATTATTATCGCTCCCCCCCCATGTGGCAAACGCTTTCCACTCGCTCTTGCACGTATCCCACACGACATATTTCTGCACCTCCGACCCGGCGGACCATAAATTAGGTTCAGGCGGCGGCACAATCTGGCTACTCGAATCGTGCCGGAAAAACGAGGCGCCGGACGCCCCCTTTGACCAGTGGCTAAGCCGTGAACCGCGAATCCTGCTCCACGCCGGCGGGCAAAGCCGGCGTCTGCCGGCCTACGCCCCAAGCGGCAAGGTGCTCACCCCCATCCCTGTCTTCCGTTGGGCACGCGGACAGCACATTGACCAACACCTGCTGGACCTGCAACTGCCACTCTACGAACGTATCATGCACAAAGCTCCGGCCTCCCTGCGCACCTTGGTGGCCAGTGGCGACGTCTACCTGCGCACGACAGAGCCGCTTCAGGACATCCCCGAGGCCGACGTCGTATGCTACGGGTTGTGGGCCACTCCGGCACAGGCCTCCCATCATGGGGTTTTCATGATGCGCCGCGACTGCCCGGGCAAGCTCGACTTCATGCTTCAGAAGCCCAGCCTCGAAACCCAGGCGGCCTACCAGGCCACCCACTTTTCGCTGATGGACATCGGCGTATGGCTGCTTTCAGACCGCGCGGTCCTGGCGCTCCGCGACCTGTGTGCCGCCGCACCGGAAGGTTGCTATGACCTGTACGCGGAGTTCGGCTGTGCCCTGGGCAGCCGTCCGTCCCGTCCGTGCGAGGCCCTCAGCGGCCTCTCGGTGGCCATTCTTCCCCTGCCCGGCGGCGAGTTCTACCATTTCGGCACCACCGAAGACATGCTCCACTCCTCCATCGACCTCCAGAACCTCGTCAAGGACCAGCGCTTTATTATCCAGAAAAACGTCAGACGCCAGCCGTCGTTCTTCATACAGAACGCCCACCTGGCCAACCGGCCAAGCCCGGCCAACACACATGTATGGATAGAAAACGCCTGGATGGGCGAAGGCTGGCATTATGCCTCGCACCACATTGTCACCGGCGTACCGGCCAACTCCTGGAACATTGATTTGCCGGAAGGCATCTGTGTCGACGTGGTCCCCGTCGGCGCCACGGCCTACGCACTGCGGCCCTACGGATATTACGATGCCTTCCGCGGCGATGTGGCAGACGAACGCACCACCTACCTCAACCGCCCCGTGAAACACTGGTTGCAGGAACACGGCATCTCCCCGGACGCACTCGGCCGCACGGACGACCTCCAAGCCGCCCGCCTGTTTCCGGTATTTGAATCGGTGGAAGAAATGGGCACATGGCTCAGCTGGGCCATCAGCAGCACGCCAGACGCGAGTCTGGGGGCACGGTGGACAGCCATGCAGCGCCTGTCGGCCGACGAACTTTCCGAACAGGCCAACCTGCCCCGCCTTTTTGCGCAAAGACGGGAACGTGCCCGCGAAATCCTGCCGAAACTGGCAGCGAACTGGCCCAAGAGTGTCTTTTTCCAAGTAAACCTCCAAGACATGGCCGCCCACTTCGCAGAAGAGCACTTGCCTTTGCCCGCACCACTGCCAGAAGACACACCGCTACTGACGCGCATCCACGACGCCATGTTCCGTGCCGAAGCCGAACGCTGCTCAGGAAACCAGGAAGACGCCGACCGCCATGCAGGCATCGCATTCAGCCTGCTGCGCGAAGGGCTCACGGCAGATGCCCGGCAACATAAATGCAATCCGCAAATGACCACATGCGCCGACCAAATCGTATGGAGCCGCAGCCCGGTGCGCATAGACCTGGCCGGAGGGTGGACAGACACACCCCCCTATTGCCTCATCAATGGAGGCAATGTGGTCAATGCGGCCATAGAACTTAACGGACAGCCCCCACTGCAAGTCTACGTGAAGCCTTGCCGCGAACCGGTCATCATTTGCCGCTCCATCGATTTGGGAGCCATGGAACGCATCGAGACGTTCGAGGAACTGCGCCACTATAACGCCGTAGGCTCTCCGTTCTCCATTCCCAAGGCGGCACTTTGCCTCTGTGGCTTCTCGCCAGAGTTCTCGGCCGAAACCTTCAGTTCGCTGCGGCAGCAACTTGAGGCCTTCGGCGCAGGCATCGAAATCACCCTGCTCTCGGCCATACCGGCCGGCTCCGGATTGGGCACAAGTTCCATCCTGGCCGCGACCGTATTGGGGGCTCTTTCAGATTTCTGCGGACTGGGCTGGGACCGTAACGCCATCTGTAACCGCACGCTGATACTGGAACAAATGCTCACGACAGGCGGCGGATGGCAAGACCAATACGGCGGTGTGCTACACGGTATCAAACTGCTCCAGACAGACGGTGGTTTCTCTCAAAACGCCGTGGCACGCTGGTTGCCGGAAACCCTCTTCACCGATGCGGACTCCCGCTCCTGCCATCTGCTCTATTACACAGGCGTGACACGGACGGCCAAGCACATCCTGACTGAAATCGTAAGGGGGATGTTCCTCAATGCTACCGCACACCTTGAACTGCTTGAACAGATGAAACAGCATGCCCTGACCCTTTTCGATGCCATGCAACGGGGCTGCTGGGAACGCTACGGACGAATGGTCCGGGAAACCTGGGAACAGAACAAGGCCCTCGACAGCGGGACCAACCCGCCCATCATCGAGGAATTATGCCGGCGCATTGACGACTACTGTCTGGGATACAAACTGCCCGGCGCAGGCGGAGGAGGATTCATGTACATGGTGGCCAAAGACGCCCAAGCCGCCCGGCATATCCGTGAGGAACTTACGGAACGGCCCCTGTCTCCCAATGCACGGTTCGTTGAGCTGTCGATTTCAGATAAAGGATGGCAAGTAAGCCGCTCATAACCGGCTGAGGCCACATAGTCACATCATCGGGTCCGGCACACGTCCCGACCACCGGGGCCGCACCCGACAAAAAGCAGCAGGCACGGTAGCCAAAGCCACCGTGCCTGCTTTTGAAATATAGGGCATTGCCGGGTCTCGAAGACCTACGCCAGGCAAGGCCGTCTATAATAAGAAATCACTGCTGACGCTTATACTCTAAAGTCAAATCGCCCCGTTTCAGAACGAGTTGGTCTTCGGTAAGTTCTACAATATCTAACGTATCGCTAAAGGAAATGGTCTGGCCATTGCCTATGCTCTTCCCGGAAAGTATCAGTTTATCGGCTTCACGTTTCCAAGTCTCATACTGCAATGTAGCCATGGAAATGGAAGACGCCTTGCCGCCTTCATCCAGCACAAATCCCTGCGTCATGTTCTCCATACCTGGAACCGGCTGCACCCATGCCCCTTCAATCTTAGTTTTGGAACAAGCAGTAAACGCGATTGCCGAAACAACCAGACCGACTGGGACAAACAGTTTTTTGAAAATTCTCATGATAGTAAATGTTTAATATGGTTAGGACATAGTTTATGGTCTGGGCACGACCTCCATGCTGCACCGCAGCGGTAGTGTTGCCGGCAAAAGTAAGAAAAAAAGGGTTCCAACCATACATAAAGTCAGCCGTTATTTCCGGCTTTAACTTATTTCAATCTCGGTGTAGTCGCATTATGCAAAAAGCGCCGTGGCTTGCGCCAGCCTTACTTCATCTCCCCTCCAGGAGTGGCAAAATGCTCCAGAGTGGAGATGCCGTTGCCCGGGTGGGTAAAAAGTCGTAACTTTGCCGGGCAACATTCCATGGCGAATATCGTACACATGAACTTTCAACGGTTTTTCAAATTACCAGGACTAAGAAGACTCGCAGCATGGGTGGCATTCTGCACGCTGCCCGCGGCCATGACGGCACAAAGCGAGGCAACCGTCGCCATATTTTCCATCAACGACTTTCACGGAGCTTTCATCGCAGACGGAAGGAAGGACATTCCCGGAGCGGCTGCACTGTGGCAAACACTCGATTCGCTCAAAGAAGTGTATCCCTATCATATCACGGTAGCAGCAGGCGACAATTTCGGAGGCAGTTATTTTTACCAAGCCACACGCGGCACACTGCTCCCAGTCCTCTTCGATGGGCTGGACATTCACATATCCGCCATAGGCAACCATGAATTCGACGACGGGCAAACGGCATTGGCGGCCAAATGGGCTGACAGCCCGCTCCGGCCCAAAAACTGGAAACTGGACTATGTATGCGCCAATGTCAGAGACGCGTCGGGGAAAGTGCCCTCTTTCGCCCAACCATTTGCTATCCAACCGATACATTTGAAGGGGAACAAGACGCTGAACGTAGCCTTCGTAGGACTGCTCACCTCGACCACGCCACTGCAAACCAGCGCATCCAAAGTAAAAGGACTCGCCTTTGACGGGCGTTACGACCGCGTATTGGACAGTATAAAGAGAATTCCGGAATTTGCGAGCGTACGCTCCGCGCAAATACGCCTGCTTCTCACCCATATCGGGACAAAAATGGAGAACGGAATCCCGGTATGGGACGACCCGAACGGAGCATGCCTGCAACAACTCAACGACACTACATGGCACGGCATCTTGAGCGCGCATAGTCATCAACCGGTCTGCGGCAACATCGGAAAAAGCAACTACCCGGTGGTACAAGGCAAATGGCACGGAAACTATATCAGTATCCTTAAAATCAGAGTAGACACGCTCACGATGAAAGTGACAGGAATCACTCCGGAACTTTGCCCGGTCCGGGAAAAAGGTCGGCTCAGCCAAGGCGCAGCCCGTTTCCAAGCACAAATAGATTCAGTCTTACAGCATGCTACGACTGCGGGAGGGACGCCGTTGGGCAAGGAATTGACCTGCTCTCCCGCTGACATTATCCACGAACGGACGGACAAATGGCGGCAAACTGCAATGGGAGAACTGGTTTGCGAAGCTTACGCAGAAGCGTACCGGAAAGCAGCCGGACTGGATGCAGGAACCCCCATCATCGGAATAAGCCATTTCGGAAGCATCCGCGCCGGATTCAACAAAGGAAAGGTCACGGTCCTCGACGTAGGCGAAGCCCTACCCTTTGCCAATGCATTGCGTGTCTACAAACTGACGGGAAAGCAACTACGCAGCCTCATCGATTTCGGCCTTCACAATCAACAGTACGGATGGCTGCAAACAGGATGGCTACAAACGGCGTCGAAGAAAGACGGGCATGTAACCTCCCTCTACTACACAGGGCAAAACGGCAAGCGTCTCTCTCTGGCCGACGACAAGGACTGCTTCATCGTCACAGATGAATTCATCACAACGGGAGGTGACGGCTATCTTCCCGAACTGTTCCCATCCCGACAGGAAATAAGAGTCGGGCACTTACCCAAGACGACGGACGCTTTTATCCAGTATCTGGACCAATTTGAGGTTTTGCCCGTCGAACGTTTAAGAGAATACGAAACCAGATAACTCAACCGCTAAAATCATGGGACTTTTCACCTTGCCTCCTAAGATTCCACAGGCAGACCTAAACTTAGACCTGTTTCTTAAGGGAGATAACCTCGAAACGACTATCCGCCGCCCGCGCCGGACATTGGCTGCCGAATGGTTTCCTCAAAGCGGCATCCAGCTGACATGGCCGCATGCCGGCACTGATTGGGCAGAAGACTTGCCGGAGGTAACCGCCTGCTATTTACGGATGGCTTTTGAAATTGCCATGCGCGAAACGTTGCTCGTCGTAACTCCTGAGGTGGACGAAGTCCGCACACTGCTTCAAAAGCACTTGCCCAGGCAAGCCATGGAAAGAGTGGCGTTAGCAGAATGTCCGACCAATGACACATGGGCGCGGGACCACAGTTTCTTGACCGTATTGGGCACAAACGGTCCGGAATTACTCGATTTCCGATTCAACGGCTGGGGAGGAAAATTTGAGGCACAACTCGACAACGCCATTAACCGCAATCTGTATGAAAACGGATGGGTAAAAGGCACCTATATAGACTGTCTGGACTTCGAACTGGAAGGAGGCAGCATAGAAACGGACGGATGCGGCACATTGCTCACTACAACACGCTGCCTGCTCAACCCCAACCGCGGACACGGACGTGACAAACAGCAAATAGAGCTATTGCTCGGAGAACGTCTCGGCGTAAACCATTTTCTGTGGTTAGAACACGGAGAATTGATTGGAGATGACACAGATGCTCACATAGACACGCTGGCCCGTCTCTGCCCCGAGCAGACCATCGTCTATACACAAAGCAAAGACCCGGAAGACCCGCAGCACAAGGAACTGGACTTGATGGAAAAGCAGTTACAGTCATTCCGCACTGCAGAAAACGACTCCTACCGCTTAATTCCGCTACCGGTCCCAGACCCCGTATGGGATGAAAATGGCGAACGCCTCCCGGCCACTTACGCGAATTTCCTGGTGATGAACGAAGTTGTGCTCTATCCCACCTACCGGCAACCGGAAAAAGACGAAACTGCGCGCCAGGCCCTGCTAAAGGCCTTTCCCCGTTTGGATTTAGTAGGCATTGACTGCCGGGTACTTATCCGACAACACGGTTCGCTGCATTGCGCAACGATGCAATACCCCCGCGGCGTTCTTCAGCAGAAATAGACAGGAGCCGCAAGCTCAAAACAAACTTATATATATATGTCCCTCAACTCAATTCTTTCTGTCGGCATCATACAGCAGAGCTGCACAGCAGACAGGACAGCCAATCGCGAGAAATTAGCGGAAAACATCGCAAAAGTCGCCCAGCAAGGCGCACAACTTGTCGTACTTCAAGAACTCCATAATTCTCTTTATTTCTGCCAGACGGAAAGTCCGGAACTTTTCGATTTGGCAGAACCAATTCCCGGCCCTTCCACCGATTTCTTTGGTAAAATCGCCCGTCAGTTCGGTATCGTTCTGGTCTGCTCGCTCTTTGAGCGCAGGGCCGCAGGACTTTACCACAACACGGCTGTCGTACTGGAAACTAACGGAAGCATTGCAGGGATATACAGAAAGATGCACATTCCGGACGACCCTGCCTATTACGAGAAATTTTATTTCACTCCCGGCGACCTTGGATTCCATCCCATCCAGACAAGCGTAGGACGGCTGGGCGTACAAGTCTGCTGGGACCAATGGTATCCCGAGGGGGCAAGGCTCATGGCTCTGGCCGGTGCAGAACTACTCATCTACCCGACGGCCATCGGTTACGAAAGCAGCGACTCTCCCGAAGAGCAAAACAGGCAACGCGAAGCATGGATCACCGTACAACGCGGGCACGCCGTAGCTAACGGGCTGCCGGTAATTGCCGTTAACCGCACCGGACACGAAGAAGACCCGTCTGGACTTACAAACGGCATCAACTTTTGGGGGAACAGTTTCGTGGCCGGACCGCAAGGGGAATTTCTGTTTCAGGCTGGAGAAGAGGAAATAAGTACAGTGATACAAATCAACATGCAAAGAAGCGAAAATGTACGCCGGTGGTGGCCTTTTTTAAGAGACAGGCGCATCGACTTTTTTGAGGATTTGAGAAAACGTTTCAGAGATTAAGCGAGCTAACAGAATACATCATGGAAAAAACAAATCTATTTCAAACAAAAGACGGAAAAAATTATCTGTTCCCCTTCCTATTAGTAACCACACTATTCTTCCTATGGGGATTTGCGCATAGCATCTTAGATATTCTGAACAAGCATTTCCAAGACGTATTCGACATGACCAAGACCCGCTCTGCACTGGTACAGGCCGTGGTCTATGGCGGCTACTTTCTCATGGCCTTGCCGGCTGGTGCACTGATTCGCCGCTTCGGTTACCGGGCCGGCGTCATCACGGGGTTGCTGCTTTATGGAATTGGCGCACTGAGCTTTATTCCCGGAAGCCATATCCATTCATTCCCGTTTTTTCTCGGCTCGCTATTCGTCATAGGCTGCGGACTGACTTGCCTGGAAACTGCTGCCAATCCTTACGTAACCGTATTGGGCGACCCTTCCGGCGCAGAAAGGCGAATCAACATATCGCAATCTTTCAATGGGTTGGGATGGGTACTCGGTCCTCTCGTGGGGACGATTTGCCTTTATGGGGAAAACAGCAGCCCGTCCGCCATTGCCATTCCCTACGCCGCAATCGGCATCATTGTCCTTCTCGTCGCACTGGTATTCTCCAGAATCAGACTCCCTGAGGTTCAGGAAGAGCAAACGGAACTCACTGCAAAAGAAGGAAACGCCCAGAAAAAATTATTCTCTTACCCGCATTTCGTCTTAGGCCTCATCGCCCTTTTCCTTTACGTCGCAGCCCAAACCGGCATTAACAGTTTCTTCATTAATTTCGCTGTTGAAAACGCGGGGCTGGACAAAACGGCCGCCGGTCTTTGGCTGGCATTTTTCGGAATGGGGCTTTTCATGATAGGCCGTATGATTGGCAGTCTGATCATGCGCACACTCCGGCCTACCACTTTGCTGGCTATTTGCGGAGGCGTCGCCGCCGCAACAATGATTGGCACGCTGACATTGGAGGGAAAAGTCGGACTGGCGATGCTATTCGTTTGTCTTCTTTGCGAAAGCATCATGTTCCCCACCATCTTCGCGCTTTCTATCCGGAACTTGGGACCACACACAAAAACAGCATCTTCGTTGCTTGTCATGAGTATTGTCGGCGGAGCTTTGGCTCCCCTCTCCATGGGATATATCGCCGACACTACAGGCAACATGGCTACAGCTTTCATCATTCCCCTCTTCTGCTATGTGGCTATTTGTACTTATGCCATAATCTACCCCTCGCTCTTCCACGGCAAGCGTTAATTTTCTCCCGATACAAACGTTCCGACGGTATGCCACCGGCATACAAGGCTTCACCGTCGGCCAAACTTTCTAAATAATCAGGCCTGTGCCGGATATAGTCCAACACAGGCCCTCTCTATATACTTGCGCCATACATGTACGTACAGCATGCCCCGCCAACTTTTTCGAAAAATCCTGTTGGCCGGCTGTCACACCGAAATTTGAAGTAACGTAGCCTCGCCTTCCATACGGAGGGAAGGAGAAGCCGCAGGGACCAAGACCGTCTCTCCTGCATGTAATTCTAAAAAAAAGTCCGGACGCAAAGCCATATCCATCTTCACCTTCCCTTCGACACACATCAACACCACAAAAGCCTCGCGTGCGTCGGGCATGAGCAGGCTGCCCCGTAACCGAATGCGGGCCACCTTGAAATACGGGCCATTGACCAGCCCGGTAATATCTGGAGCCTCGTGGTCATAAACCACCATCAAGTCGTCCGTCGCTTGGTAATTCAATGCTTCGCGGGCCAAGTCCGTATGCAATTCACGCGGTTTCCCGTCCGCATCCAACCGGTCATAATCATAAACCCGGTATGTGACGTCTGAAGCCTGCTGCACTTCCACCACCATATTGCCGGCTGTAAGGGAATGGATACAACCTGCCGGCAGATAGAAAACGTCCCCGGGATGGGAGGCATATCGTGCCACGGTCTCCATCAGAGTATGGCCGGCGGCTCTTATATCGTACTCCTCCGGCGTAAGTGTGCGCGAAAAGCCTGCATACACTGCTGCCCCCTCGTCTGCACGGACCACATACCACATCTCTGTCTTTCCGCGGTCCTGGTGACGGCGACGGGCCAAGTCGTCATTCGGGTGTACCTGCAAAGACAAGTCGCGACGGGCATCTATCAGTTTTACAATCAAAGGGAAATCTGTGCCGTACTTTGCCCACACACGCTCTCCGAGCAAATCTGCCCCATATTTTTCCACAAGTTGCGACAGACGCATTCCCCGCTCCGGTCCGGCTTTGACAACGGACTCTCGCCCCGGCATGGCCGAGATTTCCCAGCTTTCGCCAATACTCCGGGACTGTGTGGGCCAACCTTTGTAGGCAGCAATGCGGGTTCCGCCCCATAATACGGACTTCAAATATGGCTCAAATACAAATGGCAACAGCATAAGGTTTTCAGAAATCTCTTCAGCTAAAGTTTACCCTTTAGAATAGCAGTCGCAAAATTACAAAAAATAGGAACGTGCCGCGGCCTTTTCCGCGCAAAACCGCTTCAGCCGCCCGCATTTCCATTGAAATCCGTTCACGCCTTCCTGTTTTTTATTAAAAATCATTATTTTTGCCGGACAAGGCAAACCGTTTCACGAATCAACCAATATCATGCACCTATGAAAAAAGTACACTACCTCTTACTGCTCGTCGTCTCGGTGCTGCTGTGTGCCTGCGGCTCCGAACCTGCCACGCCTTACGACATGGTGGAATATTTTCCTTTCCAATCATCCAAGGACGGACGCTGGGGACTCATCAGCCCGGACGGGAAGGTGCTCTTCGACGACGAATTTGAACGCCGCCCCACTGTAGCCATCAACGGGCGCTTCATGGTGGAAAATGCTGACGGACTGTGGGAAATATACACAGCCGAAGAAAAACCCCGCATTGTCGGAACGGCCTACAAGGAAGCCACACTCTTCTACGAAGATGTCGCCCCTGTCGTTGAAAAAGGCAAATGCGTGACGCTCATCGACCGTGACGGGAAAGAAGTCAAAGCGCTGGACAAGCTGGACGGAAAAACCGTAGAAAGCGTCTCCAGCTTCTGGAAAGGTATCGCCTTTTTCAAGACCTCTGAAGGTTACTACGGGGCCATAGACACGAAGGGCAATGTCGTACTCCGTCCGGTCTTCTGCACCATCTCGCGCAGTCTGGACGGCCACATCATCGCCATCGACAAAAAGTATGAAAGCATGGCCAACAGTGAAAGCGGACGGGAAAAGGTAAAATTTGCCATCTTCAACGCGAATGGCAAGCTCATATCGGAACTGCCCGACGCCAAATACGCAAGCATCGAAGGGTCTTTTGCAGACGGCGTCATGCCCGTGTCCGTCAAGCGCAACGACAAGGAAATCTACGGGCTTATCGACGACAAAGGCGAATGGGTGCTTCCGCCCTCAGAACGTATCAAGGATATCGGCGAGATACGGGACGGCAAGTTCATCTATTCCGACGGCGAGTTTTACGGTGTCATGGACCTGAAAGGCGAAGTGCTCATCCGGGCCAAATACGACCGCCTCTATTTCGCGGCCGGCGACCGGCTTTTTGCCCGGGACGGTGAAGACGGGTACATCCTTCTCGACCTGGACGGCAAGCAAATCGGGACGCACCGTTTCCTGCAGGCCATGCCGTTCGTGCAGGGCGGCCACGCGCCGGTCGAACTGGCCGACAACTATTGGGGACTGATTGACAAAGAAGGGCAGATCGCGAAGAAGCTGAAAACCGACATCTACGAAATCGAGACGCCCGACGGCAACTCTTGGGTAAACTCGGACTACGTAGACCTGGACAGCGCGGTCGAGGCCATGAAGTTGTCCGCCAACGGGCTTTACGGATTCACGTTCAGCCAGACGGCCCGCGACATCGTCGCCCTCCTGGCCGCCAGGCCGGACACGCCTTACCAGGACCGGGCCGCCGACTACACGTATTCAAGCGACCTGGAATTCAACGCCACACTGGCCGGAGCCAATGCCCAGATGCACATCGGATTCCCAGGCTACATTGCCCGCGAAGTGACCGAGCCATACAATAACGGATACTTCACATACCAGCGCACAGTCGGCCACGAGTACAACGAAATCCAGCCCACGGCCTTAGGCATCGAAATGGAAGCGACAGGCAGGCTCGAAGGCAAGGCCGATGCCTTATTCAGAAAATTGTCTTCCCGCCTGGAAAAACTCGGCGCCACCGTCGAGAAAAATGCTTCAGGACACATCGTCCGCTTCAGCAACGGGAACTTCGGGGTTGTGGGAATGGAAGGAACGACCGTCCTCGTCATCATCACGACCAATGACCTTTCCAACGTACACCTCAACGATATCGTATCCTCCGGATCGGGCAACACTTCCGCCACGGAAACTGATTCGGCCGTCGTGGAAGAATATCTGGCCGACTCCACATTGGTCGACTCCGTTGCCGCTTGATGCCAGGCGGGGACGGAGCGTCCCGCCACCAAGGGGAATAAGGGAAGAAACACCGGGGCTAAGGGCCGTATGCACGGCCCTTAGCCCCGGTGTTTGCGTAAGAAGGCCGGCGCCTCCGGCCCGAGCCCCAAAGTCCATGCCCCTCGGAAAAGAAAAAGGAAACCGCCCGACGGCAGTTTCCCTATGCCTGCACGGCTGCGGCCGCTACCGGACAGGTATCATTCCCCAAGCTCCTCCTGCTTCATAGTTTCCTGCTGCGTGTCGCGGACTATGCTGAATGCCCCGCCGTCTATCGGAATCTCGATAGTAAAGGCCGGTCCCTCGCCCGTGCCCGGCTGCCCGAGCTGCGCGGCCAAGCACAGGTCGCGCGTATCGGCCTTGCGGTCATCGTAAGCCATGCCCAGGAAAACATAGGTATTCAACTCCGCTTTGGGAATAAAGCCGGCAAAGTCGTCCTTCGAGAACGTATGATGGAAGAACTGGGTGCCTTCGCTTTGTATGGTCACTTCGACCTTGTTGTCGTAAAAGTCCTGACCGAGCTCGTCCTTCACTACCGGAAGGCTTTTGTCCACATAACGGCGAATCGCCACATGAAACGTGTGCCCCAACTGCTGCACGGTGTTTTCCCGCATCAGGTCCCGCTCAGCCGGAAGAGGCCCCCGCCCGGCCTTGACGGAGACGCTGTCCGCCTTGGGTTGTTCCTTATTCTCTCTGCCTCCGCAGGCCACCAGCGCCAAGGCCAGCACGCCCGCCGTCATCAAAAGGACGTTTCTCATCATATTCTTGTTTTTAGCCAAATCAGCCTGCAAAATAACGAAAAGAATGGCAACTGGGCAAGAAATGGGCCTCACGAATGTCCGGACCAACGATTTTCTATGTATTTTTGCACACAAATGAACCGTTATCCATGAAAGCCCACCCTATTCTCCAAGCCCTGATACTGACGGCGCTGCTGTTGCCCCAAGGCTGTAGCGACGACGAAGATGCCCCCGCACCCGAAGAGGGAGTGCCCGCACGCCGGACAGTCCTGATATACATGGCGGCGCAAAACTCATTGGGAAGCAGAGGATACCTGGACGACGATCTGAGCGAAATCCTGTCCGGCCGGGGAAACATACCCGACGCGGACCGCCTGCTGGTATTTGTCGACGACGGGTCGCCCCGCATTTACCGGTACGTACGGCAGGAATCGTCGCCGCGCACAGTACGCACATGGACAAGCGACGTGTGCAGCACTTCGCCGGCCACCCTGCGCGACGTGCTGGAATGGACACGGACACACTACCCGGCCGACGAATACGGACTGGTGATGTGGTCACACGCAAGCGGATGGGTCCCGGCAACGGACAAGAACTATCCGACCGCCATACGTCCGTTCTCTTTCGGCATAGACACGGGGGAAAACGCGGCAGAGAGCGACGACGGGCCGGAAATGGACGTGGACGACATGGCCGACGCCATCGCCGCGGCAGGCGTGCACTTGAAATACGTATTCTTTGACGCCTGTCTCATGCAGAACCTGGAGACCGGCTGGGCGTTGCGCAACGTGACAGACTACGTGGTCGCATCCCCGATAGCCACCCCGGCCGCAGGCTCGAACTACACGCACCAACTGCAGAACGGGCTGTTCAGCAGCAATCCGGCGGACATTGCGGCCACCTACTACGCCGACGTGACCGACCCGGCGCAAGTGGCCGACTACGGCGACTTCGGCATCGTCATCTCGGCCATACAGACAGACCGGCTTCAGCCCGTGGCTACAGCACTGCAGGCCGCATTGCCCCAATCGTCGCTCAGCGGACACGCGTCGCCAGATATGGAGAACGTGCTTAACTACCAGGCCTACACCAGCATTTATTTCTACCGGCCGCACAACTACGACGCGCGCCAGGCCTTGAGGCACATTCTGCCGGAGGGGCAGCGCGAAGCCGCCTTGCAGGCCCTGGAAAACGCCGTAGTCTATAAAGCCGCGACAGCGCGCTTTTACATAGGCCCCTACAATCAACGGAAGACGGTCGACCTGACGGACTACGCCGGAGTCTCGCTCTTCGTCCCGCAACAGACGTACAGCGACCATGCGGCACTGACGAAATTAGGCGACCTGAACGCCGCATTCCGCGACACAGAATGGTACACCGCCGCCGGATGGGAAGCGACCGGGTGGTAACAAAGCACACAGACACAAATTTGGTACGCTGGAAAATAAATCGTAATTTTGCCGCATGACAACTCCTTCATCCTTTGGCAGAAAGCTACGGCAGTTCAACGCAGCCTTCTGGCGTCACAAATATTTCTGGACAATCCTCCTGTTTGCCATATTCGCAGGCTTCGTAGACGAGAACAGCTATTGGCGCTACCGCCAGTTGGCCGGCGAAAACCAGGCAACCCTGAAGGAAATCCGCCACTATGAGGAAATCTTTGAACGCGACCGCGCCCGTCTCGAAGAATTGCGCTCCGACCCTCACGCATTGTTGCGCGTTGCCCGCGAGGACCACAAGATGAAGTCGGCGGACGAAGACGTATATTACATCGTGGAAAGCACGGTGCCAGACACCGCATCCACCCCAGAAACGGCATCATGACCCACCGCTTCATGATTTTCACTCTTTTACTTGAAGATGAAACCGCTTAATAAGTTACAGACCATCCTTCTCAACGCCGGAGGCCTGCTGCTCCTGCTCGGCGCAGTACTTCCCATATCCGGCTCGCTGCAAGAACTGGCACCCTATGTCTACACTTTAGGAGCCTGCCTCTTCGGCTCCATGCAGGCCCTGGCCCGCTACACGGGCCGCGACATCACCGTGCGCCGCCTGCGGCGGCAACAGCTTTTGGGCGCGGCATCGCTTGTAGCAGCCGGTGCGCTCATGTTTACCTCACTATACCAGGTAGGGCCGTTCCAAGGCTCGGAATGGCAGGCCCTGCTGGCCATCGGGGCTGTCCTTGAGACTTACACAGCCTTCCGCCTCCCGGCAGCCCTCAAGAAAAGCGAGAAATGTGAACAAAGAGAACAACAGATGTGAAAAATCGGACGCATATTTTTACATACGCCGAGCCAACCTATAAAAAACTATTATTTCAATCTTTCTAACTTTCTCAGATTCCTCTTTTCTGTAAGAACGTCGTATATTTGCCGGACAGACGACAAAGAGAACATAGAGAAATGAAAGGACTACCTTTATACATATTACTGTACATCCTGTCCTTGGCCTCCTGTTCCGAGCAATGCAACATAACAGGCAACTCTTCGGTAGGAAGTCTGGACGGACAAATCTTATACCTGCGCGTCCGCCCGGACGGCATCACTTCCGTGTGCATGGATTCGTGCGAAGTAATCCACGGCCGTTTCAGCTTTTACAGCGATGTGGATTCCGTAGTCGTGGCCCAACTCTTCATGGGAGATGAGAGCGTCATGCCGCTGGTACTCGAAAACGGGAATCTAAGCGTCGAAGTAGACCATACGGGACAGCGCGTGAGCGGCGGACCGTTCAATGACCGGCTGTACCAGTTCGTCCAGGAAAAAAGCCGCCTGGAAAACGAACAATGGGAACTTGACCAACGGTGTATCCGCATGATGCACGAAGGATACTCTCCCACGGAAATCCACCGCACCATCGGCCCACAGGCCAAGAAGTTGGCCCAAGAGATAGAAAACCTGGAAAACAAGTTCATCATGGACAACTACATGAACCCATTAGGGCCGGGCGTGTTCATGCTCCTGTTCGGGCAATATCCCATGCCAGTCATGACGGAACAGATACAGCGCATCGTAAAACAAGCCCCCCCCAGCTTCATGCACAACCCGTTTGTAAGAAACTACGTGCGGCAAGCCCGGTATAACCAAATAGAAGAAGAAAAAAAGAACCGCGCGGAATAAAAGGCATATTCCAGGATTTCATACCAATGTATGCCCGTTCATGTTGCTGTAAAGCGTGAACGGGCATACGCGTTCTTACAGCCGAAACTGCCGAATAGCACAGATGCCACGGGCCGGCAACGGCAAAATACAGCAAAAGCGACAGAGACTCTGCTCATCGACGGATTTTTCTTAACTTTGTAGCGAAGTCCGGTCAGCAAGACTTTATGGTACAAACGGCCATCCCATTGGCACGTAGACCCCCATGCAGAACAAATCATCCAAACATAACTTTTTATGAAGAAAATCTTACTACTCGCCGCAAGTTTCCTCTTATGTATGGGAAACTTGCTGGGACAAGAAGATGCCTTGAAACTAAAAGACATCACCAACGGCAGTTATTCGCCGGAATACGTCTACGGCGTAACGCCGATGAACGACGGAGAGTCCTATACCCAACTGTCGCCGGACCGCAAGCGCATTATCCGCAGATCATTCAAAACGGGTAAAGAACTGGAAACGATTTTCGATGTTGCCACCGCGGAAGGGCCGGTCCGCCTGCCGGCCATAGACGGGTATATCATGTCGCCGGACGAGTCGCGCATCCTTATTCAGACAGAGACTCGCCCTATCTACCGCCGCTCTTTTACTGCCGTCTATTATATCTATAGCGTAAAGAACAACAAATTCGAAGCCCTTAGTGAAGGCGGACCGCAACAAGTACCGCAATTCTCACCAGACGGTAACCTTATCGCGTTTGTCCGCGACAACAACCTTTTTCTCGTAAAGCTCCTGTTCGGAAATGCCGAGAGCCAAGTCACGAAAGACGGGAAAAGAAACGAAGTCATTAACGGAATACCCGATTGGGTGAACGAAGAGGAGTTCTCCACCAACCGTTCTTTCGACTTCTCCGCAGATTCAAAGATGTTGGCCTGGATACGTTATGACGAAAGCAAGGTTCCGGTCTACAAGATGCAGATGTACAAGGGAGCAGCCCCGGCCCTCGAAGAGTACGACGAATATCCGGGCGAATATGCCTACAAATACCCTGTTGCGGGAGCACGTAATTCGACCGTACAAGTCATGACGTTTGACATCAAGAACCGGGTAACGCGCACTCTCGACCTCCCGATTGACAGCAGCAGTTACATCCCGCGTATCAAATTTACCAGTGACCCGGAGAAGCTGGCGGTCATCACCTTGAACCGTCACCAAAACCAGATGGACATATACATGGCCAACCCGAGGTCCACGGTCTGCAAACTTACCCTGCGGGAGACCAATAAGAAATATATCCGAGAGAGCGCCTACACTGGCATGAAATTTTACGACGGGCACTTCTCGCTTCTCTCAGAGCGCACCGGCTACCAACATTTATATTGGTACACGCTGGGCGGACAATTGGAGAAACAAGTGACCAACGGGAACTTCGATGTAACGACTTTCTATGGCTACGACCCTGCTTCGGGAAAATTCTATTATGCCAGCCACCAAGAAAGTCCCCTACGCCAAGCAGTCTACGCCACGGACAAAAACGGCAAGACAAAGAAGCTATCCACAGAAACCGGCACCAACAGCGCCACATTCTCCAAGTCGATGAAATATTTCCTGAATGTCTACAGCTCGGCACTCCAGCCGCCCGTCACGACACTCCGCGACCAGAACGGGCGCCTGCTCACCACAATGCTGGACAACCAGGCACTAAAAGACAAAGTAACCCCACTCTTGGGCAGCAAGGAGTTCTTCACATTCAAAACGTCTGAAGGAGTCTCGCTCAACGGCTGGATGGTAAAGCCCCGGGATTTCAATGAAAACAAACAATACCCCGTCATCATGTACCAATACAGCGGCCCCGGTTCGCAAGAAGTAACGGATTCATGGAATTTCGGTTTTTACGGAGGGGGTATCCTCGAAAGTTACTGGGCTCAGCAAGGCTACATCTGCGTTTGCGTTGATGGAAGAGGCACAGGTGGCCGCGGCGAAGAATTTGAGAAATGCACTTATCTCCGTCTGGGCGACCTTGAATCAAAAGACCAAGTGGAAACGGCCATTTACCTCGCATCACTGCCTTTTGTAGACAAAGACAACATCGCCATCTGGGGCTGGAGTTTCGGTGGATTCAACACGCTCATGTCCATGAGTGAAGGCCGCCCGGTATTCAAAGCCGGCGTAGCCGTAGCCGCCCCGAGCAACTGGAAATATTACGACACGGTCTATACCGAACGCTACATGCGCACTCCGCAGGAAAACAGCTCTGGATATGCCATCAACCCCATGCAACGCGCCAAGCAACTTAGCGGCTCGCTATTGCTCGTCCACGGTACTGCCGACGACAACGTACACTACCGCAATGCTGTTGAAATGAGTGAGGCTCTTGTACAAGCAGACAAGCAATTCGACATGCAGGTCTACACCAACCGCAATCACAACATCTTCGGAGGTAACACGCGTTACCATCTGCTGAACCGTATCACGAATTTCTTCAACTCACATCTGAAATAAAGCCTGACGCTCTTTTTAGTGAAAAGCAAATAAATAAGCCGCAGCGCATCCTCAGTATTCCGATGCGCTGCGGCTTTATTTTTGCAGGCTGCCACGCCGTAGCCGAATGAAAAAATCTGCGTTCCGGACTTCCGGGTCTTAAAAACTTAAATAGATAAACGGTTGCACTTCGCTACCGCGTACTTGTACCACTGCGTAGATCAAAACAACGAACAAAAGCATTTGCACTACAAGCGGCAAGCGCGCCACCAAGCGTCCGGCGCCCTCATTCCATTTGGAAGGAAGATAATGCAGGACAAAACCGGCAACTATCAAGGATACGACCGCCGGATAGCCGGCCAGGAAAGCCCCTATCAACTCCGGCTGGAAGTCTGTAAAGATTTTCACCAACATCGTCACTGACGCGTCAAAGGTACTGTTCGCAAAAAAGAGCCAGCAAAAGCATACAAGATGGAATGTGACCAAGATAGCCCCCAAACGCCGCCAGCCATGAGACTGATAATGCTTATCATGCCCTACTGCGGTGCGAAAGTATTTATGCACGCCAAGCGCCACACCGTGCACGCTGCCCCAGACAACAAAATTCCAGGAAGCGCCATGCCACAGGCCGCCCAGCAACATGGTCAGGAACAGGTTCACATACATCCTCAACCGGCCCTTGCGGTTACCGCCCAAGGATATGTACAGATAATCGCGTAACCACGAAGACAAGGATATGTGCCACCGCCGCCAGAAATCCGTTATACTGTCCGATTTATATGGTGCGCGGAAATTGGCCGGGACCTGGAAACCGAGCCACAATGCAATGCCGATGGCGATGTCGCTGTAACCGGAAAAGTCACAATACAGCTTCAGCGCGTACCCGTAAAGCCCGAACAGATTCTCCAATCCCGTATATAACGCCGGATTGTCAAATATCCGGTTCACGAAATTCTCGCCTATATAATCCGATATAACGGCTTTTTTGAACAGTCCTCCCATAATATACCACAGGCCGGTGCCGAACATCAACCGCGTCACGACAGCCGGCTTCCGCAATTGCGGAAGGAACTCCCGCGCACGAAGGATAGGGCCGGACAGCAGTGTCGGAAAGAATGAAACAAAAAAAGCAAAGTCCAGTAAGTTGCGGGTGGGCTTCATCTTCTGTCGGTACACATCTACAATGTAGCTCATCGACTGGAATGTGAAGAACGAGATACCCAGTGGCAAGAAGATGTCGAGATGCCCGAAATGGCCGCCAAACAAGGGGAACACCGACTCGAGCAGGAAATTCGTATATTTGAAATACGCCAGTTGACCCAGCATGAAAGCCACCGCAAGCCACAGCCACAGACGCCGCGCCCAACGCGAAGAACAGCATTCCATAGCCCGCGCGGCGTAATAGTTGACCAGCGTAATCAGCGCCAGCAATGCGCAATAGCCCCCCGCGTTCTTATAATAAAAATAATAAGAAAATGCGGTAACATACAGCAGGCGCACTGCCGTGGAACGCCTTCCCGAAAGGAACGCATATACGAGATAAAAACCGACAAACAAAAACAGGAACAGGCCCGAGTTGAAAAGTAAGGGCTGCGACGGGTCATAGCGGAGCAGATCCGCAATACGGTCGAACGCGATATTCCACATAAAACAGCGAAGGCTTTCAGTGCGTCAAATAGTCGTTATAAGCATGCAGGATAGCTTCGCCCAGCAAACGGCCGTGCAGCTGGTATCCCTCTGCGGTGAAATGTATGCGGTCCGGACGCATCATGTGGGCTGCCGTCCAATTGCGCACGGCGACGTCTCCGCCCACTATCGTATTCAAATCCCATACAGCCAAGTTGTGCTCTGCTCCGAAACTTTCCAGAGCCGCCGCGCAACGTGCGCTCATCGGATTTACCTTAGAGTTGGAACGGACCACGCGGCGGCGTTTCCCCCCCTTGCTGCGCCTGACGTAAGTCACCCGTCGTGAGGTCAGATAATCGCCGGGAGGAGTCGTTATCATGACGATTGCCTCGGGACATGTTTCACACAACATTTCATAAAAATCCTCCAACTGTACGCGATGCAGTTCCTCGCGATAGCCCATGCCGTGGCATTCGTTCGTTCCGAACGACAGGATGATGAGGTCGGGACATGCGGCAGCCACTTGTTTCATCCGGTCTGTCGTGGCAAACTGCGCCGCCGTCGCCCCGTTGCGGGCTATATATTTATAAACGATGCCATATCCGGCCGTATCGTTCTCCGCCTTTCCCCAAGCCTCCTCGAGCGTACTGCGCACTGCTGCCGGATAATCGCCTCCAGCCACATGCGAATCGCCCAGCTGAAGGACACGAAGCGGACGGCCGCTGTGGCAGAGTATGTCGAATACCCCATAAAGCGCATCGGCCCGGTTAATGACGTTCGGCTTCCTGTCCCTGAAAGAAGAAGGCATCGAGCTGTCCACTTCCACAGGCTGCCACCTGCTGCTGGGCCGGGCCGCCTCGACGGCATCGGCCGCGCCCAGTTCGTCGCCGGGTCCATATTCCGGTCCGGCAGTGGCCGTCGCCACAAAATACCCCAGCCCGAAGGCTGTAATCAGAATCCACTTTATGTTCTTAAACTTAGTATTCATCATCTGCTTTGCTGCTGATATTGTTCGTAGCCATGAAGCATGGCTTTATAAAGGATGCCGGCTATGCGTTTACCTCCCCGGCGGTTAATGTGCGTGTAGTCTTTGCCCGCCTCCGGGGGCGATGCCTGCGCCATGCGGCGTATAGCCCCTTCGCCGCCCATCGCTTCGTACAGATTCCAGAAGGCTACTCCTTCCTCCGCGGCCAGGTTCTGCTGGTAACGGACAAGCGCCTTGACACCTGGCATGGTGCGCAGTTCCCCGTCTATGCGGTCCTCACGGTCGCCCACGCTGACGATGAGGATGCCCGCTTCCGGAAAGGAACGTTTCAAGTGGTCCACGACACGGCGCATCTGGCGCACATAGGCATCGTACTTCAACTGTTTCTTTGAAGCCACATTCAGCCCGAACTGCAACACAATGAGGTCATAAGGCCGCACCGCATTGAGCTGGGCCAGATGGGTCTCCGGAACCGAGGCCAAGGGAACGCCGCTACTGCCGCGAAGCGAAAAGTTGTCCAACGTGACACCGCGTGTGCCTTCGAGCGCCACGCCGTAGCAGACGGCGCGGCCTACATTGTCCAGGCGGAAACGCACCTTGCCCATTGTGCCCCGCTCTGCCACGGCTTCCACTTTCCCGGTTCCGGCGGTGGCATATTCCACAGCTTCGGCGGCATCGGGCGTGACGCTCACGGAGAGGGACGAAGCGGAAGCCAGGTAAAGTGTGGCCACGTCGAAGCTATCCAGGCGGGCATAATCGCGCACGCCGCGATAGGTCACGGTAGCTCCTTCCGAAGGTATGGCGTAGCGCTGGCTGATGCCCAGCAAGGCACGGTCGCAACCGCCTTTTTCCAGCACATTGTGTTCGGTCCAGCCCGAGGCGCTGTGGCCCACGGAGGAGCGGAGTTTGGTAAAAGGTGAAGCGATGTCCACAAATCCCACGCCGCAGCCGCCGAAATGCCGTTGCAGGTAAGCGCGCAAATCGGCCGTCAGGATGTCGCCCTCTATATAGGAATCGCCGAAATAGGCGATACGCACAGGCCGGCCCAGCTCCGCGCGGGCAGACAACGCGCGATAGAACGCCAGCATGCCATGCCGCGAAGAGTCGGCCGCATAGTCCTCTATACACACCATCCCGGGCCGGCACGTGTCCCGTACGACGGCCTGCGCCTTGGCCTTTTCTTGGGGTACAACAGCAGGCGGGGCCGGCAGTTCCGGCTCTGGCTCAGGCTCCGCCATCACGTCCGAAAGGAAATCCACGGAATCCATATCGTGTCCCGCCACGTTGGCTGCCGGCATAAGGCGAAGCGCCAGCAGGGCCACAACTACCAGGCACAGGAATAAGGCTGTGCGGCATACGCCGTTCTTCATGATTTGCTTTGCTGTCTATTGGTAAAACATTGTTTCGGAAATCCGGATGCAGGGCTGCGGCAAAATCCGCACCGGGCAAGCATCGCGGCCGGGTCTCTCTCCGGCGGGGGTCCGCTCCGGCTCAGTCGTCGGCTATGCCAAGTTCCACCAGCCGTTCCTTGATGCGGAACAACTGGTATATTTCTCCCGAAAAGGAAGGCTTTTCCCCATGTTGCTCATAGACACTGAAAAAGCCTTCGACGGTAAATCTCAAATCGCTATAGAATGCGGCATCATCGAGCTGCAATGTGTCGGGCAACTCTGCGGCATGGCGCTGAAACCATCCGGCCAGCTCCTGCATCTCCCGGACTGTATATTTCTTCTTATACTCCATCATAACCTCTGCAACTCCACGTTTGACCCGGCAAAGTTACTCATTTTTGCCCGAACAGGACGCCATGCAGCTTGGTTTTAACGATATAGCCGCCTGCTGCGGGTGCGCAGACGGCACAGACGTCCGGAGAAGAACGGGCATAAGGCCCGTGGCGACGGGAATAGGGCGAATTTTTACAAGGCTAAGGCCCTGCGGAGAAAAAAGTCGCCGCGCAAAGCGCGTCCGGCAGTTGTACGTTAGCGGATTATTCGCTATTTTTGCAATACGGCGCTCTGCCCGCACAGCGCGGCCGCGCGCGCCGGAACGAAGCCTCAAAAGACACAAGCACTATGGACACGAGGACAGGACACTACAACTTCACCGTCGAACCGTTTTCCGAAGATTATACGGGCAGCCTCTCCTGGCAAAGCCTGGGCAACCACCTGCTACGCTGTGCCAGCCTGCACGCAGGAAGCATCGGTTACGGTTACGATGCCATGATTCGCCGGCACCATGTCTGGGTACTTTCCCGACTGGTCGTCGAACTGAACCAAATGCCCCGCACATGGGAATCGTACACCCTCAACACCTGGATAAGCGCCATATACCGGCAGTTCACGGACCGCCTCTACTCTTTCACCGCGCCGGACGGCACGGCCTACGGATATGCCTACACGGTATGGGCGCTCATTGACATTGACTCCCGCCAACCGGTCGACCTGGCCGCATTGCCCGACGGCGGATTTTCCGGCGCCGTGGTGGCAAACCGCCCATTGCCTATCCAAGGGCCGGGCCGCATCCGCATAAAAAGCCGCACCCCGCTGCACCGCCGCCCGACGTTTTACTCAGACATCGACATCAACGGCCACGTCAACTCCATCCGCTACATTGAAATGGTTCTCGACCTGTTTTCCAAACAGACGTTCGACAATTGTGCCGTAGAGCGCATTGAAATGGCCTACTGCATGGAGACCTACTGCGGCGAGTGGCTCGACTTTTACGTAGACCAGGTTTCCCCGTTCGATTTCGCCGTGGAAATAAAAAAGACAGGAGGCCTCACCGCCGTCAGGTCGGCCATCCGCTTCCGGCCGCTGGACCGCACAAAAGACGGCGCCTTCCCGTCGCTGAACGACGGGGAGGCGCCACAAGCCTGACCGGACTCAATAGACCTCTACCTCGTCCGTAAAAATCCAGCCGCCGTACTCGCCAGGCTCAGCCTGCACACGCACGTAGCGTGCCGGCGTGGCAGGACCGTCCCACCCCATTTCCGTCACACTGGGCTTGGCGAATTTCTCCACGGTCTGGCGTCGGTCGGTCAGCGTGACGTAATGTTCCCCGTCGGACGAGACGGAAATGGCAAAGCGCGCCGGATAAAAGATTTCCACGCCGCTGGCTTGAAAGAAATGCGTCAGGATACGCTCCACCGGAACAACGCGGCCAAGGTCTATGACCACATCGAAACGCTTACCGGAAATGAATCCCTGCCATGCAGAAGGCGCTGCATAGTCCCATCCCCCGCACAAACCGTCGGTCAGCGCCGAGTCGCCGGCTGCGGCATAAGTGGTGTTGAACGGGTAGCGGTATGTCACCTTAGCTCCACGCGCCTTGTGAAGGACAGGCCGGAGCGACTCGGGGCGGTCGCCTTTCTCGCGGGTCAGGTCAAAGGCATGGACACCCGCTGCCCGGAGCCGCTGCGTCTCAGCGACGGCGCGGCGGCGGAAATCATCGAAACTGGAAGCGGGGCTTCCATGCCAGGCGATTTCGGCCAAAGCCAGCAAACGGGGATAAAGCATGTGCTCCACGTGTTCCGGCGTTGCGATGTATTCGGTCCACAGGTTTCCCTGCACGCCACGAATGTGCCGGCGCTCGTCGGCAGAGAGATGGCTCAAAGGCGAATAGCTGTAAACATGGGACAGCGGCCTGAAGCCGCCGATGGCCTCTGGTTCAGAAGGCGGAGCGTCCTGGTAAGCATCCAGATAGCAAAAGCGCCCGGGGGCCAAGACGACCTCATAACCGCGGCGGGCGGCGTCGTGCACGAAAGCCGTGTCGCGCCACAGCATCACGGTGGCACCGTGCGGCAGGCTGTCTGCAATGATTTCGTCCCAGCCCACCAGCCGCCGGCCATGGTTTTTCAGATATTCCCCCACACGACGGACGAAATAAGCCTGCAAACCATTGACATCTTTCAAGCCTTCGTCAGCCATACGCTTGCGGCACAGCGGGCATTCGCCCCACGAACGCTTCGCCGCTTCGTCGCCACCGATATGGATATCGCGCGAAGGAAACACGGCCATGACTTCATCCAACACGTGCTCAAGGAAACGGAACGTAGCCTCGTTACCAGGGCAGAAATCCGCTTGGGCATAAGGCTCATGGGTGCACGACAGTTCCGGATAGACTGCAAGCACTTCCTCAGAATGCCCGGGCATCTCAATCTCGGGAACGATGGTAATCCCCCGTTGGCGGGCATAGACCACAAGGTCGCGCAACTCCTCTTGCGTATAATATCCTCCATAAGCCCCGGGAGTGCCTTCCTCCACATACTGGCGGCTACCGTTCCACCACGTTTTCCACAAAGAGTCCTTACGCCAGGCGGCCACACGCGTCAGTTCCGGATAACGCTTGATTTCCATACGCCAACCGGCAGCATCCGTGAGGTGCAGATGCAGCCTGTTCATTTTATAGGAAGCAATGACGTCGACCTGCTTCTTCAGGAAAGAAAGCGGGAAAAAATGGCGGGAGACGTCGAGCATCAGGCCGCGCCAGGCGAAGGCAGGGGCATCGGATATGAGACAGCAAGGCAGGCTGTCGCCAGCTACCAATTGGCGCAAGGTCCGACTGCCCTGAAGAAATCCTTCAGCAGAAGCAGCCGACAGCTCAATGGTATCGGGAACGATGCGCAGCCGGTATGCTTCGGGCGATTCCGTGCCCGTCAATGGAGTTAACTGCAAGACGGCCTCCGCGGCAGGCTGCGCCCCTGACGCAGAACATTTCAAAAAGGGGAACCATTGGAGCATCTCCTCACTTGCAGGAGCTGCTGCCTCGAAGCGGCAGGAACGATCCAGGCGGAAAGCCCCGGGAGTCCAATCGACCTGCTTTGGAAGCGGTAATAACTGCTGGCCTGACAGCGGTAGTCCGGACAAAACGTAAAACATGCCCAGCAAACTTTTAGACAGGATATTTTTCATA
The DNA here is from genome assembly GCA_902464615.1 of uncultured Prevotella sp. Classification (GTDB taxonomy): domain Bacteria; phylum Bacteroidota; class Bacteroidia; order Bacteroidales; family Bacteroidaceae; genus Alloprevotella. The sequence goes on along the minus strand of CABQKA010000004.1, from coordinate 105,397 downwards.
TTTAATGATTGAGCTGCGATTCTTGCGTACAAATATATAGGATTTTCCCTTATCTCCGACGGCAAAATCACTTTTTCTGCGATGCTGCCTTTTTTTAGAAAACAAGTGGAGCTATTGCTAAAGAAATATAGTATATTTGCACTACACTTTCGCAATATGGACAAAATGACAGCTTCCGAACAAACCTTACAACAAATTGACCGGGCATTGCGCAAGGTAGCCGCAAAACTTTCTGAAAACAGTCTTGAGCCCCACTTCACAGACATCCATCTTCAAGTGAAGCAGGAAAGCGGCGAACTGCTTGCCTTCGATGACAATGACGAAGAGCTGACGCGCTGCGTTGTCGAAGAGTGGCTCAACAATTCTGACGAACATTTTTACGAAGATATTCAAGCGCCGCTACGCCAGTGTATCGCCAAATTCAAAAGCACATGGGAACAGCTTAATGTCCTCAAGCCATATTCATTCGTGCTGGTCGATGAAGAACACGAAACGATTGCGGAACTATATCTCGTAGACGACGATGTCGTCATCCTCGACGGCGAACTGATGAAAGGCCTGGAGAATGACCTGAACGAATTTTGGGAGAAACTGGAAAAGCAATGACCCTTCCAGGCTGTATTGCCCGACACTGAGACAGAGGCCTACAAATCGTGCTGCCGCAGGCGGTAGGCCGCCAGTTCCTCATATTTCGTACCGGGACGTCCATAATTGGCAAAAGGATAAATGCTGATGCCCCCACGCGGCGTAAAAAGCCCTGTGACTTCTATATATTTGGGGTCCATGAGGCGGACAAGGTCTTTCATGATTATATTCACGCAGTCTTCGTGAAAGTCGCCGTGATTGCGGAAGCTGAACAGGTAAAGTTTAAGGCTTTTACTTTCCACCATACGCTCTCCCGGCAAATAGCTGATGCGGATTTCTGCGAAGTCGGGCTGGCCTGTAATGGGGCATAAGCTTGTAAATTCGGGGCAATTAAAGCGCACCCAATAGTCGTTCTCGGGGTGTTTGTTCGCAAAGGTTTCCAGCACTTCCGGCGCATAGTCGTCACGGTATCGGGTCTGTTTGCCCAAAGCTTTCAAATTCTCTTCTATTCTCATTTCTTCTTATTATCTACATCTAAACTATAAGGCTCAAAGCACCCACACATTGCGTTTCGGCCGGGCGAAATTGCGCGCCAAGACGGGAGCAAAGGGCGTAGCGTAGCTGCGTGCCCCGTGCGGGCAGCACTTCACACAGGCCGCGCACCGTATGCATTTGGCCGCATTGGTTTCAAGTTCTTTGCCGAGCGTTATGGCGCCAGTCGGGCACTCCCGCACGCAAAGCCCGCAGCCCACGCAGCGGGCAGGGTCGGCCACAGGAAGCAGTTGTTTAGGCCGGCGCGCCATTTCGCGCCGATAACCCAAGACAAACCTGACAAAGCGCAACTGATTAAGCCATCCACTGGGCGGACATTTCAAACGCGACGCACGCACTGAATCCACCTTTCCCCAGCGCAATTTGGCTACAAACTCCTGCCCCAGCCGACGGGCGTCGCGCTGGTCCGCAGCCGACGGGCGGCCTGGGGCGATGGGCGTTTCGACGGAGCAATAGGAATGTTCGCCCACAAAAGCAGCCACGCCGACCACCGAAAAGCCCCGTTCCTTCAAAAAGGCAGACAACTCCACAGCGGCATGGCCGAATGCCCGGTTTCCATAGACCACGACAGCCAAAGCCGGCGTCCCGTTCCCGGCAAGCGCCGCCATGCGCTTCAATGCCAGAGGCGCAACTTTCCCGCCATAAACCGGCACTGCCGCAATCAGCAAGTCGTCCGGCGTCATCGGCGGAGTGGACAAAGGCTCCATAGTCGCATCCAGCTCACAACACGGCAACTCCGTCCCCACTGCGACTGCCTGCGCAACAGTGCGCGATGTATGTGTCGGCGAAAAATAAGCCGCATAGACCTTATTCATCTGCATTTTCCTTCTCCTTTTTCTGTTTCAGATACTTCTCCAAGCCTGCGCGGCGCAGCGCACAAGCCGGACAGTGGCCGCAACCGTCGCCCACTACGCCGTTATAGCACGTCAGTGTCTCGCGGCGTACCAAGTCAAACACGCCCAGGTCATCCGCCAAGGCCCATGTTTGGCTTTTGTCCAGCCACATCAAGGGCGTGTGAATCTCGAACTGCTCGTCCATGCCCAGATTCAGCGTCACGTTCAAACTTTTGACAAAGGCGTCGCGGCAATCCGGGTATCCCGAATAGTCCGTCTGCGACACTCCCGTTACAAGATGGCTTATTCCGCGCTCGCGGGCATAGACGGCGGCTATGGACAGGAAGAACAGATTGCGGCCGGGTACGAACGTATTGGGAGGACTGCCCGCCGGCTTTGTTTCGTCCATTTTCATAGAAGTATCCGTCAGCGAATTTTCCGCCAGCTGACCGATGAAAGACACGTCCATACTTTCGAAATGCACACCGGCCGTGCGCGCTATGCGTTCCGCCACCTCCACTTCCTTTACATGCTTCTGGCCGTAAACAAACGTCAGGGCCCAAACTTCCTTGAAACGGGCCTTGGCCCAAAAGAGGCAAGTCGTGGAGTCCTGCCCGCCACTGAATACGACCAGCGCCTTATCATGATTCATCTGCATCATATTTCATAGAATTTCAACACGTTGTACGAGATACCGCGATCGTAGGCATCCTCACCTTCCACCCGTTTCATCCACCGGACCACGCGCACCGTAAGAGGCAAAGCCAGCAACTCGTAAAGCGTCTTCAGGGCTACTTGGGTCAATATCATGGCCGGCAACACGGGCCAAGGCACTACGCCGCCCAGGGCCAGCGGGAAGAAGACGAGCGAATCGGCCCCCTCGCCCACCACCGTCGACACGAGGGCGCGGACCGTAAACCAGCGGCCGCCTTGCCGCACTTTCATGCGGCTCATTACGTAAGCGTTAAGAAACGACCCTACCAAAAACGCCAGGAAAGAAGCGCCGGCGATGCGCGGTGCCAGGCCGAAAATAGCGCGGAAGCCTTCTTGCCCCGTCCAATAACCTGCGGCAGGCAAGGCCACCGCCACCAAACCGAAAAGGACAAAGAGGAAGTTCATGAAAAAGCCCAGCCAGATGACCAGCCGCGCCTTGCGGAATCCCCAGACTTCTACGAGACAGTCATTAATAATATAGGACACGGGGAAGACGATCAGGCCGGCCGTCAGCTCCAACGGCCCCAACGTCACTTGTTTTGTCTCCAACAGGTTTGCCGCAATCAGGCAAACGCAAAAAAGCACTCCCAACAGCATGAAGGGGAGGCTTACCATACCTTTATTTCCTTTCATTTCTTGTTTTTTACGAGGTTGATCAAGCACTCGGCGCAGACTCTGGCGAGCCTGTCGGGCTGCAAAAATACAACATTGCCGCCAATCGGCCAAGCCTTTCCCGGCGAATCGCTTGACCGATAGCAGAAAGCATACCTGGTAGCCTGTCCGTCACCTGCTGACAAGGCAGACTGTAGCAACGGACACGCCCCTTATTCCCGTTTTTATGGGAATAAGGGGCGTGGGAAGCGGGCTAAGGGCCGTAGCCCACAATCGCGGCCGGGCAGTCAGTCGCCATAACGCGACGCATACTTCAGATACGTATCCGCATCTTTATCGCCGCGTCCCGAAAGCGTGGCCACGACCACTTCGTCAGGACGGAAACGGAGCTTTGCCAGAGCCCCCAGGGCATGGGCCGACTCCAAAGCCGGGAAAATGCCTTCATGGCGAATCAGGGCATAGGCGGCACGCAGCGCTTCCTCGTCCGTAACGGCCAACACCTCGGCCCGTCCGGTCTGTGCCAGATGGGCTGGGAGCGGCCCGATGCCCGGATAGTCCAGTCCGGCGGAAATGGAGTATGGTTCGCGCACGTGTCCCTCTGCGTCCTGCAGGACGTAGGTACGCGCACCGTGGAGCACGCCCTCGCGGCCCTCGCAAATGGCGGCAGCCGAGCGGCCGGTTTCCAGTCCGTCGCCGCCGGCCTCAGCCAGGACGATGCGCACGCTCTCATCGTCCAGGAAATGGTAGACGGTGCCCGCCGCGTTCGACCCTCCGCCGATGCAGGCCACGAGACAATCGGGAGCGGCGCGTCCTTCCAGTTCCTCCAGTTGCTGTTTGATTTCCTCACTGATGACGCTTTGCAGGCGCGCCACCATGTCGGGATAGGGATGCGGCCCCACGGCAGAGCCGATGAGATAGAACGTCTCCTGCGGATGGGCCATCCAGTCGGCCAAAGCCGCGTCGACAGCATTCTGCAGTGTAGCGCCACCGGACTCTACGGGACAGACCGTGGCCCCGAGCAGCCGCATTTTCTCCACATTGGGCCGCTGCCGCTCCACGTCGACAGCCCCCATATAAATGGTACACGACAGGCCGAACAGCGCGCAGACCGTGGCGGTGGCCACGCCGTGCTGCCCCGCCCCTGTTTCGGCAATGACGCGCCGCTTGCCCATACGGCGGGCCAGCAATGCCTGTCCGAGGGCGTTATTGATTTTATGCGCACCCGTATGGTTCAGGTCTTCCCGTTTCAGGTAAACGCGACAACCGCACTGGGCGCTGAGCGAAGGAGAGAGGTAGAGCGGAGAGGGACGGCCGGCATAGCCGCGAAGCAGTTCGCGGAACTCTCGCTGGAAACTGTCGCTTTCAATGACAGTACGGTAAATGCCACGTAACTCGTCGATACAGGGACGGAGCACTTCGGGGACGTAGGCCCCACCGAATCGGCCGTAACACCCGGCCTCGTTCACTTGATACTTTTCCATTGTCTTATGTTTTTAGGGGTTATTATTGCATTCATTCCGGACGGTCCCGAGCTCGGCACAGGCAGGAAAGCCGGCAGGGGGCGCCGTCGCCTGCAGAAACAAAACAATCCGGCGGTCTGTCGTAAACTGACAAACCGCCGGATTGTTATTCCTGCTCCTGCATGATGCCTCAGGATGCGCACGGAGAGCCTTGCTTACGACGTAAACACCGCAAGCTGCGCCACCAATTCTTATATGCTGCAAACTGACTCATGCCTTTTGTTTTCTTTTTCCTTAATTACAGTCCCACATACCGGGACACGACGTAGCCTCACGTATTCGAGAGAGTCCGAAGCCCATCGACGTTGCAAATATACCCATTTCACCAATCACGGCCAAACATTTTGCCACTTTTTCGCGAAAAAACATTTCCCGCATCTATTTTTCACGTTGCGGCGGATTTCCCGCGCGGCGGCAGGTTCCCTTCGGCCGTTGGCTTTTGCGGGACTGGAGCGGGCCTTCGCCAGCAGTGCTGCGGCACGGCCCGGCCGAAATAAAAAATTCCCGCCGACCCAGACGAGCCGACGGGAATCCCATACACCCTATAAGTAGGAAAATCAATACGCGGTATTATTCGGGTCGAAGTTGGTCCAGCCTTCCAGCCAGTTTTCCGTACCGAAAGCGCCGATGAAGCCCACTTGGTCGAAATTGCCCGATATGCCGGAGAAGGAAGCGGCACTGAGCAGCGGGCTGCCCACCTGCGGCATGAAGTCGGCATTAAGGCCGTTGAACGTCCCGCGGCCGGAGAGCATCATCTCTGCAGAGGTCGTCACACGGTTACCACTTTGGGCAAGGAAGAACGTGGAGGAGAACGACGGCTGCGTAGCATCGATGACAGGCTGCCGCTCGTCGTCATAGCCGGTCACCAGATGGTCTTCATAGAGCTTGTTGGCGTCGGAACCGGTGATGTCCATGTCGGCAAACCAGATATTGCGCAAGTTCAGTTCGCCGGCCTGGGCCATCTCCTGCGTGTTGCCGCGCTCTCCGTCAAGAATCAAGCCGATGGGCCAGCCGATGGCGACAGAGTTGACACAGCTCAGACGCGAAGCGCGACGGATCTGCATGGCCGACTGGTAAATGCCGAGACCGGAGCCGTTGTCGGGGAAGTAGCTGCCGCCGTCGATGTGACCGGCCTCCGTGTCGTTGACAAAGCTGGAGCTGACCGCCTTAGGACCGACAAAGGTCATGTTGCTGAAGGTTGCGGTCGTGTAGGGAGAGGCCAGCGCGCCGTCGGCATTGTTGTCGCTCTCGAAACCGTTGCTCTGCGACTTGTCCGCAATGCGCGGGTCGCGGACGCTCAGTCCATACTGCACGCTGCCGTTGTAACCGTTGTCCGTATCGAAATCATCGTCCCAGCCGTTGTAGGCAATCAGGTATTTGCAATCGACCGTACCGCCGAACCACTCGTAAGAGTCGTCGTTGGAATAGGATACCTGCACGTGGTCAATCTTCGTACCGCTGCCGACAGAGCCTAAGGTCAAGCCGTTAATTTCCTGGTCTACGCCGAAAGGATAACCTGCAAACTCGATACGCACATAGCTCAACACGCCAGAGTTGTCGTTGGCGTCGGAACCGCCGTGGCGCGTGCGCGGACCGCCCTCTATCTGCTGTTCACGCTGGTTGTTGGGGGCCTTACCGCAAATAATGACACCGCCCCAGTCACCAGGCTTGCGCGCGCCGGCAGCTTCCCCGGAAGTGAAGACAATTGGTTCGCTGGCCGTTCCCTGGGCGATGAGCTTGCCGCCGCGTTCCACGATGAGGGAAGACATAGAAGCCTTGTCGCCCTTGATAATGGTCCCCGGCTCAATGGTCAGTTCCGCTCCGTCGGCAATGTAGACCCAGCCTCTCAAGTGGTAAACACCTTTGGGCAGCGTCTGTTTGCCGTTGAAGACGAACTCCCGGTCGCCGTTGCCAATCGTGTTCCCGTCGAAAAGCAGATTATCGGCAGCCACGATTCCACCATCGGTAGACCAATTACGGTCGGGGGTCGAGCCATTTCCATTGTCGTCACTGCAAGACGTGGCAAGCATCGCCATACTCAGGGCGGTCATGGAAGCCAACGCCCAAACTCTGAAACTCTGTTTTCTCATGTTGTTTGTATTGTGGCCCTCTGCCGGGCCGGTTAATTAATTGAATATTGTATTTCGCCTGGAGGAAGCGGGGCGGTCAGTATGTCGCCCGCTCCCGGATTTCAGAAATTGTAAGCGACACTCACGCTAAAGCTGCGGCCGGGACGGTAACTGCGCGTCACCTCTTCAATGTCGCGGGACGTTCCGTCGCTCCGTGTCACCGTTTCAAACTGCTTGAAATTGACTTTCTCGCCTAAGATATCCTTCGCGCCGAGCTTGACGTTCCACTTCCCGAAATCTTTCGATACGCTCAAGTCAAGGGAATTGCGCGGCATTTCGTAGGAGTCGGGCACCTTAACGGTCTGGTCGCCGGTCGTACCCAAGTTGCGCCCCACGCCTATCAAGCGTTTGCCGATACGGTTGTAAAGCAAGCTGGCATTCCAATCCTTGTGCGAATAGAAGATGCCGAGATTGACCAGATAGGGCGACTGTCCCTGCATCGGGCGGTCCTCCTGATTCACCACATCCGCGCCAAACTTAACCTTACTCTTGATAAGGGCACCGTTAAACACGAGGGTAAAGTCCTTAAGGCCCATGAAACCGAGGTTCTTGCGTATGTCCAGCTCAAGGCCGAAGCAGTAGGCGCGGTCTGCGTTCTGGTAGGAGTAAATAAGCTCCGTACCGCCGGCCACTGTATAAGTCCACTCGATCGGGTCATTAAAATTTTTATAGAAACCGGCCAAGGTGATCTGGTCGCCGCGCGAGGGATACCATTCGTAGCGCAGGTCCAAGTTGTCCACGTAGCAGGAACGGAGGTCTACGTTGCCTTGCACGCTGCTGGCCAGGTCGAAATCGTAGAACACTGACGGGGAGACCTCGCGGAACTCGGCTCGGTTGACGGAACGGCCGTAGGCAAGGCGCAACTGGTGGTCGGTGGCCAGCTTGTACGTCATGTTTATCGAGGGGAAGAAATCGTTCCCGTCATAAAAGCGGCTCAGCGGACTTTCCACATCGTCGCGTGTGTTGCGGATAAGTTCCATGCGATAGTGCTCGAAACGGACGCCGGTATAAATGTTCAAGGCGCCAAGAGGAAGGTTGACCGCCACGTAACCGCTGGCTATGAGCTGGTTGCCCTTATAGTCGTTCGTCATGCGCGTGTCGTCTTTCAGATAAAGCCCGTCCTCGCCATAGTTTGCCTCGAGCATCAGTCCCGTGGGAATGTCCAGATACTGGAAACCGTGGGGAAGCGTGTGCGAACCGGGATTCCAGCCGTAGATGAAGCTACGCGTCCGGTACTTTCGCGTGCGGTACTCTCCATAGGCACCCGCCAAGATTTCAGGATTGAAGTTTCCCCCTTCCCAGGCATAGCGGTAGTTCACGCTGGCGGAAGCGATGTGCTCGTCCAGCCGGGTAAACTCGCGGCTGATATCGTTACCCGTCGGGACAGCCAGGCTGTCAGAGTTCAGCGCATTGTCGCGGCGGTAGCGGCGACGGTCCGGCAGGTTGCGGTTGGCATAAGCGTAGCCGGCGTTCCAGTCCAGACGGCTCTGCGCCCAGGCATATTTACCTGTAAACTGTGTGTTATACGTCGTGCGGCTACTGTAATAATACTCAGCGCTTTCCTCCCGGTTGCTCTGCGCATTGAACCCCGTGCGGTAAGTATAACGGTCCGTGCCGAGCTGGTTGAAGATGTTTTTCCACTCGTAGCGGCCGGCCCCTTTTCCGGGGATAAAGGTCAGGTTGAGCATAGCGCCCAGACGCACGTTCTGGCTGTACTGGTGGTCCGTGCTATGGCGCAGGTAGTTGCTGCGGTCGTGCGTCACGTCGTAAGCACCGAAGAGAGAGTTTTCCATCGGGCTGTAAGTCTTGTACGAGTTGCTGTAATTGAGCGCGCCGAGCAAAGCGAACACGCCGCCCCCGTCCAGCTCGCGGCTGCGGTTCACGTGAGCGCTGAGCGAGAAGTCGCCCACCGGGGAAAAGCGTGACAGTCGCCAGTTATTGTTCAGGCCGTTGGCCGTCAGGTCGATATTTTCCGAACCGGGGAACGTGACAAGCCGGGTCCCCATGCCGCCCTTGAGGGAGCGGAAGCCGTTGTCGAAACCCAGAAAGTCTGTCCCGCTGCCCTCGGAAGAGAGGAACGAACGGAAATGCGTCCGGTCGTTCACGCTGCCGCTTACGCTGATGGACGCCGAGTTCTCATTGGGCACGTCTTTCGTATCGATGAGGATGAATCCGCCGCTGAAATCGGCCGGATACTGCGGCGCGGGCGACTTGACTATCTGCATGTTGTCCACTTGTCCCGAAGGAATAATGTCGAACGAAAACGCGCGCGAATCGGCCTCCGTCGAAGGGACGGCACTGCCGTTAATCCACACATTATTGTACCGCTGGGACAAGCCACGCACCATGACAAACTTCTCGTCAATGATCGAAATGCCCGGCACGCGACGTATCACCTCGGAGGCATCCTTGTCCTGCGTCTTCGCTATCTGTTGCGACGAAACGCCGCTCTGCACCACCAGGCTGTTGCGCTGCACGGCCACCATAGCGTTCTCGGTGTTCCGCTTGGCCGTAGCCGTCACCGTGGCCGTCCCCAGCGTGGTTTCGAGCATTTCCAGCGGAATGACAAGCACGGAATCCAAACGCGCCGGATTGACCGTCAGCGTCGCCTTCTGATATGAGATATAACTGACGGTCAACGTATAGTTGCGCTGTCCGAGACCGTTGATTTCAAAATAGCCGTCCAAATCCGTCGTTGCCGAACGGTCGGCCTGCACCACGCGGACAGTGGCCCCAATGAGCGCCTCGCCGTTTTGGGCGTCGACCACCCGGCCTTTCAACACTGCCGCCTGCAAGTTTACCACACACAGCAGGGCGACGAACAATAAGAATCCTTTTAATCGAACCATATATATTTTCGGTTACTGTTTCCGGGTGCAAATTTCCCCTTTTCGCGTTACAAACTCCTGTGGAGCGCATGACAAGTCGTTACAGCCGCATGACAATATGCTGACATACGGTTACGGCATGTTACGGGCCCCGTCCGCGGCTATGCCGGAAACGCACGGGGCTAAGGCCGCTGCGTACGGCGCTTATCCCCGTGTGCAGCAGCCTTAGCCCCGTAAAGAAGGGCGGCGCGGGCCGAAGCACAGCGCGCCACCAAGACAAAAAAGGCGTGCCGCCCGAATTACGGACGGCACGCCATTTGGTATTGTTTCCCGGCTTCGCGAAAGAGCGAAACACGAGACTCTGGGGTTACACTAACCCCTTGCCATGACAGTTCTTGAACTTCTTGCCGCTACCGCACGGGCAAGGATCGTTGCGGTTGGGCAGTTTTTCCTTCACGATGGGCTGCTGGTGCTGCTCGCGGGTATCGTGTGCGGCCGCCTCGGCACTGCCGTCATCGTCGAGCGACTCGTGCGTGGCCGTAAGGTTTTCCTCGCGGCGCGGCTCCTCGGCTGCGGCCTCCTGTACGTCCTCGGCCTGCTGCACGGGTATCTGCCCGCGCATGAGCGTAGAGACGGTAGAATTGTTGATTTTGTTCACCATGGAAGAGAAGAGGTCGGCGCTTTCGAGCTTAAAGATGAGAAGCGGGTCCTTCTGCTCGTAAGAAGCGTTCTGCACGGACTTTTTCAGTTCGTCGAGCTCGCGGAGGTTTTCCTTCCAAGCGTCGTCAATGTTGTGCAGCAAGATGTTCTTCTCAAAGTCGCGCACAACGGACTTGCTCTCGGTCTCGTAAGCCTCCTTCAGGTTGGCGCGGACGCTGTACACCAGTTTTCCGTCGGTAATGGGGACCAGGATGTTTTCATAGACCTGCCCCTGATTTTCGTAAACCTGTTTGATGACGGGGGTAGCCACTTCGGCCAGACGGTCCGTCCTGCGGCGGAAGTTCTCCATGGCCGCCTGGAAAGCCTTTTCGTAGAGGTCGTCGCGCTTCGTGCCTACCATTTCCTCCTCGGTGAAGGGGCACTCCATGGCCATGATCTCCAGGAACTGGTCGCGGCAGCCGGCGTAATCGTTATTATCGATAATATTGATGACGCGGTCCCAAATCATATTGGAAATATCCATGCCGATGCGTTCGCCCATCAAGGCGTGGCGGCGCTTCTCGTAAATGACCGTGCGCTGCTTGTTCATCACGTCGTCATATTCGAGCAGGCGCTTGCGGATGCCGAAGTTGTTCTCTTCGACTTTCTTCTGTGCACGCTCAATACTGTGATTGATCATCTTGGCCTCAATCATTTCCCCGTCCTTGAAGCCCAGCTTGTCCATGACGTGGGCAATGCGCTCGCTGGCAAAGAGACGCATGAGGTTGTCTTCAAGCGAAACGAAGAATACGCTGGACCCCGGGTCGCCCTGACGGCCTGCGCGTCCGCGAAGCTGGCGGTCAACACGGCGGCTCTCGTGGCGCTCCGTACCGATGATGGCCAGACCGCCGGCGGCACGCACTTCGTCGGAAAGCTTAATATCGGTACCTCGGCCGGCCATGTTCGTGGCGATGGTCACCGTGCTGGACTGCCCGGCCTGAGCAACGATGTCAGCCTCCTTCTGGTGCAGCTTCGCATTAAGCACATTGTGGGGAATGTGGCGCAAATCGAGCATTTTGCTGAGGAGTTCGGAAACGTCGACGCTTGTCGTGCCGACCAGGACGGGCCGGCCGGCGGCGCGCATTTTCTCGATTTCCTCGATAACGGCAGCGTACTTCTCGCGTTTCGTCTTATATACGCGGTCGTTCATATCGACACGGATAACAGGGCGATTGGTCGGAATCTCGACCACATCGAGCTTGTAAATGTTCCAGAACTCCCCGGCTTCCGTAATGGCGGTACCGGTCATGCCCGCCAGCTTGTGGTACATGCGGAAATAGTTCTGCAAGGTAATTGTCGCGAACGTCTGTGTGGCGGCCTCGACCTTGACGTGCTCCTTCGCCTCGACGGCCTGGTGGAGTCCGTCGCTCCAACGCCGGCCTTCCATGATGCGGCCCGTCTGCTCGTCCACGATTTTCACTTGACCGTCCATCACGACATACTCTTCGTTGATGCGGAACATGGTATATGCCTTCAGAAGCTGCACGATAGTGTGCACGCGCTCGCTCTTGATGGCGTAGTTGGAGAGGAGCTGGTCCTTGCGCTCCAGACGGGTCTCGTCGCTCAGGCTCTTGTCGGCCTCAAGGGCGGAAAGTTCGCTGGTAATATCCGGCAAAACGAAAAGCTGGTCGTCGTTCACCTGGTCTGCCAGCCACTTGTTGCCCTTGTCCGTAAGGTCGCAGGAATGCAGCTTCTCGTCTACGACGAAATAAAGCGGGTCCGTTGCCTCAGGCATGCGGCGGTTGTTGTTCTCCATGTAAATAGCCTCCGTCTTGAGCATGCCCGACTTAATGCCCGGCTCGGAGAGATATTTAATGAGCGGGGTGTTCTTGGGCAAAGCCTTGTGGGAGCGGAAAAGCTGTAAGAAGCCTTCCTCCTGTTTCTTCTTATCGTCCGAAGCAATGAGCTGCTTGGCCTCGGAAAGATATTGCGTGGCGAGTTTGCGCTGCGCCTCGACAAGGCGCTCCACAAGAGGCTGGTACTGCTCAAAAAGCTGGTCGTCGCCCTTCGGCACCGGGCCGGAGATAATCAGCGGAGTACGGGCATCGTCAATAAGAACGGAGTCGACCTCATCGACAATGGCGTAATTGTGCTTGCGCTGTACAAGGTCGCGAGGAGTCATGGCCATATTGTCACGCAGATAGTCGAAACCGAACTCGTTGTTCGTTCCGAAAGTGATGTCCGCCTGATAAGCCCTGCGGCGTGCTTCAGAGTTAGGCTGATGCTTATCGATGCAGTCCACACTCAATCCGTGGAACATGTAAAGCGGGCCCATCCACTCAGAGTCTCGCTTGGCCAGATAATCGTTGACTGTGACCACATGGACACCGTTACCCGTCAAGGCATTGAGAAATACAGGCAACGTGGCGACAAGCGTTTTACCCTCACCGGTGGCCATTTCGGCAATCTTACCCTGGTGGAGCACTACGCCGCCGAACAACTGCACGTCGTAGTGAACCATATTCCACTTCACGTCGTTACCGCCGGCCATCCAATGATTCTGGTAGATCGCCTTGTCGCCGTCAATGTGCAGGAAATCATGACGTGGGGCCAACTCGCGGTCAAAGTCCGTAGCGGTCACGACGATTTCATCATTTTCAGCAAAGCGCCGCGCCGTTTCCTTAACAATGGCGAAAGCCTCAGGCAGAATATTGTTAAGGGCCTCCTCATAACGGTCGAGAACTTCTTTCTCGAGTTTGTCTATCTGGTTGAATATGACTACACGGTCTTCGATCGGAGTCTCTTCCACTTTTGCCTTCAATGCTTCGATTTTCTCTTTCAAGTCATCGGCCGAGTGCTGCACGTTTTGCTGCAATTCCTTGGTCTTGGCGCGGAGCGCGTCGTTATCGAGAGCCTCGATAGCGGGCGACGCGGCCTTCACTTTTTCCACGATGGGCTGAATCAGCTTCATATCGCGGGTCGACTTATTTCCGAAGAGCTTGCTAAGAATGCTATTAAAATCCATATTTTATTATTGTTATTTTGCGGTTGAATAAGGATGGCCAAACAAGTGGCCCTGTTTTGAAAATAGAAAATGGGGATGCGGCCGGTCATCAGAACAGCGGCGCGGTACTGCAAGCGTTGGGGGCCCTTATACGCATTGCCTTCGACAAAGTCGGGGCGATGCAGTCCACCGTCACGGGGGTCTCAACCTTGCCGGCCGAGACGCCGTAACCGTAAAAGACTATGGGATAGGGTACGAAAGAGGCGCGCACTAACTGATTTTCGTGGTTGTCTTCGTTCACATAGTGCCAACCGGGAGCGACCTCGACCATGATATCGCCTGAAACACGGGCATTATAACCGGCACGGATGCGGCTGATCCCGGGCGTCCACGCTCCTTGAGAAAGGCGCTGCGACGTGTAAACATCCTTCACGCCGCTGAGCTGCAGGAGAAAGTCCTGCGAACGCTCCAACACTTCCGTCAGATAAAGCTGTTTGGTCTCGACCAAACGATGGTTCAGATAGAACTGCGTGCCGAAACAGGCTTCTATATATTTGCCTTGCCCATATACGGCGCTCAGATACATGTTCAGCAGCGTAGCGGCGCGACGCACATCAAAAACGCCCGTCGGGATACGGTATGCCGTAAGGTCGGTATTCTCTACGTCGGCATAGCCCGTCGAAGTCAGCACATACAGTGCGTTGCCGGCGCCGACCTTACGGTCCACTGCGTTAATCAAATCGGCCACTGCGCGGTCGAGGCGGACATAAGTATCCTGCAACTCGAGGGAGGACTCGTTCAAAGACCGGTGCTCGAAGTTCCCTGCATAGAAAGTCACGGCCAAATAGTCCGTGATACCGTCCGCACCAAGCGCGGTTCCTTCCAGGCAAGCCTTTGCGGTGGCAGACACTTCTTCATTGACCAGACCGCTGGTCTTGAAAGAAACGAAGCGTCCGTCGCCTTTGAACTTATGGGAAAACGGCTCTTTCATTCCGCCGGAAAGGAAATAGCTGAAATTGCCCACCAGCTTGGACGACGGTTCCCATACATTGTCGTCCAGGAAATCTTTCACGGAATAATACTGGCTGCGCACGGTGGCCCATGCCGGCATTGTACCGTAGTATGACGTAGAACACCATGCCCCTGTCTCGTCGTCTATCCATAGCGCGCCGTCGGCTGCATGCCCTGCCGAAAAGATGGCCGCCTCCGGATTGGGGGCGAGGGCATAAACCAGAGCGCCTCCTTCCGTTGCCACCTTGAGTTCATCGCCCAACGTAGACACCTGTAAGTTAACAGGGGACACTTTCTCCAACGTGCCGCCCACTCCCGCATAACGGTCATCGTCCACACAAAAGGCCGGACGCAACGTTTTCCGGTCTATCCAATATGAGGCGACTATACCGTGGCTGGACGGCGCTGCCCCTGTCGCTACGGTTGCGGCGGCCGACGCGCAGTCCGGGCGCACCATCGGGTATTCCGCTTGAGTATATACGCGCCCGCCTTGGAACAGACGCATGAATCCGTCTTGACCGTAGATGGGGATAAATGCTTCCAGATAGTCCGAGCGAAGCTGGTCGACAAGAATGCTGACAACGATTTTGGGAACTGCGGGACGATTGGCATTACTTGCCTGCACTTCCGTTGAAGCCAATGCAGTCAATGCGGCCAGTAACGACAGCAAAAAACTGCGTCCTACGCCGTCTCCGCCACATGGCAACGGAGTGACGAAATGATGATGATGAGATTTTCCTGACAAAGTTCCTGTTTTTTATGAACCGCGCCCGTAGTCTGCGGCTTTGATTGATAACTTCCGGCAATAGGCACCTCTCCGTCCGACGAACCAGACGTTCACGCAACGTAACAGCAAAATCAATGCCACGAGATACATTTCCACCGGTATTTTTTGAAACGACACCAAACTGCCGGCCAAAAAGATACACACCAACAGGCCCTCGACCATAGGATAGACGTCGCGGCGACCCTTATGGTCGCGCCACAGCTTCAGCGGCAGGAAGAGCAGCGGTAGCGGATTAAGCAAGAGTATCAGCCAATTCGTACCGACAGCGGGATGTTCTGAGAAGAAAAAGAGAAACGCGATGAGGCAACCCGCCAGCCCTTGCAGGAAAAGCAGTGTATTGTCATACAGGCGGCAGACTCTGCGGTGGCGGATTTCCCAAATACAAACGCCCAGTGTCAAGACGACGAGCAACGTGAACACGGCCGCCGGCCCTATCAGATAAGGACGCGCGGAAAGTGGCGTAGCCTGCACTACCGGCCAGCGTTCCGCCACAAGCGGCCGCCGATGTCCGGAGGCATCAACAATGGTCGCGCCGTCAAAGAATGAAGCGGCATATACCGGGGAAAACATCTGCTGCCTTATTCCGATAGGGGCGTCCACCTCTTCTCCGAGTACGAGGTCCTGCATCAGGCGGTCCCAGGCGTTGACGTCAGCAAACTGATGGATGATGCGGCGGAATGTCAACGTCGTGTCTGCCGCAGGCCATTCCACCCGTCCGTCCAGGCATCGCACTATCGCTTCCACAGCCCGGGTCGTACAGTTGTCGTACAAATAATTATAACGGTATGTCCACCCGGGCATGGAGGCATTGGCCTCCAAAGCACGCACCAGCCGCGCCGCTTCCGCCTGGGTCAGGTTGAGGCGCTGGGCTTCGATGCTTCTGCCGTCGCGCGCGTAGGAATGGGCAAAACGGTCGAAAGGCGCCACGCCCAGCGTATAATCGGTCTGTCCCAACGCGAAACGCCAGATGAAGTTCGGCCTGTCGAAGTCGAACACGCCGTAATTGAATACCCAGTCATAGCCCGTTGCCGGGTTTTCCACGCGGATGGCCGTGTGCCCGTAAAGTTCGTAAATGGCATTACCCGGCTCGCACGTAAGCAGACTCACACAAAGCGAATCCGCTCCCGCCACGCCGTTCGCCCGAAGCGCCTGCACCGCAGGCATCTGTCCGAGGATAAGCAAGAAAAAGAGCCGAAGAAACGATTTCATCCCTGACATCCGTAATGCACCGCAAAGTTAGCTCATTTCAAGGAGACAGCCATGCCCATCCGGAAGAAAAAGACACGCATCCCGTCCGACGGCCTACGACGAAGTCCCTCCGGTCCGTGTCTCCTCCTTCTCGCCGGCCTCGTAACGCTCCAGTTCGGCGCGGCTGCGGCTGGCCGTGACCAGATAGACACCGAAGAAAATCAATATGACGGAACACACTTTGCTCCATTGGAAGGACTCCATGCCCCAACATACCGCCAGGACTGCCGCTACAACCGGCTGCACGTAATTGTACATGCCGGCGACAGTGGGGCGCAGCGCCTTTTGCCCCACGACGACGAAGCAGTAGCTCAAGAAGGTGCCGCAGAACACGACAAAGGCTATGTCGCCCCACATGCCTGCCGTGACGGCCGCCCAGTCTGTCGACAGAAGGTCTTGGTAAGAAAACGGCAACATGCAGATGAAGGCATAAGTGAACATCCACTTCATAATGGTCACCAGCGAATATTTCGAGACAAAGTCCTTGTAGAGCACGATATAAAGGGCGTAGCAGAATTGGGCAGAAAGAACAAGCAGGTCGCCCCACAGGGCGGCCGGACCCTCCGTGGCGGAAGGGGAGCTTCCCTGGCTGCCCATGATGAGGAGCAACGCGCCCGCCGCACCAAAGGCGATGCCAAGCACCTTCTTTCCCGTAACCGGCTCTTTCAGGATGAAAGCCGCCAGCACCATAGCCAGCAAGGGCATGCTGGTCGTGATGATGGAAGCATTGACCGGCGAAGTCATCCCCACACCGAGGATAAAACTGCATTGGTTAAAGACAATGGCCAGCAGCGACGCGCCGAACAGGGCCAGGAGGTCTTTGTGATGTACGTGTTCGGGCCTGCGGAAAAACGACAACAGCCAGAACAGGACCATCGCGCCGAATACGCGCATCCCGGCAAGGACAAAAGGACTGACGACACCGCCGAGCAGGACCGCCTTGGCGACAGGGGACATCAGTCCCCACATCACATTGGCGCCGAGCATGGCCCCGTGCCCCTTCCAACAGATTTTTTCCATTTCAGTTACTGATTTTGCTCGGCAAAATTACGCAAATCTGCCATGCGCCGTAGGCCGGGATGCCCGTTTTTTATATGGCGCGCCCCCGTATCGGTGACGGGACACGCCCGGCGATGCCCCATGCGCCCTCCCCTTATCCCTGTGCGCACGGGGATAAGGGGAGGGCGTACGGGAATAAGGCCCGTAGCGGCCGACAAGCGGACAAGCCGCAAAAAAGCATTACGAACGGCTGCAGGACATACGTCCCTGTGCACGCCGGAACTTTTTCCAATACGGGAGCCGTGCTTTTCCGAAAAAAATTCCGTAAGTTTGCAAAAATACATCTATACACATATCCCACCTGATATGACACAAGAAGCAAATCCCAGCTATACGGGCATGCCGCCCGCGGGCGGCTCATACCATGAAAAAGGCAAATTGTCACTCGTCTGCGATTATCCGCGAATGGACTTCCCGGAAACGTCGCTCCAACCCGGATTCATCATCTACGGATACTGCACCCAAGGCTCGGCCACATTTCAGATGGACGGGCGGCAACACGTGTTCCGTCCAGGCGACTTATACATCAATATCGGCAACCAATCGCTGGAAAAGCAAATGCCGGCCGACGGATTCCAAGGGCAGTTCATACTCATCTCCTACCAATGTCTCCAGGACGGCATCGCCGGATTGCACCAGCTATGGCCCTACCTGCTTTACATATACGACCACCCCGTATTGAGCCTTGACGGGGAGGAACAACGGCGCATGACGTGCAACTACCAACTGGTAAGGCAACGACTACAAGACGAAAGGCACCACTTCCGCCGTGAAATCATTGACTCACTCATACGGCTCTACTATTTCGACACGTGCGACATTCTCTCACGACGGCATCCGGAAGAAAAGAACCGTCCGACACGCGCCTACGACATATTCGACCGCTTCATCCGCCTGGCGGGAGAACATTTTAAGGAGGAACGCAACATACAATGGTACAGCCAGCGGCTATGCCTCACGCCCAAATACCTGTCGGAAGTAGTCAAGTCGGTCAGCGGAAAAACGGCCGGGCAATGGATTACAGATTTTGTCATGATGGAAATCAAGACACTGCTCCGCAACACGGGGCTATCGGTAAAAGAAATAGCCAACGAAATGAATTTTCCCAACCAGAGCTTTCTGGGAAAATACTTCAAGAACGCCACGGGGCAGTCGCCCTCGGCTTACCGTAAAAATTGAAATTACGGCCAGCCGGGGCGCGCAGCCCTGGCTATAGCCACATCAACGCCAGACGATAGGTAATGAACGCCGCGACGTATGCGACCAGCGTCGTATAGACGGCCGTGAAAACCGCATAACGCCAACGTCCGCTTTCGCCCTTGATGGCGGCAATCGTGGCCAGACAAGGGAAATACAGCAAGGCAAAGACCAAATAGCTCAGACCGGCGGCAGGGACGATGCCCGAATCGCGCATGGCCTGGGAAAGACCGGCGTCGGACATTTCGCCGTCCTCGCTTTCCGGACAATTGTAAAGCACGCCAATCGTACTGACCATCAATTCCTTCGCCCCTACTCCGGCCAAAATGCCGACATCCATGCGCCAATCATAGCCCAAGGGAGCGAGGACCGGCGATATGGCGTGGCCAATCTGTCCCAGACAGGACTGCTCCTGCTGTTCGGCCGGCGTAAGCGCTTCCTCACTTTGCGGGAAATAACCTAAGGCCCATATCACGACGCTGGCCACGAGGATGATGCCCCCCATCTTTCGTAGATACTGCCGCCCTTTCTCCCACGTGTGGCGCAGAACGCTGCGTCCCGCCGGCATGCGGTAGGGCGGCATTTCCATGACGAAATGGCTTTCTTCCGTGCGGCGGAATACCTTGTTCATCACAAAAGCCGAAACGAAAGCCACCAAGATGCCGCCGGCATAAAGCGCCAGCATGACCCACGGGGCGTGCTCCGGGAAGAAAGCGCCGGAGAGGACCGTATATACAGGCAAACGCGCAGAGCAAGACATGTAGGGCAACGTCATCATGGTGATGAGACGGCTTTTCCGGCTTTCGATGGTACGGGTAGACATCACGGCGGGAACATTGCAGCCGAAGCCCATCATCATGGGGATAAACGATTTTCCGTGCAAGCCCACCCGACGCAACAACGGGTCAGCCAGGAAGGCGGCCCTGGCCAAATAACCGGAATCCTCCAATATGGAAATAAAGAAATAAAGAATCAGGATATTGGGCAAGAAGACTATGACACTGCCCACGCCCCCCAGAACGCCGCTCACCAGCAAATCGCGCAGCCACCCTTCGGGAATACGCGCATTTGCCTGGTCCGTCAGCCATCCTACGCCGGCTTCCATCCAGTCCATCGGATAGGCACCGACCTCAAAGGTGACGTAAAATACGAACCCCATGACAAGGAGGAATAAAAGATAAGCCAACGGCGTCTGAGCCAGGACACGGTCCGCTGCCGCTGTGACGCGTCCGGCGCGTCCTTCCTGAAGCTCATAGATGCCGTCGAGCAAATCGTGCACGGCGGCATGCAGGTCTGTTTGCGCGGCATAAGCGGGCACCGACTCCAGGCTCCGGTCTGCAGATTCGCGGGCCGTCTCGATGGCAACCCGGAGGGCTTCCTTCACCCCTTCCCCGTTTTTTGCCACGGCAGGCACGAGTTTCATGCCCAAACGGCGTTCGAGTTCGGCAATATCCAGCCGGCTGTTGCTATGACGGAACTCGTCGTACATATTCAGCACGCCGACCATCGGTATGTGCATCCGCTGAAGCTGGAGCGTCAGTAGCAAATTACGCTCCAGGTTGGTCACATCAAGCACGTTGATTACGACATCGACTTCGCCCTTGGCAAGTTCATTTGCCACATAGGCTTCCTCCGGACTGAAAGCGCGCAAGGAATAAGTTCCCGGCAAATCAATGACCCGCAAATTATGCCCTTCGAAATAAGTATGGCCTTCAACACTCGACACCGTGACGCCGGCATAGTTTCCGGTGCGTTCATGCCCTCCGGCCGCCTCGTTGTAAAAAGCGGTTTTCCCACAGTTCGGATTCCCCACCAGCGCGATGGTCAACTCCTGTTCGTCGCGGACATACCTCCCTTCCGCGGATACGGGAGAAGAAGCCTTACCCCGCCGCCAGAAAGCACTTTTGCGGGTTGGGGCTTGCCGCGAGCCGCCACAACAAGCGCAATTGCCACAATGGGAGGAATGGCAGGAATGCGCCCGGAGGAAATCGCCTCCGCCCGCCTCTGGCTGCCGGTCGGGCGGCATCTGCGCATGCGGAAGCTCGCCCAAATGCACATCCGACAAATGCGGAACGGCTTCGATGAGACGCGCCTCTCGCCGCCGCAAGGCCACTTTCTGCCCCAGCATGGAGTAGACTATCGGGCTGCCAAACGGCGAGGCATATAAACGGGTTACTTCCTGCCCGGGAACAAACCCCATTTCTTCCAAACGCAGGTGAAAGGAACTGCTCCCGCCTACAGACGAGATGAATGCGGTCTCATTACGCTTTAACTCCGATAAATTCATTTGTTTGTTAAATTCCGAAGTGCAAAAGTACGAAACATTTCCTGTCGGGCCAATCCCCACATTTAGTGATTTTACATTAAACCGGACGAAAGAAGGAAAGTTACTTGCCCGTCCCTATCCAGGTCCATTTATGCCAAATGCGCTCCAGCGGCCCCTGCTTATGTCTGGCCAGCCACCATTTGCAGAAACGCACCTGCAAAAAGAATATGAAAATGCCGACTAACAGACTGACCGTATAGCCGCAGTACAGGGCAAGATATAAACCGAACGGGAAATAAATGACCGCACCTATGATGGACTGGGAGATATAGTTTGTCAGACTCATTTTGCCGTAGAAGCGCAGATTGCCGACCCGTTTGCTGAAAGTCTTATTCTGGTAAAGAATGACAAAAGAGGCGACCAGGACCAAAGTAAAGGCCAGCTTCTGCCACATGTCAAAGGCGGTTCCGGCTGTCTGCTGCACAATAGTGTCGTTCTCCATAATCAACTCTTCCAACGTGTACAATGGGGCAAAGGCTATCGCGGAGACAATCAGCACTTTCACCCATCGCCTCATGTTGCTTTCCGAAGATACGAACAGCTGTTTCCGGCCAATATAGAAACCGAGCAGGAACAGTCCGGCTGTCTGAAAGAAGCGGCCGGCATTCACGGCCCACAGCAAACTGGCTTTCTGCCCCAAGGTAATATTCCCCCAAAGGAATTCTCCGAAGTGCCCGGCCTTTGTGTACGCCGCCACTTCTGCATACATTTCACTGACATGCAAGTCGGGCAAACGGTGCGCAGGGTCTACCAGACTTGCCACATAGTGATACCACTCTACCGGCTGCAGTAAGAAAAGAACCGCAGCCACGAAGATGGCTTTGTCGCTCCAATTACGTGTAAGAAATAATACAATGCCGACCACGACGAACAACAGCAACACGTCGCCCGCCGGGAAAAAAGCGGCGTTCAACGTAGCAAAGCCAGCCAGCAGAACTAAACGCCAGAGGAAACGGTATCCGAAGTCCTTGCCCAATTTTTTCTGATTATTTGTCTGGATATAAAAAGTAAAGCCGAACAGCAAGGCAAATATCGCATAGGCTTTCCCAGCAAACAGGCTGAAGACTCCGTTAAAAATCCCTTGGTCCAGGACATTCAGCCATCCGGGAGAATCGGACGGATAAACAGGAAAAATAAAATGTTCCAGATTATGAACCAAAACGATGGCCATCACTGCGAATCCGCGCAATGCGTCTACGACCTCGATGCGGGGACTTTTCTTTGTTGGTTGTTCCATTCTTTTTTATTTAATACAGATTTTATTTTTCTATTCATGGGCTTTTCAAAATAGCGGTAGGACAACGAGCTTAGCAAAACGGCCAAACAAAACAGCACCGGAACGGAAACGTACCAGGCGATTTCAATGCCCGCCGCACCCGACCATCCTACATACGCGGAAATAACAAACAGGTGTATCAAGTAAAAACTATAACTGATTTCCCCACCTTTCACAAACAGGCGAAGGGACAAAACGCGCGAAAGAACGCCCCGTTGCAATGAGAAACAGAGCAGCAGCAAAGCTACAGGCAGCCAATAATAACAGGAATAGCGGTAAACCTTAGGAATTTCAGCAGCATAGAAATAGAATGCCAGAAATATGAAGACTGACAAGATTTCCATGGCGCTCGCCTGAAAAAAAGAGAAATGCGTCCCCCTCAGATGAATGTACAAACGGAAAAGCAACATGCCAAAACAAAATCCGGGAAGCGCGTTATCGGATTAACGTACCAGTATCCTTTTATATCAGCCTCAGGAGTGAAATACATACCTGCCACCACCAGAACGGCCATAATGAAAAAGATGCACAGCAGCCTTTTCCCGTTCCGCGCCAAAGGGATAAGAAATGGGAAAGAAAAATAAAACAATTGTTCACAACACAAGCTCCATGACGGACTGTTGAAAGAGAAAAAATAATCTGCTGCCGGAATATAAGCGTTGGTCAAAGTGAGCGAGGCCAGGAAATGTTTAAGCCAGTCCACGCCACCCGACGCCACTACATAATTACCTGCCAGAGCCGCCACCAAAAGCGTGAGCCAATGCAAAGGATAGATACGGGCTATTCGCGCTACCCAAAAGGTTCTCCGGCTGATTTTCTTTTCCTCCATTTGCCGCTGATATTTATAAGCTATGATGAAGCCGCTCAACGTGAAGAAGAAACTGACCCCGACGAAGCCTTCCTTAAAGATATGCGCATTGAAAAAGGCGTCTATCAAATAGCAATGCGTCCCAAATATCATCATGGCGAAGAGGAAACGCAAAGACGTCAGCGTATTGATCATCGTTTTTCCTTGTTGCCCATTCTTTGTCAAGCCTTCAATTTCATTTCTTACATAATGTTCTTCCTGTAGCCATTTAATTAACGGAGCGAAGATATAAAAAAAGCATTATACGGGCAACGGGAACACAACACATTTTCTGTCGCTATCAGAAAGCGATGTCTAAATCCGCACATTTCCAAACTCAGAAGCCCGAAGAAACTTTTCTTTCCAACCGCTGCAAGCCGCATACCCAGACCGGCACTACCGGCAGAGGGCAAACCACAGAGACAAAAAAATGTCTCCGCTTGGATTTTACATTCCAAAGCGGAGACACTATGATTGTTACCTTTATCAAAGCCTGCGGTCTCGCAGACGAGCGGTTCTGATTACATCATGCCGCCCATACCGCCCATGCCGGCGTTGCCCATCGGCATGTCTGCCTTTTCTTCTTTCTTGTCGCAGATAACACATTCCGTCGTGAGGAACATGCCGGCTACGCTGGCAGCGTTCTCAAGAGCCACGCGGGCCACCTTGGCCGGGTCTACGACACCGGCGGCACGCAGGTCGCAGAACGTTTCATTCTTGGCGTTGTAACCGAAGTTACCCTTGCCTTCACGCACCTTGTTGACAATGACTGCGCCTTCTACACCAGCGTTGCGGCAGATTTGGCGAAGCGGTTCTTCAATGGCCCGACGCACGATGGCGATACCCGTAGTCTCGTCGGCGTTCTCGCCTTTGAGGTCGGCCAGTCCCTCCTGAGCGCGGATGTATGCTACGCCGCCACCCGTCACGATGCCTTCTTCGATTGCGGCACGTGTTGCGCACAGCGCGTCGTCACAACGGTCCTTCTTTTCTTTCTGCTCAGCCTCGCTGGCTGCACCGACTTCCAGCACACACACGCCGCCGCTCAACTTAGCCAGACGTTCCTGGAGCTTCTCCTTATCGTAAGAGGAAGTGGTATTCTGGATTTCGTTCTTAATCTGATTAATGCGGTCCTGAATATTCTCCTTGGCACCAGCGCCATTAACGATAGTCGTATTTTCCTTCGTAATAGTCACTTTCTCGGCCGAACCAAGCATCTCGATCGTAGCCTGCTCGAGTTTCAGACCCTTGTCTTCGCTGATGACTACACCGCCGGTCAGTACGGCAATATCTTCCAGCATGGCCTTGCGACGGTCGCCGAAACCGGGCGCTTTAACTGCGCAAATCTTCAATTGCGAACGCAGGCGGTTGACTACCAATGTCGTCAAAGCCTCGCTGTCCACGTCTTCTGCGATGACGAGAAGCGGACGGCCGGTCTGCACAGCCGGTTCGAGAATGGGAAGGAAATCCTTCAGGTTGGAAATCTTCTTATCGTAAATCAGGATGTAAGGCTTCTCCATGACGCACTGCATCTTCTCCGTATCCGTTACGAAGTAGGGAGAAAGATAACCGCGGTCGAACTGCATGCCTTCTACGGTCTTGAGCACCGTGTCGCGTCCTTTGGCATCTTCGATAGTTATCACGCCATTCACGCTGACAGCGCGCATACCGTCGGCAATAAGCTTACCGATTTCGGCGTCGTTGTTGGCAGAGATGGTAGCCACCTGTTCAATTTTCTCATAGCTCTCCTCTACTTGCTCTGCCTGAGCGCGAATGCCTTCCACGACCTTGGCCACAGCCTTGTCAATACCGCGCTTGATGTCGAGCGGGTTTGCGCCGGCTGCCACGTTCTTCATACCTTCGTGCAAAATAGACTGCGCGAGAACGGTAGCCGTTGTCGTACCGTCGCCGGCATCGTCACCGGTCTTGCTGGCCACGCTCTTCAGCAACTGTGCGCCGGAATTAAGGAACGCGTTGTCCAACTCGATTTCCTTGGCTACGGTAACACCGTCCTTCGTGATACGCGGTGCGCCGAACTTTTTGTCGATAACGACGTTACGGCCTTTCGGGCCAAGCGTAACCTTCACTGCATTGGCCAGTGCGTCAGCACCCTCGCAGAGGAGCTCGCGGGCTTCTACATTATATTTAATCTCTTTTGCCATGATTCTTCAATGTTTAATTTTGTTCTGTAATTGTAATTAAGCCAGCACGGCCAACACGTCGCTCTGACGCATAATCAAGTATTTCTCACCGTCGAGTTCCACTTCCGTACCACTATATTTGCCATAAAGCACACGGTCATTGACCTTGAGGACCATTTCCTCGTCCTTTGTTCCGTTACCAACGGCCAGCACAGTGCCCTGAAGGGGTTTTTCCTTTGCCGTGTCGGGGATGATGATACCGCCGACAGTCTTTTCTTCTGCGGGAGCGGGCTGAATCAGCACGCGGTCTGCTAATGGTTTGATGTTCATAATTACGTGTATTTAGAAGTTTTATTGTTTGTCGGTCTTCGCCTTGGGGTTGTTTTTTCCCGGGGAGCGTATCCACTTCCTCATTATGCGAAAAGCGTGCCAAAAAATTCGACGGGGCATCGGTATCTATTTTGGCAGATATAGGCTGACAGTTTGTCAGTCCCGTGACAGCCGCGAAAATATTGCGGCCCCGCACGTAAAAAACTTGTCCTAACGTTTGGTTGTCAGCATCTTTAAGATTAAATTTGCCATTAAGAAACCTTTTAACACATATAGCCATGAAACATTTAGTCATACTTTTTATCTGCCTCCTTTGCGGAACTGCAGGAACTGCCATGGCACAAGACGTCCGCCCGTCACTGGTCGGAATCTGGCAGCAGACCGAAAAAGTGCAAAAGGACAATGGAAAAGAGCAGATGCTCAACCTGCCGGTATGGAAAGTCATAGAAGAGGACAACAAGTTCTCCACTTTCCTCATTCCGAACCGAAAAGGTGCAGCCATCATCACTACACAAGGCACTTACACCGTCTCTTCCGACTCCACCTACACGGAGCACATCCAGAACTCCATCACGGCTCCCGAGCTTATCGGCAAAGGGAATGCCATGAAGTATCGCTTCCTTACGGAAGACTATCTGGAGGTGCGATACACCATGCCGGGCGCTAAAAGCGAAGCCGTAGAAGTTTGGCGGCGCATACATCTGGAATGGCCGCGTTAACCCCCACACCGCATTTTCTACCGCCTGCCGGTCCTCGCACCGGCAGGCGGATTTTTTTCCGCAGCGGACGAAGCGGAAGCACCGTTCCCCGTTCCGGTGGACCTGTGGCTTATTGCAAGATACCTATAAGCCGCAGGCCCGCGGTAAAGGAACTTGCCGAAAGCGCACAACAGCCTCCACCTGAATATATGAAGCTGGCAGCGCTCTTAAACTGACCTCAGACGCCTGCTGGAACAGTTACCATGCTGCTACTCAAGACCCGCACAAGGAAGCACATCCTTGGCTTTGCCTTTTACGCCTTCTCTTTTTTGCCCCTTAAAAAATTCCGGAAACAAATATTTTCGTATCATTACCACGCCGTCGCTCCGAGACCTGAAGGCAGGACGAAGCGACGCCGACGGACATTATAAATAAAAAGGCGTTTACCATGTTTGCACCCGGTCCTTGACCATTCCGAATCTGGCAGTCCGGCCTTCCACCCCGAGAAAGGTAAGAGCAGATGCCCGACGCAGGCACGTTGTCCGGGCCGTAATGGCGGCAACAGCATCCTGCGTGGCTGGTGCTCCATACGAGTACATACATCTCGCGGAGTTCGGCGTTGCCGTCCCCGGCGGAAAGTACAATGCCAGCTCCAGAAAGGAAAAGGCAGGCGGACAGGTAAAGTTCCCACACCATTTTATATATGCCCCACACTGAAACCGTATTATATTCTCAACTCCCCCGGAGGGAACAGGGGCTAACACAACATGGAAATGAAAAAATTTTACCCCATGTCTTTGCTGGCGGCAATACTGATGCTGCCCGTGGGCGCGTCGGCGCAGGATTTTACGGTCGACGGCGTGAGCTACAACATCACTTCGGAAAGTGACCTTACATGTGAAGTCACTGAGAAAAACGACGGCTACGAAGGAGATGTGACCATCCCCGCTGAAGTTTCCTACGGCGGCAAAGTCTACACCGTGACCGCCATTGGCTCCGATGCGTTCTATTGCGACGAGTTGACCTCTGTCACGTTGCCGAATACAGTGACCACCCTTGCAAGCAGTGCGTTCTACATGTGCATGAGCCTCTCCAAGGTAAATCTTGGCGATGCGGTGGAGGAGATCGGCAGCGGGGCCTTCATGTCGTGCCCTATCGAAGAGATAAAACTGCCCTCTACACTCAAGTCCATCGGCAGCACGGCTTTCATGCAAAGCCGGCTTAAAAGCGTCGACTTGCCCCCATCGCTCGAGAACATCGGCGCCATGGCTTTCTCGGGCACAGCCCTCACGTCGGTGACCGTACCCAATTCCGTAACAGAGATAGGTATGGGCGCGTTCGGACTTAGCAACTCGCTCAAGAGCGCGGTGATAGGCAACTCGCTCAAGACAGTCACTCAGACAATGTTCATGAATTGCGGAGCCTTGGAGGAAGTTACGCTTGGCTCGTCGGTAACAGAAGTAGGCGACGCTGTTTTCCAGAACTGCACCAACTTGAAAACCGTCACGGTGCTTGCCCCGACGCCTCCGGCCGTGGCAAGCGAATACAGTTTCAGCGGCGTCCCGTGTCCGGAGGCCGAACTGAGAGTGCCCGTAGGCTCGCTGGCCGCATACCAGGCAGCACCCGTATGGAGCACTTTCGGCAGAATTGTAGAAATCACGCCCAGCGGCATTGACAATGTTGAAGCCGCAGGCAAGCCGCAAATAAGCGTTGAGGGGAATACCATTATAGTTGACGGAGCCGAAGGGCAAGTGAGCGTTTACAACATGGCGGGCGCCGAAATAGGCTCAGCCGACGCTCCCGGGCGCGCCGCAATTACCGTTCCCGGCCACGGGGTGTACATCGTAAAAGCTGGAAACCACACGGCGAAAGTGGCCCTATAAGCCCGGCACCTGTATGTGAAGAATCGTCAAACCAACGGAAAAGCCCCGTAAATGCCCGGTCTGGCTCTCTTGGTCCGGCGTCTGCGGGAGCACCGTATAAGACACTCCGCCCGGATGCGGTATGGCCCACTACGTCCGCATCGGGAGAAGCCTGCCACGTGCACGAGCTTCAAAGGAACGGGGCTAAGCGCAATGAAAACTGTCCTTAGCCCCGTTTTTACTGTCCTTAGCCCCGAAAAAAGCGGAACGCACGGCCCCGACCCGCCGCGTAGCGCAGGCGGAATCCGTCAGGTCGCAGACCGGCCGGTACCGCCAGCGACACAAAGCGCTCCGGCGTGG
The DNA here is from genome assembly GCA_902464615.1 of uncultured Prevotella sp. Classification (GTDB taxonomy): domain Bacteria; phylum Bacteroidota; class Bacteroidia; order Bacteroidales; family Bacteroidaceae; genus Alloprevotella. Next base: position 76,842 of record CABQKA010000004.1, on the reverse strand, counting down.
AATGCCCTGCCAGGCATTCCACGCCGGATATTCCATAGACCGGCAAAAAGCCGGACACTCCGCCAAAGAGCCTCAACGGAAAGAGTCCGTCAGGAGCTTTATCTCGATGGCCGGTGCGATACGCTCATAAAGTATGTTGTAGACCGCGTCGAGGATGGGCATGTTCACATGGAAGTGCCGGTTGATGTCTTTCATGCACTTCGTAGCATAATAGCCCTCGGCAATCATTTCCATCTCAATCTGCGCGGCCTTCACGGAATAGCCCTTGCCAATCATCGTACCGAACACCCGGTTGCGCGAAAAGTTGGAATAGGCCGTGACCAGCAAATCGCCCAGATAGACGCTGTCATAGACATTGCGCTCCACAGGATAGACGGCGCGCAGGAAGCGCCCCATTTCCTGCACCGCGTTGGATATGAGCACGCTCTGGAAATTATCGCCGTACTTCAGACCGTTGCAGATGCCGGTAGCCACGGCGTAGACGTTTTTCAGCACCGAAGCGTACTCTATCCCGATCACGTCCGTGCTGGTCTTTGTCTTGACATAATTGCCGGCTATGAGGTCGGCAAAGGCGCGGGCCTTATCCTCGTTGACACACCCGACTGTCAGGTAGGTCAACCGGCTTAAGGCCACTTCTTCCGCATGGCTCGGGCCGCCCAACACGGCCAGGTTGTCGTCCGGGACATTGTAGACCAGACGGAAATACTCCGAACATATCAGGTTCTCGTCCGGGACAATGCCCTTTATCGCGGTAATGACGAACTTATCGTGCATCTTCACCTTGAGTTTCCGCAAATGATTCTTCAGATAGGGCGAAGGAGTCACGAAAATCAAAGTGTCGCACGCACGCACCACCTCGTTAATATCGGTCGAAAAGGTGATGCGGTTAACGTCAAAGTGAACGCCGGTCAGATAGGACGGGTTGTGCTCCAGCCGCTTGAATGCCTCGATGGAATCGGCCCTACGCATATACCAATGCACATGGTCGACCTTCTCAAGCATGATTTTGGCAATAGCGGTGGCCCAGCTCCCGCCGCCCATAATGGCTATTTTACCTATTTCCGACATCAGTCATCCGATTTACCATTGTTCATCCGGCGCTTTCGCCCGGTAAATCCGGCAGCCGCGTGCTGACCCGAAGTCCGGCACCACGCCCGCCACACGCACACTCACACGTTCCAGGCCGCAATGTCCTGCACGCTGGGCTTGGACAGTTCGAGTTTGTAACGTTTGATAATATCGCCAATCTGCTGCTGCACCTTCTGGGCGTTTGCCTCGTGCAGGTCGCTCACCAGGTTATACCCGGCCTTCTGAAGCACGGGGACGAGCTCTGCAGGCACACCGGCCGCCACATATTTTTCGGCAGCGTCGCGGGGCGCTTTCTTCTCGGGGCGCATCTGCGGGAAGAACAAGACTTCCTGTATCTGCGTCTGACCGGTGAGCAACATAACGAGCCGGTCTATGCCGATACCGATGCCGGACGTGGGAGGCATACCGTATTGCAACGCACGCAGGAAATCCTGGTCGATGAACATTGCCTCGTCGTCCCCTTTCTCTGAAAGGCGGAGCTGCTCCTGAAAGCGTTCCTCCTGGTCAATAGGGTCGTTCAGCTCCGAATAAGCATTGGCCAATTCTTTCCCGTTGACCATCAGCTCGAAACGCTCTGTCAGCTCGGAATTCGTGCGATGGCGTTTCGTCAATGGCGACATTTCGATGGGATAGTCTATGATAAACGTCGGCTGGATGAACGTTCCTTCGCAGAATTCTCCGAAAATCTCGTCAATCAGTTTGCCCTTGCCCATCGTGTCGTCGATCTCCAGACCGAGTTTGCGGCAGATTTCGCGGATTTCCTCTTCGTTTTTGCCCGTCAGGTCGTAGCCTGTCTTTTCCCGGATTGCTTCCAGGATGGGCAACCGGCGGTAGGGCGCCTTGAAGCTGATGACCTGGCCGTCGATAACCGTTTCGGGCTTTCCGTTTACGGCCGTGCAGACACGTTCCAAGAGCTGCTCCGTAAAGGCCATCATCCAGTTGTAGTCTTTATATTGGACATAAAGCTCCATACAGGTAAACTCCGGGTTGTGGCTTTTGTCCATCCCTTCGTTACGGAAGTTCTTGCCGATTTCATACACTCCCTCGAAGCCGCCGACAATGAGCCGTTTCAGATAAAGCTCCGTGGCGATGCGCAAATAGAGATCGACGTCGAGCGAATTGTGATGCGTGATGAAGGGGCGCGCGCTGGCGCCTCCGGGAATGGGCTGGAGGATTGGGGTTTCTACCTCCGTATAGCCGGCCTCGTCGAGCACGGAGCGCAACGTCCTGACAATGAGCGAGCGTTTCTGGAAGATTTCTTTCACCCCGGCATTGACAATCAGATCCACATAACGTTGCCGGTAGCGCAACTCGGGGTCGTCGAAGCTGTCGTAGACCACGCCGTCCTTTTCCTTCACTACCGGCAGCGGTTTCAGGCTCTTGGAGAGTAGCACCAGTTCCTGGGCGTGCACAGAGATTTCGCCCGTCTGTGTACGGAAGACAAAGCCACGCACGCCGACGAAATCGCCCAAGTCGAGCAGTTTCTTGAACACTACATTATAAAGGTCCTTATTCTCTCCAGGACAAATGTCGTCGCGGGTCACATATACTTGGATGCGGCCCTTTGAGTCCAGCAATTCCGCAAAACTGGCCTTGCCCATGATGCGGCGGCTCATCAAGCGGCCGGCAATGCACACCTCGCGTGCCGGAGCCCCGTCCGCGAAGGCTGCCTTAATATCCGCCGAATAAGCATCTACGGGATATTCCGCTGCGGGATAAGGGTCTATCCCCATATTCCGCAACTCCGCCAATGTTTGCCGACGATAAATCTCCTGTTCGCTAAGTTCGAGTATATTCATCTTTTCTAATACGGTTTTGCTGCAAAGGTAATACAAAAAAGTGAAACCCCGGTCAAATTAGGCCAGGTAAAGCCGTCAGAAAGCGGGGGACGGAAACCGGAGTGCCCGTGCTTAGTCAACGGCAGGCTGCAGGAGCCGGCCGTAAGGCCGTTCAATAAATCCGTAATATCGTTAGGCATATCTGTAAATCTGGTAATGATGTTGCCAGTCGTCCGGCATAACTTTGCAAACACATTAGAAAGGAATTTTATCCTCAAAACAATAGACATCACATCACAAAACCTCAAGGATTATGCACAAGATTCTATTAACTTTCGCAGCAGGCGCAGCTTTTTGCCTCACTGCTTGCGCCCAACAGAACAAATCTCACGAGACAGAAGGGGGAAAGGAAACCCTTATCGCCTATTTTTCCGCAACAGGCACGACCGCCAAAGCCGCTCAAGCCATTGCCGAAGCAACAGGAGGCACTTGCTACGAAATTACCCCGGAGAAGAGTTACACAAGCGCAGACTTGAACTGGAACGACAAACAGTCGCGCAGCTCACAGGAAATGAGCGATCCCAAAGCCCGCCCCGCCATAAAAGGCCCGAAGGCTGACCTCTCCAAATACGAAGTGGTATTCATCGGCTATCCCATCTGGTGGGACGAAGCACCACGCATTATCAATTCCTTCATCGAAAGCCAGGACTTGAAAGGCAAAGTGATTATTCCGTTCGCCACCTCGGGCGGCAGCAGCATCCGCAACAGCGTAGCACGGCTGAAAGAAACTTACCCCGAACTGGATTGGAAAGAAGGAAAGCTGCTCAACGGAGGAGAACCGGAAAACGTCCGGGAATGGATTGAGGAATTAAAATAGACACCGACAAAAAAAGCATTCGGCCAGAGTTCTTCTATTGGAACTCTGGCCGAATGCTTTTCAGGAAACATGACCTTAATATATCAAGAATATGGCGGGGACTTTTCCTAAATCGGGCAAGCCGCTGCGCCTCCATTCTGCGACGGTGCGCGTACGTATCCACTCCCTGTCCGTAGTCAGGCCGGCTGCCACACAAAGGCGGGTGTGCGGAGAACAGGCCGAACAGACATCCGCAAAAAGTTTGGCGTTCCGATAAGGCGTTTCGATAAAAAGTTGCGTTTGCCGCTCGGTCCTGGCCCTGGCCTCCAACTCCCGGAGACGGCGCAGGCGGGCACTGGGGTCAATTGGCAGGTAACCATGAAAAGCGAAACTCTGTCCGTTGAAACCCGCCGCCATAACCGCCAACAGAATAGAAGAAGGCCCGACCAAAGGAACGACTTTCAAGCCCTCGCGCTGGGCTATGGCGACAATGTCCGCACCCGGATCGGCCACGGCCGGACAGCCGGCCTCGCTAATGACGCCGACCGCTTCCCCATGGCGCAAGGGGTCCAGATAGCGGGAAAAGAGAGCCGCATCCGCATGCTTGCCCATCGGGTAAAACGACAAGGCGTCTATATTAATCTCCCTGTCCACCTGCTTAAGGAAGCGGCGGGCCGTCCGGATTTCCTCGACGATAAAATGCCTCAGCTGCTGGACGACAAACTTGTTATACGCAGGGAGCACGCGGTCACAAGGCGTGTCGCCCAACGTCGTAGGAATAAGATAAAGCGCCGCTGGCACGGCTGATAAATGATTCGTTTCCATAAATGCCTTGATTACTGTTCCGGCTTTTCCGCTGACCGCTCAGCCAAACAAGTCACGATAACGCTTTTTCCGCTTTAGGTAATACGCTACCAGCAGTGAACCTGAAAAACGCTCCGGAATGTCTTCCCCTGTGGCCAACCGCATGTTTTCCTCACGCTGAGGGCTGAAACTTGGCCGCAGTTGCCTGAACTCCCGCCGCGCCCTGAACACGGCGCGGGCATTGGGCACATCGCCGGTCAAGAGAAACTTGGCGGCAGCCACGTAATCGAGCCACCGGCGCACCCGCATAACCGGCCGCAGCTCCTCCTCGGGCAAATTCTTATAAAGCATCAGCAGGTTATTGCGGAAATTCAGGAATGTTTTCCGCGGATTACCCTGCGCGAGCGAAGCCCCACCCACATGGTACACACGGCTGGCCGGCAAGCAGACGACTCCACGGCCGCGGCTTCGCAAGCGCCAGCAAAAGTCTATCTCCTCCATGTGGGCAAAAAAGCGCCCGTCCAGTCCGCCTGCCGCCAGCCAATCCTCACGGCGGACCATTAAAGCCGCTCCCGATGCCCACAGCACTGAAGTGGCATCATCGTACTGCCCTATATCCTGTTCTACGGTCTCAAACAACCGGCCGCGGCAAAAAGGATAACCGTAACGGTCCAGATAGCCCCCGGCTGCTCCGGCATATTCAAACATCGTGCGGTCGGCGTAGCTTAACATCTTCGGCTGGCAGGCGGCCACGTCGGGGTGTGCCTCCATATACGCCAGAAGCGGCTCAAGCCATCCTTCCGGCACTTCCACGTCCGAATTAAGCAAAAGATAGTACGGCGCGTCCACCTGCGCCAAGGCTCGGTTATAGCCTTCGGCAAAACCGTAATTCTCCGGCAAGCGGATAAGGGTGACTGCAGGAAACTCGCGCTCCAACATGGCGCACGATTCATCTGTGGACCCGTTGTCGGCCACAATAACCTCGGCCAATTCCGACGAGTTCCTCAAGACAGAGGGAAGGAAACGGCGCATCAGTTCGGCGCCGTTCCAGTTCAGTATGACTATTGCTATGTTTTTTTTCATGTATCACAAAATCAATAAGCATTTGCCGTCAGGCAAAATTTCCCAAGAGACTTTCCCCATCGGCTGCGAAATTTCCTAAACATACAGGCCTTATGACATTGTCGGCAACCGTTTCCTCCATCGGCAACGTCACACGGATGTAATTGTCCGTAAACCCGTGGAATGGCTGCCCGGGCCGCGCGTGTTCCCAAAGGACCGGGCGCATCTGCCCCTGGAAACGCGCATAGAAAGCCTTGCGCTTCGCCTCCGAGAGACTTATAAGCCGCTGGCTGCGCTCGTGCCGTGCCGCAGCGTCTACCACGTGCGGAATGTCCAATGCCTTCGTACCCGGGCGCTCCGAATAGCTGAACACGTGAAGCTGCGCCACGGGGAGTCCTTCTATGAAGCGGTACGACTCTTCGAAGAGCGCCTCGCGCTCCCCGCGCATCCCGACGATGACGTCCACGCCGACGAAAGCATCGGGCATGACACTGCACACGCGTTCCACTTTTCGGGCAAACAGTGCGGTGTCATAGTGGCGGCGCATGAGGCGCAACACCGCATCGCTTCCGCTTTGCAAGGGGATGTGGAAATGGGGCATGAAAGCGCGCGACGAGGCGCAGAAGTCTATCAACTCGTCAGTCAGCAGGTCCGGTTCGATGCTCGATATGCGGTAACGCGCTATGCCCTCCACGCGGTCCAAAGCTCGGACAAGCTCCAGGAAAGTTTCTCCCGTAGAGCGGCCGAAGTCCCCTATATTGACCCCCGTCAGCACGATTTCCCGCCCGCCGGAGCGTGCGACCTCCTCCGCCTGGGCCACAAGCGAGGCCACGGAACCGTTGCGCGAACGCCCGCGTGCAAAGGGAATGGTACAGTACGTGCAATAATAGTTGCAGCCGTCCTGCACTTTCAGGAAATAGCGTGTACGGTCTCCGCGCGAACAGGACGGTACGAATGTGCGTATTTCCCGCGTGGGCACGGCGACCGCCTCGTGGCAACTTGTCCTTGGCCCGCCGGCTGCGGCGGCCCGCCGCGCAAGTCCCTCGCGCACATATTCCAGGACCCGGCCCTTCTGCTCCATACCGAGCACCAGGTCCACGCCCTCAAGCCCGGCCAGCCGGTCGGGCTGCAATTGGGCATAACACCCCATCACGACGACGAAAGCGCCGGGATGCTCGCGCACCATGCGACGGATGGCCTGGCGGCATTTCCTATCGGCCACATCGGTTACCGAACAGGTGTTGATCACGCAGACATCTGCCCGTTCGCCCTCGGCGGCGGGAAGCACGCCTTCGCGCGCCAAGGCATCACGTAACGATGCCGTCTCTGAAAAATTCAATTTGCAGCCCAGCGTCAGATAGGCTGCGCGCTTATTATATAATATAGGTGTATCCGTCATTTTTTCCATTTTCAGCAACAAGTTTCAGCCAGCCGGCAAACATATCGCAAAACAGGCCGTTCTGTGCAAAATCCGATTCCCGAAGCCGCTACAAAGTTACGACATTCGGCAGACTTTGCCGGATGTGCAAAAAACTTTTTTACGGCTTCACCTGATAATCAAGACTATAAGAAATCATCGCGTTAAAAATCCGAGAAAAGTAGAAAAAAAAAAGAGGAAATATTTGCATGGAATGAAAAAGTCCGTACCTTTGCACCGTTTTAATAAAGCAATTGATTGTTTAACTAAAAGCTAAAAGACAAAATGAAAAAGTTAGTTTTCATGTTCGTAGCTATGGCTGCTATTTCTTTCGCATCTTGCGGTAACAAGGAAAATGCCGGTGCTAACGCTGATTCTGCAAGCGTAGACTCCCAGATGGTTGAGGCTCCTGCTTCCGACAGCTTGAGCGGTGACTCTCTGAGCACTACGGCTGACTCCGTAGCTACCGAAGCTGCTGCTGACAGCGTAAACGCTTGAACAGCCTCAGATGAGGGATTTGTTCCCCCAGCTTAACCACGCTACGCAGCGTGAACATTAGAGAGAATTGAAACCTGTGGACATCGCGTTCGCAGGTTTTTTTGTGTACACGGCAAGTGGCGCAGCCGCCTCCGCCTGGCAGAGCGGGCACGGGCCTTAGTCCCCTTGCAAGGAGGCTAAGGCCCGTAAGTACGAGGCTAAGGCCCGCGCGGAGCGGACACAAAAGCGGGCTGGCAAACTATTTTGCCAGCCCGTTCAGCCGTTTTTCGCATTTTATCCGTACCTTTGCGGGTAAATCTCATTGGAGAGAAACCTCATGGACGCTTCATATTTACAACGCATCAAACTTCGTTACGGCATCGTGGGCAACTGCGAAGCGCTGGACCGCGCACTGGACATTGCGTTAAAAATAGCCCCGGTGGACCTCTCCGTACTGGTCACAGGCGAAAACGGCGTGGGGAAGGAAGTCTTTCCGCGCATTATCCATGACCACAGCCTACGCAAAAACAAGAAATACTTTGCCGTAAACTGCGGGGCAATCCCCGAAGGCACCATCGACTCCGAACTCTTCGGCCACGAAAAAGGCGCGTTCACAGGTGCGGTGGAACGGCGGGAAGGCTACTTTGCCGTGGCCAACGGCGGAACCCTCTTCCTCGACGAAGTAGGCGAATTGCCCCTCTCCACGCAGGCACGCCTTCTGCGCGTGCTCGAAACGGGAGAATACATCCCCGTGGGTGCCAGCGAAATCCACAAGACCGACGTGCGCATTGTCGCCGCCACCAACGTCAACATGGAAAAGGCCATCGGCGAAGGAAAGTTCCGCGAAGACCTGTACTACCGGCTCAACTCCGTCTCCATCTCCGTCCCCGCCCTGCGCGAACGTGGAGAAGACGCGCTGCTGCTCTTCCGCAAATTCGCCCTCGAAATGAGCGAAAAATACAAAATGCCGCCCATCCGCCTGGACGACACGGCCAGCCGGATTCTGACGGCCTACCCGTGGCCGGGCAACGTCCGCCAACTCAAGAATGTGGCCGAAAACATGTCCGTCACCTCCGAAGAGCGCGTCATCACCCCGGAAATCCTCCGCCGCTATTTGCCCGAAATCAAAAGACACGACCAGCTCGTCGCCCTCGACAAGCCCAAAGAATCGGCCAGCTTTGAAAATGAGCGGGAAATCCTCTACCAGATACTTTTCGACCTGAGACGCGACGTAAGCGAGCTGAAGCGCATCGTATGCGGACGGCCGCAGCCCGGCGGAAACGGGGACGAACACAGCGAAAGCAAGCTCCTCGCACTATGGAAAGAGCCCGACACAGCCTACAAAGCGGAACACATCGTCCCGGAAGAGGTGCCGCCCATACAGGAGGCCGAAGAAATCAAACCTGTCGACACACTGCCCAAAAGCACAAACACGGCAAGTCCGCCCTCGCTCGAAGAACTGGAAAAAGACGTCGTACGCCAAGCCTTGGCCCGCAACAACGGCAACCGGCGCCAGACCGCCGAACAATTGGGCATATCAGAGCGCACGCTCTACCGGAAAATAAAAGAATATGAACTGGGATAAACTGACACCACGCCTGCGGCGCCACAGCCCTCTCATTGCCGGATGGCTTGCCTGCCTTGCGCTGGCTGCCTGCACCGTCAGCTATAAATTTACGGGAACTTCCATCAATTACGACATCATTAAAACCATACAGATAGACAACATCGCCAACCGCGCCCCCTATGGCTGGGCACCGATGGAGGCTATGTTCAACAACGAGCTGCAAGACCTCTATGCCAACCAGACACGGCTGAAACTCGTGAAACGCGGCGGCGACCTGCAAATAGCGGGAGAAATCACCGGCTACGACCAGTTCAATAAAAGCATCTCCTCAGACGGTCTGTCCGCGCAAGTACAGCTGAAAATGACTGTGAACATCCGCTTTAACAACAACAAGACCAACGAAAGTTGGGAACGGCAGTTTTCAGCAACTTCACAATACGACGCTACGATGCAGCTGACCAGCGTGCAGGAGGATTTGGTCACCGAGATGATCCGCGACATCACGGAGCAAATCTTTAACGCCACCGTGGCCGACTGGTAAAACCATTCCCCAAGCGCGAAAACCATACCCTACGGACACACTTTATGCCAAATACCATCGCAGAACTCATCGGGCATCCAGAACACCTGGACCAAGACACGCTCCGCGAGCTTCAAGGACTCGTAGCGCGCTACCCGTATTTTCAGGCAGCGCGGCTACTACTCCTGCAAAACCTCTATCAGCTGCACGAGGCTTCGTTTGGCGATGAACTGAAACGGGCCACTTTCCTCATACCCGATCGTAAAGTACTGTTTCAGGCCATAGAAAGCCGCCACTACGAACTGAGGCCTGAAAAAACCAGACAAGCCTCCCGCCCCGTCGCAAGGAATGCAGCCGAACGCACCCAACTGCTCATCGACGAATTTCTCCGGGAGAACACGCCCCAGGAAGAAGCCCCGGCGCCCCGCCGCAAGCTCACCGCCGCCGACGCCACCCAAGACTACGTTGCCTTCCTCTTGCAAATGGACGACATAGAGCCGGAGGAGAAACCGCAGCCAACCGGGGACGAACGCAGCCAGCGAAGCGAAAACCTCATCAACGATTTCATCGAGAACCAGCCGGAACGCATCGTCCTGCAAGAAACGCCGGAACATCTTCCACCGGCAGACGACGACACAGCCGCCGCCCCGGCCGAAGAGGACTTCTTCACCGAGACCCTGGCAAAAATCTACGTCCGTCAGGGCCGTTACGAAAAGGCCTTGGAAATTATCCGCAAGCTAAACTTGGATTATCCGAAAAAAAATCGTTACTTTGCAGACCAAATCCGTTTCCTGCAAAAATTGATCATCAATAATCAAAATAAAAGCAATGTATAGTTTATTCGTAATTCTGGCCGTGATCGTAGCTGTCCTCCTTGCTTTCATCGTCCTGATTCAAGAATCCAAAGGCGGTGGGCTGGCGTCCAGTTTTGCCTCGTCCAATCAAATCATGGGCGTGCGTAAGACTACGGACTTCATTGAGAAAGCCACATGGACATTGGCCTCCCTGCTGGTCATATTCAGCGTATGCTCCGTGTTCTCCCTGCCCTCGCAGCAGCAGCAAAGCGTTACGGACGACCTTAAGGCTACGCAGACGCAGACTGTTCCCCAAGGCGCAGGAGCCGCAGCAAGCGGACAGGGAAACAACGCCCCCGCCCAGCAATAAGTCAAATGCTGATTCCGCGTCCGGCCACAAAGCAAAAACAGAAAGAGACAGGACACTCTCCCGTCTCTTTTTTATTATTCACCCCTTATCCCGCTACCCGTCATGAAAATCTCCATCGTCGGAACAGGCTACGTAGGCCTCGTCTCCGGTGCCTGCTTTGCCGAAATGGGCGTCGAAGTGACCTGTGTCGACATCAACAGTTCCAAGATTGAGCAACTGAGGCAAGGCGTCGTCCCCATCTATGAGCCGGGGCTCGAAGAAATGGTAATCCGCAACAGCCGCGAAGGCCGCCTGCACTTCACCACAGACCTCACGTCCTGCCTTGACGACGCGGAAGCCGTATTCTGCGCCGTCGGGACGCCGCCGGACGAGGACGGAAGCGCCGACCTGAGCTACGTGCTCAACGTAGCCCACGAAATCGGTGCAGCCATGACGCACTATCTCGTTGTCGTGACCAAAAGCACAGTCCCCGTAGGCACCGCCCTCAAAGTCAAGGCCGCCATCCGCGAAGAACTGGAGCGCCGCGGGCTCGACCTGGATTTCGACGTCGCCTCCAACCCGGAGTTCCTGAAGGAAGGCGCGGCCGTAAAGGACTTCATGTCGCCCGACCGCGTGGTCGTCGGTGTGGAAAGCCAGCGCGCACGCGACCTCATGACCCGGCTCTACGCCCCTTTCATGCTCAATAATTTCCGCGTCATCTTCACGGACATCCCGTCCGCAGAGATGATAAAATACGCGGCCAACTCCATGCTGGCCACGCGTATCTCGTTCATGAACGACATTGCCAACCTCTGCGAGCTTGTCGGCGCGGACGTCAACATGGTGCGCAAAGGCATCGGTACGGACTCCCGCATCGGCCCGAAGTTCCTCTACCCGGGCTGCGGCTACGGCGGCTCCTGCTTCCCCAAGGACGTCAAGGCGCTTATCCGCACTGCCGAGCAGCACGGATACACCATGCGCGTGCTGCGGGCTGTAGAGGAAGTGAACGAACGGCAGAAGTCTGTCATTTTCAACAAGCTCTCGGCATACTACGGGGGCGACCTGAGGGGCAAGACCATCGCGGTCTGGGGGCTTGCCTTCAAGGCCGAGACAGACGACATGCGCGAAGCCACCTCGCTGGTCACCATCGACCGCTTGCTCCAGGCCGGCTGCACGGTGCGCGTATTCGACCCCGTGGCGATGGCCGAGTGCCGCAGGCGGCTGGGCGACGCCGTAACCTATGCGCGCGACATGTACGATGCCGTACTCGAAGCCGACGCCCTGCTCCTGCTCACGGAATGGAAACAGTTCCGCCTGCCCTCGTGGGAAGTGGTGCGCCGCTCCATGAGGCATCCGGCCGTATTCGACGGGCGCAACATCTATGCCCCAAGCGACATGGCCCAAGCCGGTTTCGACTATTACTCTATCGGGCGTCCAGGAAAATAAAAAACCGCGGCTTCATGCCGCGGTTTCATTTTTTATCCCTACCTTCGTGCGTGAAGAACTCCATACATCAAACCAACTGCCATGAAGAAACTTTTTCGCAACGTCATCATCCGCGCCCTGTGCATACTCGCGCTGGGCATCGTGCTTATCGTCTTCTCCACGCAAATCACGCTGTGGATGGTCATGGCCAGCGGCGTGCTGTTCATCATCCCGGGCTGCGTCTCCCTGGTCAGTTACTTCCGCCGCGACCCTGAAAGCCGCCAAATCATGCTCTACCCCATCGTCGGCGCGGGAAGCATACTCTTCGGCCTGATTCTGCTCATTTTCCCCGAGCTTTTCATCCGGGCTTTCATGTACCTGCTGGCGGCCGTACTCGTCATCGGTGCCGCCACGCAGTACTACACGCTTTGGGACATGCGCCGTGTCCACATCCGCCCCAGCGGATGGCTCTATCTCGTCCCTACGCTCGTGCTCGCCGCCGGACTGTTCATCTTCATCAGTGACCGCAAGGAGGATCTCGCCGGACTTCCCGTCATCATCACCGGCTGCGGTTTCATCATCTACGCCCTGCAGGAATTCTGCACACTCTACCTGATGAAACGTTTCAACCCACACGCAGACGAGGCCCAGCGCCTCGCGCGCTGAACGGTCCGGGCCGCCCGTAGCCCAGCCCTACTGCCCCGCACCGGGCCAATACCGGTGCGGGGCAGTGCCGTATATGCAGGCCAACCGGCGAAGAGACGGCGCTACGGCCGGCATACGGCGCCGGCCGCGGCGGAAAAGGCCGGCCACAACTGGGCTTAGGAAAAGAAACACGGGGCTTAGGCCCGTAAATACTCGCCTAAGCCCCGTGCCCCGCGCATCACGCCTGCCGGACTGCGCCGCAGTCATGCTTCAGAAACAGCATCCTCCCCGTCCCCGACGGTTTCCTCCACAATATAGCGCGGGCGACGCTTCACCTCGCTGTAAACTTTCCCTACGTACTCGCCGATAATGCCCAGCGCCGTCAGGATGGCTCCGCCGATGAACCACAGGCTCACCAGCATGGACGTCCATCCGGGCAAGGCCCGGCCGCCGGCATAGGCTATCAGCGCATAGACGATGACTCCGAAGGCCACAAGCATAAAGACGAGGCCTAAAGCCAGAATCCAGCGCAAGGGGCGGATGGAGAACGAGGTGATACCGTCGAGCGCGAAGGCCAGCATCTTGCGGAACGGGTACTTGGACTCGCCGGCGAAACGCTCGTGGCGGTCATAGTAGACCTCCGACTGGCGGAAGCCCAGCAGGCGCACCATGCCACGCAGGAAAAGGTTGCGCTCCGGATAGTCCATCAGTGCCGCCACGGCCCGTCGGCTCATGAGCCTGAAGTCGGCGTGGTTATATACGACGTCGGCGCCCATGGCGCGCATCAGTTTATAGAAAGACTGGGCGGACCATCGCTTGAAGGCCGAATCGGTGGCCCGGCTGCGCCGCACTCCGTAAACGATGTCGCAGCCTTGGGCGAAACGGTCCAACATTTCGGGTATGACGCCGACGTCGTCCTGCAGGTCGGCATCGATGGAAAGGACAGCATCGGCGCGGCGCGAGGCCCACTCCAGCCCCGCCCACAGGGCGTGCTGGTGGCCGACGTTATGGGCCAACTTCAATCCGTACACGCCAGCATTGGAGGCGGCCAGTTCCGTAATGAGCTGCCACGTGGCATCGCTGCTCCCGTCGTCCACAAAGAGCAACCGCACCTGCCCGGCATAGCCCGCCCCGCTCACGGTTTCGGACAGACGGGCGGCCGTTTCCCGGAGGACAGCCTCCTCGTTGTAGCACGGCACGACGATTATCACATTCATTTCGAAAAACAAGTTTGATCGGACAAAGATACGACAAGCCGCGGAATAGGCCAAGCCCTCAGGCTGCCTTTCCGGTCGCGGCGCGACACCGCGGTTTGCATACAGGTTGCATAAGCTTCTTTTTAATTTTGCAGCCGGGAATGCCGGAAAGCCGGTCCCGACATTTGTACACACATAAAAGCTACCTATCCATGAAAAGAAACATCCTGGCGGCAGGAGCTACCCTGCTCCTTCTGTCTTTTTCTTGCCAGAACCAGGGGAAAGATGCTACTGCAAACGAGGAGGCGGGACACGCCGCCGAACCGGCTGACGGGCATGAAGGCGAAATAGTCCTTGACAGCGCGCATGCCCGCGCGGCCGGCGTGAAGACAGCCACAGTCCAGCCCGGCCCGTTCCGGGACGCCATCGTCACGACCGGGCAGATACTGTCCGCAACGGGCGACGAGGCGACCCTTGTCGCCAACACGGCGGGCATCGTCAGCTTCGCAGGCCGCTATGCGGAAGGCTCTTCCGTCCGGCAAGGCAGCACGGTGTTCACTATCGCCACCGACCGCATGCAGGACGGCGACCCGGTAGAAAAAGCCCGCGTGGCCTACGCGGCGGCGCAGGCGGAATACGAGCGCGCCAAAAGTCTCGTGCAAGACCAGATTATTTCCCAAAAGGACTTCACGGCCATCGAGGCGGACTACGAAACGGCGCGCATCACCTACGAGGCAATGGCAGCCGGCCAAGGCCGCAACGGAACAGCTGTCCGCGCGCCGCTCTGCGGCTATGTCAAGTCCTGCCTCGTGAAGGAAGGCGACTACGTGACCGCCGGGCAGCCGCTGATGACCCTCACCCAGCAGCGTCGGCTCTACCTGCGCGCCGACGTGCCCGAACGCCACTATGCGGCACTCGGGCGCATCGCGTCGGCGCGGTTCACGACGGCCTACGACGAACGCACTTACGACACAGAGGAACTGCACGGGCGGCTGATGGCTTACGGACGGGCTTCGGGCGACACGGCACCCTACGTCCCGGTCACGTTCGAGTTTGACAACCGCGGCAGCCTGATTCCGGGCGCTTACGCCGAAGTCTATCTGCTCACGGACGAGCGGGAAAACGTCATCAGCGTGCCGCGCACGGCACTCACCGAAGAGCAGGGCGCCTACTTCGTCTACGTAGAGCACGAGCCGGGCATTTTCGAGAAACGGGAAGTGGAAACGGGCGGCTCGGACGGACGGCGCACTGAAATACGCCGCGGCCTGAAGGCGGGCGAGAAAGTGGCTGTGGAAGGAGCCATGCACCTCAAACTGGCCGGCGCACGCAGCGTCATCCCGGCGCATAATCACCAGCATTAAACACATCCGGCCATGTTGAACTATATCATACGTTTCTCCCTCCGCAACCGGCTGCTCATCCTGCTGGCCTCCGTCCTGCTCGTCATAGGCGGCACTTACACCGCTTTCCATACGGAAGTCGACGTCTTTCCTGACCTGAACGCGCCTACCGTCGTGGTCATGACGGAAGCGGGCGGCATGGCCGCCGAAGAAGTGGAGCAGCTCGTGACCTTCCCCTTAGAAACCGCCGTCAACGGCGCCACCGGCGTGCGCCGCGTCCGCTCCTCCTCCACCACAGGATTCTCCGTAGTCTGGGTAGAGTTCGACTGGGGTACAGACATCTACCAGGCACGGCAAATTGTTTCGGAAAAGTTATCGGCGGCGGCAGGTTCGCTGCCCGACGGCGTAGGCCAACCGACATTAGGCCCGCAGTCTTCCATCCTGGGCGAGCTGCTTATCGTAGGCCTCACGGCGGACAGCACTTCGATGCTCGACCTACGCACACTGGCCGACTGGACTATCCGCCCGCGCCTGCTCTCCACGGGCGGCGTGGCCCAAGTCTCCGTGCTGGGCGGCGACATCAAAGAATACCAGATACTGCTCCACCCCGGCAAGATGAAACACTACGGCGTGACACTCGCCGACGTGATGGCGGCCACGCGCGGAATGAATCAGAACAGCGACGGCGGCGTAGTCTATGAGTTCGGCAACGAATACATCGTCCGCGGCCTTGTCTCCTCGGACAAGATAAAGGACATAGCCCGCGCCACCATCACAGCGAACACCGAAAACGGCACATCGGCGCCGGTCACGCTGGCAGACATTGCCGACGTGAAAATCGGCGCACAGCAGCCCAAACTCGGCACCGCTTCGGAAAAAGGGAAGCCGGCCGTGCTGCTGACCGTAACCAAGCAACCCGACACCGGCACCATAGAGCTGACAGAACAGTTGGAAAAAGTCCTGGCCGACGTGCAGAAAGACCTCCCTGCCGACGTGCATATCTCGACCGACACTTTCCGGCAGTCGCGCTTTATCGAAAGCTCCATTCACAACGTACAGAAATCGCTCTACGAAGGCGCGGTATTCGTGGTCATTGTCCTATTCCTTTTCCTGGCCAACTTCCGCACCACAATCATTTCGCTCGTCACACTGCCGCTTTCGCTATTGGTTTCCCTGCTGGTGCTCCACTATCTGGGCTTTACCATCAACACCATGAGCCTGGGCGGCATGGCCATCGCCATCGGTTCGCTGGTCGACGACGCCATTGTCGACGTGGAGAATGTCTGGAAGCATCTGCGTGAAAACCGTATGCTGCCGCCCGGCGAACGGTTGCCGACTCTCAAGGTCGTATTCAACGCATCGCGAGAGGTACGCATGCCTATCCTGAACTCTACGCTCATCATCATCGTCAGCTTCCTGCCGCTCTTTTTCCTTAGTGGCATGGAAGGGCGCATGCTCGTGCCGCTCGGCGTAGCCTTTATCGTGGCGCTCTTTGCCTCCACGGTCGTGGCGCTGACCCTTACCCCCGTGCTCTGCAGCTTCTTGCTGGGCGGAAAGGAAAAGGGCAACGGACTTCCCAAAGAGGCATTCCTCGCCGCATGGCTGAAGAAATATTACCGCGGAGCACTGGCCTGGGCACTCGACCACAAACGCGGCGTTCTGGGCGGCACACTCGCCCTCTTCGCCGTGGCCGCGGGACTTTTCTTCACTTTAGGGCACAGCTTCCTGCCGGCCTTCAACGAAGGGTCATTCACCGTCAACGTCAGCTCCCTGCCGGGCATTTCCCTGGAGGAATCGGACAAGATAGGCCGACAGGCGGAAGAGCTGCTGCTTTCCGTCCCCGAAATCCAGACCGTTGCCCGGAAGACAGGCCGTGCCGAACTTGACGAGCATGCCTTGGGCGTCAACGTCTCGGAAATAGAAGCGCCTTTCGAACTGAAAGACCGCTCCCACGAAGAAGTACTCGACGAGGTGCGCCACAAGTTGTCGTCCATCGCCGGAGCCAACATCGAAATAGGCCAGCCTATCAGCCACCGCATCGACGCCATGCTCAGCGGGACGCAGGCCAGCATTGCCATCAAGCTCTTCGGCGACGACCTGAACAAAATGTACCGCTTGGGCAACCAGATTAAGGAGGCCATCCACACGGTCGACGGCATCGCGGACCTCAACGTAGAGCAGCAGGTGGAACGACCGGAGCTGAAAATCGTACCCAAGCGCGAAATCCTTGCCAAGTACGGCGTCTCCATCCCGCAATTCAACGAAATGGTCTCCATCCTCATGGCGGGCGAAGTAGTATCGCAAGTCTACGAAGACGGCAAGAGTTTCAACCTCGTGGTCCGCGCCAGTGAGGCAGACCGCGGCTCGCTCGAACGCATAGGCGACATGATGCTCGACACACCGGACGGCCGCAAGGTCCCCCTTGCCGACGTAGCGGAAATCGTGTCGGCCACCGGACCCAATACGATAAACCGCGAAAACGTAATGCGGAAAATCGTGATTTCCGCCAACACCAGCGGGCGCGACCTCCGCAGCGTCGTGAACGACATCCAGGACCGCATCGACCGCGAGATAAAGCTCCCCGAAGGATACCATATAGAATATGGCGGGCAGTTCGAAAGCGAGCAAAGCGCCAGCCGCACCCTGCTCCTGGCCTCCCTCATCAGCATCGCCGTCATTTTCCTGCTCCTCTACATGCAGTTCCGCCACGCTCTGGAGAGCGCCGTCGTCCTGCTCAACCTGCCCCTCGCCCTCATTGGCGGCGTGTTTGCCATCTGGCTGACCAAGGGCGAACTGAGTATCCCTGCCGTCATCGGCTTTATCTCGCTCTTCGGCATCGCTACCCGTAACGGCATTCTTCTCATCAACCGCTACAACACGCTGCACGAAGAAGAGCGCATCCCTCTCCGCGACTGCGTGGTCCGAGGCTCGCTGGACCGTCTCAACCCCATACTCATGACGGCACTCTCGTCCGCGTTGGCGCTCATCCCGCTGGCCCTCCGCGGCAGTGAGCCTGGCAACGAGATACAAAGTCCTATGGCCCAAGTCATCCTTGGCGGACTGCTGACGTCTACGTTCCTCAACGCCTTCGTCATCCCCATCGTCTACGAATGGATGCACCGCAACCGAAAACAGACATCACAAACCCAGAACGACAGACCATGAAACACTATTTCTGGACCCTACTGCTCCTGCTCCTGCCCGCCCCCACCGCGGCGCAGGCCATAGACAGCCTCCTGCTAAGCATCGAGGCGAACAACAAGGGCCTGCAAGCCCTGAGACAAGACTACGCGGCCGCCCGCCAGGACGCCAAGGCGGAAAACAGGTTGGAAGGGCCGTCGGTCGAATACAGCCCCTTCTTCCACCGCGGCGTGAAAGGCCTGGCCAGCTCCGAGCTCGTCGTGTCGCAAGGATTCGACTTCCCCACCCTCTACGCCGCACGAAGCAAGCAAGCCCGGCTCGAGCAGGCTGCCGACGGGTGGCAATACGAATCGGCCCGCCGCAACGTTCTGCTCCAAGCCAAGCTCCATTGCCTCGACCTCGTCCGCCTGATCCGCGAGAAGGCCCTCCTTGCCGAGCGCAGGCGTGACGCCGACCAGCTCCTGGCCCTCTACGAAGAGCGCCTCGCCAAGGGCGACGCCACGCTCATCGAAATCAACAAAATCAAGATGGACCACATGGCCATCCGCACCGCCGAGACCGCAAACGCCCAAGCCCGCGACGCCGCCCTCCAGGCCCTCCGCGCGCTCAACGGAGGGCAGCCCGTCACCTTCGACGCCCGGCAATATCCGCCCGCGCCCGTCGCCGCAGACCCCGACACGCTGCTTGCCCGTCTGCTCCGCAGTGACGCCGCCCTGCGCGCCGCCGAAGCCACCGTCAGCGCCCGGCGCCAGGACGTCAAGGTCAGCCGCCAAAGCTGGATGCCCCGGCTCGAACTGGGCTACCGCCGCAACACGGACCGCACCGACCCCAGCCACGGTCTCCTCGTCGGCGCCACCATCCCCCTCTTCGCCCAGCGCCACCGCGTAAAGGCTGCCCGCCAGCGCCTTGCAGGAGCGAAATTGCAGCAAGAGGAAGTCCGCCTCCAGGCCCAGCGCGACCTGCGCACCCAGCTCGCCGCCCTGCGCCAGACGGAGGAAGCCCTTGCCGCCTACGACGACTCCCTCATGCACGCCACCCTCCAGGCCCTCCGCAAAGCCGTGGCCGGCGGGCAGCTGCCCCTCACCGACTATTACACCGAAGCCGACGCCGTCTACCGCAACCTACAGGAGCGCCTCCGCCTCGAGGGCGAATATCAAAAAGCCCTCGCACTGCTGCTCCAAAACGAACTTTGAACTGCTCCAGACGGCCCCGGACGCGGCCACAACCGCGTCCGCATGGAAAAAGCAAAATTCCCAGTAAGGAAGGAGAAATTTCCCTACTGGGATTTTTTCTTTCCCTTATGGCCGTATAGAGCGGCAGCCTGTCCGCCGGCAGCCCGCTTGGCCGCACCCTTTCAATCACACGTCACCGGACCGCGGAAGCACGCGGCGTTGTGTCCGACAGCAAACAAACCGGCGGACGAAATGACAAGAAAGATCCCCAGACAGACATTCTGTCCCGGACCGTTCCGGTTCCCGTCGCCGACTATAAGAAATAAAAATCAGCGACAGCGGAAAGAAAAAAACTTTCTGCTGTCGCTGACTGTGCGGACAGACCTGGTGCGGACGGCACCAGGTACACCATCCAGATACATCTGGATGCGTTCCCCACGGCGTAACCATCTGGCAGGCTTTCCGCGGCACGCGGACGGTTTTCGGGGCAAAAGCGTACCGCCCCCTACGGCATACCCGTCATGGCCACCCCCCGCCTCCGGCCTTCATTCCGCCCCTCCGCCCAAGGCATGGTAAAGGTTCACGAGGCCCTGTATCCGGTCAAACTTATCGTTGGCCTCGGTCAGTTCGGCCTGTAGCAATGCCTGCCGGGCGGCCAACACTTCGAGGTAGGTTGCCCCGGTGCTGTGTTCCATGAGCTGCAGTGCGCTGCGTTCGGCGGCCTGCAAGGCGACAATCTGCTGGCCGACGACTTCCAGGCGCTCCCCTGCCGTCTGCCACTGGACCAGCGCGTCGTTCACCTCGCTGCCCGCCTTCAGCAGGCTTTGCCGGAAGTTCAGCAAGGCTTCTTCCTGCTGCGCCTTGGCTATGCGCAAGTTCGCGATGTTTTGCCCGCGGTTGAACAGGGGCTGCGTGAGGGAGGCGACGGCGCTCAGCAGCCAGCTTGCGGGGTTGGCTATGATGGCGCCGGAGTTGCTGGCCCACCCCGCCGTACCGTTCAGCCGAAGGCTCGGATAGAAAGCCGCACGAGCGGCGCCAGTGGCATAGAAAGCCTGGGCCAGCGCATATTCGGCCTGGCGCACGTCGGGACGCCGTTCAAGCAGCTGCAACGGTACGCCGACAGCCATTTCGTCGGGGAAGCGCTGCTCGTCCAGCGTGGTGCGGTCTATGTGGCGGGGCACGGAACCGAGCAGGGTAGACAGCGTGTTTTCCTGCGCGCGTATCTGCTTTTGCAACGTCAGGACCGAGGCTTCCACGGACAGCTTGTTGGCTCGGGCCTGTGCCACGGCCGCTTCGGTAGCCTCGCCGACTTTCTTCTTGGCCTCATAAGTGCGGAGCACTTCGGCCCACGAAGCCGCCGTGCGGCGGCTGATGTCGAGCTGGCTGTCCAGCATCAGCAGGTTGTAATAACTGTTGGCAATGGTGGCTATCAGCTGCGTCTGCACCGCTTGCCTGTAAGCACGGCTACCTTCGAGGGCGGCCTGTGCCCCGCGCTTGGCGTTGGTCTGCTTGCCGAAAAGGTCTATTTCCCAATCGGCAGTGGCCGCCAGCGTGTAGGTTTTGCTGGTCTTAGCCCCTCCGTAACTGCTGAGTCCGCCCTGGGGCGCCAGGGAGAGGGCAGGCAAATAGGCCAGGCGCGAAGACATGAGCGTGGCCTCGGCCTCCTCCACGCGCAACCGGGCCACGGCCAAGTCCGTATTGTTTGCCAGCCCCTCGCGGATAAGCGACTGCAAAAGAGCGTCTGAAAACAGTTCCGTCCACGAAAGGGAGGCGATGGAAGCCGTGTCACGGACCCTGGCCTCCGGCCCGTACAGGCTGTCCACTCCCACGTCCGGGCGCGAATAGGTCTTGTATGTGGCGCAGCCCGTCAGCATGGCAGCCGCACCGCAAAGGATAATAAACAGCTTCATGAAACTCATGACTTTTTCTCTTTCTTCATTTCTTTAATATCGTCTATCTCTCCCTGAATCTGCCAATCGGGACTGGGCAGGAAATCCACCGGCTTCACCTTTTCCTGTATATATTGGAAAATGACGAAGAACACCGGCACGAAAAACAGGATGCCCAACGTGCCGAATATCATCCCGCCGATAACGCCCGAACCGAGTGACGAATTGCCGTTAGCCCCCGCGCCGGTGGCAAACATCAACGGCAAAAGCCCGAATATCATAGCCAGAATGGTCATCAGGATAGGGCGCAAGCGGACTTTGGCTGCGGCCAGCGCGGCCTGCACCAGCGACATGCCGGCGCGGCGACGTTCGGAAGCATACTCCGTAAGCAGGATGGCGGTTTTGGAAAGCAGGCCGATGAGCATGATAAGCCCCGTCTGCATGTAAATATTGTTTTCCAACCCCATCAGTTTGGCAAAGAGGAAGCTGCCCATGAGTCCGAACGGCACGGCGAGAATGACGGCGAACGGCACGAAGAAACTCTCGTACAGACCGCAGAGGATGAGGTAGACGAAGACGGTGCAGATCAGGAAGATAATAGCCGTATTGTTCGTAGTCTGGCTTTCCTCGCGGGAGAGTCCGGCAAACTCAAAGCCGTAGCCGCGCGGCAACACCTCGTCGGCCGTTTCCTGGATGGCCTGAATAGCGTCGCCCGAGCTGTATCCCTGGGCCGCTTCGCCGTTGATGCCCATCGCGCTGTACAGGTTGAAGCGGCCGAGCGACTCGGGGCCGTACACCTTGGTCAGCTTCACAAACTGGCTTAAAGGAGCCATCTCGCCATTTTCCACACGGGTAAAGGTCTTGTCGAGCGACTCAGGCGTGATGCGGTATTCCGGTGAAGACTGTATCATGACGCGGTAGAGCTTGTTAAAGCGGTTAAAGTTGGAAACATACTGCCCGCTGAAATAACCGGCCAAAGTCGAAAGCACGGCATCGGCCGTCGTACCGGCGCGCTGGCATTTGGCGGCATCCACTTCCACAAGATACTGCGGGAAATTCACATTGAACGTGGTATAGGCCGAAGCTATCTCCGGGCGCTCCAGCAGTGCTGAAATGAACTTCTGCCCCACGTCGTAAAGCCCGGCGACGTCGCCGCCCGCGCGGTCCTGCAAGTAGATTTCAAAACCATTCGATACGCCGTAGCCGTCAATAAGAGGAGGCGCCATGGCAAATATCTGCACACCGGGCATATCCTTAGCGAAACCGTTGATTTTGGCCAGAACGGCGTCAATCCCGCTTTGATCTTCCTTACGTTCCGACCAGTCGGTCAATTGGGCAATAATCATACCGCTGGACGGACCGGCACCGCCGATCAACCCGTAACCAGCCGTTTCGGAAGCAATCTTGATTTCGGGTATGCTGTCCAGCCGCCTCTCGATTTCTTCCATCACAGCGGAAGTCTGGGCAAGCGAACTCCCCGGAGGAGTAGTGACGTTTACCATTACCGAGCCCATGTCTTCATCGGGCACAAGGCCGGTTTTGGTCGTATTCATCATCCAGGCCAGCGCGACCGCCACGCAGGCCAGTCCGCCCACGGCCAGCCAACGCCGGCGGACAAAGAACAGGACTCCTTTTATATAGTGGGAGGAAACCACGCTGAACGCCGCATTGAACGCGACGCGGAACCGGGCGGCAAAGTTCCGTTTCATTTGCCCGTCTTCATTCAGATAGGGTCTCAGCATCAAGGCACAAAGTGCAGGCGAAAGCGTCAGGGCGTTGATGGCCGATATGCCTACCGCAGCCGCCATCGTGATACCGAACTGGGTATAGAACGTACCGGAAGTGCCGCCCATCATTGAAACAGGGATGAACACGGCCATAAACACCAGCGTGGTAGTGATGATGGCGGACGTAATGCTTCCCATCGCGTCGAACGTGGCCATGTAGGAAGACTTGTAACCGGCATCGAACCGTGCCTGTACTGCTTCGACCACTATAATCGCATCGTCCACGACGATGCCGATGGCAAGTACCAAAGCAAACAAATTCAGCAGGTTGATACTGAATCCGGCAAGCGACATGAAAGCAAACGTCCCGACAAGCGACACCAATATTGAGATAGTGGGAATAATCATGGATTTTACATCCTGCAGGAATATGTAGGTGATGATGACGACAAGCAGGAACGCTTCAAACAACGTCTTAATCACCTGGTGCATCGACGCATCCAAGAAGTCTTTCGTAGAATACAGTTCCCCGAACTCTATTCCCTCCGGCAAGTCCTCGGACATTTCCGCGAGCTGCGCGTCAATAGCGTTGATCACCTCGGTTGCGTTGGAGCCGGCTGTCTGATAGACCATGAACTGGACACCAGCGTGCCCGTTGGTCATGCTGCGGTAATTGTAGGCTTCGTCACCCAGCTGGACACGGGCAATTTCCTTCAGACGCAAGACTTCCCCTGTCGGGAGCGATTTGATGACGATATTCCCGAACTCTTCGGGTGTGGCCAGACGGCCTTTGTACCGCATCGTGTATTGGAACACCCCCTCGTAGTTTTCACCGAATGAACCGGTGGCCGATTCTATGTTTTGCGCAGCGAGGGCGTTGGTCACGTCGGCAGGAACCAAGCCATACTGGGCCATCACGTCGGGCTTCAGCCATATCCGCATACTGTAGTTGGAGCCGAGCAGCGTCACTTCGCCCACACCGCTCACACGTTTCAGACGGGGGATAACGTTTATCGCCAGATAATTGTTCAGAAACTGCGTGTCGTAACTGTCGTCCGGACTCCAGGGGGTGACGGCTTTCAGCATGGACTTCTGCTGCTTGTTCGTCACGACGCCGATACGGGTCACGTCGGCCGGCAACTGGCCTTGCGCCTTCGACACACGGTTCTGTACGTTTACGGCCGCCAAGTCGGGGTCAGTGCCCTGCTTGAAATAGATGGTGATGTAGACATCGCCGGCATTGGAGGCGGTGGAGTTGATGTAGGTCATGTTTTCCACGCCGTTGATGGCTTCCTCCAGCGGTATGATGACGGACTTCTGCACGGTCTCGGCATTGGCGCCGGGGTAGCTGGTGGTCACTTCCACCGTAGGCGGGGCTATGGTGGGAAACTGCTCGACGGGCAGGGTGAGCAGCGAGATGATGCCCACGAGTACGATTGCCACAGAGATGACAATGGACAGTACGGGGCGCTCTATAAATATTTTCAATTTCATAAAATCAGCTTTCTTTTATTGTTTGACCGCGATGGGCATGCCGTCCTTCAGCAGTCCGACGCCTTCGGCTACGATGACGTCGCCCAGGCCCAGACCTTTATGGACTATGTATTGTTTCTGGCTGCTGAGCGGCGTCACTTCTATGGGTATGGATTTCGCCCGCCCGTGCACGACACGGTAGACAAATACTTTATCCTGCAGCTCGTAGGTAGCTACCTGCGGGATGGTAAGCGCGCTGTCCAGCTTCGTCGTTATCAGCACGTTGCCCGCCATACCGCTGTGGAGCAGTCCGGTGGGGTTGGGAAATGCGGCCCGGAACGACGCGGCACCTGTCTGCCGGTCGAGCACGCCGCTGATGCTCTCCACGCGGCCGGACTGGCCGTACTGGCTTCCGTCGCCCAACTGCAGGCCGACGTCAGGCATTCTTTTCAGCGCTTCGTCGACCGAGCCATAGCGGCGGACCAACGCCAGAAGCTGGTTCTCGGGTACGGAAAAGTAGACGTACATCACGGAATTGTCCGATACAGTAGTAAGCGGTTGTGGAGAGGAGGAGCTGACCAAAGCCCCGGCACGGTAGGGTATGGTCCCTACCACGCCGTTGGCCGGACTGCTGACTATGGTGTACGACAGATTGTTCCGGGCATCCACCTCCTGCGCCTCGGCCTGTGCCTGTTGCGCCTTGGCTGTAAGCAGTGCGTTTTCCGCCGTGCTCAGTTCAAACTGCGAAATGACTTTCTGGGTGAAGAGTTCCTTCTTCCCGTCATAGGTGAGTTGCGCGGTAGCCACATTGGCCTTGGCGGCTTTCACGTTGGCCATAGCGGTCTGGAGGGCCGCCTGATAAGGCACTTGGTCGATAACGAAAAGAGGCTGCCCGGGCCGCACGTGCTGGCCTTCCGTCACCAGGACTTTTTCGATCTTGCCCGACACTTGCGGATAGATCTCTATATCCTGCTGGCCGCGGATGGTGGCGGGGTAGTAATCGGTTGTTTCGACAGTCGTCGCCTTGACGGTGAGGATTGGATACGCCTGGGACTTCTCTTCGGTCGCAGTGTTCTGGCAGGATGCTATGCTCAGTAGGCATAGCATGGTGCACACATGAAATGGTCTTCTCATATTCATCGGATAGGTTCTATTTTTTCGGCTGCAAAGGTAGGGCGTTTGGAAACTGGCGTATATGAATAAACCAAGACAAACAGGCGACTTTTGGAAACTGCGCATTGGGAATTGGTGGCGAAATGATAATTTTGCAGGAAAAAACAGAAACTGACATGCGCAAAGAAAAGACCGGATTTACACATGGCACTTCCGACTGGAAAGACGTTAAGGGAAAAAGCATTCATACAGATGGGTGCATCCTGCTATTCTGCGTCGAGGGGGAAGCCGAGGTTTCTGTTGAATTCAAGTCGCGGACCATCCGAAAAAAAGATTTCACATTGATTTTTCCAGATACGGTGTTTATCGTAAATGAAGTGTCAGAGAATTTCACCATAAAATATATAGAAACTTCCTCTGAGCTGTTCGACGAGTCTACGCTTTGGCTTTCCGCTACCTTTTTCGACGTGATCTACGACAATCCTATTTTCCATACTACTTCTGAGCAATGGGCCTTGATAAGGGCGTGGGGGAAGCAATTTTCGTGGATAACGCGCTGCCCGAGCCCACGGGCCGAATACATGATGCTGCGTAATCATGTGCAAAATTTTTTCCTCGCCCTGGAGAGCATCGTTATCGCAAAATATACGGGAAAGCGGATACCTCCGGCCAGCTCGACGCGCCAGCTTTTCAACCGCTTTTACCGTTTGCTGGTGGAGAATTGCTATTCGCAACGTGA
The DNA here is from genome assembly GCA_902464615.1 of uncultured Prevotella sp. Lineage (GTDB taxonomy): Bacteria > Bacteroidota > Bacteroidia > Bacteroidales > Bacteroidaceae > Alloprevotella. The sequence continues at coordinate 50,269 of CABQKA010000004.1, read as the reverse complement.
CGTAAAATTCTACGCTGAAAAACTTTGCATAACTCCTTATTATCTGTCGAAGATCACAAGGAAAACTGCCAACCTCTCGCCGAAAGAAATCATCGACAGACAAGTCGTTACGGAAATGAAGCGCATGCTGACCTCGACTGACCTTTCAATTAAGGAGCTTGCCGCACATTTTCATTTCGACACCGTATCTTATTTAGCCCGTTTCTTTCGCCGGCACACGAATTTCACTCCTAATGAATTCCGCAACCGGCAGTAGCCTTTCTGGATAACGGAGAGCTATTGCACGACGAATAGTTATGTCCCTGCTATACCACATTTTTTACCGATAGCTCGGAGATTCGTTGCTTTTTCTCTAATTTTGCATTGACGGCCGTGCCTGCGGCGGGCGCAGCCGCTGTTTGCGTCTTTCCGCGATCCGGAGATGCGTACATATATTGTTCCACCACTTTATCCGTAACTTTTTAGTTTGCTTTTACCCGCCATGAAATTTGTTGTTTCCCTGCTATTCCTGTTGCTGCCCCTTGCCGGCGTTGTGCCGGGCTTCGGACAGCGGACCGTTGAAAATTTTGACGCGAACTGGCACTTTGCCCGCTTTGGCCTGCAACCGGACGGCAGCCGCCGCGAGGAGCCTGCGGGCATTGAGCGGCCGGACTATGACGACACGGACTGGAAGGTACTGGACCTGCCCCACGACTGGGCCATTGCCGGACCATTCCGCCGGGATTTGGAGGGAGGCACAGGCAAGTTGCCGTGGCGTGCCATTGGCTGGTATCGCAAGCAGTTCACTCTGGATGCCAAAGACGATGAGCAAATCTATCTGGACTTTGACGGGGCGATGGCCCACTCGGAAGTCTGGCTGAACGGACAGAAAGTAGGCGGATGGCCATACGGCTACACTTCGTTCCGTCTGGACCTGACGCCCTACGTACGCCGCAACGGAAAGAATGTCATTGCCGTAAAACTTGACACTGAACGAATGGGGTCGCGCTGGTACCCCGGCGGCGGCATCTACCGCCACGTTCGCCTTGTCCGGACTCAAGCCGTCCACGTGGGGCTTTGGGGCGTCTTCGTCACGACTCCGGAAGTGACGGACAAGGCCGCAACTGTAAAAGTACGCATCCGGGTGGAAAACCACGGAAAGTCAGCGGCCCAATGCCGTTACGCTGTCAGCCTCTACGAACTTGACGCCCAGGGTAAACCGGGCCGCCGCGTGGCCCGCTCAGAGCGCATTCCACTGACCATTGCGGCAGGAAAAGATCAGCGCGACAGCCTCACCTTGACCGTAGAGCATCCGCAGCTTTGGGACTTGGACAGCCCGCACCGCTACGTGGCGAGAGTAAATGTATATAATGGCCGCAAACGCGCCGACGTCTACGACGCGCCGTTCGGCATCCGCACCATTGCTTTTGACCACGACCGCGGTTTTCTGCTCAACGGACGGCATGTGCCCCTCCGCGGCACGTGCAACCACAGCGACCTCGGCGCGCTCGGGATGGCTGTCAACACGGCTGCACTGCGCCGGCAACTCACCCTGCTAAAAGAATTAGGCTGCAATGCCCTGCGCACTTCGCACAATCCTCCCGCACCGGAACTGTTGACTTTGGCGGACGAAATGGGCTTTCTCGTCATGGACGAATCTTTCGACTGTTGGCGCCACGGAAAACGGGAGGGTGACTACGGTTCGCTCTTTGAAGAATGGCACGAGCGCGACCTCGGTGCCCTTATCCGCCGCGACCGCAATCACCCGTCAGTCATTCTATGGAGCACGGGTAACGAGGTGGCAGAACAATATGACCCGGCCTGCGGCACTGCACGCGATCTGACACGCTTGGTACACCGCTTCGACCCGACCCGTCCTGCTACTTTCGGCGCGTCCGCCCCTGTGCAGTCGGCCATGAACGGAACGGAATTGCAGGTAGACGTTCACGGCATGAATTATGCCGCCGGAGTCTATGGCGGACCAGACTTTTACGGAAAGTTTCTTGAAAAAGAAGGGCACGAGCACATCGTAGGCTACTCCAGCGAAAGCGCATCGACATTAAGCTCGCGCGGGGAATACTTCCCGCGGCAATTCCAAGTATCGGCCTACGACCTGCAAGAGCCGGGCTGGGGCGGACTTCCGGACCAGGAATTTGAGGCTCTCGACCGCTACCCCGCCATCTGCGGAGAATTCGTATGGACAGGCTTCGACTATTTGGGCGAGCCGACACCTTACAATTCAGACGCCAGCGTGCTACTCAATTTCCAAGCCATGACGCCGGAAGAACAGGAGGAGCAACGCAGAAAGCTGGCACTCATTGACCGCGACCGGCCCACCTCGCGCAGCAGCTATTTCGGCATCTTTGACTTGGCCGGATTTCCAAAAGACCGCTTTTATTTATACCAGTCCCGCTGGCGCCCCGAACTGCCTATGGCCCACATCCTACCGCATTGGAACTGGCCCGGCCGCTTGGGAAAGGCCATACCGGTATTCGTCTACACTTCGGGCGACGAGGCTGAGCTTTTCCTCAACGGAAAATCGCTGGGACGAAAACGAAAAGGAAAATACGAATATCGTCTGCGTTGGGACAGCGTTGCGTATGAGCCGGGCGAATTGCGGGTGGCCGCCTATAAGAACGGACAACCTTGGGCAACCGACACGGTGGAGACCACCGGACAAGCTACGGGAATAAAACTGACGGCAGACAAGACCACGCTACGGGCCGATGGAGAAGACCTCGTATTCATCCGCATTTCTTTCGTAGACGCACAAGGACGAGAAGTGCCGACGGCCGAACCGGCTGTAACCTGCAGTGCAGAAGGCCCCGGCCGTGTTATCGCGACCGACAACGGTGACCCCACATGCCTTATATCATTCCCCACTCCCACACGGCCTGCTTTCAACGGACTGCTTCTGGCCATTGTCCGCGCAGAAAAAGGGCGAGAAGGCACACTCCATTTCACTGCCACCGCAAATGGATTGCCTCAGGCCAAACTTGACATCAATGTAAAGCCATAAAGCAAAATTGTAATCAATACGAAAGAAAATAAGATTACGGCGACACCAAACAGCCTTTTTTTCATAACTTTGCAGCGTCGGCGGGCTACACGAAAAGCGAAGAGCCGCAGACAGAGGCCACTATGCAGAAATTGATAGAATTTACGAAAATGCATGGAGCGGGTAACGACTACATCTACGTAGACACGACACGCTTCCCGATTCTGCACCCGGAAGTCTGCGCCAAGCGCTGGAGCGACAGGCATAAAGGCATAGGAGGAGATGGACTGGTGCTTATCGGGCCATCGGAAGTAGGAGACTTTTCCATGCGCATTTTCAATGCCGACGGCTCCGAAGCCCGCATGTGCGGCAACGCGTCGCGGTGCGTGGGGAAATACCTCTACGACAAAGGCTTGACCACATCGCATGAAATACGATTGGAAACACGCTCCGGCATCAAGGTCCTTCACCTTCTGGTAGGCAAGGACGGGAAGGTGTGTGAAGTGACGGTGGATATGGGCTGCCCCACATTAGCAGATCCCTCACTTCTGGCCACGCCAGATGGCAGCATGAAAGAAGGCATCATACATTCAACGTCAGGCCACGAAGTAAGTGGCACGTTTGTCTCAATGGGCAATCCCCACTTTGTAGTCTTCACGAAAGACGTCGAAGGCCTCCCCCTTTCACAAATAGGTCCTACACTGGAACATGCAAGCGTATTTCCGGAACGTTGCAACATAGAATTTGCTGAAATAAAACAAGGCGGAAATCTGCGTATGCGCGTTTGGGAACGCGGCTCGGGCATCACTTTGGCATGTGGGACAGGAGCATGCGCCACAGCAGTCGCGGGAGCCTTGACAGGCCGCACCAGCCGTTCCGTCAATATTATAATGGACGGAGGAAAGCTACACATAGAATGGAACGAAAGCGACGGCCATGTCTACATGACAGGAGAAGCAACCGAAGTATTCAACGGTCACATCATTTACGACGATGCACCATAATACCATACTGCACGAAACGGCGGGGACAATAAAGCCCTGCCTTTTTCGTTTTAAGCCGGAACAGCACTGCTTTTACGGCAATTGCATTGCGACTACGCCATACCCTCAAAAATAAACACAAAAACAATGGCAAGCATTAACGAAAACTTCCTCAAGTTGCAAAGCAGCTACCTCTTTTCCGACATAGCCCGGAAGGTAAGCGAATTCAAACAAGCACACCCAGATGCAGAACTTATCCGTCTGGGCATAGGAGACGTGACCCGTCCGCTTCCTCCTGCCGTCATCGAAGCACTCCACCGTGCCGTAGACGAAATGGGGGACGAAAAAACGTTCAAAGGCTACGGGCCTGAACACGGTTACGAGTTCCTGCGGCAAGCCATCATAGACAATGACTTTGCCCCACGCGGCATAAAGCTCGACACCGACGAAATCTTCATCAACGATGGGGCAAAAAGCGATACCGGCAATTTCGGTGACATATTAGGGCCAGAGAACACGGTCTGCGTCACAGACCCCATTTACCCCGTTTATATAGACTCGAACGTCATGGGCGGACGCGCTGGCAGGTATGCAAACGGAGGCTGGGATCGTGTGACCTACTGTCCTTGTACGGCAGAAAACAATTTCACCCCCACTCTTCCGAAACAGCGGGTAGACCTTATCTATCTGTGCTATCCAAACAACCCGACAGGCACTACGCTTCCAAAATCAGAACTGAAGAAATGGGTAGACTATGCCTTGGACAACCGAAGCATTCTCCTTTACGACGCCGCTTATGAAGCCTACATCACACGTCCCGAGATTCCCCATTCCATCTATGAAATAGCCGGAGCTGAACGTTGTGCCGTAGAATTCCATTCATATTCCAAAACCGCAGGATTCACAGGCTTACGCTGTGGATACACCGTAGTCCCCAAGGCGCTCACCGCATTGTCAAAAACAAACGGAAGCGTGCAACTCAACAGTTTGTGGAATCGCCGGCAATGCACAAAGTTCAACGGGACAGCCTATATCGTACAACGTGCGGCCGAGGCCATCTACTCTCCCGAAGGCAAAGCACAGGTACGCGAGACTATACAATACTATATGGAGAACGCACGCATCATGCGTGACACGCTGACCGAAGTCGGCCTGCAAACCTACGGCGGCATCGACGCCCCTTACATCTGGTTCCGCACACCGGAAGGTCACGGAAGCTGGGACTTCTTCGACCGCCTTCTTCGCGAAGCAGGCATCGTCTCCACTCCAGGAGTCGGATTCGGTCCTTCAGGTGAGGGCTACATCCGCCTGACCGCTTTCGGCAGCCGTACCGACTGCGTGACCGCCATGGAACGGCTACGCAAATGGATGAAAAAATAAAATCCGACGTCGCCAGAACAGCCAGCCATAAACAATCCACACAAAACTTTAAGACTGTCATATATGTCCAATTTAAGATTCAAAGTCGTCGAGGAAGCGTTCAAGAAGCGCCCGTTAGAAATCCAGGCGCCACACGAGCGTCCATCCGAGTATTTCGCCAAATACGTATTCAACCAGGAAAAGATGTTCAAGTACTTGCCCTTGGACACCTACCGGAAATTACGCGAGACCATCGAAAGTGGCACTCCGCTTGAGCTCTCCATCGCGGATAAAGTAGCCCAGGGCATGAAAAGATGGGCCATGGACATGGGCGTCACGCACTGTACACACTGGTTCCAACCCCTGACAGAAGGCACAGCCGAGAAACACGACGCATTCGTAGAACACGACTATAAAGGAGGCATGATAGAAGCGTTTTCCGGCAAAGAACTCGTACAGCAGGAAAGCGACGCATCTTCCTTCCCCAACGGCGGTATCCGCTCCACGTTTGAAGCACGCGGCTACTCCGCGTGGGACCCCGCATCGCCGGTTTTCATCATCGGCGACACGCTCATGATCCCCACCGTATTCATTTCCTACACTGGAGAGGCTCTCGACTACAAGGCACCTCTTAAAAAAGCCCTTGCCGCCGTAGACAAGGCCGCAACAGCCGTTGCCCAATACTTCGCCCCCGAAGTAAAGCACGTACATGCCAACTTAGGTTGGGAACAGGAATACTTCCTTGTTGATGAAGGCCTCTACGCAGCCCGTCCCGACCTTCTGCTCACAGGCCGCACCTTGATGGGGCACGACTCCGCCAAAAACCAACAGATGGAGGACCATTATTTCGGCGCCATTCCCGAACGGGTCGCAGAGTTCATGCGCGACCTTGAGATTCAGGCCTTAGAGTTGGGCATCCCCTGCAAGACACGCCATAATGAAGTTGCCCCCAATCAATTTGAGCTGGCTCCGATCTTCGAAGAGTGCAACCTGGCCGTAGACCACAACATGCTCATCATGTCGCTCATGCGGAAAATTGCCCGCAAACACGGATTCCGCTGTCTGCTCCACGAAAAGCCATTTGCCGGAATCAACGGTAGCGGCAAGCACAACAACTGGAGCCTGACCACCGACACGGGACAGTTGCTGCACGCTCCGGGTAAGACTCCGAAAGACAGCCTCCGCTTCATCACTTTCGTCGTAGAAACCCTGATGGGCGTGTACCGCCACAACGGCCTGCTCAAAGCGTCCATCATGAGTGCCAGCAATGCCCACCGCCTGGGGGCCAACGAAGCACCGCCTGCCATCATATCCTCGTTCCTTGGTACCCAACTCACGGAATTGCTTGAAAAAGTGGAGAATTCGACAAAAGACGAACTATTCACGATGGAAGGCAAACACGGCGTAAGGCTTGACATTCCGCAACTTCCGGAAATCATGATTGACAACACGGACCGCAACCGCACTTCGCCATTTGCCTTCACCGGCAACCGTTTCGAGTTCCGCGCGGTCGGTTCAAGCGCAAATTGCGCCAGTGCCATGATTGCTCTCAACACGGCCGTAGCCGAAGCGCTTACAGACTTCAAAGAACGTGTCGACGCCCTTATCGCAAAAGGTGAAAGCAAAGTCAGCGCCATTCTGGACGTGCTGCGAGAAGACATCAAGACCTGCAAGCCCATCCACTTCGACGGCAACGGCTACAGCGAGGAATGGAAAAACGAAGCGGCACGTCGCGGACTTGACTGCGAGACCAGCTGTCCGCTCATTTTCGACCGCTACCTCGACGACGAAAGTGTACGCATGTTTGAAAGCATGCACGTCATGGGCCGCCACGAACTTGAAGCGCGAAACGAAATCAAGTGGGAAACCTACCAAAAGAAAATACAGGTAGAGGCCCGGGTCCTGGGAGACCTTTGCATGAACCACATCATTCCCGTCGCCACCAAATACCAAAGCGTACTTGTCGACAATGTGCATAAAATACAGGTCACATTCCCGGCTGAGCGGGCCAAGGAACTTTGTGCTTACAACATCGACCTCATCGAAAAAATCAACAAGCACACAAGCTTCATCGCCGAAAACGTCGAAGCCATGGTCGAAAAGCGTAAAGTCGTCAACAAGATAGAGAACATCCGCGAGAAAGCCATTGCCTACCACGATGAAATCGCGCCGTATATGGACTCCATCCGATACCATATCGACAAATTGGAACTTATCGTCGAAGACGGCATGTGGACGCTGCCCAAATACCGCGAATTGCTTTTCATCCGTTGAGGCACGGGTCCGCAGCGGGCCATATTCCATTTTCCAGCCCGGACAATCCTTATTGCCCGGGCTTTATTTTTTTTAACAGAAAGATATGCAAGAAAAAGCGTTGCCGGCTGTTTTTCAAATGTCCGGCATGGCACAGAGCCGCATGAGGCCAGCAGCCGGCACGCAGTTCTATCAATTAAACTAACGTCCAACGCCTATGAAATGCAAGCATTTGCTGGGAGTCATCATGGCCTGCGTCATGGCCTTCACCTCCTGCGACGACGATGACTACACTCCGCTTTATGTCGGCATGGGTACAGTAGACCGGCAGGAGAAGCAGTATTCCATCCACTTCGACTCCGGCGAAGACCTCGCTGTAGCCGACAGTGCCCTACTCCTCTATTGTGGTGCGCAAAGCCCCGGACAGCGGGTCATCGCCACCTTCCAGTTCCTGGACGACGACCGCCGGCAGCAAACAATCTACCTCGTTGACCTCTACCGTGTCCTTACGAAACGCTTCTTCCCCGAACCCACCGAGGCCGAAAGCGACAGCTTGGGCAACGACCCCGTAGCCATTGACGATGTCTGGATAGCAGGTGGCCACCTCAACATCCAGTTCCGTATGCCCGTCACCCCTTATAGCGGAATTGCGCACTATGCCAACGTCATCCGCCACGAAGGGACCGATGCCGAGGGCTATGTACAACTCGAATTCCGCCACAACCAGAATGGAGACGGGCGGCAATCTTCCGCCACAGGCTACATTTCCCTTCCGCTAGAGGACGTGGCCGACGCTCCAGGTCTCACAGTCAGCTACCGCGACATAGCCGGCAACACACGCACCTGGACTTTGAAGAAAAAAGAAGAAGAACCGGCCAGGCGCTTACAGGCAAGCAGCAACATACCTCTGAAATAAAAGAAGTATGACCGAACGCGAAATGGCCGAAGGCTGCCAGAACGGCGACAACCGTGCCCGCCAGGCACTCTACGAGTGCTACGGAGGCCAGTTGCTTGCACTCTGCCGCCGCTACACCGGACACCAGGAAGAAGCCGAGGATTTGCTCCACGACGGGTTCCTCCTGGTGTTCTCGGCCATCCGCAGCTTCCGTTACCAGGGACCGGGCTCGCTGGGTGCATGGCTGCGCCGCGTTTTTGCCAACCGGGCTGTTGCCTACCTGCAGGAACGCAGCAGACTTTCATTCACCGACTCGGACAGCCTGCCCGATATGGCGGACGAAACTCCGCCTCCCGACGTGCCTGCCGAAGTCGTTGTCGACCTCATCAGCCAATTGCCTGCCGGCTACCGTACCGTACTTAACCTATACCTCATCGAGGGACGCAGCCACCGGGAAATCTCCGCCCTGCTCCACATCAAGGAAAGCACCTCGGCATCGCAATACCTGCGGGGCAAGGCCTTGCTGAAAAAAGGAATCATCCAATATCTGAAAACTCACGACGCATGAAGGAACTCAACGATTGGGAAAAACGCCTGCGCGAACAAGTCAGCCAATGGGAAGACCCGCTTCCCGGCGACGGCTGGCAACGGCTCAGCGAAGCCTTGGAAAAGGCGCCGGCCGCACCGCACCGCCGACGGCCGTCCCGCCGCTGGTTCCTCGCGGCGCCCCCTGCCGTCGCCGCCGCGGTGCTCATAGGCTACATGCTGCTTGCCCCAAGCCCGAAAACGCACCATAGCATAAGAAGCGTCTCCGGAATTCCCTCCCAAAGCATACCCGCTGAAACCGGACAAACGCCAACGGACGTGACTGCGGGCTCCGCCAAAAGCGGCTTTCCTGCCGGCCAGTCCGGCAGGCAGGACGGGCTTGCCTTCGCGCCGCCTCCCCTCCCCAGGCGCCAGGCCTACAAGCCAGAGCCATTGCGCACGGCAGAAATTGCCGACGCCACGCCTGTGGCCTTAGCCGACACTGTCCCGGCCAGCACAACCGGACAAGCTCCCCACAAGGCGGAACGGAAACCAGCCCGCCGGTCCAAGACACTTGCCGCAGCAATTCCCCCGGCCGCAGCCCCGGCGCGCACCAGCCACAGCGCCAAGCCCCAGTTCCGCGTGGCCATGTCAGGAACTCCCACAGCAACGGAACGGCATGAAGGCTACATAGCCCTGCCCACCGCGCTCTTTGCCCCCCAAGGAAACAACATGAAGAATACGGGAGCACTCGGCGCACTGCTGACGCACAACCTCCGTCTTGACACACACAGCCGCATACACCACCACCTGCCCGTACAGTTCACCCTCGGCGTCGATTTCCCGCTAACCAGCCGCCTGACTGTCGGGACCGGCATCTCCTACACCCGTACCACGACCGACATAGAAGGCGGCACCAGCGAAGCCTACTACCGCACGCGCCAACATCTGCACTACGTCGGAGTGCCCATACGCATCGGTTATACCTTTGCCCGCACCTCCTGGGCCGACTTCTATGCCAGCGGAGAGGCCCGCGTCGCCGTCAGCGTCGGAGCCAAGCAGAGCACGGAACTCGTCGTGGAAGACAAAGCTGCGGGCATGTCCGTCACACACGACGGCCGCGGCCTTTGGCAAGGTTCTTTCAGCGTTTCGGCCGGAGCAGAGCTGCACCTCGGACGCCATCTCGGCCTGTTTGTCGAACCGGGCATGACCTACGGACTTCCAGACGGAAGCTCTATCCCCACGCCCTATCAAGACCAGCCGTTCCGCTTCAGCCTTCAGGCCGGCCTACGGGTAAAATTGCATTGACACTCCATCCGGCGCAGACGGAAAGCCACACGGGACTAAGCCCCGTAACGACGCGCCTTAGCCCAGAACTTACGGGACTAAGGCGCGCCGCTGCGTACCGGCACATCCGAACACCAGTCCGGCAAACTGAAAGAGAGCAGCCCGACGCACCCCGGAAAGAAAAGCAGGAACGGCCCGCCACATCCGTTCCCATCCCTTCTCCTAAATCAAAAAAAAGGCTTAATATTTTGCCCTTCACCCGCCATGCACTAACTTTGCAGACAGTTTTTACGCATCGCGGCAAGAAAATTAACTTCCCTACGCTGCAAAATGAATCTGACCATAGACATTGGCAACACCCGCGCAAAAGTGGCGACCTTCGACGGCGACCGGTTGGTGCGTGAAGAACGGTTTGAGGACAACATTCCCCAACATCTCCACGATACCATCCAACGGTACCAGCCCGAAAAATGCGCATTCTGCTCCGTAGCCGGACGACAGCCAGCCATAGAGGCCGTCTTGGCCAAGATGCCATGTCCCGTACTCCGGGTGACAGGCGAAACGCCGGCGCCGGTCAAGGTCTGCTACCGCACCCCAGCCACGCTGGGCGCCGACCGCCTGGCAGCAGTCGTGGGCGCCGTAACCCTGAAACCGGCCACAGACCTGCTCGTCATCGACGCAGGAACATGCATCACCTACGACCTTGTAGACGCTGAAGGAAACTACTTAGGAGGCAACATATCGCCAGGCGTGGAGATGCGCCTGGAAGCACTCCACACGCGCACGGCCCAACTGCCCCGCGTGGACGCAGACGGGCCGGCCCCGGACCTTGGTTACGACACCGAGACGGCCATCCGTACCGGGGTGGTGCGCGGCATCGGATACGAACTGCAAGGCTGCATCCGCCACTGGCAAAAACGCTACCCCGGACTCCGCATCTTCCTCACCGGCGGCGACCACTTCGCTTTCAGCGACGCAGTCCGGCAAAACCTGATGACAGACAGCCACCTTGTGGCACGCGGCCTCAACCGCCTGTTGCAGGAATCATAAGACGGGCCACGCGACTGCCATTCCACATTAGCCATCTAACTCCATCCTATATGAACATTCAGAAAAAGGGAAGCAAGCGCCATGTCCCCTGCCGCCGCAAAGCGTCAGGGACAGGATACGCTCTGCTGCTGACCGTTGCCTTAGCCTTTGGCCCAGACCAAGCCTTGGCGCAGACCAATGGAAGCAACTCACCATATTCCCGCTATGGTTTCGGCTTGCTCAGCGACGGCGGGCAAGGCTTCAACAGGGCCATGTCCGGCCTGTCCTACGGTATGCGCAACGGAACCGAGCTGAACAGCAAGAACCCGGCATCATATTCCTCCATCGACTCCTTGTCTTTCCTGTTCGATGCAGGATTTACCCTGCAAAACGCCAATCTGGAAAGCAACGGAAGGAAAATCAACGCCCGCAACACTTCGTTCGACTATCTGACTATGGGCTTCCGGGCCTCGCGCAACCTCGGCATCTCGTTGGGCCTGTTGCCTTACAGCACCATCGGCTACAGCATGAGCCACAGCGAGACCCTGCAAGAAAACACGGGGGAAATCGTCCAGACCGAATCGTATTCGGGCGACGGCGGACTGCACGAAGTCTACCTGGGCGTAGGATGGAAACCGTTCAAACGCATTTCCATCGGCGCAAACGTCGGTTACCTGTGGGGCGACATGACACACACCATCATGGCCTCGTTCAGCGATGCCGACATCGCATCGCGCCGCCGGCAATATGCCGCCGATATCCGTACATACAAAGCCGACTTCGGACTGCAGTACGAACAGCGTATCAATAAAAAGAACATGCTGACCCTCGGCCTGACTTACGGTCTTGGGCACGACATCAACTCCAACGGTCTATATTATGACCAGCTCATCCAGAACAACACCGTTATCGGCGACACACTCGTAGCCCACAATGCCTACGCCCTGCCCCACTCCTTCGGCATCGGCCTGACATGGACGCACGACGACCGGCTGCGCATCGGTGCGGACTACACTCTGCAGAAATGGCAAGACGTAAAGTCGCCCCAACTCTTCATGGACGAGCTGACCGGACAGCCACACTACGAAGCGCGCACGGGAAACTACACCGACATGCACAAAATCACGGTCGGATTTGAATACATGCACAACCCCAACGGCGTGCGCTGGCGCGACCTCATCCGTTACCGGGCAGGCTTTGCCTTCACAAGTCCCTACACGCGGATAAACGGTCAAGACGGACCGCGCGATTATCAAGTGAGCCTCGGCGTGGCACTGCCCATCATCAATTTCTACAATAATCGCTCGCTCCTCAACATCTCAGCCCAATATGAGCGCGTAAATCCCAAAGTACCCGGCATGATTACCGAGAACTACCTGCGTATCAGCATTGGCATTTCTTTCAACGAGCGCTGGTTCATGAAATGGAAAGTGGAATAAGACGGATTCTCCCCTTGTCCATAGCCCTGGCTATCGCCTCCTGCGGAAGCGACCCCCCACCAATGGGGGACGCCATTACAGAACGCGACTCCATGGCCGTCATGGTGACACGCGGAGTGTCGAAACTGATATCGGATTCCGGCTATGTGCGCTACAAAATCGTAGCCGAAGAATGGCTGGTCTACGACAAGACCCGCCCGCCACGCCAAGAATTTCCGAAAGGCATTTTTCTGGAACGCTACGACGACTATTTCCGCGTCAACCTGTACATCACAGCCGACACAGCTTATTGGTACAACCAAAACCTCTGGGAACTGCGTGGCCGGGTATTCATTAAAAACATGGAAAACGGCACAACGTTCAACACGGAAGAACTCTTCTGGGATATGAACCGCCATCTGCTCTATTCCAACAAGTACATGCACATCGTCACTCCCGACCGCGAATTAGAGGGAAACTGGTTCATGTCAAACGAACAGATGACCGACTACCACATCAAGCAGACCAGCGGCTTCATGCCTATGCCAGAAGACGACGGACCGGCTGCATCCCCCTCGGATACAGTGGGCGCACCCCTGCGTTCAGCAGCCCCGCCGCAACGCCCCGTGCAAGAGGAACCGGAACGCATCAGCACCGGCAAAGACCAAAATTAGCCGGAAAATATCGTCTTATATTATCTTTTTTTATAACTTTGCGCGGCGCACGAAAAACAGGACGTGTGCCCCTTTTCAAAAACAGGAAACAAATAAAAATACAAATCAATAATGGCTGCATTACAAACACTTAGAAACAAACCGGCCCTGCTGATGTCGGTCATCGGAGGCGCCCTTTTGCTCTTCATCGTCACTCTGACGGACTTCAATTCATGCTCCCGTCCGAACGTTGAAGGAGAAATCAACGGTAAAGAGCTGACATACGAGGATTTTGAATCTCAGGTCAGCAACGAAGAAAACCTGGAAAGCCTGCTTTTAGGCTCCATTACGGAAGAGGAAAAAGAGAATATCCGCCAAGGAATCTGGGTTAAGTTCATACAGTCACAAACTATCGCAGAGCAAGCAGAGCGCCTAGGCCTACAAGTAACAAAAGAAGACGTTCAAAATGCCCTGACCAGCGTGACGCCCCAGCAATTGCAACAAATCATGCAGATGATGCAGTACGGCCAGATTAATTTGGCCCAAGTCAGCTACGCGCAAAAAATCATGATTCTCATGGGCAACTATATGGGCCAGCCCTCCGTGGAAGCCTATAAGCAATTCTTAAAATCGGCAGACCAGCAAATCAGCCAGCTGCAAAAACAGAATCCTGAAGCAGCCGAACTGTATATGAATCTGAAAAATGCCTGCCTCTATTGTGAAAGCCAAATTCCGCAAGAATTGCTCATGAACAAATATATGGCAGTACTCCAAGCCGGCATCACGGCCAACCCCATTACGGCCAAGATGACTTTCGACGAAAACAACACCGTTTACAACCTGCAGATGGCCACAGTCCCCTACTCCACCATTGCAGACAAGGATATCAAGGTCACAGACGAAGAGTTGCAGCAAAAATACAAAGAATACAAGGAATTATTCCGCAACCCGTACCCTTCGCGCGACTTGAAAGCCATCAACGTGACCGTCACAGCCAGCGCACAAGACCAAGACAACATCTTCAAGCAGGTGAAAGCCATTGAAGACACACTGCGCAAAGTGAACACGATGGAAGCCGTAGAGGGCATCATGAAAAATTCCAAGACAGAGATCAATTACTCATACGTTTACCTGCCCAAAGATAATTATTCGCAAAACGGATTGGCCAATGTGGCCAGCGCCATCGATTCCATGAGCATAGGCGAAGTAACGCCCACGACAATTGAGGCAAGAGACCGCAATGGCGTTCAATACATTTCGACGTTCAAACTTGTGGGAATCAAGACTTCTCCAGACTCCATGCAGACATGCCAGTTTGCCGTAGACAGCAAGTCTTTGGCAGACAGCATTATCACAGCTGTCAAAAGCGGAAAGAGTATAAAGGAACTGGCCAAACAGCATAACGACCTCGTACAAAAATACGGATTACAAGGCGATACGACGTGGAATGCTACCCGCTACTACATTGACGCACATGCGACCGCCACAGACAGCGGCCAGACAGCCTACACAGACATCTGCCAAATGGCATCCGGAGAAGTGGCTTACTACACTGTACAAAATCCGCAAACGGGTCAGCCCATCTACGTGGTAACACAAGTATTGGCAACAAAAGCCCCCTCTGCTAAATATAACATCGCAGTAGCCAAATATCCGATTACATTCTCACAAGAGACCTACAACAACAAGCGTCGCGCCTTGTTTGAATTCCTGGCCAAGAACAAATCCCTTGAGGCTCTGGAAAAGAATGCCAATAAGAGTGGCTACACACTGTTGGAGTTGCCGGGAATGAACACTTCCGACGCCATGACCGCCCGGGTTTCAATTGGCGGCGAAGGAGCTAAGGATGCCTTTACTTGGGCCTACGGAGACGCCAAAGTAGGAGAAATATCCCAAGTTTACGAATGTGGAAAGAACAACGACCAATTGCTGGTGCTTTGCATCGCGGGCATCAACGACGGAGAATATCTTGAATGGAATGCACCGAGCGTAAAACGGCAACTTGAAGCCTTAGTCATACAAGACAAAAAGGCTGAAAAGCTAATGGCTCAATTGAAGAATGTGAAAACACCGGAACAGGCTAAGTCCGTCAAGGGCGCAGAAGTATCGGACCAGCCGGAAGCCTCTATCACATACTTCGCCTCATACGAACCCACAGTAGCCGGTGCCGTCGAGCGGACCCCGCAAGGAAAGAACACCGGATGGGTAAAAGGTGCAAACGGGATGTATCTTGTCCAAGTTATCTCGAAAAAAGCCGGAACACAAACCTTCAATGCCGCTCAAGCGCAAATGGAGCAGACATACCGGCAAATGAGCACCATTTTCGGCCAGAACAACAACATCATTGAAGCCTTGCAATTAAAGAACAAGATAGTCGACAACCGCTACAAGTTCTAAAAGCTTTTACAGAAAAAACCTTTCCAGAGCCGTCCGCCCTTCCGGTGGGCGGCTCTGTTTTGCCAGCCGATTCTTACATGGACCTAAAAGAACTATTACCCTTATACGCCAGACATTCTCAAATAGCGGGCCTGACAAAGATATTAGAACAGAAAGCGCCCAACGCCGTTTTCTGCGAAGGGCTGCGTGCGTCGTCTGCCCCAGTCGTCTTTGCGGCATTGACATTACGCTTACAAACAGAACGTCCATTCCTGTTTCTACTCAATGATGAAGAGGAAGCCGGCTATTTTTACCACGACCTCGTACAATTGTTAGGCGACGATTTCGTACTTTTCTACCCATCTACCTACCGCCGGGCCGTGAAATACGCCCAACGCGATGCTGCCAACGAAATTTTGAGGACAGAAGTGCTCAACCGGCTCTCGCGCCTTGTTACGGAGGACAATGACGGTGCTCTATCTGCGTCACGCCGAATCTACATCGTAAGCTATCCCGCAGCCGTCGCAGAGCGTGTCGCTTCTTGGAAAACCATCACGGACAACTCCATACACTTGGCAGAAGGCGATTTACAAGACCTCACAGAATTAGGGAAACGCCTACAAAATCTGGGATTCAGACGCCGGGACTACGTCTACGAACCGGGGGAATACGCCATACGAGGCAGCATCCTTGACGTGTATTCATTCTCATCCGACTTCCCATACCGCATAGACTTTTTCGGCGACGAAATCGACTCCATCAGAACTTTTGAAGTACAAACGCAGCTGTCCAAGGAACGCCTGAAGGAAGGTAGCATTGTGCCCGACCTGCAAGAGATTGACAGCCAACTCCGCCCGTTCCCCGATTGTTTGCCCCCTGACACCTGTTTGGTAGTCCGCGATAAGGCTTTCATATACGATACGGTCAATAATATATATAAAGAAGGATTCGCACGGCAAGCCATCCTTGAGCAGGAAGCCACATCCGAAATAGAAGAAGATGAACGGTTTGAACGACTCAACCGCGATTCACGCCTTATCAATGGCGAAAGACTGTTCCGTGGGCTTCAGCCTCTACAATGCATAGAAATCGGCACGCGCCCGACAGGAACAGCCGAGGCTGTAGTTCATTTCCACATTACACCGCAGCCGCTCTATCACAAAAAGTTCGAACTCGTGCGAACCTCGTTTACCGAACTTCTCGCATCTGGCTATCAGTTATATATTCTCGCTGGCAGTCCCAAACAAAACGAACGTCTGCGCAACATTCTTGACGAGACTGGGGGCGGATGCGCTTTCCAGGCTGTTGCCCACACCTTGCACGAAGGCTTCACAGACAACGATCTGCACATTTGCCTTTTCACAGACCATCAAATCTTTGACCGTTTCCACAAATACAACCTGCGCAGTGACCATGCACGCGACGCAAAAATGGCCCTCTCGCTCAAAGAGCTCATGCAGTTTGAGCCAGGCGACTACGTAGTCCACGTCGACCATGGTGTAGGACGCTTCGCCGGATTGGTCCGCGTCTCCGGCCCTGACGGCAACAGCCAGGAAATGATTAAACTGACGTTCCAAAACGACGATGTAGTATTCGTATCCATCCATTCCCTGCACAAAGTAAGCAAATATAAAGGAAAAGACGGAGAGCCTCCACACCTGAGCCGTTTGGGCACAGGGGCATGGGAAAAACTGAAAGACCGCACCAAGAAAAAAATAAAAGACATTGCGCGCGATCTCATTCGTCTTTACGCACGCCGCAAAGAAGAAAAAGGCTTTGCTTTCTCTCACGACACTTTCCTACAGCACGAACTGGAAGCAAGTTTTGCCTATGAAGACACGCCGGACCAGCTCAAAGTCACGCGCGAAGTTAAAGCCGATATGGAAAGTCCGCGTCCGATGGACCGCCTCGTATGCGGCGACGTTGGATTCGGGAAAACGGAAATTGCCGTCCGCGCTGCCTTGAAAGCCACGTGCGACAACAAGCAAGTGGCCGTCCTCGTCCCCACCACCGTATTGGCATGGCAACACTACAAGACATTCACCAACCGTCTTAAGGATTTCCCGGTCCGTGTAGACTATTTGAGCCGGGCACGCTCCACACAACAAACGAAGTCCGTCCTCAAAGATCTTGCCGAAGGAAATATCAACATCATTATCGGCACACATAAACTCATAGGTAAAGGCGTCCGCTTCAAGGACCTCGGTTTGCTCATCATCGACGAAGAGCAGAAGTTCGGTGTGGCTGTCAAAGAAAAACTTCGGCAGCTCAAAGTCAACATCGACACGCTTACCCTTTCAGCAACTCCCATTCCCCGCACCCTCCAATTCTCGTTGATGGGTGCACGCGACTTTTCCGTCATCCAGACACCTCCACCCAACCGATACCCTATCCAGACCGAGGTACATACGTTCGGCCACGAAATCATCGCCGAGGCCATCAATTTTGAAATGAGCAGGAACGGCCAGGTTTATATTGTTACCCATCGCGTTGCCTCGTTGCCCCATCTCGCAGACTTGGTCCACAAATATGTTCCGGATGCCCGCATCGCCATAGGCCACGGACAAATGCCTCCTGCCGAACTTGAGAAGATT
This sequence comes from uncultured Prevotella sp., assembly GCA_902464615.1. GTDB lineage: Bacteria > Bacteroidota > Bacteroidia > Bacteroidales > Bacteroidaceae > Alloprevotella. The sequence continues at coordinate 31,920 of CABQKA010000004.1, read as the reverse complement.
ATTTTGGGGTTCGTCAATTACGATTACGACGTTCTCATCTCGACGACTATTGTCGAAAACGGCATCGACATCCCCAACGCCAACACGATCATTATTGACTCCGCTCACCACTTCGGCTTGTCGGACCTGCACCAAATGCGCGGCAGAGTCGGCCGGGCTGGCAGGAAGGCTTTTTGCTATCTGCTGGCCCCGCCGCTGTCCCAACTGCGCGACGATGCCCGGCGCCGCCTGCAGGCAATCGAAAACTTCAGCGACTTAGGCAGCGGCATACACATCGCCATGCAAGACCTCGACATCCGGGGCGCAGGAAATCTGTTGGGAGCTGAACAAAGCGGGTTTATAGCCGACCTTGGCTATGAAACTTATCAGAAAATCCTGGCTCAAGCGGTAGCCGAACTCAAAAACGATGAGTTTGCCGAACTGTTTGCCGACGCCCCCGAACGCACCATCCAACTCAGCGGAGAAGATTTCGTTGACGACTGCACCGTAGACTGCGACCTGCACGCGTATCTTCCGGAGGACTACGTTCCCGGGAGCGCCGAGCGTATGCTACTTTATCGCGAGCTCGACAGCCTTTCTTCCGACGAGGAACTCCAGCAATTCCGCCAACGGCTTGAGGACCGTTTCGGGCCTCTTCCCGCCGAAGGTGAAGAACTGCTGCTTATTTCGCCGCTCCGCCGTCTGGGACGCCAGGCCGGCGCCGAACGCCTCGTTCTCAAACAAGGACGTCTGACGCTCTACTTCGTATCCCGCATTGACAGCCCCTTCTACTCCAGCGCGGTCTTCGGCAACATCCTGGCCTACGCAACCTCGCACTACCGCACATGCCAATTGCGGCAGGACCACGACAAGCGCCGCATGAGCATTGCCCAAGTCAGAAGCGTAGCGGATGCGGTGCAAATATTGCGGGACATGCTGCAACCTGCGCCGCAACGGGCCTGAGCCGAAACACACCGTGAAAGAGACCGCCAGCCCCACAAAAAACGGCCTGCCGCTTGGTCCTTCTCCCGTCTTGCCGTAAATTTGTACGGGACTTTACCACCTACGGATTTGATTATTCAATATCAACAAGTTACTACAAACATGGAAAATCTTCGTTTGGAAATTGACAAAGCAGCCCGTTTCTTGGCCGACGGCGCCATGGAGGCATGGGCTTCAAATGTAAAGGCCGCACAGACTGCGCTCGAAAGCGGCAGCTGCCCCGGCAATGACTTTTTAGGCTGGCTTCATCTGCCTTCCACGTTCCCGGCCGAGTTGATTGGCGATCTGAAATCAACTGCCACTCGCCTGCGCGAACTGTGCGACGTCATCGTCGTTGCCGGAATCGGAGGCAGCTATCTGGGCGCCCGTGCCGTCATTGAAGCCTTGGGCAACAGTTTCGACTGGCTTCAGACGGAGCGTAAGAATCCCGTCATGCTCTTTGCCGGCAACAACATTGGCGAGGACTACCTGGCCGAACTGTGCGACTATCTGAAAGGGAAACGCTTTGGCGTTATCAACATCTCCAAATCCGGAACGACGACCGAGACAGCCTTGGCCTTCCGCCTGCTCCGCCGTTTCTGCGAAGAAGAACGCGGCGTCGACGTCGCACGCCAAGTCATCGTCGCCATCACGGATGCCCACCGCGGCGCCGCACGCACACAGGCAGACCGTGAAGGATACAAGAGCTTTGTCATACCCGACAATGTCGGCGGACGTTTCTCCGTGCTCACTCCGGTCGGACTGCTGCCCATCGCCTGCGCCGGCTTCGACATCGAAGCCCTGCTCCAGGGAGCGGCCGACATGGAAAAAGCCACCGGCAGCCAAGTCCCCTACGAAGAAAACGTAGCCGAACGCTACGCCGCACTGCGCAATGCCCTCTACGCCGCCGGAAAGAAGATTGAAATCCTTGTCAACTTCCAGCCCAAGCTCCACTACATGAACGAATGGTGGAAACAGCTCTACGGAGAAAGCGAGGGCAAGGACGGGAAAGGCATCTTCCCCGCTGCCGTAGACTTCACCACAGACCTTCACTCCATGGGCCAATGGATTCAGCAAGGCGAACGCACAATCTTCGAGACCGTCGTTTCCGTCGAAGAACCGGAACATACGCTCCACGTCCCGCACGACGACGCCAACCTTGACGGCCTGAACTTCCTGGAGGGCAAACGGGTGGACGAAGTCAACAAGATGGCTGAACTGGGCACACAGCTGGCCCACGTCGACGGCGGGGTGCCCAATATACGCATTGTGCTCCCTAAACTCAATGCTTACTACGTTGGCCAACTCATCTATTTCTTCGAACGTGCCTGCGGCATCAGCGGACAGTTGCTCGGCGTCAACGCTTTCAATCAGCCTGGCGTAGAAGCCTACAAGAAAAACATGTTCGCCCTGCTCGACAAGCCCGGCTACGAAGCCGAGAGCAAAGCCATCCGCGAGCGTCTGACCCGCTGATTTCCCATTCGTCCGGGCCAATGGCCAGCATTGGCTGGCATTACCGGGCGACCTGTTTCACCGTTTGTTCTGACTGTTTCTATGTTTGAAAAAACGATACAACACTATCTGACAAAGCACGGCTTCGAGGCATTCTCCCCGAAGGCCGTGCTTTTCGATATGGACGGTGTGCTTTTCGACTCCATGCCCAACCACGCCCACACTTGGGCACAGGTCTGCACCCAGTTCGGACTGGAAATGACTCCACACGAAGCCTACATGCACGAAGGCCGCACGGGAGCATCGACCATCAACATCCTGGCCCGGCGCTGCTGGCACCGCGAGGCCACAGAGCAAGAAATCGAGCAAATCTACGCAGAAAAATGCCGCCTTTTCAACATGTGCCCCGAAGCTGCGCCCATGCCTGGCGCAGCCGGCATGCTGGCCAAGGTAAAAGCCTCGGGCATGGGCATTTTCGTTGTTACGGGAAGCGGCCAGCGCTCGTTGCTCGACCGTTTGGAACACAGCTATCCCGGATATTTCTCGCCGGAACATGTAGTCTCAAGCAAGGATGTCAAGCATGGGAAACCGTCGCCCGAGCCTTACCTCCTCGGGCTGGAAAAAGCCGGTTTACAGCCATGGGAAGCCATCGTTGTCGAAAATGCACCCCTTGGCGTGCAGTCGGCAGTGGCAGCACGGATTTTCACCATTGCCGTAAACACCGGCCCGCTGCCCGACAGCACTCTCCTCAACGAAGGGGCCGACCTCCTTTTTCCCAATATGGAGGAATGCTGCACCAGGTGGGACGAGCTGGCCCAAGAGTTCTGACAGCCGCAACGCCAGACTACAGAACCAAACGACGCCCCCCGGAAACGTAAGGAACAGTTCCCTGTCCTTCGTTTCCGGGGGGCTATTTTTTTAGCGTACCGGTCAGGCCGTAGCCCTTACGGTTCCTGCATCGCTGTACGACGCAGGCAAATCCGGTCAATAGTGATGCACGAATTGCCTTGTAGCTGGAACAGTATGCCCAACGATATTTCCGTCTCACGGTCCAAGACAAAAGCCATGCGGCCGTCCGAGAGCGGTGCGGAAGCTATGGCCCCGTCCACATCGGAAAGGTCTGGCAGCCCTTTTCCGGCGGCGGCTACCAGGCGGCTGCCTCCGCCGGGCAGGCCGTTTTCGCTCTCCACGGCCAGCTCGTAGCGGCCGGCCGGCAGTTTCACCGTGCAGTAGAACTTATGGTTGTCCAAAGAGCGGGCGAAACCGTCCCATCCGGTCGTCACCGTCAGCGCGTCGCTCTTGTTATGGTCCACGTGGACACCGGTGCGCAGCGTGTCCGTGCCGGCATAGTTCTCCACGAACCATCCGTTAGCCGTAGCTTCCGAGCGGAAGGCCTCAAAACGTTTGGCATCTTTCGTATTGACCGTTTGCCCGGTCGTGGCGAAAGGACGTGCCGAGGGAGGGAGGCACTGTGCCGTCAGGTCTTCCATCGGCGTTTCGAAGTTCAGGCTGAACACGCCCGACGACAATCCCCAGGCATCGCCGTCGGGTCCGAAACCGGTGCGGCGTCCGGCACGCTCCGGACGGGCTGCATCGCGCACATCCCCGCCGTTCTGGTTAAAGTCATAATAGAGGCACAAACCGTCCGCGCGCTGTGCAGCGGAAACGTCGGCCACGGGGGCATTGGCATAACGTTGCAAGGTTGAGGCATCGAGAGCCTTACCCCATAGGCGCAGCTCGTCGATCACAGCGTTCATCGGCGTGACCTCGCCGCCAAGGCGCAAAGCGGCTATGTCGGGCAATTGCGCCACTTCTTTCTGGCCGCGTTTCAAGGTAGCCGTGTGCACGGCTTCGCCGTCGCGCCAGAAAGTCACCTTTCCGCCGTCGAAGCTGACCGCATAGTGGTGCCACTGGCCGAACTTCACAAAGTCCGCACCGGTAGCGACCTTCGCACTGTCGGCCCAGAAAGTAAGCCGGCCGTTACGCTCGCCCACCAGCTGCCAGGTAGCCGCCGCGTCGCCCATACCGGCCAAGCGGTCGGCCGTGCGCGCGTTCATCCACCACTCCAGCGTCATGGCGGAAACTGCTCCCCCCAATGGATTTCCCTCTGCCGTCACGGCGGCAGCCTGGTTGCCGAAGTTCAGACCGTTCTTGCTGTCGGCGTTGCAGACTGTCAATGCGGCCTTGCGGGTTACCGACCGTGTGCCTTCCTCGTTGGCCACGGTCAACGTCACGTCGTAAACGCCGGGAGCGATCATTTCCAGTTCCGCAGTCCGCCCTTCGGCACGGTAGGCCATACGGCGGCTGTCGACGGCCCACTGCCAGGAGGTCGGCTGGTAACGGCTGCGGTCTGTCAGGGTCACTTTCTGGCCGCGCTGCAAGACCATGGGCGAAAGCTCGAAGGCCGGGTCGGGCGCCACGTTATGTACACGCAGCCGCTCGGTCGCATGGCGGCGGCGTCCCGTGGCCGGGTCCGTCACGACAAGTTTCACGCGATAGTCGCCGGCCGTAGGATATGTGGCGGCCGCATTCATAGTTGCGGCGTAAACGGAGTCGGCGCCTTTCATGGTCCACTCATAGCGCAGGCCGGGAACAGGTTTCAGCGGTAGGAAGCTGATGCGCTCGCCTGCCGCACCTTCAGACTGTGAAAAACGGAATTCCGCGTCGAAAGTCTCCTTGGCCACGCTCACCGTGTCCGTATGGCTGACGCTTTGTCCGCTGGCAGTGCGTCCGGCCAACGTCACTTCGTAAATACCGGGCTTAGGGAAAACGAAACGGGGCTTAGCCGAGGAAATACTGGAATAAAGCTCGTCGCGCTTCTCCCCATCCGTGTAGGCAACCGTCCACTCCGTCTCTGAAACAGCCGGGGAGCACAGTGCCTCGAATCCATATTCATTGCCGGCCACAAGTTTGCCCGCCGGTTTACGGTAAGCGACCGTAGCGCCGGAAGGAAGGCTCACTTCCGGCTGTGAAGAAGCCACGGCAAAATGGCCGAACGAGGCAAGCGGTGCGGAACGGTCGCCGACGTAGTCGTAAAGTACTGCAGTCGAGTCGCTCTGATCCACATTGCCGCGATAGTAAGCGAGCAACGTCGGGGGAATTCCTGCCGCAGCATAGCAATGGTGCATTGCGCTGCGAATCTCCTCGGCCGTGCGCGCCGTGTTCCAGACACGCACCTCGGCAAGGTCGCCGTCTATGGCCCCTGCAGCGCTGTTGCCGAAAGGCAGGTCGCCGAAGCCTCCCAATCCGTGCCGGCGGCGTCCGCGCAGCGTGTCGACAGGCTCGCCGTTCAGATAGAGCGTCATGGTGTCGCGCGCAACGGTCAGCGCCACGTGCATCCATTCGCCGGTACGTACCAGGCCCGGCCGCGTGTCTATCCGTGCATGGGCATCCCAGCCTGCGGTGAAAGAGCCGTCGTTGTTGGCGTGCATGAGGAAGTTGCCCCAGCCCGGCCCGACCGTCTGATTCCAGTTGCGCCACGAGCGCGGACGCAACCAGTACTCAATGGTCGCATGGTCCATACGGCTGGCAAAGACGCCGGGTATCACAAAGCCGCTGCTGTCGAGGTGCAAGGCCTGCCCGTCGGCGGGACGTTGCATCAGCCGGACGGACGAAGTCCGGACGGAAGGTTGCAGAGTATCGCCTACTGCATAAAGTGCGGCCACCGCATAAGTGGATTCGGGCGTAAGCGGACCGGCGTAGCTTTCCGGGTGCGCCGGAAGCGTATCGGCCGGCTGGCCATCGCGATAAAGCACGTAGCCGCGACGCTCGTAATGCGTCTGCTGCGGAGCGGACCAGGCAAGGGTGCGGCCCACCCAACGCAAGTTGGTCGGGGCAAAAAGCGGCTCGCCCTGCACCACTGCCGTGAAGACCGTGCGGGCGCCGTGGCTGGGCAAAAGCACCCCGCGCCCGATAGAATCGAACGGCGTCTCGATGCCGCTACGGTCGAACTCATAGTCAATCACGCCGCAAGTCTCAAGCCGCCCGGTACCGATGGCCTCGGGAGAAGTCTGCACGATAAAGAAATACTTGAGCGGACGACTGCGGTCGAACCCGAGAGTCAGGTCCGTCAGGTCGTAGCCGAACTCCATAGGCTCTTCGTGCAGTTTTCCGTCGGCCCACTTTCCCAGCATAGGCGTGCGGGCCTCCAGGCCTCGCTTGGAACGGTCAGAACGCCCGTCGCCGGCAAATTTGAAGTGCTCCATGTCGATGACGACATCGGGCCGCGTCGCGTTCAAGTCGGCCGAGACGCCGACGCTCAGTTTCAGTTCGCTGCGCCGCGAGTAGTTCATCCGCACTTTTAAGGTGCGCAACGGACGGTAGTTCTTGCGGACGTGGTAAAACTCTGGCTGCCAGGCGCCGCCTTCATTCTGGCGGACGGGGAAACTGTATTTATACGGGCAGTAAATGAAGCCGTGGTTGGCCCAGCCGTTTCCCCAGGAGTTGACGATTATCCACGCACCTTTCTCGTCTTTTCCCTCTTCGCCGAACTTGCCGTTCCCGTCAAGGTCGAACACGATGCGGTCGTCATATCCTACGATGGTCAGGGCGTGGTCTACGCCGTCGCCCCAGCGGGTCACATATTTCTGCCCGACCACGCCGACCCCGGCGTTGATGCCTTGCGGGTCGTCCGCGATGGGTGCCTGCTTGCAGGCGCTGGCCACGCCGATGCCACAGATACCGCCGGCCTTGAAATCGGAGTCGCCTTGGTGGTTCCAAAGCCAGTTTTTCACAAACTCACGCCCCTTTTCAGTATCGAGTGCGTAAGGAGAAAAGCTGTTGCGGGATATACGGTTAAACATGGCAGAATACCATTTGTCGTATCCTTGCATCCATCCGAAATCACTGTCAGCGCAGTCCTGGTTTCCAAAAAGGCGCGAATAAGTAGGCCCCCCGTAAACGATGGAATTGGGCACGCCGTTGGCCATAGCCATCCCTTCCTTGCCGGAATGGCTGTTGGTGAGTAACCAGGTGAAATGGGTCGGGTACACATTTTCGGGAAGCGAGGCATCCGCCCCGCGGAAAGCGTTGATTTCATACGTGAACATATAGCCGATGCGTGAGGCAGAACCACACGACCCGCCGTCCTGGTTAAAAACAGCAGGGAAATAAGCGTTCTCGGCATTGTTCACATGGTCTGGCCGCTGGCTTTGCGCCCAGGTGGGAGACAAGGCAGCCAGCCAAGCTACGGCCACGGCGCAAGCACACCGGCAGGGAACGCAACGGCCCTTACCAGGACGGGCCGTCCGCAACTTTCCCGAAACAAGCATTTGATTGGAATACATAGGTGGATTAGGTAAGATTATAAAAACAGTATGGCTTGAATGCACAAAAATAGGTTAAGGCAATTCGTCGGAACGGATACCCAAAGCGCTCATAAGAGAGTAGCCCAGAATCTCCTGACGGAAGCCTTGGCCGCAAAGCGGCTCCATGGAGAAGAGTACGACCTCCTTCCCGTTAAAAGCAGCCGCGGCACGCTGCACGCGTCCGCCATAAGCGTCCATATCGGCCACAACCATGAGACGGCGCACCGACGGCGCGTTTCCCAAAGTCTCCAGCGACTCTATGAAGAAGTCGGCAGCCGACACGATTGGCTCGACAGCGAAACTATGTAGTGAGAACTCACCCAATTGGTCGCGGAAAGCCTTGCCGTCGAGTTCCGTCGTGAAATTGCCCGGACGGAGATTCTGAAGGGTGCCGGCCTGTGCGGAATGGAGGAAAATTGCCTGGACGGTATTTTCGCCCGGACGAAGACCGCCGTCCAAAGCCACGCAATCCAGCCAATGGCATAAATCGCCGGGAGGAATGGGGCGGTTTATCATTCGTTCAAAATTGACAATAAGGTCAAAAGCGACGCGGTCCAGATAGTCCGCATCGGCCAAAATGACATTCTGTGCCCACGAGATAGGATTTGTGTCCAGCATCTTACGAATTAAAGGAATCTGTTCATTCTTACGGGCTGACTACAAAAAAGGCACCCGGCCTCTTGGGATGGGCGCCTCGCGATATGTGTCTGCCCAAACGGCAAATCAGGCATCGGCTTCGGAAGCGGCAACGGCATCCGCATCTTCTCCGTTCTTATCGGAAAACTGGTCATAGCCGTTGGTAATCAATATATTGTACCACTGTATGAGCTTCTTGATATCAGTATCATAGACACGGGTGCGATCGTAATCGGGTAAAACAGCCGTCATGAAATCGGCCAGCTGTTCGTGAGTAGCCTTATGAAAGTCGAGTTCGGTCGGCTTCCCGCCTTCCTTTAACTTAATGGCTTCAAACACGTCCATAAGCGGCCGGTCCTCTCCCTCCGTGTACATGGAAACATCGTTAAGGGATGTGACCCTGTCCCGCACGCCGGCAGGAAAACGGCGACGCTTTTCGTCAATAGTTTCCACGATCAACATATTCCGCCCTTGAGAAACCAAGCGGTAAAGACCAGGACGGCCGGCGATGGCCAAGATGGTATCTTTCATTGTAATATCTTTGATTTGTTACATTTATTTTATGCGAGGGCAAAGTTAACAGATTAGAATGAGATGGGAAACCGGACCATCTGAAAAAAACTTAACCGGCGAGCAGCCGTTTAAGTTCTGCCGCAATATCGGCAGTTCCGTCGTTCAAGACAATATAGTCTGCCCGGCGGGCCTTCTCCGCTTCAGGCATCTGCAATGCCATCCATTCCAAAACCTTTGAACGGGATATGCCGTCGCGGGACATGACGCGGGCAATGCGCATCTCCAAAGGCGCGCTGACCAGGATGGTAGCATCGACATAACGGTTGAAACCGGCCTCAAAGAGCAGGGCGCATTCCATGAAGACCCGCGCAGACGACTGCCTTACGGCCCACTGACCGAACGCTTCCCCTACCCTGGGATGCACTATGGCATCGACCTGTGAGGCATTCGTTTGCCCGCCACATAAATACTCCCGGAGAACCGGCTTGCACAGTTCTCCGTCAGGAGTATAGACTCGGCTGCCGACCAACTGCACCAAAGCATCGTGGACAACGGGGTCGGTCCGGACTATGCGCCAGGCTTCTTCGTCACAATAAAACACGGGATAGCCCAGCCTCTCAAGCTGACGGCAGACATAGCTTTTCCCGCTGCCAATGCCCCCGGTCAAAGCGATACGGCGACGGACGGGGTCAATGATGGGATGCTGAGAGATTCTCGATGACATATTCCACCTCCTCGGATGCTAAACGCACATGGCTGACACCAGCAGGAATCTCTTCCACTCTCAACCGGCACTTGTTGCTGTCGGCAGGTAGTTGCGCATAGTCCACTACGACTGTAAAGTCGTCCGGATGAATGCGGCGATAGAGCGCCATGCTGACTTGAAAAATCACTTCTACCTGTGAGGGAAAAGTACGCAATTGCTCACCCTCGGGAAAGTTTTTTCCGATAATGGGCACCGAGAACCGCTTTTCCACCAAGCGGTCTACACGTAAATCGAAATCGACTTCGGCAGGAACGAACTTGGCACCACGCACCGAAACGAATGCCATTCGTTCTGAAAACGAAGCAGAAACGTCACGGAGATATACCGGTTGTATATAAGCAGCGTCTATCGTATCTAATTGTTCATTGGACGCATAGACTAAGACCGAATCCGGACGGATATGCTGCGCTGCGATAGTATAGCCTGCCGCGGGAATAATTTGCCCTTGCAATCTGACAGGGACACGCTTGTATTTGCCGTTATTATAATAGAACTCGAGTGTATCGGGGCGCAAGCTGACGACGGTTGTCCCGGATGCCAACTTCGGACGGAGCTGACGCAGAATTTCAGAGGAAAGGATACGCACATGTCCGGACGAATTGGCGTAAGTATTATAATCCAGAATGACCGCTGGCAATTTGTCTCCATATTTATAGTTGAGCAGCGTGGTGCCCTTGTCCCGTAAGACCACTTGTAAAGATTTCGGCAGCTCGGTCGTTATGACCACGTCGCGCGGCACATTGCGCAGTTCGACAGACAACGCAAAGTTTTCTTCATAGGTCTCATTCAAAGTCTGGAAAAGCCAGAAACTGGTGGACAATGCCAAAAAGAATAGGAAGACAAGGAACTGACGATTCCACATCCTGCGGAAGATGTATTGAAAAGCGACCTTGATTTTACGAAAGACTTTCATGGTAATAACTCGACTTGACTGGCGCTGACAACATGTGCGCTCCGTTTCTGCAAATGCCTGCCGCTGTCTTTGAGACGAAAGAAAAACCAACGCGTCACTCTCCGGCTACAAGAAACCGCGAGGCCATGACGCGTTGGCTACTACTTATGCTGGACTGCTCCATAGCAGCCGGGAATTAACGCTGCTGCGCGGCAGCTGCGTTGGGCATGATAGCACTCTTCTCAAACTTGATTTTTGTGCCGGTGGCCACTTCGAGCATCACAGTATGGTCCGTATCGTCGATGCTCCTAATGGTGCCATGAATGCCACCAATCGTCACGACTTCCTGCCCAGGCTGAAGCGCATTGCGAAATTTCTGAATTTCTTTCTGCTTCTTGTTCTGTGGACGAATCATAAAGAAATAGACAATGGCGAACAGGACTACCATCATGATGATAGTGGGCATCATACTTCCTTGGGCAGACTGACCGCCCTGGACGCCGTTCTGCAAAAACGCAAACAACAATTCGTTCATAGCTTTCCTAAGTTGTAAAAAATTTATTTTAAAATTTTGTTCTCGGCTCTCAACTTTTTAACGACATGGTCCAGCAAGCCGTTGATATAAGAAGCGCTACGCGGGGTGCTGTAGACCTTGGCGATATCCAGATACTCATTGAACGTGACGCTCACAGGGATAGTCGGGAAAGTCATTATTTCCGCCAACGCTATCTGCATGATCAGCACATCCATGAAAGCCAATCGGTTAAATTCCCAGTTCTTGCTGTTTTCCTTTATCAGTTTCCGGGCCTCCTCCGCATTCTCCAACGTCGCGCGAAGCAAACGACGGGCAAACTCGTGATCATCCTCAGAAGCGAACTCCGGCAGCAACGACTGCTCTGCGGTAGACTCTGCCGTGAAGCGTTTGATGGTTTTCAAAACAAAGGAATCTACTATTTCCTTATCGTCGTTCCAATAAAGGCTGTGGTCCTCCAACAGGCTGTCGAAATCCTCGTTGTTGCAGACATACATCTTATAGAGTTTGCGTATCAGTTCGCGGTCCGCGTCATACGAAAAATCCTCTTTTGTCAAATACAACTGATAGATATCGCTCTCGATGAACTTCCCGTAGAGTTTCTTGATAAACGTCTCCTCTTCGACCCACTCTTTCTTTTGCTTTTCCCGGTATTCCAGCAACTGCTTGTTCTCTTCAAGCTGAAGCAGGAAACGGTTCGCCGCAAATTGTCCGTCGGGGGTCAAACCTTCCACAATCGTCCCAAGACGCTTGCTGCGGGCACGCATATTCTCGTCCTTACGGGCGGCCATCTGCCGCATGCTCACCAACAAGGATAACAGATAACGGTATAACTCGTAAGCTTTCGCCAGACTAAAATCAAGTTCCTTTTCGGCCATCTCTACAGTCTTGCCCTCGTTCTGATAATACGCATATACCAACTGGACAATTTTCAGCCGAATCAATTCCCTATTAATCATTCCACTCTAAGAATTATAATAATAACTCGGTGCAAAATTACAAAAAAACACGAGTGCGGCAGATTTTTCTCCCGTTTTTTTGGTACTTCAAAAAATTGGTTGCAATTTTGTATGGTCTTTGGTCTCCGACGGACACCTATATAAATAACCCTATTGACCCTCAAAATAAACGCACGACTATGAACGAACAGATGAAAGAGAAGGCGGATAACGAGATCTTATTTTCTCGGAGCGTGAAAGCAGGCAAGCGCATCTATTACATAGACGTGAAGATGGACCGCCGCAACGAATTGTACATCTCCATCACAGAAAGCAAACGCCTCAAAGACAACAACGAGCAAGATGCACGCCCCACATACGAAAAGCATAAAATTTTTCTTTACCGGGAAGACGTGGAGCGGTTCATGTCCGCGTTCCAGAATGCGGTAGCTTTCGTACACGATTCAGCATCAAAGTTTCAGAATCCCAATGCGCAAACGTCCTACACGGCATTCGTCACAGAGGGGCAAGAACCTATCAAAGACGAGGACGAGGGCGAAGAAGAAATGAAAGGCTCAGCTCCTTTGTTCGGTAAGAATTCGGCGGACTTCCGCATTGATTTCGATTTTTGACAAAGGACATTACTTCGCGTCAAATGATTTTTTCAACCTGCCGTTTGTACAAATAGCAGGTTTTTCTTACCTTTGCGCCGATTTTGTCCTGCATCCGCCGGAAACACCGGCTTGTGTGATGGAGAATTAAGCATACAAGTTCAACTTAATTTAGAGTAACACGATTCAATTATGAAGCAAATCGCCATCAACGGTACACTCCGTGCTACCGTAGGAAAGAAAGCCACAAAAGAAGTACGCCGCAACGGCATGGTGCCCTGCATCATCTACGGTGAAAAGAGAGATGAGAAAGGACTTCCCGTCTCTATCCATTTCGCCGTCTCCGAGAAGGAAATCAACAAGATTGTCTTCACCCCCCACATTTACCTGATTGACATTAACATCGACGGTGAAGACCATAAGGCCATCATCAAAGACATACAGTTCCACCCCGTAAAGGACAACGTGCTCCACGTTGACTTTTATGAAGTACACGCCGAAAAGCCTGTTACGGTCGGTGTGCCTATCGCTCCCCAAGGCTTGGCAGAAGGTGTACGCGCCGGTGGCCGTCTCATCACAATGGTACGCAAGCTGAACGTAAAGGCCCTCTACGAGGACATCCCCGAAAAGCTCGACATCGACGTGACGAGCCTCGGATTAGGCAAAAGCATCAAAGTTGGCGACCTTCATTTCGACAAGCTCGAGCTCGTTACGCCGAAAGAAGTCATTGTCTGCACCGTGAAGATGACACGCGCAGCCATGGGCGCCGCTGCCGCAGCCAAGGCCTGATCAGGAATTACCGCTTACGCAGCCTTGCCCACTTGTGGGCATCAGCCAGATTTCTCAACTTGTGAACTTCATTCGTTGAAACATCTATGAACCATTTGATTGTCGGATTGGGAAACATCGGCAACGAATACGCCCAAACCCGTCATAACATAGGATTCAGAGTATTGGACGCCTTGGCTAAGGCGTCCAATCTTGTATTTGAGGACAAACGCTACGGATTCGTGGCCACACTCAAAGTAAAAAACCAGACACTCACATTGCTCAAGCCCTCCACCTACATGAACCTTTCGGGCAACGCCGTGCGCTATTGGATGAATGAGAAGAAAATCCCCATAGAGCAGTTGCTCGTCGTCGTCGACGACCTCTCCCTTCCATTCGGCCAGCTGCGAATGCGTCCGGGCGGCAGCGAAGGCGGACACAACGGACTCAGGCATATCACCTCTGTGCTCGGCACACAGCAATACGCCCGTCTGCGCTTCGGTATCGGCAACGACTTTCCCCGCGGGGGACAGATTGACTATGTCTTAGGACAGTTCTCCCCGCAAGACCTTGCCCACATGGACGAACGCATTGACATGGCCTGCGAAATGATTAAGAGTTTCGCGCTCGCCGGCATACAGTTCACCATGAACCATTACAACAAGAAGCAAGCATGAGTACGCCTGAAGAAGCAAGATTAGACAAATGGCTTTGGGCCGCACGCATTTACAAAACGCGGACACTTGCCGCCGAAGCCTGCAAGAACAACCGCATCCAAATCAACGGTGCCGCGGCCAAGCCATCCCGGACAGTAAAAGCCGGAGACAAGGTAAGCGTCCGCAAACCGCCTGTCACATATTGTTTCCGGGTGCTTCAGCCCATCGAAAAGCGTGTCGGAGCCAAACTGCTCCCGGAAATTTTGGAGAACATCACCGATCCGCAGCAGTATGAACTGCTTGAAATGAGCCGGATCAGTGGATTCGTCGACCGGGCCAAGGGTACCGGCAGACCCACGAAGAAAGAACGGCGCGCACTCGACGGATTCAGCACACCAGTTTTCCTCGAAGAGGACTTCGACCTTGAAGACGACGAATAATCAGCCCTTACTATGGACGAACAAAAGACCACACCGCCCCCCGTACCCGATGAAATGCCACACAGGGATTCGGGCAAAAAGCTGGACCGCTGCTGCAACCTGCTGGCACTCATCGGGCTGCTTGCAGTCATTGCCTTTGGCGGACATGCCATTCTCCGCGATAAAGATGAAGTACCTGCGGACGCCGACTCTTTAACGGCAAACGCGCTTCCTACTGTGGATCTGGAAGAGGAGACAGACTTCCCCCCGGCTGAGCCCATGGAAGACATTCTCTCCGAACCGGCCCCAGAGCCGTCCTCACATGCCATCACAGACAGCACGTCTCTTGACACATCCTCGCTTAATGCGCTCGATAGCATTGCCAGCCGTATGCGCGCCACCGCCGACTCCTTGAGCCGCAACGCAGAGTCCCAGTCGGCCCGCGACAGCATCCACCGCCGGCAGTCTGATTCCTTGACCCGCCGGCCGCTTCACCCCCGCCGGCATCCGGACAGTTTATCCATCACCCGCCAGACGGACGGGCAACACCGGTCCACGCATTGACCTGTCAACGCCATTGACGTGCACCCTAACCCTTACCCCCGCATATCGTTACCCTTAATAAACTAACTCCGAAAAAACATGAAAAAAGCCACCACCTACATCCTTTTCTGCACCATGGGGCTGGGCGCGCCGGCCCAAGTGCCCGGATCTGGCCTTAACCGGGAAAGCGAACCGGACGGCCCGCGCTTCATTGTCATCTCAGACACCCACTTCGGCAACCATGAGGGAGAAGGCCCTATGGTAAAAGTCCCAAAAGCCCTGCGCAACCTGCTATCCCACCAGCCCGACGCCGACGCTATCTTCATTTGCGGCGACATCACCGACTGGGGACTGCCCCAACAGTACGAGCAGTTTCAGAAAGTCTTTCGCGACACAACCGTCGTGCCCGCCCATTTGCCCGTCTACGTCATGATGGGCAACCACGACAACTATGCGGACCATGCGCAGCAGAACTACCTCGTGCTCCAACAGCCTTATCATCGCCTGCTGGACATCAAAGGGTACCCGTTCATCACTACAAGCATGAACGGTGGCGGATGGGACGATTACGCCCCTGAAGAGGTCAAGGCGCTGGCCGAAAATCTCCAGACCGCCGCAGCCCGCTATCCGGGCAAGCCCATTTTCGTTTTCACCCACGTGCCCCCCAAAAACACCGTCTACGGCACTTGCGAAGGCGAAGGAGGATGGGGGTCCAACGTGCTGACCGAAACGCTCAAGCGCTATCCCCAAGTCATCCTTTTCGGCGGTCATTCCCACTTTCCCCTTGGCGACCCGCGCTCCATCCATCAAAGCGATTTCACGACCATCAACGACGGCAGCGTGACTTACAGCGAAATCGAGCCGGGTGTCGTCAACGAAGGCATTCACCCGGCCCAGTACGACTATGTCACGGAAGGCTGCATCGTCACCGTCGACCATAGCGACAATGTCGAAATCCAACGGTGGGACACCTATGGCGACGAGGAAATCATGCCGCGCTGGCTGGTCAAGGCGCCCCACGACGGCAGCCAGTTCGTCTATACCGACGCCCGCGACGGCGGCCAGGCACCGCAATGGGCCTCAGGCAGCACCGTCACGGTCAGCGACGTGGCCAACGAGGGCTGTACCGTCAGTTTCCCACAGGCACAGGACGACGAAAACGTGCATCACTACGTGGTGGAACTCCTCGACGGCGGGAACCCGGTCGCCACGAACAGCATCTTTTCCGGCTACTACTTGAACAGCCGCATGCCCCGCTCGCTCACAGTCCGCTTCGAAGGCATCCCCGACGGAAAAACGCTCCAGGCCCGCGTCCGTGCGTTCGATTCCTATAAAAACGTCTCCGCACCGCTTTCCGGTGAAACCTTCAAGACACCGGTCTACCACCCCGCGGCCAATGCCCGCATCCCGGAAGCCGACCTTTTCGACTTGAAATTCGACAAAGCGGGGAAAGCCTCGGACGCTTCCCCGCGCCACGTCCGCGTTGCCGCCGGGACGGAAGCGCCTGCCCCCTGCCACGACGCAGCTTTAGGCGACGGCGCCTCATTCTCCGGCTCGGCCGACTGCTTCTACCGCATCGACTACGCCGACGACGCGGCCATCCGCGATGCCTTCACGCAGGGATTCACCTTCGAAGTGCTCTACCGGCCGGCCACGACCGGCAACGTGTGCCCACTTAGCGCACAAGAAGGAGGCGGCGCAGGCATCGAGCAGGGCAACGGCGGACTTATCCAATTCTATTGCCACGTAGGCGGAGGCTATAAAACGCTGAAAAGTTCCATCACGGCACAGGCCGGACATTGCTATCACGTCGTCGCCACCTATGCCCCCGAAGCGGGAGAAATGCGCATCTACGTCGACGGAAGGCCGTCCGGGAAAATGAGCGTAGAGGGCGCGTTCGGATTTCCGGCCGACGCCGCCGCCCAATGGATCGGCATCGGAGGCGACGCCAATCCCGGCGGCCGGGCGCAGTTCTCGCTGAAAGGTGACATATTGGCCGCCCGCATGTACAGCCGCCCCGTCAGCCGCGACGAAGTGTATCTCCTTTACCACAACCTGCAGCGGCCATAACCCCGGCCGCGGACCGGCCCTGCCGCCACGCAGGGAGCGGCCGCCCGCCCTTTGCCAGCCGCCCGGCCAGCCGCACCGCCACGGGCCTTAGCCTCGTCGCCACGAAGCTAAGGCCCGTTTTCCGTGGGCTAAGCCCCGTGGCGCTGAAGCCGCCCGCACCAACCTTCCGCACCGTCCCGGCGGCGCGTCCGCAGCACACCGCCGGTACAATTCCTTCCATTTTTCGGAAAAAGGTAACGAAACTTTGTTCCGTTCATTAAAAAAATGTACTTTTACGGCAAAATCCTAAGCCTATGCGTTACCTATCTTTTTACATCTCCCGCTCCGCCTTTTGCGGATTTATCGGTATCCTTTCGTGCCTCGGCGTACAGGCCTCGGCGCAAAGTTCCCACTTCCCGCCCACCCCGCCTGCGACGCAGAACACACCCTATGCCGCATCGGATTTCCTTGCCCACGTGCAACAAGTCTACATGGACGGCAAAGCACTCGTTTTCGACAACACGGCAAAAACATACTATTGCCCGCTGCCCGCCACCTTGCGCGGAGGAGGCGACTTCACAGGCGTGCTCTCTGCCCAAATGGCCCCGGGCAGCGAAGACTACACCCTGCGCATCGAAAGCCTGCCGTCCGGACCGGACGGCAGCGTGACCGTCCCCGGCGTGAACTGCAAGCGCACCTATGCGCTCTACCTCGTCCCGGCCGGTTCCTCAGACCCGGTCGCATCCGTGCGGCTAGCATTCACCTTCATGCCATTGGTGGAAGTCAACGTGCCGAGCTGCAACTCCGACACCTATACCCGCGGCACACTCCGCGTGACCGACCCGGATACGGAAGGACAGGACCAGACCTGGACGGCCGACTTCCGTTACCGCGGTGCTTCTTCCTTGAGCTACGACAAGAAAAGCTACGCCATCAAGTTGCGCGACGCAGACGGGGAATCGGCCGACGGCTCTTTCTTCGGCCTGCGCGAGGACAACAACTGGATTCTTGACGCCATGACCGTAGACCAGGCCTGTATGCGCAACCGCGTCTCGACCGACCTGTGGAACGACTTCGCCACGCAGCCTTACTACCAGCGCGACGGACGCGAGGACGAAGCCCTTACCGGCACACGCGGCCGTTTTGTAGAAGTATTCCTCAACGGGACGTACCACGGCATCTACTGCATGACCGAAAAACTGGACCGCAAGCAACTGAAACTGAAAAAATATAAGGAGGCCGAAGACGGCAAGCCCGACGCCATCCGCGGTACGCTCTTCAAGTCGAATCAGTGGTGCTACGAGGTCCTCATGGGCCACGAACCGGACGTCAAGCACTATCCGGGCACAGCGCCAAGGCCCTATGACAACAACAACGGACAGGAAACGTGGGCCGAATTTGAAGTGGACTACCCCGACTATGAAGACGAACGCATCGACTGGGGACCGCTTTGGCGGGCCATCAACTTTGTGGCCACAAGTAGCGACGCCACTTTCCGCGACAGCGTGGAGAGCTACTTCGATGTCCCTGTGTTGCGCGACTACTATCTGTTTATCGAGCTGATGCTTGCCACGGACAACCACGGGAAGAACATGTTCTTCTTCAACTATAACCAGCAAGAGGACCCTGACTCGAAAAAAATCGGCATTGCACCTTGGGACCTTGACGGTACATGGGGACGGCGCTGGGACGGTTCTGACCAATACACCGCTGCAGGTCAGGACTTTGAAACCTTCCTTTGGGCATACGAGCATGGTACGCTGACTCTCTACGACCGCCTGGCAAGCACGTCGGAGACATGGCGCAACTCGCTGGCTACACGTTATGCCCAACTGAGAGAAACCCAATTTTCGGAAACAGCACTGACAGGACGCTTCCGCGCCTACGCCGACCTCTTTGCAGAAAGCGGGGCCGACAAGCGCGAAAGCCGGCGCTGGTCCAGCTACCACCCCGACCTGCAGGCCGACGTGGAATATATCTGCGAATGGATCGGCCAACGCCTGCAATGGCTGGACAAGCAATATGGGTACACCCCCGACGCGATAGGCAAAGCTCCTCAGACACAGGATGAAATACAGGCCGAAGGAGGCGCAGGGCGCATTCTGCTGCGCGGCACAAGCGCCACAGCCGTCTCCGTCTACACCGCCGACGGCCGCCTGCTGCGCACCGTGCAGCCGACACAGCCTATGACAGAAATCAGCGGCTTGGCTCCAGGCCTGTATCTCGTCGGCCGGCAAAAGGTCATGGTGCGTTAACCATTATCAGCCATCCGTTCTTTCCTGAACCGGAGCGGCCGCCATCCGACTTTGGCGGCCGTTTCTGCGTGGATTTTGAAATTGCATTAATGTTTGCACGATATGTCACATAAGAAGAAAAAACAAATCACCCCGACACGCCAGGCGGCCCGGCCGCAAGCCGCGCCGGAAGCCACCCGCCAGCGACGCCCCTTAGCCGCGCAAAACAGCGCCTTAGCCCGCTGGCTTCCCTATGGCTTCGTATTTCTCCTGTTCTGGGTTTTCAGCGCAGTCGTCTATGGCGACGTGTTCACCCGCGCGGCAGAGGCGAACTTTGTCACGTCCGATGCCACACAGATGAAGTTCATGCTCGACCAAGACTTCGGCTGGTTTTACTGGCCCGCCCGCTACCTGCTCCTGACTTTCAGCCAGGCATGGCTCGGCGGATTGGTGCTAAGCCTGCTACTGACCGCGACGGTATGGCTGGCAGACTACGCGCTACGCCTGCCGGCATCGTGGCGCGGCGCTTCGGCGCTGTTGCCGGGCCTCCTGTTGGCCTGGATGCTTTGGCGGGGCACCAGCCTCTACTACAAGAACGAGCCGTCCGTAATCTTCGCCCTGCCGGTCCTGCTACTTGTCTTCGCCGCCATTGCCGCCGCCCTCGTCCGCTGCATCCGGCGGCCGAAGAAACAGCCAGCCACCCGCCCTTGGCGGCCCTATGGCCTCGCCGTTCCGGCCATAGTGTTTGCCGCGCTCTGGTATGCCTCCGCCACGTGGAACCAGAATGTCGTGCTCACGGCACGCATGCAAAGCCGCCTTCTCCAGGCAGACTGGGACGGAATCATTGACGACGCCCTCTCGGCCCGCCGCCCCACCCGCGCCGTGGCAGCCTACTATGCCATAGCCCTCGTCCAGGAAGACCAGCTTCTGGAACGCGTCTTCGACCTCCCGTTCGACTTTCCCGACGCCCGCCTCGACCGCAAAGAAGGCAGCGAGGAATATGGCATATTCCAGGCGGACTGTAATTTCTATACCGGTTTGCTCAACCCGGCTTACCGCTGCGCGCTGGAGCACATCGTTATGAACGGGCCGAACCTTTACTACCTGAAGCGCCTTGCTATCTGCGCCGTCATGAACGGTGAGAAGGAATTGGCTGAAAAATACTTCCACATCATCGGGAGTATGCCTTTCAACAAGCGGTTTATTGAAAAATACCGCCCGATGCTGGCCGACTCCACACTCATAGCCCAAGACCCCGAACTGGCCAGGGTGCGGGACTTCAAACTGCAGGAAGACAAATTCGAACAAAATTACCGCACCCCCATCTTCTTGGGTTATAACCTCGCCATGCTCAGCGGGACGGACGCTTCACTGGAGACGGCCATCGCAGCCAACTTATACTCCAAGACGCTGCCGGCCGCCCTCAACTACATCCTGGTCTACTACCAAAAGCACCAGAAAACGCTGCCCCCCATACTGCAACAGGCCATCGTGCTCGCCGCCAACGACAACCCGGGCGTCATGCAATATTTCCCCAACGTTGTCGAGCAGGCGGAGCCTCTCATGTATTCCTTTTACACCGTAATAAAGCCCATCATCGAAGAGCGCGACCGCGCCATGGCCGGCAAAAGCGACAAAGAGCAGGCGGCCATCAAGCACGAGTACAACGCCAGGTTGCGCAAGGAACTCAAGGAGGACTGGCTCGGCACCTACTATTATTACTACTTCTGCGAGAACGTGGACCAAAATCAGGAAAAGCCGCACACCGCAAGCGGCGTGAATTAACGGCAAATCACCTAACATTTCAAAGAATTATCCATGCAAGTAAACTGCATATCCCCACTCCGCATCTGCCGGACCATCTGCCTGCCGGTACTGTTCGCCATGCTCACACTTCTGGAGGCCTGCGGCCCTAAAGCCGCCATACCGGAAGAAAGCACGCCGGCAAAAACACAGGCCGCCATCTACCCGGACTACCGCGACATCGTCATCCCGCCCAACATTGCTCCATTGAATTTCCAAGTCACCACACCCGGCGACGCATACGTAGGTTGCATTGAAGGCAGCGGACAGCAAATCATCGCTGCCGCCGGGGCGGACGGCAAACTCTTCTTCGAACCGGAAGAATGGAGCCGCCTCCTCGCAGCCAACAAGGGGAAAGACCTCGAAGTCACTCTCTACGTCAGAAACGGGGCACAATGGCAACGCCATCCCGCCTACCGTCTGCACGTCGCACAAGAGGAAATAGACCGTTACCTCTTTTACCGCCTCATCGAACCGAGCTACGAACTTTACCGCCAGCTCGGCATCTATCAAAGAGACCTTGCCGGCTACGAGCAACGCACCGTCTACGAGAACAACCGCAGTTTCGACTCCATCAACAATCACTGCATCAACTGCCACAATTTCCAGAACTACGATGCGGGAAAGCGGATGCTCTTTCACGTGCGCGCCGCACACGGCGGTACGGTCTTCGTGGAAAACGGCAAGGCAACCAAGATGAACATGAACTGCGACTCGGTCCTGTCCTCTTCCGTGTACCCTTCCTGGCATCCGCGCCGCAACTGGGTCGTGTTCTCTTCCAACCAGACGGGGCAGACGTTCCACGTCATGAACCACCAGAAAGTGGAGGTCGTAGACTTCGGTTCCGACCTGATATTCTACGACGCCGACGCCCATACACTCACCAACATCCTCAAGACCCCCACGGATCTGGAGACATTCCCGTGCTGGTCGCCCGACGGTAAGCGCGTATTCTACTGCAAAGCCAGCTTCCCAGCACTGGCCGGCAAGAACACCGCCGAACGCTCCGACGTCATTGCGGCCGCTTACGACAGCATCCGTTACGACTTGATGAGCATCGCCTTTGACGAGCGGACCCGCCGCTTCGGGCAACCGCAACTGGAGGTAGACTGTGCGGCCATGGGCAAAAGCGCAAGCGTTCCCCGCGTCAGCCCCGACGGACGCTACGTACTCTTCACCCTCGGCGACTACGGGCAATTCCACATCTGGCACAAATCCTCCGACCTCTACGTCAAGGACCTGCGCACCGGCGAAGTGCGCCCCCTCACGTCTGTCAACAGTCCGGACGTGGACAGCTACCACACATGGAGCAGCAACGGCCGCTGGATTGTCTTCGCCAGCCGGAGGGACGACGGGTCATATACCCGCCTGTACATCGCCTATTTCGACGATAAAGGACAAGGACACAAAGCCTTTCTCCTCCCTCAGGAGGACCCGGAGCAAAACTTGCTCTTCATGAAAAGCTACAATGTCCCAGAACTTTCCCGGACTCCCGTAAGCGTAGATGAGGAAACGCTCCGGAAAGTCGTTTACGACGATGCCGCAGCCGGTCACGTCACCTATAAGCCATGAGGCACGCCCGGAACGTCCTCCGCACGTCCCCTCTTTTTGCCCGCCTCCGCCCTTGCTTCCCGGCACGGACGGAGGCGGGTCTCCTTTTCCTGTTACCGCGCGCGGAAAGCCCCGCCAGCCCGGAAAGGTGAAGAGCCGCTGCCGCACCGCCCGGCCATCCGGCCGCGGAAGTACGCGGGAACGGGAATAGGCGCAGAAAAAAGCGGGCTTATTCCCGTTCTGACGGGAATAAGCCCTGCATGGCGCATCCTTAAAGGCGGAACCGCCCCAGGTGGCTTAGAGGAAAGGAAAAAGCCGGCACCGCCGCAGCGGCACCGGCCCGTAGGACTAAATAAGCGCGTGCCGGGCCTCGCCGGCACACCAGCGTCAACGCTTGGTAAACGTAAAGCTACGCAGGTACACTTTCTGCTCCTGGCCGCTGGAGTTAGTCAGGCGTATCTTCTCGGCTTTCATGCCGCTCAATTCGTTGCCGGTATGGATGGCGGTCTCCTCGGGCTTGTTATGATGCAGGCTGACCGTCTTCCAGCCGCCGTCCGTCTGGACTTCAAGCCGGAAGTTCTTGGCCATGCCGGCCACGCCCAAATCGAACGCCAGGCCTTGAAGCGTCACGGGCTGCTCCATCTCGACGAGCAGCGTGCCGTCGGCTGGCCAGGTGATGACTTCATTGGACGGCGCCACCTTCACCTCATTCCCGCTCCCGTTGATGGGCTGACGGGCCAACTGGGGCACAGTGCTGCTCAACTTGTAGGGCTGATACTCCGCCACGTTGCTGTACTGCGTCCCGTTCGCCGCATTATAACGATCCACCGTGCGGGCAAACAGGGCGTTAAGCGTGGGCAGGAGCACCTTGGCCCCGACCTTGATGCCCGGCTGGAGAGGATGGCGTACATCGCTGTTCTCCAGCAGATACATCTGCTCCTGCAACGAGCGGGCCTGGCTGTACAGGTTCCTGAAACTCAGGAACGGGGCCGACGACGAGAAGTGATTCTTGCCCACGCTCATCATGCAGACGGCCATGCCGTAATCGGCAACATTGCGTGCCTGAAGCAACCAGGGGCGCAACTCTTGTATGAGCAACGGGTTCTCACGGTCGGCCAACAGCACGTCCGCCGCCCCCTTCAGTTCCGCGCACCGGGCGAGAAGGCGCAACACTGCGCTGGTGGCGTCGCCGCTTGCCTTCAGCGCGGAATCCGTCTGCGCCACGTCTGCGCTTTCCTCACGCCGGAAACCATGCCCGTTGGGCCCCGGGTCCTCATTATAGCTGGCAAAGATGCGAAGCGCGTCGGCGTTGCCGGGCAGCAAGTCGCGCAAAGCTTTCTCCCAATTGGCGCGGGCGTCGAAGGCGGTCATGTTCCAAGTGTAGTCGGCAATGCCGTAAAGGGAAATCTTGGAGGCCTCCGCGTGCTCCATCGGGTTGGAAAGGAAACCGGCCAAATCGTCCGCAATATCCTGTCCGTTTCCATAGACCGGGCCGAGCATAAGGTGGTCACGGACATAGTCCGTCACCGGATAGTTCCACCAGATATAGGCCTTACGGTCAATGCGCGGATTCACCCACTCCATGGTAGGTTTGTCTATGAGATGGACTACGCTGTTACCGGTCCACATGATATGGATCGTCTTGTTGAGCAAGCGGCCAAGAGTACGCAAGTAGCCTTCAGGCTTATCGCTGGCCCAGGAACGGTTATATTCCGTAGGACACATGACAAGGGGGCAGACGTCTGGCTTCTTCTGGATGAAGTTCTCATCGACGTAGTTGAGAAGCTCCGCCTGTTTGTCCGCCTTGGTACCTTCTCCCCATATATCGTCGAAAAAGACGGCAAAGGCACGGACTCCGAGCTGATACATCTGCTCGAACTTGGCCACCAGCGAATCGCGGTCGGCAGCAGTCCACTTGATGTCGATGCCCGGATGGATGGCCCAATAAAAATGTACGCCGTAGGCTTTCGCGGTATCGGCAAGCTCGCTGATGCGACGGGCTTCGTCCGGCGGATAAGGCGTGCGCCAATGTGCGCGGTGATAAGGGTCGTCCTTCGGACCGTATATATAGACATTCATCTTATTACGGCCATAAAAGCGGAACTGGCTGAGACGGGCTTCATGGCTCCAAGGCGTACCGTAAAAGCCTTCCACTACGCCGCGGAACGGGACGTCGGGCCAGTCGGTGACAGTACATGGTTCGAGTTTGCCCTGGCGCAAGATGGAGAGAAGTGTCTGCACACCATAATAAAGCCCCTGCTCGTCCGCCCCGGCCACGATGGCCCCGTCCTGTGTAAGCTGCAAATAGTAGCCCTCGGCGTGGTCGGGCACACGCTTGGCGACCGACTTGACCGTACGCTGGCCCTTGATGCCCAACTTGAGAGTGAAGGGGGCATCGTCATTGCGTTGGGCAGCAGCATGGGAAAGATCCGACAGGACGTAGCTGCCCTCAAGGGACTTGTCATACTTCACGCTCCAAGCGTCCGGAGCGTCGGCCAGCTGGCCCGTAATGTTTATTTCGTGAGGGACTGGATTGACGTTGGCTACCTGTGCCCAAGCTCCGGGAGCGCACCAGCCACCCAGCAGGCAAGCCACGAGCATCATTCGTTTTTTCATAAAAATTCGCTTTTATGTTTTACAATTATCATTAGGGGCAAAGATACGTTTTTCGTATGTAGCCGGCAAATCAATACACGCGTTTTTCAGCACATGCCGAAAAACAAAGACGAAAAAAAACCGGTCCACATCATCACGACGTTGACCGGTCAGAAAGTGTGTTATGAGAAACTTTACACGGAAAATTCTATCATTCCGCTGCGACGCAAATCGTCACGCGGTTGTCGGCAACCTTTTCAAAAGGCTGTACCGTATCGCCCTTATAATCTACCGAGATGCGGTCGGCCGAAATGCCGGCATTCTGCAAAGCCTTGGAAACGGCCTCCGCACGCAGGCGGGAAAGGCGGGCGTTGTAAGCCTTTGAGCCCGTAGCGGCATCGGCATAACCGGTAAGCGTCACCTTTGCCTTGGTATTCTGCTTCAGGTAAGCCACCAACTGGTCTATCTTGCTCTGCTCGCTGGTGCGAATCTTAGACTGATTGATAAGGAAGAAAATATTCTGGGTCATCGGTTCCACCTTCTTCACGACAGGCTGCGGCTTGGGCTCCGGTTTCGGCTCCGGTTTCGGCTCCGGTTCAGGCTCGGCTACCTGAACAGGTGCCGGCACAACGACAGGTTCAACCTTCTTATGCGTCTTCCCCAAGCGGAACGTGAGTCCTGCCATGAGATTGAACTGCCAGTCAGGGTTGTCTGCTTGCTTGGAATTGAAATGATCCGAAAGGATGTTGGCATTGCCTTCAATATTGAAGGCTACGTGGTCACTCAACCGTAAGTTCACGCCTAATCCGGCTCTTCCGGCGGGCGAGAAGCGATGGTCGTTCCATAGATAACGTAATTCCGCCCCCTGAGCGGCCAAGGCCACGGCTTCATCATTGTTGAACGCATAATTCACGCCGCCGCCGATAAAGGCATACAAATTGAATACGCGTTTGGGATTGTACTTACATACCAAGGCGCTCAAGTCGAAAAGCACATCTACGTTGCCTTGTACATAATTGTATTTGTACACATTATGCGGGGCCGACCATCCGCCCTTCGCCTGCCAAGCGCTGGCACCGACGCGCAATCCCACAACCGGCGTGAACTGATATCCTCCATACGCAGCCACTGCGGGGGAAATCAAGTCGTTGAAATCTGCTTCCCCGAGTGTATATGCAGCACCGCCTTGTACACCTAAAGTCCAATGGGGTACGAATTCATACTTTGTCTCCTGCCCTTCAGTTTCCTCCGACGTAGCGGAGGACTGGGCCATTGATGGGGCGGCCAACAAAGCCGCAGCAATCATCCAGAAAAAACTCCGTTTCATAACTTCTTGCTTTAATGTTCTGAAATTTGAACGCAAGTTAAGCAAAAAAGCAACGGCCCTGTTCCGAATTATTAAAATACGCGTCCGAAGGTCAAAGAAACTTTTGAATCAGGAAAAAACCTTGTCTGGCAATCTCCTGCAAACGGGATTTGGCAAAATATCCGAAACTTTGCAGCCTGTCTGCGGCAAGAAAAAAGGTCGCCACATTCCTATCGTGGAATGGACGACCGGGTTGTACCTTCCTTCGGCAATTATTCCCTATATATTGCCTTTTTTCCTATTGAGTGCAAAAGCCTCATGCCAACTGCTGCTGGATAAAAGCGACCATCTCCGGCTGGCAGGCCTCCGCGCTTTGCAGCAACTTGAATTGGGCCTTTGAACGGACCAGATTGTGTTCCGGATATTGTATTTTATAATAGGTATCGCCATTCAGATAGTCGGCGAGGAAACGTACGGTCTGCATATATGGGAAGAGTGCTGCCGCATACGGCAAATTCTCAACCTCGACCGGCGTCAGGAATACCTTGGCAGACTTTAGATAGCCTTCGGTAAAGGCCTTGAAGATGGCCATATTGAAGTTAACGTTGTCCAGATCTTTATCGTCCTCCGCCCCTGTATTGGCTGCGGAGCGCAAGAAATCGCCATAATCGGAGAACACGAAATTAGGCATCACAGTATCAAGGTCTATGACACAAAGCACACTACCGTCGCGGTCAAAAAGAATGTTATCCACCTTCGTATCACAATGGCAGATGCGCTTCGGCAATTTACCTTCCCGGTGCAGACGCTCTGCCTTACACATTTCCTCGGCGCGCTTCTCCAGCTCGTCCACAAGCCACTGCACTTCTGCCAAACGACCGGCCTTGTTCTCAGCTACGGCCTCGCGCAATTGCTGCAGGCGAAACTCCATGTTGTGGAAATCCTTGATAGTTTCCCCAAGCTGGACGGGTATGTCGGCCAGCATGGCTTGGAACTCCCCGAAAGTCTCGCCTACGATATAGGATGTCTCGGGCGTCACGGCTGTCTGTGAAACGGTGTCGGGAATGAACTTCATGACGCGCCAATAGCTCTCGCCATCATAATAATAATACTTTCCCGTCGCGGTACATGGCATGAACGACAATACCTTGCGCTCCAGATCCTTCTCTCCGGCTTTTTCGTATTTCGAACGGATGTGGCGCGTCACGGCCATGATGTTGTCCATCAGCATGTCTACGTCCGGAAAGATGGAGTTATTGATATGCTGGAGTACATAGTCCGGAGCGTCGCCGGCCGTTACTACCTTGTAGGTCGTATTTATCAATCCGTTGCCCAACGGCTTAACTTCGACGACTTCGCCTTTGATGTCGAATTGAGAGACAATTTTTTGCAAATCTTTTTGTTCCATGGTTGATTTGTCGGTTGTGAATATTTCGTCAAATAGGTATTAAGAATTATCTACCTCGCAAAAATAGTAAAAAAAGGGGCAACTACGCCGGCGCGAATAAATTTTATAGATTTTTATACTGCGGTGAATGAACGGAGCAAACCAGCGCAAGCGTCTTCGAGCAGGTCGAGCACCTGCTCGAAGTCTTCCGGTCCGCCGTAATAAGGATCAGGAATCGCTGCCGCATCGTATCGCGTCAAATAATCTGCCAGCCGGACTATCTTCCCCTGTTCGCATTCCGTCCGAGCCATGCGCGTCAGGCCGGCAACGTTGCTTTCGTCCATCGCCAACAACCAATCGAAACGGGCAAAGTCTTCCTGGCGGACGGGGCGCGACCTGTGGCTCAACACATACCCGCGCCGACGGGCATGAGCACGCATACGGGCATCGGGCAACTCGCCTTCATGATAGTCTATCAAGCCTGCGGAATCTATTTCAAAATCCGCTTCACGACCGGCCCTTCTCACCAACGTGCGCATCACTTCCTCGGCCGCCGCCGAACGGCAGATGTTCCCGAGGCACACAAACAACAAACGACGCATGCCGGAAGCCTTTTCAATCTACGTGGAAAATGCGGCCGGCCTTACGGGGACGTGCGTCGGGAAGCTGCCCGTCCGGATAGCCCAATGCCAGATGGCCGATACCTTCATAATCGCCGGTCACACCAAGCGAGGCCAGCCACTCCTGCCATTCGGGGGTCTCAAACTCCTGTTTGGCGCGGTGTATCCAGCATGAAGCCAGGCCCAGGCTATGGGCGGCCAGCATCATGTTGCCCAAAACCAGGGAACCGTCATACAGATAGGTAGGCGTTCTGCGGTTGGACAGCACAATCAGAACTACCGGAGCGCCATAGAAGGGGTCCTTCACAGAGCCGTCGAAAAAGGAGGCATTGGCCTCGGACAGGCGGCGGCGCACCTCTGCATTGGTCACGGCAATGACCACCCAAGGCTGACGGTCGTGACCCGACGCGGCAAACATTCCGGCTTCTATGACCTGGTCTACCAGCTCAGCCGGCACTTGGTCTGCCTTAAATTTACGCACACTGCGGCGCGTTTTCATATTTTCTATTACTGCATTCATGCGGTCTGACTTTTCTGTTCCTTATACTTAAACGATGACTTTCTCTGCATACAAAGGTACAATTTTTACCGGCTCCGTACAAACTCTGGGGAGGAAAACGTCACGTCGGTTCCGGCTTCAGCCCCTTCAACCAGCGTCCGCGCCGCAAACGTACAAGGAATATCGCGCCACGGAAACACAGTTCGATACACATAGCCAGCCATACGCCTTTCAGCCCCATTGTAGGCGCCAGAGCGGCGGCCAGCGTGAGGCGCACCGCCCAAATGCTGAACAGATTCATCACGCAGGGCACGATGGTGCTGCCCGCGCCGACAAACACGCCATACGCTACGATGGCGGCGGCAAACATCGGTTCGGCAAAAGCCTCGATACGCAAGGCCATTACGCCCAGTTCGAGCACTTCCGTTTCGGAAGTCATTGTCCCGATAATCCACGGCGCCCCGACATACATCAAAATGCCCATCAGCCCCATGACTACCATGCCCATCAGCACCGTTATATAAGCGAAACGGCGCGCCAGGTTCCGACGCCCGGCTCCGTAACTCTGCCCTACCAGTGTCGTCGCGGCGTCGGCAATGCCGTAGCCGGGCATATAGCACAAGCTCTCGGCCGTGATGGCGAACGAATTGGCTGCTATGGAATATATGCCCAATGGCGCGACGATGACCGTCGTCATGATTTGCGCTCCGCAGATGACGGTGTGCTCCAATCCCATGGGCAAGCCGATGCGGAGTGCCTTTTTCAAGATTCTGGAAGTGGGACGGAATCTCCCACGCTCGCGGTTCAGACGCAGGTCGGCCGAACGCGTGCACAAAAACCAGGTCATGATGCCTGCGGTCACCACTTCGGCCAACCCTGTTCCTAAAGCCGCCCCGGCTACGCCCCAGCCCGCCCCCGGTACGGTCAGCGACCAACCGCCGATTCCGACCTCGTGGGTCGGGAATATCAGGAAATAATTGAACACGACGTCAAGCAAACACATCAGTACGCTCAACAGGCTCGGCACGTGCATGTTCCCGCTGCTCCGCAACATGCTCCCGGACAGGAAGTTCAGTTGCAGGACGGGAAGGAATGCGGCATATATCAGAAAATAGTGCGACGCCCCCGCATGGATGGAAGGGTCGCCGCCCAGCCAGGTCGGCAAGGCCCCGCTGATGCCCATGCCCAAGCCGCCCAGCAAAAGCCCGAAAGCGGTCACGGCCACGAAGGCCTGGCGGAGTATCGAGCGGGCTAAGGACGCGTCGCCCGCGCCTAAGGCGTGTGCCACCTGGACAGAGAAGCCGGTGGCGGCCGCCGCACACGAGCCCCCGAAAAGCCACGTCGTGGTCGACACCAGACCGATGGAAGCCGCCTCGCGGGCCCCCAGGCTACCCACCATTGCCGTATCAATATACTGCATCACGATGGACGACAATTGGGCCATCACGGCAGGCACGCTCAACTGCGCTGCCAGTGTGAGCTGCTGGCGCAAATTCATGGAACGCCCTTCGCGGATGTAAGAAAGCAAACCCGCGGATTTTGCATGAAAAAGGCTCATTTCTATTTCCGATATTCTATAGTTCTGACGGCAGGCATGCCCGCTTCCCTTTACGGATTTCCGTACATGCACAGCCGGGGCTGAAGACCACAATGCCCCCTTGCGGAGATATGGCCTGGACACGACGCCGCACGATCAGCACTCCTGAAGGGACCACGCGCGCCGCGAAAAACAGCACGTTCCGGTAACGCAGCCGGCGGACTCCCCGCTACAAGACGCATGAAAGCGCCGCCATTAGCCCAAAAAGCCGCGCAATTTATAAAAAACCTCCGACCTCCCCAAGCTCCCGCCCCGATATTTTCTCGCGGGACTTAAAAAGGCCAGCCGCAAACAAAACAACTGCTGCCGGAAGGCATTTGGACGCATGGACTGTCTACACACGGAATCTCCACGGCAAGCCTCGCCGCCTACCGGACGCATTTTAGTTTTCATCGGTGGGGCTTTGCCGATTTTGGAATAATGTTTTAGCGAATTATCTGGAAAACCGTCATCTCGCCGTCTCCGGGATTTTTCCGTATGAGGATTGGCTTTGACTTAATACCGTCTTTTTCGACACGAAACACCTTGTGGGGCATGTCTGTCCCACGGTAATGTTTAATAATGGTATCGATTACAGTCATCCCGTTGCGGAGCGCGACATTCTGGGACGCAGTGTTTGTATCTCTTACAATGGAATACAAGGCATTAAAGTTCAACACATTAAATCCATACTCACGACAGGCTGCCGCGGCTTCGACTGCATAACCTTTATGCCAATGTTTATAAGCCAGCAAATAACCGATTTCGGGAACTTGCGCAGCTTTGTATTCCTGCATGGTAATCCCGCATTGCCCTATCATTTCTTCGGTAGTCTTAAGAAATACGCCCCACAATCCGAACCCGTAATCCTTATATCTTTGAAGCTGCTTCTGCATCCAGGCAAGAGTTTCTTCCTCACTGAAAGCCCCGTTATAAGCATACATCACTTTTTCATCCTGTAATATTGAGGATAGCGCACACATATCTGCGAGTGTCATTTCCCGTAAGCGCAATCTATTGGTTTCTAAAGTTATACACTTCATAAATTTGTTCTATTACTTTGGGCACGAAATTACAAAAAAATACCGTTCTGCCCGTTGTCACAGAAATAAAGAGGTAGCATGTAGACCTTTACGCCGTTTGGCTCCGCGCCGGTGCCGCCCCATAGGAAAGAAACGAAGCGTAACAAAATTTGTATCAGCTAAATCCATGCGCTTTGCCCAAACTTACTTTCCGCTATGTTTTTATTTTCGTATATTTGATGTAGTCTGAAGGTATTTAATTGACTACAAATAGATTAAAAGAAAC
>CABQKA010000003.1 GCA_902464615.1 uncultured Prevotella sp. | reverse complement strand
CACACTCGACGCTCTGGGACGCACCGAGACACACTACAACACCATGCCCGCCTACCTCCTCCTCTCCGTCGCCTACCACTTCAAGCCAAAGGCCAAGGCGGCGCAATAAGAAAAATATACCACATTTTGTAAAACATAGTTAGCAAAATACCCCCCCGAAACAGATTTTTTACCGTATCTGCATCATTTTTTCTAAAATATATTTGGTCGCCCGCATTATAATCCATAAATTGCAAGCGCCAATAGCAGACACACACCATGAAGAACAACCTGCTGCTCACCGTGCTGCAGGCCTTAAGGGTGCCACACACCGCCAGTTTTGCCGAAGAGCTTTTTGAAAGCCACCCTTACCGCCACTCGCTCCTGGGCCTATCCCTTTTACTACGGGCCTACGGGGTGGAAAACGTGGGTATGCAGCTCGACGACAAATCCCAGCTCACCCGTCTCCAGACACCTTTCGTGGCCCAAGTGGCCGACGGCCTGGCCGTCGTCACCGAAACAGGGCCTGGCAGGAAGCCGCCCGCCGCTATGCCACGCCTACCATACTCGTGGACAGCCGCACCCTGCCGCCGGAATACGACGTCGCCGAACTGGCCCGAATCGTTTGAACCAAAGGCCGGAAGGCCAATTTGTCTGCCCTGAGAATTTCCACTTATTTACTAACCTTACTCCAAAGCCATGAAATACTACCTTCTCGCCCTTCTCCTCGCCTTCACCGCCACGCTGCCGGCCGCCGCGCAAACGGCGCAGGATTCGCTTACGCTGATATTCGACGTCAGCGACGGCCTGGACGCCAGCCCTATCCGCGACGCCCGTATCACCGTGCTGGACGCCGCCGACAGCAGCCGCATCGGCGTGGCCCGGTACAATATCGCGCGGGTTTTCTACGGAACGAAGTTTTCCCATAACGACACCCTTGGCTACTACTGCCGCGTACCCCGCCGTCCAGTCTACCTCATCCGCTTAGAGGCGCCGGAGTACGAGCCGGCATGGCAGACGGCCGAGGTCCCGGCACGCCAATACATCAAGGTGCCCACGCGGACGTGGAATGTCAAGACAGCCCTCTTCAAGCAGCGCATCTACGAGCTGGGCGAGGCCACCGTCACCGCCTCGCGCATCCTCATGGTGACCAAGGGCGACACCGTGGAGTTCAACGCCGCCGCCCTGCAGATGGCCGACGGCGACATGCTCTCGCATCTGGTCGAGGCCCTGCCCGGCATACAGATTGGCGAGGGCGGGCAAATCACGTACAACGGCCAGTTCGTCAAGAACCTCCTGGTCAACGGACGCGAATTTTTCCATGGCAATCCCTCCGTGGCCCTGCAAAACCTGCCCGCCTACACGGTGAAGAAAATACAGATCTACCACGACGCCTCCGGCCGCATGCCCGAACCGGGACTGAAAAAGGCCCGGCCGCGGGAAACAGACCCGCTCGTGATGGACGTGCGGCTCAAGCGGGAATACGCCGAGTCGTGGCTGGCCCATATCCAGGCGGCCGGCGGCCTCGAGACGGGCCACGGCGGCGACTGGCTCTACCGCGCCCGCCTCTTCGCCACGCGCTTCACCAGCCGCGCCACCTTCGTGGCCTTCGGCAACTTCAACAACCTCAGCGACCAGAGCGAGCCCACCAGCAACAACGATTCCAGTTGGGGAGTTTACAGTGACCGGCCGGCGGACCAAGGCGTCGTCACCATACAAAACGGCGGCATGAGCCTTTCGTATGACGACCGGGTGACCCAGCAGGAAAACCTACTGCGGTTTACCGCCAACCTGCAAGCCCAGCACCGCACGGCCGACCAGTCCGAGAAAAGCGCCGGCGAAAACTTCCTCGAAGGCGGAAACACCTATTCCCGCAGCCGGAGGGACGCGCACACCCACAGCACGAACCTCTACTGGAAAAGCAACGTCAATTACAACATAGACAACTTGAAATACTTGCTTGAAGCAGATTTCACAGGAAAATACTCACACTTCTCCAACGGCTCCCTGAGCCAGGCCGCCGCCTTCAGCGCCGACCCGCAGGACGCTTACCTCGGCGCCTCGCTCGACAGCCTTTTCAGTCCCCTCGGCAGCAACCGGCTGACGGATTTTCTCATCAACCGCCAGCAGCAGGCCAGCTTGGGGCGCTACGACGACGTCGAGCTTTCGGGCAACGCAGGTTTCACGTTCCACGAACCATGGTGGGGCAAACGCTTCCAGGTGAGCTTCGGCGGAGGATGGAAGCACCGTAGCGAAGAGAACTTCCTCTTGGACGAAGTACGCTACAGCACCCGCCACTCCGACGGCACGGACGGCTACCGCCAGGACCGTTACACCCGCCTTCCGACGTCCGGCTTCGACTACTACGCCCAGCTCACATTCCCATCCTGGGCAAAGATTTTCGGCAAAACCGAAATAGGGGTACAATCTTCCTACCAGTTCTCGCAAAAACACAGCGAGGGCGAGCGCTCGCTCTGGCGGCTGGACCGGCTGGACAGCTGGGACGTGACCGCCGACTCGCTCGGTGACTGGGACCAGTTCGAGCAACTGCTCCGGCCCGTCGCCGGCGACCTCAACACGGTCATTGACGTAGCCAATACCTACCGCACCACCGAGGACCAGAAGGAGCACACCATCAACATCTCGCCGACGTTTTTTCTCGGGCAATGGGGACTCAACCTATACTTTTCCCTCCACTTCCGCCACAGCCGCATCGAGGACTACCGCGCCTTCACGCCCCGCCAGCTCTCCCGGAACGACGTCCTCTTCAACCCCACGGCCACCTTCTATTGGCAAAACTTCAGCCTGACCTACCGGTTCACCCCCTCCACGCCATCGCTGCTCTACCTCCTCGACGTGCGCGACGACAGCGACCCGCTCTTCATCTCCTACGGCAACGCCAACCTCCGCAACTCCAAGACCCACAGCCTCAACGCCCGCTATCGCAAGTCATACGACCGGCGCCAGCGCTCCTTCTACATCAACGCGTCGTACAACAAAATGAACGACCAGGTCAGCATCGCACAGACCTACGACCGCAACACCGGACGGCGCACCTCCATGCCACTCAACGTGGACGGTAACTGGGGCACACAACTCAGTGCCGGATACGGGCAGACCCTCGACCCCGCCGACAAGCTCTACTTCAACCTCGGCACCAACGCCGGCCTCACACACAACGTCGGATTCCTCTCCGACACCGAAGTGCTCGGCGAGGGACGACAGGCCGTCGACAACCTCCTCTGGGACGGAAATCTGAGACTGGACTACCGCATCACCAGCCGCACACGCCTCTCGGCCAACGCCGACTTCTCGTGGCGGTACATGGACAGCGACCGGCCCGACTTCACCACATTGCGCACCACCGACTTCAGCTACGGCCTGCTACTCACCACCCAGCTGCCCGGCCGCATCGACCTTGAGACCGAATTACAGATGAACAGCCGCCGCGGATACCTCGACGCATCCATGAACGACGACTGCCTCGTATGGAACGCCACGCTCTCACGCAGCTT
Organism: uncultured Prevotella sp.; assembly: GCA_902464615.1. Classification (GTDB taxonomy): domain Bacteria; phylum Bacteroidota; class Bacteroidia; order Bacteroidales; family Bacteroidaceae; genus Alloprevotella. Next base: position 175,772 of record CABQKA010000003.1, on the reverse strand, counting down.
CGGGCGACAGCGCAACTGGATTGTCACCTTCTCCGCACGCGACCTCCTGCGACAGATTTCCAACGTCCGACGCACACTCGACGCTCTGGGACGCACCGAGACACACTACAACACCATGCCCGCCTACGTCCTCCTCTCCGTCGCCTACCACTTCAAACCCCGGGCCAAGGCGGACGCCCGCTCCCAAAACCAATAAGTTCACCCTTTCTAAAAACAAAAATACCATGGAAAAAGACCTCACGAAATCCGCCCTCCACGGCCGCATCCTTTCGGCCGACGAACTGAAGCACATCCTCGGCGGTGTGGGCGACTCGTCCACCAAGTGTGAGTGCAACTTGAAGCTCAGCAACGGGACCTGGCGCATGGAAGAAGTATCGGCCAAGGTCACCACGATGAAGAAATGCCGCTCGGCCTGTACCGAGGTCTGCAAGAATTTCAAGGGAACATCGGCCTTCGACGGGAAACCGCTCACCTGCAAGAGTTACCGGATTCACTACACGTATTCCGAAAGCGGCACACTCTGAACGCCACCATGGACACTCCGCATTTCCGTAAATTCTCCCGCGAGGAGCAGTTGCTCCATACCGTAGTGCTCCACGCCAACGACGCTCCGGCGCGCGGCCTCTTCGACGGGCAGATGGGCCTGGTGCTCGTCCTCTCGGAATATGCCCGGACCCGTCGGGCGCCGGAACTGCGGACCGCCATCCGCTTTCTCCTGGACCAGGTGCTGGAGCATCTGGACGAAGGCATGCCGCTGGATTTCGCCAACGGATTGACGGGCATCGGGTGGGGCGTGGAGTACCTTCTGGCCCGCGGGTTCCAACGCGGGTCGGGCGCCGACATCTGCGCCGCCATCGACCGGAAACTGATGGAGCGCGACCTCCTGCGGCAGACGGACCTGAGCCTGGACACCGGTCTGGAAGGCTGGCTCCACTACCTGGCGGCCCACGTGCAGGGCGCCCGCCGCGAAGGCCGGGAAGTGACGGACGCGGCCTATCTCGCCGCCTGCCGCGAGCTGTGCGGCAGGATTGCCGGAGCCGACGTGCCGCCCACGTTGCGCCGTGTGGCCGCCACACTGGCAGGCCTGCTGGAAGGCCGGGACACAGACTATACCTTTCACCTCGGGGCACTGGTGCTGCCTGCTGCCAGGAAAGAGAAAAACCTGCTGGGCCTGCGCGCCGGCATGGCGGGCCGGCTGCTGCTCCTCCTCGAAAACGCATACACATGAAGACACTCTGGCTCGTGGACGAGCACCTCTCCTCCAAACAGAACGGCGTAGGCACCTTTGTCCGCAACCTGCTGCAATGTTTTGAAAACACTGGCCACGACGTCCGCCTGCTTTCCTTCGACGCGGACGAGAAGGAGTTCACCATCGTTCGCCACGAAGGCCGCACGGAATACCGCTTCCCCGTATGCGGGCAAAACATCTTCGTCAACAACGGGGCGCTGTCGCTCTCCGTCCTGCGCCGCTACGTACCCGACAGCGCCGGCCACGTGTTTTTCGTCAACCACTCGCCGGCCGACCGCTTTCTGGCCGCCCTGCACCGCCTCTTTCCCCGTTCGCACGCCGTCTTCACCATCCACGACCAGGGCTGGACCCTTCCCCTGCTGGGCGACGCCGCACTGCTGCGGCGCGTACTCGCGGCCCGCCACATCCCGGCCGCCGACCGCGACACGTGGAAAGCCGTGCGCCGCTACTGTGCCCGCGAACGGCGCACCTATCGCCTGGCCGACGCCGTCATTGCCCTCAACGGGGAGACACGCCGCATCGTGGAGGAAGCCTTCGGCGTCCCGCCCGGGAAAATCCACGTACTGCCCAACGGGGCTGCCGTGCCCCTGCCGGCGGAGGCGGACACGGCAGCCCTGCGCCGCCGCTGGGGCATCGGTGCGGACGAGTGCATGGTGCTCTTCATCGGCCGCACCGTGCGCTCCAAGGGCATCGAAGCCCTACTCAAGGCATTCGAGGAAGTATGGCCCCGCTGCCCGCGGCTGCGCCTCGTGGTGGCGGGCCAGGTGTTCCGGCTGGGCGAATTTGCCGCCCTTACGCCCCGCAGCGTCCTCCACGTGAGCTACGTGGACCTCATCGCGCCGGAGCGGCTGGCGGAGCTTTACGCCGTGGCGGACGTCTGCGTCCTGCCCTCCTACACCGAGCAGTGCAGCTACACCGGCATGGAAATGATGGCACACGGAAAGGTCATCATCGCCGCGGACGGGCATTGCATGGGCGACATGTTCGACGAAAGCGTCGCCCTCATGGCCCGCATCGGGCCGGGCGACCGGCGGGACGACGCCCCCTTTGTCCGCTCGCTGGCCGAAGCCCTGGAGCGCGCCGCCGGCCTGACGGACGAAGCCCGCCGGGAAATGGGCCGCAAGGCACGTGCCCGCTACGAAGAACGATACACCCCGCAACGCATGGCGGAACGGTACGCCAGCTTCATCCTACAAACCGACCGGCTATGGACCACATAAAAGTCAGCGTCATGATGTGCGCCCGCAACGCACGCCCCTTTATCGGCGAGGCCATCGACAGCACGCTGCGGCAGACCTATGCGGACTTTGAGCTGATTGTCGTGGACGACGGCTCCACGGACGGGACGCCCGACATGGTGCGCCGCTATGCCGACCCGCGCCTGCGCCTCATCTGCCGGCCGCCCGGCTACATCGCCTCGCTCAACGCTGGCCTGGACTGCTGCCGCGGCGAATACATCGCCCGCATGGACGCCGACGACCGCATGGAGCCTGTGCGCCTGGAACGGCAGCTGGAGGTGATGGAGCGCATGCCCGACGTGGCCTTGTGCAGCTCTCCGGCCGTCGTCTTCGGAGCCGTACAGGGCCGCGTGGGCGACTTTTTCCACGGACGGGTGGACTGTCCGTTGCTGCGCCTGTTTTCGGGTAATTTCGTCGTCCACCCCTCCGTCATGCTCCGCCGCAGTTTCCTGCTCCGCCACGGCCTGCGCTACGAAGAAGGCTACCCCTACGCCGAAGACTTCAGGCTGTGGACCGGCATCGCCTTAAAGGGCGGGGCGTTCTACGTCATGGACGAACCGCTGCTGCAATACCGCACATCGGCGGCGCAGACCACCAGCCGCCACTTTGAAGCACAGGAAGAGACGCGGCTGCGCCTCCACGAGGAAATAGCCCTGCAGCTCCTGCAACGCACGGCCCCCGAGGCGCGGCGGACCGCCGTCATGGCCTACGAGGCCCTGATGCGGCTTAACGGGCGCGGCCTGCTCACGGCCGACACCCTCATGACGACGCTCATCGAAATGTTCCACGCGCTCCGCGCCCGTAAACTCCTGGCCGATGCGTAAGTTCCCTTTCTGCCACCAGTTGGACCAGATGGACTGTGGACCGGCCTGCCTGCAGATGGTGGCCCGCTACTACGGGAAGCGCTACAGTCTCCAGACGTTACGGCAGCGTAGCTTCATCACGCGCGAGGGCGTCTCCATGCTGGGCATCAGCGACGCCGCCGAAAGCATCGGGCTGCGCACGCTGGGCCTGCGCACGAGCCTCGACGAACTGGCGCACAACGTCACGCTGCCCTGCATCCTCCACTGGAACCAACGCCACTTCGTGGTGTGCTACGCCGTGCGCCGCACGCGTCGCGGCCACATGCGCTTCTACGTGGCCGACCCGGCCGCACAGCTGATCTGCTACGACGAAGCGCAAATGGCCCGCTGCTGGTGCGCCACGTCGGACGGGAACGAGCGGCTGGGCACACTGCTCATGCTCACTCCCGGACCGGACATCGGTAAGGCCGACGACGAAGGGAAACAGGCCGGGCACCGACGCGGCTTGGCCTTCTTTGCACGCTACTTGTGGCCCTACCGCCGCGAATTTGCCCAACTGGCCCTCGGCATGGCGCTGGGCAGCGCGCTGCAGCTGGCCTTCCCCTTCCTGACGCAGGCCATGGTCGACGTGGGCATCGGCGAGCGCAACATCAGCTTCATCACGGTCCTCCTCCTGGTGCAGCTGGCCCTTTTCGTGACGCAGCTGCTCGTAGGCTTCGTGCGCAGCTGGATCATGCTCTTCATCAATTCCCGCGTGGACATCGCCCTCATTTCCGACTTTCTGATGAAGCTCATGAGCCTGCCCCTGCGCTATTTCGACGCGAAGATGACGGGCGACATCCTGCAACGCATCGGCGACCACAGCCGCATCAAGTCATTCCTCATGGGCAATTCGTTCCAGATAGTTTTTTCGGCCACAAACTTCCTCATCTTCGCCGTCATCCTGGGCTATTACAACGCCACCATCCTCGCCATTTTCTTCGCGGGCAACGCCCTCTACGTCGTCTGGGTGCTCTCGTTCATGAAATACCGCCGCGAACTGGATATCCGCCGCTTCAACCAGTCGGCCGACGAGCAGGGAAAACTCATCCAGCTGGTGCAGGGCATGCAGGAAATCAAGCTGAACAACTGCGAACGGCAACGCCGCTGGGAGTGGGAGCACATCCAGGTGCGCCTCTTCAAAATCAACGTGCGGGGACTCACCATCGGACAGGTGCAACAGGCCGGGACGGTATTCTTCAGCCAGGGGACGAACATCATCATCTCGTTCCTCGCCGCCAAACTCGTGGTGGAAGGGTCCATGACGCTGGGCATGATGATGTCCCTGACGTACATCATCGGGCAGGTCTCGGCGCCGGTGAGCGAGTTCCTGGGCTTCGCACAGTCGCTCCAGGATGCGAAAATCAGCCTCGAACGGCTCAACGAAGTGCACGCCATGAAAGGCGAGGAAGAGGCGGCCGGCGAACACACAGACACCCTGCCCGCCGTCCACAGCCTGGACCTGGAGCACGTGACGTTCAGCTACAGCGGTGCCGATCGCGACTACGCCCTGGAGGACGTATCGCTCCACATTCCGGAACACCGCGTGACGGCTATCGTCGGGGCCAGCGGCAGCGGGAAGACCACGCTCATCAAACTCCTCATGGGCTTTTACGAACCGCTGCGCGGCCAGGTGAGGGCAGGGGGCACACCCCTGCGGATGATACGGCCGCGGATGTGGCGCAGCGCGACAGGCTGCGTCATGCAGGACAGTTTCATCTTCTCGGACACCATTGCCCGCAACATCGCCGTGGGCGACGAGCGCATCGACCCGCAGCGCCTGCGCCACGCCGTCCGCGTGGCCAACGTGGAGGACTTCATCCTCTCGCTCCCCCTGGGCTTCGACACGAAAATCGGTATGGAAGGCAACGGTGTGAGTCAGGGCCAGCGCCAACGCATCCTCATCGCCCGCGCCGTCTACAAGGACCCGCAATACCTCTTCTTCGACGAAGCCACCAACGCCCTCGACGCCAACAACGAGCGGATCATCATGGGGCACCTCGACGAGTTCTACAAGGGCAAGACCGTAGTGGTGGCGGCCCACCGCCTCAGCACCGTGAAAAACGCGGACCATATCGTCGTCCTGGACCACGGCCACGTGGTGGAGAAGGGCACGCACGAATCGCTCGTGGCCCGACGCGGCGCCTACTACACCTTGATTCAAAACCAGCTGGAACTGGGAAACGGATAACGGAACGGCATGAAAAAAGACGACAGGAAAACATACGACGGTATCGGACTGCGCAGCGAGGAAGTGCAGGAAGTGATGGGGCGGCAGGCACACTGGATGTGCCGCTGGGGCATGACCCTTGTGGCCGCACTCTGCGCGCTGCTGCTCGGCGCCGCCTGCCTCATCGACTACCCCGACACGCTCACGCTGCCGGTCGAGGTGGACCGCGCCGCCCTGGCGGCGGACGTGACGGCACCCATAACGGGAAAGGTGGCCATCCCGCTCATGGCGGACGGCAGTGCCGTCGCCGCGGACGACACCCTCTGCCGCCTGACCGCCGCTGTGGGCGGCGGAGCAGCGGCTTGCGCGCCTGTGGCGGGGTGGGCCTACGCCTGCGACTTCTTCACGCCAGGCCAGACGGTGACGGCAGGCACGCCGCTCCTGATCGTAGTGCGTCACGTGACGGACAGTCTCGACGCCCGTGCCTACGTAGCGGCCGACGTGCGGCAACGCCTCGCCGCCGGAGAGCAGGCTACGCTGCTGGTCGGGACGGCGGTGTACGAAGGACGTATAGCCGCCATAGCCCGCCTGCCTCGCCCCACCGACGGCCGCTTCGCCGTAGCCTTCCGCTTCGCCCCGCCCATCGACGCGGCCGGCGTCCTGCCTCTGCTGCAAAAGGGCGCGACGGTGCGTATCCCCGTCCACGACCAGACGCTCCTCCAGGCCATTGTCCGCAAGAGCTTCCTGCCGCGCTGACCGGCAGAGACGGCGGGAAAAGTCCCGCCCGCCACGGGCCGCGACGGGTGCGGCCCGGCGGCCGGCCCCGTCCAAAAGCGGCGAAATTTACCGCCTGCACCGCGCAGCGGGGAGGGCATTCCAGCTATGTCTGCTTTCGAAAAAAGCAAGAGAGGAAAACAGGCAATTTCAACCCTTTTTTCTTCCTTTTATTATAAAAAAACTTAATATATTTGTGACTTTCTTTTCTCCTTGCCCCGATATTTGGAAAAAAATTATTAGCTTGCGCCGTGCGCAGCGAGATGCCCCTCCCGCAAGGGCTGATTTATCCACCTTCCTTTCTAATATTTACACCACTAAAAAACAGGAACCTATGAAGAAACATTACCTCTTCCTGCTGCTGGCCGGTTTCTCCATATACTGCCTGCCTGTCGCCGCCGACAATGACAAGCTCATCTACGGCGGCATCTTCACCACCTTCACCAACCAGCGCATTGACTACGTCAAGGCCTACCTGTACACGCCGGACAGCGTGCTGGTCGACTCCATGGTCACCAATCCGAATATCCAGAACAATGACCGCTGGGGCGCCTACTACTTCTACGTGGAAGCCGACTTCAAGGGCGGCATCGTGCGCCTGGAGAAGGAAGGGTACGAACCGACCTCCTTCCGCCTGGCACCCCACCGCTTCAGGAAGCGCGAACTCGGTTTCTTCACAGGCGACGCGCACATGGACCTCCGCCGCGAGCAGAAGCTGGGCGAGGCCGTGGTGCAGGCCACCAAGATAAAGTTCTACGCCCGCGGCGACACGCTCGTCTACAACGCCGACGCTTTCCAGCTCGCCGAAGGCTCCATGCTCGACGCCCTCATCAAGCAGCTGCCGGGCGTGGAACTGAAGGACAACGGCGTCATCACCGTCAACGGCAAACAGGTGGAAAGCCTCCTGCTCAACGGCGAGGACTTCTTCCGCGGCAACCACAAAATCATGCTCGAAAACCTGCCGGCCTACACCGTGGAAAACGTGGAGGTCTACGACAAATACGGCATCCGGAGCCAGATGACGGGACTCAAGCTCGGCGACGAGCACTACGTCATGGACGTGAAGCTGAAACGGGAATACTCCATCGGCTGGATGGGCAACTTCGAGGGCGGATACGGCACGCGCCAACGCTACCTGGCCCACCTCTTCGCCATGCGCTTCACCCCCCAGTCGCGCGTCACGGCCTATGCCAACATCAACAACCTGAACGACAACCGCAAGCCCGGCGAGACGAGCGAATGGACACCCGAGAAAATGCCCTCCGGACTGCTGGCCACCAAGATGGGCGGGCTGGACTACCTCATCAAAGACCGGCGCCAGCGCTTCAAGATTAACGGGTCGGCCACGTTCTCCCATTCCGACGTGGACAACTACACCAGGTCGGCCCAGGAAAACTTCCTGCCCGAGGGCAACAACTGGACCCGTTCCGAAAACGCGTCGAAGGCCCACAACATCTCCCTTTCCACCAACCACCAGTGGGAGTTCAAGCCCAACCAGGGCCTGACCATCCACGTCAGCCCCAACTTCAGCTACTCCAAGCAGCGCTTCCAGGCCAGCTCCGCCTCGGCCACCTTCTTCGCCGACCCCGACATAGAGGACCCGGCGGCCCTCTTCGACAGCATCCGCCAGCCCAACGCAGGGCCGTGGATGCGCCGCCTGGCCGTCAACCGCTACCTCACGGAGCAGAAGAACAACAGCGAGAGCTACTCCGGCAACCTTGGCTTCAACATCATCAAGAAAGCCATTTTCAACGACCTGCTCGGACTGTCGGGCAACGTCAACTATTCCGACAGCCACGCCGACAACTTCAACCACTACCAGCTCGACTTCCCCTCCGCCGGGACCGACGCCGGGACCGACTTCCGCAACCGCTGGAACCCCGACCGCCCCAACCGCAACTTCTCCTACCACATTGCGCCCTCCTACCTGCTCACCATCAAGGGCAACCTCTACATGGACTTCTCCTACCGCCTCAGCCAGACGTACCGGGAGCACGACAACGCCCTCTACCGCCTCGACGAAATCGACGGATGGGGACAGGGCACACAGCAGCCTGTCGGCGCACTGCCCTCCGAGGCGCAGGCCGTCATGGAGACCATGGACGAGTGGAACAGTTACCAGCTGGACCAGACCACGACCCGCCACAATTTCACCGTCAGCATCGTCGACTACCACTACTACGGCGAAAGCTTCTCGCCCGCGCTCTACTACAACGTGAGCATACCGATCACCGTCGAGCACGAACGCCTGGACTACAAGCGGGGCGACTTCGACGGCGTGCGCTCACGCACCTCCGTCCTGCCCGGACTCAACAGCTACGTCCAGTACATGTGGGACAAGGAAAGCCGCCACACCGTGCGGCTGGACTACAACATCTCCACCCAAACTCCGGGCATGACGGACCTCATCGACATTGAGGACAACTCCGACCCCCTCAACATCTACCACGGCAACCCCGCGCTGAAAAACACGCAGCGCCACTTCGTCTCCCTCTCCTACCGGAGGGTCAATACGGGAAAGGGCCGCACCTTCTCGGCCGACGCCAACTACAACATCACGAGAAACGCCCGGGCCTGGGCCTACGTCTACGACCGCGCCACCGGCGTGCGCACCTACCGCCCGGACAACGTCAACGGCAACTACCTCCTCGTCGGCAACGTGAACTACTCCTTCCCCCTCGACCGGAAAAAGCAGCTCACCCTCTCCACCTTCACGCACTACCAGTTCTACCACAACGTGGACCTCATTTCCGTGGACAACGCCGTGGCCCCCTCGCGCAGCACCGTCCGCACCCACTGGCTCACCGAGACGCTGAAACTCGACTACCGCCTCGGCTCCAACCTGCAAGTCGGCGTCAAGGGCTACGCTTCCTGGAACCAGGCCCTCAGCGACCGCGCCGACTTCCAGACCGTCAACGTCTGGGAATACAACTACGGGCCCACCGTATCGTGGAAACTGCCGCTCGACTTCGAGCTGTCCACCGACCTCGTCATGTACAGCCGCCGCGGCTACGAGGACGCCTCGGCCAACACGAACGACCTCGTCTGGAACGCCCGCCTGGCCAAACGCTTCCTCAAAGGCAATTTCGCCCTCATCGTCGACGGCTTCGACATCCTCGGCCAGCTTTCCAACGTGTGGCAAAGCATCAACTCCCAGGGCCGCACGGAGACCTACCGCAACGTCATCCCGCGCTACGTCATGTTCCACGCCATCTACCGCTTCACCTCCCCCATGAAGAAACGCTGAGCCGCCCCGCGCCCGGCTTTCCGCCCGCCCTCCCGTGCCGTCCGCGGCACAGGGGGGCGGACCTTTTTCCATCCCCCGCCGACGCCCCGCCGCGCCGTGGACAACCCTGTGGAAAAACGGGGGAAAACGGCGGGAAAACCTACGCCGCGCCCCTGCTGCCGGCCCGTGTGGTTTGCCCACCGCTTTCCCCGCCTGTCCCCACCGTTTCTCCACCATTTACCCACCGCCGGCGGCGCGTTTTCCTGTCCACGTCACGTTTTTCCACACCCTGTGCACAACGCACCGCCGCCGCCGGCTATCTCTCTCAAAGCCACCGCCGCCGGGCCCGTCCGGGCCGGTGGATAAAAGGCGCGCTTTCCGTGGACAGAATGTGGACAACGAAATGGCCAAATTTCTGGCCCGTAAAGTTTCCACCGTATCCACTGCCTATCATCACCATCATACTTTTTTCCATTCTTTTTCAAATAAAGAAAACCTATTTAATAAGTAGAAAGACCGTACATGTGGAAAATCCCCCGAAGTGGGTATTGCGGCGGCCTGCGGAAAGCCCTTACTTTGCATCGCCGGCCGGTAGGGGGACGCGCTCCGGGGAGTAGCGCCGCCCGCCGCCGGCCTGAATCCATCCATGTAGAACCTGAAAAAAGAAAGAAAGCATGAAAACTGGAATCTTTTACGGCAGCACGACGGGCAACACCGAGTCCGTCGCTGCCAGTGTGGCCGCGGCGCTGGGCGTGGATGCGGCCGATGTGCACGACGTGGGCCGCACGCCGGCTTCGGCCGCCGCGGACTACGACGTCCTCCTGCTCGGCTCCTCCACCTGGGGCTGTGGCGACCTGCAGGACGACTGGTACGACTTCCTCGACGGCCTGCGTGCGGCCGGCCTCCCGGGCAAGCGCGTGGCCCTTTTCGGCTGCGGCGACAGCGATTCCTACCCCGACACGTTCTGCGGCGCGCTGGGGCAAATTTACGACGCCTTGCAGGAGACGGGCTGCACGTTTATCGGCGCCTGCGACGCGGAGGGATACGGCGCGACGGATTCCCCCGCATGCCGGGGCGGGCGCTTCGTGGGCCTGGCCGTCGACGACGCGGCGCCCGAACAGACGGAAGGCCGCCTCGCGGCGTGGTGCGCGCAGCTGCGGCAGGAGATGGAGGGCTGACGCCATGGGAGCCGACGACTTCGCCCGCTTCGGTTCGCTGAAGCTCTTCCTGCACCAGATTTACGAGTACCGCAAGGGGGTGCGCTCCCTGGTGCTCTGCACCACGTGCCCGGCCTGCGCCGCCCTGCTGCGCGAACGCCTCGACGGCCAGGGCATCGGCTGGCTGGAGCAACCCGTGGGGCAGGGCAAGGTAAACCTCTACTTCGGCCACGAGGCCTGCCTGCGTGTCGTCGCCACCTTTGCCCACAAACCGCTCCACCGCCTTTCGGCCGAAGAGGACTTCATCCTCGGCGCCATGCTGGGCTACGACATCCGCCAGCAGTGCGAGCGCTACTGCCGCCGCCTCCCGCTCCGCGCGGACGCCACGGCCTGAACCGCGCCGCCCCTTTACCGCCCGTCCCGGACTTGCGCGGGGGGCGTGCCGGCAGGGTAGAAAAAAGGCCGGCGGGAGGAAATGTTCCGTTTCCTCCTGCCGGCCTTCGCCGTCACCGGGCGCAGGGTCTACTGCCTGCGGGCCGGGCGCTTCTTTTTCAGAAAGCGGCCCATCATCTGCTTCTCTAGCGTGTAGACGCGCTGTATCTGTTTTTGGGTGAGGAATTTGCTGTATATCCCGTAGTATTTCTCGCGCAGCTCCAGCAGTTTCCGGCTGCGCTCGAAGCGGCCCTTCATGGCCTGCTCCGCTTCCTTGTCGGTCTGCGGGCGGCGGTTCTGTCGGGGCATTTCCTTCCGCAGCGCCCAGATTTCGCGCTGCTGCTGGCAGTAGGTTTCTATGAAGCGCTGGCTCGTCTTGTCGTCCATGGCCAGTTGTTCGGAGATGTGGCGGGCCTGCTTTTCGGCCAGCTGTTCGCGGGTGAGGCGTTGCCGGGCGTTTTGTGCCGGCAGCGTGCTGAAGGTGGCCAGTGAGAGGGCCAGCAGCAAAGTTCTGAAGACGTGTTTCATTTTTCTTCGGTTTTTATGGTTGTGTAGAAAAAGTGTGCCTGGACGTGCCGCGCGGCGCGGCGCCGTTTCCGGTCCGCCCGGCCGCGCGGGCTTTGTATGTAATGACCCGGCGAAGGGGCAAAAGTAAAATGGCACGGCCCGTTTTTTTCCAATTTTTTTCCGCACGCCCCGTTTTTTTCCGCAACCGGTTGACGGCGTGGCCCGTAGCGTCGGAAAAAAGCGTCGGCGGCCCCCTCCTTATGCACCATAAAGGCGCAGCGCCGCCGCCGGTGGCCGTACCTTTGCATTGTCCGCCGGCGATTCCCGGGAACGGCGGGCGCGACAGTCAACCCATTCACTAACCATTAAAAGTACAACAGCCATGATTACCTACATTCCCACCGTGAAGAAGAACCCGATTACGAAGCAGTCCAAGTGGTACGCACAGGCGGCCCCCGTGAAGCCGTTGCAGCTGGAGGACATTGCCGAGAAGATAGCCGCCACCTGCACCGTGACGGAGCACGACATCAAGGCCGTCCTCTCCGCCCTCCAGGAGCAGATACTCTTCTGCCTGCGCGACGGCAACAGCGTGCGGCTGGGCGACGTCGGCTCCTTCCGCCTGACCCTCTCGGGCCGGCCCTGCGAGACGGCCGAGGAGGTGACGGCCGACACCATCGAGCACCTGCGCGTGCGCTTCACGATGAGCAGCCGCCTGCGTTCGCGTCTGGCACAGGGCCAGGCCGGCATCCGCTTCGTGCGGCAGGGCGAGTCGGTCCCCGAGGTGGCCGAGCCCTCCGAGCCATGACGCACCGCCCGGGAACGCTCCCGCGAAGCTGACGGCGCGCCGCCTGTCTCCCTGTCCCCGTGCGGACGGAGGCAGGCGGCGCCTCTGCGGGCCTTATCCCCGTAAATTGGCCCCTTCTGACAGGTGATATTTGAAATATTTACATTACAAATATGTATTCCAAACGTTGAAAAAGCGTAATACAGAAAAATAATCGTCCGATATGTTTGGTATGAATGAGATTCTCCGTATCTTTGCCGTGTGTTTTTCATAGTATTAGATTTAAGGTTAACAAGGTTGGGATACGGCGGTATCCCTTTTTTTGTGCCTTTTTTTCCCGTTTCCGGCCTGTTTTTCGGGTGCGGGAAGGGTCATAGCGACGTCCCTTTTTCGGCGATGTGGTCGGCGATGTGTTCGCGGTAAGATTTGGGCGACATGCCGAAATGCTTCTTCACGTATTTCCCGAAAAAGGAAAGATTGGAAAAATCCAGTTCGCAGGCAATTTCCTTGATGCTGTACTGCGTGTGCTTCAACAGGTAGTCGATATCCTTCGTCACGTACCGGTCTATGAGTTCCGAGGGCCGCTGTCCGCAATTATGCTTGCAGACGGCGGAGAGATATTTGGGTGTCACGTTGAGCTGGCCGGCGTAGTAGGCGACGGAGCGCGGTTTGGGGTAGGCGCTGTCGAGGAGTCCGACGAAGCGGCGGAAGAGGGTCTCGCCTGAAGTGTAGGAGTGCTTCGTCTTGTTGACGGTTTGGCTCAGGCAATACTGCATGTCGTAGACGAAGGCCAGCATCAGCGTGTCGATGATTTTCTTGGGTGCGGGCGGGTCTTGCCTCACCTTGGAGCAGAGCAGGTCGTGGTATTGGCGGAAGAGCGTGGCCTCTTGCGGCTGGAGCGTGCGCACGGGGGTCTCGTTGGTGAGCACGCGGAGGTTCCAGGCGTCGGGCACGGGGAGTATGCGCTGCACGTAGGCGGCGGTGACCAGCATGAAGCGGCGCCGGAAGTCGAGGCTCGTCATTCCGTGTTCGATAATGTTGTCCGGCGGACAGATAAGCAGGTTGTCCTTTTGCGCGGTGAGCATGCTGCCGTTCAGGAGGACATTTGCTTTGCCCTTGTCGATGAGCACGATGAGGTAGATTTCCGTCTGTACGGGGGAGGGATATTGGGAAGAGAGGTCGTGCAGGTCGGAGCTGCCCAGGGCCAGTTCGCCGTCGTTGTAGATGGCCAGTTTCTGGAGTTTCGGGTCTGCGAGGTTCGCTTTTTTCAGAGTTATCATGGCGTGTGCTGTGTGTAACGTTTCTTTTTCTGCAAAGGAATGCGAAAAAAGCGACAGTCCGTTTGTCCAATCGGTGTGGATACTATTCCATAATTCCCCGTTTAAGTCGTCAAGGCGAAAACAGCACACTTTTGCCGAAGCGGTAACGGCCTGTTTCCGTGTGCCGGGTAGTTTCTTTGTGCCGAAATTCCCAAAAGGACCCAACGTATGAAAACGAAACAATGGATGAAGATGTTGCCCGCGCTGCTGCTGTTGACGGCCTGCCAGGGCAAGGAAGACCGTGCGGAGCGTCCGCAGCCGGTACGGGTGAAAGTGGCGGCTGCCGTCCGCGAAGCTGCCCCCGCCGGTCCGGGCTATCCCGGAACAGTGGAGGAAGAAAACGGCACACCGCTGAGCTTTGCCACGAGCGGCACGGTGAAGTCGGTCCACGTCGGTTTAGGACAGGAAGTGCGCCGCGGACAGTTGGTGGCCACGCTCGACCCCACCTCGCTCCGCGAAAGCCATAATCTGGCGCAGGCCACCCTCAGGCAGGCGGAAGACGCCTGGCAGCGCATGAAGGTGCTGCACGACAAGGGTAGCCTGCCGGAAATCAAGTGGGTAGAGGCACAAAGCCGGCTGGAGCAGGCCCGTGCGGCCGAACGCATCGCCGCGAAGCAGCTGGCCGACTGCAAGCTCTACGCGCCCTTTTCGGGCAGGATAGCGGAAAAGAACGTAGAGGTGGGGCAGAACGTCGCCCCCGGCATTCCCGTGGCCAGCCTGGTGACGGCCGACGTCTTGAAAGTGCGCGTGGCCGTCCCTGAGGCCGAGATGGGCCGCATCGCCGTGGGGCAGCAGGCCCGCGTGACGGTGCAGGCCTTGGGCGGACGCACCTTCGCGGCCCGCGTCGTGGAGAAGGGCGTCGTGGCCCACTCGCTGTCCCGCTCCTACGACGTGAAGCTGCGCGTGGAGGGCCGGCCGGAGGGCCTGTTGCCCGGCATGGTGGCCGACGTGGCGCTGCTCGCCTCCACCCCCGCCGAAGGGGCGGCTTGCGTGCTGCCGGCCGGCGTGGTGCAGCTGGATGAGCAGAACCGCACGTTCGTCTGGGTAGTGAAAGGCGGGAAAGCCCGCCGCCGCGCCGTGACGTGCGGCCGCTATGTGGCCGAGGGTGTGGAAGTGCGTTCCGGACTGTCCGCCGCGGACAGCGTCATCGTGGAAGGCCAGCAGAAAGTGTGTGAAGGAACGGAGGTGAGCCTATGAAACGGAATTTTGTGGAATGGGCCATGCACTACCGGCAGATAGTCATACTGCTGGTGGCCTGCCTCATGGCTTTCGGCATATACAGCCTGCCCCACATGCGCAAGAACGAGTTTCCCGACTTCACCATCCGCCAGGGCATTGTCGTGGCCGCCGCTCCGGGCAACACGGCGCAGGAGATGGCCGAGCAGGTGGCCAAGCCGCTCGAAGAGTACATCTTCTCGTACAAGGAAGTGAAGAAGGAGAAGACCTTTTCCAAGTGTCGCGACGGCATAGTCTACATACAGGTGCAGCTGAACGACGAGGTGAAGGACAAGGACGCCTTCTGGAGCAAGTTCAAGCACGGCGTCAGCGCCTTCAAGGCACAGCTGCCGGCCAACGTGGCGGCCCTGGCCGTGATGGACGATTTCGGCGACACCTCCGCCCTGCTCATCACGATGGAAAGCGGGGAGAAGACGTACCGCGAGCTGGACGACTACATGGACCGCCTGCAGGACCGCCTGCGGTGCATTCCCAGCGTGGGCCGGATGTCGGTCAGCGGGATGCGGGACGAGCAGATAGCCGTCTACCTCGACGCCGGCCGCCTGTCGCAATACGGGCTGGGCGAACGGGAAGTAGCCCTCACCCTGATGCAAAAGGGACTGGTGGCCAGCGGCGGACGGCTGAAGACAGACAGCACGCTGACGCCCGTCTATGTGGACCGTTCGCTCAACACGCTCTATGACGTGCAGCAACAGGTGGTCTATGCCGACGGCCAGGGCCGCGTGGTCCGTCTGAAGGACATTGCCCGCGTGGTCCGCGAATATCCCGAGCCGGACAGCTACATTACGAACAACGGCAAGAAGTGTCTCCTGCTGTCCGTCGAGATGAAGCAGGGGAAGGACATCGTGGCCATGGGGCGCGAGGTGAACAAGGTGCTCGAGGCCTTCGAGCGCGAGGAGTTGCCCGAGGAGGTAGACATCTTCCGCATCACGGACCAGAGCCAGGTGGTGGGCGACAGCGTCGCCAATTTCCTCAAGGAACTGCTCATCGCCATTGCGGCCGTGGTCATCGTGGTCGTGCTGCTGTTGCCGCTGCGCGTGGCGCTGGTGGCCGCCTCGACCATCCCCATCACCATATTCATCTCGCTGGGCCTGCTCTACGGGTTCGACTTCGAGCTGAACACCGTCTCGCTGGCAGCGCTCATCGTGACGCTCGGCATGATTGTAGACAACTCCATTGTCATCATCGACAACTATCTGGAGAAACTGGGCGAAGGCATGTCGCGCTGGCGGGCTTCCGTAGAAAGTGCGACCCACTTCTTCAAGTCCATCCTTTCGGCCACGCTGGCCATCAGCGTTACGTTCTTCCCCTTCCTGATTACGACGACGGGCATGGTGCGCGACTTCCTGGACACGTTCCCCTGGGCCATCACCCTGATATTGGGCGTCTCGCTGCTGGTGGCCACGATGCTGGTCCCCTTCCTCCAGTTCTGGTTCATCCGCAAGCCCTTGCAGACGGGCGGCAAGTCGTTCTCTTTCCTCGACCTCCTGCAGCGCGGCTATGAACGGCTCATCGCCTTCTGCTTCCGCTGGCCCAAGAGCACGGTGGCCGTGGGCGTGGCCTCTGTGGCCGTGGGCGCATGGCTCGTCGGCAAGCTGCCCCAGCGGGTGATGCCCAACGCCGACCGCAACCAGTTTGCCGTAGAGATATACCTGCCCACGGGGACGGCTCTGCCGCAGACAGCCGCCGTGGCCGACAGCGTGGAGCACATCCTGCGGCACGACCCCCGCGTAGTCAGCGTGGCCTCGTTCAAGGGCTGCGCCTCGCCCCGCTTCCAGACAAGCTACGCCCCGCAGATAGCCGGACAGAACTACGCGCAGTTCATCGTCAACACGACGGGCACGGAAGCCACGGTGGAACTTCTGGACAAGTACACCCCCGTCCTCTCCGGCGCGTTTCCGCAGGCCCGCATCCGTTTCAAGCAGCTCTCTTACAGCGAGGCCGTCTATCCCGTCGAGTTCCGCCTGAGCGGCAGTGACCTCGACACCCTGCGGCGCGACGCCGGCAAGCTGCTGGCCCTGATGCGCGGGATGCCCGAGCTTATCCTGGCCCACACGGACCTGGAAGATCCGCAGCCGGCCGCCGCCGTCAGGCTGAAGGAGGACGAGGCTTCCCGTCTGGGCGTGAGCAACGCCGCGCTGGAGGCGACGCTGGCCTTGCGCTACGGCAGCGGACTGCCCGTGGCCAGTGTGTGGGAAGGCGACGACGAGCGCCAGGTGATTCTGAAGAGCGAACGCGCCGACAGCGCCCGGCCCACGGACCTGGAGGGCGAAATGATACCCGCCGCGGCGGGACTGGCCAGCGTCCCCTTGCGCCAGGTGGCAGAGGTGCGCCCCGTGTGGAAGGACGGACAGCTCGTGCGCCGCAACGGCGTATATACGGTCAGCGTCTGCGCCGACCTTCGCCGCGGCGAGAACGGCATGGAGCAGATGGCGCGCATCCAGTCGCAGCTCCCTTCGCTCCACCTGTCGCCCCGCACCGTAGTGACCCCGGGCGGCGAGATGGAGGACACGCAGGAAAAAATGCCGCCCATCCTGGCCGGACTGGCAGTGGCCGCCGTCGTCATCCTTTTCGTCCTCATCGCCCACTTCAAGCAGGTGGGACAGTCGCTGCTCATCTTCGTCTGCCTCTCGCTCTGCCTGTTCGGCACGGCAATCGGCGTGCTCGCGCAGGGCGTGGATTTCGGCGTGACGTGCTTCCTCGGCATCGTGGCCCTGATGGGCATCATCGTGCGCAACGGCATCATCATGTTCGACTACGCCGAAGAGCTGCGCCGCACGAAGCATCTCCATGTGCGTGAAGCCATCTACCAGTCGGCCTGCCGCCGTATGCGTCCCATCTTCCTGACCTCGGCCGCCGCGTCGATGGGCGTCATCCCGATGATACTGGGCGGCAGCGGACTGTGGATGCCTATGGGTACGGTCATTTGCTACGGCACGCTCATCACGATGGTTTTCCTCCTTACGACACTGCCCTGTGCCTATTGGCTTTGCTTCAGGGGGTCGACGGCGCGCCGCACGAAGGCGGTGCAGTTAGAAAATGATTGAACGGAAGGCATGAGCTTAAATCAACGGTAGAATATGAAACTGAGACTGAAAACAAAATACACGGGCCTGCTGGCCATCACGCTGCTGGCCGCCGGCGCCGCCCCGCTGCCGGCACAGCAGGCCTACACGCTGGAAGAGTGCGTGGAGCAAGCCTTGCAAAATAATATCCGCATCAAGAATGCCGACAACGACCTGCGCGCCGCCGAGTTGCAGCGGAAGTCCGCGTTCACCAATTATTTCCCCACCGTCAGCGCCACGGGTCTGGCCTTCGGCTCCACCGAAGGGCTGATGCAGGTGGACATGGCGCCCGGCGAGCGGCTGTCGATGCTGAAGCACGGCGCGGCGGGCGGTGTCGTGGCCACGGTGCCCCTCTTCACGGGCGGACAGATTGTGCACGGCAACCAGCTGGCCAAGGTCGGCGTGGAAGCCAGCCGCCTGCGCCGCCGTCAGTCCGAAGACGAAGTGCGGCTCACTGCCGAGCAGTACTTCTGGCAAGTGGCCATGCTGAAGGAGAAGCGCCGCACCATAGACCAGTTACAGGAGCAGCTGGCGCGGCTGTGCAGCGACGCCGAGGCGGCCGTAGAGGCCGGCGTGGCCCAGCGCAACGACCTGCTCCAGGCCCGGCTGCGTGCGAACGAAACGCGCAGCAGCCGCGTCTCCGTGGACAACGCGCTGGCTACGGCGCGCAGGCTTCTGGCCCAGTACATGGGCTGCCCTGCCGACAGCATCGACGTGGCGGCCACAATGGACGGCGGACTGCCCGAGCCGCCCGACGCCCTTTACCGCTCGCCCGCCGACGCGCTCCCGCAGACCGCGGCCTACGGCCTGTTGGGCAAGGACGTGGAGGCCAACCGCCTGCAATACAAGATGACCCGCGGGAAAAACCTTCCCACCGTAGCCTTGGGCGGCGGATACATGTACGACAACTTCACGGACAAGGACCGGCCCTACTGGATAGGCGGCGTCACCGTCAGCCTGCCGCTCACAAAGTGGTGGGGCGGCTCGCACGAGATGAAGCGCCAGCGCCTGCAGGTGAGCAACGCCGAGAACCGGCTCAAAGACCAGGGCGAGCTGCTTGTCATCCGGATGCAGAACGCATGGAGCGCCCTATCCGACGCGTACCTCCAAGTAGGGATAGCCGTAGAGAGCATAGCCCAGTCGCAAGAGAACCTGCGCCTGCAGGCCGACAGTTACCAGGCCGGGACCTGCACCATGAGCGACTTGCTCGAGGCGCAGTCCCTCTACCAGCAGGCCCGCGACAAGTACGTGGAAAGCTACGCGCAGTACGAGATACGCAAGCGCGAATACCTGCAGGCCACCGGACGATGACGGCCTGCCGCCTGCCGCCGCCGGTGCGGAAAGAGTTGAGGCATGCCCGCAGACGGGGCATGCCTCAATCCTGTATATTATATAAAAAGGTGTGGCCGTTTATTTTCCGTAGAAACGGAACCAGTTGAAGTCGGCCGTGCCGCCCGTTCCGCTTTCAGACGTCGAGAAGTTGAACAGGGCGAAGCGGTTGGCCGTCCAGGGCAGGCCCAGGCCCATGTGGAGCACGTTGCCTATGGGGACGAAGCGCGAGCCGTCCAGGCTGTAGTAGAAGCGTGCGGTGAAGTCCTTGTCGGTGGCGCGGGCGCGGAGCCATATTTTGTCCTGTTTCACGTCGTCGATGGCCGTCTCTACCACTTCGCCGTTGTTGCACATCACCAGGCTGCGCTTACCGCCTTCCTGGCGTATGGCGACGTAGGCGTAGGGGTCCTGGAAGATGCCGAATCCGGCCACGTTGCCGTCCTTCAGCGCGGAGAAGTCCATCTCCACCGTTCCCGTGGAGTTGGGTCCCTGCACGCGCTGGGTGAGCGTGTTGCGCGCCGAGCGCAGGTTTTCCGCCTGCGAGGCCTTGAGGCGCATGTAGCCGGGCCGTTCCGTCAGCGACCATCGGGTGTTGTCCGGGTTGTGGTTCCACTGCCACTGCAGGCCCAGCTTTTTCTTGCCGAACTCGTC
This sequence comes from uncultured Prevotella sp., assembly GCA_902464615.1. Classification (GTDB taxonomy): domain Bacteria; phylum Bacteroidota; class Bacteroidia; order Bacteroidales; family Bacteroidaceae; genus Alloprevotella. The sequence continues at coordinate 155,793 of CABQKA010000003.1, read as the reverse complement.
CGTCGTGGCGGGCACGCGGACGGCGTGCTGCCTGCCCACGTCTGGTTTCGTGTAGACGATGGCGTCTTTCCCCCCGACGCCCAGCATGGGCCAGCCGTCCACCCACTCTACGGGCATCAGGTGGGGCACGCGCCCGATGGGTCCGCGGTCTTGCATGATGATGAACCACCAGTCGCCGTTCTTCAGCTGCACCATGCCGCCCTGGTGAAGTCCGTTAGGCGGGTAGGAGGTGTCGTCCTGCATGATGGCGCGGGCCTCGTAGGGGCCGTGTATGTTTTTCGAGCGGAGGCACATCTGCCATCCTTCCGTACCGCCGGCCGGGCAGGTGATGTAGTACATGCCGTTGATTTTATACATGTGCGAGCCTTCCATGCCGGCACTTTTCCCGGAGTTGCGGGCGTCGTCCACGCCTTTGTCCCATATTTTCACCGGTTCGCCTTTCACCGACCGGGCGTCGGCGGCCAGTTCGGTGAGGTAGAGCGTGTGCTGGCCGTGGACAACGTAGACGCGCCCGTCGTCGTCGAAGAAGAGGCCCGGGTCGTAGAGGTATTCCGGGAAGACGGTGCGCTTCCAGGGCCCTGCCGGGTCCTCCGCCTCGCAGACCGAGAAGTGGCCCTTTTCCGTCCCCCACCCGTAGGGCGTGCAGAAGGCGACGTAGAACTTGCCGTTGTGGTAGCGGATGGAGTTGGCCCACGAGCCGTTCAGGTAGAGCGTCCCGCCCTGCATGTCGTAGCGCGGGTCTTCGTCGTAGCGCTCCACGGCGTAGCCCGCCATCTCCCAGTTCACCAGGTCCTTCGACTTCAGGACCGGCGAGCCGGGCACGTAGTGCATGCTGGTGGAGACCATGTAAAACTCGTCGCCCACCCGGATAACGTCAGGGTCGGGCCAGTCGCCCCACAGGATGGGGTTCGTGAAAGTGCCGTCGCCGTTGTCGGGCGACCACGCCTGCTGGGCATGGGCTGTGGTGAGACACAGGCAGAGCAGGCATCCGAAGAGGTGTTTCATATCGGAAAAGTTTGTTTAAGAGTTTAGGTTTCAATTGGAGAAAACTCTGCCCGTCCGGCGGACGGCAGCGGCTGTCCTGCAAATTTAGGCAAAAAAGGCGGACCGTTCCTCCTCCGCGCTCCGCAAATTGCCCCGCCCGCGCGGGAACGGCCGCCGGAAAATGTAAGTAAAACGGCGCGCAGTGCCGCTTCCGTCCGCCCGCAACGGGCCGGATTCCGTATCTTTGCAGACACGGCCCACCGCTTGTCGGCCTGGCCCCGTGCCTCGTCCGGTTTCCGCGGTCTGCACATCCATAATTCATACGAAAGAACGATGAAAGCATTATCCTTCATCCTCCTGTCCGCCGTTTGCGCCGCCCTGCCGGCACAGCAGCGGCCACAGTCCTTCCCGCTCTATCCCGGCACGGCTCCCGGCGAGGGCGCACCCCGTACCGAGAGGCAGCTTGCCGAGGGGGGCGACGTGGCCGGGCAGCCCGTGGTGCGGCTCACCGACACCGGCCGCCCGTCGCTGACCTTCTACCGCGCTCCGGGCGAAGGGGCGCGGTCTGCCGTCGTGGTGTGTCCCGGCGGCGGCTACCAGCTTCTGGCCTACGATTTGGAAGGAGAGGAAGTATGCCGCTGGCTCAACGGCTTAGGCCTCTCGGCCTTCCTCCTGAAGTACCGCGTCCCGGCGCTTCCGGGCCGGCAGCGCCACGAGGCCCCGTTGCAGGACGCGCAGCGCGCCCTGCGCCTGGTGCGGGCACACGCCCGGGAATGGGGCGTCGACACGGCCCGCATCGGCATCATGGGTTTCTCGGCCGGCGCCCACCTCTCCGTCATGGCTTCCACGCATTATGCGGACCGCGCCTACGCCCCCGTCGACGCGGCCGACAGCGCCGCCTGCCGCCCGGCGTTTTGCCTGCTGGTCTATCCGGCCTACCTTTCCGCCGGCGGCCTGGAGCTTTCGCCCGGCATCCGCGTCGGACCGGATACGCCGCCTGCCTTCATTGTCCAGGCTGAGGACGACGGCGCTTTTGTGGACAGCAGCCTGGCCTATTATTATGCCTTGAAGCAGAACGGCGTCCCGGCGCGCCTCGTGCTTTACGAAAGCGGCGGTCACGGTTTCGGCCTGCGCCCGGCGGGCCGGCCCACGGACGAATGGCCGGAGCGGGCGGCCGACTGGCTGCGCGACGCCGGCCTCCTGCCGTGAGCGCGCAGGCGCCGGTTCCCGCAGTGCGGGCCATAGGCGGAGCGCCCCCTTCCCGTCGCGGCGGTTTGCGGCGGAAAGGGGGCGCGGTGCGTGTGGAAGGGGGCGGCCCTCAGCGGCGAAGTTCGTCGAGCGTCAGCCGCTGCCGCGGGCGGAAGCGGTCTGAAGCCATGTATTCCAGCAGGCTTTGGCGGAACTGGGCGGCTGCGGGGCGGTTTTCCAGGTCGTGGACAAGGTCGGCGCTGCATACGAGCAGCCGGCCTTCGCCTACGCGGGCCTCGTAGAGGAGGCCGAGCTTGCGGTTGGTGAACCAGTCGTCGACGAGGTAGACAATCGGTTTGAATTTTTTTGGGAAACTGTCGAGCACCAAGGCGTCGCAACGGCTCATGAGGTCCCACCACTGGTAGTCGCTCACGCCCTCGTTGGGGAAGGCGGCAAGGGCCGGGTGGTCCGCCCGGCAGCATACGCCGAGCGTGTGGGGTGCCTGCCGGCGCGTCCACGCCGTGTTCCAGAATATGCTGGAGAAGCCTACGGCGATGTCGCCTTTCTGCCCGGCGGGCACTTTCCCGTAGTTGAGCCACAGCACTTTCCCGCCTCTGGCGAGCTCGGCGGCGGCCCGTTCGTCGAGCGTGTCGGTGACGAGCGGCATTTCGACGGCCTTCTTCTCTGCGGGGTAGACCCACACGTGCCACGAGTTGCGGTAGGGCGTGCCTTCGAGGGCGGCGCTGACGACGAGCTGCTGCGGCTGGCGTATGCCCGAGAGGGCGAACGTGTAGCGGCCGGCCGGGACGGCGTTGTCCAGGGGAACGTCCATGCGGCTGGAGCGCTCGGCCAGCACGCGGCCGCCGGCGTCGGCCACGGTCCACCGCAGGGTGGCGCCGCGGAGCGGCTTCGGGCCGAAGTGGGCCAGTTCCACGTCGCACTCCAGCGTCTCGTCGTTGCGCCATACGAGTTTGCGGAAACGGGCGAGCGGCACGGTGGCGTTGCAGAAGGTGCGGTATTCCGCCGCGTCGGCATATCCCTTGCTTTCCCAGAAGGCGTCGAGCACGCCGACGAGGGCCGTGCCCTGTCCCGGGAAGTCGTTCAGCCCGAGCAGCTGGAATCCCGCGAAGCCCGGCGTGCGGAAGGCGGCTTCGATGTCGGCCTTGTAGCACAAGGTCTGCAGGCGTCCCGAGGCGTGCAGGAAGTCGTCGGCCATGCGGCCCATGCCTTTCTCCTCCAGTGTCTGGCGGAATATTTCAAAGTTCTTGGCGTGCAGGAAGCCTTTGTACTTCTTTATTTCCTTGAAGTTGGGGTAGACGCACCATTGCCCCACCTCGTGGCTGACGGTGGGCATGTCGCGGCGTATGATGCTGCGGAAATCGTAGTCCGTGCGCGGTGCCTCACGGTTGATGACGCTGCCGAGCCCGGCGCCCCACACCTGTATGCGCGGCTCCATGGTGCTCCAGAAGTCGGCCTCGGGAATGTAGGGCCAGCCCGCCGCGCTGGTGTAGACGCGGCGCGGGTCTTCGGCTTTCCATCGGGCCACGAGTCCGGCCAGGTAGGATTCCTGCATGGCGCCGGACGGCTCGTTGCCGTAGGCCATGAGGCAGAAGGACGGGTGGTTGCCGTATTCCGCCAGGATGCGTTCGGCTTCTTCGCGGAACCATTCGTCCTGCGGCCGGTTGCTGCCCACCTCGGTCCATCCGCCACATTCCACCTGGAGGTACATGCCCATGCTGTCCGCCACGTGGAAAGCCGCTTCGGGCGGGCACCAGGAGTGGAAGCGCACGTGGTTCAGCCCGTGGTCCTGGCACGCGCGGTAGATTTTCTCCCAACAGGCGCGGTCCGTAGCCGGGTAGCCCGTCAGGGGAAAGCCGCAGCATTCGAGCGTGCCGCGCAGGAACACGGGCCTCCCGTTGACGGTGAAGCGCGTTCCTTCGGCCTTGAACTCGCGCAGGCCGAAGTCGACGGTGCGGTTGTCCTTCTCGCCGCCTGTCTGCAACGTGGCGCTCAGACGGTAGAACGCGGGCGAGAACTCGTCCCAGAGTTGCGCGTCGGAGCCCAGCGGCACGTAGGCCGTGACGACGGTGCCCGCGGGTACGTCCGCTTCCACGTGGAGGCTTTTCCCTTTCCCCACGGGCTTCCCCTGCGGCGTGTAGGCCTGGAGCAGGAGGGTGGCCCCGCTTTCCGGGACGCGGCCTTCGAGGCGGACGTCCACGCGCACCGCCTTGCGGCGGATGTCGGGCTCGGTGCGCACGCGCCCGATGTAGGCGGCCGGCTTCGGCACCAGGCTCATGCGGCCGACGACGCCGTTCCAGTTTGTCTGCGTGTGGTCCGAGACGCTGTGGGCGTTCATGCCCACGTCGACGTGGAGGCGGTTGTCCACGCGGAGCAGGATTTCGTGCTCGCCTGCCTCCAGCCCGTCGAGCACGTAGCGGTGGGGCGTCTGGAGGGACGTGCGGCGGCCCACGGCGCGGCCGTCCACGTAGAGGTCGGTCACCCAGTGGGTCCGTTCCAACTCAAGGACGACGGGCCGGTTTTCCCATCCTTCGGGCACGCTGACGGTGCGGCGATACCAGGCTGCGCCGACGTAGTGTTTCTCGGGGTTGAGCCAGAAGGGCACTTTCACGTTTCCGGCCTTGCGGTAGGGCGCGTATTCCGGGGCCGTGTACCAGGAGTTGTCCACGATTTGTCCCGTCCACGCCGTCCCCGTGCCGATGTCGTCGCCGTAGCCCTGCTCCTGGAGCGAACCGGGCAGGCGGAGCTGTCCGGCCCACACCGCGCCGGCGGGCAGGCCTGCAGGGTGGCGGACCGTGGCGCCGACGGAGTCGAGCCATACTTGCCACTTCCCGTCGATGGAGAGGGCGGCCGGCTGGCCGGATGCCGTGCCGGCACAGAGCGCCGCGGCGCAGAGCCAGGCGGCGCAGGTGCGTAGGGCGGTTTTCATGGCATTTCCATGTTTTCAGTTTCCTCGCGCAGCGCCTGCAAGTGTGCCGTCAGGCCGGGGTAGTAACGGTCCTGCGCGGCGGCTTCTTTGAAGCAGGCGGCAGCTTTTTCCGTGTGGCCCAGTCCCCAGAAGCCCAGCCCCATGAGGTAGAGGCAGTGCGTGCGGTTGCGCTGGTCCATGTCCGCTTCCCACACCTGGAGGTCGGGCAGCGAGACGGCGAAATAGTCCATGCGGAACTTGTCGGAAAGGTGCTGCTCACCGTAGTCCACGAGGCGGTTGAAGCGCCCGCGGGCCTCGTCCTCGCGGCCCAGCTTGCGGAGTGCCAGTCCCTGGTAGAATATCTTGTCGGGCTGCTGGTCGTTGTAGTACATGGCGGCCGAGAGCTGCGCCGGTCCGGCAGCGGCGCGCGCGAAGCATTCCCGCGCGGCGTCGGCGTGTCCCAAAGCCTCCAGGAGCAGGCCTTTGTGGTAGTCCACATCGTTTTCCTGCACGACGCATAGTTTGCCTTCGCCCAGGTTGTGCGGGTAGGTGTAGCATTCCTCCACGAGTGTGGCGGCCTCTTCAAGCCCTTGCCCCGTGCGCAGGGCCTCGCGTGCCATTGCCAGGCGGCAGGCCTGGTATTGTGCCGGCACCTTTCCTTCGCCTCCTTCCCAGGGATGGAAGCGGCGTGCGGCAATCAGGTCCATGGCCTCGCGGTGACGGCCGGCAAGGTTGAGCAGGGTGGCATATTCCAGGTAAAGGTCGTCGCGCACGAAGGCAGTGTCGCGGTGCCGGTCGAGGAGGGCAAGCCGCTCCCCGGCCGGGCGGTTGGTGCGGCGGTAAAGCTGGTCCAGCTCCATCAGCACGCGGGCGTCGGAGGGGTCGAGGGCATAGGCGCGCTCCATGCACGCCACGGCGCGCTCCGGCCAGCGGCGCTTGTTGTAGTAGGCCAGGGCCAGGTTGCGCCACACGGTCGGGAACGCCGCGTCCTGCTGTGCGGCGGCTTCCCATGCCTCGATGGCGTCTTCGTACTGCCGCTTGTCGTACCAGATGTTGCCCAGCTGGTAGAGGGCGCGCGGCGTGTGGTCCGAAAGCCCGGTGGCGGCACGCAGGGCCTCGATGGCCCCGGCCGCGTTGGGGAAGAAGGTGCCCGGGGGCATGGTTTCCGCCGTGCGGACACACTCGGCGGCCTCGTCGCGGCGTCCGCACAGGTCGAGGCCCCAGGCTTTGTAGTAGTGGAGCATAGCGCTGTCGGCCACGGGCAGGGCGATGGCCCAGTCGGCCACGTGCAGGGCCTCGTCCCAGCATCCGGCGGCGGCGTAGTCGAGGAACAGCTCTTCGTAGTTGTGGGCCTCGCGGCGCATCCGGCCGGCCAACTGGCCGAGGCCGTCTTCCTCAGTAGAAAGGAGGCAAAGTTCAAAGGCGCAGCCGAAGTTGAAGGCGTCGATGCGGAGCGACTCTTCGGCCCATGCGCGCGCCTCGTCGAAGCGCCCCAGGCGGCGCAGGATGGTGGTTTTCAGGTGGCGGGCCCGGAGGTTGTGCCAGTTGCGCAGCAGGGAGCGCCCCACTTCGTCGAGGGCTTTCTCCCATTCGCCGGCGGCTGCGGAAATCTGCGCGGCCGCGAAGTAGGCCGCATCCTGCCACGCGGCGTTCCACGCGGCCTTGCGGAAGCAGGCGTAGGCCTCTTCGCAGCGGCCTAAGGCGCGGAGGGCGAGTCCTAAGTTGTAGTATGGCTCGCCGTCGTAGGGGTTGGGGTTCCGGCGGGTGAGGGTGGCGACGGCGCGGCGCAGGTAAGGCTCGGCCTTGGCCGGCTGTCCCTTGCGCAGGAGCCAGAGGCCCATCGCGTTGTTGCATCGGGCGTCCGTCGGGTCGCGGCGCAGGGCCTCTTCGTAGTAGTCCGTGGGCAGATAGGTGGCGTGGCGGTATTGTTCGAGGTGAAGCCCTGTGAGGTAAAGCTGCTCGGTGGAGCTGACCTCGGCCGGCGGGAGGGCCGGGCTGGCCGGTTCGGGCTGCGGGTGGAGGGTGTCGGGTTCGGGCGCCCAGGTCATCACGAGCCTTCCCTTGGCGTCGTGTATGGCGAGGGCGATGCCGTCGGGCGTGGCGGCGGGGATGTCTGCCTCGAAGACCTCTTCGGGCGCGGCGTTGCAGGTGAAGTCGGCAATCACTTCCCCGTGGCGTGTGGCGCGGACGTGGAGGCCTTCCTGCACCGACGTGGCGAAGAGCTTCAGGCGCGCTTTCCCGCCCTGCGGCTCAAGGTTCATGAGGAGGTCGGCCGTGGCGTTTTTCACCACGCCCAGCTCACGGTAGGGCATGAAGTATTGCGTGAACGACTTTTCCTCGTAGGGCTGCAGCCAGGCGAAGTCGGGCTGGTTGTCCGTGTAGACGCCGGTCATGAGTTCGATGTAAGGGCCGTCGGCGTCGGTGAGGTTGCGGTCCCAGGCCTGCCCGAAGTCGCCGCATCCCCACGTCCACTGCTTCTTTCCCGGGGCGATGTGGTGGTCGGCCACGTGGAGCAGTCCGGCGCGGGTGTCCTCTTCATAGCCTCCCACGAAGTCGTAGCGCGAGCCGGCGGCCATGAAGGAGGTGGGAACGGGTATGTTGCGGTAGCGCGAGATGTCGACGCCGGCGGAGTAGTCCATCTTGTAGTAGGTGCCGGTGGCCACGGGATAGCGCGAGACGTCGCGGCGTCCGTGGTCGTAGACGGCATGCACGTCGGCGGGGAAGACGGAGCGGTAGTGGTCGCCCACGGCCACGGCCGGGTTGGCCCACCAGAGGAAAGTCTGGGGCAGGGGGGTGGGGTTGGCCACGACGCCGCGCACCTCGAGCACGGCGCGGCCCGGGCGCAGCGTGAGCCCGGCCATGCCTTTCTGGTGGAACATGCGTTCGCGCTCGCCCACCCATACCGTGGCGCCGCCGTCGGGCAGGCGCTCTATGCTGAAGTCGACGGGCAGGAAAGTGCTCGGCCGGTGGTGTTGCGGCCAGTTGAACTCTATGCCGCCCGAAATCCACGGGCCGGCCAGGCCCACGAGGGCCGGTTTGACCACGTGGTTGTAGTAGATGAAATGGCGGTGCTTCACCTTGTCGTAGGCCATCTGCACGCGGCCGCCCAGCCCGGGGAGGACCATCACCTTGAGGTAGCGGTTCTCCAGCCATACGGCGTGGTAGGCGACGTCGTGGCATTCGTCCTCGATTTTCTCGATGACGGGGTAGGGGTAGACCACGCCGCTGCTGCCCTGGTAGACGCGCTTTTCGAAAAACATGGGGTTGCGGTCCGGGCGGCCCGTGGCGTAGGTAGGGATGAGCACTTCCTCTTCCCAAACGTTAACGGTATCGGTCATAAGGTTACGGTTTTTTCGGTTGAGTAAGTTCGTTTTCCAATTGTTCCAAAGTCTTGCCCTTGGTCTCCGGCAGGCGGGCGCGGATGAAGAGGAAGCCGGCCAGGCAGACCCCGCCGTAGATCCAGAAGACGCCCGCGGCGCCCAGGCCGTCGTTGATGAAGGGGAACGTGTAGGTCAGCACGAAGCTGGCCGCCCAGAGGGCAAACGTGGCCAGCGACATGGCCAGTCCGCGCACCCGCACCGGGAAAATCTCCGAGAGCACCACCCACACCACCGGGGCCAGCGACATGGCGTAGCAGGCGATGGCCAGGACGACGAGCAGGAGCATGAAGAGTCCGGAGGCGTGGAAGTAGTAGCACGTGCCCAGGACGGCATAGATGGCGGCCAGTCCCGCCGCGCCGGCCAGCATGAGGGCGCGGCGGCCCACGCGGTCTACGGCATAGATGGCCACGAAGGTGAAGACGACGTTCGTCACGCCCGTCACGACAATGTTCATCAGTATGTCCGAGACGGCATAACCCGCCGCGGCGAACACCTCATGGGCATAGTTGAAGACGACGTTGATGCCGCACCATTGCTGGAAGACGGCCAGGACGATGCCGATGGCCAGGACGCGGCGCAGCCCGGGCTGGCGCAGGGCGGCCCATCCGGCCTGCCGCGCGGCGGGCCGGGCGGCAAGCTGGCTGAAGTGTTCGAGCGTCGTGGCGGCGTAGTCCTTGCCGCCGATGCGGGAGAGAACGGCGCGGGCCTCCTCGCCCCGCCCCTGTGCGGCGAGCCAGCGCGGGCTTTCGGGCAGGATGCAGGCCAGGACCAGGAAAAGCGCGGCCGGCGCTGTCGTGGCCCAGAACATCCAGCGCCAGGCCCATGCCACGCTTTCGCCCGTAGGCGTCTCGGCGCCGCCCATGAAGTGCCCGCTGATGAGCCAGTTGGCCACCTGCGCCATGAGGATGCCCAGCACGATGGTGAGCTGGTTGATGGAGACGAAGCGGCCGCGCACGCCGGCCGGCGACACTTCGGCGATGTAGACGGGCGAGACGTTGGAGGCCACCCCGATGCCTACGCCGCCCAGCACGCGCCAGGCGATGAACCACCCGAAACTGCCGGCCGCGCCCGTCCCGACGGAGGAGACGACGAAAAGCGCCGCCGCCGCCACAAGCATGCGCTTACGGCCGTAGCGGTCGCTCCATGTCCCGGAAAGCAAAGCCCCTACCAGGCAGCCCACCAGGGCGCTGCTCATGGCCCAACCCCGGAGCGCCGCCGAGCCTTCCAGGTGGAAAAACGGTTCGTAGAAAATCTTTGCCCCGCCGATGACTACCCAGTCGTAGCCGAAGAGCAGGCCGCCCATTGCCGACGAGAGGCAGATGAGCCATAAGTAAGCTGACGTGTTCCCTTTCATGAGACTCTTGTGTTTGTACATGATAGACACTGCAAAATAACCGCATCGCGGCCGGACGGAAAATAGATAAAAACGCAAAGGGAATGGACAATATGTCGAAAAGGTTTCCTAAATTTGTCCGTATAATCAAAGGCCATCACGGACGAACTATGGACAAAATCAGACAAAAGGACGGGTTTCACGGCGAGCGTTCCGTCGTCCTGCCGCAATCTGTCGTGAAAGATATGGAGAGCCATCCCCTCGCGGCCATCCTCCACCCCACGGACGTGGGCTTCTACCCCCAGGCGCTCCACCACTTCCGCGAGCGTACCGAGCCCATCGCGCAGCACGTACTCATCTACTGCACGGGCGGGGCGGGCTGGTACAGTGTGGACGGCACGCGCTACGCTGTGGGCGAGAACGAGTATTTCATCCTCCCCGCCGGGCGGCCGCACGCCTACGGGGCCGACGAGACGCGCCCCTGGACCATCTACTGGGTGCATTTCAAGGGAAAGCTCTCCACCTGCTTCCTGCCCCGCACGGCCGGACCGCTCTCCGTCCCCCCCGGCCACCGTTCGCGCATCAGCGAGCGCCACGGGCTTTTCGACGAGATGCTCGCCACGCTCGAGATGGGCTACAGCCAGGAAAACCTGCTCTATGCCTGTTCGCTGCTCTACCACTACGTGGCCACGCTCCGCTATCTCCACACTTACCGCGGCGTGGCCCCGGGCAACGAGAACGACCTGGTCACGGCCACAATCCACCTGATGCGCGAAAACATAGAGAAACGGCTGACGCTCGAGGAAATGGCGCACCACGCCGGCTACTCGCCCTCCCATTTCTCCAAGCTCTTCAGCGACCGCACGGGCCACGCGCCGCTGACTTACTTCAACCAGCTCAAGGTGCAGCAGGCCTGCCGCCTCCTGGACTTCACCCACCTGCGCGTCAACCAGATTTGCTTCAAGCTGGGCTTCGACGACCCCTACTACTTCTCCCGCCTCTTCCGCAAGGTGATGGGCATTTCGCCGCAGGCCTACCGCGGCACGAAGCGGGGCTAAGGCCCGGCGCGGGCGGGATAGGGCCACGAAGTCTGCCGACTATGGCGCGCCGGCTTCTGCGACGGGACATCGGATGAATTAAAAATATACGGAAGGCAATGAAAAAGATTACGGTGAGGCGCGCTGCCGCGGCAGATGCGCCGATTATTGCCGCCGCCCTTGCCATGGCTCTTGGCGAAGATGCGGTGGAGCAATATTGCGGGAAAGATTACCTCTCCGTGCTGGAAGAGCTGGCGCGGATGGAGCAATCCCAATACAGCTACCGCCACGCCCTTGTGGCAGAGGCAGACGGCGTCACGGCCGGCGCGGTTGTCGGTTACGACGGCGCCCGGCTGCAGGAATTGAAGGAACCGACCCTTCAGCTAATCCGCCGCCGCACCGGCCGGATGCCTGCGTTGGAGGACGAGACGGGCCCCGGCGAGTTCTATCTCGATTCGGTAGGCGTCCTGCCGGAGTTCCGCGGGTGCGGCGTCGGGAGCCGGCTGCTGGTCGCCCTGCGTGACAAGGCGTTGTCGGAAGGCCACGGGCGCATAGGGCTGCTGGTGGACCGGGAAAATCCTTCGGCGGAGCGGCTCTATCTCTCGCTCGGCTTCAGGCGCATTGCCGCCAGGACGTTCCTCGGCCATGCCATGTGGCATTTGCAATACGTGAGCGAGCCGTGACAGGCTGCGCAAGCGGCCCGGCCCCGCCGGGTGTCCTCCTGCCCGAAAGGACTTTTACCGCATCGTTTCCCAAGCGGAAGCACAGGACGGCCCTTACCCTGCAGCCGGGAGGAAAAAATGGCCGCAGATGATTACTTCTTCTAAAATGCTTACTTTTTCCGATAAAAAGTTTTACTTTTGCAAGCAATACCAGCTGAATAGTAATCCGAAGAGAATATGATACGAATGGCCATACAGGCGAAAGGCCGCCTGAACGAAGAGACCACCGCCCTGCTGGCCGACGCGGGCATCAGCCTGAGCGCCGGGAAGCGCAAGCTCGTGGCTTCCGCCCAGGGCTTTCCGATGGAAGTGCTCTACCTGCGCGACGACGACATCCCGCAGGCCGTGGCCATGGGCGTGGCCGACGCGGGCATTGTGGGCTGGAACGAAGTGGCCGAACAGGGCCTCGGCGTGGTGCGCGAGATGGACCTCGGCTTCGGCGCCTGCCGGCTGTCGCTGGCCGTGCCGCGCGATGGCGTTTACACCGGTCCCGGATGGTGGGAGGGCCGCCGCGTAGCCACGTCCTACCCCAACATCCTGCGCCGCTATTTCGCCGCCTGCGGCGTGCAGGCCGAAATCCACCAAATCGCCGGTTCGGTGGAGATAGCCCCGGCCGTAGGCATGGCCGACGGCATTTTCGACATCGTTTCGTCCGGCGGGACGCTCGTGCAGAACGGTCTGCGCGAGGTCGAGACGGTGCTCCGCTCCGAAGCCGTGCTCGTCTCCACGCCCGGGCTCGACGCCGCGAAGCGCGCCGAGGTGGAGAAACTGAAGTTCCGCTTCAGCTCCATCGTCGGAAGCCGCCGCATGAAGTACGTCCTGATGAACCTGCCGCAGTCGCGTCTCGACGAAGCCGTCGCCCTGCTGCCCGGCATGCGCAGCCCCACCGTGCTCCCCCTGGCCGCCGAAGGCTGGTGCTCGCTTCACGTGGTCATCGCCGAGGACGAGCTGTGGGAAAAAGTGGAACGGCTGAAGGAACTGGGTGCGGAAGGCATCCTCGTCCTGGCCCTTGAAAACATGATACGTTGAATGATGGAACTGATAGTCAACCCCCCGCGTTCCGCATGGCCCGCCCTGACGGAGCGCAACGTCCCCGACGACGAAGCCATAGGCGAGCGTGTCGCCGCCATCGTGGCGCGCGTCCGCCGCGACGGCGACGCCGCCCTGCGCGCCCTGGCCCGCGAAATCGACGGGGCCAACCTCGACAGCCTGGAGCTTAGTCCCGGCGAATGCGAGGCCGCTGTGGCGGCGGTGGACGAGGAGACGAAAGCCGCCGTGAAGCGCGCCGCCGCCAACATCGCCGCTTTCCACGAGGCCCAGCGCAGCCCGCAGGTCGACGTGGAGACGCAGCCCGGCGTGAGGTGCCGGCAGCGCGCGGTGCCCATCCGCTCCGTCGGCCTTTACATTCCCGGCGGCCAGGCGCCGCTTTTCTCCACCGTGCTCATGCTCGGCCTGCCCGCCCGCATGGCCGGTTGCGCGGAGGTGGTGCTCTGCACGCCCCAGGGGCGCTCGGGCCGCATCGCTCCCGAAATCGTCTACGCCGCCCGCGAGTGCGGCATACGGCGCATCTTCCGCGTCGGCGGCGCGCAGGCCGTGGCCGCCATGGCCTACGGCACCGAGAGCGTGCCCCGCGTCCATAAAATCTTCGGGCCGGGCAACCGCTATGTGACCAAGGCCAAGCAGCTCGTCAGCCGCCACGTGGCCATCGACATGCCCGCCGGGCCCTCCGAGGTGCTCGTCCTGGCCGACGCCACGGCGCGCCCCGACTTCGTGGCCGCCGACCTGCTCTCGCAGGCCGAGCACGGACCGGACAGCCAGGCGCTGCTCGTCTGCCGGGAGGAAGCCTTCGCCCGTGCCGTCATGGCCGAGGTGGAGCGCCGCGCCGCCCGTCTGCCCCGCGCCGCCTCCGTGGCCGGCTCGCTGGCGCGCAGCCGGGCCATCGTCTTCGGCAGCCGGGAAGAGATGGCGGACTTTGTCAATGCCTATGCCCCCGAGCACCTGATTGTCTCGATGCAAGACCCTTGGGCCATGGCCCGGGACATCACGGCGGCCGGCAGCATCTTCATCGGCAACTTCTCCCCCGAGAGTGCCGGCGACTATGCTTCCGGCACGAACCATACGCTTCCCACGGCCGGGTGGGCCTCTTCCCTCTCTGGCGTGAACCTGGACAGTTTCCAGCATAAAATCACTTACCAGGAACTCACCCCCGACGGCCTGCGCCGCCTGGCCCCCACCATCGTGGCCATGGCCCGCGCCGAGGGCCTGGACGCCCACGCCGCCGCCGTCGAGGTGCGCCTCGAAGCGCTCGCCGGCGCGTAGCCGCGGGGCTTCCTTTCCGGTAGCAACCCGTAAGCCTGTTTATGGAAAAGACCATAGGGGACACGGCGTCCCCCGTCATGAAGTACGTGCGGCCTAACATCCGCGCCCTCCAGCCCTATTCCACCGCCCGCGACGAATGTGCCGCCGGCGGCATCTCCGTGTGGCTCGACGCCAACGAAAGCCCGTATGACAACGGCGTGAACCGCTATCCCGACCCGCACCAGCGCGAACTGAAGCGCCGCATCGCCGCCCTCAAGGGCGTGCGGCCCGCACAGGTGTTCGTGGGCAACGGCAGCGACGAGGCCATCGACCTGGCTTTCCGCATCTTCTGCGAACCGGGCCGCGACAACGCCGTGGCCATCGCCCCGAGCTATGGCATGTACCCGGTGGCGGCCGCCGTGAACGGCGTGGAGCTGCGCCAGGTGCCGCTGGGACCGGCCTTCTCCCTGCCCGCCGAACGGCTGCTGGAGGCTGCCGACGCCCACACGCGCCTCATGTGGGTCTGCTCGCCCAACAACCCTACGGGCAATGCCTTCGCCACCGATGCGCTCGAGGCCTTAGCCGCGTCGTTCGACGGCCTATTGGTGGTGGACGAGGCCTACGTGGACTTTTCGGACAAAGGCTCGCTGCTCCCCGTGCTCGACCGCCATCCCAACCTCATCGTGCTCCAGACGCTCTCGAAGGCGTGGGGCATGGCAGGCCTGCGGGTGGGTCTGGCCTTTGCCTCTCCCGAGGTGGCCGGGCTGTTTGCCCGCGTGAAATATCCCTACAACATCAACGCCCCGACGCAGGCCGAGGCGATGCGCCGCCTGGAGCACGGCATCGGCGCACAGGTGGCCGAAATCAAGGCGCAGCGCCGCCGCCTGGCCGAAGTGCTGCCCACGCTGCCCGGCGTGGAGCATGTCTATCCCTCCGACGCCAATTTCCTCCTGGTCCGCGTGGCGGACGCCGACCGCCTCTATGCCCGCCTTGTCGGGCAGGGAGTCATCGTCCGCAACCGCAGCCGCGTGCCGGGCTGTGAAGGCTGCCTGCGCATCACCGTCGGCACGCCTGCGGAAAACGACCGCCTCGTGGCCCTCATGAAAGATTCCGAACGATGAAGAGAAAAGCCCTGTTTATAGACCGCGACGGGACCATCCTCCGCGAACCGGCCGACGAGCAAATCGACGCGCTGGACAAGGTGGAGTTCGTTCCCGGCGCCATCTCCGGCCTGCGCTCCCTCTGCGGGCTTGGTTTCGACTTTGTGCTGGTGAGCAACCAGGACGGACTGGGAACGGACCGCTTTCCCGAGTCGGCCTTCCTCCCGCCCCACGAACTGATGCGCCGGACGTTGCGCGGCGAGGGCGTCACCTTTGTGGAGGAGTGCATCGACCGCACCTTCCCGGAAGACGGCGCCGACACGCGCAAACCCGGCACGGGAATGCTGAAGCGCTACATGGACGGCAGCTACGACCTGGCCGCCAGTTTCGTCATCGGCGACCGCGCCACGGACGTGCGCCTGGCCCGCAACCTCGGCGCGCGCGCCGTCCTGTTGCGCGGCCCGCTCACCGACCTTTCGGCCCTGGCCGACCCAGCCTTGGCCGCCAGCTGCGCGCTCGTGGCCGACAGCTGGGAAGAGGCGGCGGCCTGTGTGCGCGGCTCGCTCGCGCCCGGCGGCCGCCGGGCCCATGTGCACCGCACCACGGCAGAGACCGACGTCGAGGTGACACTCGACCTGGACCGCTGCGGGGAAAGCCGCATCGACACCGGGCTGAAATTTCTGGACCACATGCTCTGGCAGATACCGCACCACGGCGGCGTGACGCTGCAAGTGGCGGTGCGCGGCGACCTGGAAGTGGACGAGCACCACACGGTGGAGGACACGGCCATCGTGCTGGGCGAAGCCATCGGCCAGGCGCTGGGCACGAAGGCCGGCATAGCCCGCTACGGGTTCGTCCTGCCCATGGACGACTGCCGCGCGCTCTGCCTTGTCGACTTCGGCGGGCGCACCGCTTTCGAGTGGGACGCCGCCTTCCGCCGCGAGTGCGTCGGCGACGTGCCCACCGAGATGTTCCGCCACTTCTTCCACTCCCTGGCCGTGGCCGCCCGCTGCAACCTGCACATGGCCGCCCGCGGGGAAAACGAGCACCACAAGGCGGAGGCCCTCTTCAAAGCCTTTGCCCGGGCGCTGCGCATGGCCGTGGCGCGCACGGCGTTTCCATACGAGCTGCCGAGCAGCAAGGGGGTGATATGACGGCCATCATCGACTACGGCGCCGGGAACATCCGTTCCGTGGCCAATGCCTTGGAGCGCGCCGGGGCGGACTATTGCCTGACGGCCGACGCAGCTGTCATCCAGGCCGCCGACCACGTGGTCCTGCCCGGGGTGGGCGAGGCGGCGTGGGCCATGGAGCGGCTGCGCCAGCGGGGCCTCGACCGCCTTATCCCCGCCCTGCGCCAGCCTGTGCTGGGCATCTGCATCGGCCTCCAGCTGATGTGTGCCGGAAGCGAGGAAGGCGACGTCCGCTGTCTGGGCCTTTTCGACACGGAGGTGCGGCGGTTGTCTGCCGTGCCGGACGGGGACGGGGGCGGACGGCTGAAGGTGCCCCATGTGGGATGGAACACCGTGGAGCAGCCCCGCGGCCCGCTCTTTGAAGGATTGCCCGGCGGGACGTTTTTCTATTACGTCCATTCGTTTGCGGCCGACGTATGCGCCGCAACCGCCGCCCGGACCGTTTACGGCCGCCCGTTTGCCGCCGCCCTGTCCCGCGGCAATTTCCACGGCGTGCAGTTCCACCCCGAAAAGAGCGGGGCGGCCGGGGCGCGCCTCTTGGAGAATTTCCTGCGGATGTAAGGACCGAAAACAAAGAAGCATGATGAAGATATTTCCAGCCATAGACCTCATAGACGGCCGTCCCGTGCGCCTCAGCCAGGGCGACTACGGGCGGGCCACGGCCTACGGCGACGACCCCTTGGAAGTGGCCTGCCGTTTCGCGGATGCCGGCATCGGGCAACTGCACCTGGTGGACCTCGACGGCGCGAAGGCCGCCGCGCCGCGCAACCTCGCCGTGCTCGAACGCATTGCCGCCCGCTTGCCCCGTGTGCAGGTGGAGTGGGGCGGGGGCATCAAGAGCGCCGGCGCCCTGCGCGCCGCGTTCGATGCCGGCGCCGCGCAGGTGGTGTGCGGCAGCGTGGCGGTGACGGCGCCTGAGGAGTTTTCCGCCTGGCTCGACCGCTACGGCGACCGCATCGTGCTGGGCGCCGACGTGAAGGACGGGCGGGTGGCCACGCATGGCTGGCTGCGTTCGGCGGAATGCACGGCCGGGGAACTCATCGGCCGCTTCCCTGCGCTGCGCCGCGTGGTCTGCACCGACATTGCCCGCGACGGCATGCTCTGCTCGCCTTCGGTGAATTTCTACACGGCCCTGCAGCAGCGTTTTCCCGACGTCGAAATCACCGTGAGCGGCGGCGTGGGCAGCGCGGACGACCTGCGCCGCCTGGAGGCCGCCGGGCTGCGCAGCGCCATTGTGGGAAAGGCTTATTACGAAGGCCGCGTGACGCTCGAAGAACTCGCCGTGCTCAACGGCACCGGACCCGCCGCCGGGAACAAGGCGGAAGGGTAGACGAAACGTAGACGAAAAGGTAAACGAAAACAGCGCAGAAAATGCTTGCCAAGAGAATCATCCCCTGCCTCGACGTGGCCGACGGCCAGACGGTGAAAGGCGTCAACTTCCTTTCCTTGCAGTCCGTGGGTGACCCCGTGGAACTGGGGGCCAAATATGCCGCCGAAGGGGCCGACGAGCTGGTTTACCTCGACATCAGCGCCACGGTCGAGGGGCGGCGCACGTTTGCCGGCCTTGTGGAGCGCGTGGCCCGCCGCATCGACATCCCCTTTACCGTGGGCGGCGGCATCGGCTCGGCCGACGACGCGGCGCGCCTGCTCGACGCCGGAGCCGACAAGGTGACGGTCAACTCGGCCGCCGTGGCCCGCCCCGCCCTCATCGGCGAGATAGCCCGCCGCTACGGCTCGCAGTTCGTGGTGGTGGCCATCGACGCCCGCCGCACCGCGCAGGGGTGGCGCGTCGCGACGCACGGCGGCCGGCGGCTGACGGACCTCGACCTGTTCGACTGGGCCGGCGAAGCCGTGGACCGCGGGGCCGGCGAGGTGCTCTTCACCTCCATGGACAACGACGGCACCCGTTCGGGCTACCCCTGCGGGACGTTCGCCCGCCTGGCCCGCCTCTTGCCCGTGCCCGTCATCGCTTCGGGCGGGGCCGGGACGGCGCGCCACATCGCCGACGTCCTGACCCTCGGCGGAGCCGACGCCGCACTGGCCGCCAGCATCTTCCATTACGGCACCCTGCCGCTGCCCCAGCTGAAGCGCGAACTGAAATCCATGAATATCAATGTCAGAGTATAGAAATAAGATGAAACCGTTTACAGACTTCGACCTGTCCAAGACGGGCGACGGGCTGCTTCCCGTCATCGTGCAGGACGACCGCACCTTGCAGGTGCTCATGTTGGGCTATATGAACCGCGAGGCGTATGAAAAGACCGTGGGCGAGGGCCGCGTCACCTTTTTCAGCCGCTCGCGCCAATGCCTGTGGACCAAGGGGGAAACGAGCGGCAACTGGCTCGAAGTGGTCAGCATGACGCCGGACTGCGATGTCGACACGCTTCTGGTGCGCGCCGTCCCCCACGGCCCTACGTGCCACAAGGGCACGCCCACTTGTTTCGACGGCTGTGCTCCCGCGACGCAGGGCTTCGTGCGCCGCCTGCAGGCCGTCGTGCAGGAGCGCCACCGCGACATGCCCGACGGGCACTACACGACCCGCCTTTTCCGCGACGGCGTGGACAAGATTGCCCAGAAGGTGGGCGAAGAGGCCGTAGAGACGGTTATCGAGGCCGTGGCCGGGCGACGGGACGGTTTCGTATATGAGGCGTCCGACCTCGTTTACCATCTGCTGGTGCTCCTGGAGTCCATGGGCTGCTCGCTGGCCGACATTGAGGACGAACTGGCCCGCCGCCACAAGCCGTGAGCCGCCAGCGTGCCTGTCCGCCCCTCAGCCGCGGAACGCGTCGGGATAGCGCACGGTCCCCGATACATGTTCCAGCCCTCCTTCCCTGAGTTCCAGGGCCATGCAGCATTCGTCCGGCGCGTCGAAGGGGAAACGGATGCCGAAGGAGGAGGCCTTCACATAGCCGAACCGGGGGTAGTAGTCCTTGTGCCCGAGGACCACCACGCCGTCGTAGCCCGCCTGAGCCGCCCGCCGGTGCGCCTCGCGCAGCAGTGCCCCGCCGATGCCCTTTCTCTGGAAGCCGGGCAACACGGAAAGCGGGGCGAGCGCCAGCACTCTGCCGCCCTTTCCGCCTGTCTCTGCCCCGATTTCCACTTCCGTGAGCAGGATGTGCCCGACGATTCTGCCCCCGGCCACCGCTACGAGCGAGAGTCGGGGCACAAAGGCGGCCGACCGCCGCAGCCGGTCCACCAGTTCGTGCTCGGTGTGGTCGCTGTCTTCCATTCCGAGGAAGGCCCGTCGCACGACTTCGCGCACCTCTTCGAAATCCTGTCCGGTCTCTTGCCGG
This sequence comes from uncultured Prevotella sp., assembly GCA_902464615.1. Taxonomy (GTDB): domain Bacteria; phylum Bacteroidota; class Bacteroidia; order Bacteroidales; family Bacteroidaceae; genus Alloprevotella. The sequence continues at coordinate 136,340 of CABQKA010000003.1, read as the reverse complement.
ATGAGTATCGTGTCGTCCATGATGTTTTTCTGTTACGCGGCAAAGGTAGCCATTTCCGGTGTCCGCCCGCGTCTTTTTTCCGGCAAAAATTTCCCGGCGCCTGTCCCTTGTTCCCCTTCGTGCGGGGATAGGGGCAGGCGCCGGGAGCATAAGGGCCGTGGCGCCGGGCCTTAGGCCTGCGGCGCTCCGGCGTTTTATTTTTTCCTCAGTTCCGGGAGGGAGACTTCGGCGATTTCCGCCTCTCCTTCGGTCACCAGGATGCGGAGGTCGCTCCCGCCGGTGCGGCTGAAGCGGATGTCTTCGTCCGTGTCGGGCTTCACTTTTCCGGTTTTCACGGAGAGGAATTGCCCGCCGCCGTTGGATATCTGTATGTCGTAGGCGGCATCGGGTGCGGCTTTTTTCCAGGAGATGCGGATGTGGTCCACTTTGGCGTTTTCCGCCAGTTCGAAGGAGATGAACTCTCCTTTGCTTCCGGTCCATACGGTGGAGCGGTTTCCGTCGGTCACGTTGCCGGCGTGGCGGGCGTCCTTGCTGGCGCTGATGAAGTCGGCCGGGCCTTGCGGTGCCGTGCCGTCCACGGCCTGCCCGCCGTAGGCTTTCACCTCCAGTTCCTTTTTCAGGCGGATGTCTTCGGACGAGGCTCCGATCATCAGCAGGAACGTGCCCGGCTCCACTACCCAGTGCTTGTCGGCGTTGAGTAGCTGGAGGTCGCGGGGCAGCAGTTCGAAGCGCACTTCCTTCGTTTCGCCCGGCTCGAGGTGTACGCGCTCGAAGCCTCTCAGGTTCTTTTCATAAGTGGTCACGGAGCTGAGCACGTCGCGCGTATAGAGCTGCACCACTTCGTCTCCCGCGCGGCTGCCGGTGTTCTTCACCTTGCAGGTGACGGTAACGGGTTGCCGGTCGGTAATGGTGGAGGCGGAGAGCTGCATGTCGGAGTATTCGAAGGTGGTATAGCTCAGTCCGTAGCCGAAGGGGTAGAGCGGGCCGTTGATGCGCGACTGCGAGCCGCGCGGGCCGGGAGTCTGTCCGCCGTCTACCTGCGATGCCGGCTTGGCCGGGAAGTTGAAGGGAATCTGCCCGACGGTTTTTGGGAAAGTGACGGTCAGTTTGCCGCCCGGGTTATAGTCGCCGAAGAGGGCTTCGGCAATGGCCGTCCCTCCCTGCGAGCCGGGATACCAGGCTTCGAGGATGGCGGGGACGAACTTGTCGGCCCAGTTGACGCTCAGGGGCCGGCCGTTGATGAGCACGAGGACGACGGGCTTGCCCGTTTCCATCACCGCTTCGAGCAGTTGCTGCTGGCGGCCGGGCAGTTCGAGGCTGGTGCGCGACTTGTTTTCGCCGCAGGTGCGCACACCGCCGCCCAGCACGAGTACGGCCACGTCGCTCTGCCTTACGGTCTCGACGGCTTCCGCGATGCCGCGTTTCTCGTCTTCGTCCAGCGGGTAGTCGATGATTTCCGACTCGGGCCAGTGGGGGTCTACCAGCTCGCATCCCTTGGCGTAGGCCACTTCGATGTCCTTGCCTGCCTGCTGGCGGATGCCTTCCAGCACGGTCGTGACTTCCACGGCGACCGGTCCGTAGTGGGTCAGTGCGAACGACTCCTCGTCGGCGTTCGGCCCGCATACGGCGATGCGCCTGATGGCCGACTTGTCCAGCGGGAGCAGTCCGTCCTGGTTCTTCAGCAGGACGAGGGCCTCGCGCGAGGCCCGGAGGGCCACGGCCTGGTGTTCGGCGCTGTTCACTTCCTTGTCTGCCAGCGCGAGGTCAGTCTGGTAGGGTGTGTCGAAAAGCCCTATCATGAATTTCACGCGGAGTATGTCGCGCACGCGGCTGTCTATGGTCTCCATGCTGATGCCGCCTTCCCGTACCAGCTCGCGGAGGGGGAGCACGAAGGAGTCTGGCGAACGGAACGTGCAGCGCACGTTCAGGCCGGCCTCCACGCTCTGGCGCACGGCGTCCTTCATGTCGCGGGCCGTCTTGTGCTTGCTGTAAAGGTATTCCACGGCGTCGCTGTCCGAGACGATGTAGCCGCGGAAGCCCATGCCGCCGCGCAGGCGGCGGGTGAGCCAGTAGTAGCTCCCTTCGATGGGGAAGCCGTCGTAGTCGTTGTACGAGCACATGACGCCCAGGATTCCGGCTTCACGGATGACCCTTGAGAAGGGGTAGACGTGGATGTTCTCCACCTCGCGCCACGACATTTGCGGGTCGACGCGGGCGAAGCCTTCGCGCGCGCCCTTGTTGTTGCTGTATGCGATGAAGTGCTTTGCCGTCGAGGCCACCTGGTGGTCCGTCTGCAGGCCTTTGGCCATTTCGATGCCCAGTTCGGCCACGAGGTAGGGGCTTTCGCCGTAGACCTCCTCGTAGCGGCCCCAGCGCTGGTCGCGGCCCACGTCGAGTATGGGGGCGTAGACGTTGGTGTAGCCCAGCAGGCGCGCCTCGCGGCCGGTGATGTAGCCCACCTGGCGCACCAGGTCGCGGTCCCACGTGTGGCCCAGTGCGAGCTGGGTGGGGAAGTTGGTGGCGATGTAGTTCTCCACGCCCCGTATGCCCTCGTTCGTGAAGTCGGTGGGGATGCCGAGGCGGGTCTCCTCCACGAAGAAGCGCTGCACCTCGTTGAGCGCCCAGGCGTGGTTCGATGCCGGCCACGTCAGCTCGTTCCGCATGGGCGGCAGGCCCCATTGGCGGAAGCCGTTCAGGTGCTCGTCGATGGCGCCGATGCCGTCTTTCCACAGCTTCGTCTTCCACTCTTCGGTGGGCAGCGAGTCCTTGAGCACGCGCTGGTAGCCGTAGAGCGTCACCATCTGGCAGGTCTTTTCCTCCAGCGTCATTTGGGAAAGCAGGTCCTCGATGCGGGCGTCGATGTCCGCTTCCGGGTCTTCGTAAACGTCTTTCTTCCCGTTCTTGTTGAAGTCTATCCATCCTTTGTGGTACATGGACTTTTTCCCCGGCACGTAGGTGTCGGGGACGTCGAGGGCGCCCGCGCCCGGGGGGCACAGCACGGCGCAGGCCAGCAGGCAGAGTAAGTATTTTTTCTTCATCCGGTTTTAGGTGGGGTTAACGTGAATGTTTACCGGGCAAAGGTACGAAAAAAGCGGAAGTAACGCCGTGCGCACGGGGATTATTCCCGTGCGCACGGCGACAGGCGGAGGGCCGGCGGGGAGTCCGGCCCTTTCAGAAGAAGGAGAGCGACCAGCGCACGTCGGCCGACTGCCGGCTGCGGAGGCAGACTTCGTAAAGGCCGCGGGCCTCGTCCACGGTGCGGAGCGTGGCCGTGGCCCCCTCGGCCGTGGCTGCGCGCGGCCGCCGTCCGTTGCCGGCCACTACGATGCGGTAAGGGTCGTCTGCGACGACGGCCGCCGTCCCCGCCAGCGTGGCCGAGGCTTCGTCCCACGCGCAGGCCTTCATGTCCAGATAGCCCTGCATGATGTGCCGGCTGGTGGAGATGTATTGCGGATGGTTCTCGGCGCGGCGCACCGAGAGCATGCGGGCCTCGCCCTCGCGCAGCGTCTGGCTGAGCACGCCGTTGCCGGGGAGACAGCCTACGTAGCGGTCGTTCCAGAAGTCGTAGACGTGGTAGGAGGCGTCGGGCCTCAGGGCCGGTCCGCCCTCGTTGAGCGAGGCGCTCAGCGGGACGTTCACGACGTTGCGTCCGGGCGCGCCCATGTCGAGGTTGGGGTTGTAGAGGGTCAGCTGGTGCCAGTCGGGGGTGACGGCGAAATCGTAGACGCGCGGGTACACCGTGCCCTCGTTGAAGGCGTCGAGCGGACGGGCGCTTTGCGGCTGCGTGTGGAAGGGGAGGACGCGGCTCAGGTCGTGCCGCTCTTCGAGCGAGAGCTGCGAGGCGCTGCGGCCCAGCAGGAGGCGTCCGCTCACGACGTAGCACATCGTGAGCATGGAGCGCCGTCCGTCGCCCCACTGGCGGGGCACGGCGTCGCAGGGGTCTTTCGAGTCCATGTCGTAGTTCACGACGAGCCGGTTCTTGTACCAGCGCAGGCCACAGCGGGTCACCATTTCGGGCGTGATGCCGTCCGTGTCGGCCCAGACGCGTTGCGAGGCGACGAGCCCCAGCGTGACGTCCGACCCGCGCAGCAGGTTGCGTTCGCCCAGGTAACAGTCGGGCCCGAGCCCGTCGTAGGCAAGCTGGTACATGTTGCGGTAGGCCCATGCGGTGGTTTTCTCCCGGTCCTCGAATCCGCCCTCGAAGGCCCAGGCCGTCACTTCCGGATAGTCGTACATGATGCCGCGTATGCCCGCCTGCCGCAGGTTGCGGTAGACGTCTTCCATGTGGCGGATGAAGCCGGGGTCGGTGAAGTCGTAGCCCCAGAGCATGTTGTCCGTCCACCACTGGTTGTAGTAGCCCGGCCCGTAGCTGTCGTCCACGTTGACGCGGAAGGTGAACCGTTCGGGCTGTGCGATGGGCCGCCGCGGGTCGTTGAAGAGCATGTGTCCGGGATGGCGGCGCGCGTAGTCCTCGCTGTGGCGGCCGGACTGGAAGTAGGTGAAGGGCAGTCCGCCGCGGCGGGTCACGGCCTGCGCCCAGCTTGCCGTCGTCAGGTAGGGGGCGGTGTAGTGCGGCCCTTCGGTGGACATGCCTTCGCCGTACATGCCCCAGTGGGCGTCGTCCCACCATCCCTGCTGGTTAGAGAGCGAATAGGCGTCGGGCACGAGGCGCACGGCCCACCGCGCGAAGCGTGTCAGGCCGGAACTGTCGGCGCGCTCCATCTCTTCGACGGCGCCGCGGCTGTCGTTGAACTTGCGCCGTCCGGGCTCGTTGTTGTAGAAACTGGCGTACCAGAGGCACTCCGTGGGGAAGTCGTAGGCGTTCAGCCGGATGTGTTGCGCCGCATGCAGGGCGGCGGCGTATTGCTCCAGGGCCGTGAAGGGGTCGGCGGCGTCCAGGCGGAGGTAGAAACGCTCGTCCGGCAGGTAGGTCTCGCCCCCGCGCACCAGCCGCCCGACGGGGTCTTCGGCGAAGAGCCTGAGGCTCAAATGGTCGGCGGCGCGCTCTACGGTGACGAATTTCTCGAAGTCGTGGTAACTGATGCCGCCGGCAACGAGGATGCGCGGCTGGCGCGCAGGGCCGAACTTGGCCATCAGGTTGTTGAACGACGTCACCGCGGCGTCGGTGCGCACCAGTGTGCGCGCTCCGCCCCCGGCGCCTTCGAGCACCTGGTAGCGCTCGCCGGGGTTCGTTCCCGGGTAGGTTTGCCGGGCCACGACGGGGCTGAAGGTCGTGAGGCGCAGTTCGCGGCGCGTGTCGTTGTCCAGGCCTGCGCGGAAAGTCCAGGCCGGCAGGCTGTCGTAAGCGGTGACCTGCCATAGGGCGTCGGGGTAGTCGTCCATGACGACCCGCACCGTCAGCCGCTTGCCGCGGCCCAGTTCGTCGGCGACGTCGTCTACGGCGTAGGTGCGCCGCGCCGCTGTTTCTTTCGACTGTATGCCGCCCACTTGGAAATAGGCCGCGCGGATGAGCGCGGCGCCGGTGCTGTCGGCCACGTCGAATAGGCCGCGGCGCAAGTCGAAGGAGAGCGTCTGGCGTTCCGTGGCCAGGCGTACGACGGAGTCGGCCACCTGGACGGACTGACCCGCGGCTCCCGCCGCCATGAGGGCGCCGAGACAGAATGGGAGGAAGCGTTGGTGCATGGTATCACGTATCTTTTGGGAAACGGGCCTTCCGCCCGCCGCATACAAAGATAGGCCGTTTCCTCCCACACCGGGCGGCCGAAGCCGCATTGTGAACGTTTTTCCGCCGGGACAGCCGCTTTGTCTATTGTCCGGCGGCCGGGCGGCGCAGGCGGGCTGTGATGTCGGCCAGGGCGCCGTCGGGGCCGACGCGGTAGAGGCGCTGGTTGGTGCGGGGCGAGGAGAGCGGGCCTAAGGCGGCGCGCCACGGTCCCAGCTTCACGTAGTCGAAGGCTTCGGGACGGAAGGCTTCGGGCAACCGCTCGCCGCCGCTGTACCAGCCCGTGCGCAGCGCTCCGCCGTAGCGTCGCTTCACGGCGGCCAGCAGCCGCGCCACGCCCGCCGGGTCGGCGTCGCCGCCCATGAGCCCCACGCACGTCACTTCGCCGCGGTAGTCGTCCAGCAGTGCCAGCAGCCGCTCTTCGGTCAGTTCCTCGCCCGTGTCGCCTTGCAGCCAGGCGCTGTGGCAGCCCGGGCAGCGGTGCGGGCAGCCGGAGAGGTTGACGGCCAGCGCCACCTCGTCCGGGAATTCCTGGAACACGATGTCGTGGTTTACGTATTTCAGCATGGCCCGGCGCTTTCTTCTTGTCCCACGTGGGCGTAGTGACGGCGCGCCGCCTCCTTCTGGCGGTCCAGCGAGAAGTTGGACACCCGCTTCAGGTAGCCGATGACGCGCGTGAGGTAGTCCACGTCGTGCGAGTGGCACTCGGGGCACTCCTTCAGGTAGCGCTTGTCGATGTGCCCGCAGGCGTTGCAGACGGTGTTGGGTATGTTGAACGTGAAGTAGTTGCATCCCTCGCGGGCCGCCACGCGGAGCAGCTGGCGGTATTGCGCGCGGCTCAGGTGCTCGTCGAGGTTCATGTGGAGCGCCGAACCGCCGGTGAGGTGGCGTATGTAGCGGCGGCCGTGCAGGCGGAACTTCTCGATGACGTCTGTCGTGGGGTCCTCCACCACGTAGAAGTAGCTGTTGTAGCAGTCGCGGGGCACGCGGTATCCGTCCTCGCGGTCCCAGCGCGCCATTTTCACCCCGACGTTCTCCGCCGGAATCATCTCGCAGTTGAAGAGCACTTCCTTCGAGCGGTACTGCTTGTTGTAGCGCTCAATGAGTCCGAGCACGTCGCCGGCGAAGCGTTCGTAGTCCGGGTTGTCCGAGATGGCGATGCCCAGGCTCTCGGCCGCTTCCACCAGCCCGTTCACCCCGATGGTGAGGTATTGGCGGCGCAGGTTGATGTAGCCGGCGTCGAAGAGCGGGAGCATGCCTTTGGCCTGCATTTCGCGCAGGTTGGCGTCGTAGGCCAGCTGCACGCGGTGGGCCAGGTCGACCACTTCCTCCAGCAGTTCCAGGTAGGGCCGTCCTTCGCGTGCGGCCTGCTGCACGCAACGGTTCAGGTTGATGGTCAGCACGCTCTTCGAGCCGGTCGAGACGCCGCCCGCGCCCAGCGTATAGCTGAAGCCGTTGTCCTGGATTTCGTTGCGCAGGCGGCAGCACGACGAGAGCGAGTCGGCGTTGTCGCTCATGTAGGTGAAGAAGGAGTGCCCGGCGGCGTACATCTCCGCGGTGAAGTCGGCGTATTCCCGGTCCAGGGCGTCGCCGTCGCGCGTCAGGAGGGCCATCGTCTCGACCGGGAAGGTCAGCACGGCCCGCGTGCGCTCGGCGTTGAACCACCGCATGAAGCGCCGTTGCAGCCAGTCGAGGGCCGGCCAGCTGGGGCGCGAGCCGTCCGGGAAGCGGAATTCGCCGAAGAGGCTCTCAAAGTAGTAGCGGTCGTAGTAGGAGATGTTCCAGAAGACGGACTGATAGTTGCGTGCGCCGGCGGGCTGGTTGATGGAGTAGACGATTTGCTCGAAGCAGTCCGTCACGACCTTGTCTATGGTGCGTCGGCGCAGGGAGAGGTCGGCCGGCGCGTCGGGGCGGAGGTAGTAGTCCGGTCCGTATTCCAGTTCGAGGAAGTGGCTCATGTACATGAGGAACTCCGGCGTGGCGCAGGCTCCCGAGAGCATGCTCGAGACCATGAACACCATGTTGACGAAGCCGCCGCAGAACGACTTCAGGTTGGTCGGCGCCGAGGCGTTGCCGCCGATGGAGCGCGTCCCGCCGAGCAGCCAGGGGTACATCGTGATGGAGGCGCAGTAGTTGGCCAGGCTTGTCTCGTCGTTTTTGTAGAGGAAATGGCGGCGCAGCAGGTCGAGGTAGCGTCCGGCCGTCTCCTTGCCGTACATCTGGCGGATGCGGTCGCAGAGCAGGCGGCGGTTCAGGCGGATGAAGCCCGGTTTGGGCAGTTCGCCGATGAGTGTGGCGATGTTCTTGTGCTCCACGTTGGCGTTGGCGTCGTATTTCGAGCCGGTGGCGGCGTTGGCCGATGCGCAGTAGTCCGTCAGGAAGCGCAGGCGGGCTGCCGTCTCGCGGTCTTCGCCGTGGCGGTAGCGGTAGAGCATGAAGGCTTTGGCCGTGGCGAAGTGGCCGGCAGCCATGAGGGCTGTCTCCACCTGGTCCTGGATTTCCTCCACGTCCATGCCGTCGTGCAGCCTGAGGCGGGCGGTCAGCGCCTCGAGTGTGGCGTCGTCGGCCGGCTGGCCCGTGGCGGCAAGGGCGCGCGCCATGGCGGAGCGGATTTTACCGATGGCGAACGGCTCGCTGGAGCCGTCGCGTTTGCGGATGAAGTAGTTCTCTGGAGTCATAGCGGTGAATGTATTGGCCGGAAGGGAGCGGCTGCCGCCGCGGGGCTTGCGGGGCGCGGAGCACGCGCTTTCCGCCACGGGGCGGGGCCGGCGGTGTCCTTTCCGGGGAAGTGGGTACATGTTGCGGGTGGGCGGTCGTGGCGGAGGCTCCTATTCCCGGGAGCCCGCGCCCGAAGGGCGGACTTAACGGCAGGTCTTCTGGCTCGTCCCTTTCCAAATCCCTTCCCGCACCGCACGGGCACAGTGGACGTAACGATTTGGAAATCACGATGGGACACACAGCAGCGGGTACTGTCGCCGATTCGCACGGCGTTCCCTCTTGGCCGCGGCGCACGGGGCGCGCGGAACCGTTTCGCTGCTGCAAAGATAGGCGAAAAATCCCGGCAGGAGAAGCGGCCGGGATTCTTTTTTGCGTAAATCTGATTAAAGCAGGAGAGGAAAGGGATGGGGCTGTTTATGGTCTTGTCTCCAAACGTGGGGCAACGGCTTGGGATGCGTTTCCCTTTTTCTAATGTTCACTCTCCTTTTTTGCCGGAAAGGGATTCGGCAACCGCTTTTCTGATTTTCTGCCAGCTCGGCATCCGTTTGAGCTCTCGCCGTATCGGCGTATCGTATAGCAGGAACAGCAGGCAGAGGAAGAGGCAGGCGTAAGCCGTCCATCCGTATATTTGCTTGATGCTGATTTCAGTCATTTGCGCCAGGAATGTTTCCATATATCGGGGTATATCAATCGACAGGCGGCTTGCCACTACATGGTCGATGGCCGCTCCATAGCGTGCCATGTTGTCCGGAAGGCAGTAAGCCAGTCCCCGTGTATAAATGGCCGCCCCGACTACGCCGCCCATGACTATGTGCAGCATGTTGAATACGGACAGCGCTTGGAAGAAATGCTGGAAACTCATAATCTCTTCCAGGCAGGTCATAAACGTGGCGCTGAGTACGGCGTAGGCAAAGCCCCGGCAGAACACGGGCAGAAAGAGCTGGGAGAGAGGAGTATCCGCGGAAATCACGAAATAGATTCCAATCAGGTAGCACAGGATTCCGCACAGCCCGATGATAATCAGCCGCAGGTAGTTGAGCCGCCTGACGTGCATCCACCAGTAGGCAAACAGGCATCCTGCCAATACTCCGGCCAGCGCGGGCCAGTCCAGCTGTACGCTTGCCATAGTGCCGTAGTGCATCGCTCCTTCCAGACAGGCCTCTTCCAGCACATGCTCGGTGGCCAGGAACATCTCCACCAGCGTAATCAGTACGAGCACGGGCAGCAGATGGCGGTATGTCCACATTTTCGGCTCGTAATACGGGTGGCGGATAGCAAGCATTCGCCAGAGGCAGAAAACGAGCGTGACGATTACGGCAATGCTTAATTGGCGGATGACCGGGCTGCTCCACCAGTCGTACCAGTCGCCGTAGGTGAACAGGTACGCGACTTCCAGCAGGAGCATGGCCCAAAGCGCCGCCCCCAGCCAGTCTATTCCAAACAAGGGAAACTTCTTGAACATACGGAAATGGCGCGTGCAGGCGGTCAGCGCCAGCAGGTCGAGCATCATGATGCCGCAAATGAACAGCTGCATGTAGTCCCAATGATAGTAATACATCAGGTAAGTGGCCAGCAGGTCGGACAGTTGCATACTGCCCAGGATGACGATGTGCAGCATCGGGAAGAATACGGTAAAATCCCGCGTCGGCGTCATCCAAAGCTGAATGTTGGACATACATTCAAACGTGCCTTGAATCTTGCACATGCCTTCGACGAAGCATACCAGCCAAAGCAGGGGTAAAAACGTGATGCAGGGGGCAAGCAGGTTGCAGAGCAGGACGCCCGTGGCCGCCGCACACAGCAGCGTCTTGTTTGTGAAACGGAACTTCATGCGGAACAGCAAAGGAAAGTAGATGGCCATGCCAGACAGGTTCGCGTAGAGGCACATCTGCAGGTCTTCCCGCATAAGGGATGTTTCTCCCATCATTTGGTTGAGCGTGCCCAGATAAAGCCCTCCCGAAAATTGGAAGGTAAAGGCCATGAGCACGTATATCCAGGGTCGTATCCGTCCGGAGACGAAACTTCTGAACATCGGCATGGAGAAAGGTGCGGGTTGTGCAGCTTCGCTCATAATCAGTACTTCACTTTACATTCTACGTTCAGTCCGGCTCTCAGCAGTTGCTCTTTGTCCGGGTCGTTGCCTTGCAGGCGGATGCGGACGGGGACTCTTTGCTCCACTTTCACGAAGTTCCCGGTGGCATTGTCCTGCGGTATCAGGGAGAATGCCGCTCCCGTGGCGTCGGAGACGGATTCCACCACTCCTTTATAGACGACCCCCGGGACGGCGTCGGCTGTAAAAGTGACTTCGGCCCCTTCCGAGATATTGGGAAGCTGTGTCTCCCGATAGTTGGCGATGACCCACATGTCGCTGCTGTCCACAATGTCCACCATAGTCTGTCCGGGCTGCACCAGCTGCCCTTCGTGTATGTCTTTGTGTCCGGTCACCCCGTCGCAGGTTGCGACGATGACCGTGTATGAGAGGTTCAGGCGGGCCAGGTCTGCGGCGGCTTGCGCCAGGCGTACGGCCGCTTCGTTCTGCCCCAGCCGGCGGGTCTGTTCGTCTTTGGCCAGCGAGGTGGAGTGCTTCATGCGGAGGACCTGCTCGTAGCGGGCGTTGACGGCATCGTATGCGGTCTTCACGTGGTCGTATTGTTGCCGGGTGACGGCGTCTTCCGTCTTCCGTCAAGGCCTGGATGTGTCTGCCCAATAATGAGGTGTCCGGATAGATTTTCGTGCTTTCGGGCAAGTGCAGGGTGGCTGTCAACTGGTGGTTGGCGATTTCCCGGGCATCCGTCACCCTTGCCAATTGCAGGTTCAGCTGTTCCTTCTGCAGTTCGTAGCGCGTGATGTCGTTTTTCAGGACCGTGCCTTGTTCCCTGCGGGCTTTCATGTGGGCAATGACCTCCTCGGTCAGTTCCAGGTTCTTTCGCAGCACCCGGATTTGGTTGTCCAGCCTGTATAGGTCCAGGTAATGCCCTGCCAGCATGAAGCGAATCTCCTGGATGTTCTTTTGCAGGTCAAGTTCTGCCAGCACCTTGCCAAGCTCCGCCTGCCTGATGCCGCTGCTGACGGCTCCGCCGGCATAGACGACTTGCCGGGCCTCCAGCGCGAAGTTGTTGCCGAAGTGCGGCATGTTCACGGTCATGCCGTTGCCGAAATCCCTGTCCCACAGCCTGCCGTTGCCCAGGTAGCTGGCCGAAAGGGATACGTTCACATCCGGAAGCCGCAGGTTCCTGGCTCCTTTCAATGCTTCTTCGGCGGCTGCCTTTCCGGTCCGGTACGTTTGGATACTTCTGCTCTGTTCGTCGGCAAGGCGGAACAGTTCCTCTATGCCCATCTCCCGGATTTGGGCATAAAGGCTCTGGCTGTATAGGGCAGCGACACACAGCAGCCCTATGAGCCTTTTCTTTTTGCTCATAATGAAAAAAGATTATGTGATAGATTAAGAAGAATATAGCTTAAGGAACGGGCGCGGGAATCAAATCAAGGCCGCTGCGCCCCATGCGTGGAAATCGTGAATTTTGTTCTTATAAAAGATGGTGTAAATTTCCATGTCGTACTTTCTATATTCCGTTCGGGAGTGCAAAATTAGGGAAAAAAGAGACGCAACGTAACCCTATAAGCTCTTCACTTTTTTGTTTATTTAACTATTAAGCCACGCCTGCAAGGAAGCGGGCGTGGCGGGCGGAAGTGTGGCGGACGGCGCGGAAGGTGCTGAGACACTGTCCCTCGCGCCCGTTTCCGGGCCGTCGGTGCGCAGGTGCCCTGCGGGCGGGCACCCCCCTGCGCCTCGAGGAGCACACGCTTCCCGCGCCGGGCGAAGGCGAAATCCTGGTGCGCAACGAGTATGCCACGCTCTGCCGCAGCGACCTGAGCACTTACGCCGGCCGCCGCGTGGAGAAGACGCCGACCATCCTGGGGCACGAGACCGTGGGCCGCGTCGCCGCGCTCGGCTCGCCCCTCTCCGACCTTTCGGGCCGCCCGCTGCGCGTGGGCGACCGCGTGACGTGGGCCATCTATGCGGCCGACCCTTCCGGCGCGATGGCCCGGCGCGGCATCCCGCAGAAGTCGCCGGACCTGTTCAAGTACGGCCATGAACGCCTTACGCCCGAAAGCTCGTGGCACGGCGGACTGGCCGAATACACCCTGCTGCGCCGCTTCACCCCCGTGCTCGTGCTTTCCGAGGCCGGGGCCGCGTGGGTGGCCGCCGTCGACCCCGACGCGGGCCGGCGGGCCGAGGCCGTCCGCTTCGGCGCCCACGAGGCCGTGGCCGCCGGCGAGGTGCGCCCCGGGGCGATGGCGGCCGACGCCGCGATGGATTTCTGCGGCCGTCCCGAGGCGATGGAGCAGACGCTGGAGGCGCTGGCCGTGGGCGGGACGGCCGTGTGGGTGGGCGGCGTGTGTCCGCAGCGCCCCGTGAGCGTGGACGGCGAGCGCGTCGTGCGCCGCCTGCTTTCGGTCCACGGGCTGCACAATTACAATGCCGCCGACTTCAGTGCCGCCGTGTCCTTCATGGAGCGGTGCTACGGGCGCTATCCCTTCGCCGCGCTCGTCCGTGACAGTTTCCCGCTGGAGGAAGCCGAGGCCGCTTTCCGCTGCGCCTTGGAGCGCAATCCGTACCGCGTGGGCATTCACTTCAAAACTTCCCGGCCATGAGTGCGGGCCGGCTGGACAGGATGCTCGCGCACAGCCGCGGCGCGGGCTTCAACCTTTTCTGCATCGCGGCGGCCCTCATCACGTACATGAGCATGTACGCCTTCCGCAAGCCGCTCTCGGCGGCCACGTTCGAGGGCCTGTCTTATTGGGGCATGGACTACAAAATCATCGCCCTTATCAGCCAGGTGGCGGGCTATACGTGTTCCAAGTTTTTGGGTATCCGTGTCGTGTCGTCCATGCGTCCGTCGCGCCGCACGGCCTGCATCCTCGGCTTCGAGGGCTTCGCGTGGGCGGCGCTGCTGCTCTTCGCCCTCGTGCCGCGGCCGTGGAACGTGGTGTTCCTCGTGGCCAACGGCTTGCCCCTGGGCATGATATTCGGCATTGTCATCTCTTTCCTTGAGGGCCGGCGCAACACGGAACTGCTCGGCGCGGGCCTCTGCGTGAGCTTCATCACGGCGTCGGGCATCACGAAGGCCGTGGGCCGTTGGCTTATCCTGCAGTTCGGCGTGTCGGACTTCTGGATGCCTTTCCTTACGGGGCTGGTCTTTGTGCCTTTCCTGCTGCTCGGCGTGTGGATGCTGGGCAAGATACCGCCTCCCACGGCCGAGGACTGCGCCCTGCGTTCGCGCCGTTCGCCTATGGACGGGGCTGCCCGCCGCCGCTTTGTCCGCGCGTTCTCGTGGGGTGTGGTGCTTTCCGTGCTGACGTATGCCACGCTGACCGTTTACCGCGACCTGCGCGATAATTTCGCCGTGGAGCTTTGGGAGCAGCTGGGCTTCGGCGGCGATGCCAGCGTGCTGGCCGTCTCGGAAATGTGCGTGGCCGTATTCGTACTGGCCATCGTGGCGAGCATGGTCCGCGTGGTGGACAACCGCAAGGCCTTCTTCGGCAACATCTTCATCTTCCTCGGCGGCGGCCTGTGCCTGGCGGCCAGCACCGTGCTCTTCCGTCTCGGGATGCTGCCCGCCTTTGCGTGGATGGTGGTCTCCGGCTTCGGGCTTTACCTTTGCTACGCCTGCTTCCACACGATGTTTTTCGAGCGCTGGATAGCCGTGTTCCGTTACAAGAGCAATATCAGCTTCATGATTTGCATGTCGGACTCGTTCGGCTACCTCGGTAGCGTATGCGTCCTGGTCGGCAAGAATTTCTTCACGCCCGAGGTGGACTGGCTGGCTTTCATTACGACGGCGGCCTGCATCAGCGGGGCGGTCATCGCAGCCTGTTCGCTGCTGCTCTACGTCTACTTTGCCCGCAAGGTGCACCGTGGCCAGTCCGTTGCGGTGGGGTGGCCCGGGGCGGCTGCCGGGAGCGACGCCGTGCAGCCTTGTCCGCTACTTTCCTGAGGATGCCGTCGTCCGCCCGTTGCCCGTTTTTGGGGACGGAGAACTGTCCCGCCTTGAGGGCAGGATTGTAAAAGTCCGGTCCGCTTTTCCTGCTTTTGGAAAAGCGGACCGGACTTTCTTGAGATGAACTCGTCGCTGCCGGGAGGGTCAGCGCAGATGGGCGGACAGTTGGCGTGCCAGGACGGCGTAGCCCCCGGGCGTCAGGTGGATGAAGTCGCCGCCGATGAGGCCGGGGCGCAGACGGCCTGCGTCGTCCAGGAACCACGGTAGCGGGCTGACGTATTCGGCGCGTTTGAAGCGGTGGCCGCGGAGCGATTCGTGCACCTCCAGGCAGCGTTTCCGCAGTTCCGAACCGTCGGCCCCGGTGGGCAGGAGGCCCAGCACGGTGATGCGCGATTGCGGGAAGCAGCGTTCGGCCGCTTCGGTTACGGCTACGATGCCGGCCGCCACCTCTTCCGGGTAGGCGCCGTCTTCGTTGAGGTTGTTCACGCCGATGGCGATGACGACGTTTTCCGGCCGGCAGGCGCCGTAGCCGCAGTGGCCGATGCGCCAGAGGAGGTTTTGCGTGCGGTCGCCCGATATGGCGGCGCATTCCCACGTGCCGGTGCCGAAGGCGCTGTCCATGGCCGCCTGTCCCGGGCGGTAGGCCACGAGGCGACGGCTTCCGCCGCAGCCCTGCATGATGGAGTTGCCGAGGAAGAGGACACGGAGGTCGCGCCCCGCGATGGTGGCCGTGATGTCGCGCGAAACGGCGTGCCATTCCACGCCATTCACCCAGCCCGCGCCGGAGCGGAACTCATTGCCGGGGACCGGGCGCACCGCATCGTCGGGAAGCAGGCCTGTGGCCCGGAGAATGAAGCGGACGATGGGCGAAGGGTCGGACAGGGAATGGGGATGGTGGTCCACGCCCGGCTTATGGATGACCCGGAGCGTGCCGCCCTGGCGCTGCATCTCGGTCTCGAAGCGTGCCGTGTTTTCCGCTACGGGGACTACCTTGTCCGCGTCGCCCACGACGTGCAGGCAGGGGATGCCGGCCTTTGCGATGCGTCCGGCAAGGTCCAGCGGGTTGCCCTCCCAGGCCAGGGCCTGCGCCTCGTCGGCGAAACCGTAGGCGCGGAGCAGCGCCTTGGCGTCGGCTTCCGAGCGGGTCGAAGCGCCGTGGCCCAGCGGCCAGCTCTTGATGTCGAGCACCGGGGCGTCGGCGTAGATGCACGCCACGCGGCGCGGATGGCGGGCGGCCCAGTTGTAGACGGGCAGTCCGCCGCGGCTCATGCCTTCGAGCACGACGCGCCGCGACAGTCCCAGGCGGCGCATCTTCCGGTAGAAGGCGTCCCAGCGCTTCAGGGCCGCCGGGGCGCCGTAGAGGTCGGCCACGTCGCAGTAGGCCACGTGGAAGCCCTGTTCGAGCAGGGCGATGTCCGTTTGCGGTTCGTGCCCCCAGAAGCGTGCCCGGAGCACCCACGGGCGTCCCGGAGCCGCGTGGCGCGGGCGCACCAGTTTGCAGGCCACGCCGTCCGTCTCGAAGTCATAGCCTTCGAAGCCGTGGAAATTGAACGGGCGGGCACCGTCCGGCAGGCTGACGGCTTCCGGCTGCTCCGGGCTGGCGGCGCGCAGGAGGTATTGCCCGATGCGCCGTGCCATGAGTCCCGCCCCGATGGACGACGGGTGCAGGCGGTCGGGCAGCAGTCTGGCGTCCCAGCGGCCGCCGAAGAGGTCGGTCAGGCGGACTATGCCGTATCCCTCGCGCCAGGCGGTCTCTTCCACGGCGCTGCAAACGTCGTTCTCGATGAGTTCCGGGCTGATGGTGTTTTTTTCTTCCAGGAAGCAGCGCACGGGCGTGAGCAGCACGATGCGCGGCCGGGAGGGCAGGTCGCGGTAGGTCGCGGCCAGCTGGCGGTAGGCTTCGAGGAATGCCTCGCGGCCGCGCCAGTTCTGCGGCTTCGTGTCGTTCGTGCCCATTTTGAGCAGCACAATGTCCGGGGCATACTCGAGCGAGGCGCGGTAGGCCTCCGTCGTGGTGTAGGGGTAGTCGCCTTGCGGCGAGGCGGTCGTGGCCGACACGCCGAAGTTGCGCACTTCGTATCCGTCGCCCAGGTAGGCTTGCAGCTGGGCGGGATAGCTGTTGGCGTCGCGGTTGGGGATGCCGGCGCCGTAGGTGATGCTGTTGCCGATGCAGGCCACCCGGACGGGGCGGCCGCTGGCGGGCTGTTGGCCTGCGGCCGTCCAGGGGAGCAGGCAGGCGCAGCAGAGCAAGAGCCAGAGTTTCCAGTTTTTCATTTGTCAAGGATATAGGTGGAATGTGATTTTCCGCCGGAAACGGTGTGTAAGCCGCGCCGCGGCGGAATGCGGCAGGCAAATATAGCCATATTTCTCCGATGCCGGCGGCCGCTGCGGCGCTTTTTTTGTGTCCGGCTTTTCG
The DNA here is from genome assembly GCA_902464615.1 of uncultured Prevotella sp. Lineage (GTDB taxonomy): Bacteria > Bacteroidota > Bacteroidia > Bacteroidales > Bacteroidaceae > Alloprevotella. Next base: position 119,521 of record CABQKA010000003.1, on the reverse strand, counting down.
GCGCGGCCTGGCGCGTATATATGCGGCAGGGCGTCCCTCGGGGAAGAGGGACGCCCTGCGGTCGGTGATGCCCGTCCGGGCTTATTCCGGCTGTTCGGCCCAGGCGGCTTCTTCCGCTTGGGCGATGATGGCTTCGCGGTCCTGTTGTGCGGCAGCCTGTCCGCCGGCGGCGGCGTTGCGGTTCCGCGGGCGGCGGCGTGGCCGCTGTGGCTTCTGCCCTTCTTCCGCGTCGGCCGGCGTGTCGGCGTTCCGGCGGTTTTTGGTGCGGTTTTCCGGCGCGGCGGCGGTTTTGCCTTCTGGTGTTTCGGTCTGGGGGCGTGTGGAGCGGGGCAGGGCCAGCTGTTGTTCGGGCCGGGGCAGGGCTTTCGGTGTCTGCTGCCCGTTGCCAGTGGCCGGTTTCGGTTCGCGTGCGGCGGCGGTGGCCTGTTGCTCCTGTTTTCCCGGTCCGGGCTTTCCCTGGCCCTGTCTGCCTTGTGTCTTGGCCTGTTTCTCCTGGGATAGGGTTTGTTTTTCCTGGGATAGGGCCTGTTTCTCCTGGGATAGGGTTTGTTTTTCCTGGGCCTGTTCCCGTTTTCCGCGGGCCGTGTTGTCGGGTGCGGTTTTGGGGGCTCGTCCGGCGGCCGATGGTTGCTGCCGCTGTGGGGCGGGTGTGGCGTCGTTGGCGGGCCGTGTGGGTGCCGGTTTGGCGTGGCGGCTGGCGCGCGTGCGGCCGATTTCTTCCTCTATCTCGTCGATTTTGGGCACGCTGCACACTTCGTCGGCTTCCATGGCGGTGCGTTTCTCCTTGGCGCGGAAGATGCGGTCGATGAGCTGCGGTTCGCGGCGCAGGCGGGTCAGGGCGGCGCGTGCGGCGTTTTGCTGGCTTTCCTTTTTGGAGTATCCCTTTCCGTCGCTGACGGTGATGCCTTCGATGACGACGTTGCAGGCGAAGACGGGGCTGTTGGCCTCTTCGTCTTTCATTTCTTCCATTTTATAGTCGGCGAGGATGCGGTTTTTCTGCGTCCATTCCAGGAGCTTGCTCTTGAAGTTCACCTCCTTGTGGGCTACGCCGTCGATGTCGACGAGGCGTCCGAGGATGCGTTTCTCGATGAACCATTTGCAGTGGGCGTAGCCGCGGTCGAGGTAGATGGCGCCGACGAGTGCTTCAAAGGCGTTGCCGCCGATGTAGCTGTTGTGGGAGTAGGGGCTGGCGTTGCGCTGTATGAGGCGGTCGAGGCCCAGTTCCCCGGCCAGCCGGTTGAGCGAGGAGCGCTGTACGATTTTGCTGCGCGTGCAGGTGAGGAATCCTTCTGGTTTGTTGGGATAGCGGTGGAAGACGATGTCGCTGACCACGGCTTCGAGGATGGCGTCGCCGAGATACTCGAGGCGTTCGTTGTTGAGAGCCTTTCCGGCTTTGCCGCGGTATGCGCGCGACTTGTGGGAGAGGGCGATGCGGTAGAGTTCGAGTTTTCGGGGGTAGAACCCGAGTATGCCGTACAAGGTGTTGGGCAGTTGCTTCTCTTTCTGGAAGGCGAGCTTCACCTTGTCGATGAGGTTATGAATCATGGCAAAGTTCTTGCAGGAGGGGGCAACGGCACCGGCGCGCATAAAAGCGCGGAGGGCAACCGCCGACAGCGCCTTGCCGCCTTTGGCGGCCATTGGTTGCGGTCGATTGCCCTCCCCGTTGTCATTAAGTATTGGTCGGTTACTGTTCGAATTTCTTCATGATGCAGCAGGCGTTGTGCCCGCCGAAGCCGAACGTGTTGCTCAGGGCGGCCCGTATGGGGCGTTCCTGCGCCTTGTTGAAGGTGAAGTTGAGCCGGTAGTCGATGTTCTCGTCGTTGTCGCCCTCTTCGTGGTTGATGGTGGGGGGGACGATGCCGTCGCGGATGGCCAGGCAGCAGGCTATGGCCTCTACGGCTCCGGCTGCGCCGAGCAGGTGGCCCGTCATGGACTTGGTGGAGCTGATGTTGAGCTTGTAGGCGTGTTCGCCGAAGAGCTGGAGGATGGCTTTCACCTCGGAGATGTCGCCCACGGGGGTCGACGTGCCGTGTACGTTGATGTAGTCGATGTCCTCGGGCTTCATGCCGGCGTCTTCAAGCGCGTTGGTCATGACGAGGCGCGCGCCGAGTCCTTCGGGGTGGCTGGCGGTGATGTGGTGCGCGTCGGCTGACATGCCGGCGCCGGCCACTTCGCAGTATATCTTGGCTCCGCGTGCCAGGGCGTGTTCCAGCTCTTCGAGCACGAGGCATCCGGCGCCTTCGCCCATGACGAAGCCGTCGCGGCTGGCGCTGAAGGGGCGCGAGGCGTGCTGCGGGTCGTCGTTGCGCGTGGAGAGGGCGTGCATGGCGGTGAATCCGCCCACGCCGGCCGGCCAGATGGCGGCTTCGGCGCCTCCGGTGATGATGGCGTTGGCTTTGCCCAGACGGATGAGGTTAAAGGCGTCGGCCAGCGCGTTGGTCGAGGAGGCGCAGGCCGATGTGGTAGTGTAGTTCGGGCCGTGGAAGCCGTATTTGATGGATATTTCGCCGGCGGCGATGTCGGCAATCATCTTCGGGATGAAGAAGGGGTTGTATTTGGGGCCCATCTCCGCACCGTTGACAGCATAGTTTCCGGCTTCCTCCTCGAAGGTGTGGATGCCGCCGATGCCGACGCCCAGGATGACGCCTATGCGGTTGCGGTCCACTTTCTCCAGGTCCATGCCGCAGTCCTTGACGGCTTCCATGGCGGCTACGAGGGCATACTGCTCGTAGAGGTCCATCTTGCGGGCTTCCTTGCGGTCTATGTAGTCCGTCACTTTGAAGTCCTTCACCTCGCAGGCGAAGTGTGTCTTGAACTTCGACGCGTCGAAATGCGTGATGGGGCCTGCGCCGCTGACGCCGCGCTTCATGCTTTCCCACGTCTCGTCCACCGTCTTGCCCAGCGGGGTCAGGGCGCCGAGACCCGTCACGACGACTCTTTTCAATTCCATGTTGTTTCGGTTTTTAGGTTGACCTGCGCCCCGTCTATATCTCAAAGTGGGGAGGATACAAATCCGGCCCTTTCGCAGCGAGGTTTGTGTCCTCCCCACTTGTGGGGATGAGGGAACGTAAGTAGAAGTTGCTTCTTATTTGTTGACGTTGGCCTCGATGTAAGCGATGGCGTCGCCCACGGTAGAAATCTTTTCTGCTTGATCGTCGGGGATGGTGATCTTGAACTCTTTCTCGAATTCCATGATCAGCTCAACGGTGTCCAGGGAGTCAGCGCCCAGATCGTTTGCGAAGCTGGCTTCGTTCTTTACTTCTGCCTCGTCGACACTCAGTTTGTCCACGATAATCTGCTTTACTTTTTCTGCGATATCAGACATAGTTTTCTGTTTTTTGGTGATTAGTACTCTGTTTTTCTCGTTCTCCGGCGGCAAAAGTAGGGATTATTCTGAAACTACACAAGCATTGGGACGAAAAAAAACGGGTTTTCTGCACATTTTCCCTTTTTTTGTGCTTACAACGGGGCTTATGGGCGGCCTGACGGGGCTTAGCCGCGTCGGCACGGGCCTTAGCCCCGTGCCGCTCAGCGCGTGGCTACGCGCTGGTCCATGAGTGTCTTACCCTTGTGGTCTACGACGCGGACGCGCACTTTCCCGTCCGCGCAGTCCAGGCGGGCGGCCGACGAGGCGCCTTGCACGACGACGGGGAAGTCCGTCCCGGAGGTGCCGGCGGGGTAGTATTCGAACTGGTGCGTGTGGCCGGCCACGAGCAGGTCCACCCCTGCGCCACGCAGCACGGGCAGGAACTTGTCGATGGCGTCCTGCCAGCCGGTCCACGAGCCTTCCTTGCGCGAGCGTTCGTTCATGACCAGGGGGAAGTGGGTGACGACGATGCGGTAGCGTGCCTTGCGGAAGGCGTCGCTCTCTACCACGCCGCGGAGCCATTCGGCCTGCTCCGTGCGGTAGGCGTCGAAGGCTGTCAGCCCGGCGTAGACGGGGTGGGCGTCGGCCTTGTCCTCACCGCTGTCCAGGTAGACGAGCACCACGTCGCCCAGTTGCTCCACGCCGTAGAGCTTGCCGCTGAGGCGGGGGAAGTAGCCGGGCAGCGTGCGGGCCAGGTTGCCGCGCGTCTCGTGGTTGCCGCGCACGTAGATGAAGGGGTGGCTCGAGGCGAAGAGCTCCACGCTCTTGTCGATGAAGGAGGTGAAGGGCTCTTCGCCGCCTTTCTCCATGTAGTTCATCATGTCGCCGGCATAGACGAAGTCGGTGCAGGTGCGGTAGTCGAGCTTGTGGAGCAGCGTGTCGAGCAGCTGTGGGCGCGAGTGCATATCGCTCACGATGAAGATGGAGCCGCCGCGGCGCGCGGGGTCGAGGGTGCGGAAGGGGGTCCAGCCGGTCAGAGTGCTGTCGCCGAAGGTGACTTTATAGGGCTGGAACTGCTTGATTTCGCGGGCGCGGATGCGGTATTCGTAGGCAGTGCCGGGGCGCAGGGCGCCGGCGCGCACGGCGAAGAAGTCGGCCCCGGCGGCTTTCAGGCCGCTGGCCGATTGCCAGAAGGTGCGGACCGAGTCGGTCCCGGCGGGGCGCACTTCCACTTCGGCGTAGGCCGGGAGCGAGGTGTGGAATACGAAGGTGGCGCCTTCGGGCGTCACGTCCTGGAGGTACGGGCCGTGGTCCACGGCCATCGTTTGGGCGGCACAGGCGGCCGCCAGGCTGAGCGCCAGGCCCAGCGCGGAGATGCGGTTGCGAAGCATGGATGGATGTTTTTTATAGGTGGATCGGTGCCGGCGTCCGGCGTCCGGGGCGGGTGGCCTGCTGCCGGCGGCATGGCAAAGTTAGGGATAAAAATCCGTACTGCGGCGTCTGCCCGTCCGAAAAAAAACGTCCCCGTGCCGCAGTGCGGCCGGGGACGGGGATAAGCGTGCGGGTGTCCGCGATTATTTCACGTACACTTTCTTGCCGTTGACGATGTAGAGGCCCTGGGGCAGACCGTCGAGCGAGCCGTCGCTCACCTTGACGCCCTGGATGTTGTAGACGGGGCCTTCGGCCTGGCCGTCCGTAGCCACCTGGCCGATGCCGTCGGTTACGGGCTTGAAGTTGAGCGTGTAGGTGGTGACGCTTTCGGGGTTGACGGCGAAGTCGTTGCCCTTGACCGTGATGATCAGGACGCCGCTCTTCTGGTCAAAGGCCGTTTCGACGCTGGCGCCTGCGCCCTTCTTCGTGTAGCTGAGCTTGGACTCCTCGAATGTGATGTCCGAGAGGTCGTATTCCGTCACGGTCTCGCTGAAGTTGAGCGTAGCGCCCTCGTAGGCGAGTGCGCTCAGGGCGTGGTAGTAGGTGAAGACTACGTTGTCCACCATGAGCGTGTCGTTGGCCGAGCCGCCGGGGACGGGGTTCGTCGTGAAAGAAGCGAGCATCCACTGCTCTGCGGGCTGGTCCTGGCGGTAGGTGAAGTCGGACTCGAAGTGCTGCCACTGGCGGTTGGTCGAGGGGATGAGGATGGTAGCCTCGCCGATGAGGTTCTCCTCCAGTCCTTCGTAATATTCTCCGTCAGCGTTGAGGTCCGGGTCGCGGTAGTTCACGTCGCCGTGCAGGATGAAGCGGCCGCGGCCGTTCTCGCTGCCGCCGGAGATGAAGAGGGCGTCGCACGACACCTTGTCCGGCCGTCCGGCGAAGAGGAGCTTCTTGTCCGAAGCGTTATAGTTGGCTTCGTTGGCGGGAGCAAAGTCTCCCATCATGATGATGCCCGTGGTCAGGTTTCCGTTGGCGTTGGCGAAACCCATTACGTTGGCGGAGTGAATCATGACGGCAGAGGTGCTGTTGTAACCGGCTACGCGCTCTGGTGCGGGCGACATGCTGGCAGCCCAATTTAAGGCGCCGCCTGCGCTCTCGAAGCTCGACCACACGTCGTAGGGCGTGGTCTCCGTGGTCCAGTTCTCGAAGCCCGGGTCGGCGAACTGGTAAATGCCGTTCGCAGGAGGCTCGGGAGTGGGCTCTTCGCCGCCTTGCTTGGCCGTATTGATGCGCACGTAGATGGGCGTTTCCGCGCCGCCGTCCTGTACCCAGACGATGTCGATGCTGGCTACGAGGCTGTCGCCCTTGATGTAGCTGGTGCTTTCGTTAAGGCTGACGCGGGCCTGGATAGCGCCGCCGGCCAGGCTCATGTCGACCGGCTCGTTGTCGGCAAAGCGGTAGTTCTCTCCGTCGGCGACGAGGCCGATGCCGTTCAGGGCGATGTCGCCTACAGGAATTCCCTGCATCTGGAAGTCGTTGAGCAGGAAGTTGACGGTGCCTTCCGCCTCGCCGGCGGCCAGTTCCACGTCGGTCTGCATGAGCGGTTCGGCATCCGGGCCGACGGGCGTCATGAAGGAGAGGTAGAGGTTACCCGTGTAGGTGCCGGCCACGTCGGCCGCGTTCTGCGCTGTGGCCGTCGTGCAGAAGGCCACGAGCGCCATGATGGAAAGTAAAATTTTCTTCATGTGTTTGTTGTTTTGATGGTGATATGTTTGGAATTTTTTCCAGAGTTCAGTTGTACTCCCGCCTTAGAAGAGATAGGCGAAGCCTAAGGTGGCGTAGACGGGATAGAGTGAGAAGGTGACGCTCCCGAAGTCGGAGGGGAAGATGCCGTTGAGTCCCCATTGCAGGTTGGCGAAGACGGTGAGGTGCTTGTAGGCCTTGAACTCGCCGCCGGCCTGCACGCCCCAGTGGAAGTGGCGCAGGTCGTTGGAGAAGTCGTATGTGGCGCGGGAGACTTCGGCCTTCTCGCCCGTGGGGTTCTGGTCGCGGATGTAGCCGTCGTAGGCTTCGCCGGTGAACGAGCCGTTGAACATGTAGGCCAGGTAAGGGCCCGCCGCCACGCTCCAGCGTTCGCTGATGGTGTAGGTGGCGAGGATGGGGAACGTGAGGTAGTTGTTGTTGACCTTGGTCTTGACGTGCCCGGTCCATGCGCCTTGTATGCGTCCCGAGCCGTCGGCGTTGACGGCTTCCATGTGGTAGTTTTTCACCGTGGCGTCGGTGTTCATGGCCTTGGTCTCGAGGCGCACGCCTACCATGATGCCCCAGCGGCTGTTGTCGAAGCGCTTGTGGGCGTCGCCTTCGATGGCGATGGCAAAGGTGGGGCTGTACTGGTCGATTTTGCGGATTTCGCGGGGCAGGGGGAGTGGGGTCGTGCCGCCTATGTTGAAACCGGCGCTCAGGCGCACGTGCCATCCTTTCAGGGCGGCGCGCAGGAGGTTGTCGTCGCGGTCGCGCAGCAGGTTTTCCCCGTCGGCTGCGGCGTTGAGCGCGAGAAAGGCCGCGGCACAGAGGGTGATTATCTTTTTCATTTTCTCGGTTTGCTCTCTCAGTTGGGTTGGATGTCCCGTTCCGTAGCGGACGGGCAGGTTATTCTTCGCCGTCCCAGACGATGCGCAGTTCGTCCACATAGAGCGTGCTGCCCACGGCGCCCTCGAAGTAGGCGCCCTGGCGGCTGGAGGTCATGACGATGGCGATGGCGTATCCGTCGCGGCGCAGGCGTTCCTCGTCGAAGGTCTTGCCGTTCATGGGGCGGAACGGTTCGCTGAAGAAGGTCCAGTCTGCCGGCTCGCCCGGCTCGTCGATGCGGGCCAGGGAGACGATGCGCTCCGAGGAGAGGACGTCGTCGCCGTTGAGCGCGACGAAGTTTTCGGGGTCTACCTCATAGAGCACGGCGTAGATGTCGCACGTGTCGTGCAGCTCGGGGCGGATGTTTTGGTCCTTGTCCGTGAATACCGGACCGGCGGTGTATTTGTAGTAGCCTTCCATGCGCAGGGGTTGCCCGCCCACCAGCTGGAGGCCGAAATGGGTGGCCTGGCGCGGGAACTGCATGGCATACTGCGTACGGAACTCGCCGATGAACAGGTTGCCCGCCGCAAGGGGCATGCCCACGCCTTGGCCGAAGAAGCCCGTGTCGCAGGTGGTGAGCTTCACGCAGTTGCCTTTTACGCCCAGGGCGTAGGATGTCGTGGGATAGTCCGTAGCCGTCTTGCCCATGCCGGTCAGGGCGAAGCCCGGGTTGCCCGACGCCCAATAATCGCGGCGCGGGTTTTCCGTGTCGGCCGTGTCGGTCTCGTACCATATATGGTAGCGGCCCGTCGGGTCGAGCTCGTAGTGTTCGAAGCTGCAGCGGGCAATGGGCTGCGGGTAGTTAAAGGCTACGGTGTAGTCCTTATGCCAGAGGCCGTCTTCGGAGTGTACCGTGTAGACCTGCGGTGAGGAGAAATTGCGCACGGCACCGTTGGCGGGCACTTCGCCGCCGTCTGCCTGCATGGTCATGCGTGCGCCTGGCGTGAGCATAAAGACGGGGTCCAGCCCGGTGCGGTCCGTGCCTTTCTGGATATTGAAGGCCACGTGGTTGTTCGTGATGATGGGCCGGCCGATAAGCATGGAGCGGTGCCCGGCGAGCCAGACGGTGTCTACGCCGGTGATGTCACATTCTGCGTTGAGCGCTTCTTCTTTGATGCACGAGGAGAAAAGGCCCAGGCAGGCGATGGCTGCGAGCCATTTTATCTGCGTCATGTAAAACTTTATTTTTGTTCTGAGCTTAGCTTAAAATGATGGTGAACTTTTCCACCGGTGCAAAATTACAAAAAAAGGAAATTACTCTTGCAATTTTTTGACTAAAAGGACCTTTTCATCTTTTTTTAGCGCCATTTCGGCTGGTTTTCCGGGCGCCGTGCCCTGCCTTTACGATTGGCGCAGGCGGTGTTCCAGCGTGTCGGCCAGCCGGCCGAGCGGGCGGTCCAGAAGCAGGCGCCGTGCCGTTTCGGCCGCGACGGCGGCACCCAGGGCCGCGCCCGTGGCGGCCAGTGCGGCCAGTGCGTAGAGCGGGCTTTCCGAGAGGCCTTCCAGCCACGGACGGAGGAAGGCGAGCACCACGCTGTTGACCAGGTAGAGGGGGAAGGCATAGCCCGCTGCGGCGTTCACCGCGCGCGATGGGGCCGGATGCCACCCCGCGAAGCAGCGGAACAGGGCCACCGCCGCGAGGAATACGAGCAGGTCGTTGTCCCGGGCGAAGCGCGTCGTCAGCCCGCCCGTTGCTTGCAGCGTGGCGGCGCCGAGCGCCCAGACGGCCGCGCAGCAGCCTGCCGCCACCCATGCGGCGCGGCGGTCGAGCCAGTGCGGGAAACCGTAGCGGCGCAGGTAGCGTCCGGTCAGGTAGACCAGCGTGAAGTTGGCCAGCCCTTTGCCCAGGTCGTTCTGGATTTCCGTGCCTAAGACGGTGGGCGCGACGACGAAGAAGAGTGTCCACACGCCGAGCAGCTGCTCGAAGCTGCGCCGCGTGAGCGATTCGGGCACGCGGTTGAGCCACGGGGAAAAGCACAGCAGCACCACGTAGCACGTCATGAACCAGTATTTCCGCGAGAGCAGGGGGAAGATGGCGGCCCGCACCTCCGCCCCGTTGAGCGTGTGGCCCAGGAAGGCCAGCTCCACGGCGTAGGACAGCACGGAATAGGTCCACACCACGAGCACCAGGCGCAGCAGCTTGCTCCACCCGAAGCGCACGCCGAACCACCCCGAGATGAGCACGAAGAGGCTCACCCCCGTGTTGCCCACCGCGTTGACGGCCAGCAGCAGTTGCTGGTTGAACGGGTGGGACGTATGGAAGGCGTAGCCCCATGCGTGCATCAGCACGATGAGCAGGATGCTCGCGATGCGCAGTGCTTCAAAGTTGGTCTGGCGTTCGGTTTTCATCATGGCGTGAGGGTCGGGCTGCTGCCGGGGCTTAGGCGCGTGGCGGCGGGGCTTAGCCCCGTTCCGCCTGTCCTTAGGCGTGTGCGGGCGGGCTCTACGAGAGCCGGCCTGTGCCCCGACTGTGCAAAGATAGGTAAAAATATGTTTTCCCCTCCCGCCCTGTCCCTATTTATCTGCCGCCGCGGCGTGGCCGCATCCTTTTTGCGGGCGTGGCCGGGACCTCTCGGCGCGGCGGCTCCGCGACGGAAGGCGGCGCACCGCCGAAGCGCTGCCGGGACACTGCCCGTGCTTGTCGGCCATTTCAGGGTTCCACGGTGTCGGAATTCTGGTTGTAGGCCTTGGCCACGCAGCGCCATTGCCCGTCTATCTTCAGCAGGAGGAGAAAGTCCGTGAAGTCGATGCGCCCGCCCCATTTCTCCTCGAGCACGCGCACCACGGCCACCGTCTCCTCCAGGGCCAGCACGTCGACGCAGGCGCGGAAGTCCGGCCCGGCCGCCACGGTGTCCACGTTGTGGTAAAACTGTTCGATGGAGCCGTGCTCCAGTTTCCCGTCCAGGTAGCCGAAAAGCACGGCTTCGTCGGCGAACAGGGTGCGGGCATGGCTGCTGTCGCCTTCGGCCACGCTCCGCACGAATTTCATGGCCGCCTCTTTCACGGCCTCGTACTCTTTGATGTCAGCTCTCATAGTGTAGTCTTTTTAGGGATGGATAATGTGGGGGCAAAGTTAGGACGCCGGCCTGTGCCGTGCAAGAACCGAAAAAGGATTCGGGTACTGATAAATTTTTCGGTATTGGCGGGGAACGGGCTTCTTCGTAACTTTGCGTCGGCGCGACAAGCAGGAAAAAGCGCCGAGCCTATGTACGAGAGGAAGATACCCGTAGACCTGGACTGCCCGCTGCGCCTTACGATGAGCCTGCTGGGCTCGAAGTGGAAACCGTGCATCCTGGACGAGCTGCGCCACGGCCCGTTGCGGCCCAGCGTGCTCCACCGCCGCTTTCCCGAGGCGGCGCCCCGCGTGCTGGACCTCCAGCTGAAGGAGCTGGCGGCGGACGGGCTGGTGGCGAAGACCGTCTTTCCCGAACTTCCGCCCCGCTCGGAGTATGCCCTCACGCCGCTCGGGCGGTCGCTCCTCCCCCTTATCGACGACATGCTGGCCTGGGGCGAGGCTCACATGGACCTCTTCGAGCGGAAGTTCGGCCCGCGTGCATGAGTGGCGGCGGCGCGTGCGGGCCGCTTCCTTGTTTCCGGACCAATACCTATTATTATAATATGAATACCATCCGTCTGATTTATCCCCAGTGGCAGGGCGGCGACATCGCCCGCTGGATTCCCGAAGTGGAGGACCCCGCCCGCGCGGCCCGCGGCTATTACTACGGCGCGCACGTGCTGGACCTGCTGGTGCCGGCGCGGCAGGGAGAGAAAGTGCTGACCGTCCCCGTGGCGACGGCGCCCGGGGAGCGGCGCGCCACGGACGGCGTGCTGGACCGCGACGCCATCGCCGCGCAGACGCGGGCGGCGCTCGGCCTGCTGCGCGAGGCCCGTCCGGACCGCATCGTGACGCTGGGCGGGGAGTGCTCCGTGAGCGCCGTACCTTTCACCTTTCTGGCCGGCCGCTACGACGGCGACCTCGCCGTGGTCTGGATAGACGCCCATCCGGACATCACGCTGCCGGGCGACCCCTACGCGGGCTACCACGCCATGGCCGTGACGGCCCTCATGGGGCTGGGCGACGCGGCCGTCGTGGGCCAGTTGCCGGCCCGCATAGCGCCGGAGCGCATCTTCATGGTGGGGGTGCGCGACTGGGAGCGGGAGGAAATCCGCCGCCGGCAGGAGGAATACGGCATCGCTTACCTCACACCGGAAGATTTCCGGGAGGACGGCGGTGCGCTGCGCCGCTGGCTGGAAAACTGCGGGGCCAGCCGCGTGGCGGTCCACCTGGACCTCGACGTGCTCGACCCTGCGGAAATCGTGGCCGCGGTGGGCGTCGTACCCGGCGGGCTGCGGATGGACGAGGCGGTGCGCGCCGTGACCGAGGCGGCGGGCGCGAAGGAGCTGGTGGCCCTCACCGTGGCCGAGCACATGCCCCGCACGGCCCTGCGCCTGCAGGCGATACTGGAGCAGTTGCCCCTGTTGCGCTGAGCCGCCGCGGCGGCTCAGCAGGTTCCGCGGGTTCGCGTTTCTACGTCCGGAGCGCGAATCCGCGGATTTTTTGCTTCTGTCTCGCGGCTTTTTCTTAACTTTGCCGCGTGAAATCATTATCCGCTTAATTGTTGTCATGAGAATTGTACGGGCAGCACAGTTGAAACGTAGTCGCCGACACGCGGAAGCGCGTGCCTGCCGCACGGTGCATGTCCATTGGTTCAGCGGATTTCTATAAGTATTCCGGTTCTTGATTCCCGTGTCCCCCGACGGCTGCGGCCGCCGGGCGGAGTCCTTTCGTGCCCCGAGGCGCACGGAGGCAGGCGTGTGTGTAAAAATCGTAGAACGAGAAAAAGGAATACTTGAAATGTTTCGCATATTGTTGCTGCTCATCCTCGGTATGGGGGTGGGCTTCGGGCTGCGGCATGTGAAAGCAGTCCGCCGGGTAGACCATACGACCCGTATCACCATATATATATTGCTATTCGTGTTTGGCACGTCGGTAGGCGTGAACCGCGGGCTGATGGCCCAGCTGGGCCGTTTCGGCTGGGAAGCCGCCGCCATAGCCGCCGCAGGATTTGCGGGGAGTTTCGGCGCAGCCTGCCTGCTGCAGCGCCTCATGAGCAAGAAAGGAGGTGCGCGATGAAAGAGAATCTGATGTTGCTGGCCTGCCTGGCCGGCGGCGTGGCGCTCGGCGCTTCGGGCCACGCGCCCGACTGGCTGCTGCGACCCGGTCTGTCCATGTGGGTGTTGTCGTTCATGGTGTTCCAGGTGGGCATCGGGCTTGGTTCACGCGACGATTTGCGCGACCTGCTCCGCGCGTTCCGCTGGCCCATGCTGCTTTTGCCGGCGTTCACCATCGGCGGCACGTTGCTCTCGGCCCTCGCGGTGGGTCTGCTCTTTGCCGACCGCCCGCTGGCGGACGTACTGGCCGCAGGCAGCGGCTTTGGCTACTACTCCCTTTCGTCCATGCTCATTGTCGAGGCCAAGACGCTGACGGCCGGCGCGGAGGCGGCAGCCCAGTTGGGCGCCGTGGCGTTGCTGGCCAACATCATGCGCGAACTGCTGGCCCTCTTCGGCTGTGCCTTTGTGGCGCGGCGCAGCGGCGGCTATGCGGCGGTCTCCGTGGCCGGCGCCTGTTCGATGGACATCTGCCTGCCGGCCATTCTCCGCGGCGGTACCGACCGTTCCATCCTGCCCGTAGCCATGGTCCACGGGCTTGCCCTCGAAGTGAGCGTCCCGCTATTGGTCACGGGCTTCTGTTACTGATGATGGCGATTTTGCCTCTGTTTCGTTTTGCGCTTCGGCACGCAAGCGTTACCTTTGCAATCGTAACAAAAATTTATTAAATCATGGCCGAAAGAAAAGTACGGGTGCGCTTTGCACCCAGTCCCACAGGACCTCTCCATATAGGCGGTGTGCGCACCGCCCTTTACAACTATCTTTTCGCCCGCCAGCATGGCGGCGACCTGGTGCTTCGCATCGAAGACACCGACTCCAGCCGCTTCGTGCCCGGTGCCGAGGACTACATCCTCGAAGCCTTCCGCTGGCTGGGCATCCGCTTCGATGAAGGCGTCGGCGTAGGCGGGCCGCACGGCCCTTACCGGCAGTCCGAACGCCGCGACATCTACAAAACCTACGTGCGCCAGCTCCTCGACGCCGGCCGGGCCTACGTGGCTTTCGACACGCCCGAAGAGCTCGACGCCCGCCGCGCGGCCACGCCCAACTTCCAGTACGACGCCCGCACCCGCGGCTCGATGCGCAACTCCCTGACGCTGCCCGCCGCCGAGGTGGAGCGCCTCATGCAGGAAGGCGCGCAGTACGTGGTCCGCTTTAAGGTGGAGCCGGGCGAAGAGGTTCACGTGGACGACATGATTCGGGGCGACGTCAAGGTCATGTCCGACATTCTCGACGACAAGGTGCTCTACAAAAGCGCCGACGAGCTTCCCACGTACCATCTGGCCAACATCGTGGACGACCACCTCATGGAAATCACCCACGTCATACGCGGCGAGGAATGGCTGCCCTCGGCGCCGCTTCACGTACTCCTCTACCGCGCGCTCGGCTGGGCCGACACCATGCCCCGCTTCGCCCACCTGCCGCTCCTGCTCAAGCCCGACGGGAAGGGCAAGCTCTCCAAGCGCGACGGCGACCGCCTGGGCTTTCCCGTATTCCCCCTCGAGTGGCACGACCCGGCGACGGGAGCCGTCAGCTCCGGATACCGCGAGAGCGGATACCTGCCCGCCGCCGTCGTCAATTTCCTCGCCCTCCTCGGCTGGAATCCCGGCACCGACCAGGAAATCCTTTCGATGGACGAACTTGTCGCGCAGTTCGACCTCTCGAAGTGCTCCAAGAGCGGTGCCCGCTTCGACTATGTGAAAGGGCTTTGGTTCAACCGCGAATACATACAGCACGCGCCCGACGCCGAACTGGCGCCCGGCTTCGACCGCATCCTGCGCCAGAACGGCATCGAGGCGCCCATGGACCGCGTGGAGGCCGTCGTGGGCATGATGAAGATGAAGAAAATCAACTTCGTGCGCGAACTGTGGCCGCTCTGCGACTTTTTCTTCATCGCTCCGGCCGCCTACGACCGCGAAGACAAGTTCGTCCGCAAAAACTGGAAGGAAGGCTCTGCGGCCGAGATGACAGAGCTGGCCGGCCTGCTCGAAGGGCTTGACGACTTCAGCGTCGGAGGCATCAAGGCGGCCGTCGAGGCCTGGTGTGCCGACGGCGGACGCAAGCCGTGGAATCCCTGGCGCGTATGCCTCGTCGGGACGGGCAAAGGCCCCGACATGTACGAGCTGGCCGCCTTCCTCGGAAAGGAGGAGACGCTGGCCCGCATGCGCCGCGCCGTGGCCGCTTTGGGCTGAGGCGCGTCCCCTTTCCCACACCTGTCCCCCTTCCAAACCTTTACCATGTATTCGCTGGCTATTTATCTTTATATGCTGTGCGCCAATGTGGTTGCCTTCTTCAACCCCAAGGCGCGCAAGATGATGCGCGGCCACCGCGAGGCCTGGCGCATCCTGCGTCAGGCCCGGGGCGAGGGCCGCTGCGTCTGGTTCCATGCCGCCTCGCTTGGTGAGTTCGAGCAGGGCCGCCCCCTCATGGAGCGCCTGCGCCGCGAGCGGCCCGACTGCAAAATCCTGCTCACCTTCTTTTCCCCTTCCGGCTACGAGGTGCGCAAGGACTATCCCGTGGCCGACGTGGTCTGCTACCTCCCCTTCGACACGCCGCTCAACGCCCGCAAGTTTGTCCGCCTGGCCCGCCCCGAGGCCGTGTTCTTCATCAAGTACGAGTTCTGGCGCAACTACATCGACGTGCTCTACCACCACGGCATCCCCGTTTACAGCGTGTCGAGCATCTTCCGCGACGGGCAGATATTTTTCCGCTGGTACGGCTGCGGCTACGCCCGCGTGCTGCGGCGCATCACCCACCTCTTCGTGCAGAACGAGCATTCGCGCGAACTGCTGGCCGGCCTGGGCGTGACGGACGTCACCGTAGTGGGCGACACGCGCTTCGACCGGGTCATCGACGTCATGGAGGCCTCGCGCCCCGAACCACGCGCCGAAGCCTTCGCCCGTGGCGGCGGGCCTGTCCTCGTCGCCGGCAGCACGTGGCCCGCCGACGAGGCGTTTCTCCTGCCCTATTTCAACAGCCGGCCGGGGCTGAAGCTCATCATCGCTCCCCACGTTGTCTCGCCCGAGCATCTGGCCGCCATCGAGTCCGCCCTGACGCGGCCCGCCGTGCGCCTGTCGCAGGCCACGGACGCAAGCCTCGCCGCGGCCCAGTGCCTCATCATCGACGGCTACGGCCTGCTCTCGTCGCTCTACCGCTACGCCACGGTGGCCTACGTCGGCGGCGGTTTCGGCGTGGGCATACACAACGTGCCCGAAGCCGCCGTCTACGGCTGTCCCGTCATTATCGGTCCGAACAACAAGAAGTTCCGGGAGGCGCAGGCGCTGCTGGCCAACGGCGGCTGCCGCGAGGTGGACGGCGCCGAAGCCTTTGCCCGCACGGTCGACGGCTGGCTGTCCGACCCCGCCGCGCTCCGCCGCGCCGGACAAGCCGCCGGCGCTTATATCCACGACAATGCCGGTGCGACCGACGCCGTTTTCCGCCACTGTTTCCAATAAATCCACACGCGCGGGGCTAAGGCCTGTCGCGCCGGGGCTAAGGCCCGCGGCGACGGTCCTTAGCCCCGTGCTACCTTGCAAGCCATGAACGTTTTCCTGACCATATTGCTGTGTGCGGCAGCCGCGGCGGCGGGCTACCTTGCCGGCCTGCTGCGCGCCCGCCGCGCTTTGGGCGGTGAGGCCGAACAGGCCCGCCGCGAAGCCGCCGCCGCCGAAGCCCGGCTCGATGCGGAGCGCCGCCATGCCGCCGAAGCCCGCGAGGCCGGGGCACAGGCCCTGCGCGCAGAGTTCCGCGCCGTGGCGCGCGACCTGGCCCGCAGCGAGGGGCAGGCCCTGCGCACCGAACACCTCCAATCGCTCGAGTCGCTTCTGGACCCCTTGGGCAAAAGCATAGAAACCTTCCGCGAGCAGTTCGTAGCCGGCCACGCCGCCATGGGCCGCTATGTCAAGGACCTTATGGAGCGCGCCGAGAGCGTGGGCCGCGAGGCCGGCGAACTGGCCCAGGCCCTGCGCGGCAACAACAAGTTGCAGGGAAACTGGGGCGAGGCCGTGCTGGGCAATCTGCTTGACGCCGCCGGCCTCACGCGCGGCCGCGACTACGACGTGCAGTATCAGACGCAGGGCGACGACGGCCGCCGGCTCATCCCCGACGTAGTGGTCCACTTGCCGGGCGGGCGCGCCGTCATCGTAGACTCGAAGGTGTCGCTCACGGCCTACGTGCAGTATGCCGCGGCCGACGTGGCCGACGAACAGGGCCGCCAGTTGCGCGAGCATGTCGCCTCCGTGCGCCGCCACATCAAGGAACTTTCGCGCAAGGACTATGCCGCCGTGGTGCCCGACAGCATCGGCTACGTCCTCATGTTCATCCCCGGCGAGGCACCCTATGCTGCCGCGCTGGCCGCCGACCCCCAGCTGCCTGCCGACGCCTATGCCGACCGCGTCATCCTGGTCAACCCGACTAACCTCCTCATGGCGCTCCAGCTGGCCCACAACCTCTGGCAAAGCGACCTGCAACGCCGCAGCGTGGGCGAGATCTACGCTTCGGCGGAAAAGCTCTACAAGAAATTCGCCCTCTTCGCCCAGAACTTTGTGCAGATGGGCCGCGGCCTGCACCAGCTCTCCGAACTTTACGACAAGGCCGAGCGCCAGCTCCACACAGGCCGGGGCAACATCGTCAGCCAGCTCGAAGACTGGAAGAAAAAGGGCCTGACGCCCGGCACGGATATCCCCGCCGCCCTCCAGTCTGCCGACGCTGACGACCCTGCCCCCGCCGCGCCCTGACCGCCGCCCGCGCCGCGGCCGCACGGTTTGCGCCATCATTCCATTCTTTCCCGATATGAAAAATTTATGTTTCCTCTTGTCTTTCCTGCTGCTGGCCTGCGGGGCCGCGGCGGGGCAGCCTGTCCGCGTGGCTTGCGTGGGCAACAGCGTGACTTACGGCGTAGGGGTCGCTGACCGCGCTGCGGAAGCCTACCCTGCACAGCTTCAGCGCCTTCTGGGCGACGGCTACGAGGTGGGCAACTTCGGCCACAGCGGCACGACGCTCCTTTCCCACGGGTCCAACCCTTATGTCCGCACGGCAGAGTTCCGGGCCGCCATGGATTTCCGCGCTGACCTCGTGGTCATCCATCTCGGACTCAACGATACCGACCCGCGCAACTGGCCGCAGCTGGCCGACGATTTTATCCCCGACTACCGCGCCCTCATCGACTCGTTCCGCAGCGCCAACCCGGAGGCGCGCGTCTGGGTCTGCCTCATGACGCCCATCTTCCACGGCCACCGCCGTTTCGACAGCGGGACGCGCGACTGGCACGCCCTCATCCAGCGCCGCATCGCCCAGGTGGCGCGCACGGCCGGCGTGGGCCTCATCGACCTCTACACGCCGCTCCACTGCCGCCCCGACCTCTTCCCCGACGCCCTGCATCCCGACGCCGAGGGGGCAGCCATCCTGGCCCGCACCGTCTACGGCGCCTTGACGGGCCGCTATGGCGGACTGCGCCTGCCGCAGCCCTACGGCGACGGCATGGTGCTCCAGCGCGGCCAGGCCATCCGCCTGCACGGGACGGCCGACGCCGGGACGCCCGTCCGCGTCCGTTTCCGCGGCATGGAGCGTACCGACACGGCGGGCGCGCACGGACCGGGCGGCCGTTGGGAGGTATGCTTCCCGGCGCAGCCGGCCGGCGGCCCTTACGAGCTTTCCTTTTCCGCCGGAGCGGAGCAGCGCACCCTGCGCGACGTATGGGTGGGCGAGGTCTGGCTCTGTTCCGGACAGTCGAACATGGCTTTCCCCCTTTCCTCTGCCGCCACGGCCCGCGAGGACCTGGCCGCGGCCGACACGCTCTCCCGCGTGCACCTTTACCACATGGCGCCCGTGGCTGAGACGGACGCCGTGGCGTGGCCGGACTCTGTCCTGGAAGCCGTCAACGGCCTGCGCTATTTCCGTTCCGGCGGCTGGACGCGTGCCGACGCCGCCGCGGCGGCGCGCTTCTCGGCCGTGGGCTTCCACTTCGCGCGCGTGCTGGCCGACAGCCTCGGCTGCCACGTCGGCGTGCTCTGCAACGCCGTAGGCGGCTCGCCCGCCGAAGCCTGGATAGACCGTGCGCGGCTGGAGCTGCACCGCCCCGCCATGCTCCACGACTGGACGAACGGCGACTACGCGCAGCCCTGGGTGCGCCAGCGCGCCGCAGAGAACATGCAAGGGAAGAAAACGGCCTTGCAGCGCCACCCTTACGAGCCGGCCTACCTCTTCGAAGCCGGCATCGCCCCGCTGGAAGGCTACGCGCTACGCGGCGTCGTGTGGTACCAGGGAGAGTCGAACGCGCACAACGTGGAACTCCACGAACGCCTCTTCCCTCTCTTGGAGGAAAGCTGGCGCGCGCAGTGGGCCGCCCCGCGGCTGCCCTTCTACGTGGTGCAGCTTTCGAGCATCGCCCCGCGCCGCTCGTGGCCCCACTTCCGCGACAGCCAGCGCCGCCTGTGCGAACGGTTGCCCCAGACGTGGATGGCAGTGACGTCGGACGTAGGCGATTCGCTCGACGTGCATCCCCGCCGCAAGCGCGAGGTCGGCGAGCGGCTGGCCTTCTCCGCCCTCTACCACACCTACGGCCGCACCTCCGTAGTGCCCTCCGGACCGCTCTACGCCGGCTTCCGCCGCGAAGGCGGCGCGCTGCGCCTCTCGTTCCGTTGGGCGGGAGGGATGCAGGCCGCCCGGCCCGGCGCGGCGCTCTGCGGCTTCGAGGTGGCCGGGCCCGACGGCCTCTACCACCCCGCCTCGGCCCGCGTGGAGGGGCGCACTGTCGTAGTCTCCAGCCCGGCAGTCACGGCGCCCTGTGCCGTGCGCTACGGCTGGCAGCCCTTTACCCGCGCCAACCTGGTCAACGCGGCGGGCCTGCCCGCCTCCACTTTCCGCGACGAGCGCTTCTGACCCGTCGCCCGTCTTTCCGGCCGCCGCCGGGGCACATCTTCGCGGTGTGTCCCGGCGGCGTGCCGTATAGTGGCGTTTCCGGGCGCGCGGCCCGTTTTTTCCCGCATTGCCGCGCGTCCCTTGGGCTAAGGCCCGTAAATCCTGGGCTAAGGCCAGGAAAAACGGGGCTAAGGCTTGTCGTAGCCGAGAGAGAGGCGCAATGTATGTACCTATATCCTGTTAAAAAAACATTATTTCGACAAATTCCGGTCTCTATTAAATAAAAACTATTTATATTTACAGGGCAAATCATCCTATTATGGAAAACAATGAAAACACGACGCCGGGGCGCAACCTTGACGTCCGGCCCGCCATCACGGTAGCCGTTCCGGCCCGCAATGCCGCCGCATTCATTGGCGAATGCGTGGAAAGCGTGCTGGCCCAGACCTTTACGGATTTTGAACTGCTCGTCGTCGACGACGGTTCGACGGATAATACCTGTGCCTGCGTGGAGAGCTTCCGCGACCCGCGTATTCGTCTGTTGCGCCGTTCCCACGATTTTATTGCCACGAAGAACACATTGCTGGACGAGGCGCGCGGCCGATACATTGCTTTTCTCGATGCGGATGACCGGGCTTTACCTGATCGCTTGCAGACGGAGTGGGATTTTATGGAGGCGCGTCCGGACGTAGACGCCGTAGGCAGTGGCGTGTGGATGTTTGGGGAGATGTCGCGCACGGCCTTGCCCGCTGTGGTCGGCCGGCCCATTACGCTGGCCGACATGCTTCGCGCCAATCAATTGTTCAATTCCACCGTAATGCTAAGGAAATCCCGGCTGGATGCGTATGACGTGCGCTTTCCCGAAGACTATCTGTACGCCAACGATTATGCGCTATGGATGGAAATGCTGCTTCGTGGTATGAGAATTGAGAATCTGGAAAGCGTACTGACCGAATACCGTGTTTCGCCAGACCAGATCACCCGTAAACATCGGGCAGAACAGACAGCTTGCGCCGAACGGATTAAGGCTGATGCCCTCCGACGTCAGAAACTAAACTTTCAGGAAAAACCGACTGATTTTGCAACTTTCCGAATGCCTGCCAGCGATAACCGCCTGACGCTCATCATTCCTTTTCTCAATGAAGGAGAGGAAGTCCGTAATACTGTGGCGAGTGTGCGGGAGACTGTCGGTCATTCCGTAGATATTCTGGTGATTAACGATGCTTCTTATGATGGTTATGACTACCAGTCGGATTTGGCATCTTACGATGTGGTTTACGTCCGCAGCGCGGAACGGCGCGGAGTGGCCGCCTCGCGCGATTTGGGCGTCAGTCTTTGCTCAACGCCTTACTTCCTTTTGCTTGATGCACATATGCGCTTTTACGATAAGGAGTGGGCGGACAAAATAGTGTGCCACCTTGATGCGGACGACCGTTGCGTGTTGTGTTGCCAGACAAGGATACTTCACAAAGAAAACGGCAGGGTCTTTGAACCGCGAGGCCGGCGAATCCGGTATTATGGTGCTTACCTTCCTTTCAATAAGGAAAGTTTTCTGCCCGATATCGAATGGAACGACCGTGATTTTTTCCCGGATCGCACGGTCGCTCCCATAGCCGCCGTGCTGGGTGCGGGTTACGCTGCCAGCCGGCGTTATTGGCAGCGGCTACGCGGACTGCAAGGCTTGCTTCATTACGGGAGCGACGAGGCCTATCTTAGCTTGAAAGTTTGGATGGAAGGCGGCCGTTGCCTGCTGCTTAAGGACGTAGAGATCGGACACATCTATCGCTCGGCTGCTCCTTATGCCAATGTCAATGAGAAAGTACTTTACAACCACCTGATGATTGCCACCTTGCTCTTGCCGCCGACGTTGCGCGGCTTGGCCTATGCTGTGGCCCACAGGAAGAATCCCGCGGCATTTGCCAAAGCGGTAAACCTCCTGCTATCGCGACGTGCCGAACTCGGCGAGTTGAAGCAATATTACCGATCCGTGCTGACCGTTCCCTTTACGCAGGTGTTGGCGTGGAACTACATCCTGCCTGCGGAAAAGGAACAGCGTATCCGTCAACGGGACGTGGCATACCTGCCCCGGATAGCGGCCTGGCTGAAGGGCAATCTGCCTACGGACGACTATGGGCTGTGGAACGGAAGAGCCGGACTGATGGTGTGGTTCTGCATCTACGCCCGTTTTTCTCGAAACGAGGTGTGGGACGAAGCGGCATCGATGCTGTGGAGCGACATTTGCGAACGTGTCCTGCAAGGGCGCTTTCCGCTCAATTTTCGCTACGGCCTCTGCGGTATAGGCTGGGCCGCCCTTTTCCTGAAAGGACACAGACTTTTGGAGGACGACATCGACGACATCCTGTCAGCCATCGACGCGGCCGTCCAAGCGCAGGACTTTGCCGCGTGGGAGAACCTAAGCCTGCCTACGGGTATCGCTGGCGTGCTGCTTTACGCCACGCTGCGGCTTAGGTTTGCCGGACAGACGGGACAGTCCGCCCCCTACTCTGACCGGAAACTGGGCGAGTTGGACGCTTGCGCGGAGCGCATCGTGGCGGATTTAGGGAGTGAGACCGCGGCGCTCAGTGCCGCCTTCCGTTACCGTATTCTGCGTCGCGAAGGCCCCGGGGCGCCGGACCTGGCCCCGTCCTTCAGCGACTGGATGAACTATCCCGGCTACCTGGTGGAGGACGAACGCTTCTGGACACCCAGCCTGGTGGACGGCGTGGCGGGCTACGGTCTTTTGGTGATGTCTGTGATTTCTCACCTGAAAAAATCTCCGTACTATGGAAGCAATGAATAAAATGAAGTGGAGTCGCTACAATACCAGTTTTCCGAACGGCGACCAAACGATATATTACAACTGTGCCAGCGATACGGTCATGGCCGTTCTGCCGCAAATCAAGGAACTGCTGGACCGGAACGCCGATACGCCCGACGCCTTGGCCGACATCCATCCGCCGCTCTACCGGTTCATGGTGGAGAAAGGCTTCCTGATAGACGCCGGGATCGACGAGTTGCAAGCGTTGCTGGAGCGTTGGACCAAGAAAGAAACGGACCGGAGCAGTTTTACGCTGACCGTAAACCCGACGCTCGACTGTAACCTGCGCTGCTGGTATTGTTACGAGGCGCATAAGGCGGGCATGGACATGTCTTCCGAAACGGTAGAGGCTGTCAAAAGGCTCATAGACCGCAAGATGGCCGAGTCCGAGCTGGAACGGCTGAACATCGGATTCTTCGGCGGCGAGCCGTTGATGCGTTTCAACGATATGGT
Source organism: uncultured Prevotella sp. (assembly GCA_902464615.1). Classification (GTDB taxonomy): domain Bacteria; phylum Bacteroidota; class Bacteroidia; order Bacteroidales; family Bacteroidaceae; genus Alloprevotella. Next base: position 96,920 of record CABQKA010000003.1, on the reverse strand, counting down.
ACACCCTATTCTGTTTCATGCTCAGCAGATGTGTGACCAATATGGCAAGAAGTTAGGCGTCAGGTTCACGACAAACGGAGTGCTGCTTACGGAGAAAGTTCTCTCCCGTCTTGTTCCTTTCAATAAAGATTATCCGGTGTTCCTGCAAATCACGCTCGATGGAAACCGGGAACTTCACGACCAGGTCCGCGTCGGGGTGGGGCGGGGCAAGACGTTCGACCTCATTGTCCGCCACATCCGGGCCGCGCTGCAAGCCGGGATGGAGCTGAACGTACGATTCAACTATACGGCGGCTAATGTGGACTCCTTCGGAGACGTGCTCAGTGAGTTTGAAAACCTGTCTGTCGCCGAGAAGGACCGCCTGACGGTGGACTATCAGCCCGTTTGGCAGGACGGCACGCGGCCAGAGGCCGATGCCAAAGCTGAGCGGCAGGCGGAACGTTACAGTGCCTGCGGCCTGCACACGGCTGAAAACAAGACCATCAGTCCGACGCATTGTTACGCCGATTTTGAGAACAGCATTGTCATCAATTATACGGGCGACCTGTACAAGTGTACGGCCCGCGAGTTCCATCCGCAGCTACGCGAAGGAGTCTTGTCTCCCGACGGACAGCTGCTTTGGAACAATCGTTACCGTAAGCGGATGGCTATCAAGCACGGCACTCCCCTGTGCCATGCTTGCCGGATATTCCCTCTTTGCCACGGCGGATGCTCCCAGACGAAGCTGGAGCGCGCTGTTTCTGATGTCTGCTACTACCAATACTCCGAAGCAGACAAGGATGCCCTGCTCCGTCGCCGCGGCGAGTGGATACTTCGCCATCCGGAGGTTTCATATTAAAAAGGAGGTGCCGGGGAAATAGAATGTGAAGAGATAATGAGCGGCTATAGCCGCGAATTGCGTGGAAAAGTGATGGTATAACATTTAATCAAATTCCTTCCTATGAAAAGAAACAAGCAAATAAAAAAGATAGAAGTACAGATACCGGCTATAAATGCGGACAAAGAAGGACGTTTGCTCGGAGGTTTTTCTGCTTTTGGCATAAATGCACGCGGGTCTGACAACGGAACGTGCCCTAACAACCCGACTGGGTGTATTTCTAATGGAACTTGTTCTTGTAATGACAATTGTAGCAATAATACTTCCTGCGCCCATAATCACAAAGACCCATGTTCAGGTAACGGTTCGTGCGTGAATACGATTTGTCATCCGCAGACTACAACACCGGGTGGCGGGGAAGGAGAAACGCCCACGGAATCTTCAAACCGTTTGTTTTCAATAGGCTTCTCAGCCTTGTTCTGACGTAAAAGCCCCGGCTTGTCCCGGCAATCCGGGGCTTTTACCATTGTCCTACCGAAGACGTCACAAGTAAAAAACAATAAGCAATGATACCATGAAAATATTTTGTTACTTATATGTTCGCGGCTTTCCTGCTTTGCTGCTGTGGGCCGCCGTGCTTTGCGCGCTGCCGCTTAGCGGGCAGCAGCGCCACTATGTGTTGGGTAAAGTGGAGAACGCCTTGACCGGTACGCCGGTGATGGGGGCGAGGGTGGACATCCTCACGCCGGCGGGCGACTCCGTCAAGACCATTAAGACGGGGCGGAGCATGACGAACGGCATTGTTTACTCGGCCTATTTCGTGGAGTTGCCCGAGGGGAAATATCACCTTCGGTTTTCGCACGACAGTTTCGAACCGCAGACGGCGGATATAGAGGTGAAGTACCATAAGCGCGAGTACACGCTGGAAATGCCGGTGGTGCGCCTCAAGCCCCGGATGTCGGAGCAGCAGCTGGGCGAGGCAACGGTGACGGCTACGCGGGTGAAGTTCTACACGAAGCGGGACACGCTTATCTTCAACGCCGACGCTTTCCAGACGGCGGAAGGCTCGATGCTCGACGTGCTCATCCGCCAGCTGCCCGGCGTGGAGCTGAAAGACGACGGGCGCATCTACGTGAACGGCCGGTTCGTGGAGAGCCTCCTGCTCAACGGCGACGACTTTTTCAAGGGGGACAACACGCTGATGCTGGAAAACCTGCCCACGTATATGGTGAAGACGGTGAAGGTCTACGAGCGCGAGCCGGACGTGGCTTTGCGCATGATGGGGCTGAACGGCGGGCGGAAGGAGCTCGTGATGGACGTGAACCTGAAACGGCAGTATTCCGTAGGGTGGATAGCCAACACGGAGTGGGGCGGCGGGACGGAGGGCCGCTATCTGGGCCGCCTCTTTGCCCTGCGCTTCACGCCGCAGTCGCGCCTGGCGCTGGTGGGCAACCTCAATAATGTGAACGACCGCCGCAAGCCGGGCGAGACCGGAAGCTGGACGCCCGAGCAGATGCCCTCCGGCCGGCTCACCACGAAAATGGCCGCCTTGGAATATAACGTCAAGGAGAAGGGCGGCCGCTACATCCTGAACGGCCAGGCCGGCATCACGCACACGGACGGCAATAACCTCTCGGCCACGAACCGGGAGAATTTCCTCACGGGCGGTAACACCTTCGAGCGCAGCCAGAACCAGTCGCTCAGCCGCAATACGCGCTTTTCCACGAGCCACTCTTTCTTTTTCCAGACAGCCAGCCGGCGCGTCCCGAGCAGCAAGTTCGCCGTCCGCCTCTCCCCTTACTTCAACTACCGCCGCTATACGAACCGCGGCGATGCCGTGGCGGGCACGTTCGCGGACGACCCCTCGGCCGTGCTTTCCCCGGGGCTTATCGACAGCCTGCGGGGACCGTTGGCCGGGTCCGTACTGCGCGCACACCTGCTGAACCGCAGCCTCTCGCAGACCTATGGCGAAGGCCACAGTCTCGGGGCCGGCGGCAGCCTGGGTTTGGTCTGGAACGTGCCGCATACGGAGGATTTCCTCAAGGTGGACTTCTCCGGCACGTATGCCGACGAGGCAGCCGAGCGGTTTACTCACCAGCAGACGGACTACTGGCAGGCGGGTGCGCCGCCGGCGGATTTCCGCAACCAGTACTACCACCAGCCGGGACGCTCCTATTCCTTCTCCGGCAAGGCGGAGTACACTTACATCAACAACGGGTGGACCGCCTGCGCCGCTTATGGCTACACGCAGCAATATGCTTCGGACGTCCGCGAGCTTTACCGTCTGGACCGTCTGGAAGGCTGGGGGCTGGGCACGGACTCTGCGCTCACGTCCCTTCCCTCCGCTGTCGGGTGGGAGCAGGAAACGATGGATGCCGCCAATTCCTATCACGCCAACCAGCATACGTATGCCCACAACGTCCAGCTGGATGCCATGTGGCAGCGCTACGAGGACCAGAAAAAGTGGGAGATATGGTTTGCCGTGCCCCTCAGTTACGTCACGAAGGAACTGACCTACCGCACGGGCCAGGCCACGCGCACGCCCCGGCGGGCCGACTTCCTGCCCGGCTTCAAGACGGACATTACCTACGCCACCCAGGAGTGGCGCTACAAGTACCAGCTGAGCTATGCGCTGACGCCGTCGCAGCCCGATCTGCGTAATCTCGTGGACCTTACGGACGACAGCAATCCGCTTTGGATCAGTTACGGTAACCCCGACCTGAAGAACAGCTGGCAGCACGACTTGAAGTTCAACTTCAACTGGCGCGAGTCGAAAAAGGAGCGCCAGTTCAGGCTGGGGGCATTCTACTCCGCGACGCAGCATGCCGTGGCGCGGGCGTACACCTACGACCGGGCGACGGGCGTGCGCACTTCGCGTCCGGAGAACGTGAACGGGAACTACTCGCTGGGCGGGGAGCTGTCCTTCTCCACGCCGCTGGACAAGGCGAAGCGGTGGACGCTGCGCAACGACGTGGGCACGACGTACCTGCACAGCGTGGACCTGACGGATACGGGCCTGGGGCAGAACCCGCGCAGCACGGTGCGCTCGCTGCTGACGACGGAGCAGCTGCGCGTGGACTGGTCACTGGCGAAGGTGAAGCTGGGGGCGCGCGTGAAGGCCACGTGGGACCGCGCCACGAGCCGCCGGCCGGACTTCGCGGACGTGAGCGCGGCGGACCTGACCTACGGTGTGACGGCGCAGGTGGAACTTCCCTGGGACCTGCAGCTCAGCACGGACGTGAGCCTGTATAGCCGTTACGGCTACGACGACGCTTCGCTGAACACGGACGACTGGGTGTGGAACGCGCGGCTGGCGAAGCGTCTGCTGAAGGGCAACCTGACGCTGATGCTGGACGGTTTCGACATCCTGCACCAGCTGTCGAACGTGACGCGCACGCTCAACGCGCAGGGCCGCGTGGAGACGTGGCGCAACGTGATCCCGAGCTACGTGATGTTCCACTTCGTCTACCGTCTGAACATCGAGCCGAAGAAGCGTCCGGGCGAGTGACGCCCGCCGCCGGCGGCTGTCCCCGCGGCGCGGGGCTAAGGCCCGTAAATCCTGGGCTAAGGCTTGTTGCGACGGGCCTTAGCCCCGTGGCGCACAGGCCGCGCGGAGCATCCCTTCGGGCCGGTTTCGGGGCCCGTTTCCGTGTTCCGGTGCGCTGCGCACCGCTCTGTGCGGCCCGGAAAAGAGGGGTACGGGCGGTTTTATTACGAGAAATGAGTTTTTTTAGTATTTTTTAATCGGGGGGGGTAAAAATGCTTAACTTTGCGGCTGTGGCCCGGGACCGCGGGAATAGCCGGCGGGCCGGGCCTGATGGACACAGTCAGTTTTGCCTTATCGAATGAAAAGAACAAGCCTTTTTTCCGCATTCCTCCTCGTCTGCCTCTCTTTGCTGGCCGCCGTTCCGGCCTTCGGGCAACGCTATGTAGTCAGCGGCCGGGCGGTGGACGATTCGCTCCGGCTCCCCGTGCCGTTCCTTGCCGTGCAGTTGTTCCTGCCGGACAGTTCGCTCTATGCCCTGGCCATGACCGATTCGCTGGGCCGCTTCGCCGTGGAGACGGACCGTGTGGCCGACTACGAGCTGCGCCTCACGGGCGTGGGCTTCGACCCCGCGCGCCGGCAGGTGCGCTTTGAGGCCGGGCAGTCGCGGCTGGACGTGGGCGACGTGCCCATACACGACAACACGGTGCGCCTGTCCGAGGCCACCGTCACGGGCAAGGCCTCGACGCTCACTATACGCCGCGACACGTTCATATACAGCTCGAAGGCGATGGACCTCGACGCCGGCGCCACGCTCGCCGCCATGCTCTCGCAGATGCCGGGCGTGACGATGGACGACGAGGGCAACATCCTCTGGCAAGGCAAGAAAGTGGAGAGCCTCCTGGTGGGTGGGCGGAAGTTCCTGGGCGGCGACATACAGGCCGCCCTGCGCAACCTGCCGGCCGAGGTGGTGGAAAACCTGAAACTCTACGACCGCCGCAGCGAAGCGGCCGAGCGCACCGGAGTGGACGACGGCGAGCGCACCACCGTTATCGACGTGGGCATCAAGCCCGAGTACCGTGGCGCGTGGGCCGGCAATGCCGACGTGGGTGCAGGCTACGAGGAGAAATGGACCGGCCGCGTCTTTCTCTCCAACTTTTCCGACCGTCTGAAGATAGGCGTCGCGGGGTCGGCCAATAACCTCAACGGCGGCGAGCGCGTGACGCCCAACGGCGACTGGTATCAGAGCGTCTGGAATGTGGGGTGGACCACGTACCGCAACGCTTCGGCCAGCCTCGACTGGAGCAACCGCGACGACCGCCGCTCGGCCGGTTACCAGAACCTGACGGCCAGCTTCCGCTACAATCACGACAACCAGGACTGGCGCAGCCGCGTGGACCAGGAGAACTACTTGCCCGGGACCGACCACGTGTGGTGGCGCGAGCGGTCGCGCACCTGGATCGGCACGGACGGCTTGGACGGGGACCTGGCGTACCGGCTGAACATCGACACGCTCAGCTTCCTCTCGGTCGATTACAACGTGCGGCAATCGCGCCAGCGCCGCCGCTTGACCGACCGCACCGCCACGTTCGGCGCCGACCCCGAGGGCCGCTTCCCCGGCGACCCGGTGGACGGCGCCCTCGACCCCGCGCTGCCCGACAGCCTGCGCGGACTCCTGGTCAACGCCATGCGCAAGGACAACAAAAGCCACAAGACCCACGGCAGCCATTTCCTGGACCTGACCTACATGCACCGCCTGCGCCATACGCAGAACTTGCTGGCGGCCGGCTTCCAGCTCGAGGCTACGCGTGGGGAAGGAGACGCGCGGATTTTCTACGACGGCCGCTACTTTACGGACGGCGCCCGCCGCGAGCCGAACCGCCAGTACAACACGTTGCTTGATCGCGGACTTACCCTCACGGGGCACGGCGGCTACCGCCACCAGTTGGCGAAGTCCCTGTGGTGGAACAACATCTATACCTTCACCTTCGCCCGCAAACGGGAGAACCGCGACTTCTACCGCCTGGAGTCGCTGCCGGGATGGGACGACCTCGCGCAGCACCCCTTGGACGAACTGCCGGGAGACCTCGCGGGGCGCCCGGACCTGTTGGACCCGAACACGTACGGCGCCACGCTGCTGCAGCGCTCCCACGGGCTGGCCACGGGAGTAAGCGGCGAGACCGGGAAAATGGAGCTGCGAGTCAACGCCGAGGCCAAGTGGGCCGCCGAGGCATACCGCTACGACCGTCCCGCCGTGCTCCGCACCACGCGGCAACGCTACGGCTGGAGCTTCGGCAGCGATGCGCGGCTGAGGTATAAGTTCACGGACCGCACCACCTGGGAGCTGAGCTACGAGGGCAACTACGAGCGCCCCAAACTGGAGGAGATGCTCCCCGTCGACGTGACCGCCAACCCGCAGGAGCCCCGGCGCGGCAACCCGGACCTGGAGCCTTGGTACACGTACTACGTCTATTCGCGCTTCAGCACCTTTTTCGAGGAAAGCCAGGTAAGCCTGTCCTTCTCGGGCTATGCCAACGGCGCCACCGACGCCGTGGCCGACCGCATGGACTACGACCCCGCCACGGGCTACTACACGCGGATGCCCGTCAACGTAGGCAGCCGTTTCAGTGCCCAGGCGGGCATGAACCTGACCTGGACCCTCGACCGGCAGAAACGCTGGACCTACGACGGCACCCTGCGCACCCTGTTCCAGCGCACGCCGGGCTACGTGGGGGCAGGCGGCGAGGCGGAGCTGAACCGCTTGCGCCGCACGGACTTCACCGTCATGAGCGGACTGGCCTACCGCGCGGACGGACTCTTCGTCAAGGTCTCGGCCGGTTTCATGCCCGAGTTCGTCCGCTCCCCGCTCCAGCCCGAAAGCGACGAGACGGGCTACACGTACACCTACGGGCTGACGGCCTCGTACACCCTGCCCTGGGGCATGAAGCTCAGTTCGGACTTCGAGATGACCGGGCGGCGGCACTACCGCAGTGCGCTCTACAACCGGGACGAACCGGTCTGGAACGCCTACGTGCAGCAGGATTTTCTCAAAGACAAGAGCCTGACGCTGAAACTTGAGGCGGCCGACATGCTCGACGCCCAGGAAGACATTTACCGCTACGCTACGGCCTACGCCAACACGGTGCAGCAGGAAAACGGCTTCCAGCGCTACGTCGTGCTCCACGCCATCTATCGCTTCAACCTGAAACGCTGACCACGGGGCTAAGCCCCGCAGGCACGCGCCTAAGCCCCGTCGCGACGGGCCTTAGGCGCGTGCCGCTTTCCCGGCCCTCCGTCCGCAGGCGCGTAGAGAATAGGCACGGCGCGCTGGGCGCGGTAAGCAATTTATTCGTAAATTTGCACCGGCGCGGCGCGCCCCTTCCCGGCAGCGGAGGGCCCGCCGGCCACGATATTATCTTAACAGCCTATGCAAGAAATTCGCAACATTGCCATCATTGCCCACGTGGACCACGGAAAGACGACGCTTGTGGACAAGATGCTTTACGCCGGCAACCTCTTCCGCCAGAACCAACAGACCAACGATCTCATGCTCGACAACAACGACCTCGAGCGCGAGCGCGGCATCACCATCCTCTCGAAAAACGTGTCCATCCGCTACAAAGGGGTGAAGATCAACATCATCGACACCCCGGGGCACTCCGACTTCGGCGGCGAGGTGGAGCGCGTGCTCAACATGGCCGACGGCTGCCTGTTGCTGGTCGACGCCTTTGAAGGCCCGATGCCGCAAACGCGCTTCGTCCTCCAGAAAGCGCTCCAGATAGGCCTGAAACCCATCGTCGTGGTCAACAAAGTGGACAAGCCCAACTGCCGACCCGAGGAAGTCTACGAAATGGTATTCGACCTGATGTGCGACCTTGACGCCACGGAAGAGCAACTCGACTTCCCCGTAGTCTACGGCTCGGCCAAGAACGGATGGATGGGCGAAGACTGGAAGACGCCTACGGACAACATCGACTACCTGCTCGACAAAATCATCGAGGTCATTCCCGGCCCGCAGCAGCTCGAAGGTACGCCCCAGATGCTGATTACTTCGCTCGACTACTCCAACTACACGGGCCGCATCGCCGTAGGCCGCGTGCACCGGGGCGTCATCCGCGAGGGCATGGGCTGCACCATCGCCCACCGCGACGGGACGATGGAGAAAACGAAAATCAAGGAGGTGCACACCTTCGAGGGCATGGGCCACCAGAAAACCTCCGCCGTGGCGAGCGGCGACATCTGCGCCGTCGTGGGCCTGGAGAACTTCGAGATCGGCGACACCATCTGTGACCTCGAAAACCCCGAGCCGTTGCCGACCATAGCCATCGACGAACCGACCATGTCGATGCTTTTCACCATCAACGATTCGCCTTTCTTCGGCCGCGAGGGCAAATACTGCACCTCACGCCACATCAACGACCGACTGGAGAAGGAGCTGGAGAAAGACCTGGCCCTGCGCGTGGAAAAGACCCCCGGCGCCGACCGCTGGATTGTATCGGGACGCGGCGTGCTCCACCTTTCCATCCTCATAGAGACCATGCGCCGCGAAGGCTACGAGCTGCAAGTGGGCCAGCCGCAGGTCATCTACAAGGAAATCGACGGCCGCCGCTGCGAGCCAATCGAGGAACTGACCATCAACGTGCCGGAAGAGTTCGCCTCGAAGATGATAGACATGGTAACCCGCCGCAAAGGGGAAATGACTTCCATGCAAAACTTGGGCGACCGCGTCGACATAGAGTTCGACATCCCCTCGCGCGGCATTATCGGGCTGCGCACGAACGTACTCACCGCCAGCCAGGGCGAAGCCATCATGGCCCACCGCTTTAAGGAATACCAGCCCTACAAGGGGGAAATCCCGCGCCGCACCAACGGCTCGATGATTGCCCTCGAAGGCGGTACGGCCTACGCTTATGCCATTGACCACTTGCAGGACCGCGGCCGCTTCTTCATCCGTCCGCAGGACGAGGTCTACGCCGGCCAGGTCGTCGGGGAGCATGTCCATGAGAACGACCTCGTGGTCAATGTCACGAAAGCCAAGCAGCTGACCAACATGCGCGCTTCCGGCGCCGACGAGAAGGCGCGCATTGTCCCGCCGATTATTTTCTCTCTGGAGGAGGCGCTGGAATATATAAAGGAGGACGAGTATGTCGAAGTGACGCCTAAGGCCATGCGCATGCGTAAGACGATTCTCGACCACACGGCCCGGAAACGTGCCGGGCGCGACTGACGCGCTGCCTTGCAGGAAACGGATACGGGGAACGAAGGGACGGCGCCGCAAGGCAAACCGCAGCCCGGCGTTCCCCGTACCTGTTTTCCCGGACACCGCGCCGGCGGCGGTTTGCAATCCGTTTGCGCCGCGGCCTGCCTACCTTTGCAGCGTAAGACGTAAAGTAATGTAAAGAAGCAAAGCACCATGAATCCCACTTCTACCGCACATGCCCGGCGGTTCACCGTTACCGGGCTGCACTGCGCCGCCTGTGCCGCACGGGCGGAGCGGGCCTTGAAGCAGCTCGACGGCGTGACCGACGCCGCCGTCAACTTTGCCACGGCCGAAGCCACCGTGGCCTACGACGCCTCCGCCGTCACGCCGGAGCAGATGCGCGACGTCCTCCGCAAGGCCGGCTACGACCTCGTCGTGGAGGATGCCGCGGCCGGCGAAGAGCGCCGCCGCGACCGTTATCTCAGCCTTTACCGCCGCGTCGTCGTTGCGGCCTTCTGCACGCTGCTGGCCATCGCGTTGAGCTTTAGCCCCTTCGCCGGGCTTTCCGCCGGGAGGGCCGTCCTTTGGATACTGGCCACGGTGGTCGTGTTCGGCGCCGGCTCGGAGTTTTTCGTAGGTGCGTGGCGACAGGCCCGCCGCCGCTCGGCCAACATGGATACGCTCGTGGCCCTTTCTACGGGCATCGCCTATCTTTTCAGTCTGTTCAACGCCATTTATCCCGACTTCTGGACGTCGCGCGGTATGGAAGCCCACGTCTACTACGATTCCGTCTGCGGCGTCATTACGTTTATTCTCATCGGGCGCTTGCTTGAGGAGCGCGCCAAGCGGAGCACGGCCTCGGCCTTGCGCGAACTGGCCGGACTGCGCCCGGCCCGCACGCTCGTCGTCCTGCCCGACGGCACCACGGCCGAGCGCTCCATCTCCGCGGTCGTACCCGGCGACATCCTTGTGGCGCGCCCGGGCGAGCGGGTCGCCGTGGACGGCGTCGTGACCGAGGGGGAATCCTACGTGGACGAGAGCATGATGAGCGGAGAGCCGGTCCCCGTCCACAAGGGGCCGGGTGCCAAAGTCTACGCCGGTACGACGAACCAGAAGGGGAGCTTCCGTTTCCGCGCCGAGAAAGTGGGCGACGCGACGATGCTGGCCCACATCATTGAGCTGGTACGCGACGCGCAGAACAGCAAAGCCCCCGTGCAGCGGCTGGTAGACCGCGTGGCGGCGGTCTTCGTGCCCATTGTCATCGGCCTCTCAGTCCTGACGTTCCTGCTTTGGGTCCTGCTCGACCCTTCCGGCGGCCTGACCCACGGTTTCCAGGCCGCGGTCACCGTGCTCGTCATTGCCTGTCCCTGCGCCCTGGGGCTGGCCACGCCGACGGCGCTCATGGTGGGCATGGGCCGGGCGGCGCAGCGCGGCATCCTGGTGCGCGACGCCGAGAGCCTGGAGACGGCGTGCAAGGTCGATACCGTTGTGCTCGACAAGACCGGGACACTCACCGAGGGCCGGCCGGACGTGGTCGCGATGGACTGGCTCGAAGAGCCGGGCGACAGGGCCGCGGTGCTCCGTGCCTTGGAAGAGCGTTCGGCCCACCCTCTGGCGGGCGCTTTGGTGCGCTGGCTCGACGGGCGAGGCGTGGTCCAGGGCGTCGGCGGCCTGTCGGGCTTTGAAGACCGTGCGGGCGTGGGTGTCTCGGCCCAGTGGGAGGGGCACCTTTACCGGGCGGGCAACGTGCGCTTCATGCGCGAGGCCGGCGTGGCCGAGTCCACGCTGAACGATGCGGCGGGCGAGGCCGCAGGAACCGGCACGCTCGTCTGCTTTGCCGAGGACGACCGCCTGCTGGCCGTGGCCCACGTGGCCGACCGCCTCAAGCCCACATCGGCCCGCGCCGTGGCGGAGCTTACCCGGGCGGGCATCGAGGTCCACCTCCTCACGGGCGACAGCGAGCGTGCCGCGGCCGCCGCGGCCGCCGCGGTGGGCATCGGCCACTACCGTAGCGGCGTCCTGCCCGACGGCAAGGCGGCCTACGTCGACGAATTGCGCCGCCAGGGGCGCCGCGTGGCCATGGTCGGCGACGGCGTGAACGACAGCGCCGCCATGGCTCGCGCGGACCTGAGCATCGCGATGGGACAAGGAAGCGACGTGGCCATGGACGTGGCGCAGATGACCATCGTCCGTTCCGACCTTTCGCTCATCCGCGAAGCGCTTGCCCTGTCGCGCCGCACCGTGCGCGTCGTGCGCGAGAACCTTTTCTGGGCTTTCATCTATAACGTATTGGCCATACCCATAGCTGCCGGCGTGCTTTATCCCCTCTGGGGCTATCTGATAGACCCGATGATGGCCGGGGCGGCTATGGCGCTGAGCAGCGTGAGCGTGGTGACGAACAGTCTGCGGCTGAAACATTAAGCCCCGCCAGTCCGCCTTTTTACGGGCCTTAGCCCTGTGGCGACGGGGATAGGCCCCGTGCGTGCGGGGCTAAGGCCCGTGGCGGAAAAGAAAGCGGCCGGCCTGTTTGCCCTTAGGGCGAGCAGGCCGGCCGCAGTGCGTGTGGCGCGGTTCAGCGCAAGTCTATCTCGGCGATAGCCGCGGGTTGCCCCGGCTGGGTGGCGGCGGTGGCGCGGAAGCGTATGTAGCGCGCCTTCACCTTTTTCCCGAAGTCGTGGCTGCGGCGGGTGGGGTCGTTCTTCAGGTTGCCGAACTCGAAGTCGCCGGCCTTTTCCCACTTCTTGCCGTCGGCGCTCCATTCCACGGTGCCGGCAGCCATGAGGGCCGCCTTCCCGTCGGTGGGCGGCGTATAGTCGAAGCCGCAGAGTGTCCGTGTGGTGCCCATGTCGATGGTCAGCGTCTGTGCCGTCCCGTCGGCCGGCAGCCAGCAGGTGGCGGGGTCGGCGTCGATGGCCGCACCGGGTGCGTGGGCCTCGTCGGCCGCTGCGGCCCCTTCCGCTTTCCATCCGGCCTTGGCGTAGCCGAAGTCCTCGTGGCATAGTTCGCCGCTTTTCCCGTCGAGCATGGCTATGGCGTTCACTTCGCCGCGGTCCATGCGGAACGGTCCGGTGTAGACGGGCGACGTTTCGTCGGGCTCGCTGCCGTCGGTCGTGTAGTGTATGGCGTATCCCGCGTTGAGGTTGGCGGCGATGTCTTCGCCGTGGGGCTTCCACCCGAAGGCCTCCGCCCTGGGGGCGATGGTGACGTCGCCTTCGAGCGAGCGCGTGACGGTGAGGCGGGGCGGACGCGGCTCGCAGTAGTGGGCCGACACCTGGCAGATGGCCGGCGTCGCCCTGGTCTGGAGCACGCGCAGCCGCAGGCGGTCGGTCGTGACGGGGGCGAAGCGGAGAATGCGCTTATAGCCCACGTTTGTGGCGCGGGCCACTTCTTTCCACGCCCCGTCCGTCCAGACGTCAAGCGCGTGCGCTTCGATGCGTTCCCCACGCAGACGGACGGCTTCCTGTATGGCAAAGCGGTTGAGGCGTATGGCTTGCGGCAATTTAATCTCCAGGCTTCCGCCGGGCAACTCTATGAAGGTATCGTCATCGTCGTCGAGCAGGGCCTTCGGTCCGTCGGCCTTGCTCAGGAGATTGTTCCCGTAGGTGTCGCGAATGCGGCGGCCCACTTCGTGCAGCACCTCCACGTCGCGGTCCGAGAGGCGGCCTTCGCGGTTGGGCGGGATGTTGAGCAGGAAAATAGAGTTGCCGCCCACGGAACGCTCGTAGATGTCGAACACATCGTCCGCGCTGCGCACGCCCTGGCGGTCGTCGTCACGGTAAAACCATCCCTCGCGGATGGAAGTGTCGGTCTCGGAAGGCTGATAGTGCAGGTAGGCGCCGGCCTTCTTGTACAACTGTTCGCGGCTGCCCAGGTCGGCCTCCGTCAGGTCGGCGAAGACCTGCATCGTGTCCGGGTCGGCCTCGTAAGGGATGACGTTCCATTCAGTCGGGCGGGTGGCGCCGCTTTCGTTACCGCACCAGCGCACGTCCTCACGGCCGTAGATGACGGCCTGCGGCGCGAGGGTCCGGATGAGTTGCCGCCATGCGGTGTAGTTGTATCGCTGTCCGCCTTTGCGCTTGGGGTGTGCGCCGTCGAACCAGACTTCGTGGATGGGGCCGTACTCCGTGAGCAACTCGAAGAGCTGGTTGAGGAAGTATTCGTTATAGTCGTCGACAACAAACTCAAACTTCGTCTTGTTGCGGAAAGGCCGGCCGGGCACTTCGCGCGGGATGGTGCGTCGCGTGTAGGCACTCCCGTTGCCGTAAAGCCCTTCCGGACTTTCTATCTGGTAGAGGTCGGCCGGCGAGAGGTAGATGCCGAGCTTCAGTCCGTATTTGCGGCACGAGGCGGACAGGTCGCGGAGCACGTCGCCCTTGCCGTCGCGGAAGGGCGACGACATGATGCCGTGCTTCGTGTAGCGGCTTTGCCACAGGACGAAGCCGTCGTGGTGCTTCGCCGTGAGGATGACCAGCTTGATGCCAGCCGCGGCCATCGCGCTGCACCACTGGTCCGTGTCGAGTTCGCGCAGGTCGAAGACGGAAGGGTCTTCCATGCCGTTGCCCCATTCCTTTCGCGTGAAAGTATTGGGGCCGAAGTGCGCGAAGGCGATAAATTCGCGCTCCATGGCTTCCATCTGGTTGTCCGTGGGGACTACGTGTACGGCCTTCTCGATGATGCGTTCCGGCGTGTCGCCCGCTTCCACGCGGATGGTGTTGGCGTATTCCGGTTCTTTGTCGCGCTGGGCCGCCGCCGGCAGCGCCGACAGTGCCAGCATGGCGGTCACGGCCCAGAGTGCTTTGCAGGGCAGGGCGCACAAGGGGCGCGGGCGGCGGCTGCTGGGCGCAGGGATGGTTGGGTAGTGGGATTTCATGGCAGGACTTTATTTGAAGATGGATTCCGGCACTTCGCCCGTCCAGGGCAAGGGCTTGTCCACTTTGAACAGGCGCAGGATGGTGGCGGCGGTATTGACCGTGTTGTTCGGCTCACTGATGCGGAAGCCTTCCTTTATGCCCGGGCCGGTGATGCCCCAGGGCACGACCATCTCGTCCGGACTGACGCCGCCGTGGCCGTAGCCCTTGCCGCCGTGGTCGGTGAGGAAGAAGAAATGCGTGCCTTTGTACAGGCCGGCCGCCTTGAGCCGCCGCAGGAAGGCGCCGATGGCGGCGTCGGCCTCCTCGATGGAGCGGATGTACTCCGGCGACATCCACTGGTGGGCGTGGCCGGCGTGGTCCGTGTGTACGGAGTAGAGGAACACGAGCTGCGGCGCGTCGCGGTGGGCCGTGATGAAGCGGAACGCCTTCTCGTAGTTGCCGGCGTAGCCGTCGTTTTCTTCAAAGCTGGCTTCGTCGAAATACTTCCGGTTATGGGGATTGATGAGTTCGGCCCAGTTGTAGTAGAAAGCAGTCTTGATGCCCGGGACGTTTTCCTTGACCACGCGGAACACGGACGGGTAGTAGCCGTCGGCGTCGGTCTCGATGGCCGGCAGCTTGTGCTTTTCCACGGTCCACGCGTTATCGGTCACGCCGTGCTGCTCCGGTCCGCTGCCGGTCAGGTGCGAGGTCCAGTTGGGCAAGGTGACGGAGGGCATGGCCACGCGCGTGGACAGCGAGAGCGCGCCCTCGGCCAGCAGCGAGTCGATGCAGGGCGTCCGTGCCTGCTCGAAACCGGCCAGCGAGATGCCGTCGAGGGCGATGAGGATGACGCGTTTCGCGCGTTTGGCCGACATGGCCGGCAGGCAGAGGCACAGCGCGAGCGCCAGCGCGAGGAATGAAAGGGTTCGGGAGGTTCTTTTCCGTTTCATAGGCGGTATGTTAAAGGTTTAGGGATTAAGTTTCCGTTTCTCTCCGGCCAAAGTCCAGCACCACGGGGCTTAGGGGCGTGGCCACGGGGCTTAGGGAAATTTTTACGGGGATAGGGGGCGCGGCCGTGCGGCGTGCGGGCCTTACCGGGCCGCCTGCTCCCCGCCGGCTGCGGCAAAGCCGTAGAGGTTGCCGGCGTAGTCGGCGAAAAAGAACATGTTGCCCGACACGGCGGGTGTGGTGAGCACGGGTGCCCCCGTCTCGTGTCGCCAGAGCAGTGCCCCGTCGTGGCGCGAGAGGGCATAGCACGAGCCGTCCGACGCGCCGACGAAGACCGCGTCGCCCGACCCGACGGGGCTGCTTTCCACCTGGGCGGTTTCGCCGGCCACGTAGGGCGCGGTGTAGAACAAGGCCCTGCCCGTGCGGAAACGCCATTTCTCTTCCAGCGAACGGCGGTCGAGGGCCACGACGCCTTCCGAGGCTGTCCCGAAGATAATCTCGTCGGGCGTGAGCAGTGGCGTACTGGTCACGTCGACCGAGTAGGGCAGCTCCTTGCGCACGATGAAGTCGCCCGTGGCGGCGTTGAGCACGAAGAGCGCGCGGTTGGAGAGGAAGTAGAGCATTCCGTCGTGGACGGCGGGCGAGGAGGCGCGGTTGCGGATGTCGTTGTCCGAGTGGCTCCATAGCAGGCGGCCGTCGCGCGTGTCGTTGGCAAACATGGCGCTCCACTGCACGCCGCTCACCAGTACGTTCCCCGGCTCGTCGACCGAGACGGTGACGGTGGTCCCTTCGCGCTGCGACCAGTGTCCGCCCTCCCACAGGGTGCGGCCCGTGGCGGCGTCGAGGGCGCAAAGTCCGGCGCCCGCACCGGCATAGACCACGCTGTCCGTGGCCGCCAGCCCCGAGTCCATGCCCGGGATGAGCGTCACGTTGAGCTTCTTCTCCCAGGCCAGCGAACCGTCCGCGGCGTCGAGCGCATAGAGGTAGCCCCAGGCGTCCTGCGCGAAGACGAGGCCGCGCGCGGTGGCGATGCTGTTTTTCACCGAGGCACGGGTGCTGAAGCGCCAGCATGTTTCTCCGGTCCGGGCATCCACGGCGACGACGGCGGAGCGCCCTTGGGCGTTCTCGTCGGTCGTGGCGGCGAAGACTCTTCCTCCGCCGACCACGGGCGAGGCCATGTAGACCGTTCCCCCGAGGTTGTTCACCCAAAGCGGGCGCAGGGGGAGGCGCAGCGTGTCGGCGGCGCGGCCCGTGTGCGCCGCGTTGCCGCCGAGGTTGGTCCAGTCGCCTGCCGGCCGGGCTTCCGGCCCGCGGTCCGTAGCGGCCGTGAAGCGGCGCTCGCATGTGGCGGTTTGTCCGTCGGCGAAGCGGGCCGTTGCCCTTAGGGTCAGCGTGCGGCCGCGCAGTTCTTCGGGCAGTTTCGCCTCAGCGTGCCACGCGAAGTCCGTCAGTTGCCGTAGCTGCACGGCGTGCCCCACGGGCTTTCCGTTGTCCCTTAGCTCGCACGCTACGCTCTGTACGGGCGCGGCGGTGGCATAGGCGTTCACGTCGAGCGAGATGCTGCCTTCGGCCTGTCCCGGTGCGATGTGCCCGTCCTGCACGGAGGCCAGGGCCACCCGCGGGGCCACGTGTGTGTAGCGTAGTTCGGAGCGGAGGTTGCCCGCTCCGTCGGCGTGCAGGACGCGGAAGGCCGAGGCCGCATGGTTGATGCCGCCGCGGGCGGGCGTCGACGTGCAGATGACTTGCACGCCGTTCTGCCGCGTGATGTGGTTGATGTGCCAGTGTCCGTAGAGCCACGCTTTCAGTCCGTGGGCGTCGAGGTCCACTTGTCCGCCGCGCCCGTCGTCCAGCAGGTGGCGTCCGCCCTTGTCCCAATAGTCGTGGTTGAAGAAGACGACGGGCGTCCCTTCGGGCACTTGCGCGAGGTCGTTGCGCAGCCAGTCGCACACGTCGGCCATCGTGTAGTCCGGCCGGTAGTCGCCGCTGCGCATCGGGGTGACGACGTAATGCACGTTGCCGGCTTCGAACGAGTAATAGGTCGGGCCGTAAATCTGCTCGAAAAGCGCTTCGCCGCAACTACCGTTGACCAGGTCGTGGTTACCGATGCAGTAGTAGACCGGGCGGTCCATGTTTCCGGTGTTCATCATGGGGCGGTGTGCCCTTAGCCCCTTTTCATAGCAGATATCGCCCGTGTGGATGATGAAGGCGGCGCCGGTCTGGTTGGCATAGGCGCGCATGTCGTCGAGCCATGCCTCCTGCCCTGCGGCCGTGGAGATTTCCGTGTCGGATATCTGGATGAAGCTGTGCGCCCCGTCGCGCCCGGTCTCCACGGCGTAGGGCCGCACGCCGAAGTCGCACGGTGCGTCTGCCGCGCCGGCGGGGCGGAAGAACGGCTCGGCCATGTAGCCGCTCGGCGTGGTGATGAAGATGAAGCGGGCTTTCTCGTGGCCCGGCAGCCGGTATTGGCCCGAACGCGACGTGCGGACCACGTTCAGCCCGTCGGAGACGGCTACGCCGGAAAGCGTCTTTTCGCCGCGGTCGTAGCGGCCGTTGGCATTGGCATCGACATAGACGCGGCCTTCATAAGTGGCGGCGACGGCCGGCAGGGTGGTGGCGACGGCCAGCAAGGAAAAAAGGAAAGGTATGCGCATGGGTGGAAGGGTAAGTGCTTTTTCAGTTGTCCGCCCAAAGTTAGGGATTTTCCCGGATAAAATGGAATGGACGGAAAGGGCAGGAGATGGATTTTCCGGCTATTTTTCCGTCATGATGCGGGTGATGCGGTTTTTTCTGCCGCAGTTTCCGCCGCTACGGGGCTTAGGGGCGTAAAAACAGGGCCTATCCCCGTGGCGACGGGAATAGGCCCTGTGGTCGGGGCGTGGCAGCTCAGCCTTCGCGCAGCGCGGCGAGCGTCTCGCGCAGGGTGGCTATCTTCGCTTCGGCGTCGTGCTGTTTCTTGCGTTCCAGTTCGACGACGGCCGCCGGTGCGTTGGCCACGAAGCGTTCGTTGGAAAGTTTCTTGTTGACGCCTTTGAGGAAGCCTTCGAGGTGTTCCAGTTCGGCCTGTGCCTTGCGTATTTCCTCCTCCACGTCGATGAGGCTGCCCAGGGGTACGGCGAACTCCTGCGTGCCGACGAGGAAGGCCGATGCGCCTTTGTCCTTGGTGTCGACAGTCTGTATGCCGCTTACGTTGGCCATTTTGGCGATGACGTCGGCATAGTCCGCCACGGGGTTCGTGCCGATGGCCTGCAACGGCAACGGCGTCTTGGGCGCGATGTTCTTGGCGGCACGCACGGCGCGCACGGCGGCGATGATGCTTTTTACGCGCTCCATGCCGTCGAGGAGCGACCCGTCGCCCTCGGCCGGGGCGGCGATGTCCTGCGGGCTGACCATGATGCTCTCGCCCTCACGGCGCTCGTCCAGGTGTTGCCACAGCTCTTCGGTGATGAAGGGCATGAAGGGGTGGAGCAGGTGGAGCAGGGTGTCGAAGTAGGCGATGGTGGCGTCGTAGGTGGCGCGGTCCACGGGCTTGCCGTATTCTGGTTTGACCATCTCGAGGTACCAGCTGGAAAATTCGTCCCAGAAGAGGCGGTAGACTTCCATGAGGGCGTCCGAGAGGCGGTATTTGCCGTACATGTCGGCCACGTCGGCCGCGCTGCGGCGCAGGCGGGCGCCGAACCAGCGGACGGCGCGGCTTGCCGTTTCGGGCTGCGCCGTGTCGGCCGTTTGCCAGCCGCGTACCAGGCGGAAGGCGTTCCATATCTTGTTGCAGAAGTTGCGGCCCTGTTCGCAGAGCGCTTCGTCAAAGAGAATGTCGTTGCCGGCCGGGGCGCAGAGCATCATGCCTACGCGCACGCCGTCGGCCCCGTAGCGGTCGATGAGCTCGAGCGGGTCGGGCGAGTTGCCGAGCGATTTGGACATCTTGCGGCCCAGTTTGTCGCGCACGATGCCCGTGAAGTAGACGTTGCGGAAGGGCATCTTGCCGGTGTACTCGTAGCCCGCCATAATCATGCGGGCAACCCAGAAGAAGATGATGTCGGGCCCGGTCACCAGGTCGCTTGTGGGATAGTAGTAGCTGAACTCCGCGTTGTCCGGGTCCGTGATGCCGCGGAAGAGGGATATGGGCCAGAGCCAGGAGGAGAACCACGTGTCGAGCGCGTCCTCGTCCTGCTTCAGGTCCGCGAGGGACAGGCTCTCGTCGCCCGCCTTCTCCCGGGCCAGCCTCAGGGCCTCTTCGGCCGTCTCGGCGACAACGAAACCGCCGGAGGGGAGGTAGTAGGCCGGGATGCGGTGGCCCCACCACAACTGGCGGGAGATGCACCAGTCCTTAATGTTCTCGAGCCAGTGGCGGTAGGTGTTTTTGTACTTGGCCGGGTAGAAGCGTATCTCGTCGTTCATGACGGGCGGCAGGGCCAGGTCGGCGAAGTGCTGCATCTTGAGGAACCACTGCATGGACAGTTTCGGCTCGATGGGGACGCCGGTGCGCTCCGAGCAGCCTATCTTGTTGTCGTAGTCCTCTACTTTCTCCATCAGTCCGGCCTGTTCCAGGTCGACGGCTATCTGCCGCCGCACGTCGAAGCGGTCTTGCCCGACGTACATGCCCGCCGCTTCGGAAATCGTGGCGTCGGGGTTGAAGATGTCGATGGCAGGGAGATTGTATTTTTCGCCCAGCATGTAGTCGTTCACGTCGTGGGCCGGAGTTACTTTCAGGCACCCCGTGCCGAACTCGATATCGACGTATTCGTCCTCGATGACGGGAATGACGCGGCCCACTAAGGGCACGATGACTTTCTTGCCGCGCAGCCAATGGTTCTTCGGGTCTTGCGGGTTGATGCACATGGCCACGTCGCCCATGATGGTTTCGGGGCGCGTGGTGGCTACTACGGCGTAGCGGCCGCGTTCATCCTGGTGAATCACCTCGCCTTCTTCGCCGGTGGCGCCTGTGCCGTCGTCTTCGGCCACGTAGTATTTCATGTAGTAGAGCTTGGTGTGCTCCTCCTTATATACTACCTCCTCGTCCGAGAGGGCGGTCTGTGCCTTGGGGTCCCAGTTGACCATGCGCACGCCGCGGTAGATGAGCCCCTTGTTGTAGAGGTCTACGAACACCTTGATGACGCTGCGCGAGCGCTCCTCGTCCATGGTGAACGCGGTGCGGTCCCAGTCGCACGAGGCGCCGACGCGCCTCAGCTGCTTGAGGATGATGCCGCCGTGCTCCTCGGTCCACTGCCAGGCGTGGCGGAGAAATTCCTCACGCGTCAGGTCGGCTTTCCTGATGCCCTGTCCGGCCAGGCGGGCCACTACTTTGGCTTCCGTGGCAATCGAGGCATGGTCCGTGCCCGGCACCCAGCAGGCGTTTTTCCCCTCCATGCGCGCGCGGCGCACCAGAATGTCCTGGATGGTTTCGTTAAGCATGTGACCCATGTGGAGTACGCCCGTCACGTTGGGCGGCGGGATGACGACCGTGTAAGGCTCGCGCCCGTCGGGCCGGGAGCTGAAAAGGTGATGGTCCAGCCAGTACTGGTACCATTTGTCCTCGACTTCTGCGGGGTTATATTTGCTGGCTAATTCCATGGTTCGGATTTGTTGTCTGTTTGCTTGTGCGATTTCAAACTGCAAAGATACGACATTCTCCTGAAAGGCAAGGCAGGACGGGGCGGATAGTTGCCGCGCACTCGGGCCTTAGCCCCGCGCGCACGGGGCTAAGGGGAGTTTTTCCGGGGCTTAGCGCCGTGGCCGGAGGCTTTCCGTCCGCCGCGCGCGTGCCGCGGCGGCTCAGCGTAGCTCCACTTCCAGCGGCCTGCGGAGGGCTTCGAGCGTAGAGGCGGCGCGTTGCTGCCACTCGGCGAAGGTGCGCACGTCGGCCCGGCTCCAGGCTGAGCCGAAGTAGTACGTGAAGCGTTGGCCGGGACGGTAGGTGACAAGCCCCGCGGCGTGGCCCGCTGCGCCGCCCGAGGGTTTCCCGTAGGGGAGCCGGCGGGTCTGCACCTCGCCCGAAGGGAAGAGCAGCCCGGTGTAAATCTGGAAATTATGGCGCGCAGGGTTGTCGGTGGGGTCGGCGTAGGCCACGAATCCCGGTCCGCAGACCAGGCTTGCCGTGTCTGCCGTGTGGACCACGATGCCGGCGGCCAGCGTGCGCGGGGCCGTCAGCCCGTCGTACCAGACCGTAAGGCGGCAGAAATTGCTTCCCTTGTCGCAGCTGATGAGGCGGTGCTCGGTGACGCCGCGGTCGGTGCCCGCGGTGAACGGGCCGTAGTCCAGGCGGACGGTGAAGCGCAGCGGTCCGTTGTCCAGGATTTCAAACGTCCGGTAGCAGTAGGGCAGCAGGAGGCTGTCGCCTTCCATGAGCGCCGGCGCCCCGCAGCCCAGTGTGGGCCCCACCTGGTAGCAGTCCAGCCCGTTGCCGTGGTCGTAGTGGTAGCTGGTCTGCCTTTGCAGTTCGGCGGCTTCGGCCCGCCGGCCCTCGCGCTGTAGCTGGCTTACGTCGGGCTGGTTTTCCAGTTCCAGGGCATAGCGCCCGGCCACGACGGGCTGCGGCGTGTTTTTCACCCAGACGTCGATGCCGAAGGAGCGTTCGCCCGTGCGTTGCAGGGCCGGGCCGTAGACGCGGTAGGCCGTGCGGTCGTTTTCCCAGGCCAGGTCGTCAAGGCGTTCCGGATATTGCCGGCCTTGCACGGCGGGCGTGACGGGGCGCGGCTGTCCGGGGCGCACGCGGAAAAGGGCCGTCCCGCCCGGGCGCACGCTGGCTTCGAACAGCAGCAGGCTGTCGTGCGTCAACTGGTAGTCCACTTCCAGACCCGAAGCGTCGCGCACGATGAAGGGCTGGCCCGGCTCCAGGCCGAGGCGGCCGCAGACGTCGCGGACGGGGATTCCGACAAGTTCCTGGCGTTGGGCGTCGCCCGGGTTCGAGACCGCGACGACGGCTTCCTGCGCCGGGGCCGGCCCGGCCGCCGCGAGGCAGCACAGGGCCGTGAGGAGAGAAGAATGCAGCTTTTTCATGACGGGGCAAATTTAGGGATAAAAAACGGGTTGCCGGTCTTCGCATCCCCGTTTTATTTGTCCGGCGGCAGGCGCGCCGGGCGGCCATTTCGCACCGCCCGGCTTGGCGTGGCCGTGCGGTTTTCGTAATTTTGCCTACGTTAAACCCCTTTCCACCGCAGCCGGGGCGGAAAGGTAAAAAAATAGTGCCATGAAGAAAACCGTTATTTCTTTTCTCCCGGCCGCTTTCCTTTGTTTCGCGCAGGCTTTCGCGCAGCAGGCGGCCGACACTGCTTACCGCTTCACCCACGGCCCTTACCTGCAGGGGCTGACCCCCGAGGGCGTGCATGTCTACTTCACGACGTCGGGGCGCGGCGTCTCGGCAGTCGAGGTGCGCCGCAAGGGCACGTCGGCTGTGCGCCGCGTGTTCAGCTATACGGACGGGCTGGTGCAGGCCAACAACACGCGCAACGCCATCCGTCTGGACAGCCTCGAGCCTAATACGGCCTACGAGTACCGCCTTTCGTCGGTCCCGATTAAGAAGTTCCGCCTGTCGAACAACGTTTACGGCGACACGGTCACAACGCCGTGGTACGGCTTCCGCACGCTCGACCCGTCGGCCACGTCGTGCACCTTCGTCACGCTGAGTGACATGCACGACGACGCGGCGAAGTACGGCAAGCTGCTTTCTTACATGCCGCTCCAGGAAGCGGACGCGGTCTTTGCCCTCGGCGACATGCTGAGCAATTTCAGTAGGCCCGACCAGCCGTACCCCAGCTTCATCGACACGTCGACGGTCCGTTTCGCCCGCCACATACCCTTCGTGGCCGTGCGGGGCAACCACGAGACGCGCGGACAGTATGCCCGCCTCTACGGCCGGTATTTCTATCTCCCGAAAGGTAAGTTCTACGCCACGTACCAGTGGGGCGACACGTTCTTCATCGTGCTCGACACGGGCGAGGACAAGCCCGACGGGCACATTGACTATTCCCGCATCACGGCCTTCGACGCTTACCGCCGCGAGCAGGCGGACTGGCTGCGCCAGGTGGTCCGTTCGGACGCATTCCGACAGGCCCGGCACCGCATCGTCCTGCTCCACATCCCGCCCGTCAAGCGGGGCGCGAACACGCGCGCTTCGGCCCACGGGCCGGCTATGGTGGACAGCCTGTACATGCCTATCCTCAACCGGGAGAAAATAGACCTGATGATAGCGGGGCATTTGCACGAATTCATGTACAGAGAGCCGGAAGCGGGCGAAAACAGCTTCCCGATTCTGCTCAACAGCAACGCCAGCGCCACGCTGGTGCGCGTGAGCCGGGAAGGCGTCGCGGTGCGCACGGTAGATACGGAAGGAAAAGTGATATTTGAGAAAATGCTGGAAGACTGAGGGACGCGCGGCGGCGGATGTCTTTCCGCGCGCCGCACGTTTCCCGGACAGGGCAGGGAGACAGATGCAGACAGGACAAATCGGGAATTTCGACCACCGCTATGCCGCGGAAGTGTTTTCGCGCATGGCGGCGGACCGGCAGGCCGGGAGCGGAGGGGAAGGAACGCCGGGCTGGCTCGTCGGCAACTGCGACCTGGGGCGGGTGCGCGCAGACGCACTGCTCGCCAGCCCGGCGGGCGTGACCTTCTTCTTCTTCCGCGAGTGGCGCGGCCCGGTAGTGTGGCGCGGCCCGGCGGGCTGGACGGCCGGGGAAAGCATGGCGGTCCTCTTTCCCGGCAGGCGTGACCAGGCGGAAGTGTTGGGGCGTTGCCGCGAATGGCTGGCGCGGAAACTGTCCGCGCTTCCCGGCGGAGCAGGCGCGGCGGTGAGGGCCGTAATCGTAGTCCCCGCATCGGCGGAGACAGGCGGCGGTGCCCTCCCGGAAGCATGCCGTGAGTGGCTTTCCGTATTGCCGGAGGACGCTTTGCCGGCGTGGTTCGCCGCCCGTGGGGCGGAGCCGGGCGCGTTGGACGGCGGGCAGCTCGAAGCCTTGTACCGCAGTTTCGGCTTCGACGTCCTGCTGGCAGAGGAAGCCGGGAACCGTCTGGCGGAAGAGGCCGGGCACCAGTTGTCGACGGCGGCGGACTTTTATGCCGAGCTTCAGGCAGCCCTTCCCACGGCCGGCGCTCCCGCCGCGGCGGTCCGCGGCGCATACGGCGTATTGCAGGACGTGCTGCGCCGGGCCGTCGACCAGCAGCTCCTGGACAACCGGCTGGCCTTTGCGGGGCTGTTCGCCAAACTGGACTATCTCTTCAAGGAGCATCACTTGGAGGACTCACTGGCCCGCGCCGTCAACGATGCGCGCCAACGCTTGCGCCATCTCGGCCAATTGTCCGACGGCGAGACGTGCCGCTGCTTTCCATACGACCTGGCCGCCGTCTGCCGTTTCATAGCGGCCGTGGCCGGCGGGCCGGTCATTGTCCCCGACGCGCTGCGGCAACGTTTCCCCGCAAAGCCGCTTCCGCGCACGTCGCCGCGGCGGACGGCCGACTGCGTGCGCATGGCGGTGGAACGGTGGGACGATGCCTACGTCTACGGCCGGGCCGCGGACGGACGGCGCCTCAAGGTGCGCTACGACCAGCACGGCGGGTATCACGCCGGCGACTGGGGCTATCTGCGGGGCTTGTTCGCCGAAGGACAGCAACTCAACCTGCTCCGTCCGCGCGAGGCAGAGGGGACGCTTTTCCCGGAACTGGTCATCGTGGACCCGGACAACTTGATAAACGTATCGGCCGTGGCGGCCTGCTTCGAGAGCTACGCGGAATCGGCCAAGGTCGATTTGCTCAACAAACTGAAGCCCGCGCCTTGCTCGGCGGCCATATTGTTGGGAAACCTGGCCGGGCAGCTCATGGACGAGGCCGTGCGCACAGACGGAGACGGCCACGCCGCCTATGCAGAGAGCGTGCGCGGCTTCTTCGCCCGCAACGCCTTGCAGCTCGCGGCCTGCCCGGACCTCTCACCGGACTTCCACGCAGAGGCGCAGCGGCAGGCGGCACACATCCGCCAAGCCGTCCGCGAGGACCTGCGCCGCTCCGTCGCCTCCTTCTCCCCGGCCGACGTCGTCACCGAGCCGACCTTCTTCAGCGAGATGCTGGGCCTGCAGGGCCGAATGGACTTCCTGCAGCTTGACTACGGCATTCTCCTGGAACAGAAGTCGGGGAAAGGCGCCTTTGTCCCCGGCGCTGTCCCCGACGCTCCGCCCCGCTACCAAGAGCGTCACTACGTGCAGCTACTGCTCTACATGGCCCTGCTCCACTATAACTATCACCTGCCCTACGCGCACATCTACCCTTTCCTGTTCTACTCCAAGTACGGCCGCGGCCTGCTCCACCTCGGACCGGCCCCCGGCCTGCTGTTCCGGGCCTTGAAGGTGCGCAACGAAATGGCGGCGCGCGAGCGTGCTTATGCCGAAGGCGGCGTGGCGGAACTGGCCGCATGGACTCCCGAACTGCTCAACGAGAAGCAGGCCGCCGGGCCGCTCTGGGAGCGCTACACGCGCCCGGAACTCGAACGCCTCCTGCGCCCTGTCCGCGAAGCTTCCGGGCTCGAGCGCGCCTACTTTTTCCGTTTCTTCACCTTCCTGGAAAAGGAGAGACTGCTCGCCAAAGTCGGGGGCAAGACGAAAGAGTGCTCCGGACTGTCGTCACTGTGGAACGAATGCCTGGAAGAGAAAGAGAAGGCGGGCAACATCTATGCCGGCCTGACGCTCGAGCGCCTCGCTCCCGGCGAATACGGCGGCATCGGCGTCCTCGAGCTGCGCTTCGCCGCCGGGGCGGAACAGGGCCGCGACGCCTGCAACTTCCGTCCCGGCGACATCGTCGTATGCTACGCCTATGAGCCTCCGGCCGAGCCGGACGTTTGCCGCGGGCCGGTGTTCCGCGCCGTGCTGGAGGGTTTCGGCGAAGGCACGGTGCGGCTGCGCCTCCGCTACGAGCAGACCAACGCCCGGGTCTTCAACCGCGCGCCGGCGGTCCGCTGGGCCGTGGAGCACGACTTCATGGACGCCTCCTACGCCTCGCTTTTCCGCGGCCTGCACGCCTTCCTTTCCGCGCCGAAGCGCCGGCGCGACCTCTTGCTGACGCTCCGCCGGCCTGAGGCGGACGGGGCGGCCGCCTTGCGTGGCAGTTACGGCGGAGGCGAGTTCGACGAACTGGTCCGCCGCGTCCGTCAGGCCCGCGACTTCTTCCTGCTCGTGGGCCCGCCCGGGACGGGAAAGACTTCGTTCGGCTTGATGAACGTCCTGCGCGAGGAGCTTCTCGAACCCGGCGCGTCGGTCCTGCTCATGGCTTATACGAACCGGGCCGTCGACGAGATATGCAGCAAGCTCGTCGGGAAAGACGGCATCCCCGAGGCCGGTTTTGTAAGGCTGGGGAGCGAGCTTTCGTGTGCCGCGCCTTATCGCCCTTACCTCCTGGAAAGGCGCGTGGCCGACTGTCCGCGCCTGGAGCAGGTGCGGGCGCTCATTAGCCGCACGCGGGTCTTTGTCGGGACCACTACGGCCTTCAACTCCCACCCCGAGCTGTTCGGGATGAAGCGTTTCGACCTGGCCATCGTGGACGAGGCTTCGCAAATCCTCGAGCCGCACCTGGCGGGCCTGCTCAGCGCCACGCACGAAGGCCGCGAGGCCATAGGCCGCTTCCTGCTTATCGGCGACCACAAGCAACTGCCCGCCGTGGTGCAGCAGTCGGCCGCCGACGCGCGGGTGACGGACCCTGCCCTGTTGCGCATTGGCCTGCGCGATTGCCGGCAGTCGCTTTTCGAGCGGCTCCTGGCACGCTACCGCACCGACCCCTCGGTCTGTTTCACCCTGACGCGGCAGGGGCGCATGCACCGCGACATCGCGCGCTTCCCCAGCCAGGCTTTCTATCAGAACGCCTTGCGCGTGGTGCCAGGGACACACCAGGAGCGGCCGCTTCCCGCCGCGGGAGCCGGGCGCGACGGCGTGGAGGACCTGCTCGCCACGCGCCGCGTCGCCTTTCTCGACGCCCCCTTGCCCGAGTCCGCACCCTCGGCGAAAGTGAACCCCGTCGAGGCCCGCATGGCCGCCGCCACCGTGGCCGCCGTGCGCCGCATGGCCGGCGGGCGGCTCGACGCCGCGCGCACGGTCGGTATCATTGTCCCCTACCGCAACCAGATAGCTGCCGTGCGCGCCGCCTTGCAGGACGCCGGCGTCTGCGAGGCGGCCGACATCAGCATCGACACCGTGGAGCGCTTCCAAGGCAGCCAGCGCGACGTCATTATATATAGCTTCACCGTGCAGCGCCGCAGCCAGCTGGACTTCCTGGCGGCGAACGTATTTACCGAGGACGGCGTCCTCATTGACCGCAAGTTGAACGTGGCCATGACCCGGGCGCGCGAACGCCTGCTGCTCATCGGCCATGCCGCGCTGCTGGCCGAAAACGTCACCTTCTTCCAGCTGCTGAGCTATTTGCGGCGCTGCGGCTGCTTCTTCTCCGTTGCGCCGGACGACTACGCGGCGGGGCGCTTCGCCGTGGCGCCGCTTCCGGACCGCGCGCCTTCGCGTCCGGTCCTTTCGGCGTCGGCTCCGGTCCGCTCCGCCTTTGCGCGCCATGTGGAGGAACCGCTGCGCGCCGCCTCGCCGTCGGGCTGGCCCGGGCTTGTCCTCGGTGCGGACGACGAGGAGCAGCTGCAGTGGCTGGCCTATGGGCGCTCGCGCTTCCGCCTGCTGCTGCGCAGCCTGGTGCAGGGACAGCCCCGCGAAGTGTCGCCGGACCAGCTCGCCGCGCTTTATGCCCTGCGCTATCTCCCGGCCTATCTGCCCCAGTTGCGCGCGTTGCTGCTCGCCCACGGCGCCGCGCTCGGGCGTTGCGTGGAGCGCGGCGGGGGGCGTTTGCGGCTGGTCGACGTAGGCTGCGGCCCGGGGACGGGCGCGCTGGCGTTGCTCGACGCTTTGCCCGCGCTGGCGGAGCGGACGGACTACGAAGGGGTGGACACGTCGGCCGCCATGACCGCTTTGGCGGAGCGCCTCGTGGGGAGCGCCTCGGGCGGCCGTCTGTCCGCCCGTTTTGCCGCCCGTCTGCCGGAAACGGACGTCCCCGGCGCGCCGGGCACGACGCTCTATCTCCTTTCGCACACGGCGGACTGCCTCGGTGCCTGGCAAGCCGGACGGATGGCGCGGCAGATGCTGGCCGAAGCCGCCGCCGTGCCGCTCCGCCGCGTGCTTGTGCTCGTGGTCTGCGCCCCCGGCGACGAGGCGCTGCGGGCTTTCGGGACGCTGCGCGACGTGTGGCGGCCGGCTGCCCGGCGGCTGGCCCGGCGGCAGTGGCCCGCTTCCGGGGCAACGGGCGGGCAACCCTTCACCGCCGCGCTGTGGCTGCTGGGCAGCGGCGCGGCGGACGGGACAGATGCCGCCACGTCCCGCGGGCCACGGGGATAAGGAAAGAAAAAACGGGGCTTAGCCTCGCGGCGGCGGGAATAGGCCCCGTTTCCGGCCAGACTATGGGCGGGCAGGCGGCGGGAATCAAAGTATTGATGCTGTCATGCAAGAATGGAATGGATTATAAGTCTCTTATTAAAAGCATTCCATTTTTATAGCTATTGATTATTGGCTTTTCTCGGATAATCTACTTTATAAATCTTCACCGTTAGCTTCATTAAATTTATTGTCATAATAAATTAGTAGTACATATTTACCATATAAATTAGCAATACTGACCCAAACCTGCCGTTTAGAAAAATAATTCATTGCACGAGTTGTCAATTTTATTATTAGTTGTTCCTTTTGCTCTTGCGAAAAATTTTTAAGTTCTTCTTCTGTGTATTCTTTTTTTAATTCAGACTCCAACTCTCTTGCAATTGCAGTTGTATCTATATTTTCTGGCATTTGAATAAAAAGGGCCTGGTAACGTTTACCGTTTACTTGCATTTCATAGTCTAAGTCTTCTTCGTCTGAAATGAAATAGTTATCAATAGAATCGGCAAATATTGTATATCGTTTATTTCTACTGAATTGTAGACATAAATTATTATATCTGGTTTTTATTTCAGGGGCGTCAAACATATTTTGTTCTACGACCATAATTCGATATACTTTATCTTTCTGTGTAACAATATGCAAGTCTACCTGCATTCCGTTAAATTCGCCCTGCAAAATATCATTAGAACCAGGTTTAAGTTCAAAGCCTTTAGCTTCCAATTTTTTTACCATTTCTTGTTTTCTGCCATCCACCGGAATTCCCATGAACTTTGTAACATCGGTTTGAGCCGAGACAAACTCGCTAAATAAACAGCAGAAAAGCCATATTAAAATCTTTTTCATGGTTATCTAATAGTTTATATCATTATAGTGGTTGCAAAAAGCAGACCGCATAGAGTTGTAATTATACGATTTGCAATTTTGCAAATGTAGCAATTTATATCCAGTAAAGCAATTTTTTTTGTTTTAATATGGCGTGTCCTTAAAATGCTATTTCAAGTTTGATTATTGGTTTATTTATTAGGCTATATTTCTTTTATAAAGAATGCAGTAATAAAGCGAGTATGGATTCGCGAAAAAGAACGATTTTCGCGCTATGGCTGCTGGGCGGCGGCACGGCGGCCGGGACAGATGTCGCCACGTCCCGCGGGCCACGGGGCTAAGGAAAGAAAAAACGGGGCTTAGCCCCGCGGCGGCGGGAATAGGCCCCGTTTCCGGCCAGACTACGGGCGGGCAGGCGGCGGGACTTCCAGGCGCGGCCCTGCCCGGCCGGGCCGCGCGGGAAAGCGGCCCGCCGCCTGGAGCAGGGCGGCGGAAACGGGGAGAAGCACGCGCCCCGTCCCGGTCCATATTTTCCGCGAAATCTTGCATTTGGCGGAAAGAAACGTCCGTTGTCTCGATTTTTTTTAAGAAATTTGTGCTCCGTATGGCCGTATGCCTGCGCTTTTCCGGACAACGATGATTTCCCACGATATGAATAAATACCTCTTTCGCATCCTGTTGCTGTTCCTGCTGCCTGTGGCTGCGGCGGGAGCGCAGGAGGGGGGCGTGCGCCAGACCCTTTACGGCGTGGCTTTCTATAACCAGGAGAATCTTTTCGACACGGTCCACGATTACGGGAAAAACGACTACGAATATCTGCCCGACGGCAAAATGGCGTGGGGCACGGTGAAGTACCGCGCCAAACTGGAGCACATGTCCGAAGTGCTGGCTGCGCTTTGCACGGAACGGGTGCCCGCCGGAGCCGCCGTCATCGGGCTGGCCGAAGTGGAGAACCGCCGCGTGCTCGAAGACCTCGTGCGGCAGCCCGCCCTCTCGGCCCGCGGCTACCGGATAGTCCACCGCGAAGGCCCCGACCGCCGCGGGGTGGACTGTGCCTTTCTCTACGACCCGGAGCAGTTCGGGCTGGAAAGCGCCATGCTCGTGCCTTATTACTATCCGGACCCGGCGCAGCCCGACGTAGACCTCGGCTTCTACACCGACGAGAGCGGCTGCGTGAGGCCCTACGCGGAGCTGCGCGGCGACACCACGCGGACCACGCGCGGCTTCCTCGTCATGGGCGGCCGGATGGCCGGCGAGAAGATGTACTTCATCGTCTGCCACTGGCCTTCGCGCGCGGCCGGCAGCGAGAGCCGCGAGCGCGCCGGCTACCAGGTGCGCGCGCTCAAGGACGCCTTGGCACGCCAGGACCCGGGGGCGAAAATCGTCATCATGGGCGACATGAACGACGACCCGGGCGACAAAAGCCTGACCGAGGCGCTCGGCTGCCGGCACCGCCGGGAGGAAGCCGGGGGCGTGGCGGACCTGTACAACCCTTGGTGGGACATGCTCTACGAGGAAGGGCAGGGCACGCTCGTCTACCGCGGCAAGTGGAACCTCTTCGACCAGATTGTCTTCACCGGCAACCTGCTGGGCGAGGACCGTTCCACGCTGAAGTACGACCGCTGCGAGGTCTTCCGGCGCGACAGTCTCCTCGAACAGGAAGGCCCCTACAAAGGCAGCCCCAAGCGCACGCACGCCGGCGGCAAGTGGCTCAACGGATACAGCGACCATCTGCCCACGTGCATCTACTTGGTCAAGGAAACAAAATAACCAGAAATGTTCAACCCTTGCGGCTTGCGCGGGCGGGGAGCAGCCTGCCGCCCTGTCGCACAAGCCCGTACACAATCTTTCTTATGGCCCAAAAACCATCCATACCCAAAGGTACGCGCGACTTCTCGCCCGTCGAGATGGCCAAGCGCAATTATATCTTCGACACCATACGCCAGGTCTACGCCCTCTACGGCTTCCGGCAAATCGAGACGCCCGCTTTGGAAAACCTCTCAACCCTGATGGGGAAATACGGTGAGGAGGGCGACAAACTCCTGTTCAAGGTGCTCAACTCCGGCGACTTCCGTGGCGAGGTCGGCGGCGACGAGTTCCGGAACGAGTCGCCGGCCCGGCTTGCCGCCCGCTTCTGCGACAAAGGCCTGCGCTACGACCTGACCGTCCCCTTTGCCCGTTACGTGGTCCAGCACCGCGACGAGCTCCAACTGCCCTTCAAGCGCTACCAGATACAGCCAGTGTGGCGGGCCGACCGCCCGCAGAAAGGCCGTTACCGCGAGTTCTACCAGTGCGACGCCGACATCGTAGGCAGCGACTCCCTGCTCAACGAGGTGGAGCTCGTGCAGATTATAGACGAAGTGTTCTCCCGCTTCGGCATACGCGTCTCCATCAAACTCAATAACCGCAAGATCCTGGCCGGCATCGCCGAAGTGATCGGCGCGCCCGAGCGGCTTGTGGAAATCACGGTGGCCATAGACAAGCTGGACAAGATAGGCCCCGAAAAAGTCATGGAGGAACTGCGTGCCGCCAGCCTCGACGAGGGCGCGGTGGGCCGCCTGCAGCCCATCCTTTCGACCGGAGGGAGCAACGCCGACAAGCTCGAAGCCATGCGCACTCTCTTCGCCGGAAGCGAGGTCGGGCAGAAGGGCGTG
Source organism: uncultured Prevotella sp. (assembly GCA_902464615.1). Taxonomy (GTDB): domain Bacteria; phylum Bacteroidota; class Bacteroidia; order Bacteroidales; family Bacteroidaceae; genus Alloprevotella. The sequence goes on along the minus strand of CABQKA010000003.1, from coordinate 64,751 downwards.
GAGGAGGTGGCCTTTGTCCTGGATTCCCTACGGTCGGCCGGACTCCGCAACGCGCTCGAGCTTGACCTCACGCTGGCGCGCGGCCTTAATTATTATACGGGCTGTATCTTTGAGGTCAAGGCCCTCGACGTACAGATAGGTTCCATTACCGGCGGCGGCCGTTACGACGACCTGACCGGCATCTTCGGTATGCCCGGGCTGAGCGGTGTCGGCATCTCCTTCGGCGCCGACCGCATCTACGACGTGCTGGGCCAGCTCGGCCTTTATCCGGAAACCGCCGCGTCGGGCGTGCGCCTGCTGTTCATCAATTTCGGCCCGGCCGAAGCGGCCTGCTGCCTGCGCTACGCGGCGGAGGCCCGCCGCGCCGGCATCGCCACGGAGGTCTACCCCGACAGCGTGAAGATGAAGAAGCAGATGAGCTACGCCAACGCGCTGGGCATACCTTATGTGGCACTTGTCGGCGAGGAGGAAATGGCCGCCGGACAGGTGACGCTCAAAGACATGGCCACCGGCGAGCAGCAGCGCCTGACGCTCGACGAGCTTCTTGCCCGGCTGTCCTGACGGAGGGCTTGGCCCTGCCGCTGGCCTTTCTTCCGGAAGGAATGTGAATAAAGAAAACAGGAAGCCCTTGAACGGACGTATGCGCTTTCCGTTCAAGGGCTTCCCGTATGCTTCGGCCTGTGGGTGAAAGCCTTGGTGGCCGAAGCGGAAAAAGTTGCTCCGCCGCACTGGCGGGTAAGCGGCCGGCTACGGGCACAGACGGCCCCGTTTCCCGGCCTATTCGTAGACGTTCAGTTTCTGTTCGCCTCTCAAGGCGGCGAGTGCATTGAGGGCCAGGGCCTCCATCTCGTCTTCCCCGGGGTAGATGTGTACCGGCGCAAGGAAGTCCACCCGGCGGCGCAAGCGTGACGTGATGTACTCCGAGTGGGCCATGCCGCCCGTGATGAGCACGGCGTCGATGTTGCCGAAGAGCACCGCGCCCTCTGCCGCTATGGCCTTGGCCGTCTGGTAAATCATGGCATCGATGAGCAGGCGCGCGTGCTCGTCGCCGGCTTCGATGCTTTCAATGATCTTCTTTACGTCGGTAGTCCCCAAGTGGGCCGAAAGTCCGGCACTGCCCGCAATGCGCTTCAGCAACTCTTCCTCTGTGTAGCGGCCGCTGTAACAGAGACGCACCAAGTCGGCCGAGGGCAACGTGCCTGCTCTCTCCGGCGAGAAAGGCCCTTCGCCGTCCAAGCCGTTGTTGGCGTCGATGGCCCGTCCCCGGCGGTGTGCCGCCACGGATATTCCCCCGCCCATGTGGCAGATAATCAGATTCAGGTTTTCGTATTTCCGGCCGTTTTCCTGTGCGAAGCGGCGGCCGATGGCCCGTTGGTTCAGCGCGTGCCATACGGGTACGCGCTGCATGAGCGGCGAGCCGCAGATGCGGGCCACGTCTTCCATCTCGTCCACTACGACGGGGTCGGCGATGAACGCCTGGCATCCGCCCTGCCGCTGTGCCAGGTCGTAGGCGATGATGCAGCCCAGGTTGCAGACGTGTTGCCGTTTGGCGTAGTACATATCGCGGCACATTTGTTCGTTGACTGCGTAGACGCCGCCCGAGAGCGGTTTGGCCAGTCCGCCGCGCCCGATGATGGCGTCGAAGTGGAAGGGGATGTTCATGCGCCGCAGTTCTTCTACGACCAGGTCGCGGCGGAAGACGCGCTGGTCCACAATGCGTTCAAACTGCGCAAGTTGCTCCACGGAGTGGCGGATGTTGCGCAGGAGAACGGGCTGTTCGTCTTCGTAGACGGCTATTTTGGTCGAGGTCGACCCGGGATTGATGGCGAGTATTTGCATGGGAAAGGGGGTTGGAGTGGGGCAATAAAGGAAATGGGGCGCGCCTTCGGGCGCAAGGCCGGCTGGCGGAGGCGTGTCAGTCCAGGGCCGCGAGTGCCAGGCTGTAGAATTTGGAGTCGGCATTGTCGCCGCGCGAGGGCAGGACGACGGGGCGCACGGTGCCTTGCAGCACGCCGGCCGTCGTGGCTCCGGCAAAGAGGGTGATGGTCTTGTAGAAAGCATTGCCGGCTTCGATGTCCGGGAACACGAGGGCGTCGGCCTGGCCCGCTATGGGCGAGCAGATGCCCTTGACGGCCATGGCTGCGGCGTCGCACGAGGTGCGCACGTCGAGCGGGCCGTCCACGATGGCCCGGCCCCAGCGTCCCGTCCGGGCGGCTTCGGCCAGACGGGCGTATTCGAGTGTGTGGGGGAACTTCTCGCTCACGTGTTCCGAGCAGTGGATGAGGGCGATGCGCGGTTCCCCGATGCCCAGGGCATGGCACATGCGCACCGCGCACGCAACCTGTGCCTCGCGCTGCGGGGCCGTCGGGTAAGGGATGACGGCCGCGTCGGTGAACAACAGTAGCTTGCCGTAGGCCGGCAGTTCGGCGGCCGCCAGGTGGGTCAGGATGCCGCCCGTGGGGAGCAGGCCTTCCTGCTTGTCAAGGACGGCGTGGAGGAGCGTGTCGGTCGCTACGAGCCCTTTCATGAGCACGTCCGCCTCTCCCCCGCGCACCATCGCCACGGCCCGGCGTGCGGCTTCGGCGTCGTCGGTCGCGTCAACGTAGTCCACGTGTCTGTCTTCCGCCCGGCCGGAAAGCAGGCGCCGGGCCTCGGCCGTATGGCCTACGAATACGGCTTCGGCGAAGCCCCCTTCCAGGGCGCGTCCTACGGCTTCGCAGGTGGAGGCGTCCGAGCCGCAGACCACGGCGATGCGACGCCGCCCTGTCCGCTGTCCCAGGTGGGTGGTGAGTTGTGCGAATGTGCGTATGTTGTCCATGTCGGTATGGTGTGTGTGAATTACCTGCAAATATAAACAAATCGCGGAAACCGGGCGGGTTTTCCGGGAAAAAAACGTAGGCCGCCTCCTGCGCCATGGCGCGGGAGGCGGCGGGAAGAATGCAGGGAATTCCCTGCGCGCTGCGTTCCCGGGCCTATGCGGCGAGGGTGCAGCTTGTCAGTATGCCCGTCAGGGCTGTGAGCACGGCGATGAGGGCTTTCAGCACCAGATTCCAGATTTGCTTTTTCTTTTCGTTCATTTGTAAGGGATTTTTTTAAGGGTGTGACGTGTGAGGCCGCCGTCTGCTTTTCCGCGCCGCCCGGGCCGGCGTTTGGTCCGCAGTTTGCGGCGACAGGACAAAGATACGCCCGCCGTCGGCCCCGCTTCATCTTCGTGCTGCATTAGCCCCGTGGCGTGCGGCCCTTTTCCAGCCGGGCTTCGTCCGTGGCCGGAGCGCATTGCACCGGGCAGCGGCGGAAGGAGGCTAAGCCCCGTGCGTACGGGAACAGGCCCCGTGCGCACGGGGCTTAGCCCAGGAGCGACGGAGCCGGGCGTGCGGCCTGCGGGTACGGACGGAAAAGCCGGCCCGCACCGTGGGGATGGATGCGGGCCGGCTTCGTCGGCTGCCGGGGCGGGGCCTTCTGCCGCCCGGGCGGGGTGTACGGAAAGCGCCGCGGCCGGCGGCAGGTTCGCTCCTGCTTCGTCCGGTTGCGGCGCTTTTTCCCGGCAGTCTGCCTGCGCGGGGTGGAGGGTCAGAGTTGCTGCATGTCGTGCAGGCGTTTGTAGTAGCCGCAGCGGGCAATGAGCTGCTCGTGCGTGCCGCGCTCGACGATGCGCCCCTCGTGGAGGACGCAGATTTCGTCCGCACCGCGTATCGTGGAGAGACGGTGGGCGATGGCGATGGTGGTACGGGTGCGCATGAGGCGTTCGAGGGCTTCCTGCACCAGTCGTTCGCTCTCTGTGTCGAGGGCCGAGGTGGCTTCGTCGAGGATGAGGATGTCGGGGTTTTTGAGGATGGCGCGGGCAATGGAGACGCGCTGCCGCTGTCCGCCGGAGAGGCGGCAGCCGCGGTCGCCCACCATGGTGTCGTAGCCGCGCTCGCTCTCCATGATGAAGTCGTGGGCGTTGGCCACCTTGGCGGCGGCGACTACCTGTTCCATCGTGGCGTTTTCCACGCCGAAGGCGATGTTGTTGAAGAAGGTGTCGTTGAAGAGGATGGCCTCCTGGTTGACGTTGCCGATGAGGGCACGCAGGTCCGAGAGATAGATGTCCTTCACGTCGGTGCCGTCGAGGAGGATGTGTCCTTCGGTGACGTCGTGGTAGCGCGGCAGGAGGTCGACGAGCGTGGACTTTCCCGAACCGCTTTGCCCCACGATGGCGATGGTCTGCCCGCGGCGCACGTGGAGGCTGACGTCGGAGAGGACGTCCGTCTTCCCGTTGTAGCTGAAGGAGACGTGGCGGAACTCGATGCTCTCCTTCAGGCCTTCCAGGTGGACGGGGTGGGCGCTTTCGCGGATGGGGTTCTCGGCGTTGAGTATCTTGTTGACGCGCTCCACGGAGGCCATGCCTTTGGGGATGCTGTATGTGGCTTTCGAGAGGTCCTTGAGCGGCTGGATGATGCTGTAAAGGATAATCATGTAGAATATGAACGTGGGGGCGTCTATGGGCGAGTGGTCGGAGAAGATGAGCGTCCCGCCGTACCAGAGGACGGTGACGATGAGGCAGGTGCCGAGAAACTCGCTGACGGGGTGGGCGGAGGCCTGCCGGACGGCGACCTTGTTCGAAGCCGTGCGGAACTCGTTGGTGCTGCGGTCGAAGCGCTCGCGCATCTTCTTCTCGGCGGTGAAGGCCTTAATGATGCGCATGCCGCCCAGCGTCTCCTCGAGCTGGGACATCGTTTCGCTCCATTTGTTCTGCGCGTCGAGCGACTGGCGCTTGAGCTTCCGGCCTATCCTGCCCATGGCCCAGCCCATGAGCGGGAGGACGATGAGGGTGAACATGGTGAGCTGCCAGCTGGTGTAAAGCAGGACGCTGAAATAGCAGATAAGCAGGATGGGATTTTTGATGAGCATCTCGAGCGAGCCGGTAATGGAGTTCTCGATTTCGTTGACGTCGCCGCTCATGCGGGCGATGATGTCGCCCTTGCGCTCGTCGGAGAAGAAGGAGAGAGGCAGGTTCGTGATTTTATGGTAGACGTTGGAGCGGATGTCGCGCACAATGCCGGTGCGCATCGGTACCATGATGCCCGCCGAAGCAAAGTAGCACGACGTCTTGAGCAGCGTGGCGGCCACGAGGAACAGGCCGATGAGCAGCAGCGTGGTGGACGCTCCGTAGCTTTGCATGATTTGCTGCGTGGCGTAGTACATGTTGTTCACCAGGATGTCCTTGATGTTTTCTCCCGCCGTGTCCCAGGGCATGAAACGGTAGGTCGACGTGTCCAGCCTGAACAGGAGGTTGAGCATCGGGATAATGGACAGGAAGGAAAACACGTTGAGTACGGCCGACAGCAGGTTGAACACCAGCGAGCTGACGAGGTACTTTTTGTAGGGGGCGACGTAGCGCCACATGACGCTGAAGAATTCTTTCATAGGAACGGGAAGGGTGTGGCAGGATAAAGCGGCGGGGCGGCATCCGGCTACTTGCGGCCGAAGTCGGCGGGCACTTCGCCCCAAAGTTGCGTTTCCCACTTCAGGAGAGGGGTGTCGTAGGTGTTCTCGCGCAGCCATTTCTCGGCGCGGTCAATGAGTTGGAAGAGCGTCTCGGTCCGTGCGTTGCGGGCCAGGCGTGTCTTGCACTTTTTCTGCCTTACCCAAAGCAGGGCGTTACGGCTGTCGCTGTAGACGGCGAGCCGGAGGTTACGCCCCTTGATAAGGGCCAGCGCGTGGACAATGGCAAGAAACTCGCCGACGTTGTTCGTGCCGTAGATGGGGCCGTAGTGGAAAACGACTTGCCCTGTCCGGAGGCATACGCCGCGGTATTCCATCTGTCCGGGATTGCCGGAGCAGGCGGCGTCTACGGCCCAGGCGTCGGCCCGGACGGCCAGCGGCAGGGGCAGGACAGTGTCCGTGCGGTCCGACTGCGGGTTGGGCGGCAGGGCGTGCGGCCCTCGGGAAGGGCACATTGTCCGCCGGGAGGGAGGTGCGGGCTTCTCTTCTTGCTCCCCTGTACGGGCAGCCACCTCCCGTTTGCTCCAGGCTGGCGGCCCTGCCGCAAGGGCCTGCTCGGCCTCGGCGGCTGAAAGATAGGCCTTGTAGGCCGCACCGGGAAAGTTTTTCACCTGGTGCCAGCACTCTTCCCATGTCAGGTAAACGCCGGGACGTACCCCTCGCCAGACGACGTAAAACTTAGGCTGCCGGTTCTTGCTCATGTCAGTCGTAATGTGCCCGGTGCTCCCCTACCGGGCCGGGGCAAGAGAGACGGTCGGGAATCCCGAAGTGTAAACCGCATAGGATGGAATGCGGTTGCTCCGCTCCCTCCGCTTCTCTCCCGGGAATGGCCGTTTATGCTTGTGGCCATGATCACATGCGTTCGGGCATCTCGACGCCGAGCAGTCCCATGCCGGTGCGGACGATTTTGGCCACGTTGGCGGAGAGGACGAGGCGGAACAGTTTCTTTTTCTCGTTTTCCTCGCGCAGGATGCTGAAGTCGTGGTAGAACTGGTTGTACTCCTTGACAAGGTCGTAGCAGTAATTAGCCACGGCCGACGGGCTGTAGTCCTGGCCGGCCTGGCGCACGGTGGCGGCGAAAGCGGCCAAGTGCTGGATGATTTCTTCCTCTTTTGTGGAAAGCTCAATGTCGGCAGGCAGTTCGTCGGGCAACTGGATGCCTGCGTCGGCCGCCTTGCGCAGGACGGAGCGGATGCGGGCGTATGTGTATTGGATGAAGGGTCCTGTGTTGCCGTTGAAGTCGATGCTTTCCTCCGGGTTGAAGAGCATGTTCTTGCGGGCGTCGACTTTGAGGAGGAAGTATTTCAGGGCGCCCATGCCTACGATGCGTGCCACTTCGTCCTTTTCGGATTCGTCCATGTCGTCGAACTTGCCGGCCTCGTCGGCTGTGCGGCGGGCCTGGCTTACCATTTCCGCGATGAGGTCGTCAGCGTCTACCACGGTGCCTTCGCGGCTTTTCATTTTCCCGTTGGGCAGTTCCACCATGCCGTAGGAGAAGTGGACGAGGCTCTTGCCCCATTCGAAGCCGAGGCGGTCCAGCAGGATGGAGAGCACTTGGAAGTGATAGTTCTGCTCGTTTCCGACGACGTAGACCATTTTGTCGATGGGGAAGTCCTGGAAGCGCATTTTCGCCGTGCCGATGTCCTGCGTCATGTAGACGCTTGTGCCGTCGGCGCGCAGGAGGAGTTTTTCGTCGAGCCCTTCATCGGAAAGGTCGGCCCATACCGAGCCGTCGGCCTTGCGGAAGAAGATGCCTTTCTCCAGTCCGTCGAGCACCATCTTGCGGCCTTCGAGGTAGGTGTCGCTTTCGTAGTATATTTTGTCGAAGCTGACGCCGAGGGCCTTGTAGGTCTCGTCGAATCCGGCGTAGACCCATTCGTTCATGCGCCGCCACAAGGCGCGCACTTCCGGGTCGCCCTGCTCCCACTTTACGAGCATCTCGTGCGCTTCGCGGATTAGGGGCGCTTCCTTCCCGGCCTTTTCCTTGGCGGCTTCGGCGTCCATGCCTTCCGCCTCGTATTGTGCGGCGAGTTCCTTGACCTGTGCGCGGTAGTGCTTGTCGAAGGCCACGTAGTAGTCGCCTATGAGGTGGTCGCCCTTTTTCCCGGAGCTTTCGGGGGTTTCGCCGTTGCCGTACTTGAGCCACGCGAGCATCGACTTGCAGATGTGTATGCCGCGGTCGTTGACAATGTTGGTCTTGACTACGCGGTTGCCGTTGGCTTCGGCGATTTGTGCCACGGACCACCCGAGCAGGTTGTTGCGGACGTGGCCCAAGTGGAGCGGCTTGTTAGTGTTGGGCGAGGAATACTCTATCATGACGAGCGGTGCGTCGGGGCCCGGTGCCGTGCAGCCGTAGTGCGGTTCGGCGTGGATGCGGTTGAGCAGCGCGATCCATTGGGCCGGCGCGATGGTCAGGTTGAGGAATCCTTTGACAACGTTGAACTTTTCCACCAGCCCGGTATGTTCCGTCAGGTAGTTGCCTATTTCGGCCGCTGTCTCTTCCGGCTTTTTGCGCGAGAGGCGCAACAGGGGGAAGGTGACCAGCGTCACGTGTCCTTCAAATTCACGTTTCGTTTCCTGCAGTTGTATCTGCTTGTCGTCGGCTTCTTGCCCGTAGAGGGCCTTGACGGCTTCCCGGACGGCGCCGGACAGTTGCTCTTCGATGTTCATGTATTTGTTGCTGAAGTGGTGGAGTTGGTGCGGCGCACAGCGCCGGGCTGCAAAGTTACGACTTTTTATGCGAACGGGCGGGCCGTATGTTCCGATTTTCGGCATGCGGTCCGCCCGTTTCCGGTGGAATCACAGCAGGCTCCACGAGACGGTGAGTCCGGCCATGACTATGGAGACCATGCTCATGAGCTTGATGAGGATGTTCAGGCTCGGGCCGGAGGTGTCTTTGAACGGGTCGCCCACGGTGTCGCCCACGACGGTGGCTTTGTGTGTCTCGCTGCCTTTACCGCCCAGGTGTCCTTCTTCGACGTATTTCTTCGCGTTGTCCCATGCGCCGCCTGAGTTGGCCATGAAGACGGCCAGGGAGAATCCGGCCGCCAGACCGCCGATGAGCAGTCCCAGCACGCCGCTCACGCCGAATATAAGCCCTGTGGCCACGGGGGCGACGATGGCCAGCAGCGAGGGGACAATCATTTCGTGTTGCGCCGCCTGTGTCGATATGGTCACGCAGCGGCCGTAGTCCGGCTCCGTTTCTCCGGTCAGGATGCCTTTGATTTCGCGGAACTGCCGGCGCACTTCGTCCACCATCTTTGAGGCGGCACGGCCCACGGCGTTCATCGTCAGGCCGCAGAAGAGGAAGGCCATCATGGCCCCGATGAACATGCCGGCCAGCACTTTGGGGTTCATCAGCGTCACGTCGTAGTAGTACATGAAGTCGGCGAAGGTGGCTTTGCTCACTTCGACCGCGCGGCCGGCCACGGAGATGGTCTCCTCTCCCAGCCGCGTCAGTCCGATGCGCACTTCCTCCACGTAGCTGGCCAGCAGTGCCAGGCCCGTCAGTGCCGCCGAGCCGATGGCGAAGCCTTTGCCTGTGGCGGCCGTGGTGTTGCCCAGCGAGTCGAGGGCGTCCGTGCGGCGCCGCACTTCTTCGCCCAGGCCGCTCATTTCGGCGTTGCCACCGGCGTTGTCGGCAATGGGGCCGTAGGCGTCGGTGGCCAGCGTGATGCCCAGGGTGGAGAGCATGCCCACCGAGGCGGTGCCGATGCCGTAGAGGCCCATGGAGATGTTGCTGAGGTCGCCGCCGGCGGCCAGCAGGTAGGAGGCCACGATGCCCGCCACGACGGCCAGCACGGGGACGGCTGTGGAGAGCATGCCTACGCCCAGGCCCGAGATGACGACCGTGGCGGCGCCCGTCTTCCCGCTTTCGGCGATGCGCCGCGTCGGGCGGTAGCTTTGTGAGGTATAGTATTCTGTGGCTTGCCCGATGACGATGCCTACGGCCAGCCCTACGGCTACCGTGCAGCCTATTTGCCACCAGCGGTCCAGGCCGAGGGCCCAGAGGATGAGGAACGAGCAGCCTACGATGAGGATGGAGCTGAGGTTGGTCCCCCTTGAGAGGGCGCGCAGCAGGTCTTTCATCTTGGCGTCCTCACGGGTGCGCACGGCAAAGATGCCTGCGAGCGAGAGTACGATGCCGACGGCGGCGATGAGCATCGGGGCGATGACGGCGCGGAACTGCATCAGCCCGTCGCCGGCGGCCATGTAGGCGGCCGCGCCGAGCGAGGCCGTGGCCAGGATGGAGCCGCAGTACGACTCGTAGAGGTCGGCGCCCATGCCGGCCACGTCGCCCACGTTGTCGCCCACGTTGTCGGCGATGGTGGCGGGGTTGCGCGGGTCGTCCTCCGGGATGCCCGCTTCCACCTTGCCCACGAGGTCGGCCCCTACGTCGGCGGCTTTCGTGTAGATGCCTCCGCCCACGCGGGCAAAGAGGGCCTGGGTCGAGGCGCCCATGCCGAAGGTGAGCATCGTCGTGGTGACGAGGCACAGCTTCGTGCCTGCGTTTCCGCCGTCAGGGATGACGGCGTTGAGCAGCAGGTACCAGAAGGAGATGTCGAGCAGCCCGAGGCCCACTACGACGAGGCCCATCACCGCGCCGCTGCGGAAGGCGATGCGCAGCCCGCCGTTGAGCGACGTGCGCGCCGCCTGGGCCGTGCGGGCCGAAGCGGCTGTGGCCGTCTTCATGCCCAGGTAGCCGGCCAGGCCGGAGAAGAACCCGCCCGTGAGGAAGGCTACGGGCACCCATTCGTTCTGTATGTGGAATCCGTAGGCCATCACGGCGAAGACTACGGCCAGGCACAGGAAGACGATGGTGACCACCTTGTACTGCTGGCGAAGGTAAGACATGGCGCCGCGGCGCACGGCGGCCGCAATGTGGCGCATACGCGGCGTACCTTCATCGGTACGCGTCATCTGCCGGTAGAAATACCAGGCGAAGCACAGTGCCAGCAACGAGGCGGCCGGCACGAGCCAGAAGAGAGGGATGTCCATAAAGTAAAAGATTTGAGACGGGGACTAAATTAACGAAAAACCAAACGCTGTCTGCGGGTTTTGCAAAAAATAACGCGTGCTTTCACGCTTTTTATATTCCCGGCCCCTGTCGGCCGCCCCGCTGCCGCGCGATGGCCGCGGCGGACCGTCGGCCGCGGCTTTGCCGCCAGGGGGCTAAGGCCCGTGGCGACGGCCCTTAGCCCCCTGTGTGCGGCCCTTAGCCCCGTGTTTCCGCCCGTGGGGCGGCGGCCGGGAGCGCTGGCCGGAGGAAAAGGAAGAGGCCGCCCCCGCGGGGCGGGGACGGCCTTCTGTGCAAGGATGCCAGGTTGGCGCATCAGTTCACTGCTTCGGCCAGCTCGTTGCTGGGTTTGAACTTGATGACCTTCTTGGCCGCGATTTCGATTTTTTCTTTTGTCGCGGGGTTGATGCCCATGCGGGCGGGACGTTCGGTTACCGCAAAGTTGCCGAACCCGAGAAGGGCTACTTTGTCGCCAGACTTCAGAGCTTCAGACATGGCGTCGAGCGTGGCGTCGAGCGCCTTCTTCGCATCGGCCTTGCTTAGCCCGCTGGCGGCCGAGATGGCACAGATTAGTTCGCTTTTGTTCATGGGATAGGGATTTGGGTAGATAAATGTTTTCCGTAGCTCCTTGTGAGCCTGCGGGAGTGCAGGCTGCGGTCCTGCCCCGCGGAGGCGGCGCGCAGTGCCTTTTCCGTGACTTACAAAGCGTGTACCGCACAAAGTTAGGTGAACTTATGGACTATCCAAAACTTTTCCCAGTTTTTTTACGTGTTTGTGGCCAAAATGTCTCGCTTTGTCGCAAAACCGCGGCTAAATGACGACGACTTTGGCTGCAATGCCTTCTTTGCCGTCGGCGGTGGAGATCATGATGTAGTAGACGCCGGAGGCGGCGCGCCTGCCGCTGCGCGTCCGTCCGTCCCAGATGTAGGTGCCGCCCACGGAGCGCCCGCCGGCTACGGCATTGCCCGCCGCGTCGGTCACTTTCACGTCGGCGTCGGCCGTCAGGCCGCGCACGGTTACCCGTCCGTCGTGTTCCGGGCGCACGGGGTTGGGATATACGGTCACGCCGCTGCGCTGCAGGGTCTCGGCCGGGGCGGTGCCTTCGCTTTGGTAGGAGCAGAGTCCTTGTGCCGTCCCGATCATGACCTCGCCCGTCAGCGGGTTGGGGGCTATGGAGTAGATGCTGTCGCTCAGCAGGGGCGTCGTCGCGGCCTCGAAGTGCTGGAGGATTTCCGTGCCGTCGGGGCTGACCAGATAGAGTCCGTTGCTCACGGTGCCGATCCATTTGCGCCCGGCTCCGTCTATGGCGATGTCCGATACGGGGACGTTGGCCAGCAGGTAGTCTGCGTTGTTCGTGCCGTCGTTGCGCGGCACTTTGATTTGCAGGATGCGGAAGCTCGACGAGTTCCATTCGCCCGGGTCCTCGATGACGTACAGTCCCGTGGCTGTTCCCATCCAGATGGAGCCGTCCGTGTCGAGCGCCAGGGCATAGACGCCGCCGAAGTCGCAGGCCGTCCCGTCTTCGTTGTAGGCGCTGGTGCGGTAGGTCGCGACGTCGTCGTTCTCGTCGTCGAGCGTGCCGCCGTAGTCCAGGCAGAGGAGGCCGGCGGTGTGCTGCGGGTTGTCTACGGTGCGGCGCGATGCCAGCCAGAAGCGCCCGTCCAGGTCGAAGAGCGTCTTTTCGCAGGTCGGCGCGTTGCGGATGGCGGACACGTAGATGCCCTGCCACGAGCCGTCTTCCTTAAGGACGCGGATGATGGTGTCTGCGCTGTTGTTGACCATCCACAGGTTGCCGTCGGCGTCGAAGTTGAGGCCGTCGATGCGCACGTAGTTCGGGTCGACGCCGTTAAGGGCCACGGTGACCAGGGGGCTGTTGCGCGAGTTGTAGTTATGGACGAACTGGTAGTCGCGGTATTCGTATAGCCCGCTGCCGCCGGCCGAGGCGAAGTGGTGCGCGGGGTCGGCCGGGTCTTGTATGATGCGGGTCATGTCGCGGAAGCGCAGCCCCGTCTGTTCCTGTACGCCGTCCTCCTGGAAGGTGGTCCAGCGGCTGTCTTCGTAGGCCATGAGCGTGGCGGGGAAGTGGACGCGGTCGGCGGGGTCGAGGCGTCCGCCGGCAATGAGGAGACGCTGTCCGAAGTATTTGATGTAGTAGCACAGGTCGCGCCGCGGGCCATATCCGCCTACGGCTTCGCCGGCAGGGGTGAGCTGGCCGTCCTCGAGGCGGTAAGGGCGCATCCCGTCGGCTTCTTCGCAGGCCCAGAAGGTGCCGTCGTCGGCCCGCGTCAGCCAGTTCCATACGCCTTCTTGTTCCCAACAGACGGCTTCCTCCGGTGCGGCGGTCTCGAAGACGGCTACGCGGGAAGCGTTGCTGAACACCGCGTAGCGGTTTCCGGCATATCCTTGCGTGTAGATGGCGGAGTCGAGCCGGCGGATGTCGGGCTGGTTGTCGCCGGCCGCTTCCAGACGCCACAGCCCGGCGTCGGCCGAAGCAGGTACGGTGAAGTAGAGCCCGCCGGCAAAGGCGAAGAAGGCGTCGGGCGCGGCGGAGAGGGGCCGGGCCAGGCTCCAGTTGTTGCTGTCGGAGGGGTTGTCGGCTATGGCACAGCTGACGATGCCCTCTGCCACGGCGGCGAAAAGGCGGCCTTCCATTACGGCCGCCGCCGAAACTTCCTGTCCCGGCCGGTAGTAGCCGCTCACTTCCTCTTGCCGGAGGTTGAGGTGTGCCAGTCCGTCGCCGGTGGCCAGGACGGCTTCTTCGCCTGTGATGCACAGGCTCAGCGGAGACATTTCCCCGTCGTTGTTGTTTCTGAGCTGCGGCAGGTTGGTTACGGTTCCGTCGTCGTAGAGCAGGTCTATGTTGCAGTCCGGGTAGACCAGTACGAGGCAGCGCAGGGACGGGCAGTAGGCCATGCGTGATATGTTCTTCTCGCTCAGTCCCTCCATCTTGGTGATGGTACGCACTTCCGTGTCGGACGGGGAGTAGGCCAGCAGGTTGCCGTTGAAGAGGGCGTAGATTACGTCGCCGGCGGGCACGTTTTGTGTGGCGTCGTGATAGGCCAGGTAGTAGGCCCATTGCCCGACGGAGGCTGCCTGTGCCGCCGGGACGCAGGCTGTCAGGGCCGCGAATATGAGGGAAAGGATGTATTTCATGGGAAAGCGGGTGTGGCGTTATTGTGCGGGAATCCCTTTGAGGAAGTCCATGAGCCGGGCTACTGCCCGGGCGCGGTGGCTGATGCGGTTTTTCGTTTCCGGCCCCAGTTCGGCGAAAGTGCGCCCGGTGCCCTCCGGCTCAAAGACGGGGTCGTAGCCGAAACCCTCTGTCCCGCGCGGCGCTTCGGCAATCCGGCCGTCTACGCGGCCTTCGAACAAGTGTTCTTCGCTGCCGAGGATGAGCGCGATGACGGTGCGGAAGGCGGCCTCGCGGTCTTTCCGGCCTTTGAGGGCCTGGAGCAGTTTCCGCGTGTTGGCTTCCGGGTCGTGGCGGTCCGGGTAGGCGTAGCGCGCCGTGTGCACGCCGGGCGCGCCGCCCAGGGCCCGTACTTCCAGCCCGGTGTCGTCGGCGAAGCAGTCCAGCCCGAAGTGGCCGCGGACGTAGCGCGCTTTGAGCAGTGCGTTGCCCTCGAGCGTATCGGCCGTTTCGGGAATGTCGTCGTGGCAACCGATGTCGGCCAGGCTCAGTATGTCGAATGTTTCTCCGGCTATGGCGCGGATTTCTTCTAACTTGTGCGGGTTGTTGGTGGCAAATACCAGTCGGATTTTCATAAGGCTATTGTTTTAGGGGCTTGCGGGCCGGAAGGCCGCGCCTGTTCTGTCAGCCGGTCGGCCAGTGTGAGAATGCAGAAGGGCAGGGCCATGTGGAAATAGGTTATGTCGTAGGCTCCGTGGAATATTTCGCTCCAGTCGTTCCTTACGAACATGTCGTGCAGGAAGGAGACCGCGACGGTTGCTGTCAGGAGTACGGCCGCGGCAGAGGCGGCACGGCGTCCGTCGCCCCCGGCCCGCCATCCCAGAAAGAGGGCGAGCGGAACGAGCAACAGCAGGTCGGCGGCGTTGCCCTGGCGCGTCTGGAGTACGAACGGGTTGTACTCGAAGAAAAGCAGCATCTCGCTGTCCCAGCACAGGAACGGCAGGAACGAGGCGGTGAATGTGGCCGCCGCCGTGACGAGAAAGACGGCTTTCGCCCGGGGGCGCATCCTGACGAACGGGATGAAGAGCAGCACGCCCAGCGGCAAGGCCACGCTCCATCGTGAGGAAAGCAGCAGTCCGCTTATCAGCCCCGTTGCGGCGGGATGGCGCGCGGGAGCGAAATGGGCGGCACAGAGATAGTTCATGACGGTGGCGCAGACGAGGAAGTTGGCCGTCAGGTCGCTCCGTACCATGACTTCGTAGAGGAAGGCGGGCGAGGCGTAGAGCAACAGGGCCGCGACCGTGGCGGTCTCCTTTCCGCGGAAGCGGTAGACGGAGTGGACGAAGAGGGCCTGTGCGACGAGGGAGGAGAGTCCGACGTTGCGGAACAGGGCGTAGAGCGGCCAGTGCGCCAGCTGCCATACGGGAAACGGCGAGCCGTAGCCGCCCAGATGGGTGCGGGCGGCGTAAGGGTATGCGCCGTCGGTGAGCCGCTCCAGGAAGTTGTGGATGGCCGACCAGCGGTCCACTTGCAGCGCCAGCGGGTCGATGCGGCTTTGTGCCCAGGCCAGCAGCAGCGTGACGGTGGCGACGAGGGCGAGCAAGGCTCCGGGCGTCGTCCGTCCTATGGCCTGTCGCACCCGTGCCACACCGCTGGGCCAGCACGTGAGGGCCACCAGTACGGCGGCTGCCGCGCAGCAGGCGGCCACTGCGGCTGCGGGCAGGCCCGCGGGCTGGAGGGCGCGCTTGACAACGATCAGGGCGTTGATGCCTATGTAGAGCAGGCACCAGCCCGTGGCGCGGGACGGAGCAAAAGTCATCAGTAGCGGAACGTGCTCCCGCCAAGGAACTCGCGCAGCAGCGACGTGGGCGGCAGGCCTTTGGTCGAGATGGGGTTGAAGTAGGAGAGGAACTTGCGCAGGCGGTAGGCCTCGGAGTATTCCGGGACGTTTTCGGGCACCTGCTCGAGCAGGGGCAGCGCCTGCGAGCGCAGTGCGGCTATTTCAAAGAGCAGTGCCGTGTTGACCATTTCGTCGGCCTCTTCCTGGTAGGGGAATATCCACTTCTCCTCTCCGGCGCGCACCGACGGCCAGCGGCGTATCGTCTCTTCGGCCGAGTAGTTGCGGTAGCGGTAGTCGCGGACGATGCGGCGCAGCAGGCGGTTGTCCGACGTGGGGATGTAGTTGTGGTCGTCCAGCAGGATGGTGGTCAGGGCCGAGGCGTAGATTTTGAACTTCGCTTCGGCCGGTATCTTTTCCGTGAGGATGGGGTTGAGGGCATGTATCCCTTCGAGGATGAGCAGTGTATTGGGCTGCAGGCGCAGGCGGTTTCCGCTCTTTTCGCTGCGGCCTTTCTGGAAGTTGTAGCGGGGCAGCTCCACCTCGCCGCCTGCCAGGAGGGTGTTCATCTGCTCGTTGAAGAGCGGGATGTTCATGGCGTGGACGCTTTCGTAGTCGTAGTCGCCGCTGGCATCGCGCGGGGTCAGTTCCCGGTCTACGAAATAGTCGTCGAGCGATATGGGGATGGGGTGCTGGCCGTTGGCCATGAGCTGCACGGAGAGGCGCTTTGCAAAGGTGGTCTTGCCGCTCGACGACGGTCCCGAGATGAGGATGACCTTTAGCGCAGGGTTGGCCGCGATGCGGTCGGCCAGGCGGCTTATTTTCTTTTCCTGGAGTGCTTCCGAGACGTTGATGAGGTCGTTCGCATAGCCTTTCCCGCACATTTCGTTGAAGTCGCCCACGGTCGATACGCCCAGGATTTCCTGCCAGCGGTGCTGCTCGCTGAACACGTCGAACATCTTGCTCTGCTCCTTCATGGGGCGCAGCTCTCCCGGCCGCGAGGGGTCGGGGAGCCGCAGCAGCAGGCCGTCGCCGTAGGGCACGATGTCGAAGAGGGTAAGCTGTCGCGTCTGGATGAGCAGCGAGCCGTAGAAATAGTCGGCCGTGTCGCCCAGCGTGTAGTAGGTCGTGTAGAGCGAGCCGTAGCTTTCGAGCAGCTTGGCCTTGTCTTCGAGCCCGTTCTTGCGGAAAAGGGCGATGGCCTCGTCCGTGGGGCACGTGATGCGGTGGAACGGCAGGTCGGCGTCTACGATTTCGTGCATGCGGCGGCGCACGCGGTCCACGGCCTCCGGGGTCAGCCCCCCTTCGATGTCGCAGCGGCAGTAGTAGCCGTTGGACACGGGCGTGTCGATGCGTAGCCGGGCGTGCGGGTACAGGTCGCGCACGGCCTTGTAGAGCACGAAGAAGAGCGAGCGCGTATAGGTGCGCATCCCGGATGGGGAGGAGATGTCGAGGAACTCTACGTCCTTGTCGTTGAAGAACATGAAGTGGAGGCCTTCCACCTTGTTGTTCACCTTGGCGCTGGTCACGCCCAGCGGCATGTCTATTTCCAGCATCTCGTAGACTTCCTCGAGCGTGAAGCCTACGGGCACTTTGTGGCTGCGTCCTGTGTTCTTGCAGCGGATGGTAATCGTCTTGCCCATATATTCTGGTTTGCGGTTGGCGGGGATATGCGGTGTGGGAAGCCGCTCCTTATATATAACGGTGTGGGGCGCGCTTTAGTGTGCGGCTGCCGCGGTTTCCGCTTCCGGGGCGACGACTTCGCCCTTGAGCGTGGCGGAGGTGGACGAGGTGACGCGCACCTGGACGTACTGTCCCGGGTGGCACTGCCCGCGGTCGAAGACGACTACCTTGTTCTGCTCCGTGCGTCCGAAGAGCTGCTCGCGCGAACGCTTGCTTATCCCTTCGACGAGCACCTGGAACGTGCGTCCTTCGCAGCGCCGGTTGCTTTCGGCCGAAAGTTCGTTCTGCAGAGCGATGAGCTCCTCGAGGCGGCGTGTCTTCACGTCGTCGGGCACGTCGTCGGGCAGGTGGCGTGCGGCGTAGGTGCCGGGCCGCTGGCTGTACTTGAACATGAAGGCGGCGTCGTAGGCGCACTCGCGCATGAGGGAGAGCGATTCGCGGTGGTCTTCCTCCGTTTCGGAGCAGTAGCCGGCGAAGATGTCCGTCGAGAGGCCGCAGTCGGGGACGATGCGGCGGATGGCGGCCACGCGGTCCAGGTACCAGGCCCGCGTGTACTTGCGGTTCATCAGTTTCAGGATGCGGTCTGAGCCGCTTTGTACGGGCAGGTGGATGTGGCGGCAGACGTTGGGCTCTTCGGCTATGACGTGCAGCGTCTCGTCGCTCATGTCTTTGGGGTGGCTCGTGGTGAAGCGCACGCGCAGGCCGGGCACGGCGCGGGCCACCGTGCGCAGCAGCTGGGGGAAGCGCACGTCGCCCCAGGCGTAGCTGTTCACGTTCTGCCCCAGCAGGGTCAGTTCCTTGTATCCCCTTTCGGCCAGGTCGCGCGCCTCGCGCAGGATGCTTTCCACGTCGCGCGAGCGTTCGCGCCCGCGGGTATAGGGGACGATGCAGTAGTGGCAGAAATTGTTGCATCCGCGCGTGATGCTCACGAAGCCCGAGAGGCGCGAGGCGTGGCTGCGCAGGGGCACGATGTCGCCGTATGTCTCCGTCGTGGACAGTGTGGTGTCGATGGCCTTCTGCCCGGCTTCGGCCTGGGCCACGAGGTGGGGCAGCGAGAGGTAGGCGTCGGGCCCGGCGACGAGGTCGGCGTGGTGCTGCGTGATGAGCTCGTCCTTGACTCTTTCGGCCATGCAGCCGAGCACGCCGATGATGAAGTGGCGGCCGTGGCGGCGCATGGCTTCGAGCGCTTCGAGGCGGTGGAGGATTTTCTGCTCGGCGTTGTCGCGCACGGAGCAGGTGTTCAGGAATATCGCGTCGGCGCCTTCGGCCTCGGGCCATGGTTCGTAGCCCGCCATGCGCATGACGGCGGCGACGACTTCGCTGTCGGCCACGTTCATCTGGCAGCCGTAGGTTTCGATATACAGTTTCTTCATGAGTGTGTGCTGGTTTGATGCGTTGTCTCGGCGCAAAGGTACGCAAAAAGCGGGGCTTGGGCAAGCGTGGCCCGCCCCGCGGGGCTTAGGGCCGTGGCCGCGGGGCTTAGGGCTGTCGTCCCGGGGCTTAGGGCCGTTGCGGGGCGGTGGCGCGGGCGGCGTGTCAGTGGCGGCGGGGCAGGTGCAGGCCTTTTCCGAAGAGGCCGGGGCGCGGGTCTTCCGCGGTCTGCTCCTTTTTCATCTCGGGGTAGGCGATTCGCGTGTGGTAGACGGTCTTGAGGCTGTCCACGAGGACGCGTTTGGCGTCTGCGATGTCGCGGAACGTGATGGGGCACTCGCGGAAGCAGCCGTCGGCCAGCTGCCCGTCGACGATGCGGTCCACGAGCGCGCGTATGCTTTCCTCGGTGTATTCCTTCAGGCTGCGCGAGGCGGCTTCCACGGCGTCGCACATCATGAGGATGGCCTGCTCGCGTGTCCAGGGGTTGGGGCCGGGGTAGCTGAAGAGCTTGCGGTCGGTCTCCTCCCCGGGGTGCTTGTTGCAGTACTGTATGTAGAAGTACTTCACGAGCCCTTTGCCGTGGTGCGTGGCGATGAAGTCGCGGATGATGCTCGGCAGGTGGTATTTCTCGGCCAGGCGCAGGCCTTCCGTGACGTGACCTATGATGATTTGGGCGCTGCGCTCTTCGCTGAGGCTGTCGTGGGGGTTGACGCCGTTCTGGTTTTCGGTGAAGAAGGCCGGGTTGAGCATTTTTCCGATGTCGTGGTAGAGGGCGCCGGTGCGGACGAGCTGGGGCTTGGCGCCGATCTTGTCCGCCACCTCGGCGGCCAGGTTGGCTACCTGCATGGAGTGGTTGAACGTGCCCTGTGCCACCTTCGACATCTTGCGGAGGATGGGGTTGTTGATGTTGGTCAGTTCGACGAGTGTCACGCTGGAGGTGAAGCCGAAGAGCCGCTCGACGAGGTACATCAGCGGGTAGGCGAAGAGCATGAGGCCGCCGCTGATGATGATGTAGACGGTCCGCGAGCGGTCGAAGGCTTCCCAGTTGAGGCCCTGCGACATGTCGTAGCATACGCTGACGACAAGCCCCGCGGCGACGACGGCGGCGACCGTGCGCAGAAGCTGCGAGCGCTCCGTCAGTTCGCGCAGCGTGTAGATGGCCGTGAGCCCCGTCACCGTCTGCCAGAGGATGAACTCAAAGGGGCTGTGGAGCGACAGGGCCGAGAGCAGCGACGAGGTGACGAGCGCGACGAAGGCCGTGCGCGAGTCCATGAAAATGCGTGCGAAGATGGGCACGATGGTGTAGGGCACGAGGTAGACGCTGTAAAAGTGGTGCTCCATCATGAGGTAGGTCACGATGGGGAAGAACGTGACGAGCGAATAGAGCAGCAGTATGGTATGGGGCGAGTGGAGGTAGTCGCGGCGGAAGAGCTTCAGATAGAAGAAGAGGAGCGAGAGGATGACCAGCACGGAAGCCGCCTGTCCGGTGAAGACGAGCCAGAAGCCGCGCGAGGGGTCCATGCGCCGCTCGCTTTCCTTCTTTAGCGAGTCGAGGATTTTCACATGCTCTGCGTTGACAATCTGTCCGCGGTCGATGA
This sequence comes from uncultured Prevotella sp., assembly GCA_902464615.1. Lineage (GTDB taxonomy): Bacteria > Bacteroidota > Bacteroidia > Bacteroidales > Bacteroidaceae > Alloprevotella. The sequence continues at coordinate 44,631 of CABQKA010000003.1, read as the reverse complement.
TGAGCTGTCCGCTTTGCACCATGCCGCTGTACGGGATGAGCTTGGCCAGTTCGCCCTCGCGCGCCAGGCGTGTTTTTTGCCGGTCTATCTTGAGGTTGGGCGTCAGGTAGTTGTTGAGGTTGCAGGCCTGGAGCACGGCGTAGGGGACGCTGCCCGAGTCGCGCGCCATGATGTAGGCGTAGGCCGAGCGCGTGGTGCGCAGGCTGGCGACGGCCATGTTGGTGGATTCCTGTCCCTGGACGACGCGCAGGCCCGGCGTGGAGGCGGCCTGCAGGCGCTCCAGTTCCTCGGCGTCGATGATGCCTTCGCCGTAGACTTGCTGGAAAAGCTCCACGAGTCTCGGCAGGTAGTAGCCCGGAAGCCCTTTGAACTTGCCGGCGTAGAAGTCGTCGCGCAGGGCGCGCACGTTCTTCTCGCCCGCTTGAGTGTCCAGGATGAAATAGGGCAGGAAACCGTGCATGACGCTGTCGCGCTCCCGCTTTATCTCTGCTTCCGTCTTGTAGATGGGAAAGTCGTAGGAGGCGATGAGCTGCTGGTAGCGCCAGGGCTTGTTGAGCTCGTAGTCATAGCCGAACTTGCTTTCCCGCGGGAAAAAGTAGATGAGGGCCACGATGCAGACCAGCATCGTGGTGAAAATAGTGAGCAGGCTTTTGTTGGAAGGCCTGCGCCAGTTGTTTGTGGTGCTCATGTCGGTAGGGTGGCGGTGCGGCGGGCATTCCTGTCCTGCCGCACGGGTTAAGGGAATGGGTGTGGCTTGCGGCCGACGCCTCAGCGCGCGGCGCGCAGCCGGCGGGCCAGCTCGGCTACGCCGCGCGAGGCGACGTCGCGGATGACTTCGGCGCGGATGCTGGCGGGGACGCGGACTTCATTGGGGTCGATGAGGTAGACGGGGCATCCTTCGGGGACGTAGCGGACCAGTCCGGCGGCGGGGTAGACGTTGAGCGACGTGCCGATGATGGCGAACACGTCGGCCTCTGCGGCGGCCTGCGCCGCGTCGGCCATGCGCGGCACGGCCTCGCCGAACCATACGATCCACGGGCGCAGGAGCGAGCCGTCGGCAGCGCGTTCGCCGTGGCGCACGTCGGGGGCTGCCGCCGTCAGCGTGCGCCGGTAGCGCGGGTCGTCCGGGTCGCGCGAAGAGCATACTTTCATCAGCTCGCCGTGCAGGTGGATGACGTGCGACGAACCGGCGCGCTCGTGCAGGTCGTCCACGTTTTGCGTGACGACGCATACGTCGAAATCGCGCTCGAGCCCGGCCAGCAGGCGGTGGCCTTCGTTGGGCTCTGCCGCTACGAGCTGGCGACGGAGCCCGTTGTAGAAGTCCGTGACCAGGTCGGGATTGGCCGCCCAGCCTTCGGGCGTGGCGACCTGCTCTACCGGGTAGCGTTCCCAAAGCCCTCCGCTGTCGCGGAACGTACTGAAGCCGCTTTCGGCGCTCATTCCCGCGCCGGTGAGAACAACGAGTCGTTTCATATGCGTAGTAGTGATTAGTTTAGCAAAGTTACGGAATGTCGTTGGAATAAATGGAGGATTCCGCCGGATTAATGTAAGGTTTTTTGAAAATCAGGCGGTTTGGCGGGCTCCGGGCGGCCTGGTTCCGGCGGTAGTCCGCCGTGCCGCCATTGCCGTCCAGGGCGGCGCGGTGACCGTCTTCCTGCCGCCGAAACTAATTTAACAGAAAAAAACAATGCTCGTAAGTCATTTGCTCCCAATAATACTTACTTTCTGGTAAGTATCTGACTCTCACGTGTCTACTTGCACGATACGCGGCCCGTCATTAAATTTGCAGCACAAATGAGGGAAGATAACTTTTAGAAAGTATAGACACGATAATTTTACAGAGAAGATGAAAGAGGTTACTTTGATTGGAGCGAGCGGCTTTGTGGGAGCCGCCATCCTGAACGAGTTGTTGGCACGGGGACACCGGGTGACAGCCGTAGTCCGCCATCCGGAGAAGGTGCGGGCGGCCCACGTCGGGCTGTCGGTAGTGCAGGCCGACGTGGCCGACACGGCTGCGCTCGTCGCCGCGTGCAAAGGGAAAGACGCCGTAATCAGCGCCTACAACCCCGGGTGGGGCAATCCGGAGATCTATGCCGAGACGCTGCGCAATTACCCGCTGATTCTGGAAGCCGTCAGGGAGGCGGGCGTGAAACGGTTGCTGTGCGTAGGCGGGGCAGGCACGCTGTTTTGTGCGCCAGGACTTCGGGTCGTGGATTCCGGTGCGATTCCCGATTCCATCTTGGACGGTGTGAAGGCGCTGGGTGAGTTTTACCTGAATATCCTGATGAAGGAGAAAGACGTGGACTGGGTGTTCTTTTCCCCCGCCGGGACGTTGGAGCCGGGACGGCGCACCGGGCAGTTCCGCCTGGGAAAGGACGACCTGATAGTAGACGGAAAAGGAGTGAGCCACATATCCGTGGAAGACTATGCCCTCGCCATGGTAGACGAACTGGAGAGGCCGCAACACCATTATGAGCGTTTCACCATCGGCTATTGAGGCTGTTTACCAGAATAAACCGGAGAGAAGTTATGAATAAGATATTGTTTGTATTGTTTAATTTTTTCGCAATTATGGCTATGGCACAGGAAAAAGGACGGTTTGAAGTGTATGGCTTCGCTAATTTCAGGCTGCACGTTTATTATACGAACGACGCCTTGGGCGACGCCAGCTACATTGTCGAAGGCAAGGACTCGCTCGTGACTTTGGAGCAGCCTCTTTTCAAAGACAACGTGGCGGAGTTTGATGCTTATCTCGAGGGCTTGGGCAAGCCCGTGGAGCAACGTATCACGGATTATCATTTAGGCGGAACGGGATGCCACGACATTGTAATGGCGGAGGGCATGCCGGAATTTACCAAAGGAGCAATCTACGGCGGCATGATGAAAGGATTCCAGCAGACGTTTGGCGACGCTATAGTCCAGCTGCCCACGGGCCAGGCTTCGGAAGTCGCCTTCGGCTCGACGCAGACCTGGGCCGGCGTTGCGTTCGACTTCCGCCGCGGGGCGTCGACCGACTTCCCGGGAGCGAGCCTGCTGATAGGCGGCAAGGTCTATTTCACCCACTGGACGCCGGCAAAGGCTCATGTCAGCCATCTGCAAGTCTCGTCGCCGGCGGCCATAGACGCGGAAATCGCTGAGGCGGAACACTCGCTCGCCTCCGGGGCAGAGCTGTTCATCGGCGGGCACGGCGGTGCGGCCGGCCGCGAGGCGGTAGAATTCAAGATTGCCTATCTCAGGAAAATGAAGGAAGTAAGGGCGGAAAATCAGACGGCCAAGTCGTTTGTCGCAGCCATGAAGCAGGCTTTCCCGGACCTGCCGGGCGAGGCCGGACTCGACGCCCTGGGCGACGCCTTATATAAATAAGGAAGGTGAAAACACTTGTCCCGAGCTGCATGTTATTGAAACCATGCAGCCCGGACTGCCTTGCCTTGCCCGCCTGTACTGGCCGGGCAAGGCTTTTTCTGTTTGCACGTGCCGGCGCAGGCGGACTCCACCCTCCCACCGGCCGCCGCGGGCGTCTTTCGGTCCTGTGCGCCACAGAATGACGGCATAAAAAGCTGGCCAATACTATCGCCGATGAAAAAATAGTTGTAATTTTGCCCCGCATAACCGTTTTCTTGACAAAACATTACCCTATGGAGAAAATCAGTTACGCCCTGGGCATGGTCATTGGCCATAATCTGAAGGGCATGAACGTGACGGGCTTGGACGCTACGGACTTTGCCAACGGTGTGGCCGACGTCTTGTCCGGGCGCGGCGCCGCGCTGGGCGACGAAGAGGCCCGCCGCATAGTTTCCGAATATTTGCAACAATGCGAAGCCAGCCGCTCAGAAGCGGCCCGTAAGGCCGGCGAGGAGTTCCTGGCCGCCAACGCCCGGAAAGAGGGCGTGACGGTGCTTCCCAGCGGCTTGCAATATCTCGTCCTGTCCGAAGGCACCGGCCGCCGGCCCGCCGCGACCGACAGCGTGAAGTGCCACTACGAAGGCACGCTCATCGACGGCACAGTCTTCGATTCGTCCTACCGTCGTGGCGAACCGGCCACCTTCCCCCTGAACGGCGTCATCGCCGGATGGACCGAGGGATTGCAGCTCATGCAGGAAGGCGCCAAGTACCGCTTCTTCATCCCTTACCGCCTTGGGTACGGTGCGCGCGGCGCCGGGCAGGACATCCCTCCCTATGCCGCCCTCGTTTTCGATGTGGAACTCTTGGAAGTCCTCTGATGCCGGTCCAGAGCCGGGCAGGCTTTCCTCTTTGAAAATCTCAAAAAAAATCAGTCATACGTATGAAAAAAGTATTCTGGGCAACTGCGGTTGCCGCGACAGTGCTGTTGAGCGCATGCAACAACAGGCCGAGTTCGGCTAACCTGAAGTCCGAAGCCGACACGCTGAGTTATGAAATCGGCATGGTCGACGCGCCTTCGGCGGCCGACTTGAAGCGCTACATCTCCGACCCGCGCGTCGGCAGTGACACGACTTACCTTAACGAGTTCCTGAAAGGATTTGCCGACGGAATGCAGGCTGCCAAGGACAAGAAAAAGGCGGCTTACACCGCCGGTCTGCAGGCGGGCGCCCAGATGCGCACGCAGCTCACGCAGATTGAGGAAATGGTCTTTGGCGGCGATTCCACGCAGCATCTGAGCGTCCGCAACTACCTGGCCGGATTCAACCACGGCGTCGCAGGCAAGAAGACGGCGCTCATGGTCGACGGAAAGCCGGTAGACAAAATGAAGGCCGGCGAACTGGCCAATGAAAAAATCCGCAAGATGATGGCCGACGCCGTGGCCAAGAAGCACGCTGCCGAAAAGCAGACTGCCGACAGCTTCATGACGGCTAAGGCAAAGGAGGCCGGCATTCAGAAACTGCCCGGCGGAACGCTCTACAAAGTCATCAAGCCGGGCGACGGGCCGAAGGCCAAGCTGGGCGAAACGGTCAACCTGGCTTATGAAGGCCGCCTGCTCAGCGGTGTGGTTTTCGACGCTTCTTCCAAGCACCCCGGTCCCGACGGGACGACCATCCCGATGGTAGTGGGCAACAGCATCCCCGGTTTCGACGAGGCCCTGAAAGCCATGCCCGTCGGCTCCGAGTGGGAAGTCTACATTCCCTACGACCAGGGCTACGGTCCCCAAGGCGGTGGCCCGATCCCTCCCTTCTCGGTGCTTATCTTTAAGGTAACGCTTGTCAGCATCGGCCGTTGACCGGCGTCAGTCGCGTGGCGGCCCCGCGTCTCGCGCCTGCGGCGCGGCGACGCGGGGCCGTAATCTGCAAACAGAAAAAACTACAAACGCAATGAAAGTAATCAGCATCCTCATTCTCTCCCTGCTGGCCGCCGGCGTCTGCTCGGCTGCCGGACCCCGTAAGAAAAAGTCTGAAAAGCAACAGCCCGTGGCGGAAAAGGTGCTCCCCGTCCCCGCCGACACGTTCAGCTACGCCATGGGCGTGGCCCAAAGCCAGGGCCTGCGCGTCTACCTCCAGCAGCGCGAAGGGGTGGACAGCGCCCATCTGTCCTACGTGGTAAAAGCGCTGACCGATGCCGCCGCCATGAACGAGGCGCAGTTGCAGCAGCAGATGGCCTATGCCGCCGGCCTGCGCATCGCCATGATGAACCGCCTGCAAGTGGTCCCCACGCTCAACCAGCAGGCCACCGGGAAGCGTGACACGACCTATACGGACCTGGCCCTCTTCACCCGCGGCCTGACCGACGCCCTCTCTGCCCGCAACACGCTGACGGCCGACTCCGCCATGGCCATCGTGCAACGCCAGATGGACTACTACCAGCAGCAACTCAAGGAGCGCAACGCCGCCTACCTCGAGGAGAACAAAAAGCGCGACGGCGTGAAGACCACCTCGAGCGGCCTGCAGTACCGCGTTATCAAGCAAGGCACGGGCGCTGTGGCCACCGATACCACCGAAGTGGAAGTACACTACGAGGGCAAGCTCGTCGACGGTACGGTCTTCGATTCGTCCTACCGCCGCGGGAAGCCTGCCACCTTCCGCCCCAACCAGGTCATCAAGGGCTGGACCGAGGCCCTCAAGATGATGCCCGAAGGCTCGGTCTACGAGCTTTGCATCCCCTACGAGCTGGGCTACGGCGCGCGCGGTACGCAAAACATCCCGCCCTATTCGACACTGATCTTCAAGGTCGAGGTCCTGAAGGTGAAGCCCTGACGGCCCTCTTCCGGCTATACGTCTGCGCCCTGCGTCCCCTCCGGGTCGCGGGGCTTTTCTGTTTCCGCCGGCTCCGCGCCGTGGTCCGCGCGGTTGCGCGGGAAGTGGTCGAGCACCTGCTGCCGCAGGAACGAGCGGTCCAAGTGGGTGTAGATTTCCGTCGTCGCGATGCTTTCGTGCCCCAGCATGGCCTGAATGGCGCGCAGGTTGGCCCCGCCTTCCAGCAAATGGGTGGCGAAGGTGTGGCGGAAGGTGTGCGGGCTGATGGTCTTGTGGACGCCCGCCCGCTCGGCATACAGGCGCACGTTGTGGAAGACCGTGATGCGCGAGAGGCGTTTGCGCCGCAGCCGGCTGACGAAGACGAAGTCCTCCTCGCCCGGCCGCACGTCGATGGCCTCGCGTTCGGCAAACCAGCGCCGCAGCTCCTCGGAGGCCCGGGGCGAGACGGGCACCAGCCGTTGTTTGTTTCCCTTCCCCGTGACGCGGATGAAGCCTTCGTCCAGAAACAGGTCCGACAGGCGCAGTTGGCACAGCTCGCTCACGCGCAGGCCGCAACTGTAAAGCATTTCGATGATGGCCCGGTCGCGTTGCCCGTCGGGGTGTTCCAGGTCGATGGCGTCGAGGATGCGGTCCACCTCTTCGAGCGTCAGGACCTCCGGGAGGTGGCGGCCTATGCGCGGCGACTGCAACAGTTCCGTCGGGTCCTGCTCGACAAACCCGTCGAGCAGCAGGAAACGGTAGAAGGCCCGCACGCCCGAAAGGATGCGCGCCACGGAGCGCGGCGCGATGCCCGCGTCGTGGAGCAGCCAGGCAAAGCGGTGGAGGTCTTCGAGCGTAGCGTCGACGGCGGCCACGCCCTCTTCGTCCAGAAATTCGAGGAAGCGCTCCACGTCGCGCCGGTAGGCCTCCCGCGTGTTGCCGGAGAGGCCGCGCTCCAGCAACAGGTATTCCGCAAACTTCACCCTCAGGACCAGACTCTCCGCACTGGCCTGCGCCGCGCGGGCTAAGGCCCGTTTGCGCGGGGCTAAGCCTCGTTTTTCCGGGGCTAAGGCCCGTCCCTGCCCCGCCGCACGCGACGCAGCCCCGGCGGCGGGGCGCGAATTTTCCGATACTTCTTTTTCTGCCATGTCTTTTTTTGTAATTTTGCAGGACGGTGCAGCCTGCACGCCGGTGCAGTCGCGCTGCTCCGCGACAAAGGTAAACTATTTCCCGGAATACGTATGGCAAAATGGAAGATTTTGATTCTGAACGGCCCGAATCTGAACCTGCTCGGGACGCGTGAGCCCGGCATATACGGCACAGGCACGATGGAAAGTTGCCTGGCCGGCCTGCGCAGCCGCTATCCGGAGGGCGAAATCGAATATTACCAGAGCAACGTCGAAGGCTTCCTCATTGACCGCCTGCAGGCGGCCGCGACTGACGGTACCACGGGTATCGCCTTCAACGCCGGAGCTTATACGCATACGTCCGTGGCCCTGCACGACGCCATACGTTCCATCAGCATCCCCGTAGTGGAAGTACACATTTCCAACGTACACCGCCGCGAGGACTTCCGGCGCCGTTCCCTGATAGCGCCGGCATGTCTCGGCGTGGTCTGCGGCTTCGGGCTCGACTCTTACCGTCTGGCCGTCGAAGCCCTGCTGGCCGCCACGTCGCGGCCGGACTGACGGCTGCCCGGCGGCGACGCGCGCGCGGCGCACCTTGCGGCGGCTTTGCCTTGCCCGATATCCTTACCCCTACCTATGTATAAGAAGACCAAGATTGTAGCTACCATTTCCGACGCCAGGTGCGACATCGGCCTGCTGCGCGACCTCTACGAAGCGGGCATGAACGTGGTGCGCCTCAACACCGCCCACCAGGACGCCGAAGGCATGCGGCGCGTCATCAACAACGTGCGCGAAGTGTCCAGCCACATCGCCGTGCTCGTCGACACGAAGGGCCCCGAAGTGCGCACCACGCGCTGCGAGCAGCCCATAGAGTTCAAGAAAGGCGACATCGTGCGCCTGGTCGGCGAGCCCGACCGCGTGACGACGGCCTCGTGCATCGCCGTGAGCTATCCCGGCTTCGTGCGCGATGTCGGCGTGGGCGCCCATGTGCTCATTGACGACGGCGACCTGGGCCTTTACGTCGAGGACAAGGAGGACGGCGCCCTGCTCTGCCGCGTGGAGAACGCCGCGACGCTCGGCTCGCGCAAGAGCGTCAACGTGCCGGGCGTGCGCATCAACCTGCCGGCCCTCACCGACCGCGACCGCGCCAACATCGCCTTTGCCATAGAGGCCGACGTGGCCTTCATCGCCCACTCCTTCGTCCGCTCGCGCGAAGACGTGCTCGAAGTGCGCCGCCTGCTCGACGAGGCCGGCAGCGACATCCGCATCATAGCCAAGATAGAAAACCAGGAGGGCGTGGACAACATCGACGAGATACTCGAGGCCGCCGACGGCGTCATGGTGGCGCGCGGCGACCTGGGCATCGAAGTGCGCCAGGAGCTGATACCCGGCATCCAGCGCCGCATAGTGGCGAAAGCCATCCGTGCCCACAAGCCCGTAATCGTCGCCACGCAGATGCTGCAAAGCATGATCCGCAACCCGCGGCCCCTGCGCACGGAGGTGACGGACATCGCCAACGCCGTCTATTCCCATGCCGACGCCCTCATGCTCAGCGGCGAGACGGCCTACGGCGACTATCCCGTCGAAGCCGTCCGCGTCATGGCCACCGTAGCCCGGCAGGCCGAAACGGACAGCTTCGAGCTCTTCGGCGACGTGGACATCCCCCTTTCCGAGAATCCCGATGTGACGGAATTCTTCGCCAAGGAAGCCGTCATGGCCACGAAGCGCATGCGGCTGGCCGCCATCATCACGGACAGCTACACGGGCCGCACGGCCCGCTACGTCTCCTCCTTCCGGGGCAAGTGCGTCATCCTGGCCATCTGCTACAAGGCGCGCACCGTGCGCCACCTGGCCCTCTCCTACGGCGTCTACGCCATCTACATGCCCATGAAGAGCTACGGGCACGAGTTCCTCCTCGCCGCCCTGCGCAAGCTCCTCTCCGACCGGATGATCAAGCTCGACGACCGCATCTGCTATCTCGGCTCGCAGCGCAAGGAGCAACGCACCTCGTTCATGGAGATGAATATCGTGAAGAACCTTTTCGAAGCGGAGGGCAAGGAGACTTATCCCAACTGATCCGGCCGCGACGCCCAATGCCATGACGCCCGAACTTGAAGACTATGTGCTGGCGCACATTTCCCCGGAGGACGACTACCTGCACCGCCTCTACCGCGCTACGAACACGTACCTGCTCCGCCCGCGCATGGCCTCCGGCCACCTGCAGGGGCTCATCCTGCGTATGCTCACGCGCCTCATCGCCCCGCGCGAGGTCCTCGAAATCGGCACTTATTCGGGCTATTCGGCGCTCTGCATGGCTTCGGCCATGGGGCCGGACGGCGTGGTGCGCACGTACGAGGTGAACGACGAGCAGGAGGACTTCACGCGTCCGTGGCTCGAAGGCTCGCCCTACGCGGCGCGCATCGAGTTCGTCATCGGCGACGTGCTCGAACTGTTGCCCGGCTCGGGCCAACGGTTCGACATGGTCTTCATCGACGGCAACAAGCGGCAGTACGTGGACTACTACGCGCTGGTCATGGACCACTTGCGGCCGGGCGGCTACATCTTGGCGGACAATACCTTGTGGGACGGGCACGTCGTGGACCCGGCCTACGACCGCGACGCGCAGACGCTCGGCATCCGCCGTTTCAACGACGTGGTGGCGGCCGACGACCGTGTGGAAAAGGTCATTCTCCCCCTGCGCGACGGCCTGACCGTCATCCGCCGCAAGTAGGCTGCCGCACCTTTATCGAACAACCATTTACAAGTATCTTATGGAAACGACACGTCAGCAAAAGATAGCCCGCCTCCTGCAGAAGGAGCTGGGCGACATATTCCAGAAGCAGACGCAGGCCACGCACGGCCTGCTCGTCTCGGTCTGCACCGTGCGCATCAGTCCCGACTTGAGCGTGTGCCGGGCCTACCTGAGCGTGTTCCCCTCGGAGCGCGCCAAGGAAGTGGTAGACAACATCAACCAGCACGCCCGCGAGGTGCGCTACGAGCTGGGCACGCGGGTGCGCCACCAGCTGCGCATCATCCCCGAGCTGCGCTTTTTCGTGGACGATTCGCTGGACTACATCGACCATATCGACGAGCTCCTGAAGCAGTGAGCCGCGCCGTTACCCATGTCTTGAGCCGTATAGTGCCATGAACCTGCCATTTTTCCTGGCGCGCCGCTACCTTTTCTCCAAGAAGAGCCACAGCGCCATCAACATCATTTCGGGCGTCTCGGTGTGCGGCGTGGCCTTGGCCACGGCGGCGCTCATTTGTGTGCTGTCTGTCTTCAACGGATTCCGCGAGCTGATAGGCGGCCTCTATTCCACGTTCGACCCCCAGTTGGAAGTGGTCCCCGTGCACGGCAAGTTTGCCGCGGCGGACGACGCCGCGCTGCGCCGCGCCGCGGCGGTGGACGGCGTGGCGCTGGCTTCGGCCTGTCTGGAAGAGAACGCGCTCATCCTTTACCGCGGCAACCCGCTGGTGGTGACGGTCAAGGGCGTGGACGGGAACTTCGGGCGCGTCACGGGCGTAGACAGCATCCTCTTCACCCCGGCGGGGGCGAACGCCCCGCTGCCGGAGCTGAGCGCTGCCGGCCTGGACTATGCCATCCCGGGCTACGGGCTGGCCTGCCGCATGGGAGTGGACTTCGGGCAGCTCCAGATCTGTGCCCCGCGCCGCGGGGAGCGCATCAACCTGGTCAATCCGGTGGAGAGCTTCAACGTGGCGGACATTTTCCCGACCCGTCTGTATTTTATGGTGAACCAGAAGCGTTACGACGACGTCTATCTGCTCACGTCGCTCGACTTCGCGCGGCGGCTCTTCGAGCAGGAGGGGCGGCTCACGTCGCTCGAACTGAAGTTGCGCGACGGGGCCGACGTGGCCGAGGTGGAGCGCCGCGTGGCGGCCGCCGCCGGACCGGCCTACGAGGTGCGCAACCGCATGGAGCAGCACGGGGAGACGTTCCGCGTGATGGCCATAGAGAAACTGGTGGCCTATGGCTTCCTGACCTTCATCCTGCTGGTGGCCTGCTTCAACATAGTGGGGTCCGTCTCCATGCTCATCATCGACAAGCGGGACAACATCGCCACGCTGCGCAGCCTGGGGATGGACGAACGGGCCGTGACGCGCGTATTCCTCACGGAGAGCTGGCTCATCACGCTCGTAGGCGCCGTGTGCGGACTGGCGTTGGGGCTGGGGCTGTGCTGGGCGCAGCAGGCGTTCGGCTTCCTGCGCCTGGGCGGCGAAGAGGGCAGCTTCATTGTCGACGCCTATCCGGTGAGCGTGCAGTGGACCGACGTGGCGCTCGTCTTTGCGACGGTGGTCGCTGTCGGTTTCCTCGTCGTCTGGTATCCGGTGCGCTACCTCAGCCGCCGCTTCCTCTGAACCGGGGGCTAAGGCTCGTGAAAACGGGGCTAAGGGCAGTGTTTCCTGTCCTTAGCCCCGTTTCCTGTGAAAGGGCCCGGCGCCGGGCGTTCAGCCTATCTCGATGCGGCTGCGCCCTCCGGCGGGGAGTTTGACCAGGCGCACTTGCGGACTGATCTGGGAGCGTATCTGGTCCGTGTGGCTGATGACGCCCACTTTCCGTCCCTGCGTGTTCTCCAGGTTGGAGAGGGCGTTCATGACGAGTTCGAGCGACTCGTGGTCGAGGTTGCCGAAGCCTTCGTCGATGAAGAGGCTGCCGATGGAAAGCCCTTCGGCCGAGAGGGAGGCAAGGCCGAGGGCCAGGGCGAGGCTGACGACGAACGTTTCGCCGCCGGAGAGGGAGTAGACGTACCGGTGCTGGTCGAACATGTCGCGGTCTATGATCTCGAGGGTGAGGCTTCCGGGCACGGCGCGCAGCTCGTAGCGCGGGGAGAGTTGCCGCAGCTGGTAGTTGGCGTGGTCGACGAGGTAGCGGAAGGTGTATTGCTGTGCGGCTTCGCGGAACTTTTTGCCGTCGGCGCTGCCGAAGAGCAGGTCGAGGCGTTCCCACTCCTCGCGGTTGGCGCGCGCTTCGGCCATGCGGCCGTCGTAGGCGGCGGCTTTTCTTTCACACTCTTCGTGTGCGCGCAGGCGCAGTCCTATCTGTCCGAGCCTTTCGCGCAGACGGCCCTCTTCGGCTTTTAGTCTGTCGGCTTCTTCGGCCAGGTGCTCGCGGGTCTCGCCGTCCTGTTCCGAGGGCCGTTCCGGTGCGCTCTGGAGGAGCAGCAAGGCTTGCCGCGCGGCGTCGAGACGGCTGGCGGCGAGGGCTACGTTCTCCTTGAGCGTGTGGATACGGTCGCGCAGGGCTTTCCAGTCGCGCTCTTCGTTGAAGAGCGCGTGCAGCTCGTTGAACTGTACGGGGGGATGGGTGCCGTTGTATTGCAGAATCCACTGGTCCATTTTGTCCATTATCGCGTGCAGTTCGGCTTGCGTGGCGGTGCGGCTTTCGGCCAGGTTGCGCTGCGTGCCTTGGAGCATTTGCAGTCTGCCGGCCGCTGCTTCGTGTGCGGCCCGTGCGCGTGCCTCTTCGGCGCGCGCCTTCTCCACCCCGGCCAGCAGACGCTCCTCCTCCTCTTCGGGCGAGCTTTCCCCGAAGAGCCGCACCAGCTCTTTCCGCTTGTCGGCCAGCGTCTCGCGTATGTTGTCGCACGTCCCGGCAGTCTGCACGGCGAGGCGCCGCGCCTCGTTCTCGTTGTGCTCGGCGGCTTTCACCTCTTCGCGCAGGAGCGCCTCGCTGCGGAGGCAGCCGTCGAGCTCGCGGCACGTCTGCTGCCAGTCATTGTAGAGGGCCGAGAGGCGCAGGCGGAAGTTGTCGGGGCTGTTTTTCCATTCCGAGAACCAGCCCGAGAGGGTCACCATCTCGTCCAGGTCGGCGTAAAGCTCGCCGCAGGAACGATCGGAAAGCAGCATGGCCTGCTCAGCATCGGCGGCCGATGCGGCGGCAATCTGGGACTGCGTGCGCAGATTGTCCAGGAAAGTGTGGTCGTCGGCCATCTGGGCGTCGAGCGTACTGATGGCCTCGTTGAGGCGATTGATGTGCTGTTGGTGGTAATTGAACGTCTCCAGGTCGGTACGCGCTTCTTCTACGGCCCGTTTCGTATTGTCTGTGAGCAGGCCGATGGTGAGGCGGCGGGCGTCGCGGTTTACTCCCGCGGAGCAGTCCTTGAAGGACGGGTCGAGGTCGGCGCAGGCTTTCCACTCTTCGACGTCGGCGCGTTGGCGTTCGGCGCATTCCTCGAGGTTCTGGCGCTCGGCCCGCAGGCGGCCCTCGCCGGCGGCGAGCTGCTGTTGTAGGGCGGCGAACTTTTCCCTGCGTGCGGCGAGTTCGGCGGATATTTCCTTGAACTCTTTGCCGAGGTTGGTGAGCAGTTCGCCCAGTTCGCGTTCGGTTTCCGTATGGTAGGGATGGTGCGTGGCGCCGCAGACGGGGCAGGCGGTGCCTTCCTTGAGCTGTCGGCGCAGTTGGACGATGTTCTCGCTTTGGCTCAGTGTGAGCGCCACGTTGAGGCGGCGGTAGGTGTCCTCGCTCACGTTCATCTCCGCCTCGGCGCGTTCCAGGTCCTTGCGGGTCTGTTCCTGCTCCAGTTCATGGCGTTTGAGCTCGGCCTGTTTTTCTTCGATGGTCTCGTATCCCGCTGAGATGCGTTTCCATAGGGCTTGCGCGCGCTCCAGTCCCAGGAGGCGGTTGCGGTTGTCGGCGAAGCGCTGCTGGAGTTCCACGCTGTCGTGTCCCTGATTGGTCTGGCGGTGGATGAGGAGTTCGCTTTTCAGTGCGGCAATCCGTGCCTGGTCGGCCTGTTGTTTTTTCTCGAGTGTTTCGGACGAGGCGGCCAGCTCCGTTTGCTTTTTCTGCAAGGCGGCGAGCCGTTTGTGCAACTCCTCGTTGCGTCGTGTCTCGGCGGTGAGCATGCTGAGCTTGTCCTTGACCAGGTCGAACTTCTCGAACATGAGCCGGTGTACGGACAGGGCTTGTTGGTGGAGCTGGAGCCGTTCTATTTCCTGGAGTGTCTGTGCGTTCTGCCCGCGTTTGGCGACGAGCCGCGCCGTATGTTCCTCGAGCGAGAGTCTGGCGCGGGCGGCCTGTTCCTCCGCTTTGTGAAACTGGCTTTCTACTTCTGTGATTTCGCCCGTCAGGGCATGTCCGCGGCTGATGGCGGGCCGGCGTCGTGTCCTTTGGCGCTCGGCTTCGTCTACCTGTTCACGTGCGGCGTCGAGCTGTGAGGCGGTTTGTGCCAATGCCGTTTGTCCGGCCGTTATGTCCTTGGCTACGTTTTCCTCCTGCCGTTTGGTCTCCTCGATGTCGTTGCGTCGCAGGATAATCTGTTGGTAGAGCGGTTGCACCGGGAGCAGGGAATCGTAGCGGTCGAGCCGTTGCTCTTCGCCGCAGAGGGCCACGTACTGCCTGCGTGCGGCGGCGTCTTCGGCTTCGCGGCTTTTGACGGTGGCCGCCGCTGCGTCGAAGTCGGCGTACCACGTGAGCTGCCGGCCGACGAGCGCGCCACGCCTCACGGCTGCTTCGGCCGATGCCGTGAGCAGTGTCCGCTCCTCTCTGAGGGCCGCCAGTTCCTCGGGCTGGAGCTGGTCGTGCAGGATGCCTGCCACGATGTGTTCCAGGTCTTCCACGTTGCGCCGCGCCTGGTCCGTCAGCTGGTGTATCTTTTGCGAGATGCGCCCGTATATTTCCGTGCCGGTGAGTTTCTCGAGCAGGGCCGACTTCTCGTCGCGCCGTGCCCGCAGGAAGTTGGCGAAGCTGTTCTGGGCCAGCATGACTGTCCGCGTGAACTGCGTGTAGTCCAGCCCGATGATTTCGGGTATGCGCGCGGCCACTTCCTTTTCGGGCACCGTCTCCCGCCGCGGGGAGAGCTGGCGGAGCGAGCGCGCCACGTTGTCGTATGTTCCCGTCCGCTTCAGGCGCAGGCTCCATCCGGCTTCGTAGCGTGCGCCGTCCGTGGCGGTGAACTCCACGCGGCAGTAGCCTTCGCGGCATCCGCGGCGAAGGATGTTGCGCACGTCGTTGGCCTGGATGGCCTGGGCGCGGTCTTCGTTTTTCTTCCAGCCGTCGCCCTGCAGGCGTTCCACGTTGTCCAGCCGCGGGGCGCGGTTGTAGAGGGCCAGGCAAATGGCGTCCAGGATGGTGGACTTGCCGGCGCCCGTGTCGCCCGTAATGGCGAAAAGCCCGGCCGAGCGCAGCGGCTCCCGGGTGAAGTCGATGGTTTGCTCGCCCTCGAGCGAGGTGAGGTTGCAGATGGTTATCTTGTCGATTTTCATTGTCGTTCGGTTTTGGGGAAAGGGCCTTGCGCCCGGGGCTATTCCTGCCCGGCCGCCTCGCTGGCGGCCTGTCCGAAGCGGCGGGCCATCTCTTCGGGCATTTCGCTGTGGTATTTCTGCTCGAACACGCGGCGGGCCACGTCGGCCGGGTCGAGCGTGCGGAGCGTTTCGGGCGGTGCGGAGGCCGCGGCGGGGCCGTCGTCGTCGGGCACTTCGCGCACCATGCGGCACAGGCGCACGGCGCGGTCGGCCAGCAGTTCGCTCACCTGGTGCAGGAGTGCCGGCTCGGGCTGCCGTTCCTCCACGCGGATTTCCAGGTAGGGCCATGCCGTGTCGTCCGGTTCGGCCGCCCGCAAGGGCAGGGCGGCGCAGGCCTCCAGGACCTCGCCCGGCGTGGCCGCGCCCTTTTCCGGGATGGAGACGAGCTGCCGCTGCGGCGTGTATTCTATGCGGCTCACCTCGGCGTTTCCCTTCCCGTCGATGCTGACTTGGGTCACGCCGTGGCGGTAGCCTTTCTCCGAGAACGACATGGGCAGCGCGCTCCCGGCGTAGCAGACCGTGCGGCCCGCGCCGCCTATGCGCTGCGCCTTATGCAGGTGCCCCAGGGCCACGTAGGCGGCGCCGCAGTCCACGGCCGCCACGTCCACGCACTCCTGCCCGCCCACGACGAGGCGTTCGCTGTGCTCCCCGGCGCATATTTCCGCCCCGGCGGCGTAGAAGTGGGCCGCCACGACGACCGGCAGGCCGCGGAACTCGCTTTTGCACAGGCTGCGCGACAGCCGTTCCACGTACCAGCCTATGCCTTCGCCGGCCGACATCCCGGCCGGGTAGTCGGCCGGCCGGAGGAAGGGCAGGGCCAGGCATACGACCTGCGCTTCGGGCGAGTGGCGCGAGCACAGCGGGAGTATCAGGTCGGCAAAGTCCGGTTCGCCGCTTTTCTCGTCGCGGCGGACGAGGCCGCGCACGTAAATGTTGAGCGGGCGGAGCAGTTCGCTGGTCGTTTCCAGGCGGCTGGCCGAGTCGTGGTTGCCTGCGGTGACGACGACCTGCAGGCCGGGGACGGCCTGCGCGGCGCGCACCAGGAAGTTGTAATACAGCCGTTCGGCGGCGGCCGACGGGTTGGCCGAATCGAAGATGTCGCCCGTGATGAGCAGGGCGTCCGGCTGGCGTGTGCGCAGCGTTTCCAGCAGCCAGTCCAGGAAGTGGCGGTGCTCCTCGATGCGGCTGTAGTTGTGGAAGGTGTTGCCCAAGTGCCAGTCGGCGGTATGGATGATGTTCATAGGCAAAGTCTTGAAGCCGGCGCTGTGGCCGCCGGCAGGCAGGCAAAGTTACGCCTTTTCGCCGATGCGGCGCGGTTTCGGGCGGGAAAAGTGTGTGCCCGCCCGCACGGCGCGCCGCGTGGGGGCGCCCGGCCGCCCGGGCCACGGGCCTTAGCCCCGTGCGCCGCGGCCCTATTCCCGTCTTTACAGGCCTTAGCCCCGTGTGTTATAGAAACCGCCCGCAGGCTCGTGGAGCTGCGGGCGGCTGTAGCTTGCGGCGGGGCGGCGTGTCAGGGGAACGCCACTTTTTGCCCGTTGCGGATGTAGATGCCCTTTCCCGGGCGCGTCACGCGGCGGCCGCTCAGGTCGTACCACGGCCCTTCCGCTTCGTCCGTCGTGACGGTGTCTATGCCGTCGGTGACTTCTTTCTTGAACGTGTAGACCACGTCGAGCGAGTGCGTCATCGTTCCGCTCGTCTCCTCCTCGCTGCACTCCACGACGGGGTATCCGTAGGGCGCTTCCACGGGGCATTCGAGGCGGTAGGGCTGTCCCGCCTTGACGAAGAAGGTGTAGACGGAGCGCCCTACGGCTGTGCCGTCCTCCGTCCGGCAGGTGTAGCGGATGGCGAAGTAAGGCTCCGTGCGGAAGCGGTAGATGCGGTAGGGGTGGGGCGAGGTGTAGCCCGTGAAGGCCCCGTCGTTGCCGTTGAAGTAAAGGCCGTTGCGTATGCCTTGTATGGTCCAGTCGGTGCCGTCGTAGGTGAAGGTGAACGTTTCGCCGTACTGGCTGAGCGTGATGTTGCGCCCCGAGCCGAGCATCGGGATGTAAAGTCCGTTGGTCGCCTGCACCGTGAAGCCGCGGCTGGCTTCCTCGAGCTTCCAGACGTAGGCGGGCGTGCCTTCGACGGTGTAGTTCGACTTCACCTGGTTCGTGAGGGGGTCGAAAAAGAGGTAGCCGTTGCGGTTCGTCTCCGAGGAGTTGTCGTAGATGAGGTAGTATTTCCCGGCCTCAAGCTCCGTGACCGGCTCCAGGCGCTCGGCGAACGAGGGGTAGGCGTCTGTCTCGTAGGTGGCGGTGATAAGCGTGTCGCCCGTCAGGACGAGTGAGCGGTCCGCGCTGGCCGAGACGAAGGAGTAGTAGGGCAGTTCGGGTACTTGCCAGGTGAAGCGCTGCGCCTCCTCGGGAGTGAGGGCGGTGGTGCTGTGGCTGATGAGGTTGCCGCTGGGGTCTACGGCGTCGACCGTAGCCGTGTAGCCCGTGCGGCGGTAAGTCACGTCGTAGCTCAGGTCCTCCGTCACGTTGTCGCTTCCCGTGAGGGTAGCGGGGTCTGTGACGCACACATAGTTGTCGATGACCGGCGGCTGCGGCGTGTAGGGAAGGCCTTTCTCGACGCTTTGCGTGAAAGTGCCGATGAGGCGGCCTTCCGTGTCGGTGGCGCGGTAGGTGGCGCGGGCCACTTCGACGAAGCGCCAGTGCGATCCTTGGGGCACGAGGGCCCCGGCCGTGGGCGCAAAGGTGCCGGGGTTCACGGCGTAGCCCTCACCCACGGGGATGAACAGGCGTTGCTGCCCGTCGGCCACGGTGAAGCTCTCTTCCTCCGCGTCGTAGGTAAGGGTCAGTGTGGCTGGCGTGGCGTCCAGGCGTACGGGCGCTTCGGCCGAGCTTACGGCGCGGCCCGTCGTGGCGTTGGTCAGGGTGATGGCCTGCGTACCGTCGCCGGCGGCCGACGCCGTGACGGTCCAGGCATCGTTGCACCACGGCTGGCGCGCATAGCCCAGGGTGGCATCGCCGTTATCCGCCCAGCGCAGGCCCTTAAGGTTGGCGGCTGTCGACTCTATGCGGTATGTGCGGCCGTCTGTGACGCTTTGGGCGGGGGGAGTGGCGGTCTGTTCCGGGATAAAGGTGAAGAGTCCTCCGTTGCCGTCTGCCGGATTGTTATATACGTTGATGGCCCACTGCTGGCCGCCCAGTGCGGAGTTCATGTAGAAGCCTTCGTGCGCCTCGCTGCGGATGGCGTAGAAATGGCTGGCCCCGTCGTTGCCGTAGTAGCTGCCTTCGCCCAGGATGAAGCCGTAGTGGCGCGTGGAGTAGTCGTAGGTCCAGCGGTCTGAGGTCGCCGTTCCCGTCTGTGGGTTCACGGACCCTTCGGGTGCGGCCTGGCAGACCATGGCGTAGTAGCCGGGGCGTTCGGGGTCTTCGACGAACTGCCACCGCTGGTAGGCGTAGTCCGGGTCTGTGGCGTCGGTGATGGGCGTGTTGCTCCAGAGTTTCCCGGGCTGTGCCCCCGCGGCCTTGTCAATGGCGGCCCCGTCGCGCACCAGCTGGATGCTGCGTCCGGCCCGGTCGCCGGTGGCACGGGTGGCGAGCCGGTAGTAGGCGCCTGCTTCGGGCATCACCTTTTCAGTCTCTTCGCCGGTCTCGATGTAGTGTGTGGCGTAAGTGTAACCGCCGTAGTTGAGCAGGGCCGTGTCGGCGCGCAGGCGTTCCACGAAGTCGTTGAAATCTTTCCCGGACTGCGGTGTCCAGGCCGATTCGGCCAGGGCGATGAGACGGGGCAGGGCCTGGTATTCCAAGCCTTCGTTCGAAGAGACGTGCTCGCACCAGAACGTGCCTTGCACGCCGATGGTCCCGGCCCTCACCTGCGGCTGGTGGTTATAGACGACCTCGAGCGTGCAGTCCGTGCCGTTGCCTGCGTTGAATACCTCGTCGGGCTCGGTGCTTTGCTTGCGGTTGATGTAGTACTGCGGCTGCGGCGTGAGGATAGTGGGCATGCCGAGCTGTTCGGCCACGCTCGATGCGTTGTCTGCCCCCGTCCAGCACATGATGGTCAGGCCGTCCTCTTTCAGTAGCTCCGTGTCCGAGCCTCCTGCGGTCACGCTCTCGTTCCAGGCAATGAGCTTCCGCCGGTCCTTGGGGTCTTCCTTGCTGGCCATATACTGTGCCAGTTCATGGGTAAAGTGGCTTTGCAGGGCGCGGTAGCTTGTCAGTCCCAGCTCGGCGTAAAGCGCCTGGCATTCAGCGTTCGTCTCCCATGCCGCCGAGGGGCATTCGTCGCCGCCTATGTGGATGTAGCGCGAGGGGAAGATGGCGGCCAGCTCGTCGAGGATGTCTTTGCAGAACTGTACGGCTTCGGGGTTGCCGATGTTGAGCACGTCGCCCGATATGCCGCCGTCGTTCCACAGGCGGTGTGCGCCGTAGGGCGTGCACGAGAACTCGGGATAGGCGGTCATGGCGGCCGTCATGTGTCCCGGCATCTCCACTTCGGGGATTACTTCGATGTGGCGTTCGGCGGCGTAGGCCACGATTTCCTTCATGTCCTCTACGGTGTAGAAGTATGGGCCGTACTGGTCCGCTACGTAGTAGCGCCCGTACTTCATATCCACGTCGTAAGAGCCCTGGCGCGTGGCCCCTACGGTCGTAAGCCGCGGGTACTTCGGCATCTCGAAGCGCCAGCCCTGGTCGTCGGTCAGGTGCCAGTGGAAGCGGTTCATCTTGTAGTAGGCCATGACGTCGAGCATGCGCTTGAGCTGCCCGACCGTCCAGAAGTGGCGCGAGCAGTCGAGCATGAAGCCGCGGTAGCCGAAGCGCGGGCGGTCTGTGATGGCGACTGCCGGGACGCTGTATGCCGATACGCGCGGGTCGGCCTTTTCAGCCATTACGTTGTTCGGGAGGAGCATCTTGAGCGACTGGAAGGCATAAAAGAATCCGGCCGCCGTGCGGGCCTGCACCGTGATGCGTTCGGGCGTCACGTCGAGCCGGTAGCCCTCGTTTCCCAACTCGTCGTCGGCCGGCACGGTGCAGACAATGGCTGCGTCGGCCGCCGAGGTGGTCTCTATGCCCAGGCCCGACGCCGTGTTGAAGGCTTTGACGAAGCCCTCGGCCTCGGCCTTCAGGCTGTCCGGCAGGTTCCCGCAGGATACTTGCGTTTCCGCCGTGAAAGTAAACGTTCCTTCGCCCGCCGTCTGGCTCATGGGCTTGGGAATCAGCGTTTTGGCGCCGGCTTCCGGCATAAGGGCGGCCGTGCCCAGGCTTAGGGCGAGAAACAGTTTGATAAAATTCTTCATAAGCAAAAGGGTGAAAACGGAGTGAATGATAACGGCGTTAAAATTACGGAATAAATCCCGGACGACGGGCCTTAGTCCCGTTAAAAATGGCCTTAGCCCCGTAAAAACGGGACTAAGGCCCGTCCGCCGTCCGCGGATTCCCCTTTACGGCGCGTGGCGCGGGCTGCCCGTGCGGGCAGGCTCCGCGCCACGCGGGAGGGCCGGAAGCGGCCGGCTTAATAGAAGATGACGGCGCAGGGATAGACGCCCGCGTCGTAGCGGCGGACAATCTGCCCCTCGCTGTTGTAGCGGTAGACGTAGCCCGGCGACGTGTAGTCGTAGGCCGAGGGCTGCGTGCCGATGTAGATGTCGCCGTTCGCCGGGCATACGTCGATGCCGATTGGCGAGGCCGGCAGGCTGTCGGCCGGCAGGAGTTCGTCCGTCAGGAGCTGGCCCGAGTGGGTGTCGTAGGCGGAGTAGGTCGTCACGCTTTCATAAGTGGTCCAGTCCGTAAAGTTGTAGACGGCATAAAGCCTGGACTTCCAGATAGCGATGTCCGTGCCCGGGGCGAAGTCCGTGACGGCGTCGTCCGGCGCGATTTTCTGGATTTTCGGCAGCGTGGAGGCGTAGTCGCCACGGCAGACGACGAAGACGTTGCCCGACGGGTCGGCTTCGATAGGCCCGGGGTTCATGCCTACGGTAATATCCTTCACCTTCTCGAAAGCGCCGTCTGCGATGTCCAGCTTCGCCACGCGGAAGCCGTCGGCATAGCCGCCGGCCGAGTTGTAGCCGTCCGAGACGGAAACGTACAGGTAACCGTTCGCCGTGGTCATTTGGGCGGGGTTCGGCCCTACGGCCACCTGGCCCGCCACGTCGAGCGTGAGCGTGTCGATGCGGGTCACGTAGCCGTCATTGTTCGATACGTACACGTACCCCCCGGCCGCGCAGATACCTTCCGGCTCGTTCGTCCGAATCTGCTTGACGATGCGCGCCGTGAGACGGTCGGCAACCCATACGAGGTTGGAGGCGTACATGGCGATGTAGAGGTGCGAGCCGTAGGCTATGCCGTTTTGCGGCGAGTCGCCGAGGCTTTGGCCGTTGACCGTGGCGAAGAGGTTGCTGGTGTACGTGTCGTCGTGCAGGCCGATGCGGTCCAGCGAGCCCTCAATACCGCTGTAAAAGCTGCCTTGGTTCAGCACGTAAGCGCCCGAGCCGGTTGTGAACGTGGGCGGGTCGATGACGGGACCGGCCGGGTCGTCGTCCGAACAGGAGGCGAGGAGCAGCGTTGCGGCCAACGCTGCGGCGGAATACTTCAGGATGTTCATAAAAATATGTATTGGATGGTTTGACATGAATCTGTGGCAAGGGAGCGGGGCAGCGGCCTGCTGCCGGTCACCACTCGGCGCGTAGCGAGAGGCGCCAGCTCCGGCCCGGCATGGGGTAGCGCCGGACGACTTCATACTGCTTGTCGAACGCGTTGGAGAGGTCGGCGCGGACGTCGAGCCGGCAGCGGCCCACGGCGAACGAACGGTAGAGCGAGAATCCTACTTCGGCATAGCCCGGCAGGCATGTGCCGGACGTGTGCTCGTGGGTGCTCCACCGTTCCGAAGCACCGGCGACCGAGACCACCGCGCCCAGCCAGGGCGACTCGTAGGCCAGGCTGGCCGCACCCGTGTGGCGGGGCATGTAGGCCGGTTGCAGGCCGTAGCTGCGGCTGGCGGGGTCCGAGCGGTCGGAGGCCCGTTGCAGCGAATAGTTGCCTTGCAGCGTGAGCAGGTGGCCGCGTGCGGGCCGGATGCTGGTCTGGAGCGACAGGTCGAGCCCGGCTGTCCGCACTTTCCCGAAGTTGACCGTGCGCCATACGAACAGGTTGTACGGGATGCTGGTGATGCGGTCGTGCACCGTTCCGCCGTAGCCGTCGGCCGTGAAGGCGAGCGTGGGGCGGAGGCTTCCTCTTCCGCCCTCGAGGAAGAGGGTCAGCCCTCCCCCTGCCCGGCGTGCCACTTCCGGCCGCAGGTCCTGCGAGCCTAAGTGATAGTAATAGGACTCTGTGAACGTGGGGACGCGGAAGTGTTCCTCTGCCGAGGCCCTCAGGTAAAGGCGCGCCGTCGTCCGTCCCTGCCGCTCCAGCGCCAGCCAGGAAAGCGAGGCCACCGGGGCGAGGCGCTCCGCGTCGCGGGCCGCGCCGCCGTCCCTCCGGTTGCGGTAGATGTGGCCCGTGAGGCGTGCCGTGGCCGTCAGCCGGCGTGTGGCGTAGCGTAGCGAGAGGCTTTGCAGGATGCCGAGGCGCGCTGCGTGGCTGTCGGCCGGCTGGTTGCTGTTCAGGCCGTTGTGGACCAAATCAAGGGCGTAGGCCGCGCCCCATGCTCCCCGTTGCCATGCAGCCCCGGCTGTGGCGTACCATTCCCGTTGCCAGTAGTGCTGGCGTAGGGCGCCGCCGGGGTATTGCGCGTCGATGTCGGCGTAGTTGCTTTGCTGCCAGTTGAACTTGCCTCCTGCCATGAAGCGCAGCGCGCCGCAGCTTTGTTGCCATAAGGCCTGCGCGAAGGCGGTGCGTTCGCGCAGCCGTTCGTCGCCTTCGTCGGTGTAGAGCGTCACTTGGCCCGGCAGCCGGCGGTGGGAGTCGTAGTAGTAGGCCTTGCCGCTCACGGTGCCGCCGCGGCGCGTCTTGTGGAGCGCGTCCAGCTCGCCTGTCCAGGCCTGCATCCGGCTGTTGCGGCGCTTCTCGCGGCTGACCAGCTGTCCGTTGCGCAGCGTGAAGGGATAGTCGTTGCGGCCGTAGCGGAAGTCGGCGGCGGCGCTCAGCGTGGTGCGCGGTCCCGCCGCCGTAGCCAGGCGGAGCGAGGGCTGGGCCTGGCCGAACGAACCGAAGCTGAGCGCGGCCTCGCCGTGCAGGCCCCGCCGCATTTCCGGGCGGGCCGTCGTGAGGCGCACGGTTGCCGCGGCCACGGCGCGTACCGGGCAGAGCAGTTCCGGCGCATCCGTTACGCTCAGGCCTATGCCCGCCAGCCGTTCCAGGGGAAACTGTCCTAGGTCGACCTGTCCGCCGCGGGCGTCGCTTACGGGCATTCCGTCGTAGCTCACGGCAGTATGGGCCGCGCCCAGGCCGCGCACGCTCACTGTCTTGAGTCCGCCGGCGCCGCCGTAGTCGCGCAGGTTGACGCCGGCGAGCCGCCGCAGCGCCGCGCCGATGTCTGCCGCTCCGTTGCGGCGCAGTGCCGCCGAGTCCAGGAGCTGGAGCGGCGTGCCGGCAGACAGTCCTCCGGGCAAGCGGCTGGCGCTCACCCGGGCTTCGCCCAACACGCGGCGGAGCGTGTCGGCCGGTTGCGGGCATACGGCCGCGCAGGCTGACGCCGCACACAACAAGGCGGCCATCCGCCGGACTGCGGCAGGGATGCAGAGTCTCATCGGCTGGAGTAGGAGTAATGGAATGTTGCCCCGGCAGGGCCTCTCCTCGGAGGCAATGTGCCCGGACGGCGTCGCGGCAGGTCTTCTGGCTCATCCTTTCCCCAAACGCCTTCCCGCGTGCCGTGGCGGCACGCAGTGGCTTTCTCCGGTTTGGGGGATACGAAGGAAATACAGCAGCGGGACTGCACGGGACTCTCACCCGTTTCCCTTTTCATGGGCCGGTGCCGGTGGCGTGGCGGCCCAACCGCTGACGCGTCTGCAAAGGTAACGTTTTTCCGGCGATGCTTTTGTACGTGACGGGAGAAATCTGCGCAGCACTGTCCTTTTTTCTGTCACGGGCGGAAAAAGGAAGCCGGAAAATAAATGTTATCTTTGCCGCATGGAAGACTTGAAGATTTTTGAAGCGGATTTACGTTCCGAGCTGGAACGCCCCTTTGCCGACAGCGGCGTGCGGGCCGGCTTCCCTTCGCCCGCCCAGGACTATCCGGGCCGCGCCATCGACTTGAACCGCGAACTGGTGGCCCATCCCGAGAGCACGTTCTACGGCCGTGTGGAAGGCGACTCCATGGAAGAGGCCGGTATCTTCGACGGCGACATCATGGTCATCGACCGCTCTGTCGAGCCGCGCGACGGCGACGTGGCCGTTTGCCGCGTGGGAGGGGAATATACGGTGAAGTACGTCGAGCTTCATTCTGACCACGCCATCCTTATCCCGGCCAACCCGGCCTACCGCCCGATGCGCGCCGACGCGGCCGACGGCTTCGGCATCTGGGGCATTGTCACCTATGTGATTCATAAAGTGCGCTGACCCCGTCGGCGCGGAAAGGAGCTGCGGTGTTCGGCCTGGTGGACTGCAATAATTTCTTCGTCAGCTGCGAGCGCGTCTTCGACCCCCGCCTGCAGGACTGTCCCGTCGTTGTCCTGTCGAACAACGACGGGTGTGTCGTGGCTTGCAGCAACGAGGCCAAAGCCCTTGGCGTGAAGCGCGGCACGCCTTTCTTCCGCCTGCGCCGGCTGGCCGAGGAGGGGACGCTCCAGGTCCGTTCGGGGAATATGGTCCTCTATGGCGATATGTCGCGGCGCGTGATGTCCGTCATCAGCCGCTTCGTGCCGCGTATCGAAGTCTACAGCATCGACGAGTGCTTCCTCGACCTCGACGGCATTGCCGCGCCCGAGGAGCTGGGCCGCCGCCTTGCCGCCGTCGTGCAGCGCTGGACGGGCATCCCCGTCAGTGTCGGCATCGCCCCGACCAAGACGCTGGCCAAGGTGGCGAGCCGCTTCGCCAAGCGTTACCCGGGCTACCGCGGATGCTGCCTGATTGACACGGACGAGAAGCGTGTCAAGGCGCTCCGCCTCACCGGCATCGGCGACGTCTGGGGCGTGGGCCGGCGCCACGTCGAGACGCTCCGCGCACAAGGGGTGCAGACGGCGTGGGACCTGACGCAGTGGAAGCCGCTGCGCGTGAGGCGCACGCTCGCCTTGCCCGGACTGAACATGTGGCACGAACTGTGCGGGCGCTCTGTCATCGGGCTTGAGCCTGCCTTGGCCCGCAAGAGCGTCACCTCTTCCCGTTCCTTCAAGACGCCCCTTACGGACTTTGAGGACCTGCGCGCCATGGTGGCCGACTTTGCCGACCACTGTGCCGACCGCCTGCGCCGCAACGGCGGCGCGGCCCGCATCGTCACCACCTACATCCGCACGGACCGCTTCCGCCCCGACTTGCCGCAGTATGCCAACGCCGCCAGCGAGACGCTCGAAGTGGCCACAAGCGACTTGCGCGAAATCATCGGCGCCGCCGTCCGCTGTCTGGAGCGCATCTACCGGATGGGCTATGGATACAAAAAGGCCGGCGTCGCCCTGGCCGGCATCGAGCACGGCGGTGTGCAGAGCAGCCTTTTCGACAGCGTGGACCGGAAGCGGCAGGAACGTTTGCTGGCCGCCATCGACAGCGTGCGCCGCAAAAACGGCCGCGACGCCTTGCGCGTGGCTTCCCAGGGCCACGCGGAGGAAGCGGCCCGCCGCGAATACCGCTCGCCCGCCTATACGACGGACTGGGCCGACCTCATGGTGATTCACGTGGGGCACAAGCCGGAGGCCGGCAAGCCGTCCGGGGAAAAGCGGCCGTCGCCGCTCCCGCAGGATTGAGGTCCGGCGGGAGCGGCGACGGCGGTTGTTGCGGCGGGGCGGGCGCTACGGGGCTAAGCCCCGTTTTTTCCGGCCTAAGGCCCGCGGCTACGGGGCTTAGGCGCGTGGCTGCGGGAAGTACCGGCGCGGGCAGGCCACTTAGCGGCCCGGGACGAGGGGCAGCGCGGCGGCCTGTGTCTGTATGGTGAGTTCGGCCGGTTGCGGGCGGTGGACGCCGTGGCCTACGACGTAGGCCCGCACCGTGATGCTGCCGGGCTGCGTTGTGGTGCGGACAAGCACCGGCGCGGAGCCCCATTGCACGGCCCGCGGGTTGGTGAACGTCGCCTCGTCGGCCACGAGCGAGCCGTTGCCCTCCACTTCAAAGCGGACCATGGAGTTGTTCAGCCGCTTGACGGTGCCGTTGTCGTCCACTATTTCGGCGACGACCGTCAGCAGGTCGGACCCGTCGGCCTGTGGGGCCAGTCCTTCGTCGTCGGCACGGAGACGGACTTTTGTGGCCCGCCGGGCCGGCAGTACCTTGTGCGTGGCCACGACTTTCCCGTCCACAAGCCCTTCGGCCAGGAGGTAAGAGTCGGCGGCGTGGCCCGAGCGGCAGTGACGCTTGTCCTGCATCACGTCGAACGCGCCGGGGAACACGATGACGGGCGAGGGCATCCCTTGGGCACTGTCGGGACGGTGGTAGGTGTAGACAGGTCCGTCCTTTCCGCACGTGAGCCTCACTTCGTCGCAGTTGCTGTAGACCGTGACGTCGGCCGGCGAGAAGGGGGTCATGGCGTGGGCGATGAAAACCATAGGCCCTGTTTCGGCCGGAAGCTGGGGATTGTCTGCCGCGGGGCGTTGCGCGCGGAACATTTCGTAGGACAGCTTCGGCTGGCGGAAGGCGTCCATCAGGCCGCCGTAGAAGGGGTCGGGGTGGTAGCCGCGCTGGTGGTCGAAAGCGTGCCAGAGGCAGCCGCCCACGTGCTGGGGCGGTGTGCGCCACAGCGCGTCGTAGCAGGTGTAAGGGTAGTCGGGCCTCGCGTAACCCTTGGCCTGCACGAGCATAGGCACTTCGCCCCATGCGCGCGAGGCCCGGCTGGGCGAGTTGTGCGAGGACCAGTTGTCCACATTGTCGCCCCATTCGCGGGTAAAGTAGGCCGTGCCCTTGCGCATGGGAGAGGCTTCGGAGGAACTGTCGCCGCCGTTGGCGGGGTGGGCGAAGAGGACCGGGAAATACTCGTTGCCGCGCGCGGTGGCGTCGCAGGCCATGTAGCAAGAGGAGACGGGATATTCGCGGCGGATGATGCCGACAGTGTTGCGGGCGAAGTCGTCCGGGTAGTTCGTCTCGTTGAGAATAGGTTCCCAAAGCCAGATGCACGGCCGGTTGCGGTCGCGGCGTACCATGGCGCGGATGTCGTCATAAACGTGGTCGATGAAAGCCGGCTCGTTGTTCCAGAACTGCCATCCGGGCGTGTTGGCGATGACCAGCAGGCCCAGTTCGTCGCAAGCGTCCATGAAGGCGGGGTCCTGCGGATAGTGTGCGTTGCGGATGACGCGCAGGCCGGCGTCGCGCAGCTTCTTGGCATCGCGCCAGTGCAGGCTGTTGGACAGGGCATTGCCCACGACGGCAAAGTCCTGGTGGCGGTTGGCGCCTATCAGCGGTTCGCCGAAGGGCTTGCCGTTGAGCCAGAAGCCTTCCTCGCCGCGGAATTCGAAACTGCGGATGCCTGTGCGCTGTGCGTATCCGTCGACGATGTGGCCCTCGCTGTCCAGGATGCGCACCTGGAGGCGGTAGAGGTAAGGACTGTCCGGCGACCACAGATGCGGGCTCCAGACGGTGGCTTCCTGCTTCACGGTACGGGCTTTCCCGGCGCCGACGCTCAGGCGGCCGCGCAGCGTCTTTACGGGCCGGCCGGAAGCGTCGCACAGGTCGTAGACCACCTGTCCGGAGAACGGGCGGCTCGTGGCGTTGCGCACGTGGAGGGAAAGGCGCATGCGGGCCGATTTCTCAGAGACGTCGTCGAAGGCCACGAAAAGCCCGCCCCCGGCTTCGACAGACTCGTAGTTGGGGTCGGTGATGTAGACGCGGTTGTGCACCACGAGCCAGCAGTCCCGGTAGATGCCGCCGCAGTAGGTGAAGTCCAAGTCGGCCTGCGGCTTTCCGGGCGGATAGGACGGGTCGTCGGAGTTGTCGGCACGCACGGCCACCACGTTCTCCTCCCCGGGCTTAAGGTAAGGGGTCAGGTCGGCTATGATGGGAAGGTAGCCGCCGGTGTGCGCGGCGACCCGCACGCCGTTTATCCACACTTCGGACCGGCCCATGATGGCTTCAAAGTGAAGGAACACCTGCTTGCCTTCCCATGCGCGGTCTGCGGCAAAGCGCTTGCGGTACCAGACCTCGCCCTGGTAGTTGAGTCCGCCGCTGGCTTCGGTCGGAAGCAGTTCTATGCCGTTCGGCAAGGCAACGCTTGTCCACGCACTGTCGTCGAAATCGGGCCGCTCGGCGCCCGAGACCGCTCCCTTGTGGAAACGCCACCCGGGATTCATATTGTAGGCCGTGCGGCCCGTGCCGGGCAGCGCGTAAAAGCCGGCAGTGGAGAAACTCTGCCCGGCAGCCGGGAGACTGTGGGCGGCGAGACACCAGCAAAGGCCAAGCAAAAGGCGGAAAAATGATTTCATGGAATGTCAACATTTAGTCATTAAACGGCGTGCCACATGGCACGACAGTGCAAATATAAGGGATATCCTCCATATATTTAATTGCGTGGCCGGCGAAAAAGGCGGCCGCCGCAGCCTGCAGAAAGGCGGGCGGCGGCCAAAACGGGGAAAGAGTTTTGCCGTATTGAAAAAATGTGGTACATTTGCAACCGTACCTATTCCGACCAGCACACGGTTACCGAATCCATGAGAAGAATCCTTTTCCTCCTTTGCTGGGTCGTCGCAGCCATGCTCGCGCCGAACCAGGCCGGGGCACAGGTCCGCTACGGCAGTCTCCGCTACGACTCCCTGCTGCACGCCATGCCAGAATACGCGGAAGCGCAGGCACAGGTAAGGCAGTTGCGCGAGAAGTACGAGCTCGAAGCTTCCTACAACGAGATGTCGTTCAAACGTATGTTTGCCGAATTTCTGCAAGGACAGAAGGATTTTCCGCAGAACATCCTTCTGAAACGGCAGCGCGACTTGCAGGACGAAATGGAAAAAGGCCTGGCTTTCCGCCGCGAGGCCGACAGCCTGCTGCGGGAAGCCGCCGCCGCAATCGAGGAGCCCGTCCGGCGCAAGCTCGACGCGGCCATCCGGACAGTCGGCTTGGAGCGGGGATACGATATGATAGTGAATCTCGACGCAGAGACCTGCCCGTTTCTGCAACCGGCCCTGACGGAAGACGCCACACGCTACGTCTGGCAGAAACTCTATCCGCAGCCCTGACCGGCGGGCCGGCGGCAATCGACGTTATAAAGCTGTTTCCTACATGACAACCTTTCATTCCGGAGAGTCAGTTGCGAAACCGTCCGAAGGGCCGTGCGGCGGCCCTGTCGGCATCTTCGATTCAGGATACGGCGGTCTGACCATCCTGCGCCAGATCCGCCAGGTCCTGCCCCAATATGACTATCTCTATTTGGGCGACAACGCCCGTGCGCCCTACGGCAGCCATTCCTTTGAAGTCATATACCGCTACACGCTTGAGGCCGTCGAGGCACTTTTCCGGCGGGGCTGCCCGCTGGTCATATTGGCCTGCAACACGGCCTCGGCCAAAGCCCTGCGTACCATACAGCAGCGCGACCTGGCGCGTTGGGGCGGTGGCCGCCGCGTATTGGGCGTAATCCGCCCGACGGTGGAAGTGGTCGGCAGGCTTACCCGCTCGCGTCATGTCGGCGTGCTCGCTACCGCCGGGACTATCAACTCCGGTTCCTACGCCTTGGAGCTGCACAAGATAGCCCCGGACATTGTCGTCACGGGGCAGGCGTGTCCCATGTGGGTGCCGCTTGTCGAAAATTATGAGTTCGACTCTCCCGGCGCGGACTATTTCGTCCGCAAGCGCATCGAGGGCATCATGCGTCTGGACCCGGCGATTGACACGTTGGTGTTGGGGTGTACGCACTATCCCTTGCTCATGAACAAGATTGTAAAATACACGCCGCCCGGCGTGCGCATCGTGCCGCAAGGGGAATACGTGGCGGCGAGTCTCGCCGACTATCTGCACCGCCACCCCGAGATGGCGGCGCGCCTTTCCACAGGCGGGAAGTGCCACTACCTGACGACGGAAAGCGCGGAGAAGTTCCGCGAGAGCGCCGCCCTGTTCATGCACGGACAGGTGGACGTGGAGCAGATTTCGCTCTAAGCGCCGTGGCCCGAAACGATTACTTCATGAATCTGGAACATAAGCAAATACTCATCACCGGAGCCAGCGGTTTCATCGGCAGTCACCTCGTAGAGCGTGCACTTGCCGAAGGAGCTGTCGTGTGGGCTGCCGTGCGGCCGACCAGTAGCCGCCGCTATTTGTCCGATTCCCGCATCCGCTTCGTGGAACTGGATTTGGGCGACAGCGACAGGCTGCGCGTCCAGCTGGAGCATCACTGTGCCGGGCACGGTCCTTGGGACTACGTAATCCATGCCGCCGGCGCGACAAAGTGCCGCAGGGAGTCCGATTTCTTCCGCGTCAACACCGAAGGGACACTACGTCTGGCCCGCTTGCTCGTAGAAACTGGCGCGCTCACCGGCCGGATGGTCTTTATCAGTTCATTGAGCGTGTGCGGCCCGATACACGAGACCGACGGGGGCATCATGCACGAGAGCGACGAGCCGCGGCCCGACACGGCCTACGGCAGAAGCAAGCTCGAGGCCGAAAGGAGGCTGGCCTTGCTTGACCATGCGCCGGACTACGTCATCCTGCGGCCGACGGGCGTTTACGGACCCCGTGAGCGCGACTACTATCTGATGGCCAAAAGCATAGCCCGGCGTGTGGACTTCTCCGTAGGCTGGCGCCCGCAGGTCCTTACATTCATCTACGTGGCCGACTTGGTCGAGGCCGCTATCCTGGCATTGGAGCGAGGGGAGAGCGGCCGCGCTTATTTCCTGACCGACGGCGGCGCTTATGCGTCCCGCGATTTTTCCGACTTGCTAAGCCGCGAGATGGGCATCCACAGGTTTTTCCGCATCAAGGCGCCGCTGTGGATGCTGCGCGTCGTTTGCGGCATCGTCGGCGGCTGGGCGGCCGCGACAGGGCGTACTGCTACGCTCAACATGGACAAATATCACATCATGAAACAGCGCAACTGGCAGTGCGACATCGGGCCTGCACGCCGCGAACTCGGGTATGTGCCGCGTTTCCCCTTGGAGCGCGGCGTCGCCGAAACGGTTGCTTGGTACAAGAAAGAACGATGGCTTTGAATCTCCTGGAACATCTGCCCCGCCGTGTCGGTATGCTCGGCGTGGAAAAAGTGACGCTGGCCTACGCTCTTGCCACGACATTCCTCATCTTCTTGTTGTGGGGACGGATGACCGACCCCGCGCAGCTGATTCACGGGCGGGCGCTCGTTGTGGCAGGCCTTGTGGCCACGCGCGTTATATATATATGGATGCCTACCCGCGGCTCGTTGTTGCTGCGCTATCTCTATCCGCTCTCCCTTTTGGCCTATTGGTATCCCGATACGTATGAGTTCTGCCAGTTGTTCGGCAATCTGGACCATGTTTTCGCTTTGCTCGACCAGCGCCTGTTCGGCTGTCAGCCGGCCCTGCTTTTCTTTCACCTTCTGCCGGAGAAAGGATGGAGCGAGCTTTTCCATTTGGGCTATTTTTCCTATTATCCGCTCATTGCCCTTACGGTTCTCTCCCCTCTTTTTACGAACCGGAAACTCTTCAGTCGCACGGCCTTTGTCGTGCTTCTTTCCTTTTTCTTCTACTACCTTGTCTACTTGTTCCTTCCCGTGGCCGGCCCGCAATATTACTACCACGCCATCGGGCTCGACGCCGTCCAGGCCGGCCACTTCCCAGCCGTGGGCGATTATTTCCGCTACCATACGGAGCTGAACCCGTCGCCGACGCCCAGCGGTCTGTTCCGCGACATGGTGGAAGCCACGCAGGCGAGCGGGGAACGGCCCACGGCTGCCTTTCCCTCGTCCCACGTGGGCATCAGCACCATTCTGATGCTTCTGCTCCGCCGCAACCGCCGGGGGCTGATGTATGCGGTCCTTCCGCTCTATATCTTGCTGTGTGCCAGCACAGTCTACATCGAGGCGCACTACTTGGTCGACGTCTTCGGGGGACTGGCCTCGGCCTTCCTGCTCTATTGGCTGGCGGGCCGCCTTTATCCCGCTTTTGGGAAAAACGACATGAATCCATAAAAGAAATAACAATGAAAAAAATCCTACTCACCCTCTTGCTGGCGGTCCCGGCCGCCTCGTTGCCTGCCCAGGTCGGTCCGGGCGGCATCACCGACGAAATGCTCAAGGAGATACGCTCCGCCCGTCCGGCCACGGCTGCCGACCGCGCCTTGCGTAACGCCCTGAACGGGAGCAGTATCAACAAGCTCGCCACGGCTGCCGACAATCCCAGCACCCAAGACAAGTATTTTTCCAACCGTGTCGAGAGCAAAGGCATCACGGACCAGAAAGCCTCGGGCCGTTGCTGGCTTTTCTCCGGGCTTAACGTGATGCGGGCCAAGATAATTGCCCGCTACGGCCTGGGCGATTTCCGCTTTTCGCAGGCATACGGCTTCTTCTACGACCAGCTGGAGAAGTCCAACCTCTTCCTCCAGGCCGTCATCGACAACGCCTCCAAGCCCATGGACGACCAGTTGGTGACCTGGCTCTTCCAGCATCCGCTGAGCGACGGCGGCACTTTCTGCGGCGTGCAGGACATCGTGTCCAAATACGGCCTTGTGCCCGCCGAAGTGATGCCCGAAAGCTATAACGCCAACAATACGGGCAAAATGGCCGAAATCATCTCCCTCAAGCTGCGCCAGTACGGCCTGGAGCTGCGCGACGCCGTTGCCAAAGGCACCTCGGCGGACGACCTCCAGCGCCGCAAGACGGAGATGCTCGGCACCGTCTATCACATCCTGTCCATCTGCCTGGGCGAACCGCCCGCCGAGTTCACGTGGACACGCCGGGACGCCGCCGGCAAGCCCGTAGAGACCAAACGCTACACCCCGCTGTCTTTTTACAAGGAGTACGTCGGACTCGACCTGAAGAATGACTACGTGATGCTGATGAACGACCCTTCGCGGCCTTACCATAAGACCTATACCATCGACATGGACCGCCACAGCTACGACGGTAACCAGTGGACGTTCCTCAACTTGCCCATCGACGAAATCAAGCAGATGGCCATCGCCTCCATCAAGGACAGCACGATGATGTACTTCAGCTGCGACGTCGGCAAGTTTTACGACAGCTCCACGGGCGTGCTTTCGCTCGACAACTACGACTACGCTTCGCTTTTCGGTACGGACTTCCCGATGAACAAGGCCGACCGCATCCGCACCTTCGCTTCCGCTTCCTCCCATGCCATGACCCTCATGGCCGTGGACCTCGACGCCGACGGCAAGCCGAAGAAGTGGATGGTGGAAAACTCGTGGGGACCTTCGGCCGGTTATCAGGGACATCTCATCATGACGGACGAGTGGTTCAACGAATACATGTTCCGCCTCGTGGTGGAGAAAAAATACGTCCCCGCCGCCACGCTCAAGCTCCTTGAGCAGAAGCCCGAACTGCTGCCCGCCTGGGACCCCCTCTTCGCTCCGGAACACTGACCCTTCCCTTAGGGCATCCATCCTTACAGCCCCCTGCCGGCCTGTGCCGGCAGGGGGCTTTTTTGTGTCCCCACGGCCGCAGAGCCGGGAGCCGCCGCGCGGGAAGCACGTCGCCGCGTGTTCCGTTGGCTTCGCCGCTTCGCGCCCGCCGGCCATGCGGGCGTCCTGCCACGGGCCTTAGCCCCGGCGCGACCGGGCTTAGCTCCGTGGCTGCGGGCCTTAGCCCCGTGTTTCTTCCGGCAGACGGCGTCCGCCGGAGGGCAAGGGTATGCCGCCCGCACATTGGCTGCGGCCGCCGCGCTTTTTTCGGGCGAAAGGACGGCGGCATCGGACTTTTCTCGTAAATTTGCCCCGGGCTGCGGCCCAGTTTTCATTTAGATTATAAGCCCATGCGAACCCGTTTCTTCTTCCTGCTCCGTTTCTACGGGGTGTTGCTTGTCGTGTTTTTCCTGGCTAAGGCCGGCTTCGTGCTCTGCGACGCGCCCGCGGAGACCGGCGTCTCTCTGGCGGACTTCCTGGCCTTGTGGTGGCACGGACTGCCGCTCGACCTCGCCACGGCAGGCTACCTCACGGCTTTGCCGTGGCTGGCCGTCGCGCTGAGTGCGTGGGTGCGCATTCCCCGCCTGCGTCTGGGCTACAGCGTCTATTCCGCCATCGTGGCGGCCGTGCTGGCGGTCATTTTCGTGGCGGACACGTGCCTCTATGCCTTTTGGGACGTGAAACTCGACGGCACGGTGTTCAACTACCTCGACTCGCCGCGCGGCGTGGCCGCCAGTGTCAGCGCGGGCTATCTTTTCGGGGCGGTCGTCGCCATTGTCCTGGTCGGTCTGGCGCTGTTCTTCGCGCTCGTCCGCCTCTTTCCCCGCGAGCTGCCTCCCGTGCGCCGCCGCGTGGCCGCCACGTGTGCCGCCGTCGTCGTGGGCGGCCTGCTCTTCCTGGGCATCCGCGGCGGCGTGGGCAAGTCCACGGCCAACGTCGGCATGGTCTATTTCAGCGACGTGCAGTTCCTGAACCACGCCGCCGTCAACCCCGCTTTCAGCCTCGTGTCCTCCGCACTCAAGACCAAGGACTACGCCCAGCTTCACGACTATTTCCCCGAAGCGGAGCGCGCCCGCATATTCGCCACGCTGGGCTACGGCACACGCTCTGTAGCCCCCGACACGCTGCTCCGCGTCCGGCGTCCCAACGTCCTGCTCATCCTCATGGAGGGCTGCGGCGGGACGTTTGTCCATGCCGTCGACTCGCTCGCCGACCCTTCCGTCACGCCGCGGCTCAACGGGCTGGCCGCCGAGGGCGTTGTCTTCACGCAGTGCTACGCCAATTCCTTCCGCACAGACCGCGGCACCGTCTGCGCGCTCAGTGGCTATCCGGCCTTTCCCGACGTGAGTGTGATGAAGCTGCCCTCGAAGTGTGCCCACTTGCCCTCCATCGCGCGCAGCCTGGCGCAGGCCGGCTATGCGACGGACTTCCTTTATGGCGGCGACATTAATTTCACCAACACCAACGGTTATCTGCTGTCGACGGGCTACGGCCGCACGGCGGGCGACACCTCTTTCCCGCCCGAGCTGCGCCGTACGCACGACTGGGGCGTGACGGACCGTTTTGTCTTCGACCGCCTGCTGGAGGAGCTGGCCGGGCGCAGCGGCGAGCAGCCTTGGCACACGGCGGTGCTCACCCTGGCCAGCCACGAACCGTGGGGCGTGCCCTACGCCCGCATCAAGGGCGACACGGTGGCGAACGCCATGGCCTATCTCGACGACTGCATCGGCCGCTTCGTGGACCGCTTCCGCGAGACGTCGCAATGGGCCAACACGCTCGTGGTCATATTGCCGGACCACGGCATCGGCTATCCCGAAGGCATTGCCGCCGGCGACCCGCGCCGCGCGCACATCCCGATGATATGGACCGGCGGGGCCGTGCGCGGGCACCGCGTGGTGGACCTCCTGTGTAACCAGACCGACCTGCCCGCCACGTTGCTCGGGCAGCTGGGACTGCCGCACGACGATTTCCGCTTCAGCCGCGACGTGCTGAGCCGCACCTATACGCGGCCCTCCGCCGTCCACGTGTGGAGCGAAGGCATCTGGTACATGGACAGCACGGGCTACACTTCGCTCAACCTGCTCTCCAAGCCGCAGCGGGTGCTCGAGGAGCGTCCGGCCCCGTCGGCCGGGCGTGCCGCTGCCGCCAACGCGCTGTTGCAGACGGCCTACGACGACCTGGGCGGCCTCTGAGCCGCCGCGTGCCTGCCGCCAGCCCAAAAGCCGCCGGGCCGGGATGTTCCGCAAAGGAAGTCCCGGCCCGGCGGCTTGTGGAGGGGAAGGCGGTCAGAGTTGTCCGCTCTCGACCATGCGGACCACGCGCTCCGTGAAGCGGTCGTCGCCCTCGGGGTCGTAGCGCCGCGTCAGGCTGTTGCCGAAGCAGAAGGCCAGTGTCTGGTACATGTTGGCCTTGAACGAGCCGACGAAGGCTTGGGCAATGTGGTAGCCCGTCTGGCCGCATTCGCGGTCAATGAGCTTGACGAGCAGGCGGCCCTGCGAGCGCGACAGCTTTTTGAGTGTCGGGGCGTATTGTTTCTTGAGCCCTTCCTCGACGGCCCGGAGGTGTTCGCGCCGTGCCTTTTCGTCGGGCAGCGTCTGAAGATACTCGTAGGTTTCGATGACGGTGTATTTCGCCAGGCGCGCCAGCGGGAGGAGCTTCTTCACGTTAGCCACCAGGCGGTTGTAGCGCTCTATCTCGCGCTTGTTCTTGAAGCGCAGCGGCGGGTACTTATAGAATGTGGGCATGATGACGTGGGGAATGCTGTCCCCGCGATAGGCCACGCGGCCCACGCGCACCTCTATCGGCGTGGCGGGCGTGTCGTCGCCGGCCACGCTGTCGCTTTCCGCGGGGGCTTGCGCCCGTCCCGTCCACGTGCAGCCCAGCAGGAGGGCAAGGATCAAAAGGATTTTCCCGTACTTCATGGCGCGGCGAAATTAGCAAGAAAATCCCTCCCGGCGCGTTATTATTCCTTAATTGACAGGCGGCTTGCGAAAAAATAACTTCCTTTGTCATAGCGAAAGGGGCGGGGAGGCCGGCGCGGCCTCCCTTCATCCCTCTCACGACGGGCGGCAGCGCGGCTCCGACGCGCCCTATTGCCGTCGGCACGGGGCTTAGCCCCGGCGCCACGGCCCTTAGCCCCGTTTCCCGCGCCCCTGCCCGGGGCGGGAGGCCGCAGCCCCCGGCGGTTGTTCCACTTATTTACGCTTTCCGACCATGAATCAAAGCAAAAAAACAAAAGGCCCGGGCCGATTGAAGAAGAAAGACATACGCCAGCTGCTGCTGGACCTGTTCGAGCAGCACCCGGACCAGACATACGGCGTCAAAGAGATATTCGACACCATCGGGGCGAAGAACCATCCGGCCAAGATGCTGACGATGGACGTACTCTCCGACTTGGTGCTCGACGACTATCTGGCCACGGACGGTAACGCCGAGTACCGGCTGGCCCTCCGCTCGCAAGTGATGGAAGGGACGTTCCAGCGCAAGCGCAACGGCCGCAACTCGTTTATCCCGGACGACGGCGGGAAGAACATACTCGTGTGCGAACGCAACTCGCACCACGCGCTCGACGGCGACCGCGTGCGCGTCACAATGCTGGCCCGGCGGCCCGGCCACACCCGCGAGGCCGAAGTCATCGAAATCCTGGAGCGCAAGCGCGACACCTTCGTCGGCCAGCTCCAGGTGGAGAAGGGCTACGGATTCCTTGTGACGGAAGGGCGCTCGCTCGCCACGGACATCTTCATACCGAAGGACAAACTGAAAGGCGGGAAGACGGGCGACAAGGCTGTGGTCAAAATCACCGAATGGCCGGAAAATGCCAAGAGCCCGGTGGGAAAGGTCGTGGACATACTGGGCCGCAAGGGCGAGAACAATGCCGAGATGCACGCCATCCTGGCCGAGTACGGCCTGCCCTATGCCTATCCCAAAGCCGTAGAGGCCGCGGCCGAGAAGCTCGAACCGGGCATCACGCCCGAAGAACTGGCGCGACGCGAGGACTTCCGCGCCGTCACCACCTTTACCATCGACCCGCACGACGCCAAGGACTTTGACGACGCACTCTCCATCCGCCGCATGGGGAAGGACTGCTGGGAAATCGGTGTCCATATCGCGGACGTCTCCCACTATGTGAAAGAGGGCGACATCATAGACCGCGAGGCCGTGAAGCGGGCCACGAGCGTCTACCTCGTGGACCGTACCATCCCGATGCTGCCCGAACGCCTGTGCAACTTCATCTGTTCGCTCAGACCCAATGAGGAGAAACTGGCCTACTCTACGATTTTCCACATGAACGGGCGCGGCGACGTGCTCGACTGGCATCTGGCCCACACGGTTATCCGCTCGGACCGCCGCTTCACTTACGAGGAGGTGCAGTCCATATTGGAGCGCAACCGCGAAGCCTCGCCGGAGGACCTGGCCCTGCCCGGCGAGCATCCCGAACCTTTGCCCGAAGGCGCGCCCCTTGAAGGCGAGTATGTCGAAGAGCTGGTCACGCTCAACCGCCTGGCCAAATGCCTGCGCGAACGCCGCTTCAAGAACGGCGCCATAGGCTTCGACCGCGCCGAAGTACGCTTCGAGATAGACGAAAAGGGCCATCCCATATCGACCTACGTCAAGGTGGCCAAGGACGCCAACAAACTGGTCGAGGAGTTTATGCTGCTGGCCAACCGCAGTGTGGCCGAGATGATAGGCCGTGTCTCCAAGGGCAAGAAGCCCAAGGTATTCGTTTACCGCATCCACGACGTGCCCGACCCGGAGAAGCTCGAGAAACTGAGCGGCTTCATCGCCAAGTTCGGCTACCGGCTGCGCACCGACGGCTCTAAGCTCGAGGTGTCGAAGAGCTTGAACCGCCTGCTCGCCGACGTGAAAGGGAAAAAGGAGGAGAACGTGGTCGAGATGGTCGCCCTGCGCGCCATGATGAAGGCCCGTTACAGCACGCAGAACATCGGTCACTACGGCCTCATGTTCGATTACTATACGCACTTCACCTCGCCCATCCGCCGCTATCCCGACACGATGGTCCACCGCCTGCTGACGCGCTACGCCGAGGGCGGCCGCTCCGTCAGCCAGACCAAGTACGAGGACCTCTGCGAGCACGCTTCCGACATGGAGCAACTGGCCGCCACGGCCGAGCGTGCCAGCATCAAGTACAAGCAAGTGGAGTTCATGGCCGACCGCCTGGGACAGGAGTTCGAAGGCACGGTGAGCGGCGTCACGGAGTTCGGCATCTACGTGGAAGTGACGGAAAACATGTGCGAGGGCATGGTCCCCTTGCGCGACCTGCAGGACGACTATTACGAGTTCGACGAACGGAACTACTGTCTCGTAGGCCGCCGTTTCCACAAACGCTATTGTCTGGGCGACAAAGTGCGCGTCCGCGTGGAGCGCGCCAACCTGGAGCGGCGCCAGCTGGATTTCGCCCTGCTGGACGAGAGCGGGAAAAGGCCTGCCGCGGTCCAGGCCGCAGCCCCTGCGGCGGACAAGGGCGGAAGGAAGTCGCGCCGCAAAGGCCGTCGCCGCAGCTGAGCCTGCGCCGCGGCCGTGTGGAAACTCGCCCTATCCCCGTGCGAAGGGGGATAGGGCGAGTTTTTTCTGGCCTTAGGCCTGCCGGCACGGGGCTAAGCCCCATTGCCGCGGACCGCAGCCGGCTGCGGCGACGGCCGGGGGAAAAAGGAAAAGCGGCCGCCCACGTTTGTCGTGGACGGCCGCTACGGTGCGGGGCAAGGGCGGACAGGTCCGTCCCGCCTTTATTCTTTCAGGTCGGCCGGCATCATGGTGACGGTGACACGGTTCTTCTGCTTCAGGAGCACGTTCTGGACGAACTTCTGGATATCCTCTGGTTTGAGGGCCTTGGCTGTCGTCTCGTAGTCCTTCTGGAGGTCTTTGTTCCAAAGCACCATGTTCGCAATGAGTCCCTGCCAGTAGGCGTTCTTCTTCTGGTTGTCCGTGAAGGTCTTGACGGTCTGTTTCACGACGTTACCCAGCTCTTCGGCCGTCACACCCTTCTGCGCGATTTCCTCAAGGCCCTGGTCCAGCAGGAGCAGGGTGGAGTCCATCTTGGCCGGCTTCGTGGGGCAGATTACCTGCATGACGTATTGCTCGCGCAGGCCGAAGTCGGCCTGGCCCATTGCGCCTACGCTGTAGGCCAAGCCTTTCTCCTCGCGGATGCTCTTGAGGTAGCGCTGTGTGAGTATCTGGCCGAGGGCATCGACGACGAGGGCGTTCTTCATGTTGTATTCTATCGGGCCGGTCCACATCTGCAGGGCGTAGGCCTTGGGCGTCTCCATGGCGCGTACAAAGTGGTTGTCCACGATGCCTTTCACGGGCTCGATGTGGCGGTCCGTGTACGTCTCGCGCTGGCTGACGGCCTTGAGCGGGGCGATGTATTGCTCCACGTAGAGGCGCAGGCTGTCCACGTTGAAGTTTCCGGTGAAGAAGAAGTCGAAGTCGCCGCCGGCGGCGAAGCGTTCAGTGTAGATGCGCTGTATGGTCGCGTAGTCGGCCTGTTCGAGGTCGGCAACGTGGAGCTGGCGCATGAGCGGGTTGTGGCCGTAGAGCGTGGCGCGCAGAGAGTCCGTGAGGGCGGACTCGGGCACCTTGTCGGCGTTCTCGAGCTGCGACTTCAGGATGGCGATGGTGTTGGCGTAAGCCTCGCTGTCGTTGGCCGGGGCCTGGAAACGGAGGTAGATGAGTTCGAAGAGGGTGCGCAGGTCCTTGGGCGTGGCGTTACCGCTGAGGTTCTCGGTGAGTTCACCCAGGTTGACGCGGACACTGGCCTGCTTGCCGGCGAGTTTCTTCTCCAGTTCGGGAGCGGTGAAGGCACCCAGACCCGTGCTGCCGATGACGTCGGAGAACAGTTCTACGTTGACGAAGTCCTTCGCGTCGGTGCGGCTCATGCCGCCCTTGCTGCTGGCGGAGAAGAGCACTTCGCTGTCGTTGAAGTCCGTCTGGCGGAAATAGACGCGTGCGCCGTTCTCCAGCGTCCAGCAGGTGTAGCCGAACGGGGCGGCTTCCTCCTTCTTGATGGCGCCTTTGGCGGGGAGCTGCGGCACGAGCGGGTCGTTGTTCACACTGTCCACGTAGGCTTCGAGCTTGGCGGCCTTGGCAGCGGCTATGGCCTGCTTGAACTGGTCGGTAGTGGGGACGGTGACGCCCTCTTTCTCCGGATACATGGCGAAGCAGACGAAGTTCGTGTCGGTAGAGGCCGTCAGTTCGGCGAAGGTGGCCGATGCGGCTTCGGCCGGGATCTGCTGCGCCATCATCTTGTAGAGGTTGTACTCCGTCGTGATGTCGGGGATGGGATCGCTTTCCAGGAAGTGGCGCACGTATTGCTGCACGTAGAAGTTGTTCTGCTGTTTGTCGCGGTTGTCGTAGATGCGTTCAATGTAACTGAGGAACTCGTCGCGGGCACGGAGGATTTCCGTAGCGGTAAAGCCGAAGCGGCGCGCGCGCTCCACTTCCTCCATGACAGCCTGTACGGCGGCGGCGTCCTGGCCGGTCTTGGGCACGATGCCGACTTGGAACGCCTCCATCGTCTTGCTGACGAGATAGTCGGCATCAGCACTCCCGGCGCCGAGGAAGGGGCAGTCGGGCTTCTGGCTCAGTTCGTTCAGACGCGCGTTGAGGGCTCTTGTGCAGAGCTGTATGATGAGGTTCTGCGCGAAGTAGACCGGCGTGCTCTTGTACGCTTCGGGAATGGGCTCGTGCTTGAAGAGGAAGTTGATCTGTGCCTGCTGCAATTCCTTGTCCTTGTCGATGACGTAAATGGCTTCGGGCGTCGTGGGCACGGGATAGTGCTCGTAGGCGGCGGGGTTAGCCGGCATTTCGATGGGGGAGAAGATTTCCTTTATCTTGGCTTCGACCTGGTCCACGTCCACGTCGCCTACGATGATGATGCCCTGAAGGTCGGGGCGGTACCACTTCTCGTAGTAGGCGCGGAGGAATTCCGGTTTGAAGTTGTCTATGATTTCCATCAAGCCGATAGGCCAGCGGTGGCCGTAGCGCGAGCCGGGGTAGAGCGCGGGCAGGTTGCGCTCGTAGATGCGCATGGAGCCCGAGGAGCGCATACGCCACTCTTCGTGGATGACGCCGCGTTCCTTGTCGATTTCCTTAGGGTCGAGGGTGAGGCCGTCGGCCCAGTCGTGGAGAATCCACAGGCAGCTGTCGACGTTGCTTTCCGTCACAGGCACGTTGTCTATGTTGTAGACCGTCTCGTCCGTGGAAGTGTAGGCGTTGAGCTCTTGGCCGAACTGCACGCCGATGCCTTCGAGGTACTTGATGACGCGGTCGCCGGGGAAATGGTCTGTCCCGTTGAAGCACATGTGCTCCAGGAAGTGCGCCAGGCCGCGCTGGTTGTCGTCCTCCTGCACGGAGCCTACCTTTTGTGCGATGTAAAAGTCTGCGCGGTTTTCCGGCAGGCTGTTGTGACGGATGTAGTACGTCAGTCCGTTAGGCAACTTGCCGTAACGGATAGCCGTGTCCATCGGGAGCTGCTGGATTTGCTGTGCGGCCGTGCGGACTGCAGGGGCGAGCGTAAGCGCCAGGAGCAACAGAACGAAGAGATTTCGTTTTTTCATAAACTTTGTTTTTATGTGAATTGTTGTGGCATTTTCTCCGCAAGGTGGAAGCGAATTGTCAAATTGTGGGTAAATGCCGCTGCAAAAGTAGTCGTTTTTATGGAAACAAAGGCAGCAATTAGTAAAAAAACGAAGGCGTTTGCTTCCCGGCACGCCCGAATTTCGTAGTTTTGCATGAAAATCGCCGGCTGCGCTCCGCACGGCCGTCCGCCGTGCCTCCTCAGAACGGGGCTAAGGCGGGTTTTTACGGGGCTAAGCCCCGTGGCGACGGGAATAAGCCCCGTGCAGGCCGCGCCGGTGTGAGCAAAAAGTGTGACAATGATACGTAGATTCGACTTTCTGGTAATCGGTTCCGGCGTAGCCGGCATGAGTTACGCCCTGCAAGTAGCCAAGGCGGGAAAAGGGAAAGTGGCCTTGGTGTGCAAGACTACGATGGACGAGGCTAACACGGCGAAGGCCCAGGGCGGCATCGCTTCCGTGACGAACTTGGAGGTGGACAATTTCGACAAGCACATCCGCGACACGATGATTGCGGGCGACTACATCAGCGACCCCCGTGCCGTGGAGCAGGTGGTCAAGGGCGCCCCTGAAGGCATCCGCAACCTGCTGAAGTGGGGCGTGGAGTTCGACCATAAGGAAGACGGCGAATTCGACCTCCACCGCGAGGGCGGCCACTCGGAGTTCCGCATCCTGCACCATGCCGACGACACGGGCTTCGAAATCCAGCGCGGACTGATGGAGGCCGTGCGCCGCACGCCCAACATCACGGTGCTCGAGAATCACTTCACGGTGGAAATCATTACGCAACACCATCTGGGCATCGAGGTGACGCGCCGCACGCCCGACATAGAGTGTTACGGCGCCTACGTCCTCGACCCCGACACCCGGAAAATAGACACCTTCCTCTCGAAGGTGACCATCCTGGCCACGGGCGGCTGCGGCGCCGTCTATGCCTCGACGACCAACCCCAACATCGCCACCGGCGACGGCATAGCCATGGCCTACCGCGCCAAAGCCACCGTCAAGGACATGGAGTTCATCCAGTTCCACCCCACGGCCCTCTTCCATCCGGGCGAGACGCACCCGGCCTATCTCATTACCGAAGCCATGCGCGGCTATGGCGGCGTGCTCCGTCTGCCTAACGGGGAAGAGTTCATGCAGAAGTATGACAAACGCCTCTCCTTGGCCCCGCGCGACATCGTGGCGCGCGCCATCGACAAGGAGATGAAGATACACGGGCTGGACCACGTGTGTCTCGACGTGACCCATAAGGACCCCGAAGAGACCAAGCACCACTTCCCCAACATCTACGCCAAGTGTCTGAGCATCGGCATCGACATCACGAAGGAATACATCCCCGTCGCCCCGT
Source organism: uncultured Prevotella sp. (assembly GCA_902464615.1). Lineage (GTDB taxonomy): Bacteria > Bacteroidota > Bacteroidia > Bacteroidales > Bacteroidaceae > Alloprevotella. Next base: position 573 of record CABQKA010000003.1, on the reverse strand, counting down.
GTGCCCACTACCTTTGCGGGGGCATCAAGGTGGACCTCGACGCCTGCTCCAGCATCCGCCGCCTCTATGCCATCGGCGAGTGTTCCTGCACGGGGCTGCACGGCGGCAACCGCCTGGCCAGCAACTCCCTCATCGAGGCCGTGGTCTACGCCGGGGCCGCCGCACGCCACAGCCTGGCGCACATCGACGAATATACGTTCAACGAACAGGTCCCGGAGTGGAACGATGCCGGTACGCTGACCAACGAGGAGAAAGTACTCATCGCGCAAGACGTCCGGGAGGTGGGGCAAATCATGTCGAGCTACGTCGGCATCGTCCGCAGCGACTTGCGCCTGCACCGCGCCTGGACGCGTCTGGACCTCCTTTACGAGGAGACGGAGGAACTCTTCAAGCGCGTCAAGGCTACGCGCGACATCTGCGAGCTGCGCAACATGATCAACGTGGGCTATCTCATTACGCGCCAGGCTATGGAGCGCAAGGAGAGTCGCGGACTTCACTATACGCTCGACTATCCGAAGCACGCTTACGACCAGAAGTGAGCGCCGCGCACCCGGGCGTGACAGAATACGGCGA
>CABQKA010000002.1 GCA_902464615.1 uncultured Prevotella sp. | reverse complement strand
GGTCGGAGAACTTCACGAAGAGTTTCTGCACGGCCTTGCCCAGATCAACCTGTACCCAGTGATAGCCGGTAGCGGGGTCGTTCTCGCCGCCGCTCCAGTTGGTGTGGAAGTACGTCTGCACGTTGCCGTCGCTCAGGCGGGTGAACTGGTCGGCAATAGCGTAGCCTTCGTTGGCCTCGGGAGCGTTGGTGCTCATCAGGGTCGCGTCGGCCAGACCGGCGCTTGCGTACTGGCCGTCGAAGGTCACGTCGGAGTCATAGAGGTAGTTCACCTGTGCAGCCTGTGCTTCGGTCACCAAGGTAGCCAGCTGGCTGAGCAGCTGGTTGTGCTCGATCTCGGGCAGCATAGCTTCTACCACATCCTGCGGAACAACCGTGAATTCCCACTGGTTGCCTGCGCCCGTGGAGTTCCACTGTACGAACTGCATGCTGCCGTCGCAGTGACCCCAGTTACCATTCTGGTCCTGGATGCCGAAGAAGCGGCCGGTGATGATGGGGAAGTTGAACGTTGCCGAAGCGGTCTCGCCCGTCGTGAAGATGGCCGACGTTCCGGAGCCGGCGTTGACGTAGCGGCCGGTTTCCACGTTGCGCAGGTTGTAGCGGCCGTTGCCGGCATCCACTACTTCCCAGATGTAGCGCGCGTCGGCGGCGGTCAGTTCGGCGGGAATCGTGTAGTTGGTCGTACAGCGGACGTTGGCGCCGTTGTCGTAAGCGGCATCCTGCGAACGCTGGCTCTTCATGATGTAGTAGCCCGGCGTCACCATGACGCGGCCGTTGGCCAATGCCTCGGCGGCAGCCAGCAGCTCTTCATAAACGGCGTTGCACTCCTCGTCCGTGGGATTGGGGTTGGCCGTCACGTCAAAGTAGTGGTTGTAGGCAGCGCCCAGCTGGTCGTAAACCTCCTGGGGAACGCAACCCGGCGTGTTGCCGACGATGAACACGGTCTCGTCGAAGCCGGCGTCGCCGAAGAGGTCGTCATAGGCTTCCTGCATGCGCTCGAAAGCGGTCTTGCCGCGCGAGGTGGCGTTGTAGACGAACCATGCGTTCGTGTCCTGATAGTTGCTAATCTGAGGATTGCCCCAGTAGCAGAGGTAGTTAAAGCCTCCGTCATCACGAGGCTCGGCCATGGCGAAAATCATCGTCACGCCTGCGCTACCCGGCTGGCGCTCGCTGTTGAAAGCGGCGCGCTGCTGTGCCTGCGTGGTGGGGGGATTGCTCTCCAGCGCGTAGGTGGCCACACAAGCCGTGAAGTGGAGGGCGTCGGCACGCGACTGCGTGTAGGCGTTGTTGCCGGAAACGTACTGGCCGTTGTAAACGCTGCGCAGCACGTAGACGGTGAATTCCTCGCCGTCGGTGGTGACGGTGCCGTCCTCCTCAAACTGGTAGATACAGGTCTCGTCGGGGTTGACGATAGCTGCGCCGGATGCGGACAGGAACTGGTCGGAATTCCAGGTCGCGTACGTACCGTGCTTGATCGCGTAGTTGACACCGGTCTGGATCTCCGTCACGGGAGTGTTTTGGTCCACTTCCCAGACGATGTCCTCTTCCTGCGCCAACGCCGGCGATGTGCCTACTGCAAAAAGCATCAGGAACATCGCAAGAAAATTGTAAATTTTCTTCATTGCTGATTGGTTTTTTGGTTTGTTAAACATTTATAGTAACTGAAAAATAGTCTATGCGTCTTTGTCGCCTTCAAATTTACTGCGAAGTTTCCGAATCTGGAAATGTCCTCTCTTATATTTATCTTATTTTAACTTCTAAGGAGATTCCGGCCGGGAACTGCGCACGCCAGCACGGGGTGTGCAGGCGCGCCACGGGGCTTAGCCCCGGGCGGACGGGCATAGGGGAAGGCGCCACGGGCATAGGGGAAGGCGGGACAAAAAAAGCCGGCCCCGGGAAGGGGGCCGGCCCGACCACGCCGTGAAAGCGCGGCCTGCACATGAAAAGCACGACTTTATTTCACGAATACTTTCTTTCCGCCTACGATGTAGAGTCCGGTGGGCAGACCCTTCGTAGCGTCGGCAGCCTTCACGCGGCCGCGGAGCTTCATGCCGGAAATCGTGTAGACGTCGACCACTTCGGCATCCGTATCCACTGCGGGCGCGCCGGGGATGGCGCTGATGATGAGGCCGCTGATAGGGATTTCAAGGTCGCCGACCTCGTCGGTTGCGGGAATCTCGTCGGTGAAATATCCGCTGCCGGCTTCCACCTGGTCGTCGTCGTTGGTAATCTGGATTTCACCGTCGACCAGAATGCCGTAGCCGGCGCCGGGCTGTACGGCGGTCGGTGCGCTGGCCAGGCCGTTCTGCAGGACTGGCGAGTAGACGTAGTCGACGTTGGCAAGGAATTCCTCGGCATCGAAATAGGGAAGTCCGAGCATGAGGGTCGACTCTTCCGTATCGTTGTTGACTACGAACGGCGTGCCGGCGGGCACGTCCTCATCTTCGGCATAAGGCGAAAGCTGCACGAAGGCATTTCCCTCGCCATCGGTACGCTGGCCCAGCACCTTGTAGAGCGGGAGGCTGCTCATCTCGACGTCGACGGGGAAGGGCACGGTGACGACGCGCATGGTGTTCGGTGTGACGTCGACCATGTGTATGCCGTCGAAGAACTCCATGGGGAGGAATACCATGTCGGAGTTGCCGCCCTGTGAGTTCCAGTTGACTACGGCTCCGGTCGGTTCGGCATTGACGTAGTAGCCGTTGGCCAGCTCGATGTTGAAGACGCCGGGCGTGCCGGAGAAGACGATGTCGAAGCCGTCGGCCTGCTCAAGCACGGGGAGCGAGGCGGAGAGGCCGAGCGTGTCGGGGTCGGCCACACCGGTGTAGATGTTGGTGAGGTAGCGCCCGGTGCCGACGTTGCGGAGGCTGACGCTGCCGTCATCGTTGTGGGAGAGCTGCCAGATGAGGTTGATGCGCGAGGTGTAGTTTTCGTCGTCGGCATATCCCCAGCGTGCAGCGGCTTCCTCGCCGGCATTGTCGGCATAGACGTAGGCACCGTTTCCGGGAGAGTCGGCGTTGTTGATCTGGATGTAGTAGAAGCCGTCCTCGGGCACATTGAGCCGGGCGTTGAAGGCATCGAGCGCGGCATAGACGCGCTGGGTGTACTCGTCAAGCTCGTCGAGGGTAAGGTTCTTGCCGGCAATCTCGGTGTCGATCTGGTCGAGCGCGGCGGTAAATTCGGCCTTCGCGCCTTCCTGGAAGTAGCCCAGCTCGTCGCCTTCCTCGGCAGCCTCGGCCTGGGCGCGGGCGTTCTCGAGGAGGTTCTCGAAGGCTGTCGGGTCGGGATAGGCCTCTACGAAGGCGTCGATGGCTTCCTGGAGGGCGTCGATGATGGCCTGGGTGGGCACGCTGTCGGCCAGGGCGGCTTCGGCGATGCCGATTTGGCGGTCAAGCTCGTCGCGGAGCTCTTGGGGAATCATGTCGTAGAGGGGGTTGTTGCCGCCGTCCTCGTAGAAACGCAGCTCGCTGACATACCAGCAGACGCCTGCGCCGTGCCACGTATTGGCCCACGTGCCGGTCACGGCGAAGCGCAGGTGCTGTACGGGACGATCGAAGCTGACGCGCATGACGGCCGTGCTGCTGTCGCGGCGGCCTGCGGCGTAGTTGGTGGCGTACTGGTAGATGACGCTGTCGCGGCGGAGCGTGTCGGTCCATACTTCAGCGTTGGGGTCGTCGTTGGTGACGAAGGCCACCTTGAGCGGGTTGTTCTCGGCCGGGTGGTTGTGGCGCTGCGAGAACTTGACGAAGAGATTCTGCACGGCTTTGCCGAGGTCTACCTGTACGTAGTGCCACGTCGTGGCGTTGTTGTTGCTCCATGCCGTATGGAAATAGGTCTGGAGGTCACCGTCGCTCAGCTGCGTGAACTGGTCGGCCACGTCGTAGCCTTCGCCGGACTCGGGCGCATTGGTCTGCATGAGTGCGGGGTCGGCCAGGCCTTCAGAGGCATAGCTGTCGTCGAAGGTCACGTCGGAGTCGTAAATGCGGTTGAGCTTCGCGGCGCGCGCATCGTCGAGGGTGGAGGCGAGGGCGTCCATCAGCTGCTGCTGGGCCACCTGCTCGGAGAGCGTGGCGATGACGTCGTCGGGCACAGGCGTGAACTCCCACTGGTTGGGCGGTGTGCCGGCGTCGTTCCACTGCACGAAGTAGTTGGAGCCGTCGCAGTGGGCCAGGTTACCGTTCTGGTCCATGATGTTGAAGAAACGCGTGCCGTCCAGCGGGAAGGTGAAGGTCGCGGTGGACTCTACGGACGTGGTGAACGAGTTGGAGGTGCCGGGGCTGGCGTTGATGTAACGGCCCGTGTAGAAGTTGCGCAACTGGTAGTTGCCGTTGCCGGCGTCGACCACCTGCCAGATGTAGCGGGCATTGGAAAGGGTGTAGCTCTCGGGGATGGCGTAGTTGCCGGTGCAATGTACTTGGGAGCCGTCGTCGTAAGCGGCATTGTTGGAGCGCTGGCTACGCATGATGTAATAGCCGGGAGTGACGAGGACGCGGCCGCTTTCGAGCGCGGCGGCAGCCTCACGCAGCTGTTCGGTCACAGCGTTCAGCTCGGCATCGGAAGCGCCGGGGTTGCCCGTCACGGCAAAGTAGGCCTGGTAGGCGGCGTCGAGCTGGTTGTAGACTTCCTGGGAGATGCAGCCGGGGGCGGTGCCGACAGGATAGACGGTCTCATCGAGTCCGGATTCGCCGAAGAGGGCGTTGTAGGCATCCTGGAGCAGCTCCATCGCGGTCTTGGCCCGCGAGGTGGCGTTGAGGACAAACCAGGCGTTCGTGTCGAAGTATTGCCAGAAGCCGGGGTTGCCGTAGTAGCAGATGTAGGTGAAAAGTCCTTCATCGTCAGGTTCGGCGGAGGCGAATACGAAAGTCTGGCCGTCGACGCCGGGCTGTGCGGTGTTCTGGGCGGCGCTGCGGCGCTCCAGCTCGGTCAGCGTGGAGAGCTCGGTGCCTTCGGGATAGCCGGTGGCCAGCAGGGCGGTGAAATGGAAAGCTTCGCTGCGCGAACGCACGTAGCCGCCGGTAGAGAGGTACTGGCCGTTGCCGACATTGCGCAGGATGTAGAGCGGGAGGGTCTCGCCGCCGGTCACGACACTGCCGTCCTCTTCAAACTGGAAGATGGCGGTAACGTCGGGCGTATGGATGGGCTCGCCCGTAGTAGAGAGGTAAGCAGTGGGGTCGAAGGTTGCGTTCGTCCCATACCGCAAAGCATAATAGGCGCCTGGCTCGATAGTTGTCGCGGGGTTGTTGGCGTCAACTTCCCACATGACATCCGAATCCTGCGCCCACGCCGTTCCGCCCGTCAATAGCAGCAGGCAGAACATCGAAAGAAAACGGTACATTTTCTTCATGGCTTTGGATTTTGTTGGGTTGGTAATAAAAAGGTTTTAAGTGCTAAGTTTTTGTTACACTCCGCAAAATTACTAATTATTTTTTCCCGCGTTTACGGCGCCGCCTAAAAATCGCTGCGGGCCAGGCCCGCTTCCTCCCGTGCGCCTGCGGCGGCGGCCGCTCCTATATATTATAGGTGCAGGGACGGCGTGCGGATACGGGACACGACGGCCCGCTGCACAAAAAAGCCGGCCCCTTCGGAAAGGGGCCGGCCCGTCCGCGCCGAAGCGCGGGAGTGTGGTGTGTAAGATATTTACTTCACGATTACCTTCTGTCCGCCTACGATGTAGAGGCCTGCGGGCAGACCCTTCGTAGCGTCGGCAGCCTTCACGTTGCTGCGGATCTTCACGCCGGAAAGGGTGTAGACATCCACTTCGGCAGCATTGTCCACGACAACCGCGCCGCCGATAGCGTTGATCACGCCTTCAACCGGGATAGACAGTTCGCCTGTCTCGTCGGTCTGCGGGATGCGGTCGGTGAAGTAGCCGGTGCCGGCTTCGATGGTTTCGTCTGCGCGGAGGATGCGGATCACGCCGTCTACCAAGAGACCGTTACCCTCGCCGGGTACGACTGCGGAAGGTGCGCTGACCATACCGTTCACTTCCACGGGTGCGTAGCCATGTTCGCCGTTCATGATATCATCGAACGATACGCCTGACGTCAGGGCCACCAGAGAGGTTTCCTCATCCGGGTTGACTACAAACGGCGTTCCGGCCGGGATTACTTCGCCTTCCTCGAACGGTACCAGTTCCACGTAGTTCTGTCCGCTGTCGTCGGCACGCATACCCAATACCTTGTAGGCAACAGGCATTGCCCAGCCACCGTCAATCTCGTAAGGCAGGCACATGATCTGCATGCCACCGGCCGGGAGGTTCACATAGACTTCACCCATGAATTCATCGGGATCCACAGCCTCGAAGTCGAAGCAGGAGTTCGACGTGCCGTCGCTCCAGTTCACCACCGGACCTTCGGGCGCGGCGTTCATCCAGTAGCCGTCGTACATGGCAATGTTCATCATGCCCTCAGTGCCGGCATAGCCGATGCGGAAGCTGTCAGGCTCGGCAGAGTAAGGCAGCGGTGTAGAGATACCTACGGTCGACGGGTCTTCAGCGTCCTCGAAGTTATTGCCGAGGTAGAGGCCCGTAGCCACGTTGCGGAAGGATACCGTACCGTCGTCGTTGTGGCTCAGATACCAAACGGCGTCAAGGCGTCCGGAGAGGTTTTCGTCGCCGGCGTATCCCCAGCGTGCAGTTGCGCTCTCGCTGTTTGCCGTAGCGTAGACGTAGTTGCCACGGCCTGCGCCGTTGGGCGAAGTGCTGATGATGCGGTAGTAGCCCGCCTCAGGTATGTTGAAGCTGTTGCGGAATGCCAGGATGGCAGTTTCCAGGTGCGCGGTGTAATCGGCCAGCTGCTGGAGCGACAACGGGTCGCCGCCCATAGCGTTCTCCACTTCGCTCACTACGGCGAGCAGCGCGTCTTTCGAACCGGCGGCGTAGTAGCCCACCTGGTCGCCTTCGATGGCGGCTTCGGCCATGGCGCGTGCCTCGTCAATCAGCGACTGGAGCGGGTGCGGGTCGGGATATGCGGCCACGTAAGCGTCCCAGGCGGCCTGCAGTGCGTCGATTATCTGCTGCGTGGGGGCGTCGGCCTCGAGAGCAGCCTCGGCGGCGGCCAGTTGCGCGTTGAGCGCCTCAGTCAATTCCTGCGGAATCAAGGGCAGGCGCGGGTTGTCGCCGCCGTCCTCGTAGAAGCGGAGCTCGCTCACGTTCCAGAACGGACCGCTGTTCGTACCGCCGTTCGTGTTCATGCCGCCGTTCGGGTGGGCAGTCTTCTTCACCACGAAGCGCAGATACTGCACGGGCTTGCCCAGGTCGATGCGGAGCACGGCCGTCGTGCTGTCGAGCGCGCCACTCGTAAAGTTCGTGCGGTATTCGTAGATGACCGTGTCGTTAAACAGCGTGTCGGTCCACTCCGTAGCCTCCGGGTCGTCGGCCGGGGCAACGAGTGCCAGCCAGCGCGGCGTGTTGTTGCGGTTGTTGTGGCGGTCGGAGAACTTCACGAAGAGTTTCTGCACGGCCTTGCCCAAGTCTACCTGTACCCAGTGACGGCCGGACTGCGGTTTCAAATCCGAGTTGCTCCACGAGGTATGGAAGTACGTGTTCACGTTGTTATCGTTCATCCGCGTGAACTGGTTTTCGATGGCGTAGCCTTCATTCGGCTCGCCGGCGTTCGTACTCATCAGGGCCGGGTCGGCCAGGCCGGGCATGGCGTACTGGTCGTCGAACGTCACGTCAGAGTCGTAGAGGTAGTTCATTTTGCCATACGTCACCTCTTCAACGAGGCTCTCCAGTGCGTCGGTGAGCTTGTTGTGCTCCACGTCGCCGGCAATGGCCTCCAGCGCGTCGGCGCTGACGGGTATGAACTCAAACTGGTTGCCCGCACCCGTGGAGTTCCACTGTACGAACTGCATGCTGGCGTCGCAGTGGCCGTAGTTGCCGTTCTGGTCCTGGATGCCGAAGTAGCGGCCCGTGATGATGGGGAAGTTGAACGTGGCGGATGGGGTCGTACCCGTCGTGAAGATGACAGAAGTCCCGCCGCCTGCGTTGAGGTAGTGGTCCGTCTCGTAGTTGCGCATCTGGAAGCGGCCGTCTTCGGTTGCGATGATTTCCCATACGTAGCGGGCATCGTCCGGTGTCAGCACGTCGGGCACGGTGTAGCCTGTCGTGCAGCGCGCGTTTGTGCCGTCGTCATACACGGCATCCTGCGAGCGCTGGCTCTTCATGATGTAGTAGCCCGGGGTCACCTGTACGTAGGAAGCCTGCAGCTGCTCGCGGGCGGCATACATCTGGTCGATGACGGCCTGCAGCGCCTCGTCGCTCATGGTCAGGTCGCCGGAAGCGGCGAAAGCAGCCTCGTAGGCGGCGTTCATGGCGTCAAGCCCTTCCTGCGTCACGCAGCCCGGCGTAGTGCCGACCGTGTAAGCCGAAGCATCGAAGCCGTTGGGGAACACCTCGTTGAAGGCGGCGTCGAACTTCTCGCGTACAGTTTGTTCGCGACTTGTCACTGTACATACGAACCAGTCATTAATATTATAATAGTGCTGAATTACACCACTTATCGAATAGTAGGTAATATAGGTAGGAGTAGTGCTTTCACTATCCTGACAGAATACAAAAGTGGCACCTTCAGCTCCCGGTTGCATGTCCTCGCCTACCATATTGTAAAACTCGCTGCGCGGAGTTTCGCCCCATGATGCAGGAGGATTCCCGTATTTTGCCAATGCGGCCGTAAAGATAAACGCATCAGAAATAGAACGGCTGTAACCGTTGTTGACGTTCAAATAAGCGCTTTGCGACACATTCCAAAGGGCATAGGTGGGCAATTCCCCTACCCCGTCAATCGTTGTCGTTCCTACTTCGACAAAACGATAAATGCTTTCTGCGTTGGGTACATCGGAAAAACTCGACGCCCCTAAATACCGATTGTGTTCAAAACCTGCGTAGCAACCGCCCCGAAGCACATAATCCTGTCCCGGAACAATCTCGGTCACGGACCCGCCGACTTCGTAAATCAAGTCAGGTTCGTCCTGCGCCGATAGCGACAGTCCGCCGGTGAAGAACAACAGCATCAATGAAAGAAAAGTACAGAACTTTTTCATAGTAAGCTGATTAAATTAAACATTAAGAAACTCTTTGGAAAACAATTCCAGCGGTAAATGTACCAAATACTTTTTATATTTACAAAACCTTCCCCTTCACCCCCCCCGATATTTATTATTTATTAACATTAGAAGCATTGAAAATAGCCCCGGACTCCAATTCCGGCAACCGGAGAGAGGAGGCAGAAGGACTGCCGCCCCACCCCGCCGGCCTGCACGCGCAAGGATGGCCGCAGCGGCCCGGGAGCGGCGGACACGAACCGCACGGAGATGGCACGCCCCGCCGCGGACAAGGCCGTCGGCGGCAGAGGCGGAAAAAAGACGGCACGCGCAGGCGGAAAGGGAGACGGAACGGACGGAACAGGACCGGACGGAGGGGGCTTAGCCCCGTCGCCACGGGAACAGGCCCCGTCGCCACGCGCCTTAGCCCCGTCAACGCGCGGCGCGACGGGGGCGGAAGCATGCGGCGCGATGAAGAATGCGCCGCAATTTGTAGCCATAACCGCCACACTTTCCGTGCAATACTCACGGTGAACACGGCTAACTTTGCAACGCCGTAGCCACCGCTCCCGCCACACTACGTGGGCGCCGCAGCGGCGGAAAGTCCGCCGGCAAAGTCGGGACGACGGGGACAATGGCGGGCGCAAACGGGAAAAGATCCATCTGAATAAGGATTGAGACCACAGATTCACATAGGCACACTGATCAAGGACGAACTCTATCGGCAAGGGCGCTCGGCGACGTGGCTGGCGCGGCGGCTCTTTTGCGACAGGAGCAACATCTACAAGCTGTTCAAGAAGAAAAGTATGGACTCGGAATTGCTGCTGCGCATCTCCGAAATTCTGGCCGTGAACTTTTTCGAGTACTACTCGGAGTGTCTGGAAGAAGCGGGCGCCGGGTGCCGCGGGGTATTCTTCGCGCCACGGCGAACTGTGGCCCGGCAGGGCAGCGTGACCCACTCCGCCCTTTGGAACGAGACGGAAGCGGGCGAGATGGCCAAGGCGGAGCCGTGCGAGGCGGAGCGCCAGAAAAACTTTTGAGGCCAATCCCGCCACAAAGCGCAGCGGACCGGGAACGTACTCTGCCCTACCTTTGCACCGCAAACCTTTATTACTAATCTATAATAATTGTGACGTATGAGAAGATTACAGACTTTGGGACTGCTGGCTGTCCTGCTGACGGCTTTCCTCGCCTTCACGGGATGCAGCGACGATGACGATTCGCCCGTAGACGCAGGCACTATGGTGAGCGGCAACTACGCCGGCACTACGAAACCGATCAACGCCACCGACTCACCCGCGCCGGCCTATGCCACGCTGGAGCGCCGGGCTGCGAACACGGTCACGTTCGAACTGGTCTGCGAGACGTTCGGCCAGGACTTTGAACCGGTATTCCTCACCTGCACGGAAAACGCTGACGGTAGCGTAGGGCTGAGCTCGGAAAGCCAGTATGCCATCTACGGGACGTTCAAAAACGGCACGCTCACGATAACCTACGATGCTGGCAGCTACACGTGGGTGTTCACCGGATCGAAGAGCTGACCGGCGGGGAGCGCACATAGCCCCACGATACAGGCCGGACCCGCCGCGCGGCGGGTCCGGCCTTGCTGTTACTGCCCGCCGCCCGCTGCGGCGCCGGCGGCGGGCGTGCCCCAGCGGGTGCGACAATAGGCGCGCAGGTCACGTTCGGCGGCACGCGCCGCGCCGGGACTGCCGAGCAGGCGGTCGGCCACGGCCCAGAAGCGCGGGCCGTGGTTCATCTCGTCGAGATGGGCCAGTTCGTGGGCGATGACGTAGTCGACGAAACGGACGGGAAGGAGCATGAGCCAAAGGGAAAGGTTGATGTTGCCGTCGGCAGAGCAGCTCCCCCAGCGGCTACGCACGTTCTTCACCACGACGCGGCGGTAGCGCAGACCGTGGCGGCGGGCCTGCGCGTCGAGGCGTGCGGGCAGGACTTCCTGGGCACGGCGCCGCAGCAGCTCGACCACGACGCGGTTGGCCCAGGCCTGAGCGGCGGGCCGCGAGAAGTCGAAACCGGCAGGGAGCAGGACGTCGGCATGCCCGCCGCGCACGCGCAGCGACGCCTGCGGGCCGCGGCCGGGGGCGAACGTGAGGCTGACCCAGTCGGACTCGAGGCGGAAGCCGTTGCCGACGCGGAACTGGAAAAGCGAACTCATAGGAAGGCATTAAAAAAGCCCCGCGCAACGTGCGCGGGGCGAAGGATGACTGTTGTCCCACTCCGATTCGAACGGGGACTGAGAGAACCAAAACCTCTAGTGCTAACCATTACACCATGGGACAATGTCGGGGTTGTCGTGAAACAACGGCGCAAAGTTAGACAAAATCATCTACCCGGCCAAATTCCGGGTGATGTTTTTTCTATTTCGGGGCATTTTCGCCGTCGTCGGCTGGCTGCGGCGGCGATGCGGCGGGTGCGCCTGGCTGTGCCGCGGCAGCCACGGCACGGATGTTGCGCTGCAGGCCCTCGAACTTGGCGCGGCGCACGGCGCTGCCGCGGAACAGGGCACGGTAGGCCTCGGGGGTCAGCGCCTGCCAGTCGGCGGGCGTCATGGCGCGGAGCGCGTCGGAGGGACGGAACTCGGGGTCGGCCCCGCCGGTGAGGGCGCGGTTCCAGGGACAGGCCTCGGCGCAACGGTCGCAGCCGTAGATGCAACGGCCCATGCGGCGGCCCGTGCCGGGCGGCAGCGGGCCGCGGTGCTCAATGGTAAGATACGAAAGGCAAAGGCGGGCGTCGAGTCCGCTGGCGCTCAGGGCGCCGGCGGGACAGGCGTCGAGACAGCGGCGGCAATCGCCGCAACGCGGGGACATGGGGACGTCGTAGGCGTCGGCAGGACGGCACAGGACGAGTTCGCCGAGAAAGACGTAGCAGCCGTAGCCGGGTACGAAGAGCTGGCGGTTGCGGCCCGTCCAGCCGATGCCGCAACGCTCGGCCCAGTAGCGCTCGTCGAGGGGGGCGGTGTCGCAGAAGGGGCGGCCGTCGCGCCCCTCTTCCAGCCCGAGGGCGGCCATGAGGCGGCGCAGGCGCCCGCGGACCACGTCGTGGTAGTCGTGCCCGAGGGCATAGCGGGCCAGCGTGTAGCCGCCGGGACGGAGGGGGGCGGCGGGGGCGTAGGGCAAGGCGACGGCGACGACGGTGCGCGCCCCGGGGTGCAGCAGGCGGGGGTCGAGACGCAGCGGGGCGTGGCGCTCAAGATAGGCCATGCCGCCGTGGCAGCCGGCCTCGAGCCAGCGGCGCACGTAGGCGGCGCGTTCGGGCGCAACGGGCCCGGCCTCGGCCAGTCCGCACGCGCAAAAGCCGAGGCGCGCGGCCTCGGCTTTCACTTGCCGGGATGACAGTATGGCGGATTCGGTGGTCATGCCTTCGTCAGTCGAAAACACGGAAAGCGTATCCTTGGGACTGGAGCCACTCGATGGCGCGCGGCAGGGCGTAGAGCAGCTTGTCCTGGCTCTTAAGCGAGTCGTGGAACGTGATGATGCTGCCGGGCCGGGCGTAGCGGCGCACGTTGAGCAGGACGTCGCGGCCGTTGAGCCGCGTGGAGTAGTCGCGGGTGACAAGGTCCCACATGACGACACGGTAGCGCTCGCGTATGGCGAAATACTGCCGCCACTTCATCCATCCGTGGGGCGGGCGGAAAAGGTCGGTCTGCAGGTAGACGTTGGCCTTGTCGACGTTGCGCACATAGGAGCTGACGCCGTGGCGGAAGCCGCCGATGTGATTGAACGTGTGGTTGCCGAGGCGGTGGCCGCTGCGACGCACCATGACGAATTCACGGGGATGCTTGCGCACGTTGTCGCCCACCATGAAGAAGGTGGCGCGCACGCCGTAGTGGTCGAGGACCGAGAGCACCCATGGCGTGACTTCGGGGATGGGCCCGTCGTCGAAGGTGAGGTAGACCGCCCGCTCGGTGGGGTCCATGCGCCACAAGGCTTCGGGATAGAGCCAACGCAGGAACTTGGCGGGCTGCTCGATGATCATAGCCCTGCGCCGTATCCGCCGAAGTTGGTTGCCGGAATGCCGGGCGAGCCGTAGGCAGGCTCTTGCGACTGCTGGAGCCAGTTGAGCACGGCGCGGGCGGCCACGGAGTTCTCCATGCGCACCAGGCGCTGCTCGAAAGCCTTGTAGGCCGCGGGGTCGCTGGAGCTGATGATGTCGGCCGTAGCGTAGGCCACGCGAAGGTCGCGGTAGCAGTCGCTGAGCATATTCTGCACGCGCTCCTCACCTAGGCTGCTGGCCCAGGCGAGCTGCTGGATGACGCGGTTGCCTACGGCCATGGCCACGCGGGCGGCTTCCTTCTTGTCGCCGGCCTCGAGCCAGAGGCTGGCCACGTTGTAGTCGTACTCGTCATAGGGGGTGTTTTCGGGCGGCAACTCTTCCTTGCACTTGCGCAGGGCCTTGAGCGCCTTGTCCTTCTTGCCTTCGCGCAACAGCTGCTCCACGAGGATGCAGAACATGTTGCGGTGGGTGGCACACATGCGGGTAACGGTCTCGTCGAGGTAAATGCCGGGCTGCTTCACGTTGCCGTAGCGGAAGCGGTTCATGAGGTTGTCGTACATTTTCTCGGTGTCGATGACCGTGGCGGGGTGGCCGTCGGCGCCGCGCGGGTGGCGGAACGGCGTGAGGCGGTAGGCCAGGCCTTCGAGTACGAGGTAGTCGTCCAGTCCGGCGAAGTTGGTCGAGCCGAGGCCGCCGAGCGTGACGGACATGTAGATGGGGCGCTTCCAGCCGTTACGGGCCACCATTTCGTAAATCATCATCTCGCTCTTGGTAATGCTGCCCTTGCCGCGGAAGGAGATGGTCATGTATTCGGGAATGGAGTCCTTGCCGTAGGGAAGCATCATGCCCGACTTCAGGATTTCGGCCTTGTCCACCTTGACTACGACGGAGTCGGTGGGCATAATGCCGGGCTGGTCGTTGCGTACGCGGCCGCGGACGTAGTGGTCGATGAGGTAGGTCAGTTCGTAGGTGTTCACGCCGGTGCGTGCTTTCACGCTGTCGAGCTCGGCGCGCATCTCGGGCTTCACCTCGTAGTAATCGAAGCCGCGGCCGCGGTTGTCCACGTACTCGTAGCGCGACCACGCGATGGGCAGCGGGGCGGACTCGTAGGCCTGGCGGCGCATCTGGTCGGTGTACCAGTCGGTCTGCAGATAAGAGAGGTTGCAGACGCGGGCATCGGTGCGCTGGCCCTCGGTCTCCTGCGCGTACCACAGGGGGAAGGTGTCGTTGTCGCCGTTGGTAAAGATGATGGGCATTCCCTTGTCGGGCAACGTGTTCAGATAGTTCAGGCCAAAATCGCGGCAGGCATAGCGCTCGGAGCGGTCGTGGTCGTCCCACGTCTGGCTTACCATCTGGAGCGGCACGGCCAGGGCGACGGCGGAGGCCACGCCGACGGCGACTTTCTCGCGGCCACGCAAGGCCCGCGTCAGCCATTCGGCCAAGGCGGCCACACCCAGCCCGATCCAAATGGCATAGGCGTAGAACGAGGCGGCATAGGCATAGTCGCGCTCACGCGGCTGCCCCGGCGTCTGGTTCAGGTAGAGGACGATGGCCAGGCCGGTCATGAAGAAGAGGAAGAATACGACCCAGAACTGCTGGACGCCGCGCTGGCCGCGGAAGGCCTGCCAGAAGAGGCCGCAGAGGCCCAGCAGGAGCGGCAGGCAGTAGAAGGCGTTGCGGCCCTTGTTGTCCTTGAGCGCGTCGGGCAGTGCGGACTGGTCGCCGTAGAGGGCGTTGTCGATGAACGGGAATCCCGTAATCCAGTTGCCGTTTTCGGGACCGCCGTGGCCCTGGATGTCGTTTTGCCGGCCGGCGAAATTCCACATGAAATACCGCCAGTACATGTAGTTCACCTGGTAGCTGAGGAAGAAGCGCAGGTTGGCTCCCTGCGAGGGCATTTCGCCATAGGAGGACTCGGGTCCGTAGGGCGTGTCCCACGTGGCTTCGGCCTCGTGCTTGTCCACTCCGCCGAGCCACTGCTCGTAGCTGTCGGCGTGGGCCTGGGAATAGATGCGGGGGAAGAACATCTTCATCGGCCCGGGGTAGATGGCGCCCTCCTGGGTGTCCATGCGGTCGTAGCGGTCCGGTTCGTCGGCCGTCTTCTTCTCGTGGCGCTGCAGGCGCGACCCTTTCTCCGTCATGACGGTTACGGCATACTGCTCCGCGCCGGTGCGGTCGGTGTAGGTCACGAAGTGCTGCTGGCCCGTCGCCGGGTCGGTCGTCATCTGGCGCTGGTAGCAGGGAATGGAGGTATAGGCCGGACCGTAGAAGAGCGGCGTGTCGCCGTACTGCTCGCGGCCCAGGTATGTGCCCAAGGTGAAGATGTCCTCCGGGGAGTTCTGGTCCATCGGTGTGTTCTGCGTCGAGCGGATCACGATGACGGCATACGACGAGTAGCCTATCATCAGCATGAGCATGCACAGGAGCGACGTGTTCAGGAAGCGTTTGCGCAGCACGTACTCGCCGTTCTTGCCGCGGAAGTGGAGCAGCCAGGCCAGCACGGCCAGCAGCAGCGCGCCGGACACTACGGCCATCCAGCCGTGGCCCAGGATGAAGGGGATGCCCAACAGGCCGACGGAGAGGACGTAGAGAGCCGAGATGAGCCGGCGGTTAGTGCCGCTCGTGCTGTATATGGCCGCGAGCACCACGCCCACCAGCACGAAGATATAGACCACCAGGCCGCTGTTGAAGCCCAGGCCCAGCGTGTTGACAAAGAAGAGCTCGAACCAGCCGCCCACTTTCACGATGCCCGGCACCACGCCGTAGAGCACCGCCGCCACCAGCAGGATGGAGATGGCCAGTGCCCCGAGCGAGCCGCGCGTAGTGGCCTGCGGGTGCTTGCGGAAGTAGTAGACCAGCGTTATGGCCGGCAGGCACAGCAAGTTCAGCAGGTGGACGCCGATGGAGAGGCCCGTCAGGTAAAAGATAAGCACCAGATAACGGTCCGAGTGCGGCTCGTCAGCGTGGTCCTCCCACTTCAGGATGAGCCAGAACACCAGCGCCGTAATCATGGAGGAGTAGGCATAGACCTCGCCCTCCACGGCCGAGAACCAGAACGTGTCGCTCCACGTATAGGCCAGCGCGCCGGCCACGCCGGTGGCCATGACCAGCACCGTCTGCCACACCGAACCGGGGTAGCCGCCTTTGCACAGCAGCTTACGCGACAGGTGCGTCACCGTCCAGAACAGGAACAGGATGCACGCGGCCGACATCAACGCCGACATGATGTTGACGCACAGCGCCACTTTCGTCGGGTCGTCCGTAAAGAGCGTGAAGAAGTTGGCCGTCAGCATGAAGAAGGGCGCGCCGGGCGGGTGGCCCACCTCCAGTTTGTAAGCCGTTGTGATAAACTCGGGACAGTCCCAGAAACTTGCCGTCGGCTCCACGGTCGAACAATACGTGAAGGCCGCTATGGCAAAGATAATCCAACCGGTCAGGTTGTTGACAAGATGATACTGTTTCATGAAAGAAAGGGAAACACTTTCGTTATGAGCTTCTTTGTATGATACAAGGTGCAAATATACGGATTTTCGCCCACCTGCCTCTTTTTTGCCCTGATTTTTTCAATGCGCGTGGCCTGCAGCCCCGCCGTCCGTGCGCCGCCCGCGCGCCTCTCCTGCTCCGCGCCGCCATCCCCACCGCTCCTTGCGCCTCCCGCGGGCCTAAGGCCCGTCGCTACGGGGCTAAGCCCAGAATTTACGTGACTAAGGCCCGTGTGGGCGGGACGAAGGCGCGGCTGACGGGCGGAAATACGGCTACGGACAGGTCGCGCAGGCGGCGAAGCGTTGCAGTTCGCGGTCCACATCGCGCAACGCGGCGGCGTCCAGCGCGTCGAGCAGGCCGGGCGCTGTCCTCAGTTTGCCGTAAATTTTCTTTTTCCCCTTTTTAGGAAAAAAGTGCCGCATCAAGATTTCCAGCTTTTCCGAAGGTTTGGCGATATTCTCCACATCCCCGCCGCGCAGCAGCGAATGGTCGGCCAGCGTTTCCTCCGGATGCTGGCGCTCGTAGCCTTCGGCCGCGGCCCAGCGTTCCAGACAAGCTGGCTGTTTCAGAAACCACGCCTCCATTTCCTGCACCATGAAAAAGACGCGCTCGCGCGCCGCCGCCGGGAGGACGATGCTGTTCTCCGGCCGGACGGGGTTGGCCAGCCGGTCGAACCACTCCGTCCGGCGTTCGTAGGGCGCGTCGGAATCCACGTAAAGGAAAGCGGCCTGCGGGTCGTTGGCCAGGCGTTTGGCCGCGCTCCGGCAGCCCCAGCCCATGTCGACAATGAGGTCCACATCGTCCCTCCCCAGCAGGCGGGCAAAGAACCGGTGCAACGCCTCGCGCAGCGCTTCCACGTTGTTCGCCGTCGCGGCGTCTACATTCGTGGGCGCCACGCCGCCTTCCACGATGACCCGCAGCGTCACCATCGCTTGCCTCCTATCTGCCCCATCAGCCACAATTGTCCGGGCAGGTATTCGCCTTCCCAGTCGGGAAAGTCCTCCTCGGTAAACGTGCGGACCACGGTGCTGTTTTCTTCGTCTTTCTCAAACACCAGCACATCCTCCAGGTCGAACTGGTTCAGCAAGTGGGGCGAGTGGGTCGCCGCAATGACCTGCCCCTGCCGCGCGGCGTGCTTCATCATCGCCGCCACGGAGCGTATCATGTCCGGGTGAAGCCCGCGTTCCGGTTCGTCCACGGCGACCAGCGCGCCCCGGAGCGGATTGTAGAAAATACTGCCCAGCAGCAGGAAACGCAGTGTCCCGTCCGACATGTGGAGGGCGCCGATGGCCCGCCTCATGTTGCGCTCGTGCAAGGAAAGGTAGGCTTGGCCGTACAGGTTGCTGAACTCGATGCTCTTGTACTGCGGATTGACGGAACGGAAGGCTTCTTCCAAGCGCTCGAAGTCAAAGAAATGGTTCAACTTCATCCCGTTCAATATCTGCGTCAGGTTTTCGCCCGAACGCAGTAGCCGTTCGTAGGTGGTGAATTCCGCCGGACGCCGTAGTCGGCTACCTTCGCCCACATTGAAGTCGGCATACGCCACCATCTGGGCTATCGCGCGGCGCAACGTATGGGTCGGCAAATAATGGATAGGGTCATTGATCTGCCGTAGTGCAAGTTCCTGCCCGGATACGTCGGCCCCCGTATATTCTTGGAAACTGATGTTTCCGTTCTCTTCCCGCGTACTGATGCGGCCATTGCCATTGTTGAAATCCAGGTAGCGGAACTGCCGTTCCGGCCGTTGCTGGTGTTCCGTGTACACAAGTTCGCCCAGCGTGTAGCTGTTCCCGCTGGGGCGCAGGGTGATGCGGTAGAAAACGTCGGACGCGAAGTTGGCCGCGGCATTGAGCGCGTTCAGGCAGCGGTAGTCGAACTCATAAGTCACCTGTACGTAGGGCACCGCGCGGTCTCCGTTGCAGTTGGCCACCTGCGCATAGCCGCCCCACTGCTCCTGTATCAGTTTCTCCAATCCTGCGCCGCCTATGCCCTCACAGAGCAGGCGCAAAGCGTTGATAAACGAGGTCTTGCCACTGCCGTTGATACCCAGCAACAGGTTAAGCCCGGTGTTCAACTGTATTGTTTTTTCTCCCTTGAAAGAAAAAAAATCGCGTAAAGTGACGGATTTCAACATGTCGGATTGTTTTGTCTGGACAAAAATAGTAAGAATTTTCGATATGGCTGACTCTCTCTCCCGGATTCCACCCGGCAGCTGTGGAATTAAAATGAGCACGGACGGCAATAGGCCCAGGGTTTGCGGGGATAGGGGAAGTGCGGACGGCAATAGGCCCAGGATTTGCGGGGATAGGGGAAGTGCGGACGGCAATAGGCCCAGGATTTGCGGAAACAAAAAGGCGGGCGGCCCCGAAGGGTCGCCCGCCGCTATGAAGTAATGTTTCCGATGCGGAGAGTATCAATAGGCCATGCGGTCCAGGATGACGGTCTCCGTGCCGGTGCTGTACGTCAGCTGGCCGATTTCGTTGTACTGGAGCGTATAGGTCGTTGCCTGCTGGGCCGGTGTGCCGGGCATGGGGACGGTGGTCACGGTCGCCGTGCCGGTGGTCTTGTCGTAGGCATAGGTGCAGAGGTCCTGCGCATTGCCGACTACACACTGGCCGGAGAAGGTTACCGTCACAGGATTGCCCTCGGCGTCCACGCCGACCTGTTGCTGCTGCGTATAGGTCAGGTAGAACACGTAGGTAGAGCCGTCCGAACCCTGGCCGAACCAGTAGCCGTTCACGAAGCTGGGGCGCGCGGCCTTGGTCAGCGTGAATGTGCCGTTGCCGGCGTTGTTCTGGAACGGATACCAGTCATTGTTGTAATAGAAATCCAGGTCTACGGTGAGTTTGTCCCAAGCGCGGCTGTAGGCCAGGTGGGCGCGGCCGGGCGTGAGGCCGATGCCCAGCACGTTGCCCTCTTCCACCTGATCGAACTCAAGCAAGGTCACGCCCGTCGTGTCGTCGTATGCCGCCAGGCGGCCGGCCGGTGCGCAGATGGGGTAGTCGGCGGGCAAGCCGTACTGGTTGTATGGCGTGGAGACGGTGGTGATGTTGTACACCGTGTCGCCGGCGGAGCTGAGGGTGATGTTCAGCTCGCAGAAATAGTCCTTGGTGAAGGGTCCGGACGTAGCCGACTGGTCGGCCACCCAGGTACCGAGGCCCGGAGCCTCTGCCGGATAGGAGGCATGGTCCGTCGCGTCGAATTCATCGGCGCAGGAAGCAAAACCTGCGCAAGCAAGCACGGCCACTGCCAGTTTCTGAAGATATTTTTTCATTGTCGGTTGATTGCTTAAGTTTTACGATTTTACCAGTTGCCTTCCAGTTTCGAGTTTGCCGAAAGGTCGTTCTGCGGGATTTCCCAAGTCCAACGGATATTGTCCGGCGCAATGTCGATAGCGGCATTACCCGTGTTGGTACCGGGCTGCTGGTTGGAAGCCGAGCGGACTACTCGCTTGTTCAAGCGCTTGTAGGCACTGAACACCAAGCCTTCGCCAATGAACTCGCGGGTGTATTCGTTGCAGAGGTCTTCAACGAAGTTGTCCGTCGTCGTCAGTTCTGCGGCGCCACGTGCCGTGTGGTGCAGGGCGTTGTAGTAAGCCAGTGCCTCGGTCGTGTGGCCCTGGCGGTATTCAGCCTCGGCAGCGATGAGGTAGGCCTCGGGGCTGCGGAACACTTTCGCCATGTTGTACGTGTCGGTAGAGGACACTTTCAGCGCGGGATTGCCCGGGTATTTCCCCAACATGATGGCGAATGCGTTTTTGGCATTTCCGGTCGCGTAGTATGCGGCGTAGCTCCAGCCCTGGAAGAAAGAGGCGCTGAAACGGATATCGGTGGCGTCATAAAGCGAGAGGGCCTCGTTGGAAGGATACATGTTCGGCACGTAAGCCGTCCAGGGCAGCTGCGAGCTCAGGCTCGCGTCCGGCCCGGTGAAGTAGGTCCAGGAGGCGCCACGCTCGTCGGTCGACTGGTAAGGCTGGAAGATGATTTCCGAACCGCTGTCGTTGAGCCACATGTCCTGAAGTCCCTCTACGGTCGTTATCAGGGGGTATTCGCCGCTGTTCGCGAGTCCGCCGGCCAGTTTGACGGCACGTTCGTAGTCACCCGTCGTGAGGGCTACGCGTGCTTCCAGCAGGTCGACAGCAGCCTCAGGCAGCAGGTAGTTCACCACATTGCCGGTCAGGTAACGGCTGGCGTCGCTGCCGTTCATCAGTTGGCGGGCGGCGTCCAGTTCCTTGAGGATGTAGTTATAGGTGCTGTCGAGCGAGGAGCGCGCCGGCATGTAGTCCACGCTCATCTCTTCCACGATGGACAGGCCCAGTTGGGTGGATGCCGTGGCGGCGTCGTAGCGGTCCGTGAAGTAGGTGGCCAGACGCTGGTACATCATGGCGCGCACCAAGTGGGCCTCGCCCAGAATCTGCTGCACTTCGAGTGTGTCGGCAGCGGTCAGGGCGGGAGCGTTGGTCAGCACTTGCGGCACATAGGTCAGCACGGCATTGGCGCGGAAGATGGTGGTGTACGCATTGGCCCACACCGTGGTCGGGTCGTCCACGTCGGTATTCTGGAACGTCCAGGTGAACTGCGGGCCATTGGCGTTGGCATCCTGATTGGTCAGGACGAAGTTGTCCGTCTGCACGTCGCTGCTGTTGAAGCCGTAGACACTACGCAGCGTGGCGTAGAGTCCCAGACGCCAGTTCTCGGCGGCGTTCATGGAGTTGGTCATCTCGTCGGGAGACGGCTGGATCGGCGAAAGCTGGTCTAACTCGCAAGACGTGGCTACGGGCAAGGCGAGCAGTGCCAAGATGGAAAATTTGGAAAGTATTTTCTTCATGACTGTTTGCTTGTTTTAATGATTATTGCCTCACTTAGAACATCACTTGGATACCGAGCGTGTACTGGCGGGTATTCGGATAAGCGCCCCTGGCAAGGCTGCTGTCCACCTCGGGGTCTGCGCCGGTGTACTTCGTCACGGTGAAGAGGTTGCGTCCGGTAGCCGTGATGCGCACGCCGCTGAGGAAGCCCGTGGCGCGCATCCACTGTTCGGGCAGGTCGTAGGAGAGTGTGAGGTTCTTCAGACGCATGAAGGAGGCGTTCTCCAAGAGGTGCGAGTCAAACTGGCGGACGGAGCCGTAGGCCGGTTCGAGGGTCAGGTCGCCCGGGTTGCGCCATACGTTCATCGCGTCGTAGTCCTGGTTCAACTGGGTGAAGAACTGATAGGGATTGTTCGAGAAGTAGCGGTCGTTATTGATCAGGTACTTGCCCAGCACGAAGCTGAAGTCGGCCGTAAGGGTCAGGCCCTTCCAGGAAGCCGTAAGGCCGAAGCCGCCGGTGTGGGGAGCCCATGCGCTCTTGCCCGTTTCCTGCAGCAGTGCATCTTCGTTGAACTCCTTAGTCATCGTCTCGGGGTTGAACTCATGGACGGGGTCGCCTTTGTAGCCCTGCTTGTACCACATCTGTTCACCGGTGTTCTTGTCTACGCCGGCGTAGATGGGCATGTAGAACTGGTAGCTTTCGCCGACTTTGTAGAGTATGCTCGTGCCCGACCAATAGTACTGGTCCAGTCCGTTGAACAGCTCGGTAAACTTGTTCTTGTTGTAGTTGTAGTTACCGTGTACGTTCAAGTAGAAGTCTTTCGTCTTGACCACGTCCACGCCGAACTCGATTTCGATGCCTCGGTTGTTCATGGAGCCTACGTTGCGCACGACTGAGGAGAAGCCGGTCGTATAGACGGTCGGCACGGCCTGAAGCATGTCTTTCGTGTCGCGGTTGTACCAGCCGAAGGAGAAGTCTACGCGGTCGAAGAGGCGGGCGTCGAATCCGATGGAGGTCTGCACCTGCTTTTCCCACGTCAGGTTTTCGTTGGGCAGCTGGCTGTAATAGTAGGCCTGGTTGGCGCCGTACTGCGACAGCGTGCCGAGACCCAGGTGGTCGTAGTTGCCGATGGCGGAGTTACCGGTCGAACCGACGTCGGCGCGCACCTGCAGGTTGTCCAGCCAGTCCACGTCGGCGAGGAAGTCCTCGCTCTTCATGTTCCACATGAGACCGCCGCTGACGAACGTAGCCGCCTGGTTGTTCTTACCGAAGCGGGAGCTACGGTCGTTGCGGACGGTGAGGTTCGCATAGTACTTATCGGCAAAAGCGTAGTCCACGCGGCCGAAGAAGCTCAGGTATTCGTACTTGTACTCATCATACGAAGGCAGGCCGCTGTTGACCAGTCCGGAGCCGAGATTCGTGAAGCCGTCCAACGATTGGCCGTTGGTCATGGCACCGAACGACTTGTACGTGGTGCGGATGCCTTCCTGGCCGGCGAGGAGGGTAATCTCGTGCAGCTCGTCTACGGTAAACTTGTATTCGGCCGTATTGGTAATGGTGAACTGTGCGCTGCGCGAGAATGTTTCCTGGGCACGTGCGTTACCCGGGCTATAGGAGGGCATCACCTTCGACGAGCCGCGCGTCTCGATAGCGTCCAAGCTGAGCTGCGAACGGATGGTGAGGCCCTTGAGCGGCGTCAGCTGCAGATAGGCAGAGCTGACGGTGCGCAGGTCGTTTGCGAAAACGGGGTTACCCCAGGCTCTGTATTCAGGCGAAACAGCCAATCCCATCGGGCTTGAATACTCGTTGAGGCGCTCGCCGTTCGGGCCGTAGGGGCTGATGTGCGGCTGCATGTAGGTACCGAGGATACCGCCGCCCACGTTATTGGAACCCTGATAGGTGGCGTTGCTCGTGGCGCGCTCGTCGTAGGCGAGGCTGATGTTCACACCGTAGCCCAGCCAGTCGAGGGGTTTGGAGTCGATGTTGGAGCGGAAGGTAATACGCTTGAAGCGGCTTCCGGGCACGATACCGTCCTGCTTGAAGTGGGAGGCCGAAGCGTAGTACGTCGTGCGGTCATTGCCGCCGCGGATGGAGAAGTTCGTCTCGTAGGTCGGTACGTTCTTGTCGAACTGGTAGTTCTGCCAGTCGGTGTTGTTGCCCGAACGCTTGTAGGTGTAGTAGTCCGAACCGTTCATGAGGCCGAACTCGCGCTGAAGGTCGAGGAAGTCGACAGCCGTCAAGGGGTCGCCGATGCGGCGGGCCAGGCTGCTCCAACCGATGCTCTGGCTGACGGTGACGGTGGCCTTCTCGCCGACGCGGCCTTTCTTGGTAGTGATATAGATGACGCCGTTGGCGGCACGCGAACCGTAGATGGAGGTGGCGCTGGCACCCTTGAGGACGGTGACGCGGTCAATATCGGCGGAGTTCATCATGCCGAGCACGCTGCTCGAGGTGGGCACACCGTCGACCACGAAGAGCGGCGTGTTGTCGGCCAGCGAACCGCGGCCGCGGATGGTAGCGGAATAACCTTCGGAAGTAATGGCTGCGCCCGGGTCGCCGCTGCTGCTGAGCACCTGGAGACCGGCCACCGTACCTTGCAGTCCGTCGAGGGCGTTGACGGAAGGCTTGTAGGCAATCTGGTCACCGCCCACGGTGCTGACCGCTCCGACCACAGTCCCGAGCTTCTGGGCCGTACCGTAACCAACTACGACGGCTTCGCCGAGCAGGTTTTCGTCTTCCTCCATGACTACGCGCACGTTGGCGGCGATAGACACCGTCTGCGGTTTCTTACCGATGTAGGTAATCTTCAGCTCTTTTGCCGAAGCCGAAACGTTGTTCAAGGTGAAGTTGCCGTTGTCATCGGTCACGGCGACGCCTTTTTCCCCTTCCACGCGCACGGACGCCCCGATGACGGGCTGTCCCTCGGAGTCGACCACGCGACCCGTGACGCGCTTCTGTGCGGAAACGGCGGCCACTCCCATGAGGAAGGCTGTTCCCAAAAGCACTAACTTCTTGTTCATAATATCACGATTAAATTAAACATTGTGTTGCCTTCATTTCGGGCTTCCCTGCGGTGCGTCAGCACCCGCGGTGCCGGCCGCGGCGGCGGCGCGCGCCGCTTTATGGAAAGCGTAATTTCTGCAAAAGTAGTTTATTTTTTTTTACGGACCAACACTTCATCATTTTTTCAGCCTAAAAATTAACACAGAGTCTGTTTACAAAGCTGAAATGACAGATGTAGTCAACATTTTTACCTTTGCGCTGGATTTTCTTACAAATATGCGCCCTGCACAGCGAGGAGGCGTCCGCGGCGGGCCGCAGCCCCCAAACGCACCCCGCCCCGCGGCGGCTCGGGGAGCTGCGGCGGGGCGGAGCGGGCTTAGGGAAATTTTTACGGGGCTTAGGGAAGGCGCGCCGGGCCTTAGGGGCGTGGCGCGAAGAGGTCGGGGCCGGCGTCGGGAAGCAGGCGGAAGGTGTGCCGGTGGTAGGGCGTGGGGCCGTAGCGGCGGATGGCGTCGCGGTGGGCCTTGGTGGGATAGCCGGCATTGCGGTCCCAGCCGTACTGGGGGTATTCCTCGTGGAGGCGGCGCATGTAGTCGTCGCGCCAGGTCTTGGCCAGGACGGAAGCGGCGGCGATGGAGGCGTAGCGGGCGTCGCCCTTCACGAGCGTGGCCCAGGGGACGGCGCCCCACGGCTTGAAGCGGTTGCCGTCCACAATGACGAAGCCGGGCTGCCGCCGCAGGGCGTCGAGGGCGCGGTGCATGGCGAGGATGGCGGCGTTGAGGATGTTCAGGCGGTCGATTTCCCCGGGCGAGGCCGACGCGACGGCCCAGGCCAGGGCGTCGCGCTCGATGTCGGCGCGCAGGGCGTAGCGCTGGCGGGCGGTGAGCTGCTTGGAGTCGTTGAGCCGGGGGTGGGCGTAGTCCGGCGGGAGAATGACGGCGGCGGCATAGACGCTGCCGGCCAGACAGCCGCGCCCGGCCTCGTCTACACCGGCTTCCACGAGGCCGGCTTCGTTGTAATGGGACAGGAGCATGGGATACCTATATATATAAATAAGGTCGCGGCGCGCAGAAGCACGCGGCCGTCAGAACATGCGGCGCACGCGCGCGATGCCTTCGGCAAGGGCGTCGACCTCTTCCCGCGTGTTGTAGAGGGCGAAGGAGGCGCGCGCCATGCCCTCCACGCCGCAGCGCGCCATGAGGGGCTGGGCGCAGTGGTGGCCCGTGCGGATGGCGATGCCGAGGCGGTCGAGCAGCGTCCCGAGGTCGAGCGGATGGATGCCGTCGACGTTGAACGAGACGACGGCGCCGCGGGCGGTGGCGTCGCCATAGACGCGCAGGCCGGGTATGGCGCGCAGACGCTCGAGGGCGTAGTCCGTCAGCCCGCGCTCGTAGCGGGCTATCTCTTCCAGTCCGAGCGCCTCGACGTAGTCGAGCGCCACGGCCAGGGCGTGCGAGCCGATGTAGTCCGGCGTGCCGGCCTCGAACTTGTAGGGCAGGCGCTCGTAGGTGGTTTCCTCAAACGTGACGCGCGCTATCATTTCGCCGCCGCCCTGGTACGGGGGCATGCGGTCGAGCAGGGCTTCG
Organism: uncultured Prevotella sp.; assembly: GCA_902464615.1. Classification (GTDB taxonomy): domain Bacteria; phylum Bacteroidota; class Bacteroidia; order Bacteroidales; family Bacteroidaceae; genus Alloprevotella. Next base: position 197,878 of record CABQKA010000002.1, on the reverse strand, counting down.
CGGCCGTAGAGGACGCCGATGCCGGTGGGGCCGTAGACTTTGTGGCCGCTGAAGGCGAGGAAGTCGCAGTCCAGACGCTGCACGTCGACGGGCTGGTGGGGCACGCTCTGGGCGGCGTCGACCAGGATGTGGGCGCCGTGGGCATGGGCCGTGGCGGCCATGCGGCGCACGGGGTTCACCGTGCCGAGGACGTTGCTCACGTGGGCCACGCAGACCAGGCGGGTGCGCGGGGTGAAGAGGCGCTCGTAGGCGTCCAGGTCCAGCTCGCCGCCGTCGGTCATGGGGACTACGCGGAGGCGGATGCCGCGGCGGTCGCGCAGCAGCTGCCAGGGCACGATGTCGGAATGGTGCTCCATGACGGTGAGGATGACTTCGTCGCCCTCGCGGAGGAAGGCCTCGCCGTAGCTGGCGGCCATGAGGTTGAGGCTCTCGGTCGTCCCTCTCGTGAAGACGACTTCGGCGGCGCTGCGGGCGTTGATGAAGGCGCGCACCCGCTCGCGGGCGGCCTCGTGGAGGTCGGTGGCCTGCTGCGAGAGGAAGTGGACGCCGCGGTGCACGTTGGCGTTGACGGAGTAATACTCGTCCGCAATGGCCTGCACCACGGCCCGGGGCTTCTGGGTGGTGGCGGCATTGTCGAGATAGACGAGCGGCCGCCCGTAGACTTCGCGGCTCAGGATAGGAAAATCGCCGCGCACTTTGGCTATATCGTACATAAGCTATGGGGCTAAGGGTAATGGCTGGGGAATGAGGGGCCGGGCCTCAGGAGCAGAGGCTGCAGGCGTGGCAGCGCGAGGCAATGCCGCGGAAGCGGTTTTCTACAAGCTGCGAAAGGCGGTCGCGCAGGACTTCGGGCGAGACGCGGAGCAGCACGTCGTTGATAAAGGCGTGCTGGAGCAGGAGACGGGCCTCCGCCTCGGGGATGCCGCGCTGCCGCATGTAGAAAAGGGCGGATTCATCGAGTTTCCCGACAGTCGCCCCGTGGTTGCACTTCACGTCGTCGGCATATATTTCGAGCATGGGCTGGGCGTAGGCGCGGGCGGACGGCGAGGCGCAAAGGTTGGCGCTGGTCTGCTGCGAGACGGTCTGTTGCGCACCGGGCTGCACCAGGACCCGGCCGGCAAAGGCCCCGACGGCGCTGCCGTCGAGCACATACTTAAAGAGCAGGTCGCTGGTGCAACGCGGCGCGGCATGCTCGACAAGCAGGTTGTGGTCTACGTACTGACGGCCTGCGGCTACGACCGCGCCGTCGGCCACGACGGCGGCGTCCGGGCCCAACAGGCGGAAGTCCGCGCGGCTGCGGGTGAGTCCGCCGGAGAGGTTGACGGTGTGGCAGGCCACGCGGCTGCCGGCCTGCTGCTCCACGTAGAGATTGTCGAAGCGGGTGACGCGGGGATTCGTCTCCTCGACGGTGCAGAGGTCCAAGCGGGCGCCGCGGCCCACGTATGCCTCCACGACCTGCGTCGTGAGGTAGCGTTGGCGGCCCGGCGCGTGGTCGCACAGCAGAAGACTGGCCTCGGCGCCGTCTTCCAGGACGACGAGCAGGCGGCGGTTGGACATGAGGTCGGCACCGGCGGTGGAAAGGTGGACGAGCTGTACGGGATGCTCCAGACGCACGCCGGAAGGCACGTAGACGAGTAGGCCGTCCTGCACGAGCATCGTATTGAGCGCCGTCAGCGCGTCGTACCCGCGGCCGGCGGCCTGGCCGTAGTGCGCCTCGAGCAGGCCGGGCATGCGCGTGGCCGCTTCGGTCAGCGGGATGACGACGGCACCGCCGGACAAGTCCCCGCCGTCGGCAGGCGCGGGGCAGACCACATCGTTGATGACGGCACGGAGCGCCGCCGTACGGAGTCCGGGGACGCTGCAACGGAAGCCGCCATAAGGGTCGTAGCCGGGCAGTGAGCGGCGCAGGTTCACTCCATAGTCGGGGGCCAGGGCGTGCTCCACGTCCACGTATTTATAGCGCTCCACGCGGCGGCCGGGCAGCCCGCCGGCGGCAAGGGCTTCGGCAGCGGCGGCGCGCAGGGCATTGAGCGGCGCGCACGAGCCAGCCTCGAGCAGGGGGCGCTGCGCGCGGTAGAGTTCGAGATATTGCTGTTCGCTTGCCATGATTGTCAGTCTTTCAGCTCGTTCTTAATCCAGTCAAAGCCGCGCTCTTCGATGGCGTAGCCCAGAGAGGCGTCGCCTTCGCGCACAATGCGGCCGTCTACCATGACGTGGACGAAATCGGGCCGGAGGTAGTCGAGCATACGCTGGTAGTGGGTGATGACCATGGCGCTGGTACGGGGCGTACGGAGCGTGTTGAAGCCTTCGGCGACTATGCGCAGGGCGTCTACGTCGAGTCCGGAATCGGTCTCGTCGAGGATGCTGAAGAAGGGTTCGAGCACCGCCATCTGGAAGATTTCGTTGCGCTTGCGCTCGCCGCCGCTGAAGCCTTCGTTGACCCCGCGGCTCATGAAGTGGGCATCGAGCCCGACGAGCTTGCGCTTCTCGCGCAGGAGCTTGAGAAACTCTCCGGCCGGCAGGGGGTCCTGGCCGTGGTACTTGCGCTTGGCGTTGACGGCTGCGCGCAGGAAATTGGTCATCGACACGCCGGGAATCTCGACCGGGGCCTGGAAGGACATGAACAGACCTTCGTGCGAACGGTCCTCGGGCGAGAGGGCCAGCAGGTCTTTGCCGTTGAACGTGACGCTGCCCTCGGTAACTTCATATTTAGGATTGCCGACAAGGACGTTACTGAGTGTACTCTTGCCGCAGCCGTTAGGACCCATGAGGACGTGGACCTCGCCGTCGCCGATACGGAGGTCCACTCCTTTCAGGATTTCCTTGCCTTCGACAGAGGCATGCAGATTTTGGATGATTAGCATAAGTTTCGTTCGGGATTAGGATGCTACGCCGCCGGCCGCACAACGTGCGCCTGCGCGGGACGGGCAAATTTAGGGATTTATTTTGACCCACGCAAGCCCCTGCGCGACAGGCGGGACAGCGGCGTCCCGATGGAACCGCGAATTTTGCGGCAGGCAGAAAGGAAGAAACGCGATGAAACGGCAGAAAACCGGCAGCCACGGGCTTTACTGCGGAAGGGAACGGCTGCCGCATAAAGACGATAAAGGGAAGTCCGCAGGGCTGCGAACCTCCCGTTTTATCTTCTGGCTTTATCCCACCGGATAAAAAGGCGTGAGAGAACTGAAACCTCAGTAGCCTCAAAGGTTGTTTTAATAAGCAAGTGACGTTTTCACCTTTGCCTCGCCGCGTTTCGGCTCGGCGGATATGTAGCTGACTATTCTTGTTGGCTATATGGTCAGGACCTGGCGGATGAAGTCCTCGGACATGGTCCCCGTAAAGTTCAGGATGTTGAACTGGCTTTCGGCGTTGACGAGGAGCACTACGAGCTCGAGGAGCACCTTGCCGCGCTGGCGGACGTAGATGGACAGATGGTCTCGCGTGGCGTAAGCCGTGTAGCGCCGGCTGTTGTGCCGGGCCAGTTCCTCGGCCTTGCCGTAAAGCTCGCGGGTGAGGGACGTGTCGGGCGCCGTGACGAAGCGGATGCTCTTGAGCTGGGCGAAGACGCGGAGGGCGTCGGCGTCGCGCCGCACGGTGTCGAGGTTCATGATGCGCTCCATCATGGCGGGACTGATCGTCTTGCACGTGAGTCCGCCCTCGTCCCCGTAGAGGGACATATAACGCGAGGCGAAGTCTTCTTCTCGCTGCGCGCGGACGGGCAGGAGCGCTGCGAACGCCAGCAGTAAGGTCAGGAACGCTTTCATTTCACTTGGGGCTTGACGGAACGGACGGCGACGGAATCGGAGTCGCCGGCACGCGGAGTGCCCAGCACGTCGCGCAACTCCTGCAACCCGTCGTCGAGCACTTCGTAGGCTTCTTGCGGATTGTCGTAGGAATCCTGGTATGCGGCGGCATTGTAGTCCCATGCCGGTTCTGCTCCTGTGTGGCGGAATATCCGCTGCGAGGCCGTGCCGAGCAAGGCGACGACGGCGACCGCGGCAGCGGCGTGGTAGAGCGGTCGGAGACGACGCCCCCAAGTGAGCGGACGGGCCTTGACCACTGGTTGTCCGACACCGGCCATGCGGACGAGCCGCTCGTCAAAATCGGCGCCCAGACCCACGTGGCCCTGCCGGTTTTCATATACGAACAAGTCCTTATAAAGGGACAGACTGGCGGGCACGTCGGGCTGGCTGAAGAAGTCGCGAAGGATGCGCTCCTCAGCAGGCGTAGTCTCGCACGCCCAATAACGGTCCAACAGTTGTTCTATATATTTATAGTCCATAGTTCTCAATCTTTTCGTATTGTTTGCGGATAGCCTGCCGGGCGCGGAAGAGTGTGACCTTGACGTTCTCCTCTGTGATGCCCATGATGCCGGCCACTTCGCGATAGCTTTTCCCTTCGATGTCGCGCAGCTGCATGGCGGTGCGCTGTGTCTCGGGCAGGCGGGTGAAAAGTTCGTGTACGCGGCGCAGCCGCTCGTCGTGTTCCAGCCGTTCGTCGGCCCTGAGGGAACTGTCGGGGGCGTCGGTCCCGGTCTCCTCGAGCGAGAGGTTGGCGGCCTCGCGCTTTTGGCTGCGGTCGAGGGCCAGATTCCGGCAGACGGTGAGGCAATAGGCTTCGAGCGACTGGATTCCGGCCAGCTCCGAGCGCCGGTCCCACACGCGGAGCAAGGTGTCTTGCGTGACGTCCTCGGCCTCCGCCGTGTCGAGTGTGATACGGAGTGCCAACCGGAAAAGTTTATCCTTCAACGGCAACAAGTCGTATCGGAAATCCATCGCTTTCATTGCTCTCTATCTGTAAGACGGCTTCGCCCGCCCAAAGTTACAAAAAAGGCGGACTTTTTTTTCGTAAAAGTCCGCCTATGGGAATCCGGACGGGGCTAAGGCCCGTAAATACGGGGATAGGCCCTGCCGGCGCGAGGCCTGTTCCTATTCTTTACGGATGAAGACCAGACCGGAGGTGTCGTTGCCGCCCTCGCCGCAGGCCTGCACTTCGATGTAGAAGGGTGTGCCGGCTTCGAAGGCGTCTACCTTGAAGGTGTAGCTGACGGGGCTGTCGCCGGCGGCCACGGCATCCTGCGGCACGGTGGCGAGAAGTTCGTCGCGCTTGTAAAGTTTCAGTTCGCCGAGACGCAGGCCGTTTTGCCCGCGGGTGGGTACGAAGGTCACGTGGAACGTGCCGTTTTCGGCCACCTTGCCGGTGCATTCAAAGCGCCAGGGGGCCGGTTTCGTCTGTACGCGGAGCGGTTTCCACTCGGCGGCGTACTTACCATAGGCGGCATAGGCGGAATAGTCCGGGGCGAAGTAAACGGGCAGGGAATAGTGGCGCGGCGTGACGACGGTGATGGCGTGGAAGTCGTCTTTCCTGTCCACGACGATGTCGCCTCCTTCATAAAGGGCCGAATGCACGTTGGGGTAAGCGCCGTCGGTAGTGTAGCGGATTTGGGCGCCGGACACGGCGGGTGCGAGACGGAAGCGGTAGCGGCCGTCGGCAGTAGGTCCGGACTCGGCGATACGGGGTTCGGGCACGCGGTAATTGCATCCGGCGTTGTCGAGGCGCGGGAAATGGGTGGACTGGCGGCGGAGGAAGTCGGCGTAGTCGCGCCGGGACTGGGGGCACCAGGCCAGTTCGGCCAGGGCGAGCAGGCGCGGGAACGTCAGGTATTCGGCATACTGCTCGGAGCGGTTCTCGTTGAGATAGGGGATTTCCTGCAGCACGTCGCCGTGGATGAACTGGTCGCTCCAAAGGCAGCCCTGCACGCCGAGTACGCCGGATTGGGCCGAATAGTCGGGCAAGGCCAGGCTGTAGGTGCGCTCCGACGTGAAAGCGGGTTGCCACGTGGCGGCCTTTACTTCGCCGGGCGTGGTGCTCTCGGGAAAGTCGAAGTAGCAGTAGGACGCGGGCATGAGCACGGCCTTGTGCCCGTCGGCAATGGCCCGCGCGGTGTCGGCCGGATTGTGCCAGATGGCGGCCACTACGGGCTGGCTCACCTTGCCGCGGAAAATGATTTCCTCCCACCCTACCGCGGTACGGCCTTTCTTGGCCATCATGTCGGCCACTACGTTGGTCAGATAGCCTTGCAGTTCGGAGGCTTGCTTCAGGCCGAGGCGTTTCATCAGGGCCTGGCAGTCGGGACATTGTTCCCAGCGCGTATAGACGGCTTCGTCGCCGCCGATGTTGATGTAGCGCGAGGGGAAGAGCTGCGCCACTTCGTCGAGCACGTCGGACAGGAAACGGATGGAGCTTTCCTTGCCGGCGCAAATCAGGTCGCGGCTGATGAAATGCTGCGTGGGAACTTCGTGCTGCTCGCCGGTGCAGCTGAGCCACGGATAGGCTACTACGGCCGAGAGGATATGGGCCGGGAACTCGATTTCGGGGATGATGTCCACACCGCGCACCTGGGCGTAGGCCACGAGCTCGCGGATGTCGTCCTGCGTATAGTAGCCGCCCAGACGCTTGTTGTCGGGACCTGCCCAGGCACCGACTTCGGTCAGCCGCGGATATTTTTTGATTTCAAGGCGCCAGCCGGAGTCGTCAACAAGATGGAACTGGAGCTTGTTGAGCTTATACATGGCCATCATGTCGATATATTTCTTGACAAACTCCTTGTCGAAGAAGTAACGGGCCACGTCAAGCATCATGCCGCGCCAGGGATGGTCCGGAGCGTCCTCGACCGTGACGCAAGGCGCACTCCATTCCGTCACGCCGCGCTGCCGCTCGCGGTTGTACACCTGCGGCGGGAACAGTTGCAGCAACGTCTGGATGCCGTAGAACACGCCCGAGGCGTCGGCCCCGGTAACGGTGACGCCCTTCGGCGTTACCTCAAGGCGATAGCCCTCCGGATGGGACACAAGGGTGGAGTCGACGCAAAGACGGATGCCGCCCTTGCGGCTACCCTCCTTTACCTCCAGGTCCCAGCCCGTAGAGCGCGAGAGCAGGTCCTGAAGATAGGCGGCCTGCCCGCGCGAGGCGGCGTCGCACGCAATCACGGTCGTGGCCGTAAGCGTAAATTTGCCATCGGCCTCCTGCACCTGGGCGGGCCGGGGAATGATGTCGACCGGCGCGGCCGCCCGGGCGGACAAAGTCCCGGACAGCAAAGCTCCGAGGGACAAGGCCTCCGCCAACAAAGCGGCAAGGATGAATTTTCTTTTCATATCGTATAGGTTTGGGTTAGTAGTGTCAGTCTTTGCGGCAATGGACGAGCACATGGCGGCCGCCGGCAAGCGTGGTGGCGAAAAGGTAGTCGTCGCCGCCCTCGGCAAGGCGGAGGCGGCGGCGCAGGCCGGCCACCGTCTCGGGAAAATTGCGCACGGCCAGGTTGGCCCGCGGCACGTCGCGGCACAGGGCGCGTAGCGCCGCCTTGGAAAAGTCGCAGACGCGGACCACGCGGAAAACGCGGCCGGGGAAGTCCGCCACGGCGGCCGCACCGGTGTAGAGGTGCGTATTGGGGTGCAGCTTGTGCAAACCGTAGCGCACGGCCGTCAGCCTGTATGCCCCGGCCTTGAGCACGGCGGGCCCCGGCTCGAAGAGGAAATCCCCCACTTCACCGGCGTAAACGGGCTGTGCGGCGGCCTCTTCTTCTGGACGGAAAACGAAGCAGGCAGCCCCTTCCACGGCATGGACAACGACGCCCGTCGGGGCGTCGGTACACACGAGCAGCAGTTCCTTGCACTCGCCGCCGCTGGCCACGGCATGCACCTCGGCCACGCCGCCCAGCGTCTGTGCGGCGCGGTGCCAGTCGAGCATCGGCGAAAGTTTCAGCAGGACCACAGGCGAGAGGGCGCGGAGCCGCGGCATGAGGGCGGCGGCGTCGGGCTCGCAGTCTTCGACGAACACCGTCTTCCGGCCGTTGCCGTCGCGCCGCGCAGGGTCGAGGAAAAAGAGGCCGGCCCGCGGTGCGGCGGACAGATATTCCTCCGCGCCGGACTGCACGACTTCGGCATCCGCCAGACCGAGCAGCGGGAAATTGTGGCGGGCCAGGCGGCACAGTTCCCCGTTCCGTTCCACGTAAACGGCCCGCCCGAAAGTGCGGGCTATGAAAGAGAAGTCCACGCCCAGTCCGCCGGTCAGGTCGATGAACGTTCCGCCGTGCGGGCATAGCCTCGCGGCCAGCGCGGCCTTATAGCGGGCCGCCGCCTCGCCGGAACACTGCTCCAGCGACAGGCGCGGCGGATAGAGCAGCCCGTCGACCGCGGCCCACGAAGGCACTTTCGCGCGCAGGCGCTGCCAGCCTTCTATCTGTCGCAAGGCAAAAGCGGCGTCAATGTCTGTCCGCCCCGACAGGGCCAGGGCGAGCGTCTCGACGCGCTCGGTGCGATGATTCGCGATGAAATGGGCGGTTTGGTCTATCATAGTCGATGAAATGGCGGTTTTTAAGGGCGAAACGACAGGGACAAGGCATGCGGCAACGCCGGGCGTGCCTCAGCGTATGACCTGGTAGCGCGCGCGGGCTTCGGCTCTGGTCCGGAAATTGAAGTGCCACCACTCGGTGAGCAGGACTTTGAAACCGGCCGCTTTCATCACGCGGCGCAACAGCTGGCGGTTGGCCAGGGCTTCGCGCCCCAGCCGCCCGGAGCGGACCATACGCGCCTCGTCCCGGACGTGTGCCAGCTCGCCCATGTAGTCTATCTTGGACCCCATCGGGAGTGTGTCGCCGGTCACGGCGTCGCAGAGCGTGAGGTCGACAGCCAGCCCGTAGTTGTGCAGGCCGCCACCGTTGCGCGGATTGCTCACGTAGAAATATTTCGGCGTGCCTTTCACCACGTCGTACATCCGTTGCTGCACACTCATGGGCCGGCCTGCGTCGTAGACCTTCAGGCTGAGGTCCGGGCGAAGCCGTTTCAGTTCGGCCTGGGCCTTGCGCAGCGCGGCGGCAGCCTCGGGATGCAGATAGGCGTGATGCAGGTCGGTATAAAGCACCTTACCGGTGAAATTGTCGGGCCGGGCATACATCAGGCTGACCTGTATCGTGGGGTCCACGCGCTGCAGGTCCACCATGCCTTGGCGTTCTATGGCCTGCTCGGTCGCCGACTTGGGCAGCGCGTCGCTGCGCTGGGCCGTGGCGTACAGTACGGGAAGCAGCAGGAATAAACAGAGAAGCCTCATCTCGCCTCAGATTATTTTTCGTGCAAATATAGTCCTTTCCAAGGATATAAGCGGAACGCGGGGAATGCGAAGCGTACAAATATCGGCCGAAAACCCGCTTTTGTGCAGAATAACGGGCCGGACACGTCCGCCTGTCCCGCCCGCTACGGGCCTTAGGGAACAAATTACGGGGCTAAGGGAAGAAAAAAGGGGGCTAAGCCCCGTGCGCCGCAGCACAGGGCGGGCCGGCGGGCGGACCTGTCGCAGGCGCGGCTTCCCCTACCCGCCGGCCTGGACGCCCCGGACGGCAGGCCTGGACGAAATCCGCCCGGGAATGGAAAACAGAACACGCAAAAAGTCGTACCTTTGCCGGCTGAAACACAATACCATCTTTTTATGCAAAAATTAACAGGGGGGGGGTAGATCCTCCAACATCGAACTGCTGCGTATTGTCGCGATGTTCCTGGTACTATACGTCCACGCAGACTTCCTGAGCCTCGGCGCGCCGGATGCGGCGCGCTTCGCCGCAGCTCCGCTGGATGCGAGCGCCAGCGTATTGGCCCAATCGCTTGCAGTGGTCTGCGTCAATGTCTTCGTCATGATTTCGGGCTGGTTCGGCATCCGGCCGAAAGTGCGCAGCGCGGCGTCGCTGCTTTTCCAAATCTTCTTCCTTATTTTCCTGATCAACTGCGTCGCGTGGCTCGCCGGCCTGGGCCGGCCGGGCATCATGGAGTGGGCGGACTGCTTCCTGCTGACAAAGGGATACTGGTTTCCGAAGGCCTACCTGATGCTCTATCTCGCCGCCCCGGCGCTCAACGCGCTGGTGGAGCACACGTCGCGGTGGCAGCTGCGCGTCCTGCTCATCCTCTTTTTCCTCTTCCAGACTGTCTACGGCTGCATCTTCAGCTCCGCGGCATGGTTTGCCGGCGGCTATTCGCCCGTTTCGTTTGCCGGCCTCTACCTGCTGATGCGCTACGTCCGCCTCTACAGTCCGCGCTACGCCACGCTGAAGGCCCGCACCGACCTGCAGCTCTACCTGGGCCTGGCGCTGGTCAACACCGGCTGCGTGGTGCTTACAGGCTTCCTCGCACAACGGATGCCTCTGGCAGAAATACTTCTGGCACATGCCATGGGAAAGATTACCGGCTACGTCAATCCGCTGACCATCGCCGCCTCGCTCTTCCTGCTGCTGGCCTTCTCGAAGCTGCGGCTGCAAAGCAAGGCCGTCAATTGGCTGGCAGCCTCGGCCTTTGCCGTTTTCCTTCTTCACGGTCACCGGCTCATCTTCGGACCGGTTTACGCGCCGGTATGCCAAGCGCTGCACGAAGCCTGGGGCGCGGCATATTTCCTGCTGGTAATCCCCATCCTCGCAGGTGTCTACGTAGCCTGCGTACTCGTGGACCAGCTGCGCATCTTCGTATGGAAACGCATCGAAGGACCGGCAGATGAACTTGTCCGCCGCCTGCTGCGGCGCCTCTGATGGCGACCGGTGCACCGCACCGGCACACAGCACTCCTTACGCCAAAGGACAAATGCAGCATCCCCCGGCCTGTCGATGACGGACCGGAGGATACCCTATTTATCCAAAGGAGCAGGCGGCCTCAGCGCCACCGCCAATGTTTCCAGACAAAGCGGCCGGCGCGCAGCACGCGCATCATGACCGGCGGACGGCGGAGCGACTTCCCGGCAACGACGAGCGTGACGGCCAGGAGTATGGCGGCGACACCGACGCCCTGGACCAGGCTGAAACGCTCGGAGAAAACGGCAACGCCGATGACCAGCGCCGTGACCGGCTCGAGCGCGCCGATAACGGCCGTAGGCGTGGAACCGATGCAGCGGATGGCCACGGCCATCGTGACCAGCGAGACGACCGTAGGCACCAGCCCCAGCAGGAAAGCGAACAACCAGGCACGCAGTGAGGGCAGCGGCTGAAGCGGTTCGCCCGTGGACACGGCAAAAAGCGTAATGACCGCCAGACAGACGAGCAGGGCGTAGAACGTCAGCTTTACGCCCGACATGACCAGCGAATAGCGATTGACGACAACAATATAAAGCGCATAGGTCAGGGCCGAGACCAGCGCCAGCCCGACACCGACGGGAGAAAGGCCGCCCGCGCCGTCGCCGCGATAGAGCAGCACAATGCCGCAAAGGGTCAGCACGATGGCCACCTTCATCACCGCCGGAAGGCGTTCCTTGAAGCACAGAGACATGATTAAGGCCACCATGACTGGATACATAAAGATGAGGGTGGCCGCAATACCGGCTGCGATATAATGGAAACTGACGAAATACGTCAGCGAAGAGACTGCGAAAATCACGCCCAGCAACGACAGGACGCCGGCCTCATGAAGCGTCAGGCGGAAGGATTTGCGCTGCACGGCCATCAGTCCGGCCAGCAACACGGCGGCAAAGGCAAAACGGTAGAACAGGACAGAGCCGGCCGTAAGACCTTCTTCGTAAAGGAAAAGGGCGCACAGGGGATTGAGCCCGTAGCTCACGGCGGCAACCGCGCCGTAAAGGTAACCTTTCAGTTTTACACGCATCGTTTCTCCATTTATTCGAGATTGCGTCCGCCTGTGGCACAAACTGCCGGATGCCGCCGCAGAGAGCGGGCCCGCGGGACACAGCCCCCCGGCCTACGGGGACGGGCCACAGGGATAGGGACGATAAATATTTCCCTAAGGCCAGGAAAAATTCCCCTAAGCCTGCTGAAACGGGAAAGCGGACCAGCGGAATGCCCCTTACGGCAAGGGCGCGGCGAAATGGCCGTGCCGCGGAAACCGCCCGTTCCGCAAAGCGGGTGCAAAGGTACGTTTTTCGGCGGAAAGCACCTGCTCCTAGCCATGAAACCATCACATTATCCGGAAAATACGGCCCGTCGCAAGCGCGCCACACGAACAAGGCGGCAACAAAGACCTTTTGCCCCGCGCAACCTTCCCCCGGACTTTTCGGAAAAGCACAAACCGACGGACAAATCAAACGTCATCGGCGCGGGATATACAGATAAGTATCGTAACGCATCCGCGATAAAAGGGCGCTTTTATTCGGCGGACTCCGCTTCTAATGCTTGAAAACAAACGCCCCGGCGCGATAAAAGCGCCGGGGCGTCAGAGCATGAAAAACAAGTTGTTAAAATCAAAGACAAAGCCCGTGCTTACTGGAAGCGGTCTGCAGCCGCGCTGATACGGGAAGCCAGGTCTTTAAGCGCTTCCCGGAGCTGTGCCCGCTCAGCGTCGGTAAATCCTCCCGCGTCGCCGTTGCTATTGATGCCGTCCAGCTTCTGGTGCAGCCAAGAACGGCTCCGGTGAAAGTATCTCATGGAGAGACGCGCCCATGAGATGTCAAGCAAAATGTCCGACAGCAATTGCTTTGCCGTAGTGGCAGCAGTTGTTTTTTGTGTGTTAAGCTCCATTACTTCTATTTTTAGAGAGCCGGCCACTATTGGCGGCAGGCTTCAGTTAATCCACGTATCCATATCACCCTGTCATGCAGCGGCTTATAGTACCATCCAAACTCTTTTTCCCCTCGCTGACAGGCTTTCGTGACTTTCTTGCAGCCTCGATGAATTCGGTCTCTTACTCAGCCCGGCTCATCTTTCCTTAATCCTTAACTTTCGCGTCGCAAAGACAATAAACATTCGTCTATCGCATAGGCAAAAACCGTATTTTCCCAGCCTGCGATACGCTATCTCACGGCTTTTTCGTCCTTATCTTTACAAATTTCCCATTGGCGAATATGCGCACGATGTATTGAAGCGTGCATGTGTTCATTGCTACTTAATATTTTAGCTCATCCCGTAATCCGCAAAAAACATATAACGCTATTTTGCACGATAGGACAATAGTCATAAAACCAATATAAGCCTTCTCCCCAATTGGGAATTTTCTTTTCGGTTGGCCTAATACTTTTCTCAAATGTTCCATTGCATTCAAAATTTAAGTTAGGGACAAAGATTGTCAACACAATATTCCTTTTGCAAGTTCACTTCCCGTTTCTGCTTGAACCGATGGGTATTTTCATATGGTCTTCCCGATTCGGAAGATGAGCCTACAATATCGACCTTCGCAGTCACAAAGGCCATGTTTTTCAACTTTGCCTCATTCCCGGCTATAACCTCTTGCACCTAATCAGCCAAATGCGATGCCGATGTGGAAGTCAGCCCATGCTCACTGAAAAATACTTCGTTTACTTTTTCCATATTATATTCGACTTATATCCTTATCCACCGTTCTTCCGACATTCCTCCACAAAGCGAGACAAGCAGGAAAAGCATTATGGCAGAAATAATACAGGTCCAAATGAGCGTGACAATCTGCTCTCGTTTCATTTCGTTCCTCCATGAAATGTTCTTTCCATATTCTTTCGTGCAATCTCTTCCGTCCCGCCAAAGTAAGTGATTTCCCACAGCAAGCCTGCAACAAGCTCTTGAGGCGTAATCACAATGTCTTTCTCCACCACCACTTCCATGCCCGCTATTTCCGACCACGAAGGATAGCAGGCCATAGGGCAGTCGAGGTGATTGTCCACTTTGTCGTATACAGAGCAGTTCATATCTATCATCGGGCTACAGGTTTCCCAACGCCATACTAAACGGATATAATATTGGGATGATTTTGCTTCCAACGCTTGGACGTTCTGATAAATTCTTTCCCATTTGTCCAAATCGAGATGTTCGACCAGTTTCGGTTCGTTGGTCTGCCATAAATTCAGAAATGCCGGTCTGATTTCGGCAAAACTGAATTGCGAAAATAATTCCTTGAATGTCATAGTGTCTATTTTTGAGTAATAAATTCCCTCAACCCACCCTCGTCTTTCCTTCCAGACAATCGGCACAAGGTAATGCAGAATAATTTCCCCCAAGGGCCGTATACGTTATGCATTTGTACGCTGTGCCGGAGTTGCGCGGTAATAACCATGCTTCTACCAGTTGCCACCTTAGTTTGTTGCCCCTGCCATGCGACAAGGAAGTGCCGCCATTGTCTGATGCAAAGAAGGACTACGCCTTTATTATGTCAAATTAAATCCACCGACCAGTTCAGGCTTTGTAGCTTCATATCCAGGTTTCGTAGCTGTTTAGAATAGCTGTCCGTCATCTTTCTTAATTCACCCACGTCCACCGTGCGGACATATTTTATCTCCTGTCGCCCGTAACGGTCATTTTCAACAACGTGCTTCAAGAGGTCGCACATTACCGTCAGACGCAACCTCAATGCGTCTTTGCGGGCAATCATTTGGGTGAGAGTTTCTCCCTCGTGCACGGTTTGCATGTTGGTGCGGTTAATCCGATAAACAATCTCTTCGAATCGCGAAAGGCATTCATCCAATTCTTTATACAATTCGTTCACGTCCTCAGAAGGTTGGTCACCTTCCTGCACCTTGGCGCTGTACTTCAGCCGACTCTTCAATTGGTCGATTCTGTTTTGCAGGTCGACGCGGATGCTTAATGCTTCTGCCAATTTCACTCTTTTCCTCCTATTTGGTTTGATGATGCAAAGTTCCGTCATCAAAGTGCCAAATCGCAGCACAAGGTAAAAAATAATCAGCCTACGCTCCGATTCGGCGCATCGAAAGGTTTCCTTTGCCGCAAAATAAAATACCATCTTATGAAAAATAAAGAAGAATGGAAAGAGGTTGTCAAAAAGAGGCAAAATAGGATGGAAACGTGGAGGGTTGCTTGCCTTTCAATAGAAGAACTATTATGCCTGCAGTTGCTGGGGTACTCTCCCAGACAACTGTATGAAGACATAGAAAGCGAAAGATATTCATTGAAAGAAACGGCTTCCATGTCCATTCGCGAACTCGACAAGGCAAAACGGATATTAGACAGGCAAGCAAAAGCCGGAGTGTTCACCATCTCTTACTATGACAAAGCGTATCCTCATCACTTCCGCAATTTATGCAGAGATGCACCGCCGCTCGTCCACGTGCTAGGGAATAAGGATTTACTCAACCGTGAAGACAATGTGGCTATCATTGGTGCCCGTGCTGCGGACAAAGATGGATTGGACATGGCATACGGACTTGCCAAACAGATGGGTGAACAAGGACATATCGTCATCAGTGGTCTGGCTTTGGGATGCGACACAGCTGCCCACCGGGGTTGTCTTGATGCGGGCGGACAGACAATCGCTGTGGTGGCTTCAGGCTTAGATATCACGCACCCTATAGTGAACAAATCGTTGCAGGATGAAATAATCGCCAAGGGCGGAGCCATCTTGTCCGAACATCCTTTCGGCGTGAAAGCTAATCCCACAAGACTGGTGGCGCGTTGCCGTATGCAAGTTGTCTTGACCCAATCGGTTATCGTGGTTCAATGCCCTATCATCAGCGGTACGATGTATGCCGTGCGCTTCGCCCAAGAACATAACGGGGGGCCCTTTGGTTTGGAAAACAATGTTTATTCTGTCCGGTATGATACGCAGAATGAACTGAACTCCGGCAATAAGTTCCTGCTCGATTATAACTTGGCTCTGCCCATTAGACCTGGGCAGGAGGTTTCATTAGACAATGATAATCGCCTGGTTATTTATCCATAATATTAAACTGGGAATGAAAAAGATAGTAAAGGTCAAGGATATAATATTCGACAAAAATCTGTTCGTTAACTACTTGTCAGGAACAGTGTTGGACTTGTTGTTGTGCAGTTATCGTGGCCTTCCGAAAGGAGTCAACTATATGGTTATAGGAGATCCCGGTGTAGGTAAAACGACTATCATTCTTGATTTAATGGCAAACATTCATAGAATGCAGCCTAATGTGAAGATGCTTTTTATAAGCGCAGAGATGAACGAAATCGATTTATCCATTTACGTACAGCGTTATCCTAAGTTCGGCGAGTTGGATATAATGTTCATTGAAGCAGAATTTGATTCCACCACACATGCCCTTGAAGATTTTGAGGAAGCGCTGCGTATGGGCTGGGATATTGTTGCGATTGATTCCTTTTACGAACTACAAGGCATTGTAAAAGAAGAAGAGAATATTACGTTAAAGAAATCCGAAAGCCTGTTATTATCAATCATTAAAAAGCAAAACAAGGCGAAAAATGAAAGGAAAGTACACACCTCCTTCCTAACCATACAACAAGTGACAAAGAACGGTGCTTTTATTGGCAGCAACCGACTGAAACACATGATAACTGCCATGATGGAACTGCGACTTGACAACCCGAAGAATATCTATTCTGACCGTTATGTTACATTCTCCAAACATCGGCGTGGCGATGTCGGCGTGAAATTGTATTATAATCTCAGTCAGACCGGAAATGTGTATTTTGATGAAGAACGGTTTTATAACGACCAAAAGTTTCGGAAACTTCAAAACGAAGTCAGTTTGCAACTTCATGAATACGCAGACAAGTTCAATAAACTTTTTAACAACATAAGTGATGACAAATAAAGAATATGTATCAAGGCGCGATGCACTTTTGCAAGAACAGGCCCCTTACATTGTGATGAACAAGAATGAACTGATTGCCGAAGGTGAAAACTTTTACAACATCCGAGGTGTACCGGTTGTGGTCACTCCAAACGTACAGAATCGACTCGACCACCTGATAGGGCTTTCACCCCGCCAGTGCAAAGGTATGAAACAGACTTACGGAAATGACGTTGTGATGAATCTGCGAAACAGTTTCGCTATTGCCAACTGCGTGGCTCGTCCCAAGAAGTTTGCGTTAATAGCCAATGCTGCCGAAAGCATAGTTGACGGTATTGTACCGTTGGACGAAGAAGCGATACCCATGCGCTTTTTTTCGATGTCGTCGAAATACTTGCCGACAAATACGGTTATGAGGTTGACCAATTGCAGGGCTCCGCCCGTGCCGCATATGGCATAATTGTACGCTTGATGCCTATTTATCCACAACACGATGCGCCTTTCAACAACGATGAGTTTGTTACCAACGGGCTATATTTAAAATGGAACCTCGGAGAGATAGAGCTTGGCAACTATTATCTTCGACTGGTTTGCACGAATGGACAGATGCAACTTTCTGAAAATTCATTGGAACGCGTACACAGGATTGATGACAAAAAGATAACGGAGATTATCAACTCGTCCAACAATCCAAAACTGATTGCCCGGAACTGGAACTCATTTAAGCAGGCACTGGTGACAGCCAACAGCACACCTGCCTCATTGTCAGAAGTGTATAGCGGCAAGAATCTTCTGCTGCGGCATGGCACGCCTGAAGACTTGGCGGAACAACTGATGCCTTACTGCAGGCTCATAGAAATGTATGTGACAAAAGGCCTACACGTTCCACCCAAACAAGCAAAAAGCGACATAAACATGTATGACTTGTTCAATCGCCTGACAGATTTCGCCTCGCACAATCAACTATGGGAGCAAACCGACAATCGCTCTTCTTCGCTTATGCAGCAAAGTATGCAACTTCTTTTGCGCAAAAGAGACATACAAACTTATTATGATATTTTCTCATAATCGAATCGCTTCATGATAAAATTTATTTCTGACATTGAGCATTATGACATCGTGCTGAACCTTGTGGCAAAAGCACGCCGTTCCCTTTGGATAGGTACTGCTGATATCAAGGATCTTTACGTAATGCGCAATGGAATGAACCTTCCATTTTTGGCCATCCTGTCAGAGCTGATTAGCAAAGGAGTGGAAATAAGATTGATACATGCCAAAGAGCCAGGACAGCCATTCAGAAAGGACTTTGACAGTTATCCCCTGCTTGCCAAACAGTTGGAGCGGATGCTGTGTCCCCGCGTGCATTTTAAAATTATCGTTATTGACTCATTCTTCTGCTACATCGGAAGCGCCAACTTAACGGGCGCAGGTATGGGGATGAAATCTCCATTGCGCCGCAATTTTGAAACTGGTATAATCACTAACGAAGTGAATATTCTAAATTCAGTTGTTGAAGAATTTGATAAGGTATGGCGCGGTTCGGAATGTTTAAAATGCCAACGGAAGCAGTATTGTCCTGACCCGTTGGTATAGAAATAATTAAAAATGACTTATAATTATGACACTAAAAGAATTACTAACGCAAGTCGGCTTCGACGAACTTCTTCCGGATCTGGAGAAACACGAGCCAGAACATCTGGACAACCTCTACGCCTTCCGTGAGGCATACGACATCCTTCAAGGCATGGAGCCTGCCACGGGATTTAACGGAGAAATACACGTGGAATGGTCGGGCGGAGTATTTGAAGGCGAGGAGAAATGGATTAGCGTCGGACCGATGCATGACAACAGTTGGGAAGAAGACTTGGCCAAGGAAATTGTCATAGCCGATGATGTGCATCTTACTTCGGCAGAACTCGCCATGCATTGCTTGTGGGAAATCACTTATTGGGGATTCTCACCTGCGGAAAGGCAAGAAACGTGGCGGCAGAAATTCGGCCCTCAGATTTTGACCAACCCCTACGAAGTGGCTTTGGACAAGTTGGAAGAAAGCATCTGGAAGCATCAAACTCCGCGCCGACTGCGCAGCAAGGAGAAGGACGGACGGCGTTATGTTACGTGGACAAACGCGCGTGACTTCTTTAACAATCGTATGAACCGCTCAAAACGAAAGCGGGAATACCGTCAGGACAAACGGGAAGAATATCTGCGCAAAATGGCCGCACGAGAGAATTTGGTAAGGATGCTTTCCGCCGAAGGCAGCACCTTTAGGCGGAGCGACGTGGAGTTTCTGCTCAGTATGCAATACGGTAGACAGTATGATTACCACTCTGTGACACAGGATACCGGTTCACGCCTCGCCTACATTCTGGAGTCAATGACCCAATATCAGCTGCTCGACCTAACGAAGTATGACAGTGCCGTTATCTTCATCCGTTGTTCTTCTCACTGCCCGCTGGATGAAACGGAGCTTGAGATCTTCCGTAAATCCGTGATGCAACATCTTGGATACACAAACATGTTGTTCGGTATGCAGACAGAAGATTATGAGAAAAAGGAAGTAAAGGTTACGCTGTTATTGAACAAGAGATAAGTTTAAGAAAGGGATGCCAATATACCGATATCCCTTTCTTGGAGTTATTGCCTATAATGTTTGCTTTATTCCCACCACTCCCTCATCTTGTAAAGGCGTATCCGGTAATAAAGCTGCTCCATCTTGCGGACATATATCTTCATGCCGTAATAGAGCTTGTCGGGAAGATCGTCTTCTTCCTCACCCGGCATCGGTGCTTCTTCGTAAGCATCTATAAGGGAGCGGGGAACGATATCACCGATGTTTCGGATATTCATCCGTTCAATCTGCTGCCGGGAGATATGTAAACCCTCGTCTTTGATATGTTCCAACAGGCCTATGCAGATGTCTATCCAGTGGTTGAAGCCGAAGTTGCCGTTCTCGTCCGCTATCAGGGAATGTGAGAAATAAGCCCTCATGCAACGCAGTTTGGCGTACTCCAGCGCATACAGATATTGCCAGTCGTATTGCGGGTCATGGACAGCGTGTTCCACCAATTCGTCAATGAGCGGTTGCAGATGTTCTTTCTTCCATTCGTTGAAACGCTTGCGGTGATACCACAGGCCGCGTTCATAGCTTGCGGTAACCATTCTTTCGAAACTCCTTTCTTCTTCCGTAGGCTTATGCCCGTCGCTGCAATGGAATGTGTTCCATTCAGAAAATACCGTCACCCATTGTTCGAATTCCTCGTCGGAATGCAGTTCCTTCGGTATGCGCATTCCGCGTTTCAGCAAGTCCTTCTTCTCTTTTTCTGAAAGATGGGAAACGTCGGCCAGCGGATAGTCATACTTGCCTGAGGCCAGTCCAACCCGTTCTTTGGGGTTATCCATGTCATTCCGCAGCTTTGAAGTTATACACAGGCTTTATCACATTCACAATGTTTACAGTGTCACGGATATTTCCGATGATTTCATCCTTTGGCTTGTACACCATGGGCGATTCGTCCTTGGTATCTTCCGACAGGCTTTCGCTGTATATGCCCTGCATGGAGGATCGGTAGTCGTCCATGGATATACTCTTGAAAGCCTGGCTCCGGCTCATGATGCGCCCGGCACCGTGTGGGGCGGAACAGTTCCAATCGGCGTTGCCCTTGCCGATGCAGATAAGCGACCCGTCACGCATGTTCAGCGGGATGATGCACTTCTGCCCCTCATAAGCGGCAATTGCCCCTTTGCGGATGATATTGTCGTCGCCTATATAGTTGTGCACGCTCTCAAATGCCAAATCATTTTGCTTCAATTCGACATAGCCTTGGGAGATGAAGTAATCCATGATAAGATTGGCAATCAGACTGCGGTTCATCTTGGCCCAATGCTGGCAGAGACGCATGTCGTGCAGGTAGTCTTCGCGATAAGCACCTTCCAGATAGGATAGGTCGGGCGGTATCGCGGGTTTGCGCATTTTGAATGAATTGTGCAGTTGGTGTATGGCATCCTGCAACGCATCCTTACGCCCCGCTGCTTTATATTCGGCAATCATGCGGTTTTGTTCTTCCATCAGTTCGGCCCATCCAGACTGACACTTTACGGCTAACTTCTGATAGATTTGCGCCACCTGTTTCCCCAAGTTGCGGCTTCCGGTGTGAACAACAAGGTAGGTCATGCCGCATTCATCCTTGTCCAGTTCGATGAAATGGTTACCTCCGCCCAGTGAACCGATGGAGGCGTTCAAGCGTTTGGTTTCCTTCAGTTCGCGGTAGCAACGCAACTGTTTGATGCTCTCCTTGGCTTCTCGATATACATCCATATACTTTTGCGGGAGCGGCGCATACCGGTTGTCCCGGTAATTGCGGCCGGACGGTATGTAGCGAAGGGTAAACTCGTTGAAAGCATGATAATCTATATCATTCACGCAGACGAACGGCTGCACCAAAATGCCGCAACCGATGTCCACACCTACAATATTGGGTATCACCTTGCCGCCCAAGTCTCCCGTAAAACCGATGACGCAGCCAACCCCTGCATGAACGTCGGGCATGATGCGAATTTTACACTTGCTGAACACATCGATGGACAGCAACTCCTTGATTTGTTCGCTGGCGCTGTCCTCGATGTTGTTCGTGTAGATTTTTACGTTATAGCCTTCTATGGTTTTCATTTTGTTTTATGAAAGGATACATATCTTTAATTGTTTCTGTTCGTCTTCAACCAATTTGTCCCATAAGCGGGAACGTTGCAAAGCGGAAACCGGAATATAATCCTGGTATTTCTCCAGAAACTCCATGCTATACAATTCGTCCCGGTGATAGCAGTCTATGATTTCGTTCCAATCCCAATATTCGACAAACTGCTCCAAAAGCACGGGAGTAAGTTCCACACTTGAATTTCTCGACAATTCACGCCAGTCCCAATACTCCTTGTATTTCTCCAGATTTTCCGCTGTAAACAGATGCTCATTGTCCGAACCGGAAAGTGCCTCCCAATCGACTTTGTTTTTGAACTTCTCTATCATGGATACAGTCCAAATGATGTTGCTGTTATTGGAAATCTCTTTCCACGCCACCTTGTCCTTGTACTTTTCCAACAGTGGCTCATTCCACGCAAACTCGCTTGACAGTTCTTTCCATGCGGCTTCTTCCAATACTTTAGCCATAAAATCGTTATTCCAGTTCTTTGTTGCCATACTACTTATTATTAAAGGGTTTAACATTAATTCTGCTGCAAAGTAAAGGGCGTTAAGTGCCAAAACGAGGCACAACATAAAAGAAATGCAGAAAAGAGCGATTTTTTAAGGTTGGGCTACGATTTGACACAGGGGAATATATAACTTTGTGGCATTACCTTAAAATAATAGTAATATGGCAGCAAATCTTTTGGGACGATATGTCTGGCTGATGGATATTCTGCGAAGGTATAAACGTTTGACGTTTGAGGAAATCAACGAACTTTGGCAGGAAAGCGGACTGAGTTATGGCGAGAAATTGCCTTTGAAGACTTTTCATAACCATAAGAAGGCTATCAAAGACATATTCGATGTGTATATAGAATGTGACCGGAAAGATGGATACCGTTATTATATTGATGAGCCGGAACGCATCGAAGGAAACAATCTGCGCAGTTGGCTCATCAGTTCATACGCCACGTTGAACCAAATACAGGCAGACAATAAGTTGGAAGACCGAATTATTTTTGAAGAAATTCCGTCAGGACAGACTTGGCTAACCTGCATTGCGGATGCCATGCGGCGTAATCGAGTATTGAGCATTACACACCAAGGTTTTGGCAAGCCGGAACCCAGCACATTTGAGATTGAACCATATTGCCTGAAAGTCGTAAAGCGCCGTTGGTACGTGGTGGCACGTAGCCCGTACTATTCGGAGCGGAATAAAGAAAAAGGCATCAAGCCTGTCGATGTCTACCGAGTGTATGCCCTCGACCGTATTTCAGACATTCAGGACACGGGCAAGACATTCAATATGAAAAAGGACTTCGATATCAATCACTATTTTGAAGGATGCTGTGGAGTAATCACATCGGATGAACCCATCCAACGCATTGTTCTTTTGGCTTACGGCGGTTTTGCCGACTATCTGCGCACCTTGCCTTTGCACGAATCACAAAAGGAGATAGAGGGCGACGATGAGTCTACGCTTTTTGAATACCATCTGAAGCCGACATTCGACTTCTATCAGTTAGTTCTTGCCCAAGGCGACCAGATAGAAGTGTTGGAGCCGGAATCCGTGCGCAACGAAATGCGCAATTTTGCAAAAAACATGTTGGACTATTACACTTGGAAAGAGGAGGAGAAACCATGCAAGGAATAAATTTCATCGCTATTGATTTTGAAACAGCCACAGGCAAACGCGCTTCCATCTGCGAAGCCGGCATCTGCGTGGTGCGTGACGGAAAAGTTGTGGAAACCCGTTCGTGGCTTGTCCGTCCGCAAGGAAATAGTTACAGTTATTGGAACATGCAAATTCATGGTATTCGTCCGAACGATACCGTCAATTCACCGGAATTCCCGGAAGTATGGGCAGAAATTTGCGAATACCTTAAAGACACTCCCATACTTGTGGCCCACAATGCTGCTTTTGATATCGGTTGCATCCGCCATTCATTGGAGTTATATGGTATGGAGAAGCCCGACATTACTTATTATTGTTCCCTCCGCGCGGCACGCAGGCTATACAACTTCGGTTGCAACAGCTTGGATTACCTTTGCGACCAGTTCAAGATACCTTACGGACAGCACCATCGGGCAGGAGATGACGCGGAGATGTGCGCACGGCTGTTTCTAAGGGAGATACAGGATGCAGGCGAATTGAAAAAGGTGGAGAATTATGGAGGGAAATTGTAAAACGACAAATAAACTCATGATACGATGAATACATTAGAACTAAAATCTATTGCGGAACTGCGCAACATGGCGTTTTATATTCCCGCCTATCAACGGGGATATCGCTGGACGCAGCGACAAGTGAAAGATCTGCTGAAAGATATTTTTGAGTTCAGCAAGAAGAAAGAGGATGCCGGAATCTATTGCCTGCAGCCATTGGTTGTAGTGAAAAGACCTATCGACGAATCCTCAATCATAGAGAAGATACGCAAAACAGACAAATTGAGCGAAGTTAGACGTATCTTGGAAGCATCGAAAGAGCAATGGGAAGTAGTGGACGGACAACAAAGATTGACTACCATCCGTTTGATTTTGGAAATATTAAGCAAGCCTCATTTCTATGATATCGAATATGAAACCCGTAGTGACAGTGCTAAATTCCTAAACGGTATCAAGAACGAGGATTATGTTTCTGTTGCCAAAAACAACATTGATTATTACCATATCAAACAAGCGTTCAATGTAATCGGCACATGGTTGGAAGGGAAAGATAAGGCTCGCTTCCTGAATGTCTTACTCAATCAAGTAAAATTCATCTGGTATGAAACTCATGAGGACAACCCCAAGGAAGTGTTTACCAGGTTAAATATCGGAAAGATTTCGTTAACCAATGCGGAACTAATTAAGGCTCTCTTGTTGAACAAATCCAACTTCGATACGGAGGATTACAGCAAAGTCAGGTTGCAGCAACAAGAAATAGCCATGGAATGGGATGTTATAGAATATTCCCTTCAATCCAAAGAGTTTTGGCTATTCCTCAACAAGCCCGGCAGCGAAAGTCCTACACGCATCGACTTTATCTTTGACCTTATTTGCCAAGAAGACATGCTGCAGTGTAAGTCTACAATGGATAAAGAAGAGATGCAAACAAGTGATGACCTCAAAACCTTCCGTTACTTTAACCATTTCTTTGAAACACAGGAACAAAAGGAAGAGGCCTTGCAGACCATTTGGGAGAAAGTGAAAGAGATTTTCCATACCCTGCAGGAGTGGTTTAATGACAAGGAACTGTATCACTACATTGGTTTCTTGATTTGTACCGGGAATACTGTGAACGAGATTTATCAGAAATGGACAGGATATGCCACCAAGTCAGTTTTCCGAGAAGAATATCTCATAGGAGCAATCAAACAAAGTATCCGTTATAAAGACATTGAAAATACCGTCTATGAAGTTGACGCAGAAAGTTCCCAAGATATTAAAGGCGGAAACAAACGGAATTGCCTTTCCATTTTGCTATTGCACAACCTACAGACTGTCATCAACCAAAACAAGGTGCTTGCAGAAAACCGCAAATATAATGAAGGCGTATTCTACAAATTTCCGTTCCATTTGTATAAATCAGAAGGATGGGACGTGGAGCATATCGATTCCACCACAGAGAATCAACTTAATGACATACGATCTCAACGCGAATGGCTGCTTAATGCCTATTTTGGACTCCAAGGTGAGAAATTCAAGGAGATCAAGGATAAAATTGAAAAATTCTTCAAGGAATTTACTGGAAAGAATTACGAACAAAACGAAGATCAGGACAAGCAGAATGCACGTAACGAACGATTTGAAGAGTTGCGAAGTACCATTGATGACATAAACGGGAATATTCGGTTATCTCAGACAGAGAAGAACAAAATATGGAACTTTGCCCTACTGGATTCATCCACCAACCGGAGCTATGGCAATGCCATCTTTCCAGCCAAGCGAAGAGTCATCATAGGCAAAGATCAGGGTAAGAGATTCCTTCCTTCTACTGTTGACGAGAATGGGAAAATTGTGAATTGTGAAGTTCAAGAAGGCCAATCCTCTTTCATCCCGCCATGCACCAAATCTGTATTTCTGAAGTACTATAACGACGCATCGTCCGATCCCAATTCTTGGAATAAGGAAGATGCCAAAGCCTATATGAACAATATCAAAGTCACACTTAAAGATTTTCTATCATGACTGAATATAGCAAAAACATTTCATTCTGGAGTCTGTTGACATCAAAGAAAATCGTCATTCCCATTATTCAGCGGGACTACGCACAAGGTAGAATAGGTAAAGAATACCTGCGTGAACGTTTTCTTGGCCAGTTGTTTGATGCTTTACAGCAACAAAATACTGAATTGGTGCTTGATTTCGTTTATGGAAGTGTTGAAAAAGGTGTTCTTTATCCGCTCGACGGGCAGCAACGTTTAACTACTTTGTGGCTGTTACATTGGTATTTGGCTCTATGTGCTGGAACTTTGGAAGAAGACAAGAAAGTGCTGCAACGATTCTCATACGAAACAAGGGTATCGTCCAGAACCTTTTGCCAAAAGCTTTGTGAGATTGACGAAAACTACATTCCCCAGAAACACGGCATTGCTACTTTCATTCGCAACCAACGTTGGTATTATTCGACCTACGAGCAAGACCCTACCATACAATCCATGTTGCGCATGTTAGATGGTACGGACATTAAGGACAGCAACGCAACAGACATAACCGACGGTATTGAAGAATATTTCATCAAGATAAATACCGAAAGGAAAGCACTGGAACTTCTGGAGAAACTAAAAGATGAGGCAAAAACTCCTATCAAGTTTTATCTCCTGAACATGGAAGACAAAAACATGCCACTGACCGATGACCTATACATCAAGATGAATGCCCGTGGCAAAGCCCTGACCGACTTTGAGAACTTCAAGGCCGACCTGCTGAAATACAAAGTGGCCGACCGGAAGTATTTGATACCGGAGAATGATGCAAGCGAAGATAGCTTCAGGGTGCTGATGGATACTCGTTGGACAGATCTGTTTTGGAACTTTCTTTCTGATGAATACCACATTGATGAAATCTACATGAGTTTCTTCAACCGTTTCTTCCTCAACTGGTACATAGCCAACACAGAATCCAAACAGAAAGAGATTATAAACGACAATTTGTATAAGATGCTGTCTGCCACAGATAAGGAGGAGGGCAAAACAGACTGTCGTTATCAAAGCATAACCGTTTACGAACCTGTACTTACCACAGATTGTATCCGTGTGCTTACTGCTTGTCTGAACAATCTGTGCGAACTATATGAGGAGAAAGACAAACAGACCATAGATGAGCTATTCAGACCTTATTGGAAGTCAGACAAACAAAAGTCCAGCAACACCACCCTCTTCTATTTCATTCCGCGTTACGAAACAGAAAACACTCCATACACGCTTACTTATCCGCAGCAAGTTGTTTTTCATGCCATTTGTGTCTATCTCTCCACATGCAAGAAAGTAGAACTAGAAAGGCTGAAAGACTGGATGCATTTTGTTTGGAACATCGTAGAGAATAGCTATATAGATAAGGAGCAAAGCATCAGTGCCATTCGTTTCTTTGCCAAACTCGGAGGTAAACCTTTCAATGCCTCGGAAGACATTATTGCTTATTTGGCCAAAATAGACGAAAGCCAGATAAAAGACACATTCGGCCGGAGACAACTTTTGGAAGAAATAGCGAAAGCCAAACAAATAATGAAAGCCCCAGACTGGAAAGAAAAAATATACGCAGCAGAGAACTTTGCATTCTTCAAAGGTGCCATCGCTTTTCTTTTCACCAGCGAGGATGGAAAGACTGATTGGAACAACTTCGATACAAAGATGGAAACCGCAAGGCTGCTATTCGACAAAGAAGGAGTTCGGACAGACCAACGAGTGAAGGCTTTGCATACATTATATAGTTATTGTGATGACTTTGATTCACAATTTTGGTGGAATGCCAAGATATTCAATTGGAGTGCCAAGACATGGAAAGAAAACATCCTGACCAAAGTCAATCTCTACAATACATATATCTACGCCAAGCCTGTTCACCATCTTTTGATGGGAGATGCCCCCTCAAAAGAAAAGAAACAGGATGAAAGGCTGCAACTATTGGTAAATGAATCTTTCATCAATTTCCTTGTAGCGGAAAACAAGAATAATGAAGATATGTACATCAGAAATCCGCATAATGCCTTATATTACTGCGGCCGTAGATACGGAGTGATGCTTGATCCTGAAATACACAAAATGCGTGACGCCTATTTGAATCAATTGTTGGATGCTCGCAAAATAGAATTAACTAACAGTAACTATAGAATACGCAACACTGGATTGTTTTGGGGGAATCTTAGTATAAACTTTATCTATTATGCACCAAATGAGAAGAAACTGCATTTGCAATGGTATCAGCAGCGTAACAATAGGGAATACGATATCTATCTCATGACGCAAGATTGGAACTATATGAGACGTACCGCTAAGTTGGAAAACGAACAAGGCGATAGGCAGGACTATTACTGTTTTAATGTCGAAAAGCCGACTGATAGCATTTCATATATTGAGTATTTCTGCCAGCTGGTAGAAGCTGAATTTAATGAGTTTATAGAAAACAATGATATCTGATGAACAGCCAATCTATTCTCCACCTCTCCGACACCCACGGTCAGCATCGGCGGCTCACACAGCTGCCCGATGCTGACATCATTGTACATTCTGGAGACTTTTCCATGAACGGAAGCGAGCAAGAAGCCATTGATTTTATGAACTGGTTTTGTGACCTCTCTTATCCGCACAAGATTTTCATCTGTGGCAATCACGATGCCTGTTTGTATAGAGCCAACATTGATGGATTGGATGAGAATGTGCATTATTTGTGCAATTCTGGTGTGGTAATTGACGGAGTTAAATACTATGGAGTTCCTATGTTTATGGAGGATTGTATTTCTGAACGTCAGACCCGTAACTATGCAGCCATACCTGCCGACACAGATGTATTGATAACCCATTGTCCGCCCTATGGTATTCTTGATTTTGACAATGGGATAAACTATGGTTCGACAGAACTTCTGGCGAGGATAGAAGAAATAAAGCCTCGCTTGCATCTGTTTGGCCATATCCATAAACAGCACGGAATAAAGAAAGACAATTCAACTGTTTTCTCAAATGGAGCAATCATGAATGGAGATTACACGAACTTCAACCTTCCGAACCTGATTGGAATCTAATGAAAGTATTGTTCTATAAATCAAGGTGTAAATGGAATATATTTGAGCTTATTTAATCGTCAAGTAGGCCATATTAACAGAATATTTCAATGAGTTATGTTATAGAATGGCATGGGATTTCATAGAAATTCTATGTGTAAACAGAGCCAACTCAAACCGTTTGTTTACGCATTGTTTACGCAGACAAAGAATCAAGCACTTACAAATATTTGTAAGTGCTTGATTTCTAATGTGGACCAGCCAGGGCTTGAACCTGGGACCTCCAGATTATGAGTCTGTTGCTCTAACCAACTGAGCTACAAGTCCGGTCGGATTAAAGAAATCCGGTGCAAAGATACGATTTTCTTACGAATCTCCAAACTTTCGCTTTGATTTTATTTCTCTGCCTCAAAAGCGGCGAGAATGCGGGCGGCGGTTTCAGCCTGCTGCTCAGGGGTGAACTGCAACTTGGGCTTGCGGAAGTCGAGGTCACCTTCGCTCTGTAACGGCACCAAATGGATGTGGGCATGGTTCACCTCAAGGCCGAGCACCGCCATGCCGACCTTACGGCACGGGAAAGCCTCACGGATGGCGCGGGCTACGCGCTTGGTGAACACAATCATGGCAGCAAGCTCGTCGTCGTCCAGGTCAAAGAGGTAATCCACTTCGTGTTTGGGCACGACCAAGGTATGTCCCTGCGCCAAAGGATTGATGTCGAGAAAAGCATAAAAGCGGCTGTCCTCAGCACACTTGTAAGAAGGTATGTCCCCTGCGATAATTTTGGAAAAGAGTGTCATGCGGTTTATTGTTTTAGGGTTGTTGGCAAAAGGATGATGCGGTGTAGGAAAAAAGGATGGAGTCGTCAGAGGCGGACTGTCCTTGCCTCGCCGGGCGAGAGGCTGAAACCGCGCAGGTGGTAATCGCGGCCGCCGACGGTCAAGGTGCGCAGCCGCAGGTCCGGTCCGCCCAGCAGGCGGAGTTCGGCGTCCGTCCCGCTAATGCGGCATAAGCCCCACGACGCCCCGTTGCTCCAGAAGTAGGTGCCGGGAGTCGAGGTAAAGCCCATACGCTGCTCCACGCCGGAATACTGGAAATCGGCCAAAGCCACGACCAACGACCAGCTGGCCATTGCCCTGGCGTAGTGGTGTCCGCATTCAGGTTCGTCAAACGGATTGCGCCATGCCCCGTCGAAACGCGAGCGGATGGCGCGGACACAGGTCAAGGCGTCGGAAGTCAAGCCTTCATAAATCATTCCGGTGGCCGCGCAATACTCGAAGCCGGTCATCACCTCGGCGAAATAGGGGAAGGGCACGCGCAGGCGTCCCTTGGGCCACGAGGCCATGAGCAGGCCGGACTCGTCTCCCAGCACGTAGGAGCGCATATTGTTGAAGTGACGGCTGAAATCGGGAACGAAATTATACTTCATGATGCTCTGCATCGTCTGCCGCACATGTTCGGGCCGCGCCAAATAGCCCAAGCCGCAAAGGTGGGCCATGTACTGCCCTACCAACTGGTCGACGAGACATCCCGGCCCCAGCTGGAAAGCCGGTATGGAGGCCTGGGTTCCGGCGCGGGTAGTGTCGACAGGCCTGCGGGTCTGGGGGTCGTAAATGCGGTGTTCGTAGTATTCGCCATTAAAAAGGCTGTCGTCCAGCCAGGTGCTGCCGTGTTCGAACAAGCGCCGGCATTTCGTGGCAAAGGCCTTGTCGCCCATTGCCCGGGCCATCTCCTCTCCTGCCCTGAGCGCGCCCAAATACCAAAAGCCCATCTGCGGATTCGGGCCGAAATAGTTCACATCCATCGTATTGTGCTGCGAACCTTCCATAACGCCGTCCTGGTCGGCGTCCCATCCGTTTTCCTTCCAGGCGTAGCTGAGGACGCGCCGCACGGGTTCGTAGTAACGGCGCAGGAAGCTGTCGTCGCCCGAGAGCTGCCATTCGCGGTAGAGCTTCATGACGCAGCCCATCTGTCCGTCGGCTGCGGCCGAGCTCCCTTTGGCTGCCTCCGAAAGCGGCAGGGCCGCGCGGAAATTCATCAGGCCGTCGGGGCGGGTGGCGTAGGTCAGTTCCACGTCACGCATGGAGCGGGCCAACTCGCCGAACAGATAGGCCGTGGCCGTCTCGTAGTTCCAGACGTGCGTACAGGAGCCTGCACAGGAGCCGTAGCGGTCCATCACGCCTTCCCATCCCATGAGATGCCCGTCCGGTAGCCGGAACACGGTCTGCGAGCGCAGCGTGGAGAGATTGAACAAAGCGGCCTCCTTCACCTCGTCGGGAAGGGAGGTGGAGAGGAATGCACGGACGAAAGCGAGTGTCTGCGCCTCCAGTTCCGGGATGCGCGGTACGATGCCGCAGGCCGCATCCCACGCATCCCGGAACTGCTGGCAGTAATAGTTGCCCACGACCGTGGACGACCATGCCTTGCGGTTCGGGAAATGCCACGTGAGATAGAAGGTGAAAGTCTCCGTTGCCCCGGGCGCGATGCGGCGCTTCACGGCCAAGGAGGCCATCGGGTCGTCCTCGCGGCGTTGCGCCTGTGGCTCGGTCAGCAGGCCGTCGGCACTGAAATCGTCCCAAAAGTTCAGCATGGCGTTGCTCCAGTCGTCGGGGACGGAGGCCGTGCGCCACGTCACCTGCCCTGCAGGCTGCGTGGTCAGCGCGATAGTGCCCCACGCCGGGTCGGCATGGTCTACGCTGTCGGAATAGAGGAACAGGCCGGCCAGACTGTCCGTCGAACGGTATTCGTTCTCGTTCCGGCGTGCGCCGAGGGGAATGAAGTCTCCTTTCCAGTTGTT
Source organism: uncultured Prevotella sp. (assembly GCA_902464615.1). Lineage (GTDB taxonomy): Bacteria > Bacteroidota > Bacteroidia > Bacteroidales > Bacteroidaceae > Alloprevotella. The sequence goes on along the minus strand of CABQKA010000002.1, from coordinate 166,744 downwards.
CGTATAGCGGCTCCCGTCGCGCCCTACAAAGTTGCGCATCGACCCGCACACGGCCACATCGACCGCTTGCCCCGTCTTGTTCGTCACGGCATACGACAGCACGGCTACGGGCAGTCCGCTCGCATCGGCATCGCCGGGCACGAGGGGGTTGAACCCCTTGACCGTGACCTCGACCGGCAGCGACGGGTCGCTCAAGTGCACCTGACCGAAAGGGTAGGCCGCGTCGAAAGATGCCTCGGCGAAGCGCGGAAGCCCGTGGTGGTCGACCGGCCGCCCCTCGTAGTGCTGGTATTCCGCCGGAGAGAGCGGACCGGCAAGCAGCGTGGTGGTGGCACTGCCTCCTTCGGGCTGTGCGTAGATGGCGAAGAAAGGCGCGTTGTTGCCCGGCGTGACGGTGCTGTATCCTTTTGCCGGGACGTTCATGATTTCCCAGTCGCGCAGCTCGCCGCGACCGCCCAGAGAGACGGTCCCCGTGCCGATGCCGCCCAAGGGCAAGGCCACACGATAAAGGTGCCGACTGTCGTAATGACGGAGTACAGGCCAGTCGGCCGGTTTCCACACCGTGGCCGACATGCCGAGTGCAGACGCGGCAAGCGCCGCGACGAGCCATCTTCTCAAATTCATCTGTCTGGCTTAAAAAGGCAGGACATTCTGCCGGTTGATGGATGCGAAGCCTCCGACCGGGGCGCCGGGCCGTCCGTGCGCCCGGGCGGTGCCGTCAGCCTACGGTAATGTTGAGTATTTCCAGCTGGATGGTGCCCTGGGGGATTTTCACCTCGACCACGTCGCCGACCTTCTTGCCCAGCAGGCCTTGGGCAATCGGCGTGGTGGACGAGATTTTGCCCTCGCGCAGATTGGCCTCGCTCTCGCTGACTATGGTGTATTTCATAGCCATGCCGTTCTTGACGTTTTTCATCTCGACGGTAGAGAGTATCTGGACCACGTCGGTGCGCAGCTTGCTGGCGTCGATGATTTTCGCGCTGGCAATGGTCGCCTTCAGGTTGTTGATTTTCATTTCGAGCATGGCCTGTGCCTCCTTGGCGGCGTCATACTCGCTGTTTTCGGACAGGTCGCCCTTGTCGCGTGCCTCGGCGATGGCCGCCGAAGCGGCGGGCCGGTCCACGGTTTCCATGTGGCGGAGCTGGGCTACCATCTTGTCGTAGCCCTCTTGGGTCATGTAAGCCATAATTTCTTATTCTTTTCTGAAAGTTAATATTTGCGACGGTATAAAAAGGGAAAGAACTCCTGCCGCCATCCGGTGCGGGAATCCTTTCTATTCTTATCCGTATTTATGTGTCTTCTCGAGGGCAAATTTACGCCTTATTTTCGAGGGCGCAAAATTTTCGCCGGAAAATCGCGGCGCCGCTTTCCGGGTGCCTTGCACCGGGGAGAGCGGCCGCCGCAAACGGGAGTCCACTTCCGTGCCGGCTGTCGGCAGACGGGGCGGACACGGGCCTAAGCCTCCTGCGGACGGCCCTTAGCCCCGTTTTCACAAGGCTAAGGGCCGTAGCTGGAGCAATGCTCCGGCGCGCCGGAGCGGACTGTGCCGTCACGCTCCCACACGGTCGAGCGCCTGGCGGATGTCGGCCAGGATGTCTTCCACATCCTCTATGCCGACGGAAAGCCGGATCAGATCCGGGGCGATGCCGGCTTCGCGGAGCTGCTCGTCGGACAGCTGGCGGTGGGTATGGCTGGCGGGATGGAGCACGCAGGTCCGGGCATCGGCCACGTGGGTCACGATGCAGATCATCTTCAGGCTGTCCATGAAGCGTATGGCCTCTTCGCGCGTGCCTTTCAAGCCGAAGGCGATGACGCCGCAACCGCCTTTCGGCAGATATTTCCGGCCCAGTTCGTAATACTTGTCTCCGGGCAAGCCGGCATAGTTCACCCAGGCCACGCGGGGGTCGGCCTGCAAGAATTCGGCCACGCGCTGCGCGTTCTCGCAGTGGCGCGCCATGCGCAGGTGGAGCGTCTCCAGCCCCTCGTTGAGCAGGAAGGCATTTTGCGGCGCCTGGATGGCGCCCAGGTCGCGCATGAGCTGTGCCGTGGCCTTGGTGATGTAGGCCATTTTGCCGAAGGCCGTGGCATAAGTCAGGCCGTGGTAGCTCTCGTCCGGCTGGCAAAGTCCCGGGAAGCGTTCTGCATGGGCCATCCAGTCAAAGTTGCCGCTGTCTACGATACAGCCGCCGACGGTGGCGGCATGGCCGTCCATGTACTTTGTCGTGGAGTGGGTCACGATGTCGGCCCCCCATTCAAACGGGCGGCAATGCACGGGCGTGGCGAACGTGTTGTCCACGATGAGGGGCACGCCGTGGGCGTGGGCCAGACGGGCGAAGCGTTCAATGTCGAAAACGTGGCCGCCGGGGTTCGAGATGGTCTCGCCGAAGAAGCACTTCGTATTGGGACGGAATGCCTTGCTGATTTCCTCGTCGCTCCAGTCGGGGTCGACAAACGTGCATTCGATGCCCATTTTCTTCATCGTGACGCCGAAAAGGTTATACGTGCCGCCATATATGGTATTGGTGGATATGAGATGGTCGCCCGCCTCGCAGATATTGAAGACGGCGAAAAAGTTGGCTGCCTGGCCGCTGGAGGTGAGCATGGCGGCCACGCCGCCTTCCAGGGCCGCAATCTTGGCGGCCACGGCATCGTTGGTCGGGTTTTGCAGGCGCGTATAGAAATAGCCGGTCTCCTTCAGGTCGAAAAGACGGGCCATGTGCTCGCTGCTATCGTATTTGAATGTCGTGCTTTGGTAAATGGGGAGCACGCGAGGCTCTCCGTTGCCGGGCGTCCAGCCGGCCTGCACACAGAGCGTGCCGGGATGTTTCGTTTCGTCCATCGTGTGTAGAATGATTATTTGTGTTGATTCTTGGATATAAAAAATGGAGGGGAAACCTCCTCCACTGTCTGTTTCTGTAAGAATCCGGAGCGGCGGAAGCGTGCGGCCGCACCCGGAAGCGACGTTGTCTCACTGTGTCTGGACGTCAGTCCCTTCGGAAGCGGCAGCGGCTTTGGCTGTCATCTTGTCGCTAAGCACGCGCCAGCGGGGCTTGCGCTGCGTCTTGGCCAGAAAGGCGGCGCTGCGGCGCTGCACGGCCTGCTGCTTGGCCCTCTCCTGCTCCTTCTCGTCCATGTTCATCCACTGCGTCATGGTGTAATAATTGCCCGTAGAGGGGTCCAGCAACTGCAACTCGGGCAACGCGGAAGGCTTCTGCTGCGTTGCGGCAAGCGAAGGGGCTGTCCCGACGGGAGTCACTTCAACGCGCACCACGCCGGCACTGAGCATGTCGATTTCCTTGGCAGCCGCCAGCGACAAGTCCACGATGCCGCCCCGGCGGAAAGGACCGCGGTCGGTCACCTTGACCACGACCTCGCGGCCGTTCTCCGTGTTACGCACTTTCAGAAGCGTTCCGAACGGAAGCGTGCGATGGGCACACGTCAGGCTGTCGCGGTGGTAGATGGAACCGTCGCTTGTGCGGCGGCCGTGAAATTTTTTCCCGTAATACGTGGCATCGCCGACGGCGGTCTTTTGGGCGGAGGCGGTAGTCACGAAACACAACGCGGCGAAAAGGGCCGACAATACATAATGGTATAACTTCATGTCTAAACTGTTTGCCACGAGCGAAACTCCGTCGGAGTTTTCCGGCTGGCGTACCTTGTAGACAAAGACAGCCGCACGGGGACGTTGACAGGCTTCTTCACGCCGGACCGATGTCCGGGAAAACGTCCCTCTCGTGTGATTCACGGTGCAAAAGTAGAGATTTTCGCTGAGAGGAGCAAGGCTTTGAGTTTAATTATCACGGCTTTAACTTTTTCAAAGATGTTTTGCACACCGGCGCGCAGCCGTTTTCGGGAACGTCGGCGTGGCGCCGCGCCGCTTTGGAATACGGCCACAAAACCAGGACCACAAGGCGCGGGCAGCCCTTTATTCATCGGCGATGAGACTCCTGTCCGAAAGCAGAATGCCCGACTGCCTGCGCCACGGGAAAGAATGTTTTACACACAAGGAAGAGGAATGCGCCATTTTTTCAGTATGAAATGAAAAATCCGTATTTCGAGAATAAAAATTTGCATTATGACAGGAAAAAAGCGGATTGTTTCAAAAAATATTCCCACCTTTGTAACTTGGAATATTGACAAGATTGTTAGAATGGAATTAGAAAAGTTTGACAGGCAGCTTAGACTTATGGTTTTGCTGACGCAGAACCGTCGCATGACTGTCGAGGAAATCAGCAAGGAGCTGCAGATGAGCCGGCGCTCCATTTACCGCTACATCGACACGTTCAGGCAAATGGGCTTCATCGTACTCAAAGAAGGGGCACGCTACCGCATCGACCACGCCTCGCCTTTTTTCCAGGAAATCACAGAGCGCATCCACTTCAGCGAAGAAGAGGCCATGACCATCAACCAAGTGTTAAACTCTGTAATTGACAATTCGCCGCAAGTGCGCCACCTGCGGGAGAAGCTCTCCTCGCTTTACGACTACGGCGTGCTCGCCCGCCACGGCGTGGACGACAGCATCGCGCGCAATCTGGGCATGCTCTTCAAGGCTATCCAGACAGAGCGTGTGGCCGTGCTCCACGGCTACGTATCGCCGAGCAGCGGGAAAGTGAGCGACCGCATTGTCGAACCGTACCTTTTCTTGGCTGAAAACAGCGAAGTGCGTTGCTTCGAGCTTACCACGAACATGAACAAGACGTTCAAGATAGGCCGCATCGAGCTGGTGGAACTGCTCGGGGTACGCTGGATGCACAAAGAGGAACACAAGCCTTTCTATACCGACCTTTTCCACTTCACCGGCGAGACGCGACGCCCGGTAAAGCTCCTGCTGGGACAGTTGGCCACGAGCCTCCTCCTGGAAGAATACCCGGCCGCAGAGACGCAGCTCACGCTGACCAACGACGGACGCCATCTGCTAACGACGGAAGTGTGCAGCTATAAAGGCATCGGCCGCTTTGTCCTGGGGCTTTTCGACGACATCGAGATTGTCGAATCCCTGGAATTCAAGGAATGGATCCGCGCCCGCCTCAAAAGTTTAACAGATAAAATTCAGCTTTGACGCGCTCTGTCACTTTTCAGCCTTTCCTTTGCATCATCAACCAAAACCTACGCGCTATGATGACAAAGAAAGGCATACTGCCGGCTCCGGCTGGACTGGCCGCCAGAAAGCCGGCTGGAATCACAGAACGCTTATGGACCTGCGCATGGCTGTCCGGGCTGGCACGGCTTTACGCGCTCCTTCTGGAAAAAGACATTACGCCCAGGCAGGCACTCCACCTGCTCCACGTTCAAGCCGCCGCGGCAACGCTGCTATTGCCCGTGGCGGTCCATGCAGGCTTTATCTTCCTGTCCCTGACATGGGTGGGACTGGCCACATGGCAATGCCGCCGCAACCTGCGCGGCAGCAAGGACTGAAAAATCCCAGGGCGGCGGGACGCGCTCCTTATAGGAAGGAGCTGTCCCGCCGCCTGTTTTTTGTTTTCACCGGCCGGAAAAAAGCACGCCACACCGCTTTTTTCGTAACTTTGCCTGCCGAAAACTATCGGGCAAAGCCATGACCGTACTCACCTTCACCATCATTCTCCTGCTCGGGGCCTACTGCGCCGGCCTGCTGGGCTCGCTCACAGGGCTTGGCGGCGGCGTTGTCGTCATCCCCCTGCTCACGCTCGTCTTCGGTGTGGATTTCCACTACGCCATAGGCGGCGCGCTGGTCGCCTCTATCGCCACCTCCTCCGGTTCGGGGAGCGCTTACGTGAAAGAGGGCATCACGAACATCCGCCTGGGTATGTTTCTCGAAATCGCTACGACCATCGGCGCCGTGGCAGGCGCCGTCGTTGCCGTGTGGCTGGACAACAGCGTCATCGCCGTGATTTACGGCTGCGTCCTCTTGCTCACGGCCATCATGCAGCAAGTGCGCAAGCAGAACCACGAAGGCGTGAAAGGCTCCGAGGCGGCCCGACGGCTTAAGCTCTTCGGCACATGGCCGCAAAAGGACGGGTCGCTGAAATCCTACGAACTGAAACATGTAGGGGGCGGTTTCAGCGTAATGCTCGTCGCCGGCCTGCTCTCCGGCATCCTCGGCATCGGGAGCGGCGTCCTGAAAGTCATCGCCATGGATGGCATCATGAAAGTACCGTTCAAGGTCAGCACCACGACGAGCAACTTCATGATGGGCGTGACGGCATGCGCCTCCGCCGTGGTCTACATCCAGCGGGGCAACATCGTCCCGGGCATCGCCTTCCCCGTACTGGTCGGCGTCCTGTTCGGCGCGCTGACGGGTGCCCGCCTGCTCAAGCAGCTCGACGTCCGCTTGCTGCGGCGCATCTTCTGCGTGGCCATCCTCTTAGTTGCCTTCAACATGATTTACGACGGCTTCGCCGGAAAATTCTAACCCATACGCCCCATGCGCACTCCCAAAGACGACCTCCAGCAACTCATCGGCAACACCCTGCGGTGGGGTGTGACCATTGCGTGCCTCATCACGCTCTGCGGCGGCATACTCTACCTCGTCAAGCACGGCGGAGAACCGATGCCGGACTATACGACCTTCTCCTACGACAACGCCGCCGACCACCCGGCCTACTACACCACGCTCGACGGTATCGTGCGGGGCGTGCTCTCCATGAGGGCCAGCAGCTGGATACAGTTGGGCGTGGCCGCGCTCATCCTCACGCCCATCCTGCGCGTGACGCTCTCGCTCGTAGACTTCATCCGCCTGCGCGACGGACTTTATGCCGCCATCACGGCCGCCGTACTGGCCATCATCCTTTGCAATTCGTTCAACCTCTTCTAATCCCCGGCCGGACCTCCACTGCCCGGCACTTTCCTTCCCTACGTTTCCATCCATGAAGAAGCACATTTTCCTCCTTGGCCTGATGGCCCTGGCCGCCCTGGCCGCGGCAAAGGGGCAGACGCCATTCAGAGTGACCCACATCGCGCTTTCAGACTCGACGAAAGGCGTGATAATCCGCATCGCGGCAGACTATCCGCGGGAAGGCGACGAACCGCTGCTCACAAACGCCCGGCGCGCCATCCTCGCACGCCTCGGCTACCCGCAAGCGCAACCGGCGGCCGACCCCTCGCGCGCACTCACGCCCGTTGCCGACGCCTACAAGAAAGAGCTTCGCGCCGCCTTTGAGGAGTTCCAGCAGGCGCTGGACGAAACGTCGGCGCCGGGCGACACCCTGCAACAGGACTACCACTTCACGTTTGAAAGTTCGGCCACAATCCACTATCAGTCCGCGAAAGTGCTCACGTACCGCTACCAAGCCTACACCTTCGCAGGGGACGCCCACGGCATGCAGACGGAGCTCTACTACACCCTCGACCGGAACACGGGCAAGGAACTGCTCTGGGACGACCTCTTCGAGACGGGCGCCAAGCGCGAGGCTCTGGCCGGACTGGTGCGCAAGGCCCTGGTGGAGCAGTTCTACAAGCCGCTCGGGACGGCGCCGGCTTTCGACGAGGCGCCGGACATGTTCAGCTTTGCCCTGCCCCAGCTCCAGCCGGCCTTCGTCAAGGAAGGCATCATCTTCAAATATGCGCCCTACGAGATAGACAGCTACGCGGCGGGGATGCCGGAGTGTACCCTGTCCTACGCCGCAGCGGCCCCTTATCTCACGGAAAAAGCCAAATCCTTAATCCCCTGAACTGCCCGCTCCGCCCGGCAGCCGGCAGGCGCGCCCGCACGTGACGGCGGCATGCGGACACGGGCCTTAGCCCCGTCCTTACAAGGCTAAGGGGAGGCGGCACGGGGCTTAGCCCCGCGGACCGCGGAAGCGGCGGACCGGCACGCGGCCTGCACCGCAGGAAAAAAGCAGGCCCGGGACAGCATCGTTGCTGTCCCGGGCCTGTTACGTTTCCAGATGCGCCCGCGCTTAGTCCTCAATCAGGTCGTGCCCGGTCATTTCCGCCGGCTGCGGCAATCCCATAATGTGCAGGATGCTGGGGGCCACGTCGGCCAGGACGCCGTCCTTCACCTTGGCATTCCGGTTCTCCGTCACGTAGATGAAGGGTACGGGGTTGAGCGAATGGGCCGTGTTGGGCGTCCCGTCCGGGTTGACGGCATTGTCCGCATTGCCGTGGTCGGCAATGATAATGGTCTCGTAGCCCACCTCATTGGCAGCCGTCACGACTTCGCCGACACAGGCGTCGACGGCCTTGACCGCTTTCTCGATGGCTTCATAGACGCCGGTGTGGCCTACCATGTCGCCGTTGGCGAAGTTGACCACGATGAAGTCGTACTTGTCTTCGCGGATGGCGGCCACGAGCTTGTCCTTCACTTCGTAGGCGCTCATCTCCGGCTTCATGTCGTAGGTGGGCACTTTCGGGGAGGGGACGAGGATGCGGTCTTCGCCGGGGAAGGGAGCCTCGCGCCCGCCGTTGAAGAAGAAGGTGACGTGGGCGTATTTTTCCGTTTCGGCCGTGTGGAGCTGGCGCAGGCCCTTGCTGCTCAGGTATTCGCCGAGCGTGTTCTCCACATTCTCCTTGGGGAACAGCACGTGTACGCCCTCGAAGGAGGCGTCGTAAGGCGTCATGCAGTAGTATTGCAGGCCGGGTATGGTGTGCATGCCTTCTTCGGGCATGTCTTTCTGCGTCAATACGATGGTCAGCTCCTTGGCGCGGTCGTTCCGGTAGTTGAAGAAGATGACGACGTCGCCCTCCTGGATGCGTCCGTCGACGGCGGCGTTGATGAGCGGCTCCATGAACTCGTCCGTGTTCTTATGCTCTTCCGAATCGGAGTCGTAGCAGCTCTGCACGCCCTCGACCATGTCGGTGACGCGGCGGCCCTTTCCTTCCACGAGCTGGTCGTAGGCCACTTTGACGCGGTTCCACCGCTTGTCGCGGTCCATGGCATAGAAACGGCCGATGATGGAGGCCACGTGTGCGCCGCAAGCGTCGCAGTGCTCCGTGAGGCCGGCGATGAAGCCCTTCCCGCTGCGGGGGTCGGTGTCGCGTCCGTCCATGAAGCAATGGACGAAGGTGCGGCCGGCCACGCCGTATTCCTTGGCGATTTCCACCAGCTTATAGAGGTGGTCGAGCGAGGAGTGGACGCCGCCGGTAGAGGTGAGGCCCATCAGGTGCAGGCGCTTGCCCGTGGTGCGGGCGTAGTCGTATGCCGAAACGATTTCGGGATTTTTCAGAATGCTGCCGTCGGCGCATGCGCGGTTAATCTTCACAAGGTCCTGGTAAACGATGCGGCCGGCGCCGATATTCAGGTGCCCCACTTCGGAATTGCCCATCTGCCCGTCGGGCAGGCCCACATTCTCTCCGCAAGCCAGGAGCTGCGAATGGGGATACTTGGCATTGAGGCTGTCCAGGAAGGGCGTCGGTGTCTGATAGATGACATCGCTCTTTCCGTGATTGCCGATGCCCCATCCGTCTAAAATCATTAACAGTGCTTTCTTTCCCATTGTCGTAACGTTTAAGAAGTTTTCTCTTGGATGATGCAAAGTTACGCATTTTCCGCGGAAAAGGCCAAACGGGAACAAAGCGGAAAAGCCCGCGGCGCATGCGTGGCCACGGCCGTAAAGTAAAAAGCCCCGTCGGCAGGGGTTTCCTGCCGACGGGGCGGATATGGCTACGCTCAAAAAGAAGCGGCGCGGGGCTTACTTGAGGCGTGCGGCCAGCTTCTCGAGCATATCTTTCGTCATGGAGTCAAGGTCGTAGGCGGGCTTCCAGTCCCACTCCTGGCGGGCGCAGACGTCCTCCAGGCTGTTAGGCCAGCTGTCGGCAATGCTCTGCTTGAGGGGGTCGACCTTATACTCCATCTCGAAATCGGGCTTATACTTCTTGATGGCGGCATAGATGCCTTCGGGGTCGAAGCTCATGGAAGCAATGTTGAAACCGTTGCGGTGGACCAGACGGGCAGGGTCGGCCTCCATCAGCTGTACGCAGGCGTTAAGTGCGTCGGGCATGTACATCATGTCCATATAAGTGCCGGCGCCGATGGGGCAGACGAATTTCTCGCCGCGTACCGCGCTGTAATAGATGTCTACGGCGTAGTCTGTCGTGCCACCGCCCGGAGGCGTCACGTTAGAGATAAGGCCGGGGAAACGCACGCTTCGTGTGTCCACACCATATTTATTATGGTAATAGTCCGAAAGCAGTTCGGTCGTGACCTTGCTCACGCCGTAAATGGTACGGGGACGCTGCACGGTGTCCTGCGGCGTGTGGTCGCGGGGCGTTTCCGGACCGAACGAGCCGATAGAGCTGGGCGTAAACACGGCGCATTGGTGCTGGCGGGCCGTCTCAAGCACGTTCCACAGCCCGTCGATGCCGATTTTCCAGGCCAGGATGGGCTTGTGTTCGGCTACGACGGAAAGCAATGCGGCCAGGTTGTAGATAGTGTCGATGCTGTACTTCGTCACGACGCGCTCGATGGCCGCCGCGTCCGTCACGTCGCATATTTCCGCCGGACCGCTCTCTTTAAGCTCGCCCTTCGGCTCTGCGCCGACAATGTAACCGGCCACCACATGGTCGTTACCATAGATGCCACGAAGCTTCATGGTCAGCTCGGAACCGATTTGTCCCGTAGCTCCGATGACTAAGATATTTTTCATTGCGGTTTGGTTTTGTAGAATTTTGGGTTATGGATTTTTATGAGTTAGAATTTACCTGTGCAAAGGAACACTTTTTTTTCAGAAATTCATAGGGAACGACTTGATATTTTCAAAAAAATCCGTTCCTTTGCAAGTGTCGCCGTCCCCTGACAGAAGCGGGACAGACACGTTACTAAACACAATACCATGTACGGAAAATTTCAAGAACATCTCCAGAAAGAGCTGGAAGAGACTAAGGCGGCCGGCCTCTACAAGGACGAGCGCCTCATCGAAGGGCCGCAGCAGGCAGCCATTCAGGTGAAAGGGCAGGAAGTGCTTAACTTTTGCGCCAACAACTATCTCGGTCTTTCCAATGACCCGCGCCTCATCCAGGCGGCCAAGGACATGATGGACCGCCGCGGCTACGGCATGTCGAGCGTACGCTTCATCTGCGGCACGCAAGACATCCACAAGGAGTTGGAAGCTGCCATTTCCGATTACTTCAAGACGGAGGACACCATCCTCTACGCCGCATGCTTCGACGCAAACGGCGGCGTGTTCGAGCCGCTCCTCACGGCCGACGACGCCATCATCTCCGACGCCTTGAACCACGCCTCCATCATCGACGGCGTGCGCCTCTGCAAAGCCAAGCGCTACCGCTACGCCAACGCCGACATGGCCGAACTCGAACGCTGCCTCCAGGAAGCCCAGGCACAGCGCTTCCGCATCATCGTCACGGACGGTGTATTCTCCATGGACGGCAACGTGGCCCCGGTCGACAAAATCTGTGACCTGGCCGAGAAGTACGACGCGCTTGTCATGGTGGACGAGAGCCACTCCGCCGGCGTTGTCGGCGCGACAGGCCATGGCGTGAGCGAGTTCTTCGGCACTTACGGCCGCGTGGACATCTACACCGGCACCCTGGGCAAAGCCTTCGGCGGCGCCATGGGCGGGTTCACCACCGGACGCAAGGAAATCATCGACCTGCTCCGCCAGCGCAGCCGCCCCTACCTCTTCTCCAACTCCGTGGCACCGGCCATCGTCGGCGCCGCGCTCGAGACCTTCAAAATCCTCAAGAGCGGCAACGAGCTGCACGACAAGCTCGTTGACAACGTCAACTACTTCCGCGACAAGATGATGGCGGCCGGCTTCGACATCAAACCCACGCAGAGTGCCATCTGTGCCGTGATGCTCTACGACGCCAAGCTCTCGCAGGTATTCGCACAGAAAATGCAGGAAGAAGGCATCTACGTCACGGGCTTCTACTACCCCGTAGTGCCGAAGGACCAGGCCCGCATCCGCGTCCAAATCTCCGCCGGACACGAGCACGCGCACCTCGACAAGTGCATTGCCGCATTCATCAAAGTCGGCAAAGAGCTTGGCGTGCTGAAATAAGCCGCGGGCTTCCTTTCATTTTCCAAACACCCCCACCGACGCCGGTGACCGCCAAAGCGGCGGTTGCCGGCGTCATTTTCTTACGGGCGGAAGCGACAGCGGCGATGGGCCGGACTGACCGGCCTGGCCCCGGCACCGACGGGAATAGGCCCCGGCGCCACGGGAATAGGCCCCGCTCCGACGGGAATAGGCCGCGGCGCAACGGGAATAGGCCGCGGCGCCACAAGGACAGGGCGGGCGGCGCGGCGCGCAGAGCAGCAAAAAACGGGAAATCGCTTTGCCCTTCGACCCCGTTACACTAACTTTGCAGACAAAACATTTTTTCACATCAAGACACTGACCATGAAAATATTGCTTTTGGGCAGCGGCGGCCGCGAGCACGCCCTGGCCTGGAAAATAGCCCAGAGTCCGAAAACGGACCAACTCTTCATCGCCCCCGGCAATCCCGGAACGGCAGCCGTAGGGCAGAACGTGGACATCAAAGCCGACGATTTCGACGGCATAGCGCAGTTTGCCATTGACCACGACATCGACATGGTCGTCGTAGGGCCTGAAGACCCGCTCGTCAAGGGCATTGCGGACTACTTTGCCCGGCACGCGCTGCTGAAGGACGTCGCCGTCATCGGCCCCTCGAAGGCCGGCGCGCAACTGGAAGGGTCGAAGGACTTCGCCAAGGGCTTCATGAAGCGCCACGGCATCCCCACGGCCGCCTACGCCACCTTCGACGCCGCGCACGCCGAAGAGGGCTGCCGCTTCCTCGCCACGCTCCGCGCACCCTACGTGCTCAAGGCCGACGGTCTGTGCGCCGGCAAAGGCGTGCTCATCGTCCCGACACTCGAAGAGGCGCAACGCGAACTGCGCGAGATGCTGGGCGGCATGTTCGGGACGGCCTCGGCCCGCGTCGTCGTCGAGGAGTTCCTCAGCGGCATCGAGTGCTCCGTGTTCGTCCTGACCGACGGACGCCATTACCGCATCCTGCCCGAAGCCAAGGACTACAAGCGCATCGGCGAGGGCGACACGGGACTCAACACGGGAGGCATGGGCAGCGTCTCGCCCGTACCGTTTGCCGACAAAGCCTGGATGCAAAAGGTAGAGGACGAAATCATCCGCCCCACCGTAGAAGGGCTAGCCGCCGAAGGTATCGACTACAAGGGATTCATCTTCTTCGGCCTCATCAACTGCGACGGGCAGCCGAAAGTCATCGAATACAACTGCCGCATGGGCGACCCGGAGACGGAAACCGTCATGCTGCGCCTCAAGAGCGATCTCGTGGACCTCTTTGAAGGCGTGGCACAAGGCACGCTGGACCAGAAGGAAGTGGAGACCGACCCGCGTGCCGCCGTGTGCGTCATGTGCGTCTCGGGCGGCTACCCGCAGGCTTACGGAAAAGGCTTCCCCATCACCGGGGCCGACCAGGCGGACGGAGTCGTATTCCACGCCGGCACAGCGCTGAAGGACGGACAGCTCGTCACGGCCGGCGGGCGCGTCATCGCGGTGAGCGCCTACGGGGCCGACCGCGCCGAAGCCCTGGCCCGCGCCATGGAAGGTGCGCGGCGTATCCAGTTTGAAAAGAAATATTTCCGCACGGACATCGGGGCCGACCTCTGATCCGCCCGCAGCATCCCGAACATCGCACAGACCGGCATGGCAAGAACCGGACAAGACCTCCGCGCCCGCATCTGCACGGGAATGTACACGCTGCCCTTCATGGCTGGCCTGACGGCCGTCGTGTGGATGGCGCCGGACGTCGCCGACTGGCGGCGGTGGGCCGGGCTGGTCACGACGGGCTGGATTACCTATCTGCTGATAGAGCTGAACAACCGCAACGCCTTGCTGCGCGTCCGCTCGCGCATGGTCAGCTCGTCGTTCCTCGCCATGATGGCGGCCTTCCCGGCGCTCCAGGCATGGACGCCGGCCCACCTGGCGCCGCTCTGCCTGGCCGCGTCGCTCATCCCCCTGTTCCGCGCCTACCAGAAACCGGCGGCGGCGCCCGACGTGTTCCGGGCGTTCTGCCTGACCGGCCTGGGCAGCCTCCTCTACCCGCCCCTGGTCTGCCTGCTGCCGTGCTACTTCCTGGTGCTCCAGATACATTTGCGCGCCCTCTCCGGACGCACGTTCGCAGCCGGCCTGCTGGGCGCCGCCCTCCCCTATTGGCTGCTGGCCGTAGTGGCCCTGTGGAGAGGCGACCTGGCCGAATGGGCGGAACAATGGGCCGCCGCATTCCGGTTTCCCCTGCCCGATTTCAGGACCGTGGCCCCGGTACAACTGGGCCAATGCGCTTTCCTGACCCTGCTGACGCTGCTCTCCGCAGCCCACTTCGTCCGCACGGCCTACAATGACAAAATCCGCACGCGCATGTTCTTCTACATCCTCCTCGTCATAGACACGGTCCTGCTGGCAGGCCTATGCGCACGCCCTCAGGACTTCAGTGTGACGGGCGGACTGCTGGCCGTGGGCGCGTCGCCACTCATAGGACGCTACTTTACCCTGGCCCGCGGCCGGTGGATGAACGCATGGTTCTACATATGGACCGTGCTGCTCGCGGCGCTGGCCGTCATTAGCCGCCTGTACGGATGGACGCCATAGTGAACTTCCTGGTAGAAGCCGGACCGGCGGGCATGTTTGTCGCCGCCTTCCTGGCGGGCAGCATACTGCCTTTCAGCTCCGAACTGGTGCTGATGGGGTTGCTCGGCGCCGGCGCGGACCCTGTGGCACTACTCGTATGCGGCACGGCAGGCAACGTGCTGGGCGGATGGCTTAACTTCTTCATCGGGCGGATGGGGCGGATCGGCTGGATTACACGGTTCACAGGCATCACGGCCGAACGCCTGGAACGCGGACTCAAGCCCGTGCGCCGCTACGGGGCATGGATGGGCCTGCTCTCCTTCGTCCCCGTGGCGGGCGACCTGCTCACGGTGGCCATGGGCTACCTGCGCACCCCGCCGTGGCTCTCCCTGCCGGCCATCGCGATAGGCAAGTACGCGCGCTACCAAGCCATCGTCAGCACATGGACAGCCGCCGTAGTCGCCGCCTGACTTTTCCATCTTCATTCCATCATCGACATGCACTTGAAGGCTATCATCCTGACTTCCCTGCTGGCGGGCTTCCTGCTCGCCCTCGCCGCCGGCTGCACAAAACAAAAAGAAGCGCCGCGCCCGCTTATCACCGTAAGCATCGAACCGCTCCGCTACGTCACGGAACAACTGGCAGGCGACGCCTACGATATTGCCACCCTCACGCCGGAAGGAGCCAGCCCCGAGACATACCAGCCCACGCCGCAACAAGTGGCCGACCTGACGCGCAGCCGTGCTTACATCCGCGTGGGCACGCTGGGCTTTGAGCGCACTCAGTTGGAAAAGATTGCGGGAAACGTTCCCCACTTAGTCTACGTGAACGCCTCGAAAGGCATCCCGGAGCTTCGTACACAGTCCGACAAAGCCAGCGACAGCGGCGACCCGCACACGTGGACTTCACCCCATGACATGAAACACATTGCCCGGAACGTGTGCCAGGCCCTCTGCGCGCTCGACACGGCCGACGCGCAACGGGTGGGCCAGCGCATGCGGGCTTTCTGCGCACGCATGGACAGCCTCGACAGGGTAGTGCGCCAACGCCTCGAGTCGGCTCCGTGCCGCACGTTCCTTATCTATCACCCGGCACTGGGCTACTACGCCCGGGCCTTCGGGCTGCGCCAGCTCAGCGTGGAACAGGACGGGAAGGAAGCATCGCCGCGACGCATCGGGCAACTCATCGAAGAGTGCCGCCGCGAAGGCGTGCGCGTCGTTTTCATCCAGAAAGAACACAACGGGCAAACGGCCCGGCGCATCGCGGAAGCTATCGGCGCACGCGTCGTCACCATCAACCCGCTCTCATACCAATGGGAAGAAGAACTGCTACACATCACGGAGGAGCTGAGCCGATGAACGGGACACTGGTGCGGTTGGAAAACGTGACGCAGCGCTTCGGCGAAAAGACGGTGCTGCGCGACGTGACGCTGCACATAGGGCCACGGGATTTCTGCATTCTCCGCGGACCCAACGGCGGAGGGAAAACCACGCTGCTGCGACTCGCCGCAGGGCTGCTCCGCCCGACAGAAGGGAACGTCAGCCGCCGGAAAGGACTCAGCATAGGCTACCTGCCGCAATACAGGCAGATAGACCGTCAGTTCCCCATCACCGTGGAGCAGGTGGTACGCTCCGGCATGCCGGAAAGTTTCCGGCTCTGGCGCCGGACAGACCGCGATGTCAAGGCGCGCCTTGACACCACGCTGGAGCGTTTCGGCCTGCGCGCAGTTGCCGGCCGGTCCATCTCCGCCCTAAGCGGCGGGCAGTGGCAGCGCACGCTCCTGGCCCGCGCCATGGTCTCCGCACCCGAACTGTTACTGCTCGACGAACCGGACACCCACCTGGACGCTACATCAAGGGCCGCACTTTACACCCTCCTGCGCGACGCGGCACAACGCTGCGCCATCATCATCGTCAGCCACGACGCCGCATTACCCGCCATAGCCGGACAAGCCACGCTCCTTACCGTAGACGGCCGGCTCATACCCGACGAATATCCCAGAAACTAACATGGCAAACCTGACTTCACTCGTCAAAGACACGGCCATTTACGGACTAAGCAGCATCATAGGCCGTTTCCTCAACTATCTGCTTGTCCCGCTCTACACGGCCAAGCTCGCCGCCGCGTCGGGCGGATACGGTGTCATCACCGAAGTGTACAGTTACACCGCGCTCCTGCTCGTCATCCTCACCTTCGGCATGGAGACCACCTTCTTCCGCTTCGTCAACAAGACGGACGAGGCCCCCATGCGCGTCTACTCCACTGCGCTCATCGCGGTCGGGGGCGTAGCGCTGGCATTCGTCGCCCTATTGCTCTGCTTTCTGGACCCCATCGCCGCAGCCCTGGACTACGGCGCCCATCCCGAATATCTCGGCATGATGGGCCTGTGCGTAGCCATAGACGCATTCCAAAGCATCCCCTTCGCCTACCTGCGTTACCGGCGCCGGCCTATCAAGTTCGCCGCGCTCAAACTGCTTTTCATCCTGCTCAGTATCGGGCTTAACCTGGTATTTTTCCTTGTCCTCGACAAGGCCGATGTCTTTTACGCTTTCGCTATCAACCTTTTCTGCACTTCGTTCATCACTTTTTTCTTCTATAAGGAACTGACGGGCTTCCGCTGGGTGCTCGACCGCCGGCTCCTGCGCCGCATGCTCTCCTACGCCTGGCCCATCCTGCTGCTCGGCATCGTGGGCATCCTCAATCAGACGGCGGACAAAATCATCCTGCCCCGCATGATACCCGGACAGGCCGGCAAGGTGGAACTCGGCATCTACGGCGCGTGCGTCAAGATTGCCATGATCATGGCCATGATTACGCAAGCCTTCCGCTACGCCTACGAGCCTTTCGTATTCGGCAAGCAGAACGACGGAGACAACCGCGCCATCTACGCCAAGGCCATGAAGTTCTTCATCATCTTCACGCTGCTGGCCTTCCTGCTCGTCATGGGCTACCTCGACGTCCTGAAGCACATCATCGCACCGGGCTATTGGGAAGGCCTGCGCGTCGTGCCCATCGTCATGGCCGCCGAAATCATGATGGGCATCTACTTCAACCTCTCCTTCTGGTACAAGCTCATCGACAAGACCATCTGGGGCGCGTGGTTCTCCGGCGCGGGCTGTGCCGTACTGCTGGCCGTCAACATTCTCTTCATACCCCGCTTCGGCTACATGGCCTGCGCCTGGGCCGGCTGCGCGGGCTACGGCGTCGCCATGGTAACGAGCTACTTCGTAGGGCAGAAATACTACCCCATACGCTATCCGCTGCGGAGCATCGGCGTCTACACGGGCCTCGCCGCCCTGTTCTACGCCGCGATGCAGTTCGTCCCCGCCGCATGGCCGCTGGCCGCCCGCCTCGCGGTCAACACGGCCCTCATCCTGCTCTTTGTCGCCCACATCCTTTACCACGACCTGCCGCCGCGCGAACTGCCCGTCATCGGAAAATATTTCAGAAAACGCAACCCATGACCGCCACTTCATCCCTCCCCATACAGGCCGCCACGCTCCCATGCGGCTTGCGGCTGGTCCTGGCCCCGAGCACCTCGGACGTAGTCCACTGCGGATACATCGTACTGGCAGGGACGCGCCACGAAGCCCCGGCCGACACCGGGCTGGCCCATTTCATCGAACACATGAGCTTCAAGGGCACCGCGCGCCGGCGTGCCTTCCACATCAGCAACGGGCTGGAGCGCGTGGGCGGCGAACTGAACGCTTTCACCAACAAGCAGGAAACGGTCTACCAGGCTACGGTCCTGCAACCCGACTTCGACCGCGCGGCCGACCTGCTGACGGACATCGTCTTCCACAGCACGTACCCGCAACACGAGATGGAGCGCGAGGCCGAAGTGGTCTGTGACGAAATCGACAGCTACAAGGACTCGCCGGCCGAACTGATATTCGACGAGTTCGAAGCCATGATTTTCCCCGGCCACCCGCTGGGCCGCGACATCCTGGGCACGGCCGAACGCCTCCGTGCCTACCGCACGGCGGACGCCGCCCGCTTCGCCCGGCAATGGTACCGGCCGGACAACGCCGTCTTCTACGCCACGGGACGCCTGAACTTCGACCGGACGGTCCGGCGCATGGAACGGCTCACCGCCGGACTTGCGGAAGAGCGGCCCGCCCCGCCTGCCGCGACGCTCCCGCAGCAGCCACCCCTCCCGGCCTGTCCCGACGCCGCACAGGAGCGCACCGTCCGGCGCGGCACGCACCAGGCACACGTCGTGCTCGGCGCCAGGGCCTACGGCGGACGCGACCCGCGCCGCTACGGGCTGCTCCTGCTCAACAACCTCCTGGGCGGGCCGGGCATGAACTCGCGCCTCAACCTCCGCCTGCGCGAGAAAGCAGGACTCGTCTACTCCGTGGACGCCTACCTCTCGACCTACCCCGACACGGGACTGTGGAACGTCTACTTCGGCTGCGACACCGCCGACGTGGGCCGCTGCCGCCGCCTCGTCGCGGCGGAACTGCGCAAGCTGGCCCAGCGCCCCCTGAGCGCCGCACAGCTGGCCGCCGCCCAGAAACAGCTCTGCGGGCAAATCGGCATCGGCCACGAGAACGCCGAAAGCTATGCCCTCAGCGTAGGCCGCACCTATGCCTATTACGGCGAAGCCTACGACACCGATTCCCTGTGCGCCCGCATCCGCAGCCTCACGCCCGAAGCCCTGCGCGACATTGCCGCCGAAGCCTACGCGCCCGAGCGGCTCACCACACTCATTTACTGCTGACACACCCCCAGGCCCATGCGCCATCCCCTGTCCCTCTTCCGCCACTGCCCGCGCTGCGGCTCGCCCCGCTTCGCGCCGGCCGACGCCCGCTCCAAGCACTGCGCCGACTGCGGCTTCACCTACTACCACAACGCATCGGCCGCCACCGTAGCCGTCATTTTCTCGGCCGACGGCAGCCTGCTCACCACGCGGCGCGCCCTCGACCCCGCCCGCGGCACGCTCGACCTGCCCGGCGGCTTCGTCGACCCGGGCGAAAGCCTGGAGGAAGGCTGCCTCCGCGAAGTGAAGGAGGAGACCGGCGCCGACGCCGAGGTGGAGGGCTACCTCTTCTCGCTCCCCAACACGTACCGCTACTCCGGCTTCGACGTACACACGGCCGACAGCTTCTTCCGTTGCCGCCTGAAGCCGGGACAGACACCCGCCGCGGCCGACGACGCGGCCGAGCTGCTCTGGCTCCGGCCCGAAGACATACGGCCGGCCGACTTCGGCCTGTGCTCCGTGAGGCGCGGCGTGGAGCGGCTGTTGCAACTCATGGAGAAAGGGACGCAAAAACTTGCCCGGACGGGGGAAACTTCGTACCTTTCCGCCGCAAACGCCAACACGGCGTCCGGACTTAATCTTACAAACATCATGACAACCGTAACATTCCAAGGAACGCCCGTCACCCTGAGCGGCACACTGCCCGCCGTCGGGACGGCCGCACCCAAATTCGGCGGCGTCAAAGGCGACCTGAGCGTCGTCCACCTGCCCGACCTGCTGGGCCACCGCGTCGTGCTCAACATCTTCCCCAGCCTCGACACGCCGGTCTGCGCCGCCTCCGTGCGCCGCTTCAACCGCGAAGCCGCCGCGCTGGACAATACCGTAGTGCTCTGCGTGTCGAAGGACCTGCCCTTCGCGCAAAGCCGTTTCTGCACCACCGAGGGGCTGGACCGCGTGGTCCCCGTCAGCACCTTCCGCTGCAAATGTTTCGACGAACACTACGGGCTCCTCATCACCGACGGCCCGCTGAAAGGCCTGCTGGCCCGCGCCGTGGTCATCGTAGACGAGGAAGGAAAAATCATTTACGAGGAACTGGTGCCCGAAATCACCCACGAGCCCGACTACGCGGCAGCCCTTGCCGCCCTGGGCCGCTGACCTCACCCCCACACCCCCTTACCCCCGGTCCGCCCCGACGGCGGCCGGGGTTTTTCTTTCACCATGCACCGACGGGCGCGCCACACACGGGCCTTAGCCCCGGAGCGACAGGCCTTAGCCCCGCAAAAAGAAGCCTTAGCCCCGGCGCCACCGCCAGCCACAGGAGCGCGCCCGGGCAGGCGGAACGAAAAAAAAGAAGCGGCCATGCCGGCTTTTCCAGAGAAAAACCGTATTTTTGTCACGATGAACATCACGGACAGCCTGCGCTCCATCGTGCGCTTCTACGTTGAAGGTTTCCGCCAGATGACCTGGGGCCGGACGCTCTGGATACTGATTCTGGCCAAGCTGTTCGTGCTCTTCTTCATCCTGCGCCCCTTTTTCTTCCGGCCGGCCCTGTCGGACCACCCCGAAGAAGAGAAACCGGAGGCCGTGGCAACGCAGCTTCTGAAGCCCTGCCAGGGAAATACCGCGCAGCCTGACGTGTCCGAAACCACTGAATCAGAAAATCATGACGCTACTTGAAGCAATGGGCAGCCCGCTGCTCGACTGGTCGCGGGCACAGTTTGCCCTGACAGCCTGCTACCACTGGCTCTTCGTCCCCCTGACGCTGGGCCTGGCCCTCGTGATGGCCATCATGGAAACCGTCTACGTGCGCACACGCGACGAGTTCTGGAAAGCTACGGCCCAGTTCTGGCAAAAACTCTTCGGCATCAACTTCGCCGTAGGCGTGGCCACGGGCCTCATCCTGGAGTTCGAGTTCGGCACGAACTGGAGCAACTACTCCTGGTTCGTGGGCGACATCTTCGGCGCCCCGCTGGCCATCGAAGGGATATTGGCCTTCTTCATGGAAGCCACGTTCATCGCCGTGATGTTCTTCGGGTGGAACAAGGTGAGCCGCGGCTTCCACCTGGCCTCCACCTGGCTGACCGGCATCGGGGCCACGCTCTCTGCGTGGTGGATACTGGTGGCGAACAGCTGGATGCAGCACCCGGTGGGCATGGAGTTCAACCCCGAGACCGTGCGCAACGAGATGATGGACTTCTTCGCCGTAGCCTTCTCCCCGGAAGCGGCCACGAAGTTTGTCCATGCCGTGACCAGCGGCTGGATGACCGGCGCCGTGTTTGTCACGGGCGTGAGCTGCTGGTACTTGCTCAAGCGCCGGCAACAGCGGCGCGCGCTGGCCAGCATCAAAGTCGCCACCGTGGTGGGCGTGGTCTCGGCCCTGCTCGTCATGCTCTCGGGCGACCGCTCGGGCATCGAGGTGGCGCGCAACCAGCCCATGAAACTGGCGGCCGCCGAAGGCCTGGAGCGCGGCGGCAAGGGCGCGGCGTTCTCCATCGTCCCGGGCATCGAGGTGCCGGGCATGCTCTCCATCCTGGCCACACACGACCCGCAGGGCTACGTCCCGGGCACGCAGGACATCCTTGACGGATACACGGACAACGAAGGCAACGTGCACCTCTCCGCCGGCGAGAAAATGGAGCGCGGCCGCCTGGCCCTCGCCGCCTTCCGCGACTTCCGCGCCGCAGACAAGGCCGGCGACGCCAACGCCCGCAACGAAGCCCGCAAACAGCTGGAACAGCACATGGACTACTTCGGCTACGGATACATAGAAAACGAGGAAGACCTCATCCCGAATATCCCACTCGTCTACTGGTCCTTCCGTGCCATGGTAGGCATGGGCTGCCTGCTGCTGCTCATACAGGCCCTGCTCTGGTGGCAAGCGCGGCGGGGCCGCCTGGAACAGACACGATGGCTGCAACACGCCGGACTGTGGTCCATCCCCCTGGTCTACATCGCCGGGCAGGCCGGATGGGTGGTGGCCGAAGTAGGCCGCCAGCCGTGGGCCATACAGGACTTGCTGCCGGTGAACGCCGCCGTCTCCAGCCTCTCGGCGGCTGCGGTGCAGACCACATTCTTCATCTTCCTGATTATTTTCACAGTGCTGCTCATCGCCGAAGTGCGCATACTCTGCCGCGCCATACGGCGCGGATAAACGGCGGAAGGCACCTGGGGACAAACACCCCGGATAGCTACCAAAGCGACGGTTTTTCATACAAGGACCGCCGCTTTTGTTGTTTTATGAAAATATTTTTTTACTTTTGCGCTCTGATTGTTGCCATGCACCACATGAGTCCTATGCCCCTTATATGCCTTTCAGCAAGGCACAAAGGGGCTATCACGTATAAAGCAGGCAGCACTCGTCCATTTATTCCTTTTTTATTCACTTAACATTCTGTTTATGTTAAAAAGATTGTTTTTCCTCGGGTTTCTGCTCCTCTCCGTGGGAGGCAGCGGAAACCTGGCGGCGCAAACCGGAGGAGGAAAAGCGGCAGAAGGCGTCATTCGCGTAAAACTTCAACGCGAAGTGGCGGACCGGCTGGCAGCCTTGCCGGCCTCGGTCCTCACAGACCAGGCGCAGTCTACCGGTGTGACCCCCTTGGACCGCGCCAGCCAGAAAGTAAAGGCAGTCCGCATGACAAGGTTGATTCCTTACTCCCCGAAGTTTGAGGAACGCCACAAGAAGTACGGACTGGACCTTTGGTACGAAATCCGCTTTGACTCGACGGCCGTAACCCCTGCCGAGGCACGAACGGTGTACAAGTCCGTACCGGGCGTACAAATCGTAGAGACCGTGCGCCCGATGCAACCCATCGGCGGAGAGAAAGGCTACCGCACAGTCAGTGCAGTCCCCTCGGCGCAAAGCGACGAGACCATGCCGTTCAACGACCCGCTGCTCCCGCAACAGTGGCACTACCACAACACGGGCAATCTGCCGGGCGCTGTGGCTGGAGCCGATGCCAACATATTCGCAGGCTGGAAACTGGCAACAGGCAGCAACGACGTGCTGGTAGCCATCATTGACGGCGGCTTCCAGTATGACCACCCCGACCTGGCACAAAACGTCTGGGTCAACGAGGCCGAGCTGAACGGCAGGCCGGGCGTGGACGATGACGGCAACGGCTACACGGACGACATCTACGGCTACAACTTCGTCATCAACTCGGGCAACGTCACCTCACACAGCCACGGCACACACGTGGCCGGAACGGTGGGCGCCGTAAACAACAACGGCATCGGCGTGGCCGGCGTGGCCGGCGGCAACGGACAGGGCGGCGTGAAGATGATCTCCTGCCAGATCTTCGACGACCACTCGTCCAGCGCCAACGCGAACTACGCCGCGGCCCTGGTTTACGCAGCCGACATGGGCGCTTCCATCGCCCAGTGCTCCTGGGGATGGAGCTCAGCCGGCTACTACGAACAGAACGTGCTCGACGCCATCGACTACTTCACGGCCGAAGGCGGCGGCGACAAGATGGCCGGCGGCCTCTGCATCTTCGCCAACGGCAATACGGGCGAAGAAGGCGAATACTGGCCCGGATGCTACGAGCCGGTGGTAGCCGTGGGCGCCATAACGTGCATGAAGACACCGGCCTCCTACTCCACACGCGGCGCATGGTGCGACGTGTCGGCACCCGGCGGCGACATGGACTACGGCGAAGCCGAAGGCGTGCTCAGCACGCTGCCCAACAGCAGCTACGGATATAACGAAGGAACTTCCATGGCCTGCCCGCACGTTTCGGGCATCGCCGCCTTGATTCTTTCAAAATACGGCAACGCACAATTCCCGAACTCCACACTGCGCCAGCAGTTGGTCTCCTCGGTCAATGACCTCTACACGGACAATCCCAAAGCGACAGGACTCTTCGGAAGCGGATACATTGACGCGGACAAAGCGCTCCGCATGAGTACCGGCGAAGCGCCGGCTCCCGTGACGGACATGCAGCTAACCGCCTCGCAAGACAACGTGCTGGTGGAGTGGACCATCCCGCAGACGCCGGAAAACACGGTAGACCACCACGTCATTTATTACAGCACGTCGCCCTTCACCGCAGATAACCTCGAAGGCGTAATGACCGTGAACGTGGACACGAAGTTCCACGTATCGGGCGACCGCGTCAGCCATGAGGTAGGCAACCTCAAGTCATTGACGACATACTACTTTGCCATCCGTGCCGTGAACCGCTGGGGACAGCAGTCGCAACTTTCCGAAGTACAACAGACCCAGACCAACGCCGGCCCGGAAATGTCGCTGGACCAGACCACCCTGGCATTTTCAGCCGACGCGGCACAAGGAGGTAAAGGCAGCGCGGCCTTCACCATCAAGAACGAAGGCCTCGGAATCTTAAAATACGACATCACGACGGCAAGCGTACCGAACTCCGCCTTCTCCACCGGAGGCAATGTACGTCCCGGCAAGCTCGTACCCTTTACGGGCATGATGGCGGCCACAAGCGTGGAGCAGCACACCGTGGTGAGCGCGGACTACCATGCCGACGACTATCCGAAAACCATTACGAACTCGGAAGGCATCTACCGCTATATCGGCGAGGTAGACCTTAGCCTTCCGAACGCCATGGCGCAATACGTCTACGTCAACCCGGACACTTTCCCCGACGGCTTCAACCTGACGGCACTGCGCTTCGGCGGCATAGGCGGCGAAGACCCTGTCATTGAAATCTACGACGGCGCGGCCAGCATCTCGGCAGCCTCGCTCCTGCAAAAGGTAGACTACACCTTCTTCGGATACAACTATGACATCAACCTGAAGGAACAGCTCTACTTCGCACCAGGCTCGGCATTCTGGATTGTGGCCAAGTTCCCGGCAGGACAGCATCAGCCTTTGGGCGTCGGCATCTCGACAGACAACGGCGCAACCAAGCAGTATAGCTTTTACAGCTCCGACGGCGGCGAGACGTGGACCCAGCTGAGCGAAGTGCTCCGCGCCGCCAGCATGACGGATATTGCCGACGTAGCCACCTTCGACGTCTACGCCATCAGCAAGAATCCTGACTGGAGTTCTGTCCTCGTCATCGACCCGAAGGAAGGTTCCGTCCGTCCGGGCGAGAGTCAATCGGTAAAAGTAGAGAACGACGGCCAGAAACTCGTCAACGGCACTTACAAGTTTAACCTCTACGTCAACGCGAACGAAGACAACCGCCCGAAACAGACCGTACAGGCGACACTCACCGTATCGGGCTACGCTCCGGAACTGACTTCAGTACAAATGGTAGACTTCGGCGACCTGCTTGTCGGCGAAAGCAAGACTCTTGAAGTAGAAATCGCCAATGAAGGCTACGGCGACTTTTCCGGTTCGTGGGGCTCGCTTTCTGAAGAGAATATTTCCTGCAGCTCGACGCAATTTGAAGTGCCGACTTACACGGAAGCATTCCCCGCCCGGTCGGCCGGCACGCTCGAAGTGACCTTCAAGCCGACAAGCAGCGGCAACCACAGCGGCACAGTCACACTGACCGATGACGAAGGGCATACGCACAGCTTCATCGTGCGCGGCGTAGCCTCCGCTCCCGCCAAGGCCCAACTGGATGCCACCGAGCTCGACTTTGGCCAGCTCGAAGTAGGCGGCGACCCGAAGACGGCCTCGTTCACCATCAAGAACGAAGGCGAATACCCGCTGCAATATGTTTTCCCGAAATTCAGCGACGCCACCATCGAGAACAGCACCGCGGCCGCACACCGCTTTGGCTATTCATACATCTCGAATCTTGAAGGCAGCACGGACTTCACCTACGACAACAATCCGTCGCTCCCGAACGAAACAGACGTAACAAGCCAAATCAGCGGCCTGCAATGGTACTCCGAACCAATCAGCCTCGGCTTCGACTTTCCTTTCTACGGGCAGTCCTACGACCATATCTACATCACTTCATACGGCGGCTTGAGCGTACAGACCATCGACGGCAACATACAGTGCATGGTGCCGACAGCAAGCTGCGTGCAGGGGTTAGGCTACATCTCCCCCTACGTCAACTCCGGCAAGCTCATGTTCAACGCCAACAGCAAAGTGACCTACGGCCGCATGGACGGCAAGTTTGTCGTGAAATATAAGAACGTACTCACGGCGGCCACAAACGGCGGCAGCGAATACACTCCTATCAGCTACCACGTGGCGCTCTGCGACGACGGCAGCGTGGAAATCTATTACGACGACTACAGCTCAGACCTCGTGTTCGGCTTTGGAGAATACAACTACGTCGGCATAAGCGACATCGAGTGTGAAGACCCGATAACCGTGACGGATGCCGACCTCGTGCACGACGGCGGAAGCACGCTATACCGCGACATCCGCACCGGAACCGCCATCAAGATTGTGGCGCCGGCCAAGTCGTTCGTATCCGGGCTTTCCAGCACAGACGGCCTGATTAACATCGGCGAGGAAAAGACCATCATCGTAACGGCGCAAGCCGACGAAACACTCTACGCCGGCAATCAGACGAACCTGCTGACGATACTCACAAACGACCCGAGCCATCCCAGCATCTCCGTCACGCTGAAGGCCCTCATCACGGGAGAAGGCCTCCAGCCCGCCGCAACCGTAGACTCCACGTCCATCGACTTCGGCAAGGTATTCCGCACGTCCCAAACCCAGGCAACGGTGCGGCTCCGTAACACGGGCAACGACACGCTACGCGTCAGCAGCGTAGTGGCCGAGGAGGGCAAGGCAAGCCTCACGGAAGCCATAAAGGCCGGATTCAAGATTGCCCCGGGCAGTGGCCGCGACATCGTCGTGACTCTCCCGACGGAACAGGAAGGCGACGTGGCCGACACCATCGTCATCACTCACGGCGATGCCCAGCACATACGGATTCCGGTCAAAGGCAGCGTCATCGGCGTGCCTGAATGGAACATCACGCCGGAAGCCATCAACGTGACGACACCTTACGGGACTCCGGTCAGCCAGACGCTCACCATCGCCAACACGGGCAACGAGCCGCTCACGTTCACCAACGTGCCCAATTCCTGGATAAACCTTACGGACCAGACGGCGGACGAGAGCTCCGAAATCGGTTATGCCTACAAGTCGCGCACCGACTATGAGGACATCGCCTATGAATGGATCGACCTGACCAACGACCCCGCGGCCGAGCATCAGGATATGACGTACTACGTCGACAAGACGGACTTCTACACAGTAGAGCTGCCGTTCGAGTTCCCGTTCTATGGCAAGAAGTACAAAACCATGTACATCTACAACACCGGTTTCGTATCCTTCTCCGAGCATGATGACTACAAGATTTTCCCCGAACCGCCACAGACGCTTCCCGACAACGGAACGTTCTACACGAACATCATCGCGCCGTTCTGGGGCAATCACACCATGAATACGACCTACGAGGCCGGTACGTACTACAAGAACGAGGGCGACCATGTCGTCGTCTCCTTCGTCAACTACGGCAACTCCGTGATGGTAGGCATGGACTTCCAGCTGATTCTCTTCAAGGACGGCCGTTACAAATACCAGTACCACCTCGAACCGG
Source organism: uncultured Prevotella sp. (assembly GCA_902464615.1). Classification (GTDB taxonomy): domain Bacteria; phylum Bacteroidota; class Bacteroidia; order Bacteroidales; family Bacteroidaceae; genus Alloprevotella. The sequence continues at coordinate 139,049 of CABQKA010000002.1, read as the reverse complement.
ACGGCATGATGAACGGCGTTTACGGTCTGGCCGGTATCCAGGACGAGACGGCCACACGCGGCTTCACGCTGCCCGAACAATACATTGCCGACGGCAATGCCGTAGAGTTCTACCCGACGAAGCGCTACACTGTCCCGGCCGGGGAGCAGGTGGAAGTGCCTGTCGAAATCCTGGCCGACAGTCTCGGCGGGGACTATGTGTCGACGCTGACGTTCAACACGAACGTGCCCAGCCTGCCCAACGCCGACTTGCCGCTGGCCATCCACATCCAGGGCGAGCCTCAGGCCGTATGGCCCGAATCGGTAGGCGGAGAGGCCGTCAGCAACCCCAACAACTACGCAGGACTCGAGTTCGAGTTCACCGTAGCCAACAAGGGAACGAAAGCGTTCACCATCACCGACATCGAAAGCGGGCTGACCGACGGCTCGCTGCCCGGCATGCTGCAAGTCTACACGACCTACTTCGACTGGCTCACGGGCGGCTACGTAACCGGATGGACCGCCTACACGCCGGGCATGGCGCTCGAAGCCGGACTGGAGCCCATACGCTTCAAGGCCGTGTTCTACGATGCCGTGACCGTCGCCGACTACGATACGCCCATCACGTTCCACGTCAGCGGGCTCGACACGGAAACCGTTTCCGTACCCTTCCGTCTGAGCATCACGGAGGCCCCGGTTCTGGCCTTCGACCAGCCTGCCATCGAAATCAACGGCGTACCCTCCGATTATAAGGGACAGGCCACGATGCACATCCGGAACACGGGCAAATACAAGCTCACTTACTCCTTGCGCCTCGACCCGAACGGCGTAGGCGAAACGCTCCCGCCCGCCGACGGAGGCGGCATCGCCCCGGGCTTCATGAACGTAGTGGCCGACTCGCTGAGCCTGCCGCAGAAAGCCCTCTTGGCCAAGAAGGCCACGGCCATCGAACCGCATACCGTATTCGACGGATTCCCGTTCGACGTGCCGCCGGTCGACTGCAACGCCCTGCTCTACTACCCCATCCTCGACGTAGAGCAGCCCAGAAGCGCCCTGCTCGGTTCCGGCGACAAGACCAACGACTTCTACGCCGCCACCCGCTACGTAGCACCTGCCGAAGGCTTCAACCTGACGCACCTTTACTTCTACGGCACGGTGGGCGACTTGCAGAACGTGGACATCGAAGCCACCGTAGTGGGCAGCAGCGACGTGACCAGCGACCGCATCATCGGTCATGGCAAAGTACACGTCGACGGCGAACAGATGGACGACGACGGCATGTACTACGGCGAAGCCCGCATGCTGGAATTCGACAAGCCTGTCTACATCAACCCTGCCGACACGTTCTACGTCGTACTGAAGTATCCGGCCGGATACGAACGCTCCGCATGGCTCTCGCAGAAGAGCGACCGCGTCTCCCCGAACCGCTTCATGGCATGGTTCGCCGACCTGGGCTGGATTGACGTGGCCACCGAGCTGGAAATGCAATACGGCTCCATGGGCTTCTTCATGACCTGCGTCGAGAAGGAAGCCGGCTCGCCCTGGATCACCCTGCTCGACACAGAGACCGAAGGCGAAGTGGCCGTAGGCCAGGAAAAACCTGTCACCGTCTCCGTAGACGCTTCGAGCGCCTACTTCACGAAGGGCAACAAAGCAGTCATCGTCATCAAGAGCAACGACCCGCAGCAGCCCCTCGTCAACTATCCCGTCACGCTCAACCTCAACGGCGCTCCCGTCATCACCGGACCGGAAGGCACACCGACCGTCCCCGAGAACGACTCCATCGACGTCGTCCTGACCGTAGCCGATGAGGAAGGCGAGGCATTCAGCGTCACGCTCACCGACGATTCGGGCATCGCCTCGCTGGCTTCCTGCACCGTATCGGGCAAGAATGACGCAGCCGCGAACGCAGAAGGCAACACCGTCGAGGCCGAAGCCGGCGACACGCTGACGCTCCACGTCCGCCTCAAGCCCGCCTACGGCATGGCCGGCAGCCGCTCCTTCACGCTCTCGGCCACCGACGCCACGGGCAACAGCACGGAGAAGACCGTAGACTACAACGTAGAGCACGTGAACCGCGCCCCGCAATACGCCGGACCGGCCACAATCGACGTTCCCGTCAACGGCGTATCGGACGTCTACGCGTTTGCCTCCCTCTTTACCGACCCCGACGGGGAAGAAATGACCTTCAACGCTGCGCTCGACAACACCGAGCACGTCACGCTCTTCACTGACGCCACCGGATTCATCCTCAACGGACGCAGCGAAGGACAGGCACTGCTCACCCTGACTGCCAGCGACGCGGCCGGACAAACCACCACGTCGCAGGTGACGGTGAACGTCAGCGACCCCGCCGGCATAAGCAACGTGAAGGACGGGCACAAGGTCAGCGTCAGCCCGAACCCGGTGAAGACGACTACCACCGTCACGCTGGACAAGGATGCACGTAACGTGACCTACCGGCTCTTCGACGCTGCCGGCAAGCTCCTGCTCAACGAAGCTGCCACCGACGTCGCCGCCGGAACGGGCCACACGCTCGACCTCTCGGGCCTCGCCACGGGCACCTACTATCTGGAGGTGACGGCCGACGGCAAACGCACCGGCATGACCTTGCTGAAACGATAAAGACGGCCGGGCCGCGCCGCGGTCCTGTCCGCCACGGAAGAGAGGGCGTCCTGCACCACGCAGGGCGCCCTCTTCGCATTTCCCCACATCGCCGACGGCGGTTGCGGCCTTTTTTGCGAAAAAAACACCGCAGCCGGAAGCTCCGGTAAAATATTCTTCTTACCTTTGCTTGGGTTCCGCAAGACCCACGAATCCAAATTCCAGCCCATGATAACCTACACGTTCCTACAAAACTACTGGTGGTTTCTCGTCGCCCTGCTGGGCGGCCTGCTCGTTTTCCTGCTCTTCGTGCAGGGGGCCAATTCCCTCATTTTCCGCTTAGGGCGCGACGAAGCCGAGCGCGCGCTCATCGTCAACTCCACGGGCCGCAAGTGGGAGTTCACGTTCACCACGCTCGTCACCTTCGGCGGCGCGTTCTTCGCCGCCTTCCCCCTGTTCTACAGCACCAGCTTCGGCGGTGCCTACTGGGTGTGGATGCTCATCCTCGCCTCCTTCGTGCTCCAGGCCGTAAGCTACGAGTTCCAGTCGAAAGCGGGCAACATGGTGGGCCGCACCGCCTACCGCCGCCTGCTCGTGGCCAACGGCGTGGCCGGCCCCTTCCTGCTGGGCGTGGCGGTCGCCACGTTCTTCACAGGCTCGGCCTTCATCGTCGACAAAGGCGCCATGGGCGGCGAATCCATCGCGCCGGCCATCAGCCGCTGGGCCAACGCCTGGCACGGGCTCGACGCCCTGGCCGACCCGCGCAACCTGCTGCTGGGCTTCTGCCTCGTGTTCCTGGCCCGCGTGCTCGGCGCGCTCTACCTCATCGACAACGTGGACGACGCGTCGCTGCGCCCGCGCCTGCGCCGCCAGGTAGCGGTCGACGCCGTCCCCTTCCTGCTCTTCTTCCTTGCCTTCGCAGGCATCCTCTTCACGGGCAAAGGCTACGCAGCCGGGGCAGATGGCACCATAGTGATGGAGCCTTTCAAATACTGGCACAACCTCACGGCCATGCCCGCCGTAGCCGTGCTCCTTGCCGCCGGCGTGGCGCTCCTGCTCTTCGGCATCGGGCGCACCCTGGCACGGCCCGCCTTCGTCCGCGGCATCTGGCCGGCGGGCGCTGGGACCGTGCTCACCGTGCTGGCCCTGCTCCTGCTGGCCGGCTACAACGGCACGGCCTACTACCCCTCATCGGCCGACCTGCAAAGCTCGCTCACACTGGCCAACAGCTCCTCGAGCGAGACAACGCTCCGCGTCATGGCGTGGGTATCGCTGCTCATCCCCTTCGTCCTGGCCTACATCGCCTATGCCTGGCACGCCATCGACCGCCGCAGCCTGACGCGCAAAGAGCTTGACACGGACGAGCACAAATACTGAAACAAGCGCCCCCCCATACATCGCGCCCCGCCGCCCGCAAAGCCGCCCAGCCGGCCTGCGAGCGGCGGGGCGCGGCCGCACCGGGAGGAAGGCCGCGCGGGAAGCCTCGCCGACACGGGCCTTAGCCCCGTAAAGACGGGAACAGGCCTCGCCGACACAAGCCTTAGCCCCGTAAAACGGGCCAAATATCGGAACAAAAGCCCCGCAACGCGGGAAAAATGATTAACTTTGCCCCGGAAAAGCGGCCAGAGGCCGCCATGCCACACCTAACGTCATAACTCCGGACACATGTCTGTCGAAATCAAGAAAGTAACGACCCGCCGAGAACTGAAGAAGTTCATACGTTTCAATTACGAATTCTACAAAAACAACCCATACTCCGTCCCGGACCTCTACGATGACGTGCTCAACACGTTCTCGCCAAAGAAAAACGCGGCGTTCGACTTCTGCGAGGCCGACTACTTCCTCGCGCTGCGCGAAGGGGAAATCGTAGGACGCGTGGCAGCCATCATCAACCACAGCGCCAACAAGGCCTGGGAGAAAAAGGCCGTGCGCTTCGGCTGGATAGACTTCGTGGACGACATCGAGGTGAGCCGCGCCCTCATCGACGCGGTGAAAGCCTGGGGCCGCGAACGGGGCATGACCGAGATAGAAGGGCCGCTGGGCTTCACGGACCTCGACGCCGAAGGAATGCTCGTGGAAGGCTTCGACCAGCTTTCCACCATGGCCACGACGTACAACTACCCCTACTACCCCGAACACATGGAACGCCTGGGGCTGGAGAAAAAGGCCGACTGGGTGGAGATGAAAATCTACGTCCCGGACGCCATCCCCGAAAAATACCTCCGCATCTCGGAAATCATAGCCCGCAAGTACGACCTCCGGGTGCGCAAGCTCCACAGCAAGCGGGGCATCATCAAAAGCGGGCTGGCGCACCGCATATTCCAGCTGGTGAACACCGCCTATGCCCCCCTCTTCGGCTTCTCGCAGATGACGGACCGGCAGATAGACCAGTACGTGCGGATGTACGTACCCGTGCTCGACCTCCGCATGGTGACCCTCGTGGAAAACGCCGAAGGCGAAATCGTCGCGGTGGGCATCAGCATGCCCTCCCTCTCGCGCGCCCTCCAGAAAGCCCACGGGCGCCTGCTCCCCTTCGGCTGGTTCCACCTGCTGCGCGCCCTGCTCTGGCGGCGCCCCCGCGTGCTCGACCTGCTGCTCGTGGCCGTCCGGCCGGACTACCAGGGCAAAGGCGTCAACGCCTTGCTCTTCACCGACCTCATCCCCGTCTACCAGCAACTGGGCTTCGAATACGCCGAAAGCAACCCGGAGCTTGAAGTGAACGCCAAGGTGCAAAGCCAATGGCAGTATTTCCACACCGAACAGCATAAGCGCCGCCGCTGCTACTCCTCAGCCCTTTAAGCCACACCGGCAGGGCCGGAGAGCGGCCCGTACCATCCAGCACAACACATGCAAGACGAAAAAGACATAACTACCCCCTCACGCCCCGCCGGGAACTACACGGAAGAAAACATCCGCACCCTCGAAGGCGTGGAACACATCCGCCGGCGGCCGGGCATGTACATCGGCCGCCTCGGCGACGGCTCGCACGCCGAAGACGGCATCTACGTCCTCCTGAAAGAAACCATCGACAACAGCATCGACGAGTTCAACGAAGGCTTCGGCAAACGCATCGAAGTCAGCATCCGGGAAGACCGCACGGCCGAGGTGCGCGACTACGGGCGCGGCATCCCGCTGGGCAAACTCGTCGACGCCGTCTCAAAACTCAACACGGGCGGAAAATACGACACGGCCGTCTTCACCGCCAGCGTCGGCATGAACGGCGTGGGCCTGAAAGCCGTCAACGCCTTGAGCAGCCACTTCGTCGCCGCCAGCTACCGCGACGGACAGATGCACGAGGCCCGCTTCGAGGCCGGGCGGCTCGTGAGCGAAAGCTCCGGACCCACAGAAGAGGAAAACGGCACCTACATCTTCTTCGAGCCGGACCCGGAACTGTTCCAGAACTACCACTTCCGCAGCGAGTTCGTCGGGACCATGCTCCGCAACTACACCTACCTGAACACGGGTCTGGCCATATACTACAACGGGCAACGCATCGCCAGCCGCAACGGGCTTGAAGACTTGCTCAACGACAACCTCACCGCCCCCGGCCTCTACCCCGTAGTCCACCTCAAAGGCGAAAGCATCGACATCGCCTTCACGCATACCTCGCAGTACGGCGAAGAGTACTACTCATTCGTCAACGGCCAGCATACGACACAAGGCGGTACGCACCAGAGCGCCTTCAAGGAACATATCGCCCGCGCCATCAAGGAATACTTCGGCAAGAACTTCGACGTGCAGGACGTGCGCAACGGACTGGCCGCCGCCATCTCCATCCGCGTCATCGAGCCGCTCTTCGAGAGCCAGACGAAAATCAAGCTGGGCTCGCTCTCCATGGCCCCGGACAAGGACATGAACGGCCAGCCCTTCCCCCTCTCGGGCGTAAGCGTCAACAAATTCGTCGGCGACTTCGTCAAAGAGAACGTGGACAACTACCTCCACCGCCACCTCGACGTCGCAGAGATCATACTCCAGAAAATACAGGAAAGCGAGAAAGAGCGCAAGGCCATAGCCGGCGTGACCAAGCTCGCACGCGAACGGGCCAAGAAGGCCAACCTGCACAACCGCAAGCTACGCGACTGCCGCATACACCTCAACGACCCGGCCCCCAAGTCCAAGCGGGGCGACGAGGAGGAAGACCTCCGGGCCGAGTCCGCCATTTTCATCACCGAGGGCGACTCGGCCAGCGGCTCCATCACCAAGAGCCGCGACGTCAACACGCAGGCCGTGTTCTCACTCCGCGGCAAACCGCTCAACTGCTACGGCCTGACGAAGAAAGTGGTCTACGAAAACGAGGAATTCAACTTGCTCCAGGCCGCACTCAACATCGAAGACGGACTCGACGGCCTGCGCTACAACAAGGTCATCGTAGCCACGGACGCAGACGTCGACGGCATGCACATACGCCTGCTCATGATCACCTTCTTCCTCCAGTTCTTCCCGGACCTTATCAAGAAAGGCCACGTCTACATCCTGCAGACGCCGCTCTTCCGCGTGCGCAACAAGAAGAAGAAAGCGCGCGGCGGGAATAAAGTGCAAAGCATCGACGACAAGAGCGCCGGCGCCGCCATACTGAAACGCGCCAAGGTGTCCGACCGCTCCGAGTTTGAAACCATATACTGCTACTCCGAGGAAGAGCGCCTGGCCGCCATCGAAAAGCTCGGCCCCGACCCGGAAATAACCCGCTTCAAGGGGCTCGGCGAAATCTCCGCCGACGAGTTCAAGCACTTCATCGGCCCCGACATCCGCCTCGACCAAGTCACGCTCCACAAGAGCGACAAAGTCGGCGAGCTGCTCGAATACTACATGGGCAAGAACACCATGGAGCGCCAGAACTTCATTATCCACAACCTCGTCGTCGAGGAAGACCCCGCCGAAGGGGAAGAACTGCCCGCCTGAGCCGCATCCCCCGTCCCGGACCGGAAAACCCAAACCAAACCGCATCAAGGCATGAACAAGAAAGACCTCTCCATAGCGGCACAGGCCGCTCCCGCCCCGCGGGACGAAAACGGACCGTCCGCCGCGCGGCAGGACACCGCGACGAAGAAAATCGCCATATTCCCCGGCTCGTTCGACCCCTTCACCGTTGGCCACGCCAGCATTGTGGAGCGCGGCCTCCCCATGTTCGACAAAATCGTCATCGGCGTCGGCATCAACGAGCGGAAGCGCCCGCTCTATTCCCACGAAGCCCGCGTCCGCGCCATCAGCGAGCTCTACGCCGACGAGCCGCGCGTGAGCGTCGTCAGCTACGACGACCTCACCATCGACCTCGCCCGGCGCGAAGGCGCACAGTTCATCCTGCGCGGCCTGCGCTCCGTCAAGGACTTCGAATACGAGCGCGACATCGCCAACATGAACCGCCTGCTCTCGGGCGTAGAGACCGTGCTCCTCTTCACCGAGCCCCACTTCTCGAGCATCTCTTCGAGCGTCGTGCGCGAACTGATTGCTTTCGGCAAGGACGTAAGCCGCTTCCTGCCCGACAAGAAAGAAAAAAACAAACTCTGATTATGAAACGTATCCTCCTATTCCTGCTCGCCGCGGCGTGCCTCGCCGCCGGAAGGGCACAGCGGAATGGCGAAGCCGACATCGACATCGAGCAAATCAGGAAGCTCCAGTTCGCCCAGCTCGCTATCGCCAACCTTTACGTCGACAGCGTAGACCAGAAGAAGCTGGTCGAAGACGCCATCAACGGTATGCTCAAGAGCCTGGACCCCCACTCCTCCTACACCAACCCCGAGGAGACGAAGAAGATGAACGAGCCGCTCGAAGGCAACTTCGAAGGCATTGGCGTCTCCTTTAACATGCTGGAAGACACGCTCGTGGTCATCCAGCCCACCTCCAAAGGCCCGAGCGAGAAAGCCGGCATCCTGGCCGGCGACCGCATTGTCAGCGTCGACGGCGAACCGATTGCCGGCGTCAAGATGGACCGCGACAGCATCATGCGCAAGCTCCGCGGCCCGAAAGGCACGAAGGTGAAGCTCGAAGTGGTGCGCCACGGCGTGGCGGACCGTCTCACCTTCACCCTCACCCGCGACAAGATTCCCGTCAATACGGTCGACGCCGTCTACATGATGGCCCCGGGCATCGGCTATATCCACCTGGACCGCTTCGGCGCCACCTCCGGCAAAGAGGTGCACGACGCCATCGCACAACTCCAGAAGCAAGGCATGCGCGACCTCGTCTTCGACCTGCAATATAACGGCGGGGGCTACCTCGGCGCCGCGGCCGACGTGGCCAGCGAGTTCCTCGAGCCGGGCAGCCTCGTGGTCTACACCGAAGGCCGCAACTCGCCCCGCAGCGTGCTTGAGGCCAAGGACGGAGGCCTCTTCCGCAAGGGACGCCTCGTCATCCTCGTCGACGAATACACCGCCTCGGCCGCCGAAATCGTCAGCGGCGCCGTGCAGGACCACGACCGCGGCACCATCGTCGGCCGCCGCACGTTCGGAAAAGGACTCGTGCAGCGGCCCGTCGAACTGCCCGACGGCTCCATGATACGCCTCACCGTGTCACACTACTACACACCCTCCGGACGCTGCATCCAGAAACCTTACGTCAAAGGGCAGGGAGAAGCCTACAGCCGCGACCTGCTCAACCGCTACGACCACGGCGAGCTGACCTCTATCGACAGCATCCACCTGGACAGCACAAAGGTCTACCGCACCCTGTCAAAGGGCCGCGCCGTCTATGGCGGCGGCGGCATCATGCCGGACATCTTCGTCCCCCTCGACACGACGACCTACACGCCCTACTACATGGCCATACAGCGCAACAACCTCATCACCACCACCGCACTGCGCTACGCCGACGAGCACCGCCGCGAGATAGAGAAGGAATACCCCGACTTCCGCGACTACGCCGAGAAGTACGAAGTCCCGGCCAGCCTCCTCGACGACCTGCTGCGGAAGGCCGCGGACAAGAACATCAAGCCCAAGGACGAGGCCGAACGCGAAAAGACCCTGCCCGACCTGCGCTTCATGCTCAAGGCGCTCATCGGCTACAACGTCTGGGACCGTTCGGAATATTTCCAGATCATCAACCAGCGGAGCGACATCGTCAAGCGCGCGCTCCAATGGCTCGAGGAAGACGCCCCCGCGCACCCCTGACGGTACGGGGCGCCACGGGCCTTAGCCCCGGCAGAACGCGGCCTATTCCCGTGCACACGGGGATAGGCCGCGTTCTGCGCGTGCGCCGCGCCGGGCACGCGCCGCCCCCTCCCCGGAAGCCGCGAAGCGCGGAAAGGCAAAAAAGACGGAAGAAAATTTGGCCTGCCCGGCGGAAAACCGTAATTTTGCAGCCGAAAATCGAGACGAGGACAGATTTGGCTGCTTGCAACCTCAGAAAAAAATGCTAAAACGACGGCCCGCACCCTTTCCCGCAAAGCGGAAGCGGCCGGCCCTTACGGGCAAGCACTCCACACAGCCATTTCCGAATCGATCTGCCTCCGCACAGCGCCGGGCAGATATTTTTTTATGCAAACCTCATAAAACAAACGAAGAAATGGGATACCTCTTCACCTCTGAATCCGTTTCGGAAGGCCACCCCGACAAAGTGGCGGACCAGATTTCCGACGCCGTGCTCGACGAGCTGCTGGCCGGCGACGCCGACTCGAAAGTAGCGTGCGAGACACTCGTCACGACCGGGCAAGTCATCGTGGCCGGCGAAATCAAGTCGCACGCGCGCATCGACCTGCAGGACGTGGTGCGCCGCACCATCCGCCGCATCGGCTACACGAAAGCCGAATACCGCTTCGACGCCGAAAGCTGCGCCATCCTCTCCGCCCTCCACGAGCAGAGCGCCGACATCCGCCGCGGCGTGGACCGCGACGACCCCGACGCGCAAGGCGCGGGCGACCAAGGCATGATGTTCGGCTACGCCAACAACGAGACCGACACCTACATGCCCCTGCCCCTCTCGCTGGCCCACGACCTGCTCATCGTGCTGGCCGAAATCCGCCGCGAAGGCAAGGTCATGACCTACCTGCGCCCCGACTCGAAGAGCCAGGTCACCGTGGAATACGACGGGCAAGGCCGCGCCGTGGGCATCCCCACCATCGTCGTCTCCACGCAGCACGACGAGTTCATCAGCGCCGCCGAAGCCGGCTCGCAGGCCGCCGCCGACGCGCAAATGGTGGCCCGCATCAAGGACGACGTGGAACACATCCTCATCCCCCGCGTCCTCGAAGAGCGCATACACACCCCGGAAGTGCGCGCACTCTTCGCGCAAGGCCGCACGCACTACCTGGTCAACCCGACAGGCAAATTCGTCATCGGCGGCCCGCACGGCGACACCGGACTGACCGGCCGTAAGATCATCGTCGACACCTACGGCGGCCGCGGCGCGCACGGCGGCGGCGCCTTCTCCGGAAAAGACCCCTCGAAAGTGGACCGCTCGGCCGCCTACGCCGCACGACACATCGCCAAGAACATGGTAGCCGCCGGCGTGGCCGACGAAATGCTCGTCCAGCTCAGCTACGCCATCGGCGTGGCCGAGCCCGTAAGCGTCTACGTAAACACCTACGGGCGCAGCCACGTGGCCCTCGACGACGGCGAAATCGCACAAAAGATAAGCGAACTCTTCGACTTGCGCCCCCGCGCCATCGCCGACCGCCTGAAGCTGCGCCAGCCCATCTACGAGGAAACCGCACGCTACGGCCACGTGGGCCGCACGCCCCAGACCGTCGTCAAGGAGTTCGGCACCGAAGAACTGGGCAAAAAGCGCATGGAAGTGGAACTCTTCACGTGGGAAAAGCTCGACTACGTAGACCGCATCCGCGAAGCCTTCGGCCTCTAATCCCCCTTATTTCCCCACGCACATCACCGTCTACGCCGCATCGGGCGGACAGGTCCCGCACCTCTACGTCGGGGCCGCCGCCAACGGCGCCGACCGCTCGCCACTTATGGCCGCGGCTGCCGAAGCCGCCGGCCTCTAATCCCCCTAATTCCCCATGCACATCACCGTCTACGCCGCATCGAGCGGACAAGTCCCGCACCTCTACGTCGAGGCCGCACGCGAACTGGGCCGCCTCATCGGCCTCTCCGGCCACGCCCTCATCAACGGCGCCGGCCGCTCGGGACTCATGGCCGCGGCCGCCGAAGCCTGCCTTGAAGCCGGGGGCGAAACCATCGGCGTCATCCCCCGCTTCATGGTAGACCAGGGCTGGCAGCACGAGGGCATGACGCGCCTCGTCGTCACCCCCGACATGCACCGCCGCAAAGCAAAAATGGCCGAAATGGCCGACGCATGCATCGCCCTGCCCGGCGGCGTAGGCACCCTTGAGGAGCTGCTCGAAGCCATCACCTGGAAGCAGCTGGGCCTGTTTCTCAAGCCCATCGTCATCCTGAACACCGGCGGGTTCTACGACCCCTTGCTCGCGCTGCTGGAACGGGCGGCGGACGAACACTTCATGCGCCGCCGGCACCTTTCCATCTGGAGCGTGGCCCGCACACCCGCCGAAGCGCTCCGCCTGGCCGAGAATACTCCCTTGTGGGACCCCGCAGTGCGTAAATTCGCCGCCCTCTGACCATAACTGCCCATGCCCTACCGCAACTCCATACCCGCACCCGCCGACAGCCTCGCGCCACAGGCCGCCACGCCCGACAGTCTCGCACTGCCGGCCGACAGCCTCCCGCGCTACCTGCTCCGGCCCGATGAGGTGGCCGAGACGGCGGAATGGCCCGGGCTGCACCCGCAAAGCGCCGACAGTCTCTTTGCGGTAAAGACGGCCGAAGCACAACCCGACACGGTAGAACTGCCGCTGTTCCGCATCGAACGCCTCCCCGCGACAGAGATGCCGGGCTTCACGGGCGACCTGCTGCCCTACTCTTTCCGCACGGACAACTACATCACGGGCGCACTGCTCCTGAGCTTTTTTCTGGCCGCATGGGTGCTCGCCACGCTGCGCCACTACCTGCGCGAATGCCTGAAGGACATGCTGCACCACCCCGCACACGCCGAAGCCCTGGACGAACGCACAGGCAACGAGCGCCGTGCCCAATGGCTGATGACGTGTATCACCTGTTTCCTGCTCAGTATCCTCTACTACGATTTCATACAGCACCGCAGCCCGGGACTGCTCGACGACACTTCGCCCTATACTGTCCTGGGCATCGGCGCCGGGGCCTGTTTCCTCTACTACGCTTTCAAGGGACTGCTCTACCAGGCCGTGAACCGCACCCTCTTCGGGCGGAGACAGGCGCAAATGTGGTCTGAGACGTTCCAACTGTCCCTACTCGTCCAGGGGCTGGCGCTGATACCGCTCACCCTGCTGGTCGTCTACTTCGACTTGAGCTACGAAAACATGCTTTTAGGCTTTGCCGCCCTTATCGTAGCGGTCAAAATTCCGCTCCTGTTCAGGTGTTTCAGCATATTTTTTCAAGGCGCGCTGGGCTGTGTCCATTTAATTTTGTACTTTTGTGCGCTCGAAATAGCCCCCGCTCTCGTGCTGTGGCGCGTATTGCTGCGGGCAGCATTTTATCTGACATCAAACCCGTAAGAAATCGTAGGTATTCATGGTTAAGAAGATTCTTGTCTCGCAGCCGCAGCCTGCTTCCGAGAAGTCTCCCTATTATGAGATAGCACGCAAACACAACGTCGAACTCGTATTCCACCCGCTCATCAAAATAGAAAGCCTCACCGCCCGCGAGTTCCGGCAACAAAAGGTCCAGATTCTCGACCACACGGCCATAGTCTTCAACTCACGCCATGCCATTGACCACTTTTTCACGCTGTGCAAGGATTTGCGCGTCGCCGTGCCCGAGGACATGAAATACTTCAGCATCTCAGAGGCCGTATCCCTCTACATGCAAAAGTACATCCAGTACCGCAAGCGCAAGGCCTTCTATCCCGAAAGCGGCAAGTTGCCCGACCTGATACAGCTCATGGCGAAGCACAAAGTGGAAAAATACCTCATTCCCCAAAGCGACGTACACAGCGACGAGCTGCACCAGATGCTCGAAGCCAAGAAGCTCAAGCACACGGAGTGCGTGATGTACCGCACCTTGAGCAACCCGCTTCCCGAAGGCCAGGCCTTCGACTTCGACATGGTCATCCTCTTCACGCCCGCAGGCGTCGAGTCGCTGCTCAAGGCCGTGCCCGACTTCAAGGACAGGGGCATCAAGCTGGGCTGCTTCGGCAAAGCCACGGCCAAGGCCATCGAAGAAGCCGGACTGACGCTCGACCTCGAAGCCCCCACGGAAAAGGCGCCCTCCATGCCGGCCTCGCTCAGCCTCTATCTGGATGAAAAGCCCTGACCGGGCCTTGCCCCGCCGCACGGCGGACCATACCTTCACCGTCTCCCGCGCGGAACACCGTGACCGGCCACCGGCCACTTTCCGCGCGGGAGACGGTTCATTTTTCCCGACATCCCATCTACAACCCGTTCCCCACATGCGCCCGCACGCCTTTCCCAAAGCCGAACATCTCTGTCTGAAACGCGACATCGAAGCCCTCTTCTCGGCGGGCAGCCGCGCCATCACCGCCTACCCCGTGCGCCTCACCTACCGCCCGGTGCCCCACGCCTGCGGGCCGGCCGTGCGCGTGCTCATCAGCGTGGGCAAACGCCACCTGCACCGCGCCGTAGACCGCAACCGCGCCAAGCGTCAGCTCCGCGAGGCCTACCGCCTCAACAAGGAGACGCTGCAGGCCGTCCTCCCGGAGGGAACGGGACTCATGCTGGGCTTCATCTGGCTGGCCGACAGGCCCATGCCTTCGGCCGCAGTCCACGCGAGCGTCATACGCCTCCTGCAGCTCGCGGCGGAGAAAGTGCAGGCGGCGCAACTTTCCCGTTCCGAACCATGATACGCCGCTGGCTGACCCTCCTGCTCATTGCGCCCATCCGCTTCTACCAACGCTACATCTCGCCGCTGAAACCGCCCTCGTGCCGCTTCACGCCCACTTGCTCGCAGTATGCCGTCGAAGCGCTGCGTAAGCACGGACCGGTGAAAGGCCTTTACCTGGCCGTGAGGCGCATCCTGCGCTGCCATCCCTGGGGCGGCAGCGGCTACGACCCCGTGCCCTGAGCGGCAAGGAGGCCCGGCCGGCCGCCGCCGGCAGTCTTTCCGTCTGCGGGCCTTAGCCCCGTGTTTCCTTCCCTTAGCCCCGTGCCTGCGGGCCTTAGCCCCGTTTTTCCAAAGCCTGGCCCGCTCTCCTTCAGCCCGGGGCCGCCACGGGCGGGAATATGCCCCGCACCGTCTTCCACTCTTCCCCCAACTTTTCCGCCATGCCCGAACTGGATTTCCACACGCACGACCTTTCCGCCCCGCCGGGAACGGCCATCGTCAACCTGCCCTTGTCCTGGCTTCTGGAGCCGGAGAAATTCCGCCCGTTGCCGGGCGGCTTCTACTCCGCCGGCGTCCATCCCTGGTGGACGGCCGACGAGGCCACCGCCCAAGCCGCATTTGCCGGCCTGGAGCGGCTGTTGCCGCACCCGCAGATAGTGGCGGTAGGGGAATGCGGCATAGACCGCCTGAGAGGCGCGGAAACGGCCCGGCAGACCGAATGGTTGCGGCGGCAGGTAGAGGCTGCCGAACGCTACCGCCTCCCGGTCACCATCCACTGCGTGCGGGCGTTCGACATCCTGCTGGCCCTGCACAAGCAATGGCGGCCCACGACGCGCTGGACGGTCCACGGATTCCGCGGCAAACCGGCCCTGGCCCGCCAGCTGCTCGACGCCGGCATGGACCTGAGCTTCGGGCGGAAATTCAACGGGGAAAGCCTCGCCCTGACACCGCCCGGACGCCGGCACCGAGAGACCGACGACGAAACAACCCCGCCCCTCGGCTGTCCATGAGGACAACGAGGGGCGGGGTCTATTATATATCCGCAAAAACGCGGCGGGAGCGTCAGCGCACCGTGGTACGGAACGTGCCGGTCTGCCCGCCGAACTCGGGAGCATAGACACAACGCACTTCGGAAACGCCGCCTTGGTAGACGCCGGCGCGCGTGGCTACGGACTCTTCGGTAAATACGTGCTCGCCCTTGGCCATGTGCTCGAAGAAATATTCCGTAGAAACCTCGCGCACGGCGCGGTAACAGCCCATGCCGTCCTGCCACATGTAGCCCGAAAGGGCACGCGCTGGTTCCCAGCCCGCCGGGCGCGCCGAGCGGAGAACGACAAAGTCGTAGTCGGCGTCGGCACGGATGGTGAATACCTGCCGCACGCGCTCCCCGCGGGCCACCGCTTCGCCCTCGGCCAGGGGTCTCCACGCCGCGCCGCGCTTCACTTCAAGGCGGCGCGCCAGCAACAGGCCGCGGCCCTCCGTCGCAACGGCCGAAGCCGGCACGTTGAAGTTGGCATAGACAGCGCCCCAGGAAAGGCCTTCGTGCGCCTTGCGCAACGTGATTTCCGTAGCCTCCACGGCCGGCGCTTCGGTGTAGCTGTCGTGCGTGTATCCCACGGTGCCGGGGGCCTGCACCGTGGAGGGCGCGTTGAGCCCCACCGTGCGGCGGCCCTTACTGAGGGTATAGTAGACGGGCGGCTGCGCGTCCAGATAGGCCAGGCGGCTGTCCAGAGGCGAAGAGGCCAGCAGGGCGTAGACGGCGTCGGCCGTGGCGCGGCCCGTCTCCCAGGCCTGTGTCCGCTTGGCCTGCATCAGCCAGAGACGCATCGACTGGACGCGGGCGTTGCCGGCAGTATAGAGGCAAAGCAGTGCCTCGATAGCCGCCGTCTGCGTGGGAATGCGGTAAGACTCGCGCGAGAGCGGGGCACGCGCCGTATCGAAATAACGCCCGCGGCCGGGAGCCTCTACCGTGTACTCCAGCAGGCTTTGCAGTTGCGTGCGGGCCGTCTCCCGTCGCCCTGCCTTGGCCAGGACGAGCACAGCCTCCGCTTTGTCGCGAAGATTCATCGCGGGCACTTGCCGCTCGGCCAGGTCGAGCAGGTAGCGCGCGTCGCCGTCGGGCGAAAGGCCGGCCAGGGCACGCGCGTAGAGATAGCGCAGCAGCGTAACGGAAAGTTGGGGCTTCAGGCCGTCGCGGCGCTCAGCCTCGCGCATGCGTGCCACTTCGGAAGCGGCGTGGCGCTGCAGGAAAGCGAAGGCGCGCTGCAGGACGCCGTCGGCTGTCTTGTCGCCTGTGAAAGCTGCGACACGCGCCAGGAGCACGGCTACCTGGGTCGTGATGTCGACATTGCCGGCCATGCCTTCATACCAGCTCCACGAGCCGTCTGGCCGTTGCATGGCGCGCAGCTTGTCGAGCGCCGTGTATTCTTTCGCGGCGGATACTGCCGGGTCGAAGAGCGAGCGGAGGGCGGCCGCACGCTGCGCTTCCGCGGCGGCCTCGGCCAGCCAGGGCGTCTCCTCGGCCCAACCGGATTGTGCCGACAAGAAACGGGCAAGGCCGTCGGCCGGGGCTTCTGCGGAGGAATTGCCGGACCGTTCGGACGGAACCGTGTCGACGGCCGCGCGAATCTGTGGATTACGCTGCGCCACATATGCCCCTAACTTCAGGGCATAATAGCGAACGGCCCATTGCTCGGCATTGCGACACTGCGCGTTGGCCAGCACGGGCAAGGCCGCTACTGCGTACCACGCCGGCTGCGAGGAAATCTCCACCGTCAGGCGGCGTTGACTGGCCTCCGGGGATGTCCACAACGTGTCAAGGCGCAAGGATACCGGGCCTGCTTCCGTCAGCGAGAAGGGTAAGGTGCGCGTCACGTTCACGCGGTCCGAGAGGACGGGCAAATAATGTTCTTCGCCGTCGCTGAAGCCGCCGCCCTCCGCCATAAAGCGGCAGACGAGCACGGCGTCGCCCTGTTCCGCCTCGAAGGGGAAGCCTACGACGCAAGCGCTGTCGGCGGCCAGGCGCACCTGTTCGCGCCCCTCGGCCACCTGGCGGCCGGTCTCCGCGTCAACGAGTTCGAAGCGCACCGTGGCATCGACGGTCTCCGGCAACAGGTTGCGCAACGTGGCGGACAGGACCGTGCGGTCGCCCTCGCGGACAAAGCGCGGCAGCGCTGCCTGGACCATGAAATCCTTACGGGCAACGACCGTCGTGTCCAGGCCGCCGTAGTCCATCTCTACGGAATGGGCCAGGGCGGAAAAGTTCCATGACGTCAGGCTCTCCGGCAGTGTGAACGAGATGCCCACCGTGCCGGTGGAATCCGTGTGCAAGGAGGGATGGAAATAGGCCGTCTCGGCAAAGTTCGTACGCATCTGGGCGGCGGGGACTGACGCTCCTGCCATGCCGGCTGCGGGAACGTTTGCTGTGGACTTGGCCATCATCCGCGGTGCCAGGGAGCGGTTCTCGTAGGCCTGGTCCGCTGCAATCTCGTCTACGCAGGAAAGCGTCATGGTCTCCTGCAGCATGTCTTCGGCGAAGGCCCGGCGGCCGTAGGAGAAGATTCCTGCGGCCCAATCCGTGAAGTCGAGCGGCTGCACCTGGCGCATCCTGACGAGCACGGTGCCCGAGAGCGACAGGTAGTCGGCGCGGTCGCCCTGCCAGTAAGCCACGGGGTACTGGCGGTATATGCCCAGCCCGCCGAACTGCCAGGGGTTGGACGCGAGGGCGTCGAGCGAAGCGTCGTAAAGGCGGGCCATGACGGAAGCCCGGGCCGGACGGCCGTCGGGGTATGTCACCCGCAGACGCCACTCTTCCGCCTGTCCGGGGACAAGGCGTGAGCGGAACGTGCTCCAGGACAGCTGCAAGCGCTTGTCCGGGGCGGGGCGCTCCACTGCGGCTTCAAAACGGTACGTCTGTCCGTCCTTCACGAAAGCGAAAGTGGCGCGGGCGCAGTCGCCGTATTCGGGCCGCCAGGCCAGGTCGAAGCGCAAGAGGGAATCGGAAAAGGCCACCCGGCGGCTTTCCAGCAAACGGTCGGAGCGGAAGAGGTCGTAGAACAGCAGGACGCTGTCGCACGAGGAGCCGATGAGTACCCGAGCCGTATCGCGGCCGGCGCTGTACCGCACGTCCGTCCAGCAGGGCACCTTGGACACGGGGTGCGTGTCGTTTTCCGAGAACAGGTACAGGCGGGCCGTATCGGGCGCGGCCTGGGCCGAATCCGAAGGAAGGAGACGGCTGATAAGCTGGTACTCGCCGGAGGGCAACCCGGACAGGACATGCGGCACGAACGGCCGGCCTGTGCGGAACGGGCCTTCTCCCACCACGCGGCCGCCCTGGCGCAGTTCATAGCGGCCCTCGGCCGCCACGTTCTCTCCCTGGGCGTTGCGCTGCCACACCTGGACTTCCGGCAACTGTTCCCGGCATACATAAACCGGCCAAGTGGACTCGAGCCACGATGGCTTCGTCGCGGCCATCAGCGTATAGCTGCCGCTGGCGGTCTCGCCGTCCTCGGCCGTCACGTCGAAGGTCAGCACGTAGGAATAGCGGTTGTACGGTCTGAGGGTCAGTTCGCCGGACTCGTAAGCCAAGGGAACGGGCACGGAGAAGCGGCCGTCGGCGTCCGTGCGCGTTGTCCCGGAAACCGGCGCTACGTATGTGTTCAACGCATACCAGGCGCGCCGCGTCACCTGCCAGCGCACCGTGGCGCCCTCTACGGGCACGTCCGTATAAGTCCGGACCCGGCCCCACACGCGCACGGTGTCGCCGAGGGAATAGGCGGTCCGCACCGGCTCGGCCTCGGCCGTAAACGTCGGACGCTTGTATTCTTCCACCCGGAATGTGGTCTGACCCACGTGGCCGTCCCACTCGCAGCGCGCGACGAACTGTCCGGGCAAGCCGATGGCCTCGGGCAACCGGAGCGTACCGCCCGCGGCCCCGAAAGCGTCTGCCTCCAGACGCACCGAATCGACCACGCGGCGGTTCGTGTCAAGCAGTTTCACCCAGCCCTGGAAATCGGGCACGGCGCGGAAGCTGTCGCCACGGCGTTCGTAAGCCACCGTGCCGACGTGTACGGTCTGCCCGGGGCGGTATATGGCCCGGTCCGTAAACACTTCCAGACGGCGTTCCGGCGCTGCCTCGCGGGCGTCGCCGCCGCGGGGCGTGACGATGCCGGCCCCAGCCAGACGGAACGCCGGGGCGGCCTCGTCGCCGGGCACAGTGATGTAATAGGACAAGGAACGGCCGGCGTCATCGCGCCGAAGCGCTTTCGTCCCCGTCCCGTCGAGCACGTAGGCCGCCTGCTGCCGCCCTTTTGCGTCCAGCACCAGGACTTTCCCTCCCGCCACGGGCTGCCCGCTGCGGGCGTCGACCACGACGAGGCGCGTCACGCCGTCGGGCTGGGCCAACTGCAATGGCAGCAGCCGCGTCACGTGGACCAGACGGTGGTCCAGCGGCGTCCCGTCCGCCACAAGTTCGCACAGGTAGACTCCCGGCGCGCCCGGCGTCCAGTCTATGCTGTCCGACTGCCAGCGATAGGCGGAAGCCGCCGCAAACTCATGGGTCACGGTCTGCACGCCTCCCGTGCGGTGGCGGCGCAGTTCTTTCCAGTCCCATCCCCCTACCCGACGGTCCATCCCGGCCGCCGAAAGGTCCAGCCGGCTGAAGCGCACCTGGGCGCGGCGCACGTTGCGGCCCTCCATGCGCAGGCGCACCGGCATGCCCGGGTAACAGGCCGGCACGCCGCCCATGAGGCGCAGGGACGGCTGCTCGGCGCGGGCCACGAAGTTGCGCAACTCGTCGGCGCGGCGCTCTTTCCCATACAGCTCCAGCCCTTCGCGGGCCGCGGCCAGGCGGATGCTGTCGTCGCGCTCCGTTTCGCGCCCGTAGCCGCTCCGTTCCGTGAGCGCGATGTACGTTTCCACGTTGGCGGGCACGTCACGGTATGCCCGGACCAGGCGTTCCAGCGCGACGTAGGCGGGCTGACGCTCCAGCGGCCCCGAGGCCGGAGGGAGCGCGGCCACGCTGTCCAGCCGCACGAGCAGGGCCGCCGCACGCAGGCCCGCACCGTCATAATAGCGGGCCACGGCGCCGGAAAGCGAGGTGCGGAGCGTGTCGGGCAACTGGCGGGAACCCGACGCGGAGCGCCAGAGGACGTGGAGCACGTCGCCGCCGAAATAACGGCTGTCCGCGCCCTCGCGGAAGAGCGGGACGAAGTCGGCCGCGCGGGCCTGTCCCAACGCGGGCAAATCCGCCAGCGACGCGGCGAGATGCGCACAGGCGCGGCGCACGGCTGCCGTGTCGGAATAGTCCGCGGCGGAAAGCGCCAGACGGCCCAGCGCCCCGTGCCACAAGGCCCGGACCACGGGCTGCTGCTCGCGGGACAGGGCGGCCTCCATGCGGGCCAGGACCGCGCGGCCGCTGTCGGGGGCCACGCTGGCCTGCAACTGCTGTGCGGCCAGTGCGGCGCGGAGGAGTTGCGCGTCGTCGCCCTCGGCAAGGGCCTTCCTGCACACCTGCCGCACCGCGGCAAGCGCCGTTTGCGGCAAGTCCTCCTTCACCGCTTCGTCGGCCTGCTTCCAGAGTTGGCTATAACTTTGGGAACGGACACTGCCCGCGACGCCCATAGCGGCGAGCAGCAGGATGAGGAACTTTTTCATATTTTCTCGATTTAATGTTTCCGATCTCTATCCAAGGGGACGGTAGCCCCTTTGTCAAGAAAAGCCGCGCCAAACGCCAACCTTGCACGGCAATCCTGCTTTTTAAGTTTTTTTGGCCGTAGGGGCGCGGAAACGGGGCTAAGGGAAAGAAAGATAGGGCTTAGCCCCGTCGCCGCGGGAATAGGGCCCGTGGCGGCGGCAACCGGCCTCAGCCAAAGAAGAGGTAGCAGACGGCGATGGCCGCCACGATGCCGGCCAGGTCGGCCAGAAGCCCGCAGACGACGGCGTGGCGCGTGCGGCGCACGCCGACAGCCCCGAAATAGACGGCCAGGATGTAGAACGTCGTGTCCGTGGCGCCCTGGAAAATGCAACTGAGACGGCCCACGAAGGAATCGGCGCCATAGGTAGTCATGGCGTCGACCATCATGCCGCGCGCCCCGCTGCCGCTCAAAGGTTTCATCAAGGCCGTGGGGAGTGCGCCCGCCCAGCGCCCGTCGCCGCCGCAAAGGCCGACGAGCCAGCGGACGGCCTCGACGAGCCAGTCCATGGCGCCCGAAGCCCGGAACACGCCGATGCCCACCAGCATGGCGACAAGATAGGGAATGATGCGCACGGCCGTGGTGAACCCTTCGCGCGCGCCTTCGATAAAGGCTTCGTAGACGTTGACGCGGCGGCGCACACCGGCCAGCAGGAAGATGATGATGACGAGGAAGAGGAGCACGTTGGCCGTAGTCGTGCCCACGACGTTCATCATCGGCCCGTCCAGCCGGGCAAAGCCCCATACCATGCCGGCCATGCCGAGCGACAGGAGGCCGAGCGTCAGGAACACGGTGCGGTTGAACAGGTTGATGCGCTGGTAGAGGCTGGTCACGATGATGCCCGCCAGCGTGGAACAGAACGTGGCAATGAGAATGGGGACAAAGACGTCCGTGGGCTGGGCAGCCCCCAGCTGCGCGCGGTAAACGAGGATGCTCACGGGGATAATGGTCAGGCCCGACGTGTTGAGCACAAGAAACATGATCATCGGGTTCGTGGCCGTGTCCTTACGGGGATTCAGTTCCTGAAGCCCCTCCATGGCCTTCAGCCCCAAGGGCGTGGCGGCGTTGTCCAGGCCGAGCATGTTGGCCGAAAGGTTCATGAAGATATTGCCCACGACGGGATGCCCCTTCGGTATGTCGGGGAAGAGCTTGGAGAAAAGCGGACCGAGCAGCCTTGCCAGCACGTTGACCACGCCGCCGCGCTCGCCGATTTTCATGATGCCGAGCCAAAGGGAAAGCACGCCCGTGAGGCCGAGGGATATCTCGAAGGCCGTGCGCGACGTCTCGAACGTAGAGTTCATGATGGCGGGAAAGACGGAGACGTCGCCGAAAAAGAGCAGCCGCACCACGGCGATGATGAAAGCAACGGCAAAAAACGAAATCCAGATATAGTTGAGCACCATAAGCCTTTGGCATTGTTGCGGCAAAGGTAAGCCTTTCCGCCGAAAAGAGGCATTTGGCAACGGAGATTTGTGGCGCGTCTCGATTATTATCGCTACCTTTGCGGGAAATATGGCAGAAGACACATTTGATATCCGCGCGGAGCAGTTTGCCCCTACGCCGTCGGAACGGGACTACGAGAACGCGTTGCGCCCGCTCCGCTTCGACGACTTCAGCGGGCAGCTGAAGGTGGTGGACAACTTGCGCATCTTCGTCGAAGCGGCCAAGCTGCGCGGCGAACCGCTGGACCATACCCTGCTCCACGGGCCGCCGGGACTGGGCAAGACAACGCTCTCGAACATCATCGCCAACGAGCTGGGCGTAGGGTTTAAGGTGACCTCCGGCCCGGTGCTCGACAAGCCGGGCGACCTGGCCGGACTGCTCACCTCGCTCGAGCCGAACGACGTCCTCTTCATCGACGAAATCCATCGCCTGGCGCCGGTCGTGGAAGAGTATCTCTACTCCGCAATGGAGGACTACCGCATCGACATCATGATAGACCGCGGCCCGGCCGCACGCTCCATCCAAATAGACCTGAACCCCTTCACACTCGTCGGGGCCACGACGCGCAGCGGCCTGCTCACCGCGCCCCTCCGCGCCCGCTTCGGCATCAACCTGCACCTCGAATATTACGACGCCGGGACGCTCAGCCGCATTCTCCAGCGCTCGGCCGCCATTCTCCAGGTGCCCATCGAGGCGGAAGCGGCCGCCGAAATAGCCGGCCGCTCGCGGGGGACGCCCCGCGTGGCCAACGCGTTGCTGCGCCGCGTGCGCGATTTTGCCCAGGTAAAGGGCAACGGACGCATCGACGTGGCCATCGCACGCTATGCCCTCGAGGCGCTCAACATTGACCGCTACGGGCTGGACGAGATAGACAACAAGATACTGCTCACTATCATCGACAAATTCAAAGGCGGCCCCGTGGGCGTGACGACTATCGCCACAGCCATCGGCGAAGATCCCGGAACGCTTGAGGAAGTCTACGAACCGTTTCTCATACAGGAAGGTTTCATCCACCGTACCCCGCGCGGCCGCGAAGTGACGGAACTGGCCTACCGCCACCTGGGCCGCATCCCGCGGGCCGCACAGGCGGAGCAGCCCACCCTTTTCTGAACCGCACAGGCCGGGGAGGCGGCACAGGAAAAGCCGCCGCCCGGCCACGAACCTTATCCCGACATGATTTCTTACCAGCACATCGACGTGAAAATGCCCGCCTTGCCGCACCGCGGCACTACGGCGTGGATCAAGGCAGTAGCCACCTCCTACGGAAAACGGGTGGGCGACATCGCCTACATATTCTGCAACGACGCGAAAATCCTCGAGGTGAACCGCCAATACCTGCAGCACGACTACTACACCGACATCATCACCTTCGACTACACGGAGGGCGACGTCATCGGCGGAGACATCTTCATCAGCCTGGACACGGTCCGCTCCAACGCCGAGGAACAGGGCACGGAATACGGAGAGGAGCTGCGCCGCGTCGTCATCCACGGCATCCTCCACCTCTGCGGCATCGACGACAAAGGCCCCGGCCAACGGGCCGTCATGGAAGCCGCCGAAAACCGCGCGCTCGACATGCTCCGCCACGCGGAAGACACCGCGCCCCAGCACAAAGAGAAAGAACCATAATCATAAACGAAACCGATGAACTTTGTAGAAGAATTACGGTGGCGCGGAATGCTCCACCAAATGATGCCCGGAACGGAAGAACTGCTTTCGCGCGAACGGGTCACGGCCTACGTGGGCATAGACCCTACCGCCGACTCGCTCCACATCGGCCACCTGTGCAGCGTCATGATGCTGCGCCACTTCCAGCGTTCGGGACACAAGCCGCTGGCACTCGTCGGAGGCGCTACCGGCATGATCGGCGACCCGTCGGGAAAGAGCGCCGAACGAAACCTGCTGACTGAAGACGTGCTCCGCCACAACGTGGCCTGCATCCAAAGCCAGCTGGGCCGCTTCCTCGACTTCGGGTCCGACGCGCCCAACGCCGCCGAACTCGTCAATAACTACGACTGGATGAAGGACTTTTCCTTCCTGGCCTTCGCCCGTGACGTGGGCAAGCACATCACGGTCAACTACATGATGGCCAAGGACAGCGTGAAGAAGCGCCTGAACGGGGAAGCCCGCGACGGACTTTCATTCACTGAGTTCACTTACCAGCTCCTGCAGGGCTACGACTTCCTCCACCTGTACCAGACGAAAGGCTGCAAGCTCCAGATGGGCGGTTCAGACCAATGGGGCAACATCACCACCGGTACGGAACTCATACGCCGCACCTTAGGCCCGGAGGCCGACGCCTACGCCCTGACGTGCCCGCTCATTACGAAAGCCGACGGCAAGAAGTTCGGAAAGACGGAGCAGGGCAACGTATGGCTCGACAAGCGCTACACCACCCCCTACAAGTTCTACCAGTTCTGGCTCAACGTCAGCGACGAGGAGGCAGAGCGCTACATCAAGATATTCACCTCCCTGGGCCGCGAGGAGATTGACGCCCTCATCGCCGAGCACCGCGAAGACCCGGGCCGCCGCGTCCTGCAGAAGCGGCTGGGCCAGGAAGTGACGTGCATGGTGCACGGCAACGAGGATTACGAGACCGCCGTCGAGGCTTCCGGCATCCTTTTCGGCAAAGCCACGAAAGAGAGCCTGCTCAAGCTCGACGAAGCCACGTTGCTCAGCGTCTTCGAAGGCGTCCCGCAGTTTGAAGTGTCGCGCGACCAGGCCTTAGGACAGAAAGCCGTAGACCTCTTTGCCGGAACCACGCAGTGCTTCGCCTCGAAAGGCGAAATGCGCAAGCTCGTACAAGGCGGCGGCGTCAGCCTCAACAAAGAGAAGCTCGACACGCCGGACCGCATCGTGGAGGGCGCCGACCTCATCGACGGGAAATATCTCCTCGTGCAGCGCGGAAAGAAGAACTACTTCCTCATCATCGTCAAGGGCTAAAGGCAGCAGCCTCCAGCCCGCCACACAGCAGGCCTCCCGGCGCATCCATACCGCCGGGAGGCCTGTCGCATACCGGCGGGCAGCGGCCGCCACAGCGTTAAAAAAACTGTAACATGCGGCACGGAAGGGCGGAAAGGCCTATCTTCGCCCGGAGAACTAAAATTCCAAAGCCATGAAACACTACCACATCGAAGCCGCCATCCTGGCCGTGGGGCTCGTCCTGCTGGGCGCATTTTTCTACTGGGGGCTTGACCGCATCGCGCAGCGCGACCGCACCGTCGCCGTCAAAGGCCTTGCCGAGCGCGAGGTGAAAGCCGACTATGTCATCTGGCCCGTCGTCTACAAGACCACGGGCAACGACCTGCAAGCCTTGTATGCGGACATCAACTCCGCCAACTCCCGCATCACGGAATTTCTCAAGCGCAACGGCATCAAAGAGGGCGACATCAGCCTCGGCGCACCGCAAATCGTGGACCTGAAGGCCGACCGCTACGCCAGCGAGACAAACCGCCGCGACCGCTACAACGTGACCTCGGTCATTACCGTCGCCACCACGCAGGTAGACCAGGTGCGCACGCTCATACCGCGCATGGGCGAACTGCTTAAGGAAGGCATCGCCATCTCGGAGGGCGACTACGAAAACCGCGTACAGTACGAATTCCGCGGCCTGAACGAAATCAAGCCCCAAATGATAGAAGAAGCCACGCGCAACGCCCGCCAGGCCGGCGAAAAGTTCGCGAAGGACTCCGAGAGCAGCCTGGGCAAAATCAAACAGGCCTCGCAGGGGCTCTTCAGCATCAACGACCGCGACCAATACACGCCATACATCAAGAAAGTACGTGTCGTCACCACCATCGACTACTACCTCAAGTCCTGACGCCACACCGCATTCCGGCCCCGTGCCGCCCGAGCCCTCCGCCCCCACGGCGGAGGGCTTTTCCATGACAGCGCCGCAGGAAGCCCGGCCGGGGCGGACACGGGCCTACGGCATGCGCCGCAGCCGCCCCGCCCGCCGTACACGGGGCTAAGGCCCGTGGCAACGCGGCCTATCCCCGTACCGGCACGCCTTAGCCCCGTTTCCGCGGCATAAAGGCCGGCCGCCGCGCCGCAACCCGGCGGCCGCCGTGCCCGTATGGAAAAAAGTGGACGGCCGGACCGCCGCATATCGCTGCAAATCACTATTTTTGCAGGGTACAATACCCAAAAGACGAGAAAAGACATGAAAATCGCATTGATAGGCTACGGAAAAATGGGCCACATGATAGAGGAAATCGCCCGCAGCCGCGGGCACGAAATCACGTGCATCATCGACCTGGACAATCAGGACGATTTCGACAGCCCGGCGTTCAAGAGCGCCGACGTAGCCATTGAGTTCACCACGCCCACGGCCGCCTACGGAAACTTCCTGCGCGCCTTCCGCGCCGGAGTGAAGGTGGTGAGCGGCTCCACCGGCTGGCTCAAGGACCACGAGGCCGACGTGCGCCGCCTCTGCGCCGAGGGCAACACGCTCTTCTGGGCGTCCAACTTCTCCCTGGGCGTAGCCATCTTCAGCGCCGTCAACCGCTACCTGGCCCGCATCATGAACCGCTTCCCCGAATACGACGTACACATCGAAGAGACGCACCACGTACACAAACTCGACGCCCCGAGCGGGACAGCCATCACGCTGGCCGAACAAATCTGCCACGAGCTGGACCGCAAGAGCGAATGGACAAAAGGCACGGTGCGGCAGGCCGACGGCAGCGTGACGGGCACAGCGGAATGCGCCCCGGACCAGCTCCGCGTCGACGCCGTGCGCCGCGACGAAGTGCCGGGCATCCACAGCGTCATCTACGACAGCGCGGCCGACTGCATCACCCTGACACACGACGCCCACAGCCGGCGCGGATTCGCCCTGGGCGCCGTCCTCGCCGCCGAGTTCACCGCCACCCGCAGCGGCCTGCTTTCCACCGACGACCTCTTCAACTTCTAACCCACCCCGCCACGAGCGCGCTGCCACAGGCAGCCGCGGCGGTGACGGGACATCCCACGCCATCCATTCCTTACTTATGAAAA
This sequence comes from uncultured Prevotella sp., assembly GCA_902464615.1. Taxonomy (GTDB): domain Bacteria; phylum Bacteroidota; class Bacteroidia; order Bacteroidales; family Bacteroidaceae; genus Alloprevotella. The sequence goes on along the minus strand of CABQKA010000002.1, from coordinate 111,557 downwards.
AAATATCGCTACCACGGCGGCGCGCCCCCTACGTCAAATGCGCCATCGTGCTCGTCCTCTACCTCCTGTTCCTGCTCTGGGTACGCTCGTGGTGGGGTCTCCTTGTCGTTCCCTTCATCCTCGACGCCTACCTCACCAAGTTCATCAACTGGGGCTGGTGGAAAAACTCCAAAAACCGCACGACACGGACCGTCATGAGCTGGGTCGACGCCATAGTCTTCGCCCTCGTCGGCGTCTACTTCCTCAACCAGTTCTTCTTCCAGAACTTCGTCATCCCCAGCTCGTCGCTCGAAAAGACACTCCTCACGGGCGACTACCTGCTCGTCTCGAAACTCTCCTACGGTCCGCGCATCCCGCAGACACCGCTCACGATGCCGCTCACGCAGAACACGATGCCGCTCGTCGGGGGTAAGAGCTACCTGGAGTGGCCGCAATGGGAATACCGCCGCGTCAAGGGCCTGGGACACGTTGAACTGAACGACATCGTGGTGTTCAACTATCCCTCGGGCGACACCGTCGCCCTCAAGTGCCAGGACCGCGACTACTACGGCATGGTCTACGCCATAGGCCAGGAAATGACCGGCCTGCGCCCCACGGCCCAAATGGGCTACGAGGAGCAGCAGCAGACCTACGCCCGCATCTACGCGGCAGGAAGCCAGGCCGTGCGCCAGGCGCCCGAACTCTACGGGGAAGTCATCTCACGCCCGGCAGACCGCCGCGAGAACTACGTGAAACGCTGCGTAGGCCTGCCCGGACAGACCCTGCAAATCAAGGACGACGTGATATACCTCGACGGCAAACCCAACCGGGAGCCGGACCACTCGCAGTATCTCTACGCCGTGACGCTCAACACGCCTTTCCCCGAAGAGTGGAAGCGCGAGCTGGGCATCACTTACGAGGACCTCTCGCAAATGGTCCGCGACGACATGACCGGTTTCTACACCTACTACATGCCCCTGACGCGCGAGGCGCATAAGGCCCTTGCCGGCTGGACCGACTACGTGGTGAGCGTGGAGCGCGTGCGTCCGCCCGTAGACTGGCTCTACCCGCTCAACATGGTGAAAGACTGGACGACGTCCAATTACGGACCCATCTGGATACCGAAAAAGGACGCCACGCTGCATCTGACGCTGGAGAACCTCCCGGTTTACGAACGGCCCATACGGGTCTATGAACACAACACGCTGGAAGTGCGCGACAGCGTCATTTACATCAACGGCAAGGCTACGGACCGCTACACCTTCCGTATGGATTATTACTGGATGATGGGCGACAACCGCGACAACTCGGCCGATTCGCGCTTCTGGGGCTTTGTGCCCGAGGACCACGTCGTGGGCAAACCGCTCTTCGTCTGGCTGTCGCTCGACCCGGACTACGGCCCCTTCGACGGGAAAGTGCGCTGGAACCGCATCTTCAAGTGGGTCTCCGGCATCCAATAAAGACCAGCATACGCCGCAGCCATGAACTTCAAGCAACGCCTCTCCCGCCGCCTTTCTGCACCGCGCCTCCACGCGCCGCACTTGCCGCGCGGCGCGTGGGGCGCGGTGCGCGTATTCGTGCTGCCGCCGCTCATTGTGCTGGGTCTGATGGTCTCCGTGCGCACCCTCGTGCTCGTACAGGTGTCGCTGCCCGCCGACCGCCCCGAACTGGGCCTGCTGGCCGGCGACCGCCTGCTCGTAAACCGCACGGCCTACGGCCTGTGCCTGCGCTGGCCGGGACAGGCTTCCGCCACCAGGTTCGGCAGTGCCGAACCGCAACGCGGCGACATCGTTGTCTACGAAGCACCCGGCACGGAGGAGGGCTTGCGCGTGGGGCGCATTGACGGAATGCCGGGCGACAGTACCGGCCTGGCCGGCAACAGCCGCCTGGTCCCGGGGACTTACCGTGCCGGAAACGACGTCATTGCCCGCGAACGCCTGGTGGGGCGCATCGTATGCGTGAGCTACTCGGTCGACGCCTCGAAGCCCTTCGGCAGCCGGCTGCGCCGCCACCGTTTTTTCCTCCGCCTGCCATGAATGCCGTCGTGCTCACTTCGGCCTACCTGGGCCCCGTACAGTATTTCACGAAGCTTTATGCCGCGCCGCGCGTCGTGGAGGAACGGGCGGACCACTACGTAAAGCAGACCTACCGCAACCGTTGCCTCATCGCCGGCCCGGACGGCCCGCTGGCCCTCACCCTGCCGGTGGAGCGCAGCGGACCGCACACGGCCACGCGCGACGTACGCCTGAGCGACCACGGCAACTGGCGCCACACACACTGGAACGCCCTGGAGAGCGCTTACGAGAACAGCCCTTATTTCCCTTACTATGCCGACGACTTCCGGCGCATCTACACGCAGCGCTACACGTTTCTCGTGGACTTCAACGAAGCGCTCCGTGAACTGGTCTGCGAACTGCTCAGCCTGCGACCTTGCCTGAGCATCAGCACGGACTACGTGGACGCACAGGCCGAGGGGCTGGACGACTACCGCGAGACCATACGCCCCAAGGCAGACTTCCGCCTCGACCCGCACTTCAGCCCCGCCCCCTATTACCAGGTGTTTTCCGCACGGACGGGCTTCCTGCCCAACCTGAGCATCGCGGACCTGCTTTTCAACATGGGTCCGGAGTCGCGCCTCGTATTGCGGCGCAGCATCGTCTAATTATGCCGGCTCCCCGCCTTAGCCCCGTTCCGACGGGGCTAAGGCGGGGAGCTTCGGGGCTAAGCCCCGTGAGAAAGGCCGCACGGGGCATTTTCAGGCCCTGTAAGCCATTTTCCCCCGCTCTCCGCACCACCGGCCGCCCTCAAGGGGAAAGCGCCCGGAAACGGCGCGAAAACGGCGCGACGGCTTTCGGACATAAAAAAAGGCCGCACCTTCACAGGCACAGCCCTTTCGTGACATGGACATAACAATTTAAATTTTCTACTTGATTCGCATCTTGCTACGCTGTCCGCCGGTCTCTTTCCACCGGACGCTTCCGGCATCCCGGCCGGCGTTTTCCGGCAGCGTTGCTGTGGTTGCTAAATCTGATGCAAAGATACGGCGGCGCTCCTTCGCCCGCAATACCCACTTGTAGGTATTTTGCATTCAATCAAAGCGATAGGCCAGCGAAACAAGCCCCGAGACGTTGCGCCCGCCGGAAGTGGAGAAACGCGTCAGGCCGAAATCGGCCTCCAGTCCCAGAATAAGCCCGTTGGGGAACTGATAGCCGGCGAAGCCCTGGATGCCGGCGTCGAAGCGGTGTACGCCGTCGGCCTTGAACGTCTTGCTGTCGTAATAGAGTTTCTCGCTGCCGGCCTGTTCGGCATCGCCGCGGGTCTTCACCTTGCCGTGGATGCCGACGGCAAGGTAAGGGCCGGCGCCGAACACGACATAGCGCGACTCGCCCACGCGCCAGTAATAGCGGAACAGGACAGGAAGCTCGATGTATTCGGCCGAAGTGGAACGGCTCATCACGGATTGGGCAGGGTTGCCTTCCTCGTCATAGACAGGGTCGCCGTTATCGTCGAGGACGGGCACCATGGTGTCGGGCGACTTGAAGCCCTTGCCATAGAAAACGAGAGAGGGGGTGACGGTCCAGTGCAGGTCGAGCTCGTACTCGTAGCCGACGCCAATCTTGTAGGCCCCGACAGGGCGTGCCGAGCCATACTGCGAGGAAAGTCCACCGCCGACCTCCAGTTGCCAGGTCTGCGCCTGCGCGGCCAAGGCCACGAGGGAGATCATAAGAGTCAGGATGCGCTTCATCATGGATTAATGGGATAGAACGGTCGGAATGCCGACAAAAAGAGCTGCCACGGCGGACGGTACACCCGCGCCGGGACAGCCTGAATGATTTTTACTCAAAGAATTTCCGCCAGTCGTCTTTCTTGTAGACTTTGGATTCCTCCTCGCGCTTGTCGTCGCGGCGCGCGCGTCCGCCCTTGCGGTCCGGGCGGCGTCCGCCTTCTGCGCCGAAGTCGCGGCGGCGGGAAGCGCGCCGGCCTCCTGCGCCGGAGCTTCCGGGCTCGCGGTCGGCACTGTCGACAACGACTTGACGGTCGCCCACCTTGGCCCGTGCCATTTTCCGCATGACGAGCGCGGCGTCGGCCTCGGGCACCTCAAAGAAGGAGCAGTTGGTGGTCAGGTCGATGCGGCCTATCTCGATATTTCCCTTGACATAGCGGTTGACGAGGTTAATGATTTCACGCGCATAGAAGTTGTCGCGCTTGCCCATGTTGATGAACAGGCGGCGATAGCCGGGCTCTGCCTGGTGCGAACCGCCGCGGCGCTCCGGACGCTGGCGGCCGGAACGCTCGGAAGCGCCCTTTCCGCTCCGGGTCTCGGCGGTGGGCTGCACGATTTCGGGGGCGTTGGCGTAGTAGTGGAGGAAACGGCCGAACTCCCGGCTCACGACGCGCTTGATGAGGTCCTCCTTCGTGAGCCAGTCGAGCTTGCGGTAGACTTCGGGCAGGAAGGGGGCAATCTGGTTATCGTCGACAGCCGTGCGCTCCAGTTCGTCCATGACGTGATAAAGCTGCTTCGTACAGATTTCCTTCGGCTCGGGCAGGACACCGGCCTCGAACTTCTTGCCGATGACTTTCTCGATGACGCGCACCTTGCCCTTCTCGCGGACGTGGATGATGGAGATGCTTGTGCCGCGCTTGCCGGCACGGCCAGTACGGCCCGAGCGGTGGGTGTAGTTCTCCACGTCGTCGGGCAGCCCGTAGTTGATGACGTGCGTCAGGTCCTCGACGTCGAGTCCGCGGGCCGCCACGTCGGTGGCAACGAGCAGTTGGGTGCGGTGCTGGCGGAACTTCTGCATGGTCAGGTCGCGCTGTGCCTGGGAGAGGTCGCCGTGAAGGGCTTCGGCGTTGTAGCCGTCACGGATCAAGAGATCGGCCACCTCCTGCGTTTCCAAGCGCGTGCGGCAGAAGATGATGGCGTAAATTTTCGGGTAGTAGTCGACAATGCGCTTCAGCGCGAGGTATTTGTCCTTGGCATGGACCAGATAATAGATATGGTTGACATTTTCGGCCCCTTCGTTGCGCGAGCCTACGACAATCTCCTTGTAGTCGTGGAGGTAGTTGCGTGCGATGCGGGAGATTTCCGCGCTCATCGTGGCGGAGAAAAGGAGGGTGTTCCGCTCGGCGGGCACCCCGGCCAGGATTTCGTCGATGCTCTCGGTGAAACCCATGTTGAGCATTTCGTCGGCCTCGTCGAGCACCACGCTTTCCACGGCGTCGAGCTTGGCCACGCCGCGGTGCATCAAGTCGATGAGACGGCCCGGCGTGGCGACAATGACCTGGGCCCCTTTACGCAGGGAGCGAATCTGGCTCTCAATGCTCGAGCCGCCATACACGGCCAGCACGTGAAGCCCGTCGATATAGCGGGAATAATCCTTCAGGTCGCCGGCAATCTGAAGGCAAAGCTCCCGGGTAGGACTGAGAATGACAGCCTGGGTACGGCGGTCTTCAGGATCGACTTTCTGAAGGACGGGCAAGCCGTATGCAGCCGTTTTGCCGGTCCCGGTCTGTGCCAACGCTATGACATCGTTGCCAACGCCCAATAGATAGGGTATGACCTCTTCCTGTACAGGCATAGGCTGCTCGTATCCCAACTCTGAAATGGCGCGCAGGATTTCCTCCGACACGCCCAATTCTGCAAATGTTTTCAAGGTGAATCTGTATAAAGTATAATAAATCAGCTGCAAAGTTACAACGTTTGTGAGCGACGAACCAAACAGAATGTACAAAAAATCACAGAGTTTGCCTCCGGCACGGTCGTTCTGGGACAAAGCGATACACAGCCCCGCCCAACCCTAAAGGGAACACGCGGCAAACTTCGGGAAACAGACTCTGGAAGTAGCCGCCACGCTCTTCAGCGAAGGGCACTTTGTAAAAACTTTTTCCTCGCACCGCGCCCCGCAGCGTTCGTCATTCCGCTAATTATCAGTCACGTAAAAAAGTGAATTGACAGATTTACAGTGTTTAGGAGAGCCACCGTTTTCCTCCCTGTTTTTCTTTTCTTCGACGGACGGCCGAAATAGCGTCCCCAGTCCGGCCTGCACAGGTCTGCTTCTTCGCGGGCTTACACGTATCGGCATGCGAAAAATGTTAAACATTGCAAATTCCCAAGGTGTCGTATTCTTTGGGGCGCCTGCCTTCGCGTGGCGCAGGCAAGGGAGCAGGATTCGTGTCGTAAAAATTGCCGGAAATAAAAAATTCCCTATATTTGCCTGTTTAATCATCAAACATGCGCGACATGGAAAAACTGCTGCACTTCGCGTGGCTGCACCACCTGCTCCCGGCTGCCGGCCTCCGGACCGAAGAGGGGGAGCGCATAGAAGTCATAGACCCCGGCGTCCATAACTTCGACGCCGGCCCGGACTTCTTCAACGCGAAAGTGAAAATAGGCGGAACGCTTTGGGTGGGTAACGTAGAAATGCACGAAAGAGCCTCCGACTGGGCGCGGCACGGGCATGCGGCCGACCCGGCCTACGACAATGTGATACTCCACGTGTGCAGCCGCCTCGATGCGCAGGCCTGTACCTCTTCGGGCCGGCATTTGCCGCAGACGGTGCTGCCTGTTCCGGACATGGTATGCGAACGCTACGAAGAACTCCTGGCGGAAGAGGCCTACCCGCCGTGTTACCGCGTCCTGGGCAAATTGCCCTCCGTCGTGACACACGGCTGGCTCTCGGCCCTTACGGTGGAACGGCTCGAAGAAAAGACGCAGCGCGTGGAAAACTGGCTTGCAAGGACAGGGAACGACTGGGAGAAGGCTTTCTTCGTCACCTTGGCACGCAACTTCGGCTTCGGCGTCAACGCTGAAGCATTTGAAGAGTGGGCGGCGACAGTCCCGCTGCCGGCCGTCGGTAAACACCGCGACAACGCCTTTCAGGTAGAGGCCATCTTTCTTGGGCAAGCCGGTCTGCTCACCGACGACGCGACGGACGAGGAACGGCGCGATGAATATTTCCTCCGGCTGCAAAACGAGTACCTCTATCTGGCTCACAAATTCTCCTTATCCCCCATGCCGAGCGCCCGGTGGCGCTTCCTGAGGTTAAGACCGCAGAACTTCCCGCACATACGCCTTTCACAACTGGTCACACTCTATTGCCGCGGGAAGTTGGATTTTTCCCAGTTGCTCGATGCCCGTACGCCCGAAGCCACACGCGCCTTATTCCAGACCGAAGCCACCCCCTATTGGACCACTCACTACACCTTCGGCGCCGCACACAAGCCACACACCAAGGCGCTCCAGGCAGCCTCGCTCGACCTCTTGCTCATCAACACGGCGGCCCCGATGCTCTTTGCTTATGGGAAACATCACCACGACGAAGCCCTTTCCGAGCGGGCCTTTACCCTGCTTGAATCCGTCAGGCCGGAGCAGAACTTCATTACGCGCTCTTGGGAACGCGCCGGTCTCCGCGCCGAGAATGCGGCGGATAGCCAAGCCCTCATACAGCTCCGCCGCCACTACTGCGAGCGGAAGGATTGCCTGCGCTGCCGCTTCGGATGCGAATACCTGAGGGAAGGAAACGCTATTTTCCGATAATACATACAGACCATGGACTACGTTTTTGAATTAGAGATGCAGGTGCGCGACTATGAATGCGACTTGCAAGGCATCGTGAACAATGCCAACTACCAACACTACATCGAGCACACGCGCCACGAGTTCCTGCGCAAGGAAGGCATCAGCTTTGCCGGACTCCACGCCCGCGGCATCGACGCCGTAGTAGCGCGGCTCAACATGGCGTTCAAATCCCCGCTGCGCAGCGGAGACCGTTTCGTGTCCCGCCTTGCCTTGCACAAGGAAGGCATCAAGTACGTTTTCACCCAGGACATTTTCCGGCTGCCCGACGGCAAGCCTGTCATCCGCTCGACAGTCGACACGGTTTGCCTCATCAACGGACGGCTGGGAACCTGCCCGGAACTGGACCTTGCTTTTTCCAAATACCTGCCCCATGAATGAGGAAGAACAACTCCTTACGCTGGCTCTAGCCAAGTTGCGCGGCATCACGCACAATATGGCGCTGAGCCTTTATCGCCATTACGGCTCGGCCGCCGCCGTTTTCCGCCACACCGACGAGTTGGACGGCAAGGTCCGCACAGCACTAAGCGACCCTTCCGCCGCTTTGAAGCACGCCGAGGCCGAAATGGAATTCTGCATCAAAAAGGGCATACGCGTTCTCTGTCTGAAAGACGACGGCTTCCCGCAGCGGCTGCGCGAATGCCCCGACCCGCCGCTGTCCATTTTCCTGTGCGGCCACGCCGACCTTAACGTGCGCCATACGCTGGCCGTCGTCGGGACCCGCCGCATCACGGAGTACGGAAAAGACCTTTGCGCCCGCTTTTGCGAAGACCTGTCACAACTCGTGCCCGGCCTGCTCGTTATCAGCGGGCTTGCCTACGGCGTAGACATCCATGCCCATCGCGGAGCACTGGCCGCCGGCCTGTCCACAGTGGCCGTATTGGCCCACGGACTGGACCGCATCTACCCCACCCTGCACCGGGACACGGCGCGCCGCATGCTCGAACAAGGCGGACTTGTAACGGAATACTTCAGCGGCACCATACCGGACAAGGGAAATTTCGTACGCCGCAACCGCATCGTCGCCGGACTGGCCGACGCCGTCCTGGTCGTCGAGAGCGCCGAACGGGGCGGCGCGCTCATCACCGCCCGCCTCGCGCAAGACTATAACCGCGAAGTGTTCGCAGTCCCCGGCCGCGTCGGCGACCCCTACTCCGCCGGATGCAACGCCCTCATCCGCGACAACGGCGCCGCGCTCGTCACCTCTGCGGCCGACTTGGCCGGCGCACTGCGCTGGACATGCGGCAAGCAGGAAGTGCAAGCCGTGCAGCGTGAACTGTTCCCTTCGCTCACTCCCGAAGAGGAAAAAATAGCCGCACTGCTGCAGCAGGCGGAAAGCCAGTCCGTCAACCAGCTGGCCATTGCCGCCAACCTTCCGGTCCACGTCGTCAGCGCCACGCTCTTTGAACTGGAGCTTAAGGGAATGGTCAAGGAATTGGCAGGAGGGCGTTTCCGGCTGCTCCGCTAAGGCTCTTCGCCAGACGGAGGCGCCCTCTGCGGCAGTTCACATTTACCAAAAGCAAAACACGGCACAGCAAATAAAAAAGCGTAATTTTGCGTCACCAATTCATTATTCAGACCCATGGACGCAAAATTCCTTTATGACGTAATCGTCATCGGCGCGGGCCACGCCGGCAGCGAAGCGGCGGCGGCCGCCGCCCGGATGGGAGCACGCACCTGCCTTATCACGATGGACATGAACAAGATTGCACAAATGAGTTGCAATCCGGCTATCGGCGGTATCGCCAAAGGGCAGATCGTGCGGGAAATCGACGCGCTCGGAGGCCTGACCGCGCTGGTGACCGACGCCACTGCCATCCAGTTCCGCATGCTCAACCGCTCAAAAGGCCCCGCCATGTGGAGCCCAAGGGCACAGTGCGACCGCAGCCGTTTCATCCGCGAATGGCGGCGGCGGCTTGAAAACACTGACAGGCTCGACATCTGGCAGGACGAAGTCACCGAGATCCTCGCCGAGGGCCAACAGGTGTGCGGCGTACGCACACTTTGGGGCGTCACTTTCCGCTGCCGCGCAGTCGTGGTCACGGCGGGCACTTTCCTCAATGGCTTGATGCACATCGGGCGGCGCAAAGTTCCAGGCGGCCGATGCGCCGAACCGGCCGCCACGCAGCTCACCGCTTCCATCGAGCAGTTCGGCATCCGCCGCGGACGCATGAAGACGGGAACGCCGGTGCGTATCGACGCACGCTCCGTACATTTCGAGGAAATGACGGAACAGGCGGGCGAAAACGATTTTCACCGTTTTTCCTACGTCAGCCCGCTACGGCAAATGCCGCAGTTGCCCTGCTGGACTTGCAACACCAATCCGGCCGTACATGAGATTCTGTTGCGGGGACTTCCGGACTCCCCGTTATATAACGGACAGATTCAAAGCATCGGCCCGCGCTATTGCCCCAGTATCGAAACCAAGCTCGTCACCTTTCCGGACCGCACCCAGCATCCGCTTTTCCTGGAGCCGGAAGGGATTGACACGAACGAGCTTTATCTGAACGGCTTTTCCTCCAGCCTGCCCATCGACATTCAGTTGTCCGCGCTGAAACAGATACCTTGCTTCCGGGACATCGTCGTTTACCGCCCGGGCTACGCCATTGAATACGATTTCTTCGACCCCACACAGTTACTGCACACGCTGGAGTCCAAAAAGCTGGATGGCCTTTTCCTTGCCGGACAGGTAAACGGAACAACCGGTTACGAAGAAGCCGCCGGACAAGGTCTCATCGCAGGCATCAACGCCGCGTTGAAGTGCAGTGGCGGAAAACCGTTCTCGCTGCAAAGGGACGAAGCCTACATCGGCGTCCTCATCGACGACCTCGTCACCAAAGGGGTCGACGAGCCTTACCGGATGTTCACCTCGCGGGCCGAATACCGCATACTGCTGCGGCAGGACAACGCGGACATGCGGCTCACGCACTACGCCGAACAGTTAGGGATGGCCGACGAAGTCCGCAGACGTCTCTTCTCGGAAAAGCGTGACGGGATAAAACGCATCATGGATTTCTGCCATTCATTTTCCGTCAAGGCCGACCGCATGAACCCGTACCTCGAACAATGGGGAAGCGCTGCGCTGCGCGGCAGCTGCAAACTGGCAGAACTTATCGTGCGCCCCGAAATCACGTTCAGCCGTCTGGAAGAAGCTGTTCCAGCATTACGCCAACAAACGGAGTCCCTACTCTCGCAGCATGAAGAAGTTATAGAAGCTGCGGAAATCGAAATGAAATATGCCGGCTACATCGCGCGTGAGCGCCAATTGGCCGAAAAAATGCGCCGCCTCGAAGTCATCCCTATCAAAGGTCGCTTCCGCTACGAAGAAATCACACAGATTTCCACTGAGGGGCGTCAGAAATTAGCCGCCATAGACCCCGAAACATTGGGACAGGCTGAGCGCATACCCGGCGTTTCGCCCAGCGACATCAGCGTCCTCCTTGTCCTGTTAGGAAGATAGCGCATCCTCCGTTCCACGTGAAACAAACCTTTGCAACTTATCTAAAAAGCAAATACTTATGGATTCAAAATTCTTATTGCGCCACCTGAGAAACATCCCCGATTTCCCCAAACAGGGCGTACAGTTCAAGGACGTCAGCACGCTTTTCAAGAACCCGGCCTGCTTGCGGGAAATGGCGGACGAACTGGAGCGGCGCTACCGCGACAAGGGCATCACAAAGATTGTCGGCATCGAGTCGCGCGGATTTGTCATGGCCTCCATACTGGCCGACCGTCTCGGTGCCGGATTCGTCATGTGCCGCAAGCCGGGCAAGCTGCCAGGCTCGACCTACAAAGCCACCTATCTGAAAGAATACGGATGGGACACCATAGAAATTCACGAGGATGCCATCTCGCCCGATGACACCGTACTCATACACGACGACCTCCTGGCCACCGGCGGCTCCATGCAGGCCGCCTACGACCTCGTGCAGCGGTTCCATCCGCAGGCAGTCTACGTCAATTTCCTCATCGAGCTTTGCATGGAAGGGCTCGACGGCAGGGGTGCACTCAACATAGACGGCGAGATAGACACCCTGCTCACCATTCGCGAATAAAACGCCGTTTACCGCAAACCATAGTCCGGAAAATCCGGACCGGTAAGGATGCAAACGTGTATCCGCACATCCACGCCACACGCCTTAGCCCCGTGTCCACGCGCCCTATCCCCGTTTGAGCGCGGCTTAGGCGTGTACCTGTTTCCCCACATCCGTTGTATGCCATGAATCAATCCCTGCCCAAAGGCCAAGCCCTGAAAGATTACCTGAAAGGCATCGTCCTCAACTTGCCCGAAACACCGGGATGCTACCAGTATCTCGATGAAACGGGCACTATTATTTATGTCGGGAAAGCCAAAAACCTGAAGCGCCGGGTCAGTTCGTACTTCAACAAGGAGCAGGCCTCTAACAAGACCCGCCTGCTCGTCTCCAAAATCCACGACATACGCTACGTCGTGGTACAGACGGAGGAAGACGCACTGCTGCTGGAGAACAATCTCATCAAACGCTACAAACCCCGCTACAACGTACTGTTGAAAGACGACAAAACCTACCCGTCCATCGCCATTACGAACGAATACCTGCCGCGCATCTTCAAGACGAGACAGCGCCATCTGCGGGGAGCCACCTACTATGGTCCATACAGCCACGTACCGACCATGTATGCGCTGCTCGACCTGTGCAAGAAGCTCTACCACCCGCGGCCCTGCCACACTCCGATGACCGAGGAAGGCGTAAGGAACGGGAAATACGAGGTCTGCCTCGATTATCACATCCACAATTGCGGCGGACCGTGCGTCGGACGGCAATCGCATGAAGACTACATGCGCGACATAGACGCCTGCCGCGAAATCCTGAAAGGAAACACCGCCGAAGTGGCGCGCATCATGAAGGAAGAAATGCTCGCGCTGGCCGCCGAGCTGCGCTTTGAAGAAGCGCAGCAAATCAAAGAAAAGTACGAACTCATCGAGCATTTCAGGGCGCGCAGCGAAGTGGTCTCCAACGTGCTCCACAACATCGACGTCTTCAACATAGAAAGCGATGAAGGCGTCGCCTTCATCAACTACCTGCACATCACGAACGGCTGCATCAACCAGGCTTTCACGTTCGAGTATAAGAAGAAGCTCGATGAAAGCGACGAAGAGCTGCTCGCACTCGGCATCGTGGAAATGCGCGAACGCTACCACAGCACTTCGCGCGAAATCATCGTGCCCTTCCCCGCCGACCTGCCCGAAGGATATGCCGTCCAAACCGTGCCCCAGAAAGGCGAGAAGAAAAAACTGCTGGACCTCTCGAAGCTCAACGTCAAGCAGTACAAATTCGACCGCCTGAAGCAGGCGGAAAAGCTCAATCCGGAGCAAAAATCGGTGCGGCTGATGAAGGAAATCCAAACGGAGCTCGGCCTGGACAGCCTTCCGTACCGCATCGAACTGTTCGACAACTCCAACCTGCAAGGCAGCGACGCCGTAGCTGCCTGCGTGGTGTTTGAAAAACTGAAACCGGCCAAAAAGGAATACCGCAAATACCTCATCAAAACCGTCGCCGGGCCGGACGACTACGCTTCGATGAAAGAAGTTGTACGCCGCCGTTACACGCGTCTCCGCGACGAGGAAGCCCCCCTGCCCGACCTCATCATCGCCGACGGCGGAAAAGGACAGATGGAGGTTATCCGCCAAGTCGTGGAGGACGAGCTGCACCTGCAAATCCCCATCGCCGGACTGGCCAAGGACAACCGTCACCGAACACACGAACTGCTGTTCGGATTTCCCCCGCAGACAGTCGGCATGAAGCCCGAGAGCCAACTGTTCCGCACGCTGACGCACATGCAGGACGAAGTACACCGCTTCGCCATCACCTTCCACCGCGACAAACGCTCCAAGAGACAAACCTCATCGGAACTCGACGCTGTCCCGGGCATTGGCGACAAGACGAAACAGGCGCTGCTCAAGGCTTTCGGGAGCGTGAAACGGATCAAAGAAGCGTCCGCTGAAGCGCTCCAGGCGGCCATTGGTCCGGCACGGGGACGCCAGCTTTACGAAAAGCTCCATAACGACGCAGGGAAGTAAGAAAAAAAACGTATTTTTGCGTTGAAAGCCGGCGGCCAGTGCGAATGACGGCATACCCGGACTGCATTATCCCACCCCGCCGGAAAAAACCACATTACCATGAGAATTGTCATACAGCGCGTAAGCCGCGCCTCCGTCTCCATCTCGGGAAACGTAAAGTCCAGCATCGGGCAAGGCCTGCTTATACTGGTCGGCATCGAGCCATCGGACACGCAGGAAGACGCCGACTGGCTCGCAAAAAAAGTATTGTCGCTGCGCATTTTCGACGACGACAACGGCGTCATGAACCGCAGCGTGCTCGACGTCGGCGGCCGTCTGCTGGTCGTCAGCCAGTTCACGCTCATGGCCTCGTACAAGAAAGGCAACCGTCCCAGCTACATCCGCGCCGCCAGACACGACATCGCCATACCGCTCTACGAATACTTCTGCGCACGTCTCTCCGAAGGGCTGGGCCAACCTGTCGGCACGGGAACTTTCGGGGCCGAGATGGCCGTAGAACTGGTCAACGACGGCCCGGTGACCATCTGCATGGACACACATCAAAAGGAATGAGACGGGCCGAGAGAAAGCGGGCAGAAGGAAAATATGCCTGCAAAAAGCCCGGAAAAGACAGTGCAATATGACTTTAGAAGAAGCGCAACAAACTGTAGACGAATGGATTAAGACCTACGGCGTACGCTATTTCAGCGAACTGACGAACATGGCGTGCCTCACGGAAGAGGTGGGCGAACTGGCCCGCGTGATGGCCCGACGCTACGGCGACCAGTCGTTCAAGGCCGGGGAGCCGACAGATCCGGCCGAAGAGATGGCCGACGTGCTCTGGGTACTCATCTGCCTGGCCAACCAGACCGGCGTAGACCTCACCGAAGCATTCCGCAAATCGCTGGAAAAGAAGACACAACGCGACGCCACACGCCACTTGGAAAACGAAAAACTAAAACACTAAAACCGACATCCATGACAGAAACTCCACACACCCACCACCGGCACGAAGAGCCTGGGCACCTGGCCAGTCCCTACGAACAGGCATTCGCCAAGTTCGACCTGCATCTCCACGACGAAGCGGTCGCTGCAGACGTTGCCCGCCTCCTGGACGAACACCGCGCGCAGTACGACACGCCCGAAGTGAAACGGGCGCTGCTGGGCACCATTGAACTCACGTCGCTCAAGGTGACGGACTCACAGGAATCCATACTGAAAATGACGGAGCGCGTCAACGACTTTGCCGACCGCCACCCCGACCTGCCCCATCTCGCTACAATCTGCGTCTACCCCAACTTTGCCCGCACCGTGGCCGACTCGCTGGAAGCCGACGGCGTCGAGATTGCCTGCGTCGCAGGCGGCTTCCCGTCGTCGCAGACCTTTGCCGAGGTGAAAACGGCCGAAACCGCGCTGGCCGTGCACGACGGGGCGACGGAAATAGACTGCGTGCTCAACGTGGGAGCGTTCTTGAGTGAAGACTACGAGACCTGTGCCGATGAAATCGGGGAAATCAAAGCCGCATGCGGCAACTGTCCGCTGAAAGTCATTCTGGAGACCGGCGCGCTGCAGACCGCCGAACGCATCAAGCGCGCCGCCATCCTGGCCATGTACGCAGGAGCGGACTTCATCAAGACTTCGACCGGGAAAATAGAACCGGCAGCCACGCCGGAAGCCGCCTATGTGATGTGCCGCACCATCAAAGAATATTATGACCTGACAGGCACGAAAATCGGATTCAAAGCCGCCGGCGGCCTCAAGACCGTAGCCGACGCCATAGACTACTATACTATTGTGGCCCAGACGCTTGGAAAGGAATGGCTGGACGAAGGCCTCTTCCGCATAGGTACAAGCAGGCTCGCCAACCTTCTGGTCAGCGAAGTTTTGGGCGAGGACGTGCAGCCCTTCTGACCTCTCCCGGCCACAACCGGCCGCAGCACCCGGCTACGGGGCAAGGCACAGCGAAAACTGGCCTTAGCCCCGTTTTTATTGCCCCTATTGCCGTAGGAACGGGGCTAAGGCCCGGAAGCCCGGCAAAAGGCAGCGGGCATCGGGAAACAAGCGCAAACGGCCGCTTGTCTGCGCCGCAATCGCTGTTTCAAGGCAAAAGAGACGGCGCACGGGATAATAAAAGTGTGACGTTATCCGGCAAATATTCAAATTGAGTGCCGGGAGCCGCGCACGCTACCGCGGCAAGAATTTTGACAAAG
The DNA here is from genome assembly GCA_902464615.1 of uncultured Prevotella sp. Lineage (GTDB taxonomy): Bacteria > Bacteroidota > Bacteroidia > Bacteroidales > Bacteroidaceae > Alloprevotella. The sequence continues at coordinate 95,752 of CABQKA010000002.1, read as the reverse complement.
CAAAAAGGCCCCCGCAGCATGGAAATCATCGCGGAAAACAGGACGGCAGACGCTCAGAAATCCCGGTTTCATCGCTCCGCTATCCGGAGACAAAGTCCCCAAAAAGCCTGCGCCGCGAAGTTTTTTCTCCTTCGCGGCGCAGGTATGATGCGATAAAAAGATGTACACAAAACAAAAACGGTCAGAAATCCCGCCCGACCACATAGTCAAGATAGCCCTCCAGGGCCTCGCGCACTTTCTGGTTGTGGAACGCGACGAGCAAATCCGCCGCTTCGTCACGAAAGCGAAGCATGACGCGACGGGCGTAATCTATGCCGCCGGCCTGCACGGTGTAGCCCACCACACGGGCGATGTCGGCCTGCGTGGCCGCGCAGCGCCGGACGCGCTCCGCACATGCGAGAACCTCCGCGTCCACGCCGGGACGCGAAAGGGCGTATATGGCCGGCAGCGTCAGCTTCCCTTCCGTCATATCGTTACCGGTGGGCTTACCGATGTCCGCCTTGTCGTCGTAGTCGAAGATGTCGTCGCGTATCTGGAAACACATGCCGACCAATTCGCCGAAACAGCGTGCACGCTCCTCGAAAGCCGCATCAGCCCCGGCCGTAAAAGCCCCCAGTTGCCCGCAGGCCGCAAAGAGCGCGGCCGTTTTGCTGCGGATGATGTCGAAATAAGCCTCTTCGGAACACACTTCGTTGCGAATGTTGGCCAACTGCCGCACCTCGCCCTCTGAGAGGGTCGCGCCCAGGCGGGCTATCAGTTCCACGCAACGGGTACTGCCCGTCAGGCCCGTCTGATGCAGGGCGCTCGAAAGGAGATAATCCCCCACAAGGACAGCGACTTTGTTCCCGTAGGCCGCATTGGTCGAGGCCTGCCCGCGGCGTTCGTCGCTCTGGTCGACCACGTCGTCGTGTACAAGGCTCGCGGTATGGAGCAGCTCGAGCGCCACGGCTGAGCGCAAAGTGGCTTCTCCCACGTTGCCCACCTCGCGGGCCACGAGCAAGACCAGCAACGGGCGCATCACTTTTCCCTTACGCGCCCGGATGTGCGCCAATACCTGGCCCAAGAAATCATCTTCGTGGGACAAGGCGGCGTCGAACAGTAAGCGGTAAGAGTTTAATTCTGCCAGCACAGGCTGTTGGACCAAGGAGAGAGCATCCATTCGTTTCTTTTTTGGCCTACAAAAGTACGAATTTATCGTCAAATATGAAGATTTCTGCGTATTTTTACCGTGAAAACGCTTAGTCACATGGAAAGACTCTACCTTTTAGACGCATACGCACTTATATACCGCGCGTATTATGCGCTGATCCGTTCGCCGCGCCTTAACGCCCAGGGCGAGAACCTCTCTGCCGTCTACGGCTTCATTAATACGCTGGAGGAAGTGCTCCGTAAGGGGCAGCCCGACTATATCGGCATTGCGTTCGACCCGGCGGGGAAGACGTTCCGCCACGAAGCCTATCCGGCCTATAAGGCGCAACGCGAGGCCACACCCGAGGACATCCGCCGCGCCGTGCCGGTTATCAAGGAACTGATAAAGGCCTACCGCATTCCCATTCTGGAGGCGGAGGGCTTCGAAGCGGACGACGTCATCGGAAGCATGGCGCGCCGCGCGGCGGCAGAAGGCATTGAGGTACGGATGATTACGCCGGACAAAGACTATGCCCAACTCGTGGCGCCGAACATCATGATGTGCCGGCCGGGCCACGGAGCGACGCCGATGGAAGAGCTTGACGAGACGGCAGTCTGCGCGAAATACGGAATAGAAAAGCCGGAACAGGTCATCGACCTGCTCGGCCTCATGGGCGACGCGGCGGACAACATACCGGGCTGCCCGGGCGTGGGGGAGAAAACGGCGCAGAAACTGCTGGCACGCTTCGGCAGCATAGAAAGCCTGCTGGAGCACAAAGACGAACTGACCGGCGCGCTCAGGAAAAAGGTTTCGGAAAGCGAAGAACAGATCCGCTTCTCAAAATATCTGGCCACCATCCGCACGGACGTACAGCTCGACACTTCGCTCGAGGACCTGCGCCGCCGCGAACCGGACACCGAGACCCTGCTCCAGCTTTTCGGGAATCTGGGATTCCGCTCGTTCGTGCAACGCTACACCACAAATGCGAACGCCGTAACCAAACTCCAAACAGGCCCGAGACAAGCCTCCCTCTTTGAAGAATTGACGGACGAGACACAAGCCGCGGAAAAAGAAGAGAATCTCCAGACTTTAGAAAGCACGGCGCACGAGTATCATCTCGTTGAAAAATTGGAAGATGCCGAAGATTTGTGTGAATTCCTTTTGACAAACGAAACAGTGAGCCTGGACACGGAGACAACAAGTACGGACGCCATCTCCGCGCGACTGGTCGGCATGAGCTTCGCAGTGGCCGGCGGACGCGCCTGGTACGTAGCCGTTCCACGTGAAACAACCGAGGCGCAACAATTCGTTGAAAAATTCCGCCCGCTCTACGAGAACGGGAAAATCCTCAAGGTCGGACAAAACTTAAAATACGACCTCAACGTCCTGGCACGCTACGGCGTGGAACTGCGCCCGCCCCTCTTCGACACGATGCTCGCCCACTACGTCGTCCAACCGGAGCTGCGCCACAACATGGACTATCTCGCCGAAGTCTACCTGAAATACCGGACCATCCACATAGAGCAGCTCATCGGCCCCAAGGGCAAAGGGCAAAAGAACATGGCCGACCTCAAGCCGGAAGAAGTCTGTGAATACGCCTGCGAGGATGCCGACGTGACACTACGGCTCAAAGCGCCGCTCGAAGCGGAAATGGAACGCGACGGCGTGCAGTCCGTTTTCCACGACATAGAAATGCCGCTCATGCCCGTACTGGCCAAAATGGAGCGGAACGGCGTGAGGCTCGACACCGGCGCGCTGGGCGAAACGGGACGCCTCTTCCAGGCACGCATGGAGCAGCTCGAGCAAGAAATCCACGGGCTGGCCGGACACCCGTTCAACATCACCTCGCCGCGACAGGTGGGCACGGTCCTCTTCGACGAACTGCAGCTCAACGAACGCGCCCGCAAGACAAAGGGCGGGCAGTATTCCACAAGCGAAGAAGTGCTCGAGGCGCTGCGGGCCAAGCACCCCATCGTCGGGAAAATCCTGGCCCACCGCGCCCTCAAAAAACTGCTGGGCACCTACGTGGACGCCCTGCCCCGACTCATCAACCCCGAGACGGGACGCATCCACACTTCCTTCAACCAGGCCGTCACGGCCACGGGCCGCCTCTCCTCGAGCAACCCTAACCTGCAGAACATCCCCGTCCGCGGCGACGACGGACGCGAAATACGGAAAGCCTTCGTCCCCGAGGAAGGCTGCATTTTCTTCTCGGCCGACTATTCCCAAATAGAACTGCGCATCATGGCCCACCTCAGCGGCGACGAACACCTCATACAAGACTTCATCGACGGGAAAGACATCCACGCCGCCACCGCCGCGCGCATCTTCCACAAACCGCTGGAAGACATCACGCGCGACGAGCGCCGCAAAGCCAAAACCGCCAATTTCGGCATCATCTACGGCATCTCCGCCTTCGGACTGGCCGAACGGATGGAAGTTTCGCGAACCGAGGCAAAGGCCCTCATCGACAGCTATTTCAGCACCTACCCGAAAGTGCAGGAATACATGCAGGAGAGCATCGCGCTCGCGCGCCGGAAAGGCTATATCGAGACGCTGTTCGGCCGCCGGCGCTACCTGCCGGACATCAATTCGGCCAACGCCGTTGTCCGCGGATACGCCGAACGCAATGCCGTCAACGCCCCCATCCAAGGCACGGCCGCCGACATCATCAAGCGCGCCATGACGGGCATCGACCGCCGCTTCACCGCGGAAGCCCTGCGCTCGAAAATGATACTCCAGGTGCACGACGAACTCAACTTCAGCGTCGTACCGGAAGAGCTGGAGCGCGTCCGCCGCATTGTCGTGGAGGAAATGGAAGGCGCCTGCCCGCTGCGCGTCCCCTTGCTCGCCGACTGCGGCGAAGGGCGCAACTGGCTCGAAGCGCACTGACGCCGCGACGGTACGCGACAGGAACCACATTGTCAAGATATTTCCACACTGAAAAAATCATGCAAACCTTACCCGAACTTCTTCCACACACGGGGCTAAGCCCCGTCGCCACTCGCCTTAGGCGCGTCGCCACGGGCCTAAGGCGCGCGCCCGGCGTGCTTTGTGCCGCCACCGCCATCCTGTTTTCCGGCACCACGCCGCTACATGCCGCCGACGGCGACATTCTCTTCACGCCCGACCCGCTTACCGGCGCTGTGCGGCAAATCCGCATCGAAGGCGACCCGCAAGGGATGGAATGGCTCGTGCGCACGGACGGGAGCCAATACGCCTGGGTCGGCCCGGAATGGCAATGGGGCCTCGGCGCCGTCACCGTCACGGCCGGCGCGCAGAGCCAGACCTACCGCTGGACGCGGGCAGACTCCGCCGCAACGGACGGGCTGACCTCCTTCTACCGTCTGGGGCCTGTCGTCCTCCGCGTAGAGCGGCAACTCCGCGACGGCGACCTCGTGGAACGCTACACGTTCCGCAACGAAATCAAGCAAAGCGTGGAGCTGCGCGATGCGGGCATCTGCCTCCCGCTCAATGACAACTATCCCGACGCTCCCACCTGCATCGCCGGCCGCTGCAACGTACATTTCTGGGCAGGCGGAAGCGCGGCCTACGTCTGCGCCCTGCGAATGGGAGCAAAAGCCCCCCACCTCGGACTTGCCGTGACGAAAGGCAGCATCTGCGACTACGAAATCCGCCTGCGGGGCAACGACAAAGGAAGCTCCATGACACGCGGCCTTTTCATAGCCAACCTGCCCGACTGCACACTCGCACCGGGCGCGTCGGCTACGACGGCCTGGCGCGTGTTCAGCCACCAGGGAAAGGACGACTTCGAGCGGCAGCTCCTTGACCGCGGCAGCGTCCTCGTGGACTGCGACCGCTACGTCATCGAACGGCGCGACACGCTCACCGTAAGCCTGCGCTCGCCCCGCCGCCTGCCGACGTTGCGCGCCAACCTGTCGGAACAGCGCCTGAAACTCTCGCAACTGAAGCGCGACGTACGCAATTTCCAAGTGAAAAAAGAGGGGAAAGACTTCGTCTACTCCTTCAAGACCACAGACCTGCAGCCGGGCGAGACCACCGTCACCTTCACCTACGGGAACAACCGCCAGACACAGGCGAAAGTATGGGTCGTCAATGATTTCGACACGCTCGTGGCGCGCCGCGTAGCCTTCATCCGCACGCGCCAGCAGCTCAACCGCCCGGGCGACGCCCGCGACGGCGCCTTCATGGTCTACGACAACGAAGGCGACAGCATTTTCCTCAACGACCGGCCCACGTGCAGCCCGCTGGACCGCGACGAGGGCGGCGAACGGGTGGGCATGGGCGTCCTCCTGGCCAAATACGAGTCGCTCCACCCCTCGCCCGAAGTGCGCGCCTCGCTGCTGCGCTACATCCGCTTCCTGCGCGAACGCCTCCAGACGAAGGACTACGTAACCTATTCCACCGTGGCCCACGACGGCCGCAACCGCGCATACAACTACATGTGGGTGGCCGACCTCCAGTTCCGCATGTGGCAGCTCACGGGCCAACGGCAATACGCCCTCGACGGCTACGGCACGCTCCGGGCCATGTTCCGGCAGTTCGGGCACAACTTCTACGCCATCAATATTCCCGTGCTGCAGGGGCTTGACGCACTGCAGCGCGCGGGACTTCCCGCCCAGCGCGACACCCTTCTCGCCGACTTCAAGGCACAGGCTGCCAGCTACATCCGTAACGGAACGAACTACCCGAAACACGAAGTGAACTACGAGCAAAGCATCGTGGCCCCGGCCGTGCAGTTCCTGTGCGAAATGTACCTGGCCACCGGCACGCAGGACTACCTCGCGGCCGCGCGGGAGATGATTCCCGTGCTCGACGCCTTCTCCGGCCGGCAGCCGGACTACCACCTGCACGAAATCGGCATCCGCCATTGGGACGGCTACTGGTTCGGGAAGCGCGAGATGTATGGCGACACCTTCCCGCACTACTGGAGCACGCTGACGGCCTCGGCTTTCTACTACTACGCCCTGGCCACCGGCGACGACACCTACCGCCGCCGGGCAGAAGACATTGTCCGGGGCAACCTCTGCCAGTTTACCGACGAAGGGCGCGCCTCGTGCGCCTACCTCTATCCGCGGGCCGTGGACGGCCGCCCGGCGCGCTTCTACGACCCCTTTGCCAACGACCAGGACTGGGCCTTGGTGTTCTACCTGCTCGTCATGAAAGACTGCCGATAAGCCGCCCGCTCCTTCCGCTGCCTATCCGTATGCCAACGCCTCCCGGGCGGCCAAAGAGCCGGACGGGAGGCGTTGCCGCGCTGATACGGGAAGCCCCGCGCCTAAGCACGCGCACCGCCCCCGCGCGGCACCGGAACGGTGCGGGCACGGGGGCGGTGTATAGGACAAGAACCGGACGGGAAAGCGTCAGCCCATGACGGCGCGCGCCAATGCGCCACCGAGGCTGCGGGCAGCCTCTTCCGTGGTGACGGAAACGCCCTGCTTCCACTCCACCGGTCCGCAGACAACGTCCATCTTCATCTGCTCGTTGTAGGCCGCAATGGCTTTCACCGCAGCCGATGCCCAGGTGAAGCCGCCGAAGTAGCCCAGCTTGTGACCGGCGACCTCGCGCGCGGCCAGGCGGCGCAGCAGGTCCTCCACGACGGGGAAAAGGCCGCCGTTGTAGGTCGGTCCGCCCACGGCCAGGCCGCTGTAACGGAAGATGTCCGCCAGGACGAACGAAGGCTGGGAAACGCTCAGGTTGTGTACGATGATTTTCTTCAGCCCTTCGGCCGCAGCCCCTTCGGCCACGGCCTCGGCCACGCGCTGCGTATTGCCGTACATCGACCCGTAGCAGACGACAAGGCCCGGCTCGGTCTCGCCCTCGCTCAAGCGGCGGTACGTCTCAATGGCACGTGGGACCTCGTCTGTCCAGACCGGGCCGTGCGTGGAGCATATCGTGCGGATGTCCAGCCCGCCCAGTTTGCGGAGCGCCGTGCGCACGGGAGCGCGGAACTTGCCCAGAATGGAAGCGAAATAGCGCTCCATCTCGGGCCAGTAGGCCGACGTGTCCATCTGCGCGTCGACGACCGCGCCGTTGAGCGCGCCGAAGCAGCCGAAGGCATCGCCGGAAAAGAGGATGCCCTCCGCGGCGTCGAACGTCACCATCGTTTCGGGCCAGTGGAGCATCGGGGCCAGGTAGAACGTGAGTTCACGGCGGCCCAGGCTGAGCTTGCCGCCGTCGGCCACGAGCACGTCACCCTCCGTCGGCTCGCCGTAGAAGCCCTGCACCATCTCGAACGTCTTGCGGTTGCCCACGAGGCGGATGCCGGGATAGTATTTGCGGATGAGCGAAAGGCTGCCCGAGTGGTCCGGCTCCATGTGGTTGATGATGAGATAGTCTACCGGACGCTCGCCGAGCACGGCGCGGATTTTCTCCAGGTATTCGGCGAAGAAAGCCACGTCGACCGTGTCGACCAGAGCCACCTTCTCGTCGACAATGAGATAAGAATTGTACGAAACGCCCTGCGGCAAAAGCCACAGGCCCTCAAAGCGGTGCTTCACGCGGTCGTTCACACCGACATAAAAGATATTTTCCTTGATTTCCATATCCAGTCGTCTTTATAAAGATACACTTCGGGCACGAAGCCCGATTTTCCCCGCAAATATACGAAAAAAAGCCGTGGCGGCACGCCCTCTGCCCGAAAGGGCACAGCTGGAGGCGGGAGGAACGGGCCTTAGCCCCGCAGCGACGGGGATAGGGCCCGTGGCCACGGGGCTAAGGCCGCTGGGCAGCAGGCAGGAAGCGCCGCCTCTGCGGCGACGGCGCGGGGACACCTCCCCTGAACCTGGCGGCACCAAATGGCACAACAACGGGTTGAAGTGCGCAATTTACCCGTCAGACAGTACAGTATTGCCGACAAAACGAAGTCCTTTTTAATGATTGATAAGAAAAAAAAAAGAAGGCCACCCCGCTCCATGCGGAATATTGCTTATCTTTGCCCCAGAAAATACCTCAACAAAACCATACCTTTATGAAAAGTAAACTTTACTTGTCTTTGGCGCTGGCTTCCACGCTGGCGCTGACGTCTTGCAAAAAGCTCGGCGAGCTTTCTGCTGACAACTTCACCGTCACGCCCTCCCCGATGGAGGCCGTAGCCGGTCAGGTACCCGTCACCATCGACGGCCGTTTCCCCGAAAAATACATGAAGAAGAAAGCCGTCGTTACGGTAATTCCCGTGCTGCGCTACGAAGGCGGCGAAGCCAAAGGCCAGTCCGCAACGTTCCAGGGCGAAAAGGTAAAAGGCAACGACCAGGAGATTTCCTACAAGATGGGCGGCAACTATACGATGAAGAACTCTTTCGAGTACTTGCCCGCCATGCAGAAGAGCGAACTCTACCTGACCTTCGAAGCCCGCGTGGGCAAGAAGAGCGTAGAGGTGCCTGAAGTCAAGGTAGCCGACGGTGTTATCGCTACCTCTGCCCTTCTGGCCCGCACGGCTGCCAACGCCACCGGCGCGCTCGGCGAGGACGCATACCAGTACTCCATCGCCCAGACCAAGAAGGCACAGATCAAATACCTCATCAACCAGGCCAAAGTACGCAGCAGCGAGCTGGAATCCGTATCCGTACAGGAATTCGTACAGATGCTGCGCGACATCAAGGCTGACCAGAAGGGCCTCCAACTCGACGGCATCGAAGTTTCCGCCTACGCTTCGCCCGATGGTGCCTTCGACTTCAACAAGGAACTTGCCGAGAAGCGTGAAGGCACTTCGACCGACTACCTCAAAGGCCAGTTGAAGAAAATCGAGCTCGACGCCGACATCGACGGCAAATACACGGCTGAAGACTGGGACGGCTTCAAGGAACTCGTAGAGCAGTCCAACCTGCAGGATAAGGACGTCATCCTGCGCGTCCTCTCCATGTACCAGGATCCCGAAGAGCGCGAAACGCAGATCCGCAACATCTCTGCCGCCTACAAAGAGCTGGCCGACGAAATTCTTCCCGAACTGCGCCGTGCCCGCCTGACGCTGAACTACAACATTATCGGCCGCACCGACGACGAAATCCAGCAGCAGTACAAGGCTGACCCGTCGAAGCTCTCCGTAGAGGAAATGCTCTACGCCGCTACGCTGACGACCGACCCGGCCGAGAAGACTGACATCTACACCAAGACAACGCAGCAGTATCCGAGCGACTACCGCGCTTACAACAACTTGGGCTTGCTCGCCCTCCAGAAAGGCGACCTCAACGCTGCCAAGAACTACCTCGACCAGGCTGCCAGCAAGAAAGGCGACGCCGCCGAAGTCAACGCCAACCGCGCCCTCCTCGCTCTGGCACAGGGCAACCTGACGGAAGCCGAGAACTATGCAGGCCGCGCCACGACGGCGAAGAACTACAAGGAAGTAGCCGGCAACATCAACATTGCCAAAGGTAACTACGGACAGGCCGCCAACGACCTGAGCGGCGCCAACACGAACAGCGCTGCCCTGGCACAGATCCTCAACAAGGACTACACGGCAGCTACCACGACCCTGACCAACGTGGCTAACCCCGACGCCATGACGAGCTACCTGAAGGCCATCGTCAGCGCCCGCACGAACCAGTCCTCCACGGCTCTCTCTAACCTGCGCGACGCCATCCAGAAGGATTCCTCGCTCAAGGCTTACGCCGCCAAGGACCTCGAGTTCGCAGCTCTCTTCAACGACGCTTCTTTCCAGAGCCTCGTGAAATAAAACAACTGAATCGTTTTATCCTGAATACCCGAGGAGTCGGAGACCATAGCTCCGGCTCCTCTTTTTCATTCCCGCATGAAAATCCGCCTGTCCCCCACCCGCTGCGCGGCGGCGCTCTGCGTTGTCCTTGTACTCGTTGCCGCCGCCTGTTCAAGCCCGAAGGACCGCTTCGTGCTCGAAGGGCGCCTGAGCGGCGTGAACCAAGCCGAGTTCTTCATCTACTGCGACGAAGGCAACGCCCCGTTTTTCGACACCATCACCATCCGCGACGGCGCGTTCAGCTACGAACGCCAGCTTGCGGCCCCGACAGTCCTCACCCTGCTCTACCCTAATTTCTCGCAGACCTACATCGTAGCCGAACCGGGCAAGAAACTCCGCATCGAAGGCAACGCGTCACGGCTGGCCGAAGCCGAGATTTCAGGAACGGAGGAGAACGAGCTGCTCAGTACCTTCCGCCGCGAGAATGCAGGAAAACGCGAAAACGACGCCCGCCTGGCCGCCGGAGAGTTTATCCGCAGCCACGCGTCCACACTGGCCGCCTACGCCGTGTTCAAGCGCTATTTCGCCACAGCCGAGGCCCCAGACCCGGAGACCACGCGGTCGCTCCTCGCAGACTTGCGGAAGGCGCAGCCGGACAATGCCTTAATCACCGCGCAAAGCCACCGGCTCGCCCCGCTGCTCTCCACCAGCCCGGGGCAGCCGCTTCCGGACTTCAGTGCCAAGGACATCGACGGCCGCACCGTGACAAAGGCCGACTTCGCCGGCCGCCCGTTGCTCGTCGCCTTCTGGGCCTCGTGGAGCAGCGAGAGCACGACGCTCATCCGAAAATTGCGCCGCCTGCAGCGCGCCTACGGCAAACAGCTGGGCGTACTCTCCGTCGCGCTCGACGCGCTTCCGTCGCGGGCCCGCAGCAGGGCCAAGCGCGACTCCCTCGACGGGCCCGTCGTCTGCGACGGCCGCACTTTCGACGGACAGCTGGTCCGCCGCCTGGGCATGCGCTACGTCCCCGGAACCATACTGGTCGACGAAAAAGGCAACATCGTGGCCCGCGACATCCCGGCCGACGACCTCGAACGCCGCGTCAGCGACGCCCTTCCCGCCCGGTAGCCGGAGCAAGCCCTCACGGCCGAACCGGCATCCCCTGGCGGAATGCTGCGCCGCAAAGCGCCGCAGCCCGGCCGACGCTCCCCGACGCCGCGGCAATAGCATCTCCCGGCACGGGAAGTCCGCGCCAACCTCCCCACCCTATCCTCGCCCATGTTAGTCAAAGTCAACACCGCCGCGCTATGCGGCCTGAACGTACTTCCCGTATTCCTCGAAATCAACACCTGGAAGGGAAACGACAGCTTCTTTATGGTCGGTCTCCCCGACAGTGCCGTGCGTGAAAGCCGGATGCGCGTGGAGAGCGCACTGAAGAACACCGGCTACCGTCTTCCCCAGATGAACACGACCGTCAACTTTGCCCCGGCCGACGTCCGCAAGGAAGGCTCGGGCTACGACCTGCCGCTGGCCATCGGTCTGCTGGCCGCCGCCAAACTGGTAAAGACGGACGCGCTGGAAGGCTGCCTCATCGTCGGCGAATTAGGCTTGGACGGTACGGTTCACGGCGTGAAAGGCGCACTCCCCATAGCCATCAAGGCACGGCAACTGGGCTATGCGTCCCTCATCGTCCCCCGCCGCAATGCCCTCGAAGCCGCCGTCGTCGAAGGACTGCGCGTTTACGGCGTCGCCACGCTGGCCGAAGTCACCGCACTGCTCGACGGGCGTTCCGCCCTGTCGCCCGTGAAGGCCGCCGCCACGCAGGACAGCCTTCTTGCCGCCCAAGGGAACGACCCGCTCGACTTCGCCGACGTAAAAGGGCAGGAACAGGTGAAGCGCGCCTTCGAAATCGCAGCCGCCGGCGGCCACAACCTGCTGCTCGTAGGCAGCCCGGGCTGCGGCAAGAGCATGATGGCCAAACGCCTGCCCTCCATCCTGCCCCGCCTCACGCTGGCCGAAAGCCTGGAGACGACGCAGATTCACTCCGTAGCGGGAAAGCTGGACGGGGAAACGGCGCTCATCACGCGCCGCCCCTTCCGCAGCCCGCACCACACCATCTCCGACGTGGCCCTTATCGGGGGCGGAAGCACTTTCCAGCCCGGCGAAATCAGCCTGGCCCACAACGGCGTCCTCTTTCTCGACGAGCTCCCCGAGTTCAGCCGCTCGGCCCTCGAAACGCTCCGCCAGCCGCTCGAAGACCGCGTCATCACCATCTCGCGGGCCAAATACACGGCCACCCTGCCCTGCTCCTTCATGCTCGTTGCCTCGATGAACCCCTGCCCCTGCGGCTACTACAACCACCCGACGCGGCCCTGCGCCTGCACGCCGGGGCAGATACACCGCTACATGAACCGCATCTCCGGCCCGCTGCTCGACCGCATCGACATACAGGTCGAAGTGGCCCCCGTATCTGTGGAAGAACTGGCCCACGCGCCGGCCGGCGAACCGAGCGCGGCCATCCGGGAGCGCGTGGTACGGGCCCGCGAAGTGCAGACGGAGCGCTTCCGGGGAGAGAACGGCACGCACTGCAACGCACAAATGACGGCGCGCCAGCTGCAACGCTACGCGCTACCCGACGCCCAAGGCGCCGACCGCCTGAGCCGGGCCATGAAAGCCCTCGGCCTCTCGGCCCGCGCCTATGAACGCATCCTCAAGGTGGCCCGCACCATCGCCGACCTCGACGGAGCGCCGCAAGTCGGCGCACGCCACGTGGCCGAAGCCGTGGGCTACCGCAACTTAGACCGCTCCACCTGGGGCGAATGACCATTTCATTGTACCATTTCCAAAATTCACACCGCCATGCGCAAACTCCTCCTCTCGCTTGTTGTCTGCCTCGCAGCCGTGCCCGCCGCAAAGGCGCAGACTGTCCTGTTCCACACCGGCGACTCGACCGGTTTCCCTTACCGCATCCCAGCCCTGACCACCGCCCGCGGCGGGCAGCTCGTCGCACTCACGGACCACCGTCCCTGCGGCGGCGACATAGGCTACGGCCGCGTAGACATCCTGGGCCGCACGAGCGACGACAACGGCGCCACGTGGAGCCCGCCCTTCACGGTGCTTGCCGGGACGGGCAGCGGGCCCGAGACGGGCTACGGCGACGCCTGCCTCGTGGCCGACCGCGACCGGCGCGAACTGCTTCTCGTCTGTGCCTCGGGCGATGTCCCCTACTGGAAGTCCACCCCGGACCATCCCCTGCGCATCGTCAGTACGCACGCCAAATGGGACCGCAAGGCGGGCCGCTGGGTGTGGGAGCGCCCGACGGACCTGACCGAAACAGTCTACCAAGACCTCTTCGGCGGCCGCGTGAACGGCCTGTTCATGGGTTCGGGACGCATCTGCCAGAGCCGCCAGGTCAAGACCGGACGCTACTACCGCCTCTACGCCGCGCTTTGCACGCACCGCGGCAACTTCGTCCTCTACTCCGACGACTTCGGCCGCTCGTGGGGCGTCCTGGGCGGCGCCGAAACCTCCTGCGCACCGAAAGGCGACGAGCCGAAGTGCGAGGAACTGCCCGACGGCAGCGTGCTGCTCAGCTCGCGCAAACAGGGCGGCCGCTACTTCAACGTGTTCCGCTACACCGACGTGGACGCCGCCCGCGGCGTCTGGGGCGCACCCGTCGACTCGAAAACGGCGCCGGGCGGCATCAGCAACGAAGGGGGCGCCTGCAACGGCGAAGTGCTCATCGTCACCGCACGCGACGCCGCCGGCCGCCGCACCCCGCTGGCCCTGCAAAGCGTGCCCGCCGGACCGGGCCGCAGCCACGTGACCCTCTACTGGAAGACGCTCGACGAACCCTCGGACTACAACACGCCGCTGCGCTTCGCCTCCCACTGGGAAGGCAGCTACGAAGTGTCCGCAAAAGGGTCGGCCTACTCCACCATGACGCTCCAGGCCGACGGCCGTATCGGATTCTTCTACGAAGAGGAACCGGGAGGATACCAGATGGTCTACCGTGCGCTCGACCTGGCCGACGTCACCGGCGGACGCTTCCGCGCCGAATGAGGCCTATCCCCGCCGGCACGGGGCTAAGGCCCGTAAAGACGGGAATAAGCCCCGTGGAAACTCCGCAACGCGGACACACAACCGGGATGCGGAGCGGAAAGCCCGGCCCCGTCCCGGCGGAAAGGTGGAGACAGGGAATGGCCACGCCGCACGCGCCGGCGCGCAAATTCCTAACGCGTGCAAAAAATATGGCCAGACGGGGCACGCAACCAAATAAACTTCGTACATTTGTGCAGAAATATCCTTGAATATAAATTTAATACCCAGAAACGTATGTACAAGAAAACATTGACAGTGCTTTTGGGGTGTATGACCGTGCCGCTGTGGGCCGACGTAGTGCCTGCCCCCGGCGGTTTCCTCTACGGAGACATGGCCGCGCCCACTGGCATGGAATGGCAAAGCCCCGACTCCCTGTCCTACAACAAAGAGCGGCCTCACGCGTGGTTCTTTTCGTTTGCCGATGTGGAGAGCGCACGCAAAGTGCTCCCCGAGGCAAGCGCATACTGGCGCTCGCTCGACGGGCAGTGGGACTTCCACTGGGCACCCGACCCTGACCACCGCCCGAAGGACTTCTACCGGACGGACTTCGACGCCAGCAGCTGGGACAAGGTGCAGGTACCCATGTGCTGGAACGTCGTAGGCATCCAGAAAGACGGCTCGCTGAAATACGGCGTGCCCATCTATTCGAACCAGCGCGTCATCTTCCAGCACTCGGTGAAAGTGGACGACTGGCGCGGGGGCGTCATGCGCACGCCGCCCGAAGACTGGCCCACGTACAAACACCGTAACGAAGTAGGCTCATACCGCCGCACCTTCGAGGTCCCGGCAGACTGGGACGGCCGCGAGATTTATCTCAACTTCGACGGTGTGGATTCGTTTTTCTATCTCTACGTGAACGGCCGCTACGTAGGCTTCTCGAAAAACTCGCGCAACCTGGCACAGTTCAACATCACCCCCTACGTGGAGGCAGGCAAGGAGAACGTCGTGGCCGTGGAAGTGTACCGCAACTCGGACGCCTCCTTCCTCGAGAGCCAGGACATGATGCGCCTGCCGGGTATCATACGCTCCGTCTACCTCACCTCGAAGCCCCAGCTGCAGGTGCGCGACGTCGTGGCCATACCGGACTATGACGCCACGTACACGGACGCATCGCTCCACATCAAGACCTACGTGCAGAACTACGGCAAAAAGGCGAAGGACTGCACCCTGACGTACACGCTCTACGAAAACCAGCTCTACAGCGACGAGAACCGCCTTGTGGAAGGCGTCACGATAAGCGCGACGCTGGAACAGCTGGACAAAGGCGGCGAGTGCGAGGTCAGCACCACGCTCCACGCCGGCACGGCCGTGAAGCCCTGGAACGCCGAACGCCCGTACCGCTACACGCTCGTCGGGGAACTGAAAGACAAGAAGGGCCGCACCGTCGAGACCTTCTCCACCATAGTGGGCTTCCGCAAGATTGAAATCAAGGACACGCCGGCCAGCGCCGACGAGTTCGGCCTCGCAGGACGCTACTACTACCTCAACGGCCAGCCCATCAAGATGAAAGGCGTCAACCGCCACGAGACTAATCCCGAACGCGGACACGCCATTACCCGCGAACAGATGGAAAAGGAAGTGATGCTCATGAAGCGGGCCAACATCAACCACGTCCGCAACAGCCACTACCCGGACAACCCCTACTGGTACTACCTGTGCGACAAGTACGGCATCTACCTGGAGGACGAGGCCAACATCGAAAGCCACGAATACTACTACGGCGACGCGAGCCTCTCCCACCCGGCCGAATGGAAAAACGCACACGTGGCACGCAACCTGGAAATGGTCCACGCCCACGTGAACCATCCTTCCGTCTGCCTCTGGAGCTTGGGCAACGAAGCCGGACCCGGCAAGAACTTCGTCGCGGCCTACGACGCCATCAAGGCCTTCGACACCTCGCGCCCCGTGCAGTATGAGCGTAACAACGACATCGTGGACATCGGCTCGAACCAGTATCCCTCCATCCCCTGGGTACGCGAAGCCGTAAAGGGCAAGTACGACATGAAATATCCCTACCACATCTCGGAGTACGGCCACTCCATGGGCAACGCCACAGGTAACCTGCAAGACTACTGGGACGCCATCGAGAGCACAAACTTCTTCATCGGCGGCGCCATCTGGGAATGGATAGACCACGGAATCTACTCCTACGACAAAGAGAGCGGCACACGCTACTTCGCCTACGGCGGCGACTTCGGCGACCGCCCGTGCGACGGCACATTCTGCATGGACGGCATCATGCTGCCCGACCTCACGCCGAAAGGCCAATACTACGAGGTGAAACGCGTCTACCAGAACGTGGGCGTCAAAGCCGTCGACATGAAGCAGGGACAAATCGAAATCTTCAACAAAAACTACTTCACGCCGCTCACCGACTACGTCATCGAATGGTCCCTGTGGAAAGACGGCGTGGAAGTGCAGAAGAGCACAGCCATGAAGGGCCCGCGCACAGCAATCGGCCCGCGCCAGAAACAAATCTACTCGCTGCCCTATGACTACACCCAGCTCGACCCGCAGGGAGAGTACTTCGTCAAAGTGCAATTCCTCCTCGCCCAAGACATGCCGTGGGCAAAGAAAGGATACGTACAGATGGAGGCACAGCTTCCTGTGAAGGCAGCCACCGGCGTAAAGAGCATCGCCGAGGCAGCCAATGGCAACGGCACAGCCAGCTTGGAAGAAACCACTCAGGGTAACCTCGTCAGTGTGAAGGGCGACGGCTTTGAAGCCAAGTTCGACACCAAGACCGGCTCGCTCTACGCCCTCACCTACGGCGGCAAGACCATCATCGCCGACGGCAAGGGCCCGAAGCTCGACGCCTTCCGCGCGCCGACCGACAACGACAACTGGGCCTGGGGCGAATGGGGACAGAACGGCCTGCACAATCTCCAGCACAAAGTGACGGGATGGAGTAAGGCCAAGGGCAAAGACGGCTCCGTGACGCTTTCCTTCACCGTGGAAAGCCAGGCGCCGCACCCCGCCCGCATCTACCAGAAATTCAACTACCCCTCTTCCGGCATCTACGCCGTCGACGAGGACACGACGCGCCCCTGCGACTTCAAGTTCACGACCAACCAGAACTGGACCGTCTACGCCGACGGCTCCATTGAGCTGCAGAGCGCCATCTCCTCCAACAAGCCCTCGCTGGCCCTGCCGCGCGTCGGCTACGCCATGGAACTGCCCGACGACTTCAGCCAATACACCTACTACGGCCGCGGTCCCGTCAACAACTACAACGACCGTAAGGAAGGGCAGAACATCGAAATCCACCAAAGCCCGGTAGCCCAGCAAGGCATCCTGCTCGGTAAGCCCCAGGCCATGGGCAACCGTGAAGACGTGCGCTGGTGCGCCCTCACCGACGCCTCCGGCAACGGCGTAGCCTTCGTAGCCGACAGCGCCATGTCGGCCTCTGCCCTCCCCTGGAGCCAGATGCAGCTCATGATGGCGCCCCATCCCTACCAGTTGCCTAAGAGCCAGAGCGTCTTCCTGCACCTCGACGCCAAAGTGACCGGCCTCGGCGGCAACAGCTGCGGACAAGGCGGACCGCTCACCGAAGACCGCGCCTACGCCACCGGCTATAACTTCGGCTTCATCATCCGGCCTGTCAAGGGCAACAACGCCGCCGCTCAAAGCCACGTGGCCGCTGCCGGCGTGAAGCCCATCCTCATCAGCCGCAGCCGCACCGGCGAGCTCACGCTCGAAAGCCCGGAACAGGGACGCACCATCCTTTACAGCCTCAACGGCAAGAAGGCACAGACCTACACCGCACCGGTGAAGTTCCGCGAAGGCGGGACCGTAGCCGCCTGGTACAAGGACGCTCCCGAGCTGAAGATGCACAACGCCTTCGAGAAGATTGAAAGCATACCCCTCGAAGTAGTCTACGCTTCGAGCGAAGAGCCGGGCAGCGGCAGGGCCGCAAACTTCGTGGACGGCAACCCGAGCACCATGTGGCACACCATGTACTCCGTGACGCTGGCCAAATACCCGCACTGGGTAGACTTCGACGCCGGCGAAAGCAAGCTGATGAAAGGCTTCACCTACACGCCGCGCACGGACGGCAGCAACGGAAACGTCAAGGAGTACTCCATCCAAGTGAGCGACGACGGCAAAAACTGGAGCGAGCCGGTCGCCAAAGGCGCATTTGAAAAAGGCTCGAAGACCAGCCGCGTCATGTTCAGCAAACCGGTAAAGGCACGCTACGTGCGCTTCACCGCACTGAGCGAACAGAACGGCAACGAGTTTGCCTCCGGTGCCGAGTTCACCATCATCGCAGACGAATAAAGCGCGCTACGCGCCATTCCCTACCCTGTCCCGCCGGGCCCGCAAGCCCGGCGGGACTTTTTCGTACTCAAACCTTAGCCCCCAGACGGACAAGCCTTAGCCCGGAAACAACAAACCTTAGCCCGGAAACAACAAACCTTAGCCCGGAAACAACAAGCCTTAGCCCGGAAACAACAAGCCTTAGCCCGGAAACAACGGGATAAAAGGAAGCAAGAAATATATTCCGGAAAAGCGCCGCCAATCCTCACGGAATCACTATATTTGCAAGGCAGAGCCGCCCGCCCGTGACCAACGTCCGGCAACGCGGTACGCACCGGCCTGCCCACACACTGCAAAAACATGCTTCACTTCGACTGCGACTACATGGAAGGGGCCTGCCCCGAAATCGCCGCCCGTCTGGCGGCCACCAACCTGGAACAGACGCCGGGATACGGCACGGACGACTACTGCCGCTCGGCGCGCGAACGCATCCGCCAGGCCTGCGGGACGCCCGACGCCGCCGTGCATTTCCTCGTCGGCGGCACACAGACCAACGCGACGGTCATCGACGCCCTGCTGCGACGGCACGAAGGAGCCGTCTGTGCCGACACGGGCCACATCAACGTACACGAGGCCGGCGCCATAGAGGCCACGGGCCATAAAGTCCTGGCCCTTCCGGGACGCGACGGCAAGCTGTCTGCCGCCGGACTCAAAGCCTGCCTGGAAGCCTACGACGCCGACGACACGCGCGAACACATGGTGGCCCCGGGTCTGGTCTACATTTCCCAGCCCACGGAACTGGGCACGCTCTATTCGTTGAAGGAGCTGGAGGAACTCTCCGCCTTGTGCCGCGGCGCAGGCATCCCGCTCTACGTGGACGGCGCACGCCTCGGCTACGCCCTGGCGGCCCGCGAGAACGACGTGACGCTGCCCGACCTGGCACGGCTGGCCGACGTGTTCTACATCGGCGGGACGAAAGTCGGCGCCCTCTTCGGCGAAGCCGTCGTAGCCCGTGAGCCGGGACGCCTGCCCCACTTCTTCAGCCTAGCCAAGCAGCACGGCGCCGTACTGGCCAAAGGGCGGCTGCTGGGCCTGCAGTTCGACACGCTCTTCACCGACGGGCTTTACGTCCGGCTGGGCCGCCACGCCGTAGACCTGGCGCAGCGCCTGCGCGAAGGCTTCGCCGCCTGCGGCTTCGCGCCGGCCGTGCCCTCACCCACCAACCAGCAGTTCTTCCGCCTGCCGGCCGCCGTCGTGGACGCGCTGGCGCGCCACGCCAGCTTCGAGTACTGGGGCCCGCGCGGCGAGGAGGAGTCCGTCGTCCGCTTCGTGACGAGCTGGGCCACGCGCCCCGAAGCCGTAGACAGCCTGCTCGCACTGGTGCGCGAGGCGGGCCGCACGCTTTTGCCGTAAAAACGAATCATTCACCCTTAAAACTTACCGCATATGCTTATGAACGTAGCCGTCATCTACCCGGTCATCGTCGCCGTCGTCATCGTCGTGGCGCTGTCCATCTTTTTCTACTTCGTGCCCTTCTTCCTGTGGCTCTCGGCCAAGGTGTCGGGCGTAAAGATTTCGCTCATCCAGCTTTTCCTCATGCGCATCCGCAACGTGCCGCCCTCGGTCATCGTCCCAAGCCTCATCGAAGCGCACAAGGCCGGGCTTCACACCATCACGCGCGACAACCTCGAAGCGCACTACATGACGGGCGGCCACGTACAGCGCGTGGTCCACGCCCTGGTCTCCGCCTCGAAAGCCAACATCGACCTTTCGTTTGAAAAGGCCACGGCCATCGACCTCGCGGGCCGCGACGTGTTCGAAGCCGTGCAGACGTCCGTCAACCCGAAAGTCATCGACACACCCCCGGTGGCCGCCGTCGCCAAAAACGGCATCCAGCTCATCGCCAAAGCCCGCGTCACCGTGCGCGCCAACATCCACCAGCTCGTAGGCGGCGCCGGCGAAGACACCATCCTGGCGCGCGTGGGCGAAGGCATCGTCTCGAGCATCGGTTCGGCCAACTCGCACGAGGAAGTGCTCGAAAACCCTGACTCCATCTCGAAGCTCGTGCTGCGCAAGGGCCTCGACGCCGGCACTGCCTACGAAATCCTCTCCATCGACATCGCGGACATCGACGTAGGCAAGAACATCGGCGCGACCCTGCAGATAGACCAAGCCAACGCGGACAAGAACATCGCGCAAGCCAAGGCCGAGGAACGCCGCGCCATGGCCGTGGCCACGGAACAGGAAATGAAGGCCAAGGCCCAGGAAGCCCGCGCCGAAGTGATACAGGCCGAAGCCGAAGTGCCCAAGGCCCTGGCACAAGCCCTGCGCGACGGCAACATGGGCTTCATGGACTTCTACCGCCTCGAGAACCTCAAGGGCGACACCGCCATGCGCGACAACTTCTCGAAAATCGGCAAGGAAGACATCAAGGACCTGTTGAAATAACGCCGCCACCCCCGGCCCGCATCCTTATCAACGATTTTACTAAAGCAGCTATTGTCTATGAAAAAATACTTACTCCGCGCGGGAGCACTGCTCCTGGCACTGGCCGGCCCGGCGCTGGCAGCGGAACTCGACGCCCAGGAACGGGTACGCCTCTCTTTCACCCGCGCCGGCGCCACCGCCAACGAAGTCGCCGTAGGACTTACGGACGAAAACGGGCAGCCCGTTCCGGGCGCCCGGGCCACGCTGGCCGTATCACACGACATGAAGACCGCGGGAACGGGCGTGACGCCTTCTGTACTCTGCCCCGACATTAACGCTACGGCCGGCGAGGAAATTTCCTTTACGGTCAACATCTCCGGCCTGGCACCGGAATTCGCCTTCGACCGCATACAGCTCGAAACCCGCGCCCTCAACGCACAGGGCGCTTACCAGACTCCGGGACAGGTAAGGGAATGGAACCTGACCGCCCTGCAGGGAGCCAGCGAAGAAAGCCTCACGGACTTTGCCGCCTTGACAGACTACGACCTGAACACATCACAGCCATCGCTACCGGTGCTCGAGGCCGGGACAGCGGCTACGCCTGAGCCCGACGGCTCGCTGTGCCTCCGCATCACGGCCTCAAAGGGCACGGACAACGGCGGCTGTTTCATCGGCCTGTCGCGCGTGATACTCTACGACAGCACGGAAGGCGGGCCCGAAGAAGCCGGGCCGCAGGACGAGGCGGGCACCACAGCCTTCGTCGTGGACATGGCTAACGGCGTATTCACCGCCACCAACGGAAACGGCACCTACGCCTCCGCATGGGCCAGCAACGCCACATCGCCGGGCCTCACGCTCACCACCGCCCGCAACGACATGGCCGCCGCGGGCACGTCCATCGACTGCTACGCCACCCAAGGCGGCAGCACCTACACGCTCACGGCCGACCAGGGCTACGTCATCGCCGGTTACTCGTTCGACTTCACCAACGCCGCAGGGACCGACATGACCGTCACCCCGGCCGGCGGCGACGCCGTCACGTGCGCCGGCAACGGCACAGCGAGCGTCAGCGTCGTGGGGCCGGGCGAACGGAGCGCTTCCTTCACCGTCGCGTCCGCAGACAACACGACAAAGGCGGCACGCACCGCACGCTTCATCGTTAAGGTAGCGCCGGGCGGAGCACCCGCCGAGGCTTACACCGAACTCTTCGTGACCCGCTCAGGCGGCGTGCCCTACCGCATCCCTGCCATCGCCCGGACACACGACGGCGCCCTGCTCGCGCTCTCCGACTACCGTCCCTGCGGCGCAGACATCGGCTATGGGCACGTAGACATCGTGGGCCGCATCAGTACGGACAACGGCCAGACGTGGGGCGAAGCCTTCACCGTGGCAGACGGCACAGGCATCGCAAATCGTCCTGACACGGGCTACGGCGACGCCGCGCTCGTGGCCGACCATGAAAGCGACCGTGTGCTACTCATTTGTGCCGCCGGCAACGTAGTCTACGGCTCCTCCACCCGCCAGTCTCCCATCCGCGTGGCACGCCTGTACAGCGAGGATAACGGCCGTACCTGGTCCGCCCCGGAAGACATCACGGAATCCATTTATTCCCTCTTCGACGGCAGTGCCCTGGGCAACGTGGCCGGGCTTTTCTTCGGCTCGGGCCGCATCTGCCAGAGCCGCTACGTAAAGGTGGGCGAATACTACCGCCTGTACGCCGCCCTGTGCGCACGCCCCGGCGGTAACCGCGTAATCTACTCGGACGACTTCGGCCAGACGTGGCACGCCCTCGGCACCACCGACGCTTCCCCTGCCGCCGCCGGCGACGAACCCAAGTGCGAGGAGCTGCCGGACGGCAGCGTCGTGCTCAGCTCGCGCAAGAACGGCGGACGCTACTATAACCTCTTCTCCTATACCGACGTGGCCAAGGCCGAAGGCTTCTGGAACCAGGCCGTGGCCTCCGAGGGTTACGAAGGAGGCGTAAGCTGCCAGAGCAACAGCACTAACGGCGAGATTCTCATCGTGCCGGCCCGCCGCAACAGCGACGGCGCCAACGTCTACGTGGCCTTGCAGTCGCTCCCGCTCGGCCCGGGCCGTGCCAACGTCGGCATTTACTGGAAAGTGCTGGAAACGTTTGCCGACTTCGCCACCCCTGCCGAATTTGCCGCCGGCTGGGACGGTAGCCACCAGAGCAGTTACCTCAACTCCGCCTACTCCACAATGACCATGCAGGCCAACGACTCCATCGCCTTCTACTACGAGGAGCGCCTGCACGACGCGGACTACACGATGGTCTACAAGCAATACAGCCTCGAAGGCCTCACGGACGGCGCCTACAGCTACGCGCCCGACACGGAGGACCGCGCCGCCTTCATGCGCCAGGCCGGCGTGGAAAGCCGCATGAACTCCGTCGACTTCTCCGGCTACGTGGGCACCACCTCACCCGATAGCCGCGCCGGACTGGAAGCCGCTCTCGCCCGATTCGCCGAGACGGGAGAACTTGAGGACTACGCCGCCTTCAACCGCGAACTTGCCGGCGGACTCATCGGCATTGAGGAAGGGCAATGGTACCGCCTGCGCAACGTAGGGCGCCGGAACGCCACGCTCTACCTCGTACCGGGCACATCGACGCTCACGGTCGAAGCGTCTGTCACGACCGACGCCGACCAGCTCTTCACCTTCCGCCGTAGCGGCAACAATACGTGGACGCTCTACAACGGCAACGCCGCCTCCTTCGCCGGCGCCACCCGCGCCGTAGAACAGGAGACTCCGGTCGCCGAAAGCGCGGCCGCCGGCATCTACTCCGTACAGTCCGCGCCCGACGGCAAGAGCGCCATCATCTGCACCAACGGCGCCAACGCCACCTACAATGCCCTCCACCTGGCCGCCGACTGTCGCCGCCTCGTGCCCTGGACGAGCAACGAAGAAGGCTCGCGCTGGTACATCGAGCCGGTTGACGCACAGGAACTGGCCGTATCCGGCGGATGGGCCACTGCCTGCTACCCGTTTGCCGTACAGTTGCCGGAGGACGTGAAAGCCTACACCGTCACCGACTACGGCACAGCCGACGGCGATATCCCCGCCCTGCGCATCGCTGAAGTAGAAGGCACCGTGCCGGCACAGACGCCCGTCATCGTGGAAACGGCGGCAGAGAGCTGTCTCCTGCCCATCGTGGCCGATGTCCCGGCCCTGGAAGGAAACCTCCTGAGCGGCACGCTGAAGGCCGTCTCCGTGAGCGGTGAGAACGTATATCTGCTCCAGGGAGACGGCACACAGGGTGTATTCCGCCTGCGCGAGGCCGCCACAGGCCAGATTGCGGCCAACCAGGCCTACTTCACGGCCGGAAGCAACGAGACGCCGCAATACGTCCTCACGCCCGAGCAGCTCGTCACCGGCATAACCCAACCCGCCGCCACACCGCAGGGTGAGCCAGTCTACTACGATTTGAGCGGACGCCGCGTGGAGAAGCCCGGCAGCGGAGTCTACGTCACGTCAGACGGCCGTAAGGTCATCCTGAAATAAAAAAGCCGGGATACGGCCCCGGCTTCAAAGCAGCGACGCTTCCCGGCCGCACGGCGGGGAAGCGTCTTTTTCTTTCATATCCTCAAGGGAGGGCCGGACGGGCCGGTGGCACGACGCCGGACGGGCCGGCAGCCTCAGGCCGGCCGCTTCGCGCGGGGCTCGCCCAACCGCCGGCACCACTTGCCGCCCAGCATGCAGTAAAGGCCGATTATCACAAAGGGGATACTCAACACTTGCCCCTGATTCAGCCCTATGGCCGCGACGAGGTCCAGTTCCCACGGTTCCTGCACGGCCTTGAAAAATTCCACGAAAAAGCGGAACGTGAAGATGGACGTCAGGCACCAGCCGAAGAAGAAGCCCGTGCCCACGCGCTCCTTGTAGCGGCGGTAGAACCACCAGCCGACAAAGAAAAAGACGAGGTAGGCCACCGCCTCGTAGAGCTGGGCAGGGTGGCAGGGCAGGGCACGGCTGAAGGCCTCCGAACTGTTCGGAAAGATGAAGCCGTAGTCCGTCCCCGTCGGCTTGCCTACGATTTCCGAGTTCATCAGGTTTCCCAGACGGATGCAGCAGGCCGTCACGGGCGTGGCTATGGCGATGTTGTCCACCACGCGCATGATGTTCAGCTTCGTGCGGCGCACGTAGAGCCACAAGGCCAGGATGAGGCCCAGCGTCCCGCCGTGCGAGGCCAGGCCGCTATATCCCGTGCAGCGCCAGCCGTCGGCCGTCTCGCGGACGGGGAGGAACATCTCGACGGGGTGGGAGAGGAAATAGGCCGGCTCGTAAAGGAGGCAGTGGCCCAGACGCGCACCCACCAGGATGCCGATGAAGCAGTAGAAGAAGAGGGGGTCGAACTTCTCCATCGGGATTTTCTGCTCCCGGTAGAGCTTGTAGACGATGACGTAGGCCAGCGCCAGGCCCACGCACCAGAGGAGCGAATACCAGCGCAGCTCGAAAGAGCCGATGTGCAACGCCGTCTCGCTCACGTCCCAGACGATGTGAAGCAGTGTCATGGCTAAGGTTCCGGTAGGGCAGGGGGTTAGACATTAAAGCGGAAGTGCATGATGTCGCCGTCCTGCACGACGTAGTCCTTCCCCTCCACATGGAGCAGCCCGGCCTCGCGCACGGCCGCTTCCGAACCGCAGCGCACGTAGTCGTCGTACTTGATGACTTCGGCGCGGATGAAGCCTTTTTCGAAGTCCGTGTGGATGACGCCGGCACACTGGGGCGCCTTCCAGCCGCGGCGGTAGGTCCAGGCCTTCACCTCCATCTCGCCGGCCGTGATGAACGTCTCCAGGTCGAGCAAGGCATAGGCGGCCTTGACCAGGCGGTTGCATCCGCTTTCCTCCAGGCCGATGTCCTGCAGGAAGAGCTGGCGCTCCTCGTAGGTCTCCAGTTCGGCGATGTCGGCCTCCGTCTGTGCGGCCAGCACCAGCACCTGCGCGCCCTCCTCGGCCACGGCTTCGCGCACGCGCTCCACGTAGGCGTTGCCGCGTGCGGCCGATGCCTCGTCCACGTTGCAGACGTAGAGCACGGGCTTCGACGTGAGCAGAAAGAGGCCTTTCGCCGCCTTCTGCTCCTCTTTCGTCTCGAACTGCACGGTGCGGGCCGACTTGCCCTGCTCCAGTGCGGCGCGGTAGGCCTGCAGCACGCCATACTCCGTCTTGGCTGCCTTGTCGCCGCCCATGAGGGCGGTCTTCTCCACGCGGCGCAGGCGGTTTTCCACCGTTTCGAGGTCCTTCAGCTGCAGTTCGGTGTCGATGATGCCCTTGTCGCGCACGGGGTCCACCGAACCGTCCACATGGACCACGTTGTCGTCGTCAAAGCAACGCAGTACGTGGATGATGGCGTCCGTCTCGCGGATGTTGCCCAAGAACTGGTTGCCCAAGCCTTCGCCTTTCGAGGCGCCCTTCACCAGTCCTGCGATGTCGACGATCTCTACTGTCGTGGGCACGATGCGGCCCGGATGGACCAGTTCGGCCAGACGGTTCAAGCGCTCGTCGGGGACGGTGATCATGCCCACGTTCGGCTCGATGGTGCAAAAGGGGAAGTTGGCGGACTGCGCCTTGGCGTTGCTCAGACAGTTGAAGAGCGTCGACTTGCCCACGTTCGGCAAACCGACGATGCCACATTGTAAACTCATAATCTTTCGTGTAGTGATTTCAATCCGTAGTGCAAAAATACGGCAAGCCGGGGGAAGGGCCAAATTTTCCACTCCTTTTCTCCTTCCGCCCCCTGCCCGCGGCCACGGGCCTAAGGGCAGAAAAAACGGGGCTTAGCCCGGTTTGCACCGGACTAAGCCCCGTGGCTGCGCCGCTAAGGCGCGTCAGGACTTGGACCGACGGACCACGACGAGGACAAGCGCCCCGACGAAGCAGAGCATCACGACGGCCAGCGCGGCATAGGCGATGGCGTTGGTGGTGCTGACGGAGGCGGGCCGGAACTCGAGGACCACCTTGTGGCTGCCGGCCGGCACCTTGAGGGCCCGCAGCACGTAGTCGGCGCGGCCCAGCTCGGCCGGCTTCCCGTCGATTGTGGCCGTCCAGCCCGGATAGAATATCTCGGAGAAGACCACAAGGCCGCCGCGGGCGGAGCTGACGTCGTAGTGCAGCTCGTTCGGCTCGTAGGACGTCAACCGGACGCTGCCGCTGTCGAGGGCCGAACCGTCGAGCTGCGGACGGAAGCGGGCGTCGGCCACGGCGGCGCGCTTCGTGTCGAGCCCCGTGAGCCCGGCCATCTCGGCGTCGGCGCCGTCGACGAACTTCACGCTGCGCACGAACCATCCGTTGCCGTTGGCGGCGGGATTCTGCACGGCCAACTCAGGCGTCACGATGAAATATTTCGTATTGAGCATGTTGAGCACCGGGATGAGCGAGTCCAGATTGGCGGTCCCGACGTGGCCGCCCGTTGAGGCCAGAAGCGCGTAAAAGTCGGCATACTCCTTGCGCAAGTGGCGGTCGATGAGGTCCTGGTAGCGCTGGAGCTTGGCCGCATGGTAGCCGCCCACATTCTTGTGCCAGTAGCTCGTGGTGTTTTCGTTGAAGGGGTCGCCCGCCGCGTAGCTGATGACGCGGTACTCGGGCGAGGGGTCCTGCAGGATCTGCTCGTCGGCAGGCGTCTTGGCAAAGCCTTCCAGACGGACGTAAGGGTCGGTGAAGTTCGCGTCGTTCAGATAGTGCTTGTTGACCACCCACATGTCCACCAGGCAGACTACGGCCAGCGCCGCGCAGGCCACCGTAGCCGGCACGCGGCGGACCACAGCGGCGAGGTAGAACACCGCGCCGCAGAGCAGCAGCACGAGCAGGGAGATGCCGGCGCTATGGGAAAGGACGGCGTGGCGGATGCCGGCAATGGCGCCGGCATATTCGCTAAGGAACTGGGCGTCGAAAGCCCCGCTCTTGGCCAGGGCTTCCATCGTCGTGGCCTCACTGGAGGAGAGACAGCCGCCGGCCAGGCCCGGGAAAAGCCAGAGCAGCAGGCAGACGCCGGCCGTCAGCGCGCCGGCCACGCCGAGGCCGATGCGGCCGCGCCGCGACTGTGCCCAGCCGGGACGGGTCAGCGTCTCGGCCAGGGCGAACATGGCCAGCAGCGGCATGGTGAACTCCGCGATGACCAGGGCCGAGGACACCGTGCGGAACTTGTTATACATCGGCAGATAGTCAATGAAGAAGCGTGTCACGGCCGGGACGTTGTGCCCCCAGGCAAAGAGCAGCGAGACCACAGTGGCGGCCGCGAGCGCCCACTTCACCGGGCCGCGCACCACGAAAAGGCCCAACAGGAAGAGGAAGCAGACGAACGCGCCGACATAAACCGGCCCGACGGTCATGGGCTGATCGCCCCAATACTGGTTGAGACCGGGAAGCGCGCCGCCCTCCACCGGGTGCGAGTCGAGGTATTGCTGCACGGGCTGGGCGTAGCTGACAAGCTGCTGTACCGGTTCGTCGTAATAGTTTTCCTCCGTCACGACGCTGCCCGAACCGCCGCCCTTGAAGTTGGGGACAAGGAGCGTCATCGTCTCGTCGATGCCGTAGCTCCACTGCGTGATGTAGTCGTATTCCAGACCGCCGCCCTTTGTCCCGGCCTGCTGCTGCCCGCCGGCGGCAGGCAGCGGCGTCAACTCCGAGCCGCCGCGCATCGTCTGCTTGCTGTACTCGTATGTGTGGTAGAGGTTAGGCAGGTTGGCCGCGACGCCGAGCAGTCCCGCCACAATCACGACCCCCGTGGCCCGCAGCCAGGCACCGGGCGTCAGGGAAGCGGAAAGCCGGCCGCCCCGCAGGGCCGCGATGCCGTAGGCCACGACAAAGAGGAACATGACAAAGAGGAAGTAGTAGGTCATCTGTACGTGGTTCGACTGCACTTGGAAAGCCGTGAACAACGCCGTGACGGCACCGCCCCAAAGCAGGCGGCCGCGGTAGCAGAGCACGAGGCCGGCGATGGTGGGCGGGATGAAGGCCAGCGTCATGACTTTCCAGATGTGGCCCGCCGCGATGATGATGAAGAAATACGAGGAAAAGGCCCAGAGGACAGCCCCCAAGGCCGAAAGCCAAGGCTTGAAGTTGAAAGCCCGCAAGAGGATGTAGAAACCGAGCAGGAGGATGAAGACGTAGCAAAGCACGCCGGTCGTCGTCAGCCCGTAAAGGTTGGAAATCTTGCCCAACAGCTGCGTAGGGCCGTAGGAGGGCGAAATCTGGTAAGTAGGCATGCCGCTGAACATGGAGTTGGTCCAGCGCGTCACCTCGCCGTCGTGGCGTTCCTTATAGTCGGTCTGTTCCTGTCCCTGACCGATGGAGGCGGTCGAGTCGTGGCCGCCGAGGACCATGCCCTGGCTCACCGGCACATAAGAGTAGGCGAAGCTGATCAGCATGAAAAGCACGACGGCGACAAAGTCGGGCAGGATTTTCTTTAAGATAGCGTTCATGATGTGTGTGAAAGAATTAAGCCGCCCGGAACGGCCTGCGGGTGAGGCGGACGCTCCGGGCGGGTAGGGGATTAGTAACGGTAATGTTCAGCTTTATACGGCCCTTCGACGGGCACGCCGATGTAGTCAGCCTGCGCGGCCGTGAGCGTCGTCAGATGCACGCCGATGCGCGCCAGATGGAGCCGCGCCACCTCTTCGTCGAGCCGCTTCGGCAAACGATAGACGCCGACTTCGTGGGAATGGGCGAAAAGCTCCATTTGCGCTAGCGTCTGGTTCGTGAAAGAGTTGGACATGACAAAAGAAGGATGCCCGGTGGCACAGCCCAAGTTGACCAGCCGCCCGTCCGCCAGAAGCGTGATGCGGTGTCCGTCCGGGAAGCGGTACGAATCGACCTGCGGCTTGATGTTCGTCACCTCGATGCCCGGAACCCGCTTCAAGGCCTCCACCTGTATCTCGCTGTCGAAATGGCCGATATTGCAGACAATAGCCTGGTCGGGCATGGCGGCCATGTGGTCTGTCGTGATGACGTCTATGTTACCCGTCGCCGTGACGAAGATATTACCCAGAGGCGCGGCCTCGTCCATTGTCAGCACTTCGTAACCCTCCATGGCCGCCTGGAGGGCGCAAATCGGGTCTATCTCGGTGACGATGACCCGCGCACCGTAGGAACGCAGGCTTTGGGCGCAGCCTTTGCCCACTTCCCCGTAGCCGGCCACGACGGCCACCTTGCCGGCAATCATCACGTCCGTAGCCCGCTTGATGCCGTCGGCCAGCGACTCGCGGCAGCCGTACAGGTTGTCGAACTTGGACTTCGTCACCGAGTCGTTCACATTATAGGCGGGGAAAAGCAGCTCACCGCGCTCCATCATCTGATACAGGCGGTGGACGCCCGTCGTGGTCTCCTCGCTCACGCCCTTAATGCCGGCGGCCAGCTTTGTCCAGAACCCGGGCCGTTCCTGCAGGACGCGCTTCAGGCAACGCTTCAGCGCCGCTTCGTCCCCGCTTCCCGAAGGCGTATCAAGTACGGAGGGGTCTTTCTCGGCCTGTACGCCGAGGTGGACCATTAATGTGGCGTCGCCGCCATCGTCGACAATGAGGTCGGGCGTGCGGCCGCCGGGAAAGTTCATGGCCTGGAGCGCGCACCACCAGTATTCATCGAGCGACTCGCCCTTCCATGCGTAGACACCGTGCCCGGCCTCGGCCATCGCGGCTGCGGCGTGGTCCTGCGTGGAATAGATGTTGCACGAACTCCAACGCACCTCAGCTCCCAGGGCCGCCAGCGTCTCGATAAGCACGGCGGTCTGGATGGTCATGTGAAGCGAGCCCATGACGCGGGCGCCTGCCAACGGGCGGGCTGCGCCATACTTTTCGCGCAACGCCATGAGGCCGGGCATCTCGTGTTCGGCAATCTCCACTTCCTTGCGCCCGAAGCCGGCCAAGGACATGTCTGCCACCCGGTAGGGCGACAAGGTAAACAAATCTTTTTCCATGTATATGAGTTAATTGAATAATCTTCGCGCCTGCAAAGTTAATATAAAAATCAGCCCTGCACCGCCCTTACAGCCCCAGAATCGCCGCCGCGCCGCCTGTCAGCAGCCCGGTGGGGCGGGGGAGAGGGCGCGCACGGCCTTCACCATGCGGCTGCGCCCGAAAGCATCGCGCCGGAGTTCCACATCGGCATATCCGGCCGCAGCGAAGCATTCCGCCGTCTGCGGACCGAGGGCCGCGTTGATTTCCACGTATATCCGCCCGCCCGGCGCCAGGCTCCGCCGCCCCAGTTCCGCCAAGGCGCGATAAAAACGCAGCGGGTCGGCGTCCGGGACAAAGAGGGCCGTGGCCGGCTCGTGTTCCAGCACACGGGCCTCCATACCTGCCCGTTCGGACTCGCGGACGTAGGGCGGGTTGCTGACGATCAGGTCAAACGGCCCGGCGTCCGGCTGCGGCGCCAACAGGTCGCGTCGTCTGCAATGTACGCCGACGCCACAGGCCGCCGCATTTTCCGCCGCCACGGCCAGTGCCCCTGCCGAGACGTCCCATGCCTCCACCCACGCTTGCGGAAGGGCGCGGGCCAAAGCTACGGCAATGCAGCCGCTTCCCGTTCCGGCATCGAGCACGCGCCGGGCGCCGGCACACTCCGCCACCGCCCAGGCCACGAGTTCCTCTGTCTCCGGCCGCGGTATCAGTGTGTCGGGCGTCACCTTCAGGCGCAAGCCGCAGAAATCCGCCCGGCCCAGGACGTACTGCACGGGGTCGCCTGCCGCCAGCCGGCGGGAAATATCGCGGAGCCGCTGCCGCTCTTCTTCCGAAAAATGCCTAACTTTGTCGGCGTAGACGTCGAGCCGCGGGATGCCGAACCCTTCCTCCAGCACGAGTAAAGCCACGGCACGGGCCTCGCGCCCTTCATAACAGGACCGCAAGGCTTCACGCAAAAATTCGTAGTATGGAGACATAGCCCTGCAAAGTTAATACACCGCGGCCGACGGGCCAAGCCCGGCGTTGCATTTCAAGCCGCGCGGCAATTGGGTGGAACTCCATATCCCAGACCAAACTGTCACCTCCTCATGCCCATCACAAACGAACACGAGAAATGGATGCGCCGCTGCATCCAACTGGCCCGCAACGGCATGGCCGGCGCCCCGCCCAACCCGATGGTAGGCGCCGTCCTGGTCCACGAGGGCCGCATCCTTGGCGAGGGCTACCACGTCCACTGCGGACAGGCCCACGCCGAAGTCAACGCCATACGGTCCGTCCGCGCGGCGGACCGCGCCCTTCTCGGCGCCGCCACGCTCTACGTGAGCCTCGAACCATGCTCCCACTACGGGCGGACACCGCCGTGCGCCGCGCTCATTGTCCGCACGGGCATCCCGCGCGTCGTAGTGGGCTGCGTGGACCCCTTTGCCCGCGTTCACGGACAAGGCATCCGGATGCTGCGCGAGGCGGGCATCGAAGTCACCGTCGGCGTCCTCGAGGCCGAATGTCTGGCACTGAACCGCCGCTTCATCACTTTCCAGACGCAGCAACGGCCCTACATCACCCTGAAATGGGCACGCTCGCGCGACGGTTTCATAGACCGCTGGCGCACGGACGGCAGCGAGCCGCCGGCGCAGCTTTCCACGCCACGCACCCTCATGCGCGTTCACCGCCTTAGGGCGCAGCACCAAGCCATCGTCGTGGGACACCGCACCCTGCTGCTCGACAAACCGGCGCTCACCGTCCGGCACTGGGCCGGGAAAGACCCCGTCCGCATCGTCCTGGGCCGCGTGGCCGAGGGCGAGATGCCGCCGGGCTTCGCCGCCTATGCCGACATCGACACGCTGCTTGTGGGCCTTCACCGCCGCGGGTTGCAGTCCGTGCTGGTCGAAGGCGGACTGCAGACGCTCCAGTCCTTCATAGACCGCGGGCTATGGGACGAAGCCTGGGAGGAGGTTTCCGCCCTGCGGCTGGGCAGCGGCGTACCGGCCCCGCGCATTCCTTTCGGCACGGACCTTGAGGTGGAAAACTGCTGGGGCGTGCCCGTGCACCATTGGACAAATCCGGCCGACGACTGACCGCCACCCCAAGCCATGAAAAAGCATCCCCCGCCGCTGTCCGTCAGCGGCGGGGGATGCTGCGTCTTGTCCCGGCACGTCAGGCGTAGAACGGGAAGAAAAGCGGAATGACCAGCACGGCGATGATGCCCATGATGACCTGCAAGGGAAGGCCCACACGCACGTAGTCCATAAATGTATAATGACCGGCGTTCATCACCATCGCGTTGGGCGGCGTGCAGATAGGCGTGGCGAAGCAGGCGCTGGCCGCTACGGCCGCCGTCATCATGAAGGGGGCCGGGCTGGCACCGTCAAGCCCTATGGCCGCCTGCCAGGCGATAGGCGCCACAAGGATGGCCGTAGCCGAATTGCTGATAAACGTAGAGAGGAGCGACGTGACAAAGTAGACCGCGGCAAGGACCGCATAGGGACCGAACGTCTGGAGCGAATTGACAATGGTTTCGGCTATCCACCGCGAGATGCCCGTATTGGAAAGCGCCGTGCTCATAGGCATCATGGCCGCAATGAGCACGATGCTCTCCCAGCCAATCATCTTGTAGGCCGCGTCGACACTGCGCACGCAGCGGGTGAGCACCATGAGCAGCCCGGCCACGATGACCGACGCCACGGGCGGCACGCCGATATAGTCCGAGAATACCATCGCCAGCACCATGAGTACCATGATGACGGCGGCCAGCGGCGCCTTGTGGCTCAAGGGTACTTGCTCGGCCGTCTCCGTGGGACTGCCTATGACGATCCACTCGCGCCGTTTCCGCGCCATGCTTTCTATGCCTTGCCAGGCGCCGTGGACCAGGAGCATGTCGCCCGACTTCACCTTCAGGTCTATGATGTTCTCGAAAAGGTAGTGTCCGCCGCGCTTGATGGCCAGGACATTGATGCCGAAGCGCTCGGCGAAGTTCTCCGCGCGCAGCGGCCGGTTGATCAGGGCCGATTCGGGCGTGATGAGCACCTCGGCCAGCCCTATTTCGTAGAAGTCCAGCTTGTTCATCCCGCCGCGCTCGCCGTCGTCGGCCACGGCGTAGTGCAGGTCGCGCGCAAGCTGTTCCACGCGCTCGCGGCGGCCCAGGACATAAAGCGTCTCCGTGCCCGTCAGCACCGTATCCGGGCGGGCCACCACCTGCCCCGGCGAGCCGAAGAGCGTATGCGCGTCGTGGCGGACCTCAAGCACCGTGACCCCGTAGCGGCGGCGTATGTCCATCTCCGCCACCGAAAAGGGCTTGAGCGGGGCGTGCCGTTCGTCCGGACGCAGGCGGAACACGCAGTCGCTGATGTGGTAGGCCTGGAGCAGGCTGCCGAGCGAAGGTTCCTCCTCGGCCTCGCTCGTGTCGGCGCCGCGCTTTCTCAGGAAGAAGCGGCACAGGGGATAGAGGAACACCAGCCCCGTGGCCAGGCAGATAAGCCCGATGGGCGTGAAGTCGAAGAAGGAGAAGCCGGGCAGGCCGTTGTCGCGCAGATAGCCGTCCACGATGAGGTTGGGCGGTGTGCCGATGAGCGTAATGATGCCGCCCATGCTGCTGGCAAAGGCCAGGGGCATCATCAGCTTCGAGGGGCTGACGCCCGCCGTTTTCGACATGGCCAGGACGATGGGCAGGAGCAAGGCCACTGTGCCCGTGTTGCTCACGAAGGCGGCCACGGAAGCCGTCACGAGCAGCACGAGGAAGAAGAGGCGTTTCTCGCTCGTGCCGGCCAGTCGCAGCAGGCGGCCGCTGATGCTTTTGGCAAGTCCCGTCTGGAAAATGGCCCCGCCCACTACGAAAAGTCCCACCATGATGACTACCGCCGAATTGGAAAAGCCGGAGAGCGCGTCCTTCGGCGAGATGACGCCCGTCAGCAGCAAGGCAGCCATCGAGCAGAGCGCCACGATGTCCGCCCGCACCTTGTTAATGATAAACGCCACAACGGTGGCCACGAAAATGAAAACCGTAATGCCGGCCTGCACCCCGGGGGCGGCGAGCCATTCAGAAAGGGAAAACAACAGTACCATAAGCATACCTCCGTACCAGATTTGTTAGGTTAGTGTGAAAATAGGGAGTAGCGCGGCTAAATTATACAATTGCAGGCAAACAGACAAATTTACCCTTGTTATTTAATACAAAAACATCCGCCCGGTGCGGGCGGGGAGCGCGGACACAAACGGGCGGACTGCGGGAAATACTGACTTTTTCAACCCCGAACGAGCAACAAACCTTACAAATAGACAGCGCTTCTATTAAAAAATACTATTTGCGACGAAAAAGTAAGGGAAAGCCCTTGCCGGTTATGGGAAGCTGCGTATCTTTGCAGTGTGTTTTTCATAGTATTAGATTTAAGGTTAACAAGGTTGGGATACAGCGGTATCCCTTTTTTTGTGCCCTGACGCGCCGTAGAGGCCCGTCAGCACCCCGCCGCGCCGCGGGCAACGGGCCTTAGCCCCGTGTCTCCGCGCCCTATCCCCGTAGCCACGGGGCTAAGGCCCGCACCGCCGTGTGAAGTTCGTGTGAAAAGCAGACAAATGTCGCAAAAAAGTTAGTATCTTTGCCGCCGGAATTACAAAGAAGAAACACCTACACCCCATAGACCATGGACTATAATTTCAAAGAGATAGAAAAGAAGTGGCAGCAGGCGTGGGCCGACGAAAAGACCTACCACGTGACGGAAGACACGTCGCGGCCCAAGTTCTACGTACTCAATATGTTCCCTTACCCCTCGGGCGCCGGTCTCCACGTGGGCCATCCCCTGGGCTACATCGCCTCGGACATCTACGCGCGCTACAAGCGCCTGCGCGGCTTCAACGTGCTCAACCCCATGGGCTACGACGCCTACGGGCTCCCCGCCGAGCAATATGCCATACAGACGGGGCAGCACCCCGCCGTCACCACGGCGCGCAACATCGCGCGCTACCGCGAGCAGCTGGACAAAATCGGATTCTCGTTCGACTGGGACCGCGAGGTGCGCACCTGCGACCCCGCGTATTACCACTGGACACAATGGGCCTTCGAGCAGATGTTCAACTCGTACTACTGCAACACGTGCGGCAAGGCGCAGCCCATCAGCCGCCTGGCCGAAGCGTTTGAGGCCCACGGCACCGAGGGCGTCGACGCGGCCTGCTCCGAAGAACTGCACTTCACGGCCGAAGAGTGGCGCGCCATGGACTGGAAGCGCCGGCAGGAAGTGCTCATGAACTACCGCATCGCCTACCTGGGCGAGACGATGGTGAACTGGTGCCCGAAGCTGGGCACCGTACTGGCCAACGACGAAGTCGTCGACGGCGTCTCGGAGCGCGGCGGCTACCCCGTGGTGCAGAAACGCATGCGACAGTGGTGCCTGCGCGTCTCGGCCTACGCCCAGCGCCTGCTCGACGGGCTGGAGCGCATCGACTGGTCCGACTCGCTCAAGGAGACGCAGCGCAACTGGATAGGCCGCTCCGAAGGCACGGAAATGGAGTTCCGCGTGAAAGACAGCGACGTGCGCTTCACCATCTTCACCACGCGCGCCGACACCATCTTCGGCGTCACGTTCATGGTCCTCGCCCCCGAAAGCGGACTCGTGCCGCTCGTGACCCGCGCCGGGCAGAAAGCCGAAGTAGAGGCCTACCTCGAAGCCACCAAGAAGCGCACGGAGCGCGAGCGCATCGCCGACCGCCGCGTCACGGGCGTCTTCACAGGCTCCTACGCCTTGAATCCCTTCACGGGCGAGTCCATACCCATCTGGGTGAGCGACTACGTACTGGCGGGCTACGGGACAGGGGCCATCATGGCCGTCCCCGCACACGACTCGCGCGACTACGCCTTCGCACGCCACTTTGGCCTGCCCGTCGTCCCGCTCATCGAAGGAGCCGACGTCTCCGAGCAGAGTTTCGACGCGAAAGAAGGCATCGTCATGAACAGCCCGCGGGCCGGCGTCGAGGCCCTCGACGGCTTCTCGCTCAACGGCCTGGAAGTAAAGGAGGGCATAGCCGCCACGAAACGCTTCGTCACGGACCACGGCCTGGGCCGCGTGAAGGTGAACTACCGCCTGCGCGACGCCATCTTCAGCCGCCAGCGCTACTGGGGCGAGCCGTTCCCCGTATATTATAAGGAGGGAATGCCGCAGATGATTCCCGAAGACTGCCTCCCGCTCGAACTGCCCGAGGTGTCGAAGTTCCTGCCCACCGAAAGCGGCGAGCCGCCCTTAGGCAACGCACAGGAATGGGCATGGGACGAAGAAGCGCGCTGCGTCACGGACAAGGCACGCATCGGCAGCGGCGAGGGCCACGTGTTCCCGCTCGAACTGAACACCATGCCGGGATTCGCCGGCTCGTCCGCCTACTACCTGCGCTACATGGACCCGCACAACGGCCAGGCCCTCGTCAGCCCGGAAGCAGACCGCTACTGGCAGGCCGTAGACCTCTACATCGGAGGCTCGGAACACGCCACCGGGCACCTCATCTACAGCCGCTTCTGGGACAAGTTCCTCTTCGACATCGGCATCTCGTGCGCCGACGAGCCGTTCCTGAAGCTCATCAATCAAGGCATGATACAAGGCCGCTCTAACTTCGTCTACCGCATCAAGGACACGAACACATTCGTCTCGGCCGGACTGAAGGGAGATTACGACGTGACGCCGCTCCACGTAGACGTGAACCTCGTGCAGAACGACCAGCTCGACATCGAAGCCTTCAAGGCCTGGCGGCCCGAGTACGGCAACGCCGAGTTTATCCTTGAGGACGGAAAGTACGTATGCGGATGGGCCGTCGAAAAGATGTCGAAATCCATGTACAACGTGGTAAACCCCGACACCATCATCGAGAAATACGGCGCCGACACGCTCCGTCTCTACGAAATGTTCCTCGGCCCCATCAGCCAGAGCAAGCCGTGGGACTCGAACGGCATCGACGGCTGCTACCGCTTCCTGCGCCGCGCCTGGAACTTGTTCTTCGGAAAGGACGGCAACCTGGCCGTCACGGACGAGGCCCCCACGCGCGATAGCCTGAAGTCGCTCCACAAACTCATAAAGAAAGTGACGGAGGACATAGAGGCCTTCTCCTACAACACCAGCGTGGCAGCCTTCATGATAGCCGCCGGCGAGCTTTCCCAGCAGAAATGCACCAGCCGCGCCGTGCTCGAACCGTTCATCATACTGCTCGCGCCCTTTGCCCCGCACATCGCCGAGGAACTGTGGCACCAGCTGGGCCACGGCACTACGGTGTGCGACGCCCGCTGGCCGGAGTGGAACGAAGAATACCTCAAGGAGGACACGCAGACCCTGTCCGTCTCCTTCAACGGCAAGACCCGCTTCACGATAGACCTGCCCGCCGGAGCCACACGCGAGGAGATAGAGCACGCCGCCCTGTCCGCCGAGCAGGCACGGAAATACACCGACGGTTTCCAGGTAGTGAAAGTCATTGTCGTGCCCGGGAAAATTGTCAACATTGTCTTGAAAAGATAAACCACAGAGTATGACGACCAAAATCAAGTTTACCTTCTTCCAGGATTTCCGCGACTACCTGGTCATTACCTTCGGGCTCGTGTGCTACGCCGTAGGCTTCACCTGCTTCCAGCTTCCCTACGAAATCACGACGGGAGGCCTCGCCGGCGCCGGCGCCGTCATCTTCTACGCCACGGGCTTTCCCGTGCAGTACACGTTCTTCGTCGTCAACATCATCCTGCTGGCCATCGCCGTCAAGGTGCTGGGATGGAAGTTCTGTGTAAAGACCATCTACGCCGTCTTCATGCTCACGTTCCTGCTCGGCTTCTGCCAGGAGGTGCTCCATCACGTAGCGTCCACCAACCCCGGCATGTTCTACCTCAACCCCAACAGCGGGCTGCCCCAGATCGTACGCGACAACATGTTCATGTCGTGCATCCTCGGCGCGGCCGTTGAGGGCATCGGCATCGGCCTGGTCTTCCTGAGCAACGGCTCGACCGGCGGGACGGATATCATTGCCTCCATCATCAACAAGTACAAGGACGTCACCCTGGGACAGATGATGATGCTCTGCGACGTAATCATCATCACCTCGAGCCTGCTCACGCCCTCCGGCGATATCAACCGCCTGCTCTACGGCTACTGCACGCTCATCATCACCAACCTGCTGCTCGACTACGTCGTAGACCGCGGCCGGCAGTCCGTACAGTTCCTCATCTTCTCGCAGCACTACGACGAAATCGCCGCCGCCATCAACGAGATGCACCGCGGCGTCACCGTCCTCAACGGGCAAGGCTGGTACACGAAACACGAGCGCAAGGTGCTCGTCGTACTGGCCAAGAAGCGGGAAAGCACCATCATCTTCCGCATCATACAGAACATCGACCCGAACGCCTTCGTCTCGCAGTCGAAAGTCATCGGCGTCTTCGGCGCCGGATTCGACAAAATCAAAGTCAAGGCCGACAAGAAATAACTCCGGGCGGCCACCGGCCGCCGGCCGCCGCACGGCACGCCCCGCACGTTTCCCCGACGAAACGGCGGGGCGCCGCTTTCACGAGGCTAAGCCCCGCGCCGACGGGCCTTAGCCCAGAAGCGACTGGCCTTAGCCCCGTAAAACCATCACCTCACCACAGACCCGCACATGGCAAAGGAAGAACTCACGCCCATGATGAAGCAGTTTCACGACCTGAAGGCGCAACACCCCGACGCGATACTGCTCTTCCGCTGCGGCGACTTCTACGAAACATACTGTGCCGACGCCGTTACGGCGGCACAGGTTCTGGGCATCACCCTCACGCGCCGCAACAACAAGGGCCAGGCCTCCACGGAAATGGCCGGTTTCCCGCACCATGCGCTCGACACTTACCTGCCGCGCCTTATCCGCGCGGGCTTCCGCGTAGCCATCTGCGACCAGCTGGAAGACCCCAAGCTCGCCAAGAAACTCGTCAAGCGCGGCATCACAGAGCTGGTCACGCCCGGCGTCGCCATGGGCGACAGCGTGCTCAACTCGCGCGAGAACAACTTCCTGGCAGCCGTCCACTTCGGCAAGCGCGCCGTGGGCCTGTCCTTCCTCGACATCTCCACGGGCGAATTCCTCGTGGCCGAAGGCACACCGGAGTATGCGGACAAACTGCTCGCCAACTTCGCGCCGAAGGAAGTCCTCGCCATGCGCGGCACGAAGCCCCGCCTCGAAAGCCTTTTCGGAAACAAATACTTCACCTTCGAGATGGACGACTGGGCCTTCACCCACGAGACGGCACGCGGGAAACTCCTCAAGCACTTCGGCGTGAAAAACCTCAAGGGATTCGGCGTGGAGCACCTGGCGGACGGCAACGTGGCCGCGGGCGCCATACTCTGCTACCTGGAACAGACGCAACACACCCGCACGGGACACATCACGGCCCTGCGCCGCATCGAGGAAGACCGCTACGTGCGCCTGGACCGCTTCACCGTGAGGAGCCTGGAAATCGTCCAGCCCATGAACGAAGGGGGCACGTCGCTCCTCTCCGTTCTGGACCGCACGCTCACCCCGATGGGCGCCCGCACCCTGCACCGCTGGCTGCTCTTCCCCCTACGCTCCGTCGCCGACATCGTGCGCCGGCAGGACGGCGTGGAGTACTTCTTCCGCGAACCGGAGTTCCGCGAAATCTGCGAAGAGCAACTCGCCAAAGCGGGCGACCTGGAACGCATCGTCTCGAAGGTGGCCGTGGGACGGGCCACGCCGCGCGACATGCAGCAACTGCGCTTCGCCCTCGAGGCCGCCGCCACGCTCAAGACGGCCTGCGCCCACGCACAGCAGGAAAGCATCCGCCGGCTCGCCATAGAGCTCGACCCCTGCACCGCACTGTGCGCCCGCATCGCGCGCGAACTCCGCCCCGACCCTCCCGTACTGCTCAACAAGGGAGGCGTCATCGCCGACGGCGTCAACGCCGAACTCGACGACCTGCGCGCCCTTTCCACTTCGAGCAAGGACTACCTGCTGCGCATCCAGCAAAGGGAAAGCGAGGCCACGGGCATTCCCAGCCTGAAAATCGGCTTCAACAATGTCTTCGGCTACTACATCGAGGTGCGCAACACGTACAAGGACCGCGTCCCGCCCGAATGGGTGCGCAAGCAGACCCTGGCCCAAGCCGAACGCTACATCACACAGGAACTGAAGGAATACGAGGAGAAAATACTCGGTGCGGAGGACCGCATACTCGCCCTCGAGACACGCCTCTACGGCGAACTCGTGCAGGCGGCGGGCGAGTGCGTCGCCCCGCTGCAACGCGACGCCGCCGCCCTCTCCACGCTCGACTGCCTCCACTCGCTGGCTGCCGTGGCCCGCGAACGCCGCTACGTGCGCCCGGTCGTGGACGAAAGCCTCACCATCGATATCCGCCAAGGGCGCCATCCGGTCATCGAAACGCTCATGCCGCCCGGCGAAGCCTACGTGCCCAACGACGTGGAGCTCGACCCCGACGGACAGCAAATCATCATTATCACCGGCCCGAACATGGCCGGTAAGAGCGCCCTGCTGCGCCAGACGGCGCTCATCACGCTCCTGGCCCAGACGGGCTCCTTCGTACCGGCCGACAGCGCCCACATAGGCCTCGTCGACAAAATCTTTACCCGCGTCGGGGCCAGCGATAACATTTCGGCCGGCGAAAGCACTTTCATGGTCGAGATGAGCGAGGCCGCCAACATCATGAACAACCTTTCGCCGCGCAGCCTCGTACTCTTCGACGAGCTGGGCCGCGGCACGTCGACCTACGACGGCATCTCCATCGCCTGGGCCATCGTGGAACACATCCACGAAAACCCCACGGCCCACGCCCGCACGCTCTTCGCCACACACTACCACGAGCTGAACGAAATGGAAAAGCTCTACCCGCGCATCAAGAACTGGAACGTCTCGGTGCGCGAGTCCGAGGGGCGCATCGTCTTCCTGCGCAAGCTGCAACGCGGCGGCTCGGCCCACAGCTTCGGCATCCACGTGGCACGCCTCGCCGGAATGCCGGCCGCCATCGTGCGCCGCGCCGAAACGGTACTGGCCGAGCTTGAGCGGGACAATGCCCGCGCGGGAGCGGCCGTAGCCGTCCCGCCGGCAGGAAGCGCACCCGCGCAGCTCAGCTTCTTCCAGCTCGACGACCCCGTACTGGCACAGGTTCGCGACGAGATTCTCCATCTCGAGGTGAACAGCCTCACGCCGCTCGAAGCGCTCAACAAGCTCAACGATATCAAAAAAATCCTGCTGGGCAAGTCGTAAGGGCCGACGCCTGCACGTCCCCGTCCCGGATGTGCCGGATACTGCACACAAAAACACAGTCCCCTGGCACGGCCGGAAGCGGAATTTTTCCTACATTTGTCCCGTGACAAACCTTTAACCACCTATTCACTCAAAAACTATGATCCGTATCCTCTTACTCGTCGGGCTGCTCTTCGGCAGCCTGTCCGCCAGCATGCAGGCCGCGCGCTGGAAAGCGAAACACGTAGTGCTCATCGCCCTCGACGGTTGGGGCGCCTACTCCGTGCCCAAGGCCGAAAACATCCCCCACATCCGCTCGCTCATGGAACAGGGCTGCTACACGCTGAAAAAGCGGAGCGTGTTGCCTTCCTCGTCGGCCATCAACTGGGCCTCCATGTTCAACGGCGCCGGGACAGAAATCCACGGCTACACGGAGTGGGGTTCGCGCACGCCGGAGATTCCCTCGGCCGTCGTCAACGAGCGCGGCGTCTTCCCCACCATTTACTCGCTCCTCCACGAGCAGGAACCGCAGGCCGAGACGGGTTGCCTCTTCGAGTGGGAGGGCATCAAGTATCTCGTCGACTCGGCCGCCGTGGGCCACTGCGCACAGGCGTTCCGCTACGAAAGCCAGCCCGACGAGCTTTGCCGCATGGCCGAAGCGTATATCGTGAAAGAACAGCCCGCCTTCGTAGCCGTATGCTTCGACCAGCTGGACCACACGGGCCACGCCGACGGACACGACACCCCGGCCTACTACGAGACGCTGGAGCGCCTGGACAGCTACGTGGGGCGCATCATCGAAGCCACGCGCCGCGCCGGCATCTACGACGACACCATCTTCATGCTCACCTCCGACCACGGCGGCACGGGAAAGACCCACGGCGGCAAGTCGCTCGCCGAGATGGAAATACCCTTCGTCATAGCCGGGAAGAACGTGCGCCAGGGCGGGCCGTTCAAGGAAATGATGATGCAGTACGACACGGCGGCCACGATTGCCTACATCTTCGGTCTGGAAACACCGCAAGCCTGGATAGGCCGCCCCATGGAGCAGGTATTCAGATAAGCGCCGTCCCCGCACGGAACAGCCGCCACATAGCCCGCCCTGCGCCGCGCAAAGCCGCGACGCGGGGCGGGCCGCTTTTTCGGGAGCAGGACCGCCGGCGCACGGGCCTTAGGGAAAAAGAGACGGGCCTTAGCCCCGTGGAAACGAGGCTAAGGCCCGT
Organism: uncultured Prevotella sp.; assembly: GCA_902464615.1. GTDB lineage: Bacteria > Bacteroidota > Bacteroidia > Bacteroidales > Bacteroidaceae > Alloprevotella. Next base: position 52,886 of record CABQKA010000002.1, on the reverse strand, counting down.
CCGCACCGCGCGGGGCAGGGGAGGGCGGGGCGCCGTCAGCCGCACCAGACCATGACGAATACCTGGGCGATGATGACGCGCAGGAACATGGCCAGCGGGTAGACCGTGGCATAAGCCACGGCGGCCTTGTCGCCCGGCAACGTGTCGTTCACGTAGTTCAGGGCTATCGGGTTGGCCATTGCGCCGCAGAGCATTCCCGCCGTAGTGGCGAACGTGCGGTTGTCCAGGCGCACGGCGACGATGCCCATCACGACAACGGGCACCAGTGTCAGGACAAAGCTGAAGCCTATCCAGGCCAGCGCGGCCGGTTGCATGACCGTGGCCAGGAAGTCCTGCCCGGCGTCGAGCCCGAGGCAGGCCAGATACATGGACAGCCCGAGCGAACGGAGCATCAGGTTGGCGCTCGTGGTGGTGTAGGCCACCATGTGGAAACGCGGTCCGTAGGCGCCGATGAGTATGCCCATCACGATGGGCCCGCCCGCCAGGCCGAGGCGCACCGGAGTGCTCAGCCCCACGCTCAGGGGCAGGCAGCCGAGCAGCAGGCCCAGCACGATGCCCACGAAGATGGTCACCATGTTGGGCTCGTCGAGCAGCCGGACCGTATTGCCCATCTCCTGTGCCACGCGCTTTACGCTTTCCGCCGTGCCGATAACGGTGACACGGTCGCCGAGGCGCAGCACCAGGTCGTGTGTGGCGACGAGCTGGATGCCCGACCGCTGCACGCGGCTTACGTTGATGCCGTAGCGGGTGCGCAGGTGAAGGTCGCCCAGATGCTTCCCGTTGATTTCCTGACGGGTGATGACGATGCGCTCGGAAACGAGCTTCGAGTCGAGCGCGTTCCAGTCGATGTTTTTCCGGTTCCAGTCGGTCCCGTCGCGCTGGCCGAAAAAGACGGTAAGCTGGCGCAGGTATTTCGGAGTAGTGATGACCAAGACGCGGTCTCCCTCCTCGAATATGGTCTCGGCATTAGGCAGAATCACCTTGCCCGAACGCCACAGACGGGAAACGACGAACTTGCTCGCTGCGCCGTCCAGCTCGACCACATCGCGCAGCTTCTGGTGGAAAATGGCGGGGTTGCAGATGACAAACGAGGCGATGAAGGCCTGGTCCTCGCTCCCGTCGCTTTCGGTCGAATGCTCTTTGCGGCTGAGCCATCCTTTCATCGCGGCCAGGGCAAGGATGACGCCCACGAGGCCGATAGGATAGGTCACGGCGCAGCCGAGCGCGGCCGTGGAACTGGCCGCCGCGTCGCCCAGCTGCTTGAACGTCTGCTGCGCCGCACCGAGGGCGGGCGTGTTGGTCGTAGCGCCGCAGAGCACGCCCATCATGTCGGGCAGCGGGGCCCAGCCCGCCCAGACGATGACCAGCGTCATGACCGTTCCCAACAGGACGACGCCGATGGACAGCAGGTTCAGGTCCATGCCGCCCTTGCGGAATGTGCTGAAAAAGCCCGGGCCTACCTGCAGGCCGAGGATGTAGACAAAAAGAATGAGGCCGAAGCTCTCCGCATAGCCCAGCATTTTAGGGTCGACCTTCAACCCGAGCGCCCCGGCCAGGATGCCTAACAGGAAGACATAAGTCACGCCCAGGCTGACGCCTTTGATGCGGAATTTTCCCAAAGCCAGACCTGCCGCGCAAATCAGGCAAATGACAATGACCGCCTGCACGTCAGACGGCGTCAGAAACGTTTCTCGCAACCAACCGAACATGGTTTTGCTGAAAATAAGGTTAAGGTGTATGTTCCCTGCGGCAAAACGGAGTCACGGTAGGAAGCCGTCCCGCCGCCCGGACCTTCCGGACTGGGATTTTGGCCGCAAAGGTACGAATAAATATTGAAGCCCCGGGAAAAAAACAGAAAAGCGTCCGTCCGCACCTGCCAGGAGAGCGGCGGATACGGACGGACGCGGCGGGAAAGTTTTCCCGAATCAGATGCTCGGCAAGGAGTGCCCGTTGATTTTCCTGTAAAGGTCGAGAGCATAGACGTCTGTCATGCCCGAAAGATAGTCCAGCACGGCCATGATGCGGTCCGCCAGACGCGGTGCGTGCAGTTCATACTGCCCCGACACTTGCCGGAGGAGCAGCCGGCTGTATGTGCGCTCGGGCTCGAGGACGGCGTCGGTCATGAGGTCGAGCAGGGTGTAAATGATGCGATAGCCCGCCAGGTCTATGTCCGTCACCTCCTTGCAGGAATAGATACGGCTGCGGGCTACGGACTCGCAGCGGCGGTAGGCGGCAAGGAGCGTGGGCGGGAGGTGGTCGATGAGCGACCCCTCGAAACGGCCGGCGAGGATGTCGGCCTCGCGCTCCACGAATATGCGGACACAGGCCTGCTCAAGGGCGTTGATGGCGCACGAACGGTAGTAAGCGATGTGGTCGCTCGTGTCGGTGCTGTCGGGATACGCCTCGCGGAGCTGCGCCGTAGTCTCCTCGTCGAAAAAGTTCAGGAAAAGGTCGCGGGTCTCCTCGTCGGAAAGAAGGCGCAACTTGAAAGCGTCCTCAATATCCATGATCTGGTAACAGATGTCGTCGGCGGCTTCGACCAGATAGACCAGCGGGTAACGCAGACCGCGCAGCGCGCCGTCCTCTTCCTCCAAAGGAATGCCCAGCTCGACGGCAATGCGGCGGTAGCTCTCGCGCTCGCTTTCAAAAAAGCCGAACTTGCTGCCGTCGCCGGCCAAAGAGGAGGAGAACGGATACTTCACAACGGCGGCCAGTGCGGAATACGTCATGACGAAACCGCCACGGCGCCGGCCGGCAAACTGATGGGTCAGTAGGCGGAAGGTATTGGCGTTGCCGTCAAAGTGTGTCAGGTCCGCCCACTCTCCGCCCGACAGCCGTTCACCGTCGGGCGAGACGTAATCCTTGAGTCGCGCGCCGCGGCCCTCGCGGAAGAAACTGCGGATGGCGCGCTCGCCGCTGTGGCCGAAAGGCGGATTGCCCATGTCGTGGGCCAGGCACGCCGCCGACACGATAGCTCCCATCGCACCCAAGTCCGCCGCCGACAGTTCCGGATGGACAGCCTGCAGCTCGCGGGCCACGTCGGTGCCCAAAGAGCGCCCCACGCTGGAGACCTCAAGGCTGTGCGTCAGACGGTTATGCACGAAAATACTGCCCGGGAGAGGGAACACCTGGGTCTTGTTCTGCATACGGCGGAAAGGGGCGGAGAAAATCAGGCGGTCGAAATCGCGCTGGAACTCCGTCCGCCGCTCGGCACGGTTACGGTGGGCGTTTTCCTTGCCGAACCTTTTATAAGAAATCAGTCTGGTCCAATCCATCATAAAAACAATTGGCGTGCACGCCGCACGCCGGACAGCGGCACCACGGCGGCACAGCGTGCAAATTTAACAAAAAAAGCGGCCCGGCGCCGCTTTTTTCATGGAAAGTAGGACGGGGTTCGGGGGAATTGCTTACTTTTGTCAGTCAAAACCAATGCTCGGAATCCACCCTACATTATGGAAATAGAAATCGTCAACCGCTCCCGGCACGCGCTGCCCGCCTACGCCACGCCGCTCAGCGCGGGAATGGACCTGCGCGCCAGCCTCGACGCCCCGCTCGTGCTGCGTCCGTTGGAGCGCCGCCTGGTCCCCACGGGCTTATCCATAGCCCTGCCGCCAGGATATGAGGCACAGGTGCGCCCGCGCTCGGGCCTGGCCCTAAAGCACGGCATCGGGTTGCTCAACGCCCCGGGCACCATCGACGCGGACTACCGCGGCGAAATAGGCGTAATTCTGGTGAACCTCTCACAAGAGGATTTCACCGTCCACGACGGCGACCGCATTGCACAGCTCGTCGTGGCGCGTCACGAACATGTCACATGGAAAGTCGCGGAAAGTCTCGACGAGACGGCACGCGGCACTGGCGGCTTCGGCCACACAGGCCTATGATACGAACATTTACCACAGCCTCACGTTGCCGTCTGCTCCTCTTTCTGGCACACCTGCTGGCCCTCGCGACCCTGCTCCCGGACACCTCCGCCGCTGCCCCCGTAGCGGCGGACAGTATTCCGCCCACTGCCGCGACGGCTGACCAGACCGCCGCCGAACGGCAACGCAGGTTCAACGAATACTACCTCGAGGCCATACGTCAGAAGGAAAAAGAAGCCTACGACGCGGAATACGAACTGCTCCGCGCGGCGCTCCGCCTCTGCCCCGACGCGCCAGAAGCCCTCTACGAGATGGGGCTGCTGCGCCTGTCCTTCGCCGGAACGGCCGACACGCTGGCCCGAGCCGAAGGCGACTCGCTGCTGCGCCGCGCCGTACAGCTCGACCCGGAAAACCTGCAATACAAAGAACTGCTGGCCAACCACCTGGCCCGCTCCGGCGACTACGCCGAAGCCATAGCCCTCTACGAGGAAATGGCGGCCAAGTCGCCCAGCGCCGAAAGGCTGATTGCCCTCATCGGCCTGCAAGAAGAAGCCGCAGACTTCCAGGGTGCCGTCCGTACCATTGACCGCCTTGAGCAACTGGAAGGAAAGACAGAGGCCTACAGCCTGGAGAAATTCAGGATATACACGATGATGAACGATGACGAGAAGGCCTACGACGCCATAGAGGACCTCTGTGCGGAATACCCCGCCGACCTGCGCTACCGCGTCCTGCTCGGAGACCTTTACCAGCAAAACGGACATCCCGACAAGGCGCTGGCCATATACCGTGAGGTCCTGGCCAAAGAGCCGGACAACAGCTACGCGCAGATTTCCCTTCTCGCTTACTACAAGGCAGAGGGAAAAGACTCCCTCTACATCGCCACCGTCAAAGACGTCGTGCTCAACCCCCGCACACAGGCCGAGGCGAAAGTGGAAGCCATGCGCGGCTACATCGCAGACGTCCAGGCCCATGGCGGCGACAGCACGCAGGTGCTCAGCCTGTTCCGCCGCGCCCTCAGCCAGCCGCAGGAAGACCGCTCACTGGCCGAGCTGTGCGCCTACTACATGGTGTCCATACAACTCCCGCCCGACAGCCTCGCCCCCGTCATGCGCCGCATCCTCGAAATAGAGCCGGACTACCTCCGCGCCCGCCTGCAACTGCTCAACATCCTCCTGCGCAAGGAAGACATAGCCGGGGCCGTAGACCTCTGCCGCGAAAGCATACTCTACGACCCGACGCAGCTCATCTACTACTACTACGAGGGCATGGGACTGACACAGTTGGGGCATTACGACGAAGCCGTCGACGCCCTGCTACGCGGGACGGCGCACATCAACGAGGACACGGACGTCGAAATCGCCTCCGACCTCTATGCCGCCCTGGGCGACACCTACCACGAAGCCGGACGCTTGCCGGAGGCTTACGCCGCTTACGAAAAGGCTTTGGAATACAACGAAGACAACGTGCTCTGCCTGAACAACTATGCCTACTTTCTCTCCCTGGAGGGAAAAGACCTCGAAAAAGCAGAAAAAATGAGCCGCCGCACCATCGAGGCCGAGCCGGACAACGCGACCTATCTCGACACCTACGCCTGGATTCTTTTCTGCCTCAAACGCTACGAACAGGCCCGCACCTACATCGACGAGACCCTCAAGCACGCCGACGAGACCACCGAGAACGCCAGCCTCTTCCACCATGCCGGCGACATCTACTACCGCTGCGGCCTGCGCGACGAAGCGCTCCGCTTTTGGGAAAAGGCCGCCAAGCTCACCGACGACGAGGCCGAACGCGCCACACTGGCCCGGAAAATAAAACGCCGCCGGCTCTGACCGCGCACACCGGACCGCTCCACACTACGCTTATGAAGAAATTACTGCTCATACCCCTTCTGGCCCTGACGCTGGCCGCCTGCCGCTCCTCGCACGAGCTGCCGACGGCCGAAACCGCCCCGGCTGCCGACGGCACCGCCGCCAGCGCCACGTCCCTCGTACGCAAAGTCACCGCCAACCGTCAGACGGCCCAGACCATTACCGCCCGCATCAAGATGGACCTTAACGCCGGAGGCAGCAGCCTTTCGGCCAACGGCACACTCCGCATGAAGCGCGACGACGTCGTGCAGCTTTCGCTCACATTCCTGGGCATGGAGATAGGCCGCATGGAGTTCACCCCCGAAGGCGTACTCATCATCGACCGGATGAACAAGCAATACGTCCGCACCACGTACTCCGACGTCGGGTTCCTGCGCCAGGCCGGACTCGATTTCTACACCCTGCAAGCCCTCTTCTGGGACGAGCTTTTCGTCCCGGGACAGCGCGACGCTGCCAGTGCTGCCGGGCGCTTCGCCCTCTCCTCGGCAGACGGGTACGCCCTGCTCACCCTCTCCGACGCCCCCGGCTTGAAATACACCTTCCGCACCGGGAAGGAAAACGGCTGCATCGAGGCCGTCTACGTGGCGGGCCGCGACGGACAACCGGGCAACTTCAGCTGGACCTATGCCGGCTTCACCGACTTCGGCGGGAAGCCGTTCCCCACGCAGATGGCCTGCGCCGTCAACGGGACGGGAAAAGACGTGGGCTTCACCCTGAAGCTAAGCCGGCTCGGCAACGACGCTGACTGGAACACACGCAGCCAAGTGCCCGGCAAATACACCCAACGCGACGCCGACGAAATCCTGCGCCGCCTCGCGGGACACTGACCCGCCTACACACCATATCCTCCATGACCGCCACTCACGAAATGCCCATAAAGAAAACCAACATTCTCCGCACGTTGCTCCTGCTGCTACTCTGTTGCGCTGCGCTGGCCCTGCCCGCGCAAAACAGCAAGCGCATACAGCAGCTCAAGAAAGAGCGCACCGCCCTGCAACAACGCATTTCGCAGTCCGAACAACTGCTCAGCACCACCCGAAAAAGCGTCAAGGCGCAGCTCAACCACCTGGCGCTCATCAACTCGCAGATTACCGAGCAGCAGCAGTTCGTCGACAGCCTGCAGTCGGACGTGTCCGCCCTCAGCGGCGACATTGTCAAGCTCCAGCGGCAAATCGCCGACCTCAGCCGCGACCTCGCCGCCTGCAAGCAGCGCTACCGCCGCGCCCTGCTCTACATGAACCGCAACCGCCTCCTGCAGAACAAATGGGCCTTCATCCTCATGTCGGAGAACTTCAGGCAGATGTACCGCCGGATGCGCTACGCCGCCGAATACTCCAAATACATCCGCATACAGGGGGAAGCCATCCAGCAGAAAGAGAAAGCCCTGAAGGAACGGGAGCGCCAGCTCGCCGCCGCCAAGGCCGAGAAGGACCAGCTCCTTGCCGCCGCGCGGCAGGAGCACGCCGCCCTCGAAGGACAGAAGCAGAAGCGCCAGAGCGTCGTCAACGAGCTGAACAAAAAGCAGTCCCAGCTGCAGGCCACGCTCAAGCAGACCCGGCAGAAATACGCCAGCCTCAACGCCCGCATCGACAAGCTCATCCAGGAAGAGATAGCCGCCGCCGAGCGCCGCCGCAAAGCCGAACTGGCCCGCAAGGCCGAGGAGGAACGCCGCCGCAAGGCCGAAGCCGAGCGCCGAGCGGCAGCAGGCGGAAAGAAAGGCGGCAAAAGCAGGAAGCCGGCAAGCCGCACGGCCACCACGCCAAAATTTGAAGCCGAGTCGAAAGCCGACCGCGCGCTCACCGGCAGTTTCGCCGCCAACCGCGGGCGTCTGCCGGTCCCCGTCACCGGTTCCTACGCCATCACCAGCCGCTACGGGCAATACCGCGTCGAAGGCCTGCGCGACGTGCAGCTCGACAACAAAGGCATCAACATCACCGCCAAGCGCGGCGCCAAGGTGCGCTGCGTCTTCAACGGCGAGGTGAGCGCCGTGGCCAGCATCAGCGGCACGTACATCGTCATCGTCCGCCACGGCAGCTACTACTCCGTCTACAGCAACCTGGCCAGCGTCAGCGTGCGCCGCGGACAGCAGGTGGCAGCCCGCCAGACCATCGGCACGCCCGCCAACGACGGGTCGGGAAACGCCATGCTCCACTTCCAGCTGCGTAAGAAAAACGGCAACAGCGCCGCCCCCATCAACCCTCTGCCCTGGCTGGACCGTTAGGAGCGGAAAAAGGCGGTACACAGCCCGCCGCCGGCCGCAAAACCGCCTTATCTGCTGATTTTCCGACAAAAATGCCCGCGCGCTTGGCCAGTTCGACAAATGTACGTAACTTTGCCGCGCCTTTACAGGCATACCTATTCATATCATAAACATTACATCCATGTACTTAGATTCTGAAAAGAAGAAAGAGATCTTTGGCAAGTACGGAACGTCCAACACTGACACCGGTTCCCCCGAGAGCCAGGTGGCCTTGTTCTCATACCGTATTGCCCACTTGACGGAACACATGAGAGCCAACCGTAAAGATCATACGACCGAACGCTCTCTGGTAAAGCTGGTAGGCCAGCGCCGCGCGCTGCTCAACTACCTGAAGCGCAAAGACATCGAGCGCTACCGCAGCATTGTCAAGGCCCTCGGCCTGCGCAAGTAAGGCCCGCCGGCTCCGCCGTAACGGACACCGCATTGAATCCCGCCGCACTCCCGCAGTGCGGCGGGATTCGTTTTTTCCCCGGGCCGCGCCGCCGGCACGCCGCTAAGGCCTGTCGGCACGGGGCTAAGCTCCGCACCGACGGGCCTTAGCCCCGCAGCCGCCCGCAGTGCGGCCACTTTTTCGCCCGCATACGCCGTTCCGTCTGAAAAAATCATTACCTTTGCCCGTAATGACCAACTACGAAAACAAGCAGCCGCGAGTCTCCGTCGTCATGTGCACGTACAACGGCGCAGCATACCTCGGGGCACAGCTCGACTCCATCCTCGCGCAAGACCTCCCGCCCTGCGAAATCATCGTGCAGGACGACGGCTCGCAGGACGGCACCGCAGCCCTCGTCGAGGACTACAGCCGCCGCCACCCCTGCATCCGCTTTGTGCAGAACGGGCAGCGGCTGGGCTTCAACGGCAACTTCGCGACCGCACTGCGCCGCGCCACGGGCGACTTTGTAACCATTGCCGACCAGGACGACATCTGGTTTCCACAAAAGCTGCGCCGCCAGGCCGAAGCCATCGGCGGGGCCGACCTCTGCTTCTCGGCCTACTACCGCGACGCCGCCTTCAGCAGCGCCGCAGAGTGCCGCGTGAAAGTGTGCCCCTCGGGCACGCTGGAAAGCCTCCTCTTCTCCAACACCATACCGGGACACACGATGCTCCTGCGCCGCAGTTTCCTGCAACGCGAAGGCGTCCTCACAGACCGCTTCTACTACGACTGGTGGCTGCTGGTACAGGCCCACCTGCACGGCGGCGTGGCCCGCACGGACGAGGCCCTCAACTGGCACCGCCCGCACGCCGGCTCGGCCATAGCCGTGCTCCACCGCGCCGACCGCGGCGGACGGCCCGAACGGCCCGCCACATGGCAGCCCTACGTCTGCGGCTGGAGAGACTTGCTGCGCCTGCGGCGCGAACCCGTCTGGCAAGCCTTCTACGGCTACCTTTACGACAGGACGGCAGGCGACGACGCCCGCCTCGGCCTGGCACACCGCCTCTGCGGCGCGCTGCTGGGCCGCGACGGCGGCATCGGGCGCCTTTGCCGGCTCTGCCTCCGCCACCGCGCGCTGCTCTATCCCTCCAAAGGCGAGCCGGAATGGAAAAACCGCCTGCGCGCCTTCTGCCTTCCGGCCATCTACGCATACCGGAACGGCGAATTCAAATCCGAAAAATTCCAAACTCCATGAGACCCAACATAGCCATCATACTGGCCGGCGGCGTGGGTAGCCGCCTCGGCCTGGGCACACCGAAACAGTTTTTCAAAGTAGCGGGGAAAATGGTCATCGAGCATACCGTAGACGCCTTTGAACGCAACCCTCACATTGCGGAAATCGCCATCGTGTCGAACCCGTTCTACGTAGCCGACGTCGAAAACATGGTACTCCGCAACGGATGGAAAAAAGTGAAGAAAATACTCAAAGGCGGCAAAGAGCGCTACGACTCAAGCCTCTCGGCCATACGGGCCTACTCGGGGAGCGACGTGAACCTCGTGTTCCACGACGCGGTGCGCCCGCTCGTCAGCCAGCGCATCATCGACGACGTGGCCGCCGCACTCCTGGAGCACGAGGCCGTAGACGTCACCCTGCCGGCCGTGGACACCATCGTCGAAGCCGAGGGCGACCACATCGCCGCCATCCCCGACCGCTCCCGCCTGCAACGCGGGCAAACGCCGCAGGCCTTCCGCCTGAGCGTCATCGAGCAGGCCTACGCACGGGCCCTGCGCGACCCGGCCCTGCGGGTCACGGACGACTGCGGCGTCGTCGTGAAATACATGCCCGAAGTGCCCGTCCACCTCGTCCCGGGCGAAGAGAGCAACATGAAACTGACGTATAAGGAAGACACCTACCTGCTCGACAAGTTCTTCCAGTTGCGCAAAAGCGAGCTCCCGGACGGCGAGGCGCCCCTCGAATGCCTCAAGGGCAAGGTGGCGGTCGTCTTCGGCGGGTCGTACGGCATCGGCAAGTGCGTCGTAGACCGCCTCAGCGGGGCCGGGGCACACGTCCACAGCTTCGCCCGGGGCGAAAGCGGCACCGACGTGGGCCGGCGCGACGACGTGGCCGAAGCCCTGCGGCGCGTGGCCGCGGCGGAAGGGCGCGTCGACTACGTCATCAACACCGCGGGCGTGCTCAACAAGGAACCGCTCAACGCCATGGACGCCGCAGTCATCCGGAACGCCGTCCAGACCAACTACATGGGCACCGTAAACGTCGCCCTCGAAGCCTTCCCCTACCTCCGCCAGAGCCGCGGCAAGCTCATATTCTTCACCTCGAGCAGCTACACCCGCGGCCGCGCCTTCTACAGCATCTACTCCTCGACCAAAGCGGCCATTGTCAACTTCGTCCAGGCCATAGCCCAGGAGTGGGAGCCCGAAGGCATCTGCGTCAACTGCATCAACCCCGAGCGCACGAAAACACCGATGCGCGTCCGCAACTTCGGCGTGGAGCCGGAGGGCACGCTCCTCGACCCCGACACCGTAGCCGCCGCCACCGTGCGCTCGCTCCTGACGGACTACACCGGGCAAGTATTCGACGTGAAACGCCAAAACCGACAATAAGCCATGGACGGGCACACACTATCCCCCACCCGGCGCCGCGAAGAAGGGCAGGAACGCCTCGCGGCCTACATGGCGCGCCACCGCCGCAGCGTGCAGCTCAAGGAACTGGCCATCCTGCGCGAAATAGACGCCATCTGCCGCCGCCACGGCATTGCCTACTGGCTCGACGGCGGCACGCTGCTCGGCGCCGTCCGCCACAAAGGCTTCATTCCCTGGGACGACGACATCGACATCGCCATGCGCCGGGCCGACGCCCTGCGCTTCGTCGAAGTGGCCCGCACCGAGCTTCCGCCCCACCTGTTCATGCAGACACCGCAGACCGACCCCTCTGTAAAGTTCCCTATCCTCAAAGTGCGCGACCTCGACTCTCTCATCGTCGAGCCTGGCGACGATTTCCGCCTGCCTTATGCCAAGGGGCTTTACGTGGACATCTTCCCCATGGTGGACTACCCCTCCGTGTCAACGCGCTTTGTCAGGCGCGTAGCCCGCGGCTACTGCCGCGCCAACGCCATCCTGCACGAGCGCCACACTTACTCCTGGCGTTCAGTGGCCGAGCTTTTCTACTTCGGCACGAAGCGCGCCGTCTGCCGCCTGCTCTGGGCTGCCGCCTGCCGCCTGGCCCGGCGGGGCGAATACCTGTCGAACACGCTCGACAACAACGGATACGGCATCATGCACCGCACGGACAGCGTCTTTCCCCTCGGCACCGCCGAGTTCGAAGGCGGCTGCTTCAGCGCACCGGCCAACCCGGATGCCTATCTCCGCGACCTCTACGGCGACTACATGGCCCTGCCGCCCGAAGAAAAGCGCCACGGCCACGCCGCCTTCTACCGCGCCACGCTTTCCTGACCCCCGGCCGCACGCATCCTGCCGCAGCCGCCGCGGGTCCGGGCAGCCTGTCCCTCACCCAGCAACCTTGAACCTTTACCAGCCATGACCGACGTCTCCGTACTCATCCTCTTCTTCAACCGCCCGGACCACCTGGCCCAAGTCTTCGACGCCGTGCGCCGCGCACAGCCCACGCAGCTCTTCCTCTACCAGGACGGGCCACGCGGCGAGCGCGACCTGCCCGGCATACAGGCCTGCCGCGACATTGTGGCGAAGGTCGACTGGCCGTGCCGCGTGCAGCGGCTCTACCAGGAAAAGAACTACGGTTGCGACCCGTCGGAATACATCTCCCAGAAATGGGCCTTTTCACAGACAGACAAGTGCATCGTCCTGGAAGACGACGACGTGCCCGCCGACTCCTTCTTTCCCTTCTGCAAGGAAATGCTCGACCGCTACGCCCACGACGAGCGCATCGGCATGATATCGGGCTTCAACATTGACGAGCGCACGCACGACGTCGGCGACGACTCCTATTTCTTCACGACAAACTTCTCCATCTGGGGATGGGCCTCGTGGCGCCGTGTCGTAGAGCGCTGGGACGCGGACTACTCCTTCCTGGACCGCCCGGAGGCCGTGGCACGCATTGAAGCCCTGACGCGCGAACGGCGGCTGCGGCGCGACTTCCTGCCCATGTGCCGCGCCCACCGTGCCTCCGGCAAAGCGTTCTACGAGACCATCTTCCACGCCACACTGCTACTCCAGTCGCAAATGGCCATCATGCCGGCAGTCAACCAGATTACCAACCTCGGCGCCACGGCCGACTCCACACACTTCGGCGGTTCGGCCCGCACGCTGCCGCGCGGTTACCGCCGCATCTTCACCATGGACCGCCCGGAGATGCGCTTCCCCCTGGTCCACCCGGCCGACGTCGTAGACCACGTGGCCTACCGCCGCCGCGTCTACCGCGTCATGGCCTGGGGCCACCCGTGGGTCAAGGCATGGCGCTCCGCCGAAGAGCTGTGCCTCAACCTGCGCCACGGGCAATGGGACCGCATCCGCTCGGCCCTGGCCACCCGCCTGCGCATCCTCGCCGGCGGCCGGCAGTTCAAGTAACGTTCCCTCCACATGGTCAACAAGGCTCTCTGGCTGGCCCGCCTCCTCTACCGCCGCGGCGCACTGACGAAGCGGGAAATCCTCGACGCATGGCGCGACGAGGACGACCGCGCCCGCCCCATGGCCGAAAGCACCTTCTACGACAACCGCCGCGCGCTGGAATCGCGCTACGGGCTGCGGCTGGCCTGCTCCGGCGGGCGCTACGCCCTGTGCGGCGCGGAGGAAAACGGCGCGCTGCGCCGCCTGCTGGGCGCGGAGGGACAGCCGCTCGACGCCCGCGCCGACGAAGAGACCGCGGCATGGCTGCCCCTGTTGGCCGACGCCGTCACCTCGCGCCACCAGTTGCGCATGGACTACGTACCGCTCGACAAAGCGGCCTACACCACGCTCTTCCATCCCTATGCCCTGACGCTCATCCGCGGTTTCTACTACACGGTGGGGCTGAGCGAACGCCACGGCGAGGTGCGCAACTTCGCCGTGGACCGCATCGCGGGGCTCACGCTCCTGCCCATGCGTTTCCGCCGCCCGGCGGACTTCAGCACGGCCGCCTACTTTGCCCACAGTTTCGGGGCTTACGGCGGAAACGACGTGTGCCCGCGCCACGTGGTCCTGGCCGCCGGCGGACCGCACGCCGCGGCCTACCTGCGCCAGCGGCCGCTCCATCCCTCGCAACACGAAATGCCCGCACCGGAGGGAGAGGCGCGCTTCGAGCTTGACGTGGCGCTCACGCGCGACTTCGTCGGGCAGCTTCTCTCCTTCGGTGCGGACATCCGCGTAGTGTCGCCGGACGACCTGCGCCGGCTGATGGGCGACGTGGCCCGCACGCTGGCCCGCGACTACTGCGGGCCGGACGGCGGTCAGTACAAATAGCGGCGCAGGACGCGCACCACGGCCGGCTGCAGCCGCCGCGTGCGCGGACGGTAGCCGCAGGCCCTGAGGGCGGCAAGCAGCGTGGGGTCGCCCTTAATCCAGCGGTTCAGCCGCGCCACAGCCATCCGCCCGTCCTCCATGTCGAAGCAGCGCTTGGCCACCTCGCGGCGCTCTTCCCACCCGGCCGGGCCGCGCTGCTGGCGCCGGCGCCGGCGCATCATTCTTCCGTTTGTCATAGTCTTTCCTTTTTTATCCTACAATGTTTTTTACTATTGCCGTGCGGCAGCGTCATACGCCGAACTTCCGGCGCAGGCTGTCTATGTAGGCCGGCGTGGCGTGTGCCCCGGTCTCCTGCCGCGCCATGGCGGAAACGAGGCGGCCTATCTGCGGGCCTTCGGTGGCGATGCGCTCGTCGGGACGCAGGCCGCAGCGCCCGCATACGGCGGCCACGTAAAGCTCCGTGCGGTTTTCCGACGGCGGCGCCCAGCGCGTAATGATTTTCCGCGGCGTGTCGCAGCCGTAGCGGACGATGTAGGTCTTGACGAGCACCACGGCGGCGCGGTAGCCGTGGGCCGCACTGATGAAGCGGCAGAAGCCTTTGACGCAAGGCCGCTTCGGGTCGAGGCCCAGCCAGTGGTTGCGGGCCGAACAGCGGATGTTGAGCGGGTTACGGTTTTCCGTACCCAGGTTTTCGGTTGTTTTCATGGTTATGGTCAAAGTTAGTTCGGAGGCGGCGCGCGGCCTGCAGGTCCGTCCCCTCGGACGGTGTCGACAAGTGCAAAGGTAAGGCGGCCCACTCCGAAAAAGTCGGAGCGGGCCGCCTGTCTCATAGAAAAATGTGTGGCGCGCCACGGGCCTTAGCCCCGCGTTTCCTCGGCTAAGGCCCGTGGCGACGGGGCTTAGCCGGCGAAACGCGGGCAACGGGCGCGCGGCGGTTTCAGTCCTTGATGTATTCCTCCCACCGCGTCAGGCGCATGTCGCCCTTACGGCGGAACGTGTCGTGCATGGCGAAGGCGGCGGAAAGCACGTGGTGCGTATGCCCGCCGTAGCGTTCGGCCAGACGCAGGTAGTCGCGCAGCAGGGGGCGGTAGTCCGGATGGGCCACGGCGACGAGCGCCTCGGCGCGCTCCATGGCGCACTTGTTGCGCAGGTCGGCCACGCCGTATTCCGTAATGACGGCGTCGACGTAATGCTCCGTATGGTCCACGTGCGAACAGAAGGGGACGATGGAACTGATACGCCCGTCCTTGGCCGTGGAGCCGCAGGTGAACATGGAGAGCACGGCGTTGCACGTATAGTCCGCCGAACCGCCCACGCCGTTCATCATGCGCGTGCCGCCCACTTTCGTAGAGTTGACGTGGCCGTATATGTCCACCTCCAGGGCCGTATTGAGCGAGCAGATGCCCAGCCGGGCTATGATTTCGGGGCAGTTCGATATCTCCGAAGGGCGGATGACGAGGCGGCCGCGGTAGTCGTTGATGTTGGCATAAAGCTGCTGCAGGTGCTCGGGACTGATGGTGAGCGCACCGGTGGAGGCCGCGACGACGCGGCCTTCGCCGATGAGGCGCAAGGGCTCTTCCTGGAGCACTTCGGTATAGATGTTGAAGGCGGGCAGCTCGCTGCAGCGTCCCAGCGCGCCGAGCACGGCGTTGGCGCCGCTGCCCACGCCGCTCTGGAGCGTCAGGCGGTCGCGGAAGAGGTAGCCGCGGTCCATGTTCCACAGCAGGAAGTCGGCCACGTGCTGCCCGATGCGTTCCGTGACGGGCGTAGGGGGCGTCATGGCCCGGGCCTCGTCGGGCAGGTGCATTTCGACAAGCCCCGCGATGCGCGAGGCGTCCACCTCGATATAAGGGAGGCCGATAAGCTCTATGGGTTGCGTGATGCGCAGCGGCGCGCGGAACCAGTTGTCCTCTATCTCGTATATGTCGTGCATACCGACAATGCGGGTGGAATGCCACGAGTTCAGCTCGATGAATACGCCGTGGCGGGCCAGGCGGCAGATGGTAGGCGCGATGCCGATGCCGGCCGTCAGGTAAATACGGTATTTGCCGCGGATTTCCTGCACGTCGCACGCTTCGATAATGCCCCAGTCGGGCCGGCCGGTGATGCCCTGCCTCAGGTGGGCCGCATTGTCAGAGAGGTTAAGGTCGTTGTAGCGCACGCGCCCTTCGTTGTAGGCTTTGCGCATCTCTGCGTTCACGGAGAAAGGCAGCCGGCGGTCCACGGCGTCGGCCGCGGCCAGTTCGCCGTCGCAGCTGGCGCCGATGGAAGCGCCCGTGACGACGCTCACGCGGAAAGGCCGCCCGGCGGCGTGCTCCGCCCGCGCGCGGGCCGCTATGGCGGGCGGTATGCCCTTTGGGGAGCCCGACGGGCCGAAACCGCCGATGCCCAGCAAGTCGCCGTCGTGAATCATGGCCGCAGCTTCGGCAGCCGAAAGTATAGGAATATTCATGCTTTATGCTATTTCTGTCTGCAAATATACAAACAAAATGCAGAAGAACAGCAAGTGAAGCCATTTTTCCGCCAAGTGTGCCTCCGGAAAGCCGGCCCGGAAGCAGACCACCCCCTCCCGGCACAGGAAAGCGGGAGGGGGTGGCGGTATAAATTACGGAACGGAAACCGCGGAAACGGCCGCTCAGTCGCCGGCAGGAGGGGCGGTCTGGCCCCGCCCGTCGTGCTCGATGAGGGCCAGCAGGCGGTCGACGGCCTCCTCGGCGGGAATGTTTTTCTCCACACAGACGCGGCCGCGGTAAAGGCTCACCTTGCCGCGGGCAGCGCCTACGTAGCCGTAGTCGGCGTCGGCCATCTCGCCCGGACCGTTGACAATGCAGCCCATGATGCCGATTTTCAAGCCCGTCAGATGGCCTGTGGCGGCCTTGATGCGGGCGATGGTGCCCGGCAGGTCGTAGAGCGTGCGCCCACAGCCGGGACAGCTGATGTACTCGGTCTTGGTGATGCGGGCCCGCGTGGCTTGCAGGATGGCAAAGGCCGTTTCGTCCTGCACGGAGTGGGGCAGGGGGGCGGCACCGCGCGGTGCCTCGTCGTAAAGGAAGATGCCGTCGGCCAGGCCGTCGAAGAGCAAGGCGCCCATGTCGGCCGCCGCGCATATCTGGAAGTCCTCCTTCCGGGCCGCGCCGCAGGCGTACTGCTGGAAGAAGACCACGGGCGCGGGGATGCCGGCGTTCCACAGGTCGTGGACCAGCGCGCGCTGCTCGCCGAGGCGGTTGGCGTGGCCGGACTGCGCGATGACGACCATCTCGGGATGGCGGCGCAGGCAGGCGCGCACCTCGTCCGTCAGTAAGGGATAGCTGAGGAAGAGGAACTTCAGCGGCGCCGGGCAAGCCCCGACCGTCATGAGCAAATGGGGCGGATAGGCCGGATAGGTATGCTCCTCACCGGTCCACGCGGCGGCGTCGACGATGTAGCCGGCTCCGGGTATGCGGTCCTTGGCCGCGGGGAGCTTCCCGCCGCAGTAGACGAAGTCGGGCTTCAGGCTTCCCGTATCGGCACTGCCGTCCAGACGGGCGGAAATGACGACGGGGACCTGCCCGCCGCCGAAAGGCCCGGCGGGACACGTGGCACGGCGCGCGGGATTGAGGTAGTCGAACAGCGGGCAGAGCCGGCCGGGAATGAAAGCGTGGCCGGAACGGCTGCGCACCACATGGGCCGCCAGCTTATAGGCCACGGGGACTTCCCGCTCAGGCTCTTCGCTCAGCGAGACACGGATGGTGTCACCGATGCCGTCGGCCAGAAGTGCCCCGATGCCGGCCGCGCTCTTGATGCGGCCGTCTTCGCCCTCGCCGGCCTCGGTCACGCCCAAATGAAGCGGGAAGTCCATGCCCTCGCGCCGCATGGCGTCGCACAGGAGACGGACGGAGCGGACCATGACTACCGTGTTGCTGGCCTTGATAGAGACGACCACGTCACGGAAATCCTCTCTGACGCAGACGCGGAGAAACTCCATGCAGCTTTCCACAATGCCGGCCGGCGTGTCGCCATAGCGGCTCATGATGCGGTCGGAGAGCGAACCGTGGTTCACACCGATGCGCAGCGCCGTGCCGTGCTGGCGGCAGATGGCCAACAGGCGGGAGAAGCGCTCCTCGAGGCGCTGCAGTTCGGCGGCATATTCCTCGTCGGTGTACTCCAGGTGCTTGAACGTGCGGGCCGGGTCCACATAGTTCCCGGGATTGATGCGCACTTTCTCGACTATGGCGGCGGCCACGTCGGCCACGTTGGGGTTGAAGTGGACGTCGGCCACGAGCGGGCGGTCATAGCCGCGGCGGTGCAGCTCTTCGCGGATGGCCCGCAGATTCTCGGCCTCGCGGGTGCCCTGCGTAGTGAGGCGCACATAGTCCGCCCCGGCGTCGAAGATACGCATAGCCTGCTCCACACAGCCCGTAGTGTCGGTCGTGGGCCGCGTCGTCATGCTTTGCAGGCGGATAGGTTCGCCGCCCCCGAGCGGACGGTTGCCCACGCGCACCCTATGGGAAGCACGGGGCTGGTAATTAAAAAGGTCCATGCGGATAAGGGTTAAGCCGGGCGTCAGTTCGTCTTGAACCGGTACTTCACGGCAGCGAGTTCGGCGTTGGCTTTCACAATCTTGTCTTTCAGTCCTTCCTTGTAGGCGGCCAGCCGGGCGGCCAGCGCCGTGTCGGAGAGGGCCAGCATCTCAACGGCCAGGATGGCGGCATTCTGGGCACCGTTCACGCCGACCGTGGCTACGGGAATGCCCGGGGGCATCTGTACGATGGAAAGCAGGGCGTCGAGCCCGTCGAGCATACCTTTTATAGGGACGCCTATTACGGGCAGCGTCGTGTTGGCGGCGATGACGCCCGGCAAAGCGGCGGCCATGCCCGCGCCGGCGATGACGACGCGCAGGCCGCGCTGCGCCGCGCCGCGGGCAAAGGCCTCTACCTCGGCCGGCGTGCGGTGTGCCGAAAGGGCGTTCATCTCAAAGGGGACTTCCATTTCTTCCAGGAAGCGCGCCGCTTTCTCCATGACGGGCAAGTCGGATGTGCTGCCCATGATAATACTGACGATAGGATTCATAACGGTTTCGGTATTTTATTAAAGATTTTATATCAGCAGGATGCAGAAGAAGCCGCACAGGATGCCGATGAGCACGCCCAGACCCACTTCCGTCAGCGTATGCTGGCGAAGAATGAGCCGCGCCGAGCAGACCATTCCCGAAAGCAGTATGCTTAGGCACAGCCAGCCCGTGGGGTCGAAGTTGAGCAGGACGGAAAAGGCCGCCAACGCGCCGATGACGCCTCCCGAGGCGGCGGCGTGTGTGCTCACCTTGACCCATGAGTTGACGATGGCACAGGCCACCTGCACGGCCAACGCTCCGGCGACGATGGCCAACGTGAAGCGTGGCATGCGCAAGCTGCTCATGAGGTACAGCAACGCGGCGTAGCACGATATGGACAGGACGTAGGGCACGTAACGCCGGCGGCGGTGCCCCAGCTGGAAGCGCGACCAACCGTTGAGCTTGCGGTAGGCGAAAATGCCCAGGCGCGGCAGCAGCACCGTCAGCGTGTAGACCATCAGGAGTATGGCCAGGTTGAACGTCCACGGCATGTAGTTCAGGTAGCTGAAGAAGAAGAGCACCACGAACGCCACTACCGGGAGGTAAAACGGCGAGAATACCAGCGAGACCACTTGGGCTGCCAAGATAACGTACCTGTTATTCATAAAGCCTTGCGTGAAAAAGGATGACTGGCCGGCCTCACTCCCTACGGAGGCGGGCAGGAGGGATGCCCAATTGTTCCCGGTATTTCGCCACGGTCCGCCGTGCCACGGGCAGTTCCCTTTCCTTGAGCTGTGCGGCGATGGCTTCGTCGGAAAGGGGATGCTGTTTGTCCTCCCCGTCCACGATTTCGCGCAAGGCGGCGCGCACCTTCCGGGCCGACAGTTCGTCGCCCGCCTCGGTGGTGAACTGCGAGGAGAAGAAGTATTTCAGGGGGTAGGTCCCGTAGTCCGTCTGGACGTACTTGCTACCCGTCACGCGCGAGACGGTAGAGATGTCCACGCCCGCACGGGCCGCCACCTCCTTGAGCGTCAGCGGGTGCAGCTGCGCCTCGTCGTCGTCGTTTGTGAAAAAGTCCTGCTGCAGGCCGACGATGGCCCGCATGACGGCCAGCAGCGTCTGCCGCCGCCGGCTGATAAGGCTGATGAAGGCCTGGGCCGCGTCCACTTTCTGCCGGGCATAGACGTATGCCTCGCGCTGCTCGCGCGTCAGTTTGTCGCGCCGCCGGGCATACTGGCTGATGGAGTCGCTGAAAGCGCGGCTCACGCGCAGTTCGGGCACGTCGCCGTCGTTCAGCTCCACGTCCGGAAGGCCGTCCGCCCCGACGCGCACGTAGAAGTCGGGGACGACGGTCGGGGCCGTAGCGCTCGCGCCGCTGCCCAGCGTGCTGCCCGGCATGGGGTTCAGGTGCGTCAGTTCGTGGCGCACGTGGCCCATTGTCTCCTCGTCCACGCCCAAATGTTGCCGCAGGGCATCCCAGCGCTTGCCGATGAAGTCTTTATAGTAATGGTCCACCACTTCGAGGGCAAGCTTCTTCCACGGCGAGCGCCGGTCGGGGTCTTCCAGCTGCAGATGCAGGCATTCCTGGAGCGAGCGGGCGCCGATGCCGCGCGGCTCGAAGCTCTGGAGCACGCCCAAGAGGCGCGTCAGCTCCGCCTCGTCCGTATTGACGCCGTGGTAAATGGCCAGTTCGTCGGCCAGCGCGGCCAGGTCCTTGCGCAGCAGCCCGTCGCCGTCGAGCGAGCCGATGAGGTAGGTCATCACCTCGCGCTCGTGCCCGTCCAGCTCGTGCTCCCCGATTTGGGCGAGCAAGTCGTCGTAGAAGGACGAGCCGCCCGTGAGCGGCGCCTCGTGCCGTTCGCGCGCGGCGTCGGCCCGTTCGCGCAGGTAGTCGGGCACTTCGTCGTCGTTGAAATAGTCGCCCATGGCTTCGCCGAAATCGCCGTCGGCGTCGCGCCACTCTTCCGTTTCTTCCCCGTCGGCGCCGGCGTCGTCGGTCCCTGCGCCGTCGTCTGCGCCTTCTTCATGGTCCGCCTCCTCGAGGGCTGCGTTGTCCACCATTTCGTCGCGCACGCGTTCGGCCAGTTCCGTGACGGGAAGTTCCACCAGACTGGCCAACGCCACCTGAAGCGAAGAGAGCTGCTGCACCTGTGCGGCAGCCTGGTTTTGTACGAGTTTCTGGCTCATGTCCTATTTTTTATTGACAAAGGCAAAATTACAAAAAAATATCCGGATAATGGCCGCGCCGCCGCATGCGCTCCGCGGTAAACGCGGCTCACTCGTCGTCCTCCCCGAGCAGGCGGGCCACCAGGCTGGCCTCGAAGCCGCGGCCGGCGGCATAGCGCATGAGGCGCAGGCGGCGTTCGCGCGCGTCGAGCGGCGGCAGGCTGCGGGCCTTGCGGGCCAACAGCCGCGACAGGCCTTCGCGGTAAACCTCCTCGTCCACTTCGGACAGGGCGGCCGCCACGGCCTCGGACGGCACGCCCTTGGCCCGGAGCGCGCTGGCCACTTTGACGCGGCCCCACAAGTCGTAGGCCGTCTTGTCGTGAACGAACGCGCGGGCGTAGCGCACGTCGTCCACGTAGCCTTCCGCTTCGAGGCGGTCCAGCAGCCCGGTGGCCACGGACGGAGCCAGGCCGGCCGCGGCGAACTTCCGCGCCCAGTCGGCCCGGCAATATTCGCGGCGCGCACAACTGGCGGCCGCGCGGGCATAGGCTTTTTCAGGAGTGAGGGGGGACATATTCGGAAAAAAGTGAGGATTCGCGGGATAGCGACGGGCCTTAGCCCCGTCGCGACGGGGCTAAGGCCCGTGGAAACGGGAACAGGCCTCCGGGCGCGGGTCAGCGCCGGAGCACGGCGCGCACGACGAACCACGCATGGTAGGCCACGGCCGTCGCCCAGCCGTAGTGGCGCGCCATGATGCGGAAACGCTCGCGCAGCGACGCCTTGTGGTGGCGCGTGGTAAGCCCTTCCTCCAGATAGTCCGTCGCCACGATGCGGGCGTTGCACAGCGGGAGCCCCCGCTGCTCGGCCTGCCGCATGATGCGGATGCACCAGTCGAAGTCGGCCGAATAGCGGTAGTCCAGGTCGTAAGTCTCCAGGCGGGCCAGGTCCGTGCGGGCGTAGAAGGACTGGTGGCAGACGAGCATCCCGTTGCGGAAGGAGCGCCACGTCAGGCGTTCGGGCGGGGCGAGACGGCGGCGGCGCACGAAGCGGCCCTCGGCGTCCACCAGGTTGGTGTCGGCATAGATGACGGCCGGCGCCTCGGGCGAGGCGGCCGCCACGGCGGCGATGCGCGTCAGCGTGTCGGGCGCGTGGAAGCAGTCGCCGGCGTTGAGGAAGACGATGTAACGGCCGGTGGCCATGTCGATGGCCTTGTTCATGGCGTCGTACAGGCCCTTGTCCGGCTCGCTGAGGCAGTTCACCTCATGGGGCACGCGGGCCACGCTGTTGCGCTCCTGGTAGTGGTGGACCAGCTCGAGCGTGCCGTCGTGGGAATTGCCGTCGATAATCAGATGCTCGACGTAGGGATAGTCCTGCGTTTCCACGCTGCGGATGGTGCGGCCTATCTCGCGGGCCGCGTTATACGTGACCGTGGCCACGGTGATTTTAATAAGCGGAGGTTCTGGCATACATTGTCAATAGGGTTGTAGAATAGGAGCCGCGCCGCTACTCGCCGCGGTAAACGCTGGCGTAGCGGGCGGCTACGGACTGCTCGGAATAGGCGCGCACGGCCTTTTCCCGCGCGGCGGCGGCAAAAGCGCCCGCCGAGGGCCCGAGCAGGAGGCGCAGGCCTTCGGCCAGCGAGGCGGCATCCTGCGGGCCGGCCAGGTAGCCGTCGGTGCCGTGGGCTATCATCTGCGGCAGCCCGCCCACGCGGAACGCCGCGCAGGGCAGGCCGCAGGCCATCGCCTCGGCTACGGTGTTGGGCAGGTTGTCGCGCAAGGTGGGCATGGCCAGCACGTCGGCCGCGCGGTAGTAGCGCACCATCGTTTTTTCATCATCCGACACGTACTCCTGCGGATATACGGGCACGTCGAAACTGTCTTTCAGTAAAGCGGCCTCGCGCCCCACGGCGACGACGCCCAGGCGGTCGCGCCATGCGGGCTCGCGCTCCACGAGCATGGCCACGGCCTGCCGCAGGTAGTCGATGCCCTTGAAGCGGTCGGTCACTTTGTAGGCCACGAAGAGAATGAGGCGGCGCTCCTGCGGCAGGCCGAGGCTGCGGCGTGCTTCCTCCCGGCTGCCCGGGGAGAAGAGGGCGGTGTCGAGCGGGTTGGGGATGCTCTCCACCTGCTGCCCTGCGAGCAGGGGCGAACGGCGCGCCAGGGAGGCCAGCCAGTCGCTGCAGGCCACGAACGCCATCCGGCCCGCGGCGTAGGCTCCGGCCTTGCGCGCGAAGGTGCGGTGCGACAGGTCGCCGGCGGCCGGGCGGCGGAGCAAGGGGCAGCAGCCGCAGCCGCGGAGCCAGCCCTCGCACGCATCGGCATGGTGGCAAATGCCGGTAAAGGGCCACATGTCGTGGAGCGTCCACACGACGCGCTTGCCCGTGGCCAGGATGCGGCGCACGCCGCGCAGGGAGAGCATTCCCTGATTCACCCAGTGCAGGTGGACGACGTCGGCCCGGCGGAACTCCGGCAGCTGCGTGATGTCGGTGCCGCGCGTGGCGGGGTCTATGGCAAAAAGGTTGTCGCGGCTCAGTCCGTTGGCAAGCACCACGTCGAGTCGCTCCATGAGGAAGCGGGCGCGAAGCAGGGGGCTGCGCGGCAGGGCCGACACGCGGGGATTGTCCGACAGCCTGTCGCGCACCAGCAGCCCGGCCTCGACGCCGTTGCGGTTGAGCGCGCGCAGCAGCCGGACGGCGGCGATGGCGGCGCCTCCGGCCTGTTCGGACGTATTCACTAAAAGTACTCGCATATCGGCAGCAAAGTTAACAACTAATCGCGAACCGCGGGCCACACCGCGGGCTTTTCCGCCGGGGCAGGAGGGAAAACGGGGATTTCTTCCTACTTTTGCAGGACGGGGCAACCGCTTTTCCGCCCCGGACTTCTTCAGACCAAACAGTTAGGAAACATGACAGACAACAGGGATAACCTCAAGAAAGCCCGCCTGCAACGCACGCAGCGGCTGGTGGGCCCGGCGGGCATGGACCGCCTCGCGGCGGCGCGCGTAGTGCTCTTCGGCGTAGGCGGCGTGGGCGGATGGTGCGCTGAAAGCCTGGTGCGCTCGGGCATCGGCCACCTCACCATCGTAGACCCGGACGTGGTCTGCCCCTCCAACCTGAACCGCCAGCTCGTGGCCACGGTCTCCGCCCTCGGCCGGCCGAAAGTGGAGGCGCTGCGCGAACGCTTGCTCGACATTGCGCCGGAGGCCGACATCGTGGCCCGCCGCGAACGCTACGGCGCGGAAACGGCGGAAGGCTTCCCGCTCGAGGGGTTCGACTACGTCGTGGACGCCATCGACAGCCTCGACGACAAGGCGCTCCTCATCCGCCGCGCCACGGCGGCAGGCACACGGCTTTTTTCTTCTATGGGCGCCGCGCTCAAGATGGACCCCACGCGCATCGCCGTGGCGGAATTCTGGAAAGTGAAAGGCTGCCCGCTGGCCGCGGCCCTGCGCCGCAAGTTCAAGCGGCAGGGGCTGTTTCCGGCGCGGAAATTCCAGTGCGTCTACAGCGACGAACTGCTGCCCAACCTGGGCGACGCCGGGGAAGAGGGACAGGGACTGGTAAACGGCTCCGTGGCCCACGCCACGGCGGCCTTCGGGCTGGTGCTCGCCTCGCTCGTCGTGCGCGACGCCCTGTCGCGCACAGCCCCGACGGAAGCGGGAGAATCAAAGTCCCAAGCGGGCGGATAGCTCGAGCATGCGCTCGATGGGACGCACGGCGGCGCCGGCCACGTCGGGGTCGACCTCTACGGCGGGCCACTCGTAGCGCAGGGCGTTGTACATCTTCTGCAGCGACACGAGCCGCATGTAGTTGCATTCGTTGCAGGCGCAGCCCGGCTCGTCGGGCGGGACGGGGATGAACGTTTTCTGCGGGGCCTGCTTGCGCATCTCGTGCAGGATGCCGCTCTCCGTGGCCACGAGGAAAGTGTCGGCGCCGCTTTCGACGGCATAGCGCAGAAGGGCCGCCGTGGACCCGACCTTGTCGGCCAGCTTCACGACAGCACCGCGGCACTCCGGGTGGACCAGCACTTTGGCCTCGGGATAGCGGCGCATCAGCTCCGTGAGCTTTTGCGTGGAGAAACGCTCGTGGACGTGGCACGCCCCGTCCCATAACAGCATGTGGCGCCCGGTCACGGCGTTGATGTAATTGCCCAAATTGCGGTCCGGACCGAAGATGAGGGGTTGGTCTTCGGGGAAACTTTCCACGATTTGCCTGGCGTTTCCGGAAGTGACTACGATGTCTGTCACGGCCTTTGTCGCCGCCGAGGTGTTGACGTAGGAAATGACTTTGTGGCCGGGATGCTCGTGCACGAAAGCGGCGAAGGCTTCGGCCGGACAACTTTCGGCCAGCGAGCATGTGGCGTTCAAATCGGGCAGGAGCACCTTCTTCTCTGGAGAAAGCAACTTGCACGTCTCGCCCATGAAGTGCACGCCACACATGAGAATAATGCCGGCCTGCGTGCGGGCAGCCTGGCGGGCCAGCGCGAGGCTGTCGCCCACGAAGTCGGCCACGTCCTGCACGTCGCCATCGGTATAGTAGTGGGCCAGGATTACGGCATTTTTCTCCCTGCACAGGCGGCGGATTTCCTCCTTGAGGTCCGTACCGGCCGGCACGGGTTCGTCGGCATAGCCCTTCTCCAGCCAGCTTTTCTTGATTTCCTTGTTATCGTCCATAGTCTTTTGTATTGTACCTCATTCATACCGTAGCCGCCACGGCGTGCGGCCACGCCTGCAAAGATAAGGCTTTCCAAGCGACCGGGCCCGCTGCCGCGCGGAAAATCGCACGGCAGCGGGCCCGGAAGCCCTGGCTTGGGGATGCGCCCCAAGAGCGGCGTGTACCCCCGCCGAGAATCGAACTCGGATCTAAAGTTTAGGAAACTTCTATTCTATCCGTTGAACTACAGGGGCCCATCATGCCTTAGGCGGGACAAAGGTAAGACTTTTTTCGGGAATGCCGCCGCCGCGCCGTCGTTTTTCGTCGGGAAAAATGCGTAAACCGGAGAGACAGGCGGATACGGAAAGCCGCCACAGCCCTGACTGCGCCCGGACCGTGGCAAAAATGTAGCCGGAAAGTTTTTGTGAAATCGTTTTTTTTACCTTTCTTTGCATGGCAATCCTATAAACTTAAATATCCTGCTATGGTAACAATCATCGTGACGCTTTTCGTAATAGGCTACGCCTGTATCGCCTTGGAAAGCGTGCTGAAAATCAACAAGGCTGCCACGGCGCTGCTGATGTGCGTGGCTTGCTGGGTGCTTTACATGCTCGATGCCGGGACGTTCATCCAAGGCTTCCACGGCATAGCGGTACCGGACGGCGAGGTTTCGTCCTGGGTGGGCGAGCACATCCTTATCCCGCACATGGGCGACACCTGCGAAATCCTGTTCTTCCTAATGGGCGCGATGGCCATCGTAGAGACGGTCGACTCCAACGGCGGCTTCAACTTCGTGCGCGAGCTGCTCCGCACCACCAGCAAGCGCAAGCTGCTATGGAGCATCACGTTCATGACGTTCTTCCTCTCTGCCATCCTGGACAACATGACGACGAGCATCGTCATGGTCATGGTCTTGCGAAAGCTCGTGCCCGAACACAAGGAGCGCATGATTTTCGCCGCACTGGTCATCCTGGCGGCCAACGCCGGCGGCGCTTTCTCGCCCATCGGCGACGTGACGACCATCATGCTCTGGATTAAGGGCAATATCACCACCGTAGGCGTCATCAAGGAGCTGTTCATTCCGTCGCTCATCTCCGTCATTGTCCCGGCCCTCGTGCTGCAGTTCAGCCTCAAGGGGCAGCTCACGCGCAGCGAAACGGCCGAAGAAAGCGACTCCCTGCAGTTCAGCCGCGGCCAGCGCACGGCAGTGTTCGTCATCGGCGTGGGCGGACTCATCTTCGTCCCCATATTCCGCTTCCTCACCGGGCTTCCCCCCTTCATGGGCATCCTGCTTATCCTCGGCCTGCTCTGGTTCACCACGGAAGCCTTCTACCGCTCCCGCACCGACATCGACGAGCCGGCCAAGCTGCGCCTGACGCGCCTCATCTCGCGCATCGACCTGGGCACCATCTTCTTCTTCCTCGGCATCCTCATGACCGTCGCCACGCTCCAGGAGACCAGCGTACTCTCCAACTTCGGCCGCAGCCTTGACGAAGCCTCCGGCGGCAACCACTACCTCGTGACGGGCGTCATCGGCTGCGTCTCGAGCATTGTGGACAACGTGCCCCTCGTGGCCGGCTGCATGGGCATGTACGACATCGCACCCACGGGCGACATGGCCGTCGACGGCATCTTCTGGCAACTGCTGGCCTACTGCGCCGGCGTGGGCGGCTCCATGCTCATCATCGGCTCGGCTGCCGGCGTCGTAGTCATGGGCCTCGAGAAAATCTCCTTCGGATGGTATCTGCGCCACGTCTCCTGGATAGCCCTGCTCGGCTACCTGGCCGGCATCGCCGCCTACTGGGTAGAAAAATCCCTCATCGGTATGTAACAGGCGGCGGTATCAGAGAACATCTATCTTTAATCACTCATTCCTAAAACACCCTGTTATGAGAAAATTATTCCTTACGCTGGCCCTGCTGCTCTCGATGGCTGTGGCCACACCCGCAGGAGCCTTCGGCTTCGACTGGGGTATCACGGGCGGTCTCAACCTGACGAAGCTCCGCCTTTCCGACGGGCTGGACAATGTCCTCAAAAGCGACAACCAGGCCGGCTGGTTCATCGGGCCCAAGTTCAACCTCAGCCTCGTGGCCGGACTGGGCCTCGACGCCTCACTGCAATACTCGCAGCGCAAGCTCCAGGTCAACGGCGACGAAGGATTCTCCAGCTACAAGACCTTCCGCAGCATCGAGCTGCCCATTAACGTGAAATACAACTTCGGCATCGGCCGCCTGGCCTCCATCTACGTGGCCACCGGACCGCAGTTCGGATTCAACGTGGGCAGCCGCACGTGGAAGCTCTTCGGAGGCGCGGAAAACGGCATGTTCCGCAACGAGAACATGACGACCACGTGGAACATCGGCGCGGGCTTCAAGGTCCTGGGACACCTCGATATCGGCGTGGGCTACAACTTCGGTCTGGGCAAAGTGGGCGAGACGATCCTGAGCAACATCAACGACAATCTCCTGGGCAGCAGTGACGACTATAAGGCCAACACCTTCCAGGTCCAGGCCACATACTATTTCTAAAACCTGTATCACACCTTTCACACGCACAACGCTATGATTCGACTGAACTGTTTCTTCAAGGCCAACGAGGGATGCTACGACGAAGCCCTTGAAGCCGCACTGGCCCTCACCGCATGCTCGCGGCAGGACGAGGGCAACATTGCCTACGACACCTTTGAAAGCGCCACGAACCCCGACGTGTTCATGATCTGCGAGACGTGGACCGACGCCGACGCGCTGGCCCGCCACTCGGCCGCCGAGCACTTCAAGCGCTACGTGGGGCAGTTGGAAACCCTCGGGCAGCTCAAGCTCGAGCAGTTCGACTTCCCCGCGAAGTGAACCGCCGCCGCACGTGACACAACACGGCCATCCCGCAAGCGGGCGGAGCACCCCACACAGGTGCCCCGCCCGCTTTTCTTGTCCACACGCGCCTAAGCCTGCGGCCTACGGGCCTTAGCCCCGGAAAAGCAGGCCTTAGCCCGCTGCCCACGGACTTAGGCGCAACAAAAAGCGGGACCCGCCACGAGGCAAGTCCCGCCCGGAAAATGCGAGGGAAAGAGGTCAGGGCACAAGCACCTTCTGCCCGTTGACCACATAAATGCCGCCCTCCACGGCGAAACGTTCCGTCCCGCTCATCGTGGAGCGCGCCACGCAACGGCCCGACAGGTCGTAGACACCGACCTCCGCGGGCGCATCCGCCGTGACGACGATGCAGCCCTTCTCCGCGCTGACGCGGAGCGCTTCGCCGGCGGCCGGCGAGCCGATGCCCGTCGACGTCCCGTCCTTCTGGTAAACGCGCACCCAGTCGAAGCGGGTCTCATACGTGTGGGACACGTCGGCGTTGGCCGCCCACGAGCCGTTGCCCACGGACTGGTTCAGGATGATGTAGAAAGCCTTGTCGAAAGGCCACTGCCCGTCCTGCAACGCCGCGTCGTCGGCCGACTTGCGGTACGTGGCCACCTGCCGCCCGTCCACATACCATTTCATCTCCTGCTCCGTCCATTCGAAACCATACGTGTGATAACGGTCCATCTGCACCGTCTCGCTGAATGACGAGCGCGGGTTGCCCGTGTTGCCCAGGTCGTAGGTCCAGTGGGAGTGGACGGTGTGGTAGGCCGTGTTCTGGTTGTCTATCTGCTCGAAGATGTCTATCTCCCCGCACGAGGGCCAGCCGGCCGACTGGTCCTCCGGCATCATCCAGAAGGCGGGGAAGTTGCCCGTATGGGGATTCGTCAGGACGCGGGCCTCGATTTTGCCATACTTGAAGCTGAACTTGCCCTGCGACTGCACGCCCCCGGTAATCATGGGCACGGGGTCGGCGGCCTGGTCGGGATTGGGGATGGCGCGGGCCACGAGCTGGCCGCCGTCCAGGTAAATGACTTCCTCGCTGTCCGACAGCCAGCGGTTCCACGTGGACGACTGGCGCGGGCAGCGCATCCACCATTCGGCGGAAGGCTGCGTGCCGTCGGCGCCGTCGAATTCGTCGCTGAACACGAGCTGGTAGTCGGCCTCGGCCGTAGGCTCGTAGTGGACGGTGATGCGCACGTCGCCGTTGATGCTGTCCCTCGGGATGACGACGGCGCGGGCCGGGCGCGTGAAGGTGCTCCACTGGCGGTTGCCGTGCACATACTGCGGGCCGTCCAGGTTGTGGCCGTGCTGCACGGTCATGCCGGCGGACTCGTATCCGTCGGCCGCCGCCACGGGCACTACGGAAAGCGACCTGAAGCACTCCGCCTCGAGGGGAAGCCCCGTGTTGTCGGCGCCGTGCACGCTGCCGTTCGTCGTGATGATTTCGAGCGGCTGGGTCAGGCCGTGCACGTTGACCAACAGGTCCACGACGCGGCCGCCGCGGGCCTGTATGTCGCCGGAGCCGCCGGCGTCGGTGTGGTCCGCGTCGAGCTTGAGGCGGGCGCGGTAGACGCCGCGGGGCAGGTTGTCCGGCAGGACGAAGGCCGGCAGCGCGTCCGTACCCTCGGCCACCGCCTCGCCCAAGCTGTTGCGCCCGTCGTGGAAGCTATACGACACGAGCTCGCCCGAGAGGGTGGGGCGGCCCTCCGCGTCGAGTAGCGGCGTGAACTGTCCGTCCTGGTTCAAGTCCATATAGAAATAGGCGTTCAGCCCCGGGGCGACGGTCTGCGAGAGCGCGAGTTCCACCCGGTCGCCGGGGACGACGGAAATCTGTCGCGGGCGCAAGTCCACGTAAAGCGCCGCGCCGTCCGCCGGCACGCTGACGCCCGTCGTGCCGCCCTGCGTGGCGCTGACCGCCAGGCGGAAACGGGCATCCTCGGGCACCGGCACGCCGCTCTGGGCGTCGCGGTCGAAGTTGAGCGGATAGTCGCCGGAAGCCGGCGCTTCGCCTGAGGCCTGCACGAAGCGGGCCTCTATGCGCACCTCGCCGTCCATCCACGCGGCGGGAAGCGTGGCCTTACCGTCCTGCACGAGGTAGCCGGGCAGGACTTCGTCGGCATACTGCGGCGTGCCGTGGACAAGGCTGTCGCCGTCGAGCCCGTAGCCGTGGCGCACGACAAGGCCGTCGAGGACGTAGCCCGCGTCGGGTGTCACCAGCAGCTCCAGAGGCTGGCCGAAGGGAAAGTCCTGGCCGGAAAGCGGGCTGCCGCCGGCGGCCGTCACCGTTCCGCCCGGAGTCTCTGCGGACGCGACGGTGCAGAAATCGCCGTGGACATTGAGCCGCACGTCGACGATTTCGCCGCCGTTGTTCTTGATGAGCTGGTCCGGGTTGGTATTGCCGCCCGGGTCTACGCAGCCCCAGTCCACCTTGAAGCGCATGCGGTAGTAGCCGGGCTTCAAATCGGCCGGGACGGTGAAAGGCGGCGGGTTGAGCACGTTCGTCGCGTTGCCGGTAAGGGGCGTGCCGTCGCTGGCATAGCCGCCGTTGCCGTCGGCCGCCATCACGTAGGAGTAGGTCATCAGGTCGCTCCCCTCGGGGATGGTGTAATCGTCGTTCAGTTCGTAGGAAAACTGGCCGTCGCTTCCGCGGTCCAGGTAGACGTAGCCGTTCATCCAATTGCCGTTGAAGCCGAATACGGGCGTGAGGCGCTCGCCGGGGCGCGCCGTGAAGACCTCGCCGAGCATGGGGCGGTAAAGAAGCATGGGCGCGCTGTGGTCTACGGCAATGGTCTGCGTGCCGTCGGCCGAACCGGAAAGGGTAAGCGCCGTCAGGTAGCGGCCCGTGTTGCCTGTCGTCTCGTCTGCGTCGAAGTTGACAGGATAGTCGGTCGGGGACGCAGCGAGAAGGGACGCGGCGGGGCGGAGCGGCACGGCGGCGGGAATGCCGGACAGCAGGGACGGGGCCCGCAGGTCGCGGAAACCGGCGGCCCGGGCGGGCGGAAGGGCAGAAAGCCCCAGCGCCAACGCCAATAGGAAAGTAGAGTTTGCCATAAGCATCATTTGTTTGTCCGGCTTCCGGCGGAAACCGGCGCGGATGGAAAAGGTTGATGAAAACTGGAGGGCGGGGGACAGGCCGGACGGCAAGACTCCGCGCCCTTAACGGCTGCAATTTAGGAAAAAAGCTCCATACAGGCAAGCGGCAACGGCCTTCTGAAAAGAAAAAAGAAATGCGGGCCTTCCCGGAGGATAACAAAAAAGCGGCGCGTCCGCAAGGAACGCACCGCCTGAAACGTCGGGACGGGCCAAAGGCCTGTGCCCGTTTAGGGTATGATGAACTTCCGGCCGTCGGCCACGTAAACGCCGGCGGGCAGGCTGAGCGTCACGCTGCCGGTGACTTCACGGTCGAACGCCAGCTGTCCGGCCACGGTGTAGACGCGTACACGGCGCGGGCTGTCCACGGTGAGCACTGCCTTGCCGCCCTGTACGTCGATGCGCAGGCCGTCCGTCTCGTCGACGGGCAGCTGGCCGATGGCGGTGATTTCGCCGTTGGCGTCTACCTGGCGGTAATTGAGCTGCTCAAGGCGCAGCTCCTTGATGGTGAGGCAGCTGAGGCCGCTCATGTTGATAAGCATACCGAGCGATACTTCCTTCTCGTCGTCTACGACAAACGTCATCTCCTTGTCGGCGAGCGGGGCGTAGCCCAAGGCATCTGCCTCAAGATTGGCCGTAAGGGGAAGGCCCTCGCCCTCGGCGGCTGCGAGGTAGGAGCCGCCTGCGCTGAAGTCTGAGTAACTTTCCACGGAGAGGCGGTAGAAACCGGCCGGGAGCGTGACGGCCTGGAAGGCGGCGTGGTCGGACAACGAAGAGCTGAAGCCGTCCCATTGCGTCGTCACGGTAAGTGCGCTGCCCTTGTTGACGTCCACGTGGAAGCCGGTAACGACATTGCCGTTCTCCACGGTATTGGTCAGCTGCCAGGTAGAGGAAGGATCATTCTGCAAGAGGGAGCGGAAGCGCGAGTTGTTGCTCGAGTTGACAGAGCTTTCTCCCGTATCGAACGGCGCACTGTAGTTCGTGAGGTAGCGTGCGGTGACGTCCTCTCCTCCCTCGAAGTTGAGGGCGAAGATGCCGAGCGAGGAGCTCCAGGCGTCGCCTTCCGGCCCGAAGCCGTTGCGGTGGCCCGTGCGGTCGTTGGACGTAGCGTCGGACACGTCGCCGGAGCTTTGGTTGAACTGGTAATAGAGTGCCAGGTCGTCAGCAGACTCCGCGGCGGCCACGTCGGCTATGGGCTGGTTGCAGTATTGGCGTATCTGCTCCTCGGTAAGCTGCGAGTTCCATACGCGGAATTCGTCGATGACGGCATTCATCGGCGCTTCCGTTCCGCCGATGCCCCACGTGTCGGGGAGGCTCGGGCAGCGGACACGGCCCATGTTGCCGCTGGTCACTTCCACGCCGTCCTTGTAGAAGGTGGCGGTGCCGAAGCGGAAGGTGACGGCGTAGTGATGCCACTCGGAGAGCGTGACGAA
This sequence comes from uncultured Prevotella sp., assembly GCA_902464615.1. Taxonomy (GTDB): domain Bacteria; phylum Bacteroidota; class Bacteroidia; order Bacteroidales; family Bacteroidaceae; genus Alloprevotella. Next base: position 19,862 of record CABQKA010000002.1, on the reverse strand, counting down.
GTGGCCCGGCGTGGAGAGTGTCTTGCCGGAAAGCGTCAGGCTCATGCTGCCGTCGGCGTGGGTGCGGATGAGCAGGCCGTCGGCGTCGCTGCCGATTTGGTTCACGTTGTCGCCGTAGGCCTTGGCGTACATCCACCAGTCGATGGTGAACTCCGGCGTGCCGGCTTCGATAGGATTGGCAAACTCTACGCTTTCGCCGTTGCCGTAGAAGTTCAAGCCGTTCTCACCGTCGGCATTGCATACGGCCAGGACGCGGTTGCGCACTTGGCGGTTGACGCCTTGCGCGTTGCGTGTCTCGAGAGAGATATCGTACGTGCCGACGCGGTCCATCGTCGCCTCGAAGTTCTGTTCGAGCGACATGACACAGTCGGCGTTGTTCTTCACGAGCCAGCGCCACGACGTAGGCTGGTACTTGCTTTGGTCGCCGAAGCGCACCGTCTGTCCCTTGACCACGGCTGTGGGATAGAGCGTGAAGTCGGACTCGGGAGCCGTGGCGGTCACGACGACGGTATCCTTGGCTGTCGACGTGCCTTGCGGCCCGGTTACGGTAAGGGTCACTTCGTATTTGCCCGGTGCGGAATAGCTCGTGGCGGCGTTGCCCATCGTGCTGGACTCTACGTCGGCGCCCGGCATGTCCCAGCGGTAGGTGCAGCCCGTTGCGCCCACGGTGGCGTTGACGAAGCTGACGCGCTCACCGGCCGAGACGGTGTCCGGATAGACTTTGAACGCGGCTACGGGCACTTTCGGAGCGGCCACGGTGACAGTCTTCTCGACTTCCGCGCTATATCCGCTGCCGTCGTAGGCTTTGAGCTTAATGGTCTGCTCGCCGGTCTGGGTGAACGTGATGACGGGGTTTTGCACTTCAAGGCTGTCCACGTCGCTGTTCGTCGCGCTCCATATCCAGCGGACGGTGCGGGGCGACGAAGCGTTGGCCACCGTAGCCGGCACACCTGCGGCGAAGCCGTCGGCGGGCAGGGAGAAGTCGGCCGTGAGCTCACGCGTGTCTATGAGCAGGCCGTTCTGCGAGAGGCGGGACTGCGAGCCGTAGTAGGTAATCTCATGGCCTTGGGCCACGTCGGTGAGGTTCTCCGAGTTTTCCTCCGACATGGGGAGGTCGACAAGCAGGCCGGGCATGGTGGACGGCTCGGAGATTTCGGCATACATGTATTGCTGTATCTCCTGCTGCGAGCGGGCTGTGCTCCAGATGCGGAACTCGTCGATGGCGCCGTTGACGCTGCCGTTGGCGCCGCCGGAAAGGCCCACGTTGAGATTGCCGAAGCCGCCGATGCCGCTATAACTGGAAGAGAGCGAACCGGCTTTCTCGCCGTTGAGGTAGACGGTCAGTTCGCTGCCATCGACCACGACGGCCACGTGTGTCCACGTGTTTCTCACAAGCGAGCCGGCGGCCGTGGTGATGCGGTTGCCTGTGTCCCATCCGGCTACGAGTTCGCCGACGTTGGTCGTGTGAATCATGAATTTGCCCCAGGACGGGCCTATCTGCTGGTTCCAGTTGACGAGCGAATTAGGCCGTATCCAGTACTCGATGGTGGCCTGGTCGTAGCGTTTGTCGAATACGTTGGCCACCTCGAAGCCTGAGTTGTTGAACATGCGGACGTAGTTTGTCCGGGGATGGACGCCGCGGTAGGGGAGCACGGAGGCTGCGCTGCGCGAGGACTCCACGACGGAGTCCTGGTAAGCGTAGAGGGCGCTCACTTCGTAGACGGTTGCCGTGTCGTCCACCGCATAGGAGGTCTTGCCGGCGTCGGTGCTGGCCAGCAGCGTGCCGGCGCGGTAGATGCGGTAGCCTGTCAGCTGGTAGGAGCCGGTTTCGGGGGCGTTCCAGTGCAGTGTCTTGTCCGCGACGGTCAGGTTGTACGGGGCGTTGAACGATTCGCCGGGCACTACGACGGAGATGACGGTGCGGTTGCCCTGATTGGCCACCTGCACGCCTTCCGCCCCGATTTCCGCCGGGAACTCGATGCCGGCGCGGTCGAATTCGTAGTCGAGCACGGAGACGCCGTGCACCGTGCCCTGGCCCGATGCGCCGTCCTTGGTCTCGATGATGAAGAAGTATTTCAGCGGCCGGCGCGTGTCGAACGAGGCGGAGAGGTCCGTCATGTCGTAGCCGAACTCCATGGGTTCGTAGTGCATGCCGTCGGCCCAGCGGCCCAGCATCGGGGTCTCGGCGTCCACGCCGTCGCCGTCGCCGTCGCCGGCAAACTTGAAGTGTTCGAAGTAGACGGACTTCTCCGGCTCGGAGGCGTTGAGGTCCGTCGAGATGCCGCCGCTCAGGCGCAGCTCGCTGCGCTTGGAGTAGTCCATCGTGATTTTGAAGGTGCGGTAGGGGCGGTAGTCCTTGCGGATCATGTAGACTTCCGGCGTGTAGTAGTCATTATTGTTGCCGGCGGTGACGGCGTTCTTGTAGGGGCAATAGATAAAGCCGTTGTTGCACCAGCCGTCGCCCCACGAGTTGACGACGATCCATGCGCCCACCTCGTCTTTGTCCTTCTCGCCGGCCACGCCGTTGCCGTCCAGGTCAAATTCGATGCGGTCGTCGTAGCCTACGACGGTAAGCGCGTGGTCCACCTGCGCGCCCCAGTTCTTGACGTACTTCATGCCGGTGACGCCGATGGCGTCGTTGGTATCGGTGGAGGGGATGTCTACCCACGTGCCGCCGCTGGCCACGCCGAAGCCCCAGATGCCGCCGGCCTTGAAGCTGGTGTCGCCGTTATGGTTCCAGAGCCAGTTCTTGGCCATCTCGCGGCCTTCCTCCGTGCCCACGTTGGCCGGCAGGTTGGGGTTTTGCTCGAGGCGGTTGAACATGGCGGCATACCACTTGTCGTAGCCCTGCATCCAGCCGAAGTCCGGCGCGGCGGTGTCCTGGTTGCCGAAGAGGGCGGAATAGGTGCGCCCGCCGTAGGTCGGCACGTTGGGGACGCCGTTGGCCCTGGCCATGCCGTCCTTGCTTGAGTTCGAGTTGGTCAGCAGCCAGGTGAAGTGTGTCGGGTACTGGTTTTCCTCCAGCGAGCCGTCGAGCCCGCGGTAGGCGTTGATCTCGTAGTTGAACATGTAGGCGATGCGCGAGGCCGAGCCGCACGAACCGCCGTCCTGGTTGAACACGGGCGGGAAGTAGATGTTCTCCGCGTTGTTCACGTGGTCTGGCCGCTGCTGGGCGGCCCCTGCCTTTGGCTGGAACATGGCGCTTGTGCGGGCGTCGGGCTTCACGGGCGGGGTGTAGTCGGGATACTTCGAGTAGTCCACGGGCACCTGCGCCGCGACGCTGCCGGCCGCCAGGACCAGCACACAGGAAAGACAGACTTTCTTGCTGTTTTTCATGAATCTGTGTAAAAATGAGCGTTGTTAATGAATGGATGAATGTTTTGGACAGTTTGGAAACACCCCGCCCGGGGCCCGGCGGGCATGAGCGGGGCTATGTCGGACAAAGTTACGGATTTCCGGCCATGTGACGCCGCGACCGGGCAAACTCTTTTCCGGAAAAAATCCCGTATTTAGTTTTTTTTAGCTTCTGCGCGCCTTCTCCTTGCCACCGGGCCTATCCCCGTCGGCACGGGGCTTAGGCGCGTGCCGACGGGGATAGGGCAAGAAAAGAAGGCGGAAAGTGGCCAAAAAGTCATAAATCATGAGCCTGGAAGGCCGTCCCACTATTTTTTCAGCACAAAAGGCCGCCGGATTGCGCAAAATACCGTATCTTTGTCGTCAACTAAATCAGAAGAAATTTCCTATTATGAAAAAAGTAGATTTGCTCGACCTGAAGATTTTGCAAATCATCTCGGTCGACGCGCGTGTCCCGTTCAAGGAAGTGGCCGAAGTCTGCGGCGTATCGCGTGCTGCCATCCATCAGCGCGTACAGCGCCTGACGGAAGCCGGCATCATCACGGGCTCAGGCTACGACGTCTGCCCCAAACACATCGGGTACAGCACGTGCACTTTCGTGGGCATCAAGCTCGAGCGCGGCTCCATGTATAAGGAAGTGGCGGCCGAGCTGGCCAAGATTCCCGAGATTGTGGAATGCCACTTCACGACAGGGCCCTACACCGTGCTCATCAAGCTCTATTCCCGTGACAACGAGCACCTCATGAAGCTCCTCAACAACCGCATCCAGGAGATTTCCGGCGTCATCTCCACCGAGACGCTCATCTCGCTGGAGCAGAGCTTCACGCGCCAGGTGCCCATCCTCGTCCCAATCGAAGTGGAAGAGAACGGGGCCATGAGGAGCGTGCGTGAGTTTGTCCAGAACCTGCGGGAAAGCAAGCAGATGCCCGACGACCCGGACCACGACGCGGCCCACCGCCGCTCCTCGCGCCACACCACACGCTAAGCCCGCACTGCGATGGAGCTCCATTTCGAAGGCCTCCTGCTGGGCGTCTGCACGTTTCTGGTCATCGGCATCTTCCACCCTATCGTGGTCAAGACGGAATACTACTTCGGGACGCGCCCGTGGTGGGTGTTCCTGCTCATCGGGCTGGCCGGCGCCGCCGGTGCCCTCTTCATCGGAGACCTCTTCTGGAGCGCGCTCTGCGGCATCGTGGGCTTCTCCTCCCTCTGGACGGTCAAGGAGCTCTTCGAGCAGAAAGAGCGCGTGGAGAAAGGCTGGTTTCCCAAGAACCCGAAACGCGAGAAAAAATAAACCCTATCACAGGAGAGCCGGCGCTGCGACTGCGCCGGCTCTCTGCCCATCATCCTCCCCCGCTTCCTTATTTTCCTGAAACAAGACACAAAAATGAACTGTAACCAATTCGACATCGCAAGCGAATACCGCACCCTCACCGACCACTTCCCCAACCACGGCCAGCGCCCCGTCATCGGCATCGCCGGCAACTCCGGCGAACACGGCTGCGAACTGGCCCGCACCTACTACCGCAGCGTGGAGCTGGGCGGCGGCATCCCCGTCATCATCCCCCCGACGGACAACAGCGTCATGCTCGCCAGCCTGCTCGACCATCTCGACGGCATCCTGCTCTCCGGCGGCGGCGACATCAACCCCCTCTACTGGGGACAAGACCCCATGCCGGGGCTCCGCACCGTCAACCCCGAGCGCGACGGATGCGAGCTGCTCCTCACACGCATGGCCGCCGACCGCAACATCCCCCTCTTCGGCATCTGCCGCGGCATCCAGGTGCTCGCCGCGGCCCTCGGCGGCGAAATACACCAAGACCTGGAGACCTGCCTGCCCCCCGGCACACGCCTCATCAAGCACATGCAGGACGCCCCGCGCCACGCAGCCACACACCGCGTACAGGCCGAGGAAGGCTCCACGGTAGCCGCGCTCCTGGGCAGCGAGTTTGCTGTCAATTCCTTCCACCACCAGGCCGTCTCCGAACCGGGCCCGCACCTGCGCGTCACGGCCCGCTCGGCCGACGGCATAGCCGAAGCCGTGGAAAGCTGCGAAGGACGGCCCGTCATGGGCGTGCAGTGGCACCCCGAAAGCTTCCTGGAGGCGGGCGACCGCACCATGCTCCCCCTCTTCCGCCACTTCGTGGAACAGGCCGCCACCTACCGCACCGCACGCACCATCCACCGCGCCATCCTCACACTCGACTCGCACGTGGACACGCCGACGCTCCTCGAAAAAGGCACCGTGCGGCTGGACCAACGCTCCGAAAACGGACAGGTAGACCTGCACCGCCTCACGGAAGGCGGCGTCGACGCCGTGGTCATGGCCGCCTACCTGCCGCAAGGCGGACGCTCGGCCGACGAACTGGCCGAAGCCACGCAACGGGCCGAGCAGCTCATCACACTCATACAGGACACCGTACACCACTGCAACGGCGCGACGCTCGCCGTATCGCCCAAAACGGTGTTCCAGGCCAAAAACGTCGGGAAAAAGGCCGTGCTCATCGGCATCGAGAACGGCTACGCCCTCGGACAGGACCTGGCCAACGTGGAACGCTTCCGCCGCATGGGCGTCGTCTACCTCACACTCTGCCACAACGGCGACAACGACCTGTGCGACTCGGCCCGCAACTCCCGCCGCGAACACGGCGGACTGAGCGACTTCGGGCGCGAAGTAATCGCCGAAATGAACCGCACGGGGCTTATGATCGACCTCTCGCACGCCTCTGAAGAAACGTTCTACGCCACGCTCCAGGCCAGCAACTCGCCAGTGGTCTGCTCGCACTCCTCAGCCCGCGCCCTCTGCAACCATCCCCGCAACCTCACGGACGACCAGCTGCGCGCCCTGGCCGCATCCGAAGGTGTGGCGCAAGTCACCTTCTACGACGGATTCCTGCACGACGGCGGCGGCGCCACCATCGACGACGCCGTCCGCCACATCCTGCACATGATTGACGTAGCCGGCATCGACCACGTCGGCATCGGCTCGGACTTCGACGGCGACGGCGGCGTCACTGGCCTCGCCTCGGAAGCCGACATGACGCTCCTCACCTGCAAACTGCTGGCCGAGGGCCTCAACGCCAAAAGCCTGCGCAAGCTCTGGGGCGGCAACTTCATCCGCGTCATGAGCCAAGTACAATACAAAGGCTGCGTGCAGCTCTGACCCCAGACCGCCACGGCCTGCATCCCAAGACCCTAAGCCTTCCCCATCATGAAGCGATTCCCCATCATCGTGCCGGCGGCACTGCTGCTGGCCGCCGCGGCCCTCACGGCCTGCAAAAACAAAAACGCCGCCCCGGCCGAAACGCCCGAGGCAGCCACCGTGCTCACCGCCGTACAGTTCAACGCCGACTCCGCCTTCGCCTACGTCGAGGCCCAGTGCGCCTTCGGCCCGCGCGTCCCCAACTCGGCCGCCCACCGCGCGTGCGGCGACTGGATTGTACAGAAATTCCGCTCCTTCGGCCTCGAAGTGGAGCAGCAGGAAGCCGTCTTCACAGGATGGGACGGGAAACGCCTCGAAGGCCGCAACCTCATTGCCTCCTACCGCCCTGAGGCCGAAGAGCGCGTAGTCCTGGCCGCCCACTGGGACTGCCGCCCCTGGGCCGACGCCGACCCCGACTCCGCGCGCCACCGCCAGCCCGTCATGGGCGCCAACGACGGCGCCAGCGGCGTAGCCGTCCTCCTCGAAGTGGCCCGCCTCGCCGCCCGGCTCGCGCCGCAGGTGGGCGTAGACTTCGTCTGCTTCGACGCCGAAGACTACGGCGCGCCCTACTGGGGGACGCCCGACCCCGAAGGCAAGGACTGGTGCTTAGGCTCGCAGCTCTGGGCGCGCCAGGCCGTCGCCAAGGGCTACCGTGCCCGCTACGGCGTGCTGCTCGACATGGTCGGCGGGCGCGACGCCCGTTTCTGCTACGAAGGCTTCTCGAAACGCTACGCCGAGCCCGTCATGCTCCGCCTCTGGGACACCGCCGAAAGCGTCGGCGCCGGCCAGCTCTTCCTGAAGCAGGACGGCTCGTGGGCCACGGACGACCATCTGCCCATGAACGAAGTAGCCGGGATTCCCACCGTAGACATCGTCCCGCACGTGGGACCAGAAGGCGGATTCGGCGCCACGTGGCACACCGTCAACGACACGCCCGCCCACATCTCCAAGGAAACGCTGCGACTCGTCGGACAGACTATCCTGCAACTCCTCTCCGAGGAACAGGCCAACTGATAAAGCCCGCCCCGGGACGCGCTACGCCCCGGGGCGGAAATCCTTAATCCCGAACACCATGACTATCAACGAAGCACAAGACGAAATCATAGAAGAATTTTCCGAACTGGACGACTGGATGGACCGCTACCAGCTGCTCATCGACCTGGGGGAAACGCAGACTCCGCTGCCCGAGGCCGACAAGACGGAGCAGAACCTCATAGACGGCTGCCAAAGCCGCGTATGGCTGGTCTGCGAGGAAGAGGGCGGCAAGCTCACCTTCCGCGCCGAGAGCGACGCCCTCATCGTCAAGGGCATCGTCAGCCTGCTGGTCCGCGTCCTGAGCGGCCACACGCCGCGCGAAATCCTCGAGGCCGACCTCTACTTCATCCGCGACATCGGCCTGTCGGAGCACCTGTCGCCCACGCGCAGCAACGGCCTGCTGGCCATGGCCAAGCAGATGCGCGCCTATGCCGTGGCCTACCAGGCCAAGCTCGGCTGCTGAGGCCCCGCGCGCCGTCAGCCGCGCAGCTGCCGCTGGAACTCCCACATGACGATGCCCGCCGAGACCGACACGTTGAGCGAATGCTTCGTCCCGAACTGCGGTATCTCCACCGCACCGTCCGACGCGTCGACCACGTCCTGCCTCACGCCCTTCACCTCGTTGCCCAGCACGAGGGCATAGCGGCCCGCGGCGTCCAGGCGCAGGCGGTCGAGCATCCGGCTGCCCTCCACCTGCTCCACGGCCAGGACCGTATAGCCCGCACCGCGGAGCCACGCCACGGCGTCGAGCGTGTCGGCGAAGTAGCGCCACTCCACGCTGTCCTCCGCCCCGAGCGCGGTCTTGTGGATTTCGGCCGACGGCGGGCAGGCCGTGATGCCGCACAGGCAAAGTCCGGCCAGGCGGAAAGCATCCGCGGTGCGGAACACGGAGCCCACGTTGTGCAGGCTGCGGATGTTGTCGAGCACGACGACGACGGGCAGTTTCTCCGCCCGTCTGAACTCCGCCACGTCCATGCGGCAGAGTTCCTCTACGGTGAGTTTTCGCATATTCCTTTCTGATTGTTCCCACGCGCCTTAGGCGCGTTTTTCTTTCCCTAAGCCCCGCTCCCACGGGGCTTAGGCGCGTGCGGAAGGCACGCGGCGGCAAATTTACGAAAAAAATACGTGGCCGCGCGGCCACGTAACGCAACGGCCGCTCCGGGAAGTCCCCGGAGCGGCCGCCGTATCTTGGGCAAAGAGGCAGGTCAGTGCCCCACGACAAACTTGGCGCTGCTGCTGGCTACGCCTTCGCCGCCATAGACTACGGCATACGTCCCGGCGGGCAAGGCGCCGGCCGCGAGCTGCAGGTCGTCGCCGGCCGACACGCCTGCGTAGCGCCCTTCAGCCACCTGCCGGCCTTCCATGTTGAAGAGGTAGAGGCTGGCCGCCTGGGCCGCCGCAGGCGCCTTGACGGACAACTGCCCGCCGGCGTAGCGCGCCTCCAGCTTTCCCGGCGCGGTCTGCACGCTGCCGATGCCGGCCACGTCGAGCTGCGGGACGATGTCTATCTCGTTCACACGCACGTGGTCGCCGTCCGTGGCGCGGCTGTCGGTGATGTAGAGGCGGAAGTAGCGCGCCGTGACGGGCTGGTCGAGCAACACGCGGAACGTGGCGTCCACCGGCGCGTCGTCGTCGGCATAGAAGGTGGTCCACGTCGTGCCGTCCGAGCTGGCCTGCATCTCGTAGGAGCGCATGTAGCGGTTGCTGCCGCCGCTCATCGTGATCTGGAAACCGCCGATGACGAGTTCCTCCTTCATGTCCACAACAATCCAGTGGGGGCAGCGCGACGAGCCGCTGGCCCAGGCCGAGTGCCAGTAGGTGTCGGTGTTGCCGTCGATGACGAGTGCCGCGCGGCCGTTGCTTCCCTCGCCGCTGGTCTCCTGGCTCGAGAAGCCGGTCACCTCCCACGTGCTTTTGTCGTAACGGCTCTTCTCGAAGAGCTCGTCCTCGGCCATCTGGGCCTGCTCGTTGGCAATGGCCAGGTCCACGCGGGCCTCGAGGGCCTCGAGGTCAATGGTGTCCACCGGCGTGTTGTCCGTGCGGAGCGCCACCTGCGACTCGCGCATGTCGGTGGGCAGATAGCCGCCCGTAGTCATGAAGAAAGCGCCCTCCTGCTCGTCGGTGACGCCCTGCCCCCAGTCGTTGCGTGCGCCCGGGGCCGTACCGCCGTCGGTATGCCCGAAGTCCACCTGGTTAAAGTGGAACCAGCGGCCGTTAGAGCGCGAGCGGGCGTAGCCGTTGCGGTAGAAGCCTTTGCGCAGGGCCTGTCCGGTGGAAGCGTTGTAGTTTTCGAGGAAGGAATACCAGGAGTCGAAATAGCGGCTGTTGTTGGGCAGGCGGAGGGTAGACATGTACTGCCATCCCTTACCGTCGCCGGCGTTGAACCAGGTGGACACGAGCATGTTATACTGCACGCGCCATACGGGCCTGCCGTTGACCGTCTCCTGGTAGCGCATGGTCTCGGGGCGGCAGTTGGTGAGGAACTGCACCCACTGCCCGGCCTCCCAGTGATGGCCGCGGTAGTACGTCTGCATCCCGGTGCCCTCGCCGCCAAAGCGGTTGACGGTGGCCTGCGGGTCGTGGTCGACGACGGAAGCGCGGCGGTTGGCCGGAAGGTTCGGGTCCTCGTCCGTGGAGCCGTCGTCCCACATGGAGAAGAGCACTTCGTGGAGCGTCTCGCCGTTGCTGGTGCCGTTGTTCTGTATGCCCATGTAGCCGCTCAGCACGCCGAGCGACATGACATATGTGCCCACGATATCGGATTCGGGGGGCATCATCACCTCCTGGTAACACCAGTTGTAGGAAGCGCCGGAAGGAGCGCCGTTGGCCGTCGAGCGCCAGTTGCTCAAGTGTACGGAGGGGGAGCTGAGGTAAGCGGCCTTCCAGCTCTGCTCCCCGGATTGGGTATAGACAAAGAAGCGGTCAATGTTCACCACGTCGGTCCACCCCTCCAGGCATTCCACCTGGTAGCGGAAATAGTCCGCGCGGGGCGGCACAAAGCCCACCATCGGGATGGTCTGTGCCGAGCCAGTCCCGCGCACGGCCAGCTGTTGCTCTGCCAGCGGGGCGGACAGGTCGTGCGGGTCCCACACCGTGACGCGCAGGTGCACGATGCGGCCGGCGCGGGCCGTGAGACGCATGGTCACGTCGACGGTCTCGGCAGGATGGTGCACGTAGTAGACGGCCATGGCGTTGCCGTCGGTCCACCCCGTCAGCTGCCGCTCCACGGCGGGCAGGCCGTCGACGCGGCTTTCCTCGGGAATGCTGATACCGGACGCGCCGGGCTGCCCGGAGCGGGTCTCCACGTAGCCGTGGCCGGCCGAGAGGGTGGTGTAGGTGTCGGCGTAGTCCACCGGGGCCATTTCGACACGTATCGTATCCAGATTATAGGTTGTCCCCCCGGCGTCCGTGCCCACTACGCGGTAGTAGGCCGTAGCAAAGGAGCGCAACGTCCACTCGCGGGCCGTCGCCCCGGCATAGTCGGCAAAGCCGCGGCCGTCCGACGACACTTGCCACTGATAGGAAACGTAGCCTTCAGGGGCGTCCAGCGCCACGTCGGCGCCACGCTCGGCCGTCAGTGTCCGCAACGCCGACGCCCCGCAGGGAAAGGCCGCAAGCAAGGCCATCCCCGCCAACATGCGTAAATTACAGTTCATAAAAACATAAGTTTAAGCGTTCTGAAAAAATTTGCGCGCAAGTTAGCCATTTTGCTAATATCACAACGCGCCGGGCAACGGATTTTCCGTTTTTTTAACCGCACCGGAAACATTCCGTCACCCGGCGGCCACACGGCAAGTGACCTATCCGGCACGCAGCCGGGCATAGCCTGCACATTTCGGCCATACGGGCCGGACACTTCGGCGAAAAGGATTACATTTGCCGGACAGGCGGCCCCGGAGAAACGGCCGCCGGACAACGACCCAAAACATTCTACCATGAACAGTATGACAAAATGGATGCCCCTGGCAGCACTGGCCTCGCTGCTGACCTGCGCGCCGCTCCGCGCACAAGGACAGACGATGCACGTCGTGGCGGAGGACGACTGCGGCGAAGCGGGCCGCCAGCCCCACCTGGTGATGGGGGAGGACTACACCTTCTCCGCGCCCGAAGGGACCGACCCCGCAGCACTGACGTGCAACTTCGGCCCCCGTGTGATTTATGCCTTCGACCATCTGAACAAGGAGGCGGACTACGAACTGGAACTGACTTTCTACTCGGACGGCAACCGCCTCGTGGAGGTGCAGGCCGACGGCAACCCTGTGTGCGAGCCGGTGCGCCTGGCCGAGGGGGAGCTGGCCACACGCCGCGTCCGCCTGCCGCGCAAGGCCTATGCCTACGGGCAGCTGGTGCTGGTATTCGAATGCTCCGGCGGGCCCAACGCCGTCATCTCGGGCATACGGCTGCGCTCGGCCGACGCCACGCCGCTCGCCCCCTTCGCCGAGGAGGCACGGGCCGAGCTGCGCCAGATGCCGGCCTTCGTCGTCGACACGCTTGTCAACGCGGAAGCCTTCCTGCCGCAGTACACGCCCAAGCCGTCGGCCGTGGCCGGGACCTACCGCGCGGCCCTGAGCCTGGACGGCGTATGGCAGTTCAGCCCGTCGGAAAGCGGCGACACCTGGCACGACATCCAAGTACCCGGCGAATGGGCCATGCAGGGCTTCCAGGCCGATTCGGCCGGATGGGCACGCTACCGCCGCACGTTCGACCTGCCGTCCGACTGGGCCGGACAGCGCGTGAAACTGCGCTTCGACGGCGTACACAGCGAGTATGAGGTTTTCCTCAACGGGAAACGCGCGGGCTACCACTTGGGCGGCATGACGCCCTATGAACTCGACGTGACCGACGCCCTGCATCCGGGCACGAACGAAGTGGCCCTCCGCGTGCGCAGCGAGTCGCTGGCCGACATGCTCGGCAGCCTGACGCAATACGCCGCGCACCAAATGGGCGGCATCACTCGCAAGGTGACCCTCTTCGCCGTCCCGAAGGCCTACGTGGCCGACCTCCGTTACGTGACAGACCTCGACGCGGACTACCGCGACGCCACGCTCCGCGTCTTCGCCCGGGTATGCAACACGACCGGTAAAGCCTTGACGGACGCCGCACTGCAAATACGCGTCGAAGAACACGGCGCGACCCTCCGCGCCAAGCTCCCGACCGTCAAGGCAGACAGTACGTGGCAGGGCTGGCTGTCGCTGCCCGTCAGCGCGCCGCGCCTTTGGGACAACGAACATCCTAATCTCTACACCGTTACGGCAAGTCTCTCGGCCGGCGGGAAACAGGTCGAGGACGTGACGCGCCGCGTCGGCTTCCGCGAAGTGGCTGTCCAGGGGAACCGTCTGCTGGTCAACGGCCGGGCTGTCAAGTTGCGCGGCGTCTGCCGCCACGAGGTACACCCCTTGCTGGGCCGTTCGCTCACACCGGAATGGTGGCGGCGCGATGCCGAACTCTACCGCGCGGCCAACTGCAACTTCGTGCGCACCTCGCATTACCCGCCCGCCGAAGAGTTCATCGAGGCGTGCGACGAGCTGGGCCTCTTCGTCGAACTGGAAGCGCCCGTCTGCTGGGTAGGGCACGGGACAAACGAAAACTGGCGGCGGCTGAACTACCGCGACCCGCAGTACTACGACTACATCCTGCAGGCCAACCTTGAGACCGTGCACTTCTACCGCAACCATCCCGCCGTCCTCTTCTGGTCGCTGGCCAACGAGTCGTACTGGAACAAGGGCTTCGCCCAAGTGGCCGAATACGTGCGCCGCGCCGACCCGTCGCGCCCCTATTCCTTCCACGACCAGGCCTACGGCGGCTTCAACAACCAGGGCAGCACGGCGCCCATCGCCAACATCCATTATCCCGGACCCGGCGGATGCGAGGCTGCCGCACGCGACGGGCGGCCCATGACCTTCGGCGAGTTTTGCCACCTGAACGCCTACAACCGCAGCGAACTGGTGACCGACCCCGGCGTCCGCTGCGACTGGGCCCTGGCCCTGACGCCCATGTGGGAGCAGATGTTCCGCACGCCCGCCGTCCTTGGCGGCTCCATCTGGTCGGGCATCGACGACGTATTCCAACTGCCCGACGGCAGCGCCGTAGGTTACGGAGAGTGGGGCCCGATAGACGGATGGCGCCGCCCCAAACCGGAATACTGGTACATGAAAAAGGCGTACAGCCCCGTGCGTGTCCTTGCCGACAGCCTCGCCGTGGGCGTAGCGCCGCGCATCGGGGTGGAAAACCGTCTGACCTTCTCCAACCTCAACGAGCTGCGCGCCGACTGGCGCATGGGTGCGGCCAGCGGCACGGCCACCGTTTCCGCCGAACCCGGCGGACGCGGCGAACTGCGCCTCGACGCCGTCCCTGCCGCCGGCGATACGCTCTTCCTCTCCTTCACCGACCCGAAAGGCTACGTCGTAGACGAGTATGCCCTGCCGGCCGGCCACTCGCCGGCCCTCAGCCTGCCCACCGTCGAGCCGGCCGCTACCAAGCTGCGCGAGCGTAAGGACCGCTACGTCGTGACGGGCGACGGCTTCGAGTGCGAAATAAGCAAGGCCGACGGCAGCCTGCTGTCCGTCAGCCGCGACGGCGTACAGCTGCTCTCCGGCGGACCTACGCTCATGGCCCTGCCGCTGACGGGCGGCGGCTGCCTGCCCAACCACAACGCCCACACGCCGCCCTTCAACGCCACCTGCTCCGCATGGAAGGCCACCGCGGTCACCGCGCGCCGCGACGGCGACGACGTGCTCGTCAGCGTCGAGGGCAGCTACGCCGAGTTCGAGGGCGGCTACACGCTGCGCATCAACGCGGCCGGGACTCTCGTGGCCGACTACGACTTCCAGGCCTTGCAGGACGTGAACCCGCGCCAGTGGGGACTGGTCTTCGACGCGCCGCGCTCCTTCGACCGCGTCTACTGGCGGCGCAAAGGGCTTTGGAGCGTCTACCCTGCCGACCACATCGGCCGCACCGCCGGCGAAGCGCCCCTCTTCTTCGACGCCGTACCGGCCGGGGCAACGGGCCGCACGCGCCCGTCATGGAGCTGGAGCATGGATGCCAACGAGCTGGGGAGCAACGATTTCCGCTCCACCCGCCGCGACTTCTACTACGCCGGACTGCGCGACTCGGCCGGACGGCGCGTCACGGCCTGCGGCGACGGCCGGCAGCACTGGCGCTCCTGGCTCGAAGACGGACACATCCGCTTCCTCGTGGCCGACTTCGACTCGCCGGGCAACGAGATGTTCCTCGAAAGCTACTACGCCCCCTTCCGCCGGCCCGTCCGCAAGGGCGACCACATCAGCGGGACGGTGCGCCTGCGCCTCGAATAAGGCACGCCGCCCCTTACAGCATCCGGGCGCGCCGGGAAAATGTTCCCCGACGCGCCCGGATATTTTTTCGGCCGGTACGGCCTTAACGCGCTTCTTCCGCCTCCTCCAGCCGGAGCGAGACCACCACGGGCCGGTGGTCCGAAGCCACACGCTCCTCCGGCACGCGCGAGGAGTACACCTGCACGCCTGCCGCCGGTTTCAGCGCCGCCACGTAGTCTATCGTCTCCGACGGGGCGGGCGAGGGGAAGGTGGTCTGCGCCGTGTCCGAGAGCAGGCGGAAATCCCGCTGCACCTCCTGCACGAAGGGCGAGGAAGGCGAAGCGTTCCAGTCGCCGGCCAGAAACACGGGCTTGTCCCACTGCCGGACGGCCTCGAGGATAATGGGCAGCGAGGCCATGCGGTCCTCGTCCGTCAGCGACAGGTGGACGCAGCAGAACACGTAGCTCCCGAACTCCGCCATGAGCATCACGCGGGCCTCTTCGCGCCCCGGCAGGGGGACGGCCCGCACGCTCAGCGGCTTTTCGCGCGAGAGGATGCCCACGCCGTACTTGCCCCCGTCGAAGTCAATGGCCGGCGCGTAAGTGGCGTGCATCTTCGTGATGCGGGCCAGTTCGCCCAGCACATAGTCGCCCTTGCTGCGCCGCGTGGCGCTGTCCAGTTCCTGCACCGCCACTACGTCCGGGACCACGCGGGCCACGGCCCCGGCTATGCGCCAATAATTGCGGCGGCCGTCCATCCCGACCGCGTTCTTCACGTTGTACGTCATGACGCGCAGCGTGTCCTGCGCCACCGCCCCCAGCGGCAGCGCCAGGAAGGAGAGAAAGAGTATTGCTTTTTTCATGTCGATTGAAAGTCCTGTCACGGCTTTCCGGAGACGGAGCATCCGCCGCCGCACAGCCGCTCCAAAGGTAGGAAATTCCATACGAAATGCCTTCCGCGCCGCGCAAAAAAATCTAAATTGCCCGCCCGGACGGCCCGTTCGGACTGCTCCCCATCCGGGCAACAGACGCGGGCGGAGAGTGGCCCGGTGGCCGGAATTCATTATCTTTGCACACAGCTTACTTTTCACTAAAACCCATCTCGCCATGAGACACCTCTGGAAACTCTCCGCGCTGACCGGCGCATTCCTCTTCGCCCTTGCCGCCCTTGCCGGCGGGCCGCGCTACCGCCTCGTTTGGAAAGACAACTTCCGCGGGCGGACGTTCAACGAAAAATACTGGAGCAAGATACCCCGCGGCGGGTCGGACTGGAACCGCCACATGTCTGCCCACGACGCGCTCTACGACGTGCGCCGCGGCCGCCTCGTGCTGCGCGGCGTGGCCAACGACGGCGTCTGCCCCAACGACACGGCGCCCTACCTCACCGGCGGACTGTACACGAAGGGGAAGGTCAGCCTACGCTACGGGAAAGTGGCCATCCGCGCCCGCTTGCAGGGGGCGCGCGGCGCCTGGCCCGCCTTCTGGCTGCTGCCCGAAGAGGGACAGTGGCCCCGCGCCGGCGAAATCGACATCATGGAACGGCTCAACCACGACAGCATCGCCTACCAGACCGTACACACTTACTACACCTACGTCCTGAAGCACGGCCAGAACCCGCCCCACGGCGCCACCGGACCCATCGACCCGGACGGATTCAACGTCTATGCCGTCGAGATTCTGCCGGACAGCCTCGTCTTTTCCATCAACGGGCGGCGCACCTTCACCTACCCGCGCATCGAGACCGACGAACCGGGGCAGTTTCCCTTCGGCACGCCTTTCTACCTGCTCGTCGACATGCAGCTGGGCGGCCAGTGGGTGGGCCGCGTCGACCCGCGCCAACTCCCCGTGCAGTTTGAGGTGGACTGGGTGAAGATGTACGAACTCGTGCCCTGAGCCTTATTCCCGTACACACGGCGCCTATCCCCGTGCGCACGGGGATAGGCGCCGTGTGTGCTGTGCCGGACGGCAGCCATCCGGCGGCAATCTTCCAGCTCTCGCGGGTTAAAAATATGCCTATACTGTTTTTTTTGCAAAAAATATTTTTATTCCGCGTTTTTGTTTATCTTTGCCGCATCCGGTTTTCACACTCCCGGCGCATCGCACACATGGACAAACGGAGGGAGAGGTCCGGCCGCAAGCCCGCCGCCACCCCGCAATATACACCCGAAAAGGCCCGGCCTTTTTTATCGTTAAACTTAAACATTCATTGTCCTATGATTCAACGGAAAACCAGACTGATGGCCATCTGCGAGGAAATCGCAGCGCCCTTCACCACAGACCAGGAAGGGAAACTCCGCGGCGGATTCGGCGGATTCGGTGGTGCAAGCATAATGAGTACCCTTAACTCGCCTTGTGAAAATACAGGTTGTAAGAACGAAAACTGCACCAATTCCGAAGGTTGCGTAAATGACGGCTGCAAGAATGACAGTTGTTCCAACGGCGGCTGCAAAAATAAGACCTGTACCGTAGCAGAACCCTCCACGACAACGACGACCACAGACAAGCCGAATTCCGTTGCCCCCAGCGGATTCCTGCTGTTCTGACTTTTTTACGCCCCCGCCCGGCAAGGGCAGGGGCATTTCTCCCCCTTCCTGCAAACCTTTCACCATCCTGCTTATGAAAGTCCGCACATCCTGCCCACTGTTTCCCGGCCTTCTGGCCGCCGCGTTGTGCTGCCCCGCCGCCGCGATGGCCCAGCAACCGGAGGAAAAAGAACGGGCGTTCGACGTCATGATTAATGTACGCGACGACGTCACCTACGAGGGGGGCTGAAGGGGGTGAAAATGGAACTGCTCCGGCCGGACAGCACCTACATCGCCGACCTCGAATATGCCGAAGGGACAACCGAGAAGATGGGCCGGGTGTACGCATCCGTCTTCGGCAGCATCAACGTCACGAAGGGCAGCTACCTCATCCGCTGCACACACCCGGACTACGACACGCTCTACGTCAGCTTCACGACACCCACCCACCGCCGCGCATACAAAAGTATCTGGTTGCCCGACGCAGACATGCACCGCAAGCCGCGCGAGCGGGAGTACCAGCTGGGCGAGGCCGTGGTCCGGGCCACGAAAATCAAGATGGTGATGCACGGCGACACCGTCGTCTACAACGCCGACGCCTTCCAGCTGGCCCGCGGCTCCATGCTCGACGCCCTCGTGGAGCGCCTGCCCGGCGTGGAACTGCGCGACGGCGGCGTCATCCTCTACCACGGCAAACGTGTGGAAAGCCTCCTGCTGGGCGGCCGCAACTTCTTCGAAGGCAATCCCGGCGTGGCGCTGGACAACCTGCCCGCCTACATGGTGGACAAGGTGAAGGTCTACGAGCGCACCACCGCCTTCGACCGCTTCCGCGGCGCGGAAGTGGAGAACAAGCCCCTCGTCATGGACGTCAACCTCAAGAAAGAGTTCTCCGTAGGCTGGCTCGCCAACGCCGAGGCCGCCTACGGCTCGCGCGACCGCTACCTGGGCCGCCTCTTCGCCCTGGGCTTCACGCCCAAGACGTTCACCACCGTCTTCGCCAACCTGAACAACACGAACGACACCCGCCGGCCCGGACGCCGCGGCGACTGGACGCCCGCCGCAGCGCCTACGGGACTGCAGGCGGCGAAAAACGTCGGCGCCGAGTTCTCCTACGAAGACCCCAATACCGGCAACCGCTGGACCACGGACCTCACCTGGCTCCACACAGACCTGGACCGCACAGAACGTGCGAACAGCGAGACTTTCCTGCCCGAAGGGAGCACGTACAGCCTTTCCGACGCCGACCGCGACGAGTGCGCCACCTCCGTCCGCCTGGAAAATTACTACGGGTACTCTTCAAAAATAATCTACGCCTACGGCAAACTCAATTTCGGCTACGACCGCAACCGCATCAGCTCGGCCGACCGCTCGGCCGCCCTGTCTGAAGCTCCCTTCGCCCGGCCCTCCGCCGGACTGCTCGACAGCCTTTTCACCCCGGGCGGCAGTGCCTTGCAGCGGCAGCTCGTCCTGAACCGCTACCGCCAGGCCAGCCTCTCGCGCGGAAAGAGCTGGAGCGTGGAACTACCCACCTTCAGCCTCACCTACAAGCCCTTCACCCGGCAGGGCCTGCAGGACATGTTAAGCATTAACCTCAACGCGCTCTACCGCCACAGCGACCGCAAAACGTTCGACCACTACACGCTGGACTACCCCACCGACGCCTCACAGGCAGAGGACTACCGCAACCGCTACCGTACCCTGCCCTCACGGAAATACGAGTACGGCATAGCCCTCGGCTACAACGGACAGTTCGGCGACGTCAACTTCTGGCCCACCTACACTTTCTCGCAAAGCTATTCCTCCGGCCGCGACGACCTCTACCGTCTGGACGGACTCGAAGGCTTCGGCGCAGCCGATTCCGCAGCATTGGGCGAACTGCCCTCTACGACCACAGCCCTCGAGACCGTGCAGGACCTCCAGAACAGCGAGCACTCCCAGCGCTGGAGTAAGGAGCACCAGGTGACGCTCCATTTCCGTCTCGACAAAAACTATGGCGGCTACAGCAACTTCCGCGGCCACTTCATCCTGACACCGGCCATCCGCCAGGAACGCATCGCCTACGAGCGCGGCCCCCTGCAGGCCGACAACCGCCGCACCACCTTCGTCTTCCAGCCCAGCATAGAACTGCAGCGCAACCTGCCCACCCGCAAGGGGAAAAACTTGAATCTCCAGCTGGCACTGAGCCACAGCGACCAGCCCGCCGACCAGCTCTACCTCCTGGACTACTACGACAACGCCGACCCGCTCAACGTCCGCATCGGCAACCCCGACCTGCGCCGCACTTACCGCGAAAACGCCACCTTCCGAATCTATTATGAAAGCGGAAACTTCACTCCGCTCTTCACGCTCAACCTCCACTATTACTACATATCGAACGCCGTCGCCATGAACCGCACCTTCAACCCCCAGACCGGGGCTTACCTGCGCCAGCCCGACAACGTCAACGGCAACTGGATGC
>CABQKA010000001.1 GCA_902464615.1 uncultured Prevotella sp. | reverse complement strand
TAGCTCAGTTGGTAGAGCACTGGTCTCCAAAACCAGGTGTCGGGAGTTCGAGTCTCTCTTCCCGTGCAAAAGTAAGAAGCTATGTTTAAAAGCATCATAACTTGTTGTAAGGAATCTTACACAGAGCTAGTACATAAGACCACTTGGCCTACGCGAAAGGAGCTGACGCATAGTGCGATAGTAGTTCTCGTTGCTTCCATTATTATCGCGCTGATTGTGTTTGCTGAGGACAAGGTCTTCGAGACTCTCATGCAGGCTGTTTACAGTATTAAATTCTGATTGCCATGGCAGAAGTAGAAATGTCTTGGTATGTTTTGCGTGCTGTCAGCGGGAAAGAATCCAAGGTCAAAGAGTATATCGATGCGGAAATCAAAAACGGACGCTTGGGCGACCATGTTGCTCAGGTGTTGATTCCTACAGAGAAAGTGCTCCAAGTCCGAGGCGGGAAGCGTATCGTAAAGGAACGTAATTATCTGCCGGGCTATGTCTTGGTAGAGGCTCGCCTAGTAGGCGAAATTGCTCACGAGTTGCGCAATACTCCCAATGTGTTAGGCTTTTTGGGAGGCTTGGATAACCCTACCCCGTTGCGTCAAAGCGAAGTCAATAGAATATTAGGTAAGGTAGACGAAATGCAGGAAGAGGCCGTGGAGGCTGCAATCCCCTTTACAGTTGGCGAGTCCGTCAAAGTGACAGAAGGTCCTTTCAGCGGTTTCTCGGGTGTGATTGAGAAAATCGACAGCGAGAAAAAGAAAGTCACCGTGACTGTCAAGGTCTTCGGACGCGGCACAGGCTTGGATTTAGGTTTTATGCAGATAGCGAAGGAGTGAGGGTAGTGTTACGTGCCTGTACTCTTTCATAGAATCCCAATAATAACAAACGAAAATGGCGAAAGAAGTTGCTGGATTAATCAAACTACAGATTAAAGGCGGCGCTGCAAATCCATCTCCTCCCGTAGGCCCTGCTTTGGGTTCGAAGGGTATCAACATCATGGATTTCTGCAAGCAGTTCAATGCCAGAACACAGGAGCAGGCAGGCAAGGTGTTGCCGGTCGTCATTACTTACTATAATGACAAGTCCTTCACCTTTGTCGTAAAGACTCCTCCTGTGGCAATACAGCTGCTGGAAGCTGCCAAGAAAAAAAGCGGCTCAGCCCAACCGAACCGTTCAAAGATTGGTGAAATCACGTGGGACCAGGTCAAGGCCATCGCTGAAGATAAAATGCGTGACTTGAACTGCTTCACCGTAGAGTCTGCCATGAAAATGGTTGCCGGTACCGCTCGCAGTATGGGTATTACAATCAAGGGAGACTTCCCGGGTTAATAGGTAAACTTCAATTTTTGAAAAATGAGTAAGCTGACAAAAAATCAGAAGTCGGTAGCTGACAAGATTGAAGCAGGGAAGGTTTATACCTTGAAAGAAGCGTCCGCTTTGGTGAAGGAAATCACAACCACCAAGTTTGACGCCTCTGTGGATATCGATGTGCGTCTTGGCATCGACCCGCGCAAGTCCAATCAGATGGTGCGTGGCGTTGTGTCTCTGCCGAACGGAACTGGGAAAAGCGTACGTGTGCTTTGCCTTTGTCCGCCCGAGGTAGAGAATGCTGCTAAGGAAGCCGGCGCCGACTACGTAGGCCTCGAAGAATATATCGAGAAGATTAAAGGAGGCTGGACGGATGTGGATGTAATCATCACCATGCCCTCCATCATGGGTAAAATCGGTGCCTTGGGCCGTGTTCTCGGTCCCCGTGGCCTGATGCCGAATCCCAAGAGTGGTACGGTAACTATGGATGTGGCCAAAGCTATCCGCGAGGTTAAGCAGGGTAAGATAGATTTCAAAGTAGATAAGACGGGTATCGTGCATGCTTCGATAGGCAAGGTATCGTTCTCGCCCGAACAAATCTACGGAAATGCGAAGGAATTTATCGCTACCATCATCAAGCTGAAACCGAGCGCTGCCAAGGGCACGTATCTCAAGAGTATTTATCTTTCCTCCACGATGAGCAAGGGGATTAAGATTGACCCCAAAACTGTAGACGAAAATTAAAAAGTTGAATCATGAGAAAGGAAGATAAAACTTTAATTATAGAGAATCTTGGCGCGAAGCTGAAGGAGTATCCTCACTTCTACCTCGTAGACGTGACGGGTATGAACGCAGAGGCTACCAGTGCTTTGCGGCGGAAGTGCTTCGACGCTCAGATTAAGATGGTCGTTGTGAAGAATACTTTGCTGCACAAGGCTTTCGAAGCTGCTGAGAATGATTTCTCTCCGCTCTATGATTGCCTGAAGGGAACGACAGCTGTGTTCTTTAGCGAAGTGGCCAACGCACCAGCTAAGTTGCTGAAGGAGGAAGGCAAGACCGGTATCCCCGCCCTCAAAGGCGCATATGCCGAAGAAGGCTTCTATATCGGTGCCGACCAGCTTGACACGCTCTGTGCTATCAAGAGCAAGACGGAGGTTCTTGCAGAAGTGGTTGCCTTGCTGCAGTCGCCTGCGAAGAACGTTATATCCGCATTGCAATCCGCCGGGCAGACTATCCATGGTGTGCTCAAAACATTGGGCGAGCGTCCGGAATGACGCTGTGCCGTCTTAACTAATTAGAATAACAAATTAAATAATCAAAAGAAAATGGCAGATATCAAAGCTATTGCTGAAGAATTGGTAAATTTGACAGTAAAGGAAGTAAACGAGTTGGCAACGGTCCTGAAGGACGAGTATGGTATTGAACCCGCCGCTGCAGCTGTTGCAGTTGCTGCCGGTCCTGCCGCTGCAGCTGCTCCCGCCGAGGAGAAGACGTCGTTTGACGTTGTGCTCAAGAGCGCAGGTGCTGCCAAACTGCAGGTCGTTAAGGCTGTTAAAGAGGCTTGCGGCCTCGGCTTGAAGGAAGCTAAGGACCTCGTAGACGGTGCTCCCAGCAAGTTGAAAGAAGGCGTAGGTAAGGAAGAAGCTGAGGCACTGAAGAAAGCTCTCGAAGAGGCTGGTGCTGAGGTAGAAATTGCCTAAGATAAAATCCCCTGATACATGGGGCTTGGTTAAGAATCCTCTGGTAGAGGGTTCTTAACCTTTTTGTGTCTATAATATAAGTTCAATCCTATAATTCATCGAATGTCTTCCAGAGTCATCAACCAGCGGGTAAACTTTGCGTCCGTCAAGAATCCGATGCCTTACCCAGATTTTTTGGATGTCCAGTTAAAGTCTTTCAAGGACTTCCTACAGCTTGACACCCCCTCCGAGTTGCGTAAGAATGACGGCTTGTACAAAGTGTTCGCGGAAAACTTTCCTATCGCAGATACGCGCAATAATTTTGTACTTGAGTTCCTCGATTACTATATCGATCCGCCCCGTTATAGCATCGAAGAGTGTCTTGAGCGCGGCCTTTCTTATAGTGTGCCCTTGAAGGCCAAGTTAAAGCTCTACTGTACGGACCCGGACCATGAGGATTTCGATACGGTCGTACAGGATGTGTTCTTGGGCCCGATTCCTTATATGACGGACAACGGTACTTTCATTATCAACGGTGCTGAGCGTGTCGTTGTCTCTCAGCTCCACCGTTCGCCCGGCGTGTTCTTCGGGTCAAGCATTCATACCAATGGCACGCAGCTCTATTCGGCCAGAATTATTCCGTTCAAGGGCTCATGGATTGAATTTGCTACGGACATCAACAATGTGATGTACGCCTATATTGACCGGAAAAAGAAATTGCCCGTCACTACGTTGCTCCGTGCCATCGGTTTCGAGAATGACAAGGACATTCTCCAGATTTTCAACCTGGCGGAGGAAATCAAGGTCAATAAGGCCAATTTGAAGAAAGTATTGGGCCGCAAGCTGGCGGCCAGGGTCCTGAAGAGCTGGGTAGAGGACTTCGTTGACGAAGATACCGGCGAAGTGGTTTCCATTGAGCGCAACGAAGTGATTCTCGACCGCGAAACGGTATTGGAAGCAGAGCACATTGACGAAATTATCGAAAGCGGCGTCCAGTCCATATTGGTACACCACGAGGAAGCCTCGGCGTCTGACTATTCCATTATCTTCAACACGTTGCAGAAAGACCCCTGTAACTCGGAAAAAGAAGCCGTGCTCTACATCTACCGGCAGTTGCGCAACGCCGACCCGGCCGACGACGCCAGTGCCCGCGAAGTCATCAACAACCTGTTTTTCTCTGAGAAGCGTTATGACCTCGGAGAGGTTGGCCGTTATCGTATCAACAAGAAGCTCGGTCTGTCTACCGACATGGATGTACGCGTGTTGACGCGCGAAGACATTACCGAGATTATTAAATACCTGGTCGAGCTCATCAACTCCAAGGCGCAGGTGGACGATATCGACCATTTGAGCAACCGCCGCGTAAGGACCGTCGGCGAACAGCTCTCCAACCAGTTCGCTATCGGTCTGGCCCGCATGAGCCGTACCATCCGCGAACGTATGAATGTTCGCGACAACGAAGTGTTTACTCCGACGGATTTGATTAACGCCAAGACCATTTCTTCGGTAATCAATTCGTTCTTCGGTACGAACGCCTTGTCCCAATTCATGGACCAGACCAATCCTTTGGCCGAAGTCACCCACAAGCGCCGTCTTTCTGCCCTTGGTCCTGGCGGTCTGTCCCGCGAGCGCGCCGGTTTCGAGGTGCGCGACGTACACTATACACACTACGGACGCCTTTGCCCAATCGAATCGCCTGAAGGCCCGAACATCGGTCTGATATCTTCCCTTTGCGTTTATGCCAAAATCAACGACCTCGGCTTTATCGAGACCCCGTACCGCAAGGTGGCAGATTCCCACGTAGACCTTGACAACGAACACGTCGTGTACCTCTCGGCCGAAGAGGAAGAAGGGAAAATCATCGGCCAGGGCAATGCCCCATTGCGCGACGACGGTTCATTCATCCGCGACAAGGTGAAATGCCGCCAGGATGCCGACTATCCCGTAGTTCCCCCATCGGAAGTGGAACTCATGGACGTCTCCCCGCAGCAAATCGCGTCAATCGCCGCCTCGCTGATTCCCTTCCTGGAGCACGACGATGCCCACCGCGCATTGATGGGCTCGAACATGATGCGCCAGGCCGTGCCCTTGATTCGCTCCGAAGCGCCAATCGTCGGCACCGGCATCGAAAAACAAGTCTGTGAAGACTCCCGTACCATGATTACGGCAGAAGGAGACGGCGTGGTAGACTTCGTAGACGCGACAACCATCCGTATCACCTATGACCGCACGGAAGACGAAGAATTCGTCAGCTTCGAACCGGCCACGAAGGAATATAAAATTCCCAAGTTCCGCCGTACCAATCAAAACATGACCATCGACCTGCGCCCCATCTGCGAAAAAGGACAGCGCGTGAAAGCCGGCGACATCCTGACGGAAGGCTACGCCACAGAGAACGGCGAGCTGGCGCTCGGACGCAACCTGCTGGTGGCCTACATGCCCTGGAAGGGGTACAATTATGAGGACGCCATCGTGCTCAACGAACGGATGGTGCGCGAGGATATTCTCACTTCGGTCCACGTGGACGAGTTTTCGCTGGAGGTGCGCGAGACGAAGCGCGGCATGGAGGAACTGACCAACGATATCCCCAATGTCAGCGAAGACGCTACGAAAGATCTGGACGACAACGGTATCATCCGTATCGGTGCGCGCGTCAATCCCGGCGATATCCTGATCGGTAAGATTACACCAAAGGGCGAGAGCGACCCCACTCCGGAGGAAAAGCTGCTACGCGCCATCTTCGGCGACAAGGCCGGCGACGTGAAAGACGCCTCTCTCAAGGCCAATCCTTCGCTCTCCGGTGTGGTCATCGGCAAACGCCTCTTTGCCAAAGCCATCAAGAGCCGCTCCTCCAAGGCTGCCGACAAGGTGAAACTTCAGAAGCTGGACGATGACTTCGCCCAGGAGGCGGCCGACCTGAAAGCCCTGATGGTGGAAAAACTCCTTACGCTCGTCCAGGACAAAACCTCGAAGGGCATCAAGGACAATATCGGCACGGAAGTCGTGGCCAAAGGCGCCAAGTTCGGCAAGAGCGTGCTCAACAGCCTGGACTATACCTCCGTACAGTTGAGCAACTGGACGGACGACGAGCATACAAACGAACTGGTCCGTAAGCTGGTCATCAACTATCTGAAGAAATACAATATCATGGATGCCGTGCTCAAGCGCAAGAAGTTCGCCATCACGATCGGCGACGAACTGCCCTCCGGCATCATACAGATGGCCAAAGTCTACATTGCGAAGAAACGCAAGATCAGCGTCGGCGATAAGATGGCCGGCCGCCACGGAAATAAGGGTATCGTCTCCAAGATCGTCCGTCAGGAGGACATGCCGTTCCTGGCCGACGGAACGCCTGTCGACATTGTGCTCAACCCCCTCGGCGTACCTTCCCGAATGAACCTCGGACAGATCTTCGAAGCAGTCCTAGGGGCCGCCGGAAAACGCCTAGGCGTAAAATTTGCTACCCCTATCTTTGATGGCGCCAAGCTGGACGACCTGTGCGAATGGACCGACAAGGCCGGGCTGCCCCGCTTCGGCTCCACCCAGCTCTACGACGGCGGCACGGGTGAGCCCTTCGACCAGAAAGCGACGGTCGGCGTCACCTACATGCTGAAGTTAGGCCATATGGTCGAGGACAAAATGCACGCACGCTCCATAGGTCCGTACTCTCTCATCACCCAGCAACCGCTTGGCGGTAAAGCACAGTTCGGTGGCCAGCGTTTCGGTGAGATGGAAGTCTGGGCGGTCGAGGCATTCGGCGCCGCCCATGTCCTTCAAGAAATCCTTACGATCAAGTCCGACGACGTTGTCGGCCGCTCGAAAGCCTACGAGGCCATCGTCAAGGGCGACCCTATGCCTACGCCCGGCATTCCCGAATCGCTCAACGTCCTGCTGCATGAACTGCGCGGCTTGGGCTTGAGCATCACATTGGAGTAAGCAGCGAAGGAATGTGCATTACATACGATTATAGACAAACAAGATATGGCATTTAAGAGAGACAATAAGATAAAGAGCAACTTCACGAAGATTACCATCGGGTTGGCTTCTCCTGAGGAAATCATGGCCAATTCGTATGGCGAAGTGCTGAAACCGGAAACCATCAATTACCGCACGTACAAGCCCGAGCGTGACGGCCTTTTCTGCGAGCGTATCTTCGGTCCGACGAAGGACTACGAGTGCCACTGCGGGAAATATAAGCGCATTCGTTATAAAGGCATTGTCTGCGACCGTTGCGGCGTGGAAGTGACCGAGAAAAAAGTGCGCCGCGAACGTGCCGGCCACATACAGCTCGTAGTGCCCGTAGCCCACATCTGGTATTTCCGCTCCTTGCCGAATAAGATTGGCTACCTGCTCGGACTTCCGACGAAGAAGCTCGACTCCATCATCTATTATGAACGCTACATCGTCATACAGCCGGGTGTACTTTCCGATGAAATCGCGGCTAACGACCTGCTGACGGAAGACGAGTATCTGGACTTGCTGAAAAAGCTGCCTAAGGACAATCAGTATCTGGAGGACACCGACCCCAATAAGTTCATCGCCAAAATGGGTGCCGAAGCCGTCTATGACTTGCTTTGCCGCCTGAACCTTGACGACTTGTCCTACGAGTTGCGTGCCCGTGCCAACTCGGACTCTTCCGTGCAGCGCAAGAACGAAGCCCTGAAACGCTTGCAGGTCGTCGAGTCTTTCCGCGCAAGTCACGACCGGAACCGTCCCGAGTGGATGATTATGAAAATAATCCCGGTGACACCGCCCGACTTGCGCCCTCTCGTGGCGCTGGATGGCGGACGGTTCGCCACGTCGGACTTGAACGACCTTTACCGCCGTGTCCTGATTCGCAACAACCGTCTCAAACGTTTGCTCGAAATCAAGGCGCCCGAAGTCATTCTCCGAAACGAGAAGCGTATGCTTCAGGAAGCGGTGGACAGCCTGTTCGACAATTCGCGCAAGAGCAGCGCCGTGAAGAGCGACAGCAACCGTCCGCTCAAGTCCCTCTCCGACTACCTCAAAGGTAAGCAGGGCCGCTTCCGTCAGAATCTTCTGGGTAAGCGTGTGGACTACTCCGCCCGTTCTGTCATCGTGGTCGGTCCGGAGCTGAAGATGGGCGAGTGCGGTCTGCCGAAACTGATGGCCGCCGAGCTCTATAAGCCGTTCATCATCCGCAAGCTCATTGAGCGCGGCATTGTCAAGACCGTCAAGAGCGCCAAGAAAATCGTAGACCGCCGCGAGCCGGTCATCTGGGATATATTGGAATATGTCATGAAGGGCCATCCCGTGTTGCTCAACCGAGCCCCGACGCTTCACCGACTTGGTATCCAGGCCTTCCAGCCGAAACTCATTGAGGGCAAGGCCATCCAGTTGCACCCGCTGGCCTGTACCGCGTTCAACGCCGACTTTGACGGCGACCAGATGGCCGTGCATTTGCCGCTGAGCAACGAAGCGATCCTCGAGGCACAGATGCTGATGCTCCAGAGCCACAACATCCTTAACCCGGCCAACGGCGCGCCTATCACGGTGCCTTCTCAGGACATGGTGCTCGGCCTTTACTACATCACGAAACTCCGTCCCGGCGCCAAAGGGGCTGGCCTGACTTTCTACGGCCCGGAAGAAGCCATCATAGCCTATAACGAGAAACGCGTGGACGTACACGCCCCGGTGAAAGTCATGGTGGACGATCTGGACGAGAACGGTGAGCCGTGCAAACACCTGGTGGAAACGTCCGTCGGCCGTGTGATTGTCAATGAGATTATCCCGGTAGAAGTCGGCTTCGTCAATACGATTATTTCCAAGAAGTCTTTGCGCGATATCATTTCCCGCGTCATCAAGGCAGTCGGCATGTCCCGTGCCTGTGAATTCCTTGACGGAATCAAAAACCTTGGTTACCGCATGGCCTACGAGGGCGGTCTGTCCTTCAACCTCGACGATATCATTATTCCGGCAGAGAAGGCCGATATCGTGCAGCGGGGTAACGAGGAAATCGAGCAGATTACGATGAACTATAACATGGGCTTCATTACCGACAACGAACGGTATAACCAGGTGATTGATACGTGGACCCACGTGAATACCGATTTGAAGAAAACGCTCATGAAGCAGATGACAGAGGCCGACCAAGGCTTCAATGCCGTATTCATGATGCTTGATTCCGGTGCCCGTGGTTCCGCCGACCAGATCGCCCAGTTGGCCGGTATGCGCGGCTTGATGGCGAAACCGCAGAAAGCCGGTGCCGAGGGCGCTCAGATTATCGAGAACCCGATTCTTTCCAACTTTAAGGAAGGTATGTCCGTGCTGGAATACTTCATCTCTACCCACGGCGCCCGTAAGGGTCTGGCAGATACCGCTCTGAAAACGGCCGATGCCGGTTACCTGACCCGCCGTCTTGTGGATGTTTCTCACGACGTCATCATTACCGAGGAAGACTGCGGTACGCTCCGCGGTTTGGTATGCACGGCGCTTAAGGACGGGGACGAAATCATCTCGTCTTTGGGTGAACGGATCTTGGGCCGTGTCTCTGTGCATGACATCATCCATCCGACGACAGGCAAACTCATCGTTGCCGCCGGAGAAGAAATCACCGAACCTATCGTGGCAGAGATAGAGGCTTCGCCCATTGAAAGTGTCGAAATCCGTTCCGTCCTGACGTGCGAGAGCAAACACGGTGTCTGCATGAAGTGCTACGGCCGTAATCTGGCCACCAGCCGCATGGTCCAGAAGGGCGAGGCAGTCGGCGTAATCGCAGCGCAGTCTATTGGCGAGCCGGGTACGCAGTTGACGCTCCGTACTTTCCATGCCGGCGGTATCGCCAGCAACGCGGCAGCCAATGCCACCATTGTGGCCAAGAGCGATAGCCGTCTTGAATTTGAAGAACTCCGTACCGTAGATGTGACGAACGAAGACGGCACGTCCGGAAAGGTAGTCGTCGGCCGTCTTGCCGAAGTGCGCTTCATCGACGAGAATACGGGCATTATCCTCTCTACGCAGAACATACCCTATGGCTCTCAGCTCTTCGTGAACGACGGCGAGCATGTGGAGAAAGGTACCGTCATCGCGAAGTGGGCCCCCTTCAATGCGGTTATCGTGACCGAAAACGCCGGTACCATTCAGTTCGAGGACGTCAAGGAAGGCGTCACCTATCGCGTGGAGGAAGACGAGGCGACCGGTTTGCGCGAGCGCATCGTCATAGAATCCAAAGAGCGTGGCCGTGTGCCCTCTGCACATATCCTCGATGAAAACGGGGAGGTCCTCCGCACCTACAACTTCCCGATCAACGGTCATATCGTGGTGGAGGACGGACAGCAGCTCAAGGCGGGCGACATCCTTATCAAGATTCCGCGCGCAGTCGGCAAAGCCGGCGACATTACCGGCGGTCTGCCCCGTGTAACCGAGCTTTTCGAAGCCCGCAATCCGAGCAATCCCGCCGTAGTCTCCGAAATCGACGGCGAGGTTACCATGGGCACTGTCAAGCGAGGTCATCGCGAAATCATTGTCACCTCTAAACTTGGAGAAGTCAAGAAATATCTTGTCCCCTTGTCGAAGCAGATTCTGGTACAGGAGAACGATTATGTACGGGCCGGCACGCCTTTGTCCGACGGTTCCATCACACCGTCCGACATCCTTGCTATCAAAGGTCCCACGGCAGTTCAGGAATATATCGTTAATGAAATCCAGGATGTCTATCGTCTTCAAGGTGTGAAGATTAATGACAAACATTTTGAGGTCATTGTCCGCCAGATGATGCGCAAGGTGCAGATAGACGAGCCAGGAGATACGCGTTTCCTCGAACAGCAGGTCGTTGACAAACTGGATTTCATCGAGGAGAACGACCGCATCTGGGGCAAGAAAGTAGTAGTCGATGCTGGCGACAGCGAGACCATGAAGGTCGGGATGATTGTGACCGCCCGTCGTTTGCGCGACGAGAACTCGCAGCTTAAACGCCGCGACCTTAAACTCGTTCAGGTTCGTGATGCACAGGCAGCCACGTCTATTCAGATCCTGCAGGGTATTACCCGTGCCGCGTTGCAGACGAAAAGTTTCATGTCGGCCGCTTCTTTCCAGGAAACGACGAAGGTGCTCAACGAAGCTGCTATCAGCGGCAAGACGGACTATCTGGAGGGCATGAAGGAGAATGTCATTTGCGGGCATCTCATCCCTGCCGGTACCGGATTGCGTGAATTTTCAAAGATTGTCGTAGGCGATGCCGACGAATACGAGCGCCTCCAGCAGCAGGAAGAGCAGCAGGCGGTTTCCTGAAGTTGACAACCTCAGGTTGGAGGTCTGACAGGCATATATGCAGGCCCGGTACTGACGGCAGTACCGGGCCTTTTTTGGGAGAATGCCCCGTCCTGTTTTGCCTCCGGAGCAGGCTTCTATAAATAAAAAAGCTATAACTTTGCCGACATGATTCTATCAGATCAACAAGATGCCATGGGCAGGGCTATCCGCGATTACTTTGAGCGTCGGCCGGGCTATCCCCTGCGTGTGCTGTCCCCGCAATTCGAAGAGGATGAATTTCCAGTGTCCACGTTGTTCCGTTCGTTGGAAGAGATGCCCAGTCTTGAGCGGGAGGCATTGCGGCTTTGTCAAGGGCGTGTGCTTGACGTTGGCGCTGGAGCCGGCTGTCATAGCCTTTATCTTCAGGAACAGGGGCTCCAGGTGACCGCTGTCGACATTTCCCCGCTTTCCGTAGAAACCATGCGCAGGCGTGGCGTCAGCGATGTGCGTTTGGCCGACTTTTTCACGGACAATGTGGGCGATGCTTACGACACGGTGCTGTTGCTGATGAACGGCCTTGGCATTTCCGGTACGCTCGGCAGGCTGCCGCGTCTTCTTGAGCGCTGCGCCGCATTGTTGGCCGCAAACGGCTGTGTGCTGGCGGATTCTTCGGATCTTTGCTATCTTTATGAAGACGAAGACGGCCAGCTCGAGGACTTGCCGGAGGGACGCTATTATGGTGAAGTCGATTATACCATGTGCTATGGCTCGATACAAAGTCCGCCATATACCTGGCTTTATGTAGATTTTGAAACGCTTCGCCGAGTGGCCGATGCCGCCGGTTTCCATGCGGAATGTGTCGCCTGTGGCTCGCACTACGATTATTTGGCACGTCTCGTACCGCGCCGTTAAGTCCGGGTGCAGTCTCGCTATAGGAAACGAGAGCGGGCCGCTGGGGTAAATCCCTCAACGGCCCGCTTTCATTTATGTAAAGGTTTATTTCTTTATGCGCTTCACGGTATAAATCACTTTTCCTTCTTTATTGATAAAGTGCAGGTCAAGTTCCTTCTTGTCCGCTGCGATGACGGAAAAACCTTCCTCCGGGCTGCAGAATTGTGTGCCTTCTATCGGGGCAACTTCCCGTGCCAGTGATGCGGCAGAGTTGACCACGAAATCCGTCTTGCTTCCTTTCGGATTGACGTGCTGGAAGTTGTGGATATGTCCGCCTGCATAGATGTCTACGTTGTAGCGGGCCAGGATTTTGCCAACCCTTTCCTGCATGTTCGCCCTTTCCGACTCCTCTTTGGGTGTTTCTGCGTAGATAGGGTGGTGGCCCATGACGATAATCCAGTCCTCCTTGGCGTTCTTCAGCTCCTCTTCGAGCCACGTCAGTTGGGCGTTGATGTCCTGTTCCGCGGCGTCATGATATTTTTCCGGCTTTTCCCGGTAGCGGTCAATGAGTGGCGTCGTGTCGATCATGATGAAGCGCAGCGTCACGCCGTCTTCGTCAAAGGTCTTCGAATAATAGCGTGCCGGCATCATCCAGCGCCGGCTCACTTTGGAGTAGTCAATGACGGCTTGCGTGTTGCCGCGGTATTCATGGTTGCCCAGAATGGGATACCAGGGAATCATCAGTTCCGGGTGGGTGTAGATTTCTTCAAAATTCGTCATCCAGAGCGGGTCTTGCGTGCTGGCCACTCCCCAGAAATGGTGTATGTCGCCGGCTGCAAAGACGCATTCCGGGCCTATGACTTCTGCCATGCGGCCCATGAGTTCCGCTATTGGTTTTTGTTCGTAATAGCCGTTTCGGCCCATGTCGTTGGCCATGAAGAAATTGGCTGTTCGCTTTAAGCCTTCCCAATCTGCGGCAGTCTGTGCGGAGAGTGTCGCGCTAAACAGGAGGCATAAGGCCAGTAAAAGTTTTTTCATTTTGAAGTGATGAGTGTAGATGAATCAAAAGCCGTCTGTGGCAGGCGTTGAAGCCGCCACAGACGGCAGAATATTTGAGTGGTGGCCGGTTTTGCTCGGCCGAAGCTGGATTAGCGTGTACCGAATGCGCCGAAATAGTTAGCCGGTGCAGGCGTCGTATAGGTCGTTCCGTCTACAGTCAGCCCGTTTGTACCGAAGAACGGCATCATGTCGGCGTCGTTGCCAGTGTAGGCTCCTTGCAGCACCGGAGAGGTGGCTGCCACGTGGAAATCCCAGCTGGCATCGAGTACAAAGTCTGTCAACGGGTTGGTCATGTACGGGAAGTTGACGAATTGCGGGTCGGTCTCGGGGTCTCCGGCCGAAGTACTGAAGATGCTGTTCCGGTCAATGGCCTCGGGATACACGTCTTCGTTCGGAGCGACCAGACTCAGGTAAGCGTTTGTCGTGCCGTCTGCGATGTCCTGCGGCAATGTGCTTTCAGCCGTTCCTGCCGTGTAGTAGTTGTAGTCGATGACGCATTCCAAGGCAGCGCCTTCAGCACCGTCGTCCAGTCCGGGGTTGCCCCAGTCCGGCGTCATGGCTTTGAACTTGCAGTTGACGAGCAGGTTGTTGTAGACACTGGCCAGTGCCTGCTTTTCGACATAGATGCCGCCACCTTTCACGCCGTCCCTGCGCCATCCGGCATTGACGATGGTATTGTTGTAGGCGCGGATCATGGCTTGATGACGTCCGGCTTCATCGTTTTGACCGGAAGAGGCCAGCTTCAGGCCGTTCGTGTTCGGCGAGTATATCAGGTTGAAGGCAGCGTCTACGCGGCATCCTGCTTTCACGTTGATGGCTTCGCCGCCCGTAGAGCCGTTGGCGTAGAATGTATTGTTGTTGATCGTTGCCTCACCGCCCATCAGGTATATGGCGTCCGATGCCCCGTAGCGCAATGTGCTGTTCGTAATTACGTAGCGGCCGTTCACGTTGTTCGTCGTGATCTGCGGGTCATAGTCGTCGCCCGGCGTGTAGATGCCTTTCAGCCCCGACGGAGAATCCTGCGACACCATGCCACCGGTGTATTCGATAATGGTGTGGTCAATAAGCATCTCCGGACATTTTTCCGTGGCTACGATGCCTCCCCAGAGGCCGCGGAATGCGTTGGCCGTGGTGCGCTGGCTTTCGGGCACCGTCAGGCGGACCGGGTTTTCAGCCGTTCCTTTGCAGTAGAGGCTGCCGTCTACGATAAACTCGATGGGCGTGTGGCTGGCGCCGACGCCGTTGTCGTCGAATACGAC
The DNA here is from genome assembly GCA_902464615.1 of uncultured Prevotella sp. Taxonomy (GTDB): domain Bacteria; phylum Bacteroidota; class Bacteroidia; order Bacteroidales; family Bacteroidaceae; genus Alloprevotella. Next base: position 349,755 of record CABQKA010000001.1, on the reverse strand, counting down.
AGTTACCCCTTCTTCGATAGTGAGGCTTTGGCCTTCGGGCACTGTGAGGTGATGGCCGCTGACGGTAATTGTCGAGCCTGCTTCCCATGTGCCGTACACGGTGTCGTTGGCTGTGATTTCTTCTCCACCACCCGGCGTCGGCGGAATTACCGTGCCGTCGGCGTCGTCATTGTCATCGCTGCAAGCCGTAAAGGCGGATGCGGAGATGGCCAGCATGGCCATCAGAATAGTTTTTGCTTTCATGTTGAAATAAATAAAGTGATGTTTGTTGTCTTTAATGTCAGAGCTTGAAGCGCACGCCTACGAGGAAACTCTGCCCGTAGCGTTCTTTCCGTTCAAGGATTCCGCCCTTGTGTCGCTCGGCTTGTGTCGCGTTCTCGTTGCGCCAGTTCTTTTTCGTGAATTGCACGACCGGCAGGTTCAGCAGGTTGTTGGCCTTGGCAAATAGGCTGAATCCGCTGTCGCCGAAGCGTTTTTCGAGCGAGGCGTCCAGTTGGGGATAGCCGTCTTCCCAGCTGTCGTTCTCGTAGAAGCGCGATACGATGGCCAGGCGCTCGCCCGTGTAGTTGAAAGCCAGCTGGGCGTCCCAGCCGTTTTCCGTGTCTTTGTAGAGGAGGGCGATGTTGAACACATGGCCGGCCTGTCCGAAGAGCGGGCGGGTTTCGCGCACGGTCCGGGTCACGACCGTGGCCTCGCTGTTCGGGTCCGTATTGGCTACTTCTATGGTCTTGTCCGTCGTGATGCTGGAATGCGTGTAAGTATAGTTCAGCCGGACGCCGAAACGGTTGAAGTATTTCGTCAGGTCCATTTCCACGCCGAAGTTGTTGGCCGTACCGAAGTTCTCGGGCGTGTAGTACGTGTCCTGTCCGCTGGTTTCCATACCATATTCGATGGGGTCCTGGATGTGCTTGTAGAAGAGACCCACCATAATCTGTTCGGACGGGGAGGGGAACCACTCGTAGCGCAGGTCAAGGTTGTCGGCCACGGTGTGCTTCAGGTCCGGGTTGCCGCGTTCCTTGTAGTCTTCGTTGATAATGTTGTAAGGGACTATTTCGAAGAAACTCGGGCGGTTGATAGCCCGTGCGTACGAGAAGCGCAGGTTGGCGTTTTCGTGTACCTCAAATTTGGCATGGAAGTCCGGCAGGAAGTCCCAGTATTTCTGGTAGGCCTCGTTGCGCGCACCTTCCGTGGGGTGTTTCAGGTAGTAGCCTTGGTTCGTGTGTTCGGCGCGCAGCCCGGCGGTGAAGTACCACCGCCCGAAAGAGAGCTTGCCCAATATGTATGCCGCCCCTACTTTTTCCGATGCGTCATAGTTGAGCGGGTCGGTCAGGATGCCGAAACGTGGCGGTTCCAGGTCCAGCTCGTCGAAGTTCGTCCAGTCCTCTCCGCGCACTTGCGAGCGATTGTCGTCCGGCGCCGTGAATACGTATTCATTGTAAAAGCTCGAACGCTTCTTGTCGCGGTACATGCCTCCGCCCTGTACGTCGAGCGTGCCAAACGGGACGTCGAAGTGGTACGTAAGGTCGGCGTAGCCCGCCATGTCCTCGTCCGAGTTGTGCTCCCAGCGTCGTGTCGCGGCCCGGTCCACTGAGAGCGTCTGCAGGCCGCTGCGCGAAGTGGTCAGGTTGATCTGCGTGTTGTCCGGCGTGCGGTTCGTGGCTTTCGAGTAGACGGCGCGCCAGTCCACCTCCAGCCGTTCGTCGGCCAGCCGGTGCTCGCCTGCCAGCGTCGAGTTGAAGATGCCCTGCTTGTTCAGGCGCAGGCGCACCTGCTCTTCGTCGGGGGCCTGCGCGTCGCGCACCTGCTGGTTGCGGAAGAAAATGTAACCGTTGTACCATGTCAGCTTGTGGAGCCTGCTGAGCTGGTAGTCCAGCTTCAGGTGCGCGCCCAGCCGTGTCTGTTGTTCCGAAAAGTCGCGGTAGGTCGTTTCGCCGTACGAGGACGAGCCTGGCTCGTAGTAGATGTCGCTGCTTTTGCCCCGGTGGTTGTTCTGGAAACTCAAGGCCGCCATGAGGCCCAGCTTCTTGTCGAAGAAACGGTCGCCGTAGGAAGCGCCCAAAGTGAAGTCCGGGACAAACTTCAGGCGGTTCATGTGCAGGTTCTGCATGGTGAAGTCCGAAGCCGCGACGCGGTAGTCCTCTCCGTGCAGCTCGTTAGGCGATTTGGACTGTATGCCGCCTGCCTCGAACGAGGAGAACGAACGGTCGAAATAGAGGCTGCTGTAACCGGCCGAGGCGTTCACGGTCAGCGTGCGGCGGTCCGGCGCATCTTTCATGACCAGGTTCACGGCGCCCCCGATGCCGTCGCCTTCCAGGTCGGCCGTGAGCGACTTGTGTACTTCGATGCGGTCCAGCAGCTCGGCCGGGAAGATGTCCAGCGGCACGTAGCGGTTCTTGTTGTCCGGGCTGGGAATTTTGATACCGTTCACCAGCGTGTAGTTGTAGCGTTTGTCCATGCCGCGCAGGATGGCATATTGCCCTTCGCCCGACTCGCTGCGTTCGAGCGTGATGCCCGACATGCGGCCCAGCGCGTTGCCTACCGTCAGGTCCGGCGACAGCTCGATGGCCTTGGCACTCATCACGTTGACAACGTTCATGGCGCGCTTTTCCATACTGCGTGCGCCTGCTTCCGTGCGTCCGGGGTTGAAAGCGAATACGGTGGCTTCGCCCAGCGTCGTGCTCATTTCGTTCATGGGTATGGACACCTCGCCCTCCGTCGCGGTGACCACGTATTCCCGGCTGTTGTAGCCCAGACAGGTGCAGACAACCGTGTTGCCCTTCCCTGTCCGCTCCAGGCGGAACGAGCCGTCGAGCCCCGTGGTCGTACCGTGCGTCCGGTCATCCTTGAAATAAACGTTCGCGCCGATTATCCGCTCCCCGGTGGCCGCGTCGACAATAAGCCCTTTCAGTACTTTCGTGTCTGTGTCTTTAGTTTCGTCCGGCTCGTCCGCTGTTACAGGAATGACCGGCAGCAGTGTCATTCCCAAAGCGATAGCCCATTTAGCGTGTTGCATTAATGAAGTAATATTGTTTCCGGCTGCAAAAGTACGGGGCTTATATTACAAAAAAGTTTAGATTTTGTTTCGATTTTGTGGTGTTTGTTTCAGACTTTCATGGCGCATGCTGTCTCCGGTTGTCTGCCGGTCCGGAATTGCCCGGCTGTGGCTCGTGTCTGCAGGGCTAAGGCCCGTCACTTTTGGGCTAAGGCTTGTTTTTCCTGGGCTAAGGCTTGTGCGGCCCGCGGCGGCCGCGGTACAAAAAAGGCCGCTGCGGCGCAATGGCCGCAGCGGCTTTGTGGGGATGTGAAAAAGCGGGATGGGGCTTACGCCTTGCCTTCGGGCATACCGAACGGCGTGGCGGTGCGGCCTCCGGCCTGCGGCTCCATGCCCGGCAGGTTGATGGGGCCGAAAGCCTTTTCATATTTCGCTACGTTGTCCTGCAGGGCGAGGAGCAGGCGCTTGGCGTGTTCCGGAGCCAGGATGATGCGGCTCTTCACGTTAGCTTTGGGCACGCCCGGCAACACGCGGACGAAGTCGAGCACTACCTCGGCGCTGGAGTGTGTGATGATGGCCAGGTTGGCATAGATGCCCTCGGCTACTTCCGGGGTGAGCTCAATCTTCAGCTGGTTCTCGTTGTTGTTGTTTTGATTTTCCATGATGTGATGAGTATTAAGATAAAAATTTGGTAGGCTTCTGCAGACGGTGCGTGCACCGTGCTGCCTGCCGCGCACGACGGCGGCAGCGAGGGCAAAATTAATGGATTGTGGCGGAGTGGCCAAATTTTCCGCATTTCTTTCTTGCGAAATTTCCTGCCCCGCCCCGTTCCGGCAAGGTCGGGCCGGAACCTTGCCGGGACACTGTTCGCGTCCTTCAGGACAGTGCGGGTGTCGCGGCGGCCGTTTTCTGTGCGTGCAGGCACGACTCCTTAATCTTTTTTAGCCAACAAAATGCCCCGGAAGGTTGACGCACCGGGATAATTCCGTATTTTTGCAATAAGCATTGCAGCCGCAAGGTACGGCGCGACAATTTTTTATCAACCAAATTTTAAGCGTATGAAAAGATTATTTACGTTGGCTTTACTGGGCGCTGCCACGCTGGCGGCAGGCGCACAGTGCGTCGAAGGGCACAAGTTCCTCGACAACTGGTCGCTCGGGCTGATGGGCGGCGCCGAGGCTCCTACCACGCGCAGCTGGTTCGGCCACACGCGCGGCGTGCTCGGCCTGGACTTGACGAAACAGATTACGCCGGTCTTCGGAGTAGGCGTGGAGACAGTTGCCGGGTTCAACACCACGGGCAGCTATACCGCGGTGGACAACCTCAACACCAGCTTGCTGGGCAAAGTGAACTTCTCCAATCTGTTCTGGGCCTACACCGGGACGCCCCGCCTCTTTGAGGTGGAGGGCGTAGTCGGCATCGGCTTCAGCCACTACTTCGGCGGCGGGACCTGCTACGAGGCGGCCTCGGGCAACGAGCTGACTTCAAAGTTCGGGCTGAACTTCAATTTCAACTTAGGCCCGGAAAAAGCCTGGACAGTCGCCTTGAAGCCCGCCATAGTCTACGGGCTGGAAGGCGGGTTGAGGACGACGGACGTACAGTATAACGTCAACAACTCCGTCATCGAGCTGACGGCGGGCGTAGTCTACCATTTCCGCAACAGCAACCACAAGCACCACTTTACGTTGCTCAAACCTTACGACCAGTCCGAAGTCGATGCACTCAACGCCAAGGTCAACGACCTGCGCGGCATGGTGGCCGAGCGCGACCGCGAGTTGCGCCGCAAGGAGGGCGAAGTGCGCGAACTCCAGCAGAAGCTGAACGACTGCCGCAATCAGCAGCCTGTGGTGCAACGTGTGGTCAGCACGAAGCAAACGATGGAGTCGGTCGTCACTTTCCGTCAGGGCAAGAGCACCGTGGACGCTTCGCAGTTGCCTAACGTGGAGCGTGTGGCCACTTATATGAAGCGGCACGCCGACGCGAAAGTCGTCATCAAGGGCTATGCCTCGCCCGAGGGGAGCGCGGAAATCAACGAGCGGCTGGCCCGCGAGCGCGCCGAGGCGGTGAAGTCCATCCTCGTGAAGAAGTACGGCATCAGCCAGGACCGCATCACGGCCGAGGGCCAGGGCGTGGGCAACCTCTTCTCCGAGCCGGACTGGAACCGCGTCAGCATCTGTACCCTTGACGAAGGGCGCTGACACCAGTCTGCCCGTTCGGGCCATTCAAGGGCCGGACAGCCTCTTGCGGGGGCTTGTCCGGCCCTTTTCCTTTCCCGGTGGTGCGCAGGCATCGCCGGGCGTGCGGCCGCCGCGGCCCGGCCGCGCGGCGACGGGGCCTGTTCCCGTGGCGACGGGCCTTAGCCCCGGACGGACGGGGATAAGGGGAGTGGGAAGCTGCCGGCATCTGTCCCGTCGCGGGCCATCCGGCAGGGTGTGCGGCCGCCGCCGTATATGTTTAGTCCGCTGTCCCCTTGTTTTTCCGGCCAGGAAAGTGTAATTTTGGGGCGTAGGCGTACACGCAAGGCAAGGAAGGCCCGGCCGGAAGTGCGGTTCCCGAGGCCCCTGGCCTGTAGCCGGTGTGTCCGTATAAATAAGAGATGAGCATTCGTTTACCCCATGAGAATGAAATGGACGCGACAGTTTGACCAGATGGATTGCGGGCCGGCCTGCATCCGCATGGTGGCGTCGTACTACGGCAAGGACTATCCCTTGTCCTACTTGCGCTCGCTGGCCCACCTGACCCGCGAGGGGGTGAGCGTGGCCGGCATCCGCGACGCCTTGAAAGAGCTGGGCGCCGAAAGTGCCACCTTTGCCATGACCTTGGAGCAGTTGCGCGGGAAATGCCCGCTGCCGGCCATCCTGCATTGGGAGCAGAACCATTTCGTCGTGCTCTACGACGTGCGCCGCAGCCGCTGGGGCGGAGGCTGGCGCTACTGCGTGGCCGACCCGGCTTACGGCCGCCACGTATTCCGGGAGACGGACTTCGCCCATTTCTGGCTCAACGGCGACAAGGGCGTGGTCGTAGCCATCGAACCGACCGATGCCTTCTTCGCCAGGCCCGCTGTGAAGGAGAAGCATAGCTTCGTGCGCTTCGCCAGGAAGTATGTCTGGCCTTTCCGCTGGGAGATGTCGCAGTCTGCCTTCGGAATGTTCTTCGGCATCCTGCTTTCGCTCGTCACGCCGTTCCTGACGCAGGCCATGGTAGACGAAGGCATCGGGATGCGTAACATGGGCCTTATCCTGAATATCATGCTGGCGCAGATATTCCTTTTCGTCGGGACGTTTTCAATGGGGCTGATCAGCAGCTGGGTGACGCTTTACATGAGCACCCGCATCAACATCCATATTCTGGGGGACTACCTGACGAAGTTACTGCGCCTGCCCATGACCTTCTTCGAGACAAAAAGCGTGGGAGACTACCAGCAGCGGCTCGGAGACCACGCGCGCCTGCAAGGCTTTGTCACGCAGAACACGGTGCAGACTTTTTTCTCGCTCGTCTCGGCTCCGTTCTATTTGCTTATTATCGGCTGGTACAGTCCCTTGATATTATTGGTCTACTTCCTGCTGACGGGTCTGGGCACGGCGTGGATGACCTACTTCTTCCGTCGGCGCAAGGTCATTGACTACGAGCAGTTCAAGCTGAATGCCGAAAACCAGAACAAGCTCTACGAACTGATGTCCGGCATTACCGATATCAAGCTCAACGGCTACGAGGACTATAAAATAGCGGAGTGGCGCGAGATGCAGGAACGGCAGTACCGGATGAGCCAACGCTCGCTCAAGCTCGGGCAAGTGCAGAGCACGGGCTTTGCCGTTATCGGCCAGCTGCGAAACATTATCATCACCTGCTGGATTGCGGCGGAAGTGGTGAACGGCAACCTGACTCTTGGCATGATGATGAGCATCTCGGCCATCATCGGACAGGTGAACGGTCCGCTCTCGCAGCTCATCAGTTTCCTGCAACAGTTCCAGGATGCGAAAATCAGCCTGGAGCGTTCCGAGGAAGTGCATCTCTGCCGCGACGAAGACGGCCCGCGGCAACTGGACGTGCCGTCCGGCCATCCGCTCGACATCGAGTTGCGCCACCTGACGTTCAGCTACACCGGGCGCATAGGCCGGCCCGCGCTGGAGGACGTCAGCTTCACCATCCCCGCCGGGCGCATGACCGCCATCGTAGGCGAGAGCGGCAGCGGAAAGACCACGCTCATGAAACTGCTCTTGAAATTTTACGAACCGACGGGCGGCGACATCCTGCTCGGCGGCCGGCCGCTGCGCGACTATTCGGCCAAGACCATGCGCGGCGTCTCCGGCATCGTGATGCAGGAGAATTTCATCTTTTCCGATACCCTGCAATGCAACATCGTACTCGGCGAGCCTTACGACGAAGCCCGTCTGCGCGAGGCGATAGACGTGGCCTGCCTCACGGATTATGTGGAAGCCAACCCGCTCGGGGTGCAGACGAAGCTGGGCTCCGAGGGCATCAGCGTGAGCGGGGGCGAGAAACAACGCATCATGATTGCCCGGGCCGTCTATAAGCGTCCGCAGTACCTGATGCTGGACGAAGCCACCAGCTCGCTCGACGCGGAGAACGAGCGCCGCATCACGGAAAATCTGGAACTGCGCTTTGCCGGCCGTACCCGTATCGTCATCGCCCACCGCCTGTCCACCGTGAGAAATGCCGACCAGATTGTCGTCCTGCGCCACGGCCGCGTGGCCGAGCGCGGCACGCACGCCGAGCTTGTCGCACTCCGCGGCTATTATTACGAACTCATCCGCAACCAGCTGGAGCTGGCGGACTAAACGCGCACTGACCATGAAACGATTTATCCTGCGTTACGGCCTGTTTGCCGTCTTGTTGCTGGTGGCGGCCGGTACTTTGTTCATCCTGGACCGTATAGAGGTCCGTACCAAGACCTCCGTCTCGCTCTTCCTCCTGCCCGACGGCGACTGCATGGCCTATGTGGCCCGGGCGGATGCCTTCGCTCCGGCCGCGGGGGATACGCTCGCGGTGGACCAGACGCTTTCGGGTCCGCTCACGGCCGTGGTCCGCACAGTCCGCCACGAACCCGCCTACGTCGTGCTCCGGCTGCGGCCGTTGGCCGGCACGCCGCCCCGTGCGCCCCGCTTTGCCGGCAACAGCTTTTCTTCAGGCTACGTTTATACGGGCCGTGTCCGGCTCCGCACGCTCGTGTTCCGGCAGCTCGGTGTCTGACCCCAGCGGCCCTTACATGGTCCGGCGCGGGCGTGGCCCTATCCCCGTCGCGACGGGAATAGGGCGCGTTGCCACGGGCCTTAGCCCCGTGGCAGTGAAAACAGGTCCGGTAGAATGGCGGACAGATGCCGCCCGATGGCCAAGTGGCCGCAGGGGCGGCGTAAAATGATGCGGACGGGCGGCGAAAGTCCGGATTAATCCCTACTTTTGTGCTTGCAAAGCATTCTTTATCGTCGTTACATTAAAAACACTCATGCAAGAATGAAGAAACTGATGACAGGCCTGTTGGTCCTGGTCCTGTGTGCCGGCGGCCGGGCACAAGTTGCCGAGCGTGCGCGTCCGGCCGCGTGGGATTCCCTGGTGCCGGGCGCACGCTTTATGGACCGTTTCCTGCCCATGCCCGACGGAACGACGGCGACAGGCATCTGGGGCACCGACAGCGTGCAGGGCCGTTACGTGGACAATGGAATCGAGCTGCCCGATATGTCCTTCTGGGGCGGCAATATTCTGAAAACAGCCGACGACAAGTATCACCTGTACGTGTGCGGGTGGCCGGAAAATTCGCCCAAGGGGCACATGTTTTGGTCCAATTCGACCGTGTACCACGCCGTAAGCGACCGGCTTTCGGGCCCTTACCGCATACAGAACTCCGTGGGCAAGGGGCACAACCCCGAGGCTTTCCGCCTGGACGACGGGCGCATTGTGGTGTACATCATAGGGGGTTATTACATCGCCGGGAGCGAGGATAGCAAGGTCTGGACCTACCAGAACTTCGACTTCGACCCGCGCGACCGGAAAATCATAGAAGGCTTGTCGAACCTGACGTTCGCCCGGCGGCCGGACGGTTCGCGTCTGATGGTGTGCCGCGGCGGAGGCGTCTGGATTAGTCGCGACGGCCTGTCGCCCTACCGGCAGTTGACCGGCAAACGGGTCTATCCGCCCGTGGAAGGTGAGTTTGAGGACCCTGTCGTGTGGCGCGACAGCCTTCAGTATCACCTGATTGTCAACGACTGGCTGGGCCGCGTTGCCTTTTACCTGCGTTCCAAGGACGGCCTGCACTGGGTGACGGAGCAAGGGGAAGCCTACGTGCCGGGCGTATCCTTCCACCGCGACGGCCAGGTGGAGCACTGGTTCAAGTACGAGCGGCCGAAGGTGTTCCAAGATGAGGAAGGCCGGGCCGTACAGATGAATTTTGCCGTCATAGACACAATAAAATGGAACGACTTGCCCGGCGACAGGCATTCTTCCAAAAACATCTGTCTCCCGTTGAACAAGGGACTGCTGCTGTCCGTGCTGAACGAAAAGCCTGTCACCGCCTCGACCCGGCGTATCGAGGTGCGCATCAAGGCCGAGCCGGGATTCCGCCCGCAAACGGACGTCGACGTCGCGTCGTTGCGTTTCGGCTCATATACAGAGGTCAACTTCGGGCGGGGCTGCAAAGCCCTGAAGACCCGTAGGGACGGCGACGACCTGATAGTCGTGTTCGACGGCAAGGGTAGCGGCATCACGCCGGAGGAATTTGCGCCGAAAATGATAGGGCGCACCAGGGATGGCAGCCTGCTTTACGGCTACGCGCGCCTGCCTTATGTGGACTACCGGCCGGCGTTGCTGTCGGCGTGCCGTCCGCAATACGACAAGGAAAAGAACAGGCTGAGCCTGAAAGTAGAGAACTTCGGGCTGTCGCCATCCCGGCCATCGACCGTCGAAGTACGCATGGGGAACGCCGTGCTGGCCCAAGGGGAAATCCCCGTACTGACTCCTTACGGAGCAGTGGAACTGCAGCTGCCGCTTGCGGCTCCGGTGACGGTCGAAGCGCCTTCGTTTGAAGTCGTCGTCCGCACCGACGGAGCGGAAGTGGAGCGGGTGACGTTCTGATATGGCGGGTATGAGTTCTCCTGAAGCGAACAGCGGACGGGACAAGCTGTAAAAAAATCAAGCCCGGTATTTGGCGGCGGCAGTCGCTAAATACCGGGCTTGAGTGGTAAACCTGCGGTTCAGACAAGGGAGCCGATGAGGCTTTCCCGTTCACCGGGCAAGAGGTCGATGACGGGGATTTCGATCATGGTGTAGCATCCGGGCTGCTGGCGCATGGAGGCGCGGGCTACGCATACGAGCACCTGGCCCGTGAGCGCCGGGTTGTTGATGCGCATGTTGAACTCGAAGAGCTGGTTCTGCGTCTGTCCGCTGACACCCTTACGCGTCAGGTTGACGCCATGCCCCATGTCAATGACGTCGTCTACGCAGGGCACCTGGACTACATGGGTTTCGTCGTGGACGAAGTAAGGGTCAGCTTTGATGGCGGCGGCCACCTGCTGGAAGTCGTAGCCCTCTTCCAGTTCGATGTAGACCATGCGGCGGTGGATGCCTGTGCCGGTGGGGATGGTCATGGAGAGCGCGGCGCGGACTCCTTCGACGGCCTTGACGGCTACGGTGTGTCCCATGGACATGCCCGGTCCGAAGTTGGTGTAGGTGAGTCCTTTCGGCGCAATAGCCTGGAGCAGCGCGCGGACTACGGAGTCGCTGCCCGGGTCCCATCCGGCAGAGATGATGCTCACTGCTTTCCCGGCGCGGGCGCGTTCGCCGAGCGTGCGGCGCAGGGCAACGATGTCCGTGTGGATATCGAAGCTGTCGACGGTATTGATGCCTAACGACAGGATGTCGCTGGCGTAGCGCTCCACGCTACGTGTGGGCGTGGCAAGAATGGCGACGTCCACCTGGGTCAGTTCGCGGATATCCTTGACTACGGGATAGTCCTTCAGCTCTGCGGGGCAGTTTTCCGCACCGTTGCGGCGCACGATGCCGGCAACTTCAAAGTCAGGGGCGGCCTGGAGGGCCTGCAAGGTGTAGCGGCCGATGTTGCCATAGCCTACGATGGCAGCTCTGATTTTCTTCATAATTTGACGCTTTATATAATGGTGTGGTAAATGTTGAAAGATCTGGTTGATGCAGCCCGTGGAAAACGTGGCGTAGCAACGGGCGGCATGGGACGAGGTCGGGAGCGTGCCTTACCCGAAGCGACAGCAAAAATGCACGGATAGTCAAGGCTGCCTGCGGCATTCTGCTTTTGCGGCGCAAAAGTAATGTTAGTTTTTGACATCCGAAGATAATCCGCAATTTTTTTTGACATCATGAAAAAAGAAATAGCCCGCTGCTTCCGGCCGGCATCCAGCTTCTTTGCAAGAAATTCTTCTTCGTCCAGCTCTTTGTGCTGGCTGTATCCGGCTCCCAAGACCGTGTTTCGCCGTTCCTGGCGCAGGACCGTAGCCCGTTCTCATGTGTCATGGCTTCGGTGTGTGAGAGTATGAATTTAAGCGGTGAGTTCTTGGTAAGGATTGGACAGGCAGATGAAAAACATTACAAGTCGTCTCTCTGAGATGCTTGAGGCGTACCGGTAGCGCTGGGCTATACTGGACTTGAATTGCCGAAGGAAGAAACAAACATCCCAATTTTTTGCCCGTATATCCGGCTGCAGGTTGCCTGTATCCGGAAATTTTCTGTGCAGCGATGGCGCTCTTCTCCCAAAAGCGTTCTGAAGCCTGAGGGCCTTGCGGCGGACAATGATTATAGGCATTCTTTCGAGTATAAAAAAAGTTAATATTTCCTCACCGGCGACCGCCCGGCGGACCGTCTTGCAATTTCTTCGAAGAACGAAAATAATAAGTGCCTGAAAATCTTGCTTATTTGAATATAAACCCGTAACTTTGCAGGCCAAAAGGAGTAGTATGCCCCTTTCCCAAAACTGAAAAAAGAAAAAACATAATATATAACAAATTAAAAATCAAAGCAATGCCTACTATTGAACAGTTAGTTAGAAAGGGCCGGCGCGTAATTGTCGACAAGAGTAAGTCGCCTGCGCTGGATTCGTGTCCTCAGCGTCGAGGCGTGTGTGTGCGTGTATATACGACTACGCCTAAGAAGCCTAATTCCGCTATGCGTAAGGTGGCCCGTGTGCGCTTGACTAATTCAAAGGAAGTGAACTCTTATATTCCCGGTGAAGGTCATAACCTGCAGGAGCACTCTATCGTGCTGGTGCGTGGCGGTCGTGTAAAGGATCTTCCCGGTGTGCGTTATCACATTGTTCGCGGTACGTTGGATACGGCCGGGGTGGCTAACCGCACGCAGCGCCGTTCGAAATATGGTGCTAAGCGTCCTAAGGCAGGAAAGAAGTAAAACATTTTGGTTTGCTACGGGTTGAGTAAATTTCCCGAAGGGGAGTTGAAGAACGTAAGCAGCCTATGATCAATTCCAAAATAAAATGAGAAAGGCAAAACCTAAGAAAAGACAGATCCTCCCGGATCCGGTTTATGGCGACCAAAAGGTTTCCAAGTTTGTGAACCATTTGATGTATGATGGCAAGAAGAGTATCTCTTATCAGATATTCTATAAGGCGTTGGACATCGTTGGCGAAAAGATGAAGAATGAGGAGAAGTCCGCATTGGAAATCTGGAAGGCCGCTTTGGAAAAGGTGACTCCGCAGGTAGAGGTGAAGAGCCGTCGTGTCGGTGGTGCTACTTTCCAGGTGCCGACGGAAATACGTCCGTCTCGTAAGGAATCGGTGTCGATGAAGAACTTGATCAACTACGCTCGCAAGCGTGGCGGAAAGACGATGGCCGACAAGCTGGCTGCGGAGATCATGGATGCCTACAATGAACAGGGTGGGGCGTACAAACGTAAGGAGGATATGCACCGTATGGCTGAGGCTAACCGCGCATTTGCCCACTTTAGATTCTAATCAGATAAAGCATTCAAGGAGGATTAAAAGTATATGGCTAAGCACGACTTACATCTGACTCGTAATATCGGTATCATGGCTCACATTGATGCCGGTAAGACTACGACCTCTGAACGAATCCTGTTTTATACGGGTAAGACGCATAAAATCGGTGAGGTTCATGATGGTGGCGCCACTATGGACTGGATGGCGCAGGAGCAGGAACGCGGTATTACGATTACTTCGGCGGCTACGACGACGTATTGGAACTGGAATAACAATCAGTATAAAATCAACCTGATTGACACTCCGGGACACGTGGACTTTACTGCTGAAGTGGAGCGCTCTCTGCGTGTGCTCGACGGAGCTGTTGCAACGTATTGCGCAGTAGGTGGCGTAGAGCCCCAGTCTGAGACCGTCTGGCGTCAGGCAGACAAATATAACGTGCCCCGTATCGGGTATGTAAATAAAATGGACCGTTCTGGTGCCGACTTCTTCGAAGTAGTCCGTCAAATGAAGGATGTCCTCGGAGCTCATCCGTGTGTCATTTCAGTGCCCATCGGTGCTGAGGAACGCTTCAAGGGTATCGTCGATCTGATTAAGATGAAAGCCATTTATTGGCATGACGAGACGCTCGGCGCGGAATACGAGGTGGATGATATACCTGCTGATTTACAGGCAGAGTGTGATGAATGGCGTTCCAAGCTGCTGGAAATCGCTGCGGAATGTGACGAGAGCTTGATGGAGAAATTCTTTGAAGATCCTTCTTCCATCACAGAAGAGGAACTCATTGCCGCTATCCGTAAGGGGACACTTTCTATGGACATAGTTCCTATGACTTGCGGCTCGTCCTTCAAGAACAAAGGCGTGCAGACCTTGTTGGATTATGTTTGTATGTTCCTGCCTTCTCCGCTTGATACACCGAATATTATCGGTACAAATCCGAATACGGGTGAAGAAGAAGATCGCAAACCGAGCGAGGATGAAAAAACCTCTGCGCTGGCGTTTAAGATCGCTACCGATCCTTATGTGGGTAGGCTGACTTTCTTCCGCGTGTACTCGGGTAAGATTACGGCCGGATCTTACGTATATAACGTGCGCTCGGGTAAGCGTGAACGTGTATCCCGCTTGTTCCAGATGCACTCCAATCATCAGAACCCTGTAGAGGAGATTTCTGCCGGTGATATCGGCGCAGGCGTTGGCTTTAAGGATATCCATACCGGAGATACGCTCTGTGATGAAGATGCACCCATCGTATTGGAGTCCATGGATTTCCCGGATCCTGTGATTGGTATCGCAGTAGAGCCGAAGACACAGAAGGATTTGGACAAACTTTCCAACGGTTTGGCAAAATTGGCCGAAGAAGACCCGACGTTTACTGTCCGCACAGATGAACAAACTGGTCAGACGGTGATTTCCGGAATGGGTGAGTTGCACTTGGACATTATTTTGGATCGCTTAAAGCGTGAATTTAAGGTAGAGTGCAACCAAGGCAAACCGCAGGTGAACTATAAAGAGGCCATCACGAAAACAGTAAACCTCCGCGAAGTCTATAAGAAGCAGTCCGGTGGACGTGGTAAGTTCGCAGACATTATTGTCAACGTCGGTCCGGTGGATGAAGATTTCAAGGAAGGAGGCCTGCAGTTTATCAACAAAGTGACGGGCGGTAACATTCCTAAGGAATTTATCCCCTCAGTCCAGAAAGGTTTTGAGAACGCTATGAAGAGTGGCGTGCTCGGCGGATATCCTTTGGATAGTTTGAAAGTGGAACTGCTTGATGGTTCTTTCCACCCCGTCGACTCTGACCAGTTGTCATTCGAAATAGCTGCTATGCAGGCTTACAAGAATGCTTGTGCCCAAGCTGGGCCGGTGCTGATGGAACCCATTATGAAACTCGAAGTGGTAACGCCTGAAGAGAATATGGGTGATGTTATCGGTGACTTGAACAAGCGCCGTGGACAGGTTGAAGGTATGGAAAGCAGCCGTTCAGGTGCCCGTATCGTGAAGGCAATGGTGCCGCTGGCAGAAATGTTCGGCTACGTGACGGCCCTGCGTACGATTACCTCCGGCCGCGCCACATCTTCCATGCAATATGACCACCACGCTCCCGTTTCCAGCTCGATAGCCCGGGCAGTACTTGAAGAAGTGAAAGGTCGCGTGGATTTGATTAAGTAAAGAATTTTATTAAACAATCAATGCCGGATGGGTGGCGGGCTAACGAATGACTCTTAGCCCGCCCAACCCAGACGGTTTAACAGTAAAGAAATGAGTCAGAAAATCAGAATTAAGCTGAAGTCGTACGATCATACTCTCGTGGAAAAGTCTGCGGAGAAAATCGTAAAAAACGTGAAGGCTACGGGCGCAATCGTGAGCGGCCCGATTCCTCTTCCTACGCGTAAACGTATCGTGACGGTCAACCGCAGTACGTTCGTGAATAAAAAAGCACGCGAGCAGTTTGAAATTTCTTCTTACAAGCGCCTTATAGATATCTATAGCTCTACGGCGAAGACGGTGGACGCATTGATGAAGCTTGAATTGCCTTGCGGTGTAGAAGTGGAAATAAAGGTGTAAGAGTTTTACGCGAAACACGCTTTTTAATCAATTAATAAAACCAAACTGAAATGCCAGGATTATTAGGAAAGAAAATCGGAATGACATCCGTATTCGGTGCCGACGGCAAGAATGTGCCGTGCACCGTTATCGAAGCTGGTCCTTGTGTGGTTACTCAGATTAAATGTGTTGAGAAGGACGGTTACGCAGCCGTGCAGCTTGGTTTCCAGGATGCAAAGGAAAAAAACGTAACTGCTCCTCAACTCGGACATTTTAAGAAAGCTGGTGTGACCCCCAAGCGTCACTTGGCCGAGTTCACAGGGTTTGAACAGGAATTGAACTTGGGTGACACGGTTACCGTAGAATTGTTCAAGGACACAGACTACGTTGACGTAGTAGGCCGTTCAAAGGGTAAAGGCTTCCAAGGTGTTGTAAAACGTCATGGTTTCGGTGGTGTAGGCCAGTCTACACACGGTCAGGATGACCGCCTCCGCAAGCCGGGTTCTATTGGCGCATGTTCATATCCTGCCAAAGTTTTCAAAGGCTTGCGCATGGCAGGTCAGATGGGCGGTGACAGGGTAACTACGCAGAACCTGAAAGTGCTGAAGGTGATACCCGAACATAATTTGCTCCTCATTAAAGGCTCTGTTGCGGGCTGCAATGGTTCAATTGTTATAATAGAGAAATAATGGAAGTCAGTGTTTTTAATATAAAAGGGGAAGATACGGGCCGAAAGGTTGCGCTGAACGAGGCCGTTTTCGGTATTGAACCCAATGACCACGTCATCTACCTTGACGTTAAACGTTATCTTGCAGGTCAGCGCCAGGGTACGGCTAAATCTAAGGAGAGAAGCGAAATTAGTGGTTCTACGCGCAAATTGGGCCGTCAGAAAGGCGGTGGCGGAGCCCGTCGTGGTGATATAAATTCACCACTGTTGGTGGGCGGAGCACGCGTGTTCGGACCTCAGCCCCGCGATTATAGCCTTAAAATCAATAAAAAGGTAAAGGCTTTGGCCCGCATGAGCGCGCTCAGCTATAAAGTGCAAGAGAATGCACTCATCGTAGTGGAAGACTTTGATTTGGCAGAACCGAAAACCAAATCCTTTGTTGAAATCGTAAATAATCTTAAGATTTCAGACAAAAAGGTGCTTATGGTCCTTCCTTCTGCGAATAAAAATGTATATTTGTCAGCTCGTAATCTGCAACGTGCGAAGGTTGCCGTCGCCTCGGATATCAATACGTATGGAGTATTGGATGCCGGGGTAATGGTGGTGACCGAAAGTGCGCTTGCTAAAATAGAAGAAGTCTTAACAAAATAAAAGAATAGGCGTAGGTTATGGCATATATCATAAAGCCGTTGGTCACGGAAAAAATGACGCGCATCACGGAGAAGGAAAATAAATATGGCTTTGTAGTTCGCCCTGCTGCCAGCAAAATGCAGATTAAGAGTGAAGTTGAAGAGCTGTATAATGTGACTGTGGTGAGTGTAAATACGATGCGCTACGCAGGAAAAAACAAGTCTCGCTATACAAAGGCGGGGCTTCTCCGCGGTCGCACCAACGCGTTCAAGAAGGCTATCGTGACCTTGAAGGAAGGCGATACAATAGATTTTTATAGCAATATCTAAAATAAAAGATGGCAGTACGTAAATTTAAGCCCACGACACCAGGGCAGAGGCACAAGATTATTGGTACGTTCGAAGAAATTACTGCATCCGTACCAGAAAAATCCCTCGTTTATGGGAAGCGTGCGACGGGTGGCCGTAACAATGTCGGTAAGATGACAATGCGCTATTTGGGCGGCGGTCACAAGAGAAAGTATCGTATCATTGACTTTAAGCGAGAGAAAGATGGTGTACCGGCAACCGTAAAAACCATTGAGTACGACCCGAACCGTTCGGCTCGTATCGCTTTGTTGTTTTACGCTGACGGCGAAAAACGTTATATTATTGCTCCCAATGGACTTAAGGTGGGTGACCGCTTGATGTCTGGCAAGGATGCTGCTCCTGAAGTTGGCAATGCTCTTCCGTTGCAGTATATCCCGGTCGGTACGGTAATCCACAACATTGAGCTGCGCCCGGGACAGGGTGCGCTTTTGGTCCGCTCTGCTGGCAATTTTGCCCAGCTGACATCGCGTGAGGGTGACTATTGTGTAATCAAGTTGCCTTCAGGCGAAACTCGTAAAATTCTTAGTGCTTGCCGCGCAACAGTCGGTAGCGTGGGAAATTCAGACCATGCCTTGGAGAGCTCCGGTAAGGCCGGCCGCTCACGCTGGCTGGGTCGCCGCCCGCACAACCGTGGTGTAGTTATGAACCCTGTAGATCACCCGATGGGTGGTGGTGAAGGCCGTCAGTCCGGTGGTCATCCGCGTTCTCGCAAGGGCTTGTATGCGAAGGGATTGAAGACAAGATCTCCGAAGAAACAGTCCAGCAAGTATATCATCGAAAGACGTAAAAAGTAAGCATTAAAAGGATTTGTATATGAGTCGTTCACTGAAGAAAGGTCCGTATATCGCTGTTTCATTGGAAAAGAAAGTGCTCGCCATGAATGAAAGCGGAAAGAAGAGCGTGGTCAAGACTTGGGCGCGCGCTTCAATGATTTCGCCCGATTTCGTGGGGCATACCATTGCGGTACACAACGGAAATAAATTTATCCCTGTATATGTGACGGAGAACATGGTCGGTCATAAGTTAGGTGAGTTCGCACCTACGCGTCGTTTTGGCGGCCATGCCGGCAATAAGAAGAAATAAGCAGGGCGAGAAGTAGATTATAAATAGAAAATTAGATAATGGGAGCAAGAAAAAGATTGGCGGCTGAAAAAAGAAAGGAAGCCCGCAAGACCCAATATTTTGCAAAACTGCGAAATGTTCCCTCCTCACCGCGGAAAATGCGCTATGTCGTAGACTTGGTGCGTGGTATGGAGGTGAACCGTGCCCTCGGCACGCTGAGGTTCTCAAAGAAAGCAGCATCTCAGGACGTAGAAAAGTTGTTGCGTTCCGCTATTGCCAATTGGGAACAGAAAAACGAGCGTAAGGCGGAAGACGGTGAATTGTATATTACCCGAATCTTCGTTGATGAAGGCACGACGTTGAAACGCATGCGTCCCGCGCCCCAAGGACGTGGTTACAGAATTCGTAAGCGTTCGAACCATGTGACATTGTTTGTAGGTACCAAAACTAATGATTAAAGGAAAGACGTATGGGACAAAAAGTAAATCCGATAAGCAATCGCTTGGGAATCATTCGTGGTTGGGACTCTAATTGGTATGGCGGTTCCAATTTCGGCGATAATTTGCTTGAAGATAGTAAAATCAGGAAGTATCTCGATGCGCGCTTGGCTAAGGCCAGTGTTTCGCGTATCGTAATAGAGCGCACGCCTAAGCTGATTACGATTACTGTTTGCACCTCACGTCCGGGCTTGATCATTGGCAAGGGCGGTCAGGAAGTTGACAAACTGAAGGAAGAGTTGAAGAAAATCACCGATAAGGATGTACAGATTAATATCTTTGAGGTGAAGAAGCCGGATTTGGATGCCAATATCGTAGGCAAAAGTATCGCGCGTCAGGTGGAAGGCAAAATCGCCTATCGTCGTGCCATCAAGATGGCAATCGCAAACGCAATGCATGCCGGAGCCGAAGGTATCAAAATTCAAATCAGCGGCCGTCTGAACGGTGCGGAAATGGCGCGTAAGGAAATGTATAAAGAGGGGAGAACTCCATTACATACATTCCGTGCCGACATTGACTATTGCCAGACAGAGGCTTTGACGAAGGTCGGCTTATTAGGTATCAAGGTGTGGATTTGCCGTGGTGAAGTATATGGCAAGCGCGACTTGGCGCCTAATTTTGCAGTTGAGAAGGAGGCCGGCCGCGGCGGAAACGGTTATGGCAACGGTGGCCGTAAATTCCGTGGAAAAAGAAACAGTAACCGTTAATTATTGAGAACAGAACATCATGTTACAACCGAAAAGAACAAAATATAGAAGACCGCAAAAAGGGCGTTGTAAAGGAAATGCTCAGCGTGGTCACCAGCTTGCTTTCGGAAGTTTTGGCATCAAAAGTTTGGAGACACATTGGCTTACAGGTCGCCAGATCGAGGCCGCTCGTGTAGCCATGACTCGTTATATGCAGCGTGAGGGCCAGAGCTGGATCCGAATATTCCCGGATAAACCTATTACGAAGAAGCCCGCAGACGTCCGAATGGGTAAAGGTAAAGGTGATCCTGTGGGCTATGTTTTCCCTATTACTCCGGGGCGTATCATATTTGAGGTAGACGGCGTGCCTTTCGATGTAGCTAAGGAAGCTCTCCGTTTGGCTGCACAGAAGCTGCCTGTGATTACGAAGTTCGTTGTCCGTCACGATTACGATAAAAATGCCTGATTATGAAAATAGCAGAAATTAGAGAAATTCCCGCCAACGAACTGGCCGAGCGCATTGATGCGGAGGTTGCGAAGTATCAGCAGATGTTGTTGAATCATAGCATTTCGCCCCTTGAAAATCCTGCGCAGATAAGAGATCAACGCCGCACAATTGCCCGCATGAAAACTGTGCAGCGCGAGCTTGAACTTAAAAAATAATCGTGGTCTAAGATGGAAGTTAGAAAATTAAGAAAGACTCGCCAGGGTGTAGTCATTAGCAATAAAATGGACAAGACCATCGTCGTTGCTGCTAAGTTCAAGGAGAAGCACCCAATTTATGGCAAGTTCGTCTCGAAGACGAAAAAATATCATGTGCACGACGAGAAAAATGACTGCAACGTGGGTGATACCGTGCAGATTATGGAAACTCGTCCTTTAAGCAAAACCAAACGTTGGAGAGTAGTAGAAATCATAGAAAGGGCTAAATAATATGATACAGGCAGAATCCAGATTAACTGTAGCTGATAATAGCGGTGCACGTGAAGCCTTGTGCATCCGCGTATTAGGGGGAACTCGACGTCGCTACGCTTCTGTAGGTGATATTATCGTCGTATCTGTGAAGAATGTCATTCCTTCGGGCGATATAAAGAAAGGTACCGTCTCTAAGGCATTGATCGTGCGTACCAAAAAGGAAATTCGTCGTCCGGACGGTTCATATATCCGTTTCGACGATAATGCCTGCGTGCTGTTGAACAATGCAGGGGAGTTACGCGGTAGCCGTATCTTTGGCCCAGTAGCGCGCGAACTGCGTGCGGTGAATATGAAAGTCATTTCTTTGGCCCCCGAGGTTCTTTAATCTAATTAACAAAGCGTAATGAGCAAATTACATATTAGAAAAGGCGATACAGTATATGTAAATACTGGCGAGGACAGAGGGAAGACCGGCAAAGTCTTGAAAGTTCTCGTGAAAAAGCAGCGCGCCGTCGTAGAAGGTGTGAATTTCGTGTCAAAAGCCCAGAAACCTAATGCGCAGCATCCTCAAGGCGGCATCATCAAGTTGGAGGCACCTATCCACATTTCAAATCTGAATGTCTTGGATCCGAAAACAGGCAAGCCTACACGTATTGGCAGGCGTAAGAACGAGGAAGGCAAGACTGTCCGTTATGCAAAAAAATCAGGAGAGGAGATTAAGTAATGAGCAACACAACAGCAAGCCTTAAGAAAGAATATGCCGAGCGCATTGCGCCGGCTCTGATGAAGCAGTTCAATTACACATCCCCGATGCAGATTCCCGTGCTCAAGAAGATTGTGATCAATCAAGGTTTGGGTATCGCCACGGCGGATAAAAAAATCATAGACGTAGCCATCAATGAATTGTCGACCATAGCCGGCCAGAAGGCAGTAGCGACTCTTTCCCGCAAGGACGTCGCTAATTTCAAACTGCGTAAGAAAATGCCTATCGGCGTAATGGTGACGCTTCGTCGTGACAGAATGTATGAGTTCCTGGAAAGATTGGTACGTGTTGCCTTGCCTCGAATCCGCGACTTTAAGGGTATAGAAAGCAAGTTGGACGGACACGGTAATTATTCCTTGGGTATTCAGGAACAGATCATCTTCCCCGAGATTAACATCGATACAATAGACCGTATTTTGGGCATGAATATCACGTTCGTTACGTCAGCAAAGACCGACGAGGAAGGTTATGCTCTTTTGAAAGGATTTGGTCTTCCGTTTAAGGATGCAAACAAATAAGTAAGTAGATAAGATGGCAAAAGAATCAATGAAGGCCCGCGAGGTAAAGCGAGCCAAGTTAGTCGCCAAGTACGCTGCGAAGCGTGCCGCATTGAAGGAGATCGTGAATAAGTCCGACGATCCAGTGGCCGCTTATGAAGCTGCACGTAAGTTGCAGTCTATCCCCCGCAATGCCAATCCCATCCGCCTTCACAATCGTTGCAAGATAACGGGGCGTCCACGTGGTTACATCCGTATGTTTGGACTTTCACGTATCCAATTCCGTGAGATGGCTTCGAAAGGGCTTATTCCGGGCGTGAAAAAGGCAAGTTGGTAATTATATTATTATTTAATATTGTCGGGTTGTCCCGATCAATTAAACAATTTATTTTATGACAGATCCAATAGCAGATTATTTAACGCGATTGCGCAATGCCATTATGGCAAATCATCGCGTGGTGGAAATTCCCGCTTCTAATCTGAAAAAGGACATCACCAAGATCCTTTTTGAAAAGGGCTACATCTTGAACTATAAGTTTGAGGAAGTAGGCCCGCAGGGCACAATTAAAATTGCGCTAAAGTATGATCCCCGGTCAAAAGTCAGTGCGATTAAGCGACTGACGCGCATATCTACGCCCGGTATGCGTAAATATGTTGGCTACCGGAACATGCCTCGGGTAATCAACGGCTTAGGTATAGCCATTATTTCCACGTCCAAGGGAGTTATGACCGATAAGGAAGCAACTCAATTGAAAGTGGGTGGCGAAGTTCTTTGTTATGTCTATTAATTTAACAGGAGGAAAACAATGTCTAGAATAGGAAAGTTACCCATCGTTATCCCTGCCGGAGTCACAGTTACGTTGAACGGTAACGTCGTAAGCGTAAAAGGCCCCAAAGGAGAGTTGCAGCAGGCAGTTGATCCTTCTATTATTGTCACGATAGAAAACAACGAAGTCCACTTTACGATAGATGAAAGCAACGACCAGGTATCTACCAAGCAAAAGCAGGCCTATCACGGGCTGTATCGTTCTTTGGTAAATAACATGGTAGTCGGTGTCTCTGAAGGGTACAAGAAAGAGATGGAGCTCGTCGGCGTAGGATATCGTGTTTCCAATCAAGGCAATCTCGTAGAGTTCGCCTTGGGCTACACCCATAGTATCTTCATACAGTTACCGAAGGAGATAAAGGTTGAGACAAAATCTGAAAGAAACAAGAACCCATATATATGTCTTGAGTCTTGCGATAAGCAGTTATTAGGCCAAGTATGCGCCAAGATACGTTCTTTCCGCAAACCTGAACCATACAAAGGCAAGGGTATTCTGTTCCTCGGTGAGCAGATCCGCAGGAAGTCTGGTAAGTCAGCAGGTGCAAAATAATTAAAACGGAATGAATTATGATAACGAAGAAACAACAGAGACGTATCAGAATTAAATATAGGGTTCGCAATAAGATATCAGGCACTTCGTCCCGTCCCCGTTTGAGCGTTTTCAGAAGTAACAAGCAGATCTATGCTCAAATTATAAACGACGAGACGGCTTCAACTCTTGTTTCCGCATCATCGCTCGGAATGGAGGTGATGCCCAAGATGGAGCAGGCGGCCAAGGTCGGAGAGGCAATCGCGAAGAAAGCGCTCGAAGCAGGCATCACGGAAGTGGTGTTCGATCGCAATGGCTATTTGTATCATGGTCGTGTAAAACAAGTTGCTGATAGCGCTCGTACGGGCGGACTTAAATTCTAAAGATTATGGCAAACAGAGTAACAGTTAATAGCGAAGAATTAAAAGATAGGCTGGTTGCTATCAATCGTGTAGTCAAGGTGACGAAAGGTGGTCGTACCTTTACGTTTGCTGCGATTGTGGTTGTAGGCGACGGTAAAGGCTTCATCGGCTGTGGCTTAGGCAAGGCAGGTGAAGTAACCGCAGCCATAGCAAAGGGTGTAGAGTCCGCTAAGAAAAACCTTGTGCGTGTGCCCGTGGTCAACGGAACAGTTCCTCACGGTCAGCAAGCTAAGTTTGGCGGCGCTAAGGTTTTGATACTTCCTGCATCTGCCGGTACCGGTGTAGTAGCCGGTGGTGCCATGCGTGCAGTATTGGAAAGCGTAGGAATAAAAGATGTCTTGGCTAAGTCGCAAGGTTCATCCAATCCCCACAATTTGGTTAAAGCAACTATCTTGGCGCTGAGTGAAATGCGCGATGCACGCACAATAGCGCAGCAACGTGGGATTTCTTTGGAAAAAGTTTTTAAAGGATAATTCACCATGGCAACAATAAAGATTAAACAAGTCAAGAGCCGCATAGGTGCGCCGAAAGACCAGAAACGAACTTTGGACACATTGGGTTTGACCAAGATGAATAAGGTCGTAGAGCACGAGGACACGCCTTCTTTACGCGGTATGGTTCGAAAGGTCCAGCACTTGGTAGCTATCGTTGATTAATAACTAATAAAGTTGGAAATCATGAAATTACATACCTTAACACCTGCGTGTGGCTCAACACATACGCGCAAAAGAATCGGACGCGGACAAGGTTCCGGCATGGGTGGCACATCAACCCGTGGCCACAAAGGTGCGAAGCAGCGTTCCGGATATAGTAAGAAAATAGGTTTTGAAGGTGGCCAAATGCCATTGCAGCGTCGTTTGCCGAAGTTTGGCTTCAAGAACATTAACCGCGTGGAATATACTGTCATCGGCCTTTCCGACCTTCAGGCTTTAGCCGAAGCAGCCAATTTGCAGAAGTTGGGTTTGGCAGAATTTGTAGCAGCTGGTTTGGCTTCTGCAAAAGAACGCGTTAAGGTTCTCGCGAATGGCCAACTCACAGCAAAGCTCGACGTCGAAGCACATGCTTTTTCGAAAGCGGCTGTGGCTGCTATTGAGGCTGTTGGCGGCACCACCACAAAAATCTAATTGAAAGCTGTAATCGATGAAAAAAATTATCGAGACTTTAAGGAACATTTGGAGAATTGAGGATTTGCGAGTTCGAATCCTCATCACTCTCCTTTTTGTTGCCATTTATCGTTTCGGATCATTTGTAGTGCTTCCTGGAATCGACCCGGGACCTACGGGATTGCAAGGCTTGCGCGATCAGACTGCGGAAGGCTTGATGGCACTGTTGAATATGTTTTCGGGCGGTGCATTCTCCAATGCGTCAGTATTTGCGTTGGGTATCATGCCTTACATCTCGGCCTCCATCGTGATACAGTTGCTGGCCGTTGCAGTGCCCTATTTCCAGAAAATGCAACGCGAGGGCGAGAGCGGACGTCGTAAGATAAATCAGTATACGCGCTGGCTGACAATTGCAATTCTGGTTTTCCAGGCACCGGCCTATCTGATCAATCTGCATCATCAGATACCCGGGGCTTTTAGGGTTCCGATGGATTTCGAATTCATGCTGTCCTCCACAATAATTCTTGCGGCGGGGAGTATGTTTATCCTTTGGCTGGGTGAGCGCATAACAGATAAGGGCGTCGGTAACGGTGTCTCCCTGATTATCATGATTGGTATCATTGCCCGTTTGCCCGAGGCTTTAGGACAGGAATTTGTGAATGCCCTTTCCGGAAGTCAAGGTGGCGGCTTGGTGAAATTCCTTTTCGAGATAATCGCGTTGCTTTTTGTGATGGCGTTAGCTATTCTGCTGGTAAAGGCTACCCGGAAGATTCCCGTGCAGTATGCCAAACGAGTTGAAGGCAATAAGCAATTTGGAGGCGCCCGTCAGTACATCCCCCTCAAGTTGTTTGCAGCGAACGTAATGCCAATCATCTTTGCACAGGCCATCATGTTCATCCCTGTTACCATAGCTTCCGCGACAGGTAATGTAGATGGCTTCTGGGCGAATTTCAGTAACCACATGAGTGTTCCATACAATATCGTACTGGTTATACTGATTGTAGCATTTACGTTCTTCTACACCGCAATTACCTTGAATCCGGTTCAGATTGCCGAGGACATGAAGCGTAATAACGGCTTTATTCCCGGTATCAAGCCCGGAAAAAGTACTGCAGACTATTTGGATACAGTGATGACCCGTATCCTGATCCCAGGTTCATTGTTCATCTCTGTGATTGCTATCCTTCCGGCTTTTGCCGGCGTTTTTGGCGTGAGCCAGGGATTTGCACAATTCTTTGGCGGGACATCCTTACTGATTCTCGTCGGAGTAGTGTTGGATACTTTGCAGCAGATAGAAAGTCACCTGCTCGTTCGCCGTTATGACGGCCTGCTCAATTCTGGGCATGTCCGCTCACATGGCGGAAAAGTTTCTGCCTATTAATATCTGGCGAAATGATTTATCTGAAGACCGACGACGAAATAGAACGGTTGCGGCAAGTAAACATGCTGGTGAGTGATACCCTGGCCGAGATAGCAAAAAATATCCGGCCAGGCGTAACCACCATGCAACTTGATAAAATTGCTGAAGCGTTCATACGAGATCACGGGGCTGTACCGACTTTTAAGGGATTTCCGAATCCCTACGGGCCAGCTTTTCCCGCCTCGATTTGCACTTCTGTCAACGAAGTTGTCGTACATGGGATACCAGATGCAACTCCTTTGCACGAGGGCGACATCGTTTCCGTCGATTGTGGGGCTTCGCTCGATGGCTTCTGCGGCGATTCTTGTTATACATTCGCTGTGGGAGAAGTTTCTGCCGAAGTGCGCCATTTGCTGCTCACGACCAAGCAGGCCCTATATAAAGGGATAAGCCAAGCCATAGCCGGCAAGCGTCTGGGCGACATCGGACATGCCATTCAGGAGCATGCGGAATCGCAAGGCTATGGTGTAGTCCGGGAGTTCGTGGGGCACGGAATCGGTCATGAAATGCACGAGGACCCGCAAGTTCCCAATTACGGCAAGCCAGGTACCGGCACCTTATTGGCTAACGGCCTGTGTATAGCCATAGAGCCGATGATAACAATGGGTGATCGCAAGATTGCAATGCTGGAAAATCACTGGAGTGTAGTAACACTGGACAGCAAGCCTGCGGCACATTTCGAGCATACTATCGCCATACATCACGGTAAGGCAGATTTGATGTCGTCGTTTGATAAAATCGAAGCAATAGAGATAAATTAATATGGCAAAACAGACTGCGATAGAACAGGACGGTACAATTATCGAGGCCTTGAGCAATGCGATGTTCCGCGTTGAGCTGGTCAACGGTCACGAGATTACCGCACATATTTCCGGGAAAATGCGCATGCATTATATTAAAATACTCCCGGGAGATAAAGTGAAAGTAGAAATGAGCCCTTACGATCTTTCCAAAGGGCGCATCGTATTTAGATACAAATAAAACATACCATATGAAAACAAGAGCATCATTGAAGAAGCGGTCGGCAGACTGCAAAATCGTTCGTCGCAAGGGCAGGTTGTTCGTAATCAACAAGAAGAACCCCAAACTTAAAATGCGTCAAGGTTAATCCTAATCAGCAAAACATTACAACATATGGCAATAAGAATTGTAGGCGTCGACCTGCCTCAGAATAAGCGAGGAGAAATAGCTTTGACCTATATATTCGGTATAGGTCGCAGTAGTGCAATGAGAATCTTGGACAAAGCCGGCATAGACAGAGGTATTAAAGTAAAGGATTGGACCGATGACCAAGCCGCTAAGATTCGTGAGATTATCAGTGCGGATTATAAGGTAGAAGGTGACCTCCGTTCAGAAATCCAGATGAATATCAAACGATTGATGGACATAGGTTGTTATCGCGGCATCCGCCATCGCTTAGGTTTGCCCGTGCGTGGACAGAGCACGAAGAACAATGCCCGTACGCGTAAGGGACGTAAGAAGACTGTTGCAAACAAGAAAAAAGCTACTAAATAATAAATAATATGGCAAAGAAAACAGCCGCAGCTAAAAAAAGAAATGTGAAGGTCGACGCCATGGGGCAGTTGCATGTTCACAGTTCGTTCAACAATATCATCGTATCATTGGCCAATAGCGAGGGACAAATTATTTCTTGGTCTTCAGCCGGAAAAATGGGCTTCAGGGGGTCTAAGAAAAATACTCCGTATGCCGCACAGATGGCCGCGCAGGATTGCGCAAAAGTAGCTTACGATTTGGGTCTGCGCAAGGTAAAGGCTTACGTCAAGGGACCGGGAAACGGCCGCGAATCGGCTATCCGTGCCGTACATGGCGCTGGAATCGAGGTGACGGAGATTGTCGACGTCACACCGCTGCCTCACAACGGCTGCCGCCCCCCGAAGAGAAGAAGAGTATAATTTGTTCTAACTTAAAATTCCAAGAAATTCTATGGCAAGATATATAGGACCCAAGTCTCGTGTAGCGCGGAAGTTCGGCGAGGCCATTTTCGGTGCAGACAAAGTGCTTTCCAAACGTAACTATCCTCCTGGCCAGCACGGTAATTCCCGCCGCCGTAAGACGTCGGAGTACGGCATCATGCTTGCTGAAAAGCAGAAGGCAAAATACACATATGGCGTATTGGAGAAGCAGTTCCGTAATCTTTTCAAGAAGGCTGCCGCCTCCAGTGGTATTACTGGTGTAGTGCTGTTGCAGTCTTTGGAGTCTCGTCTTGACAATATCGTCTATCGCCTCGGAATTGCGCCCACACGCGCAGCAGCTCGTCAGTTGGTCAACCACAAGCACATCGTGGTAGATGGTCGCGTGGTGAATATCGCTTCCTATAGCGTAAAGCCCGGACAGATTGTCGGCGTACGTGAAAAGTCCAAGTCTCTGGAGACCATCGTAGACGCTCTCGCCGGATTCAATCACAGCAAGTATCCTTGGATTGAATGGGACGAGTCTTCGAAGTCGGGCAAACTGCTTCACCGGCCGGAGCGTGCAGATATTCCCGAGAATATCAAAGAGCAACTGATTGTCGAGTTGTACTCTAAAAACTAATTTATAAACTAATCAATTTCATGGCGATATTAGCATTTCAAAAACCTGATAAAGTCATAATGTTGGAAAACGGTCCAAAGTTCGGAAAGTTCGAGTTCCGGCCTTTGGAACCGGGTTTCGGCACCACTGTCGGAAATGCACTACGTCGCATCTTGCTCTCCTCGTTGGAAGGATACGCTATCAACACGATTCGAATTGAAGGTGTTGAGCACGAGTTTGCTTCTGTACCCGGTGTGCGTGAGGACGTGACCAACATTATACTTAACTTGAAGCAGGTGCGCTTCAAGCAGATAGTAGAAGAATTCGAGACAGAGAAGGTCAGCATCACCGTGTCCAATACCCTTGAGTTCAAGGCTGGTGATATTGGCAAGTATCTTACGGGATTTGAAGTGTTAAATCCTGAATTAGTGATTTGCCATATAGATTCCAAGGCCACGATGCAAATTGATTTGACAATCAATAAGGGCCGCGGATACGTGCCGGCCGATGAGAATCGGGACTTCTGCACCGATGTCAATACCATTCCCATCGACTCCATCTACACCCCGATACGTAATGTGAAATATGCTGTTGAGCCATACCGTGTCGAGCAGAAAACCGACTACGACAAACTCATCATCGAAATCACTACGGACGGTTCCATTCAGCCGAAAGATGCCTTGAAAGAGGCCGCCAAAATACTCATCTACCACTTCATGCTCTTCTCCGACGAGAAGATCACGATAGATGATTCGGCCAATATGGAAAATGAGGAGTTCGACGAGGAGATATTGCACATGCGTCAACTGCTTAAGACGAAACTTGTCGACATGAATCTCTCTGTGCGCGCCCTCAATTGCTTGAAGGCCGCTGAGGTCGAGACGCTCGGCGATTTGGTTCAGTATAACAAGAACGATTTGCTCAAGTTCCGCAACTTCGGTAAGAAGTCGCTTACGGAATTGGATGAATTGCTTGAAAGCCTGAATCTTTCGTTCGGCACCGACATTTCCAAATACAAATTAGATAAAGAATAACAAAAAATGAGGCACAATAGAAAGTTCAACCATTTGAGCCGCACTTCTTCCCACAGAGCGGCTATGTTGGCCAATATGTCCTGCTCTTTGATCAAGCACAAGCGCATTACCACCACGTTGGCCAAAGCGAAGGCGCTGCGGAAGTACATCGAGCCGCTGATCACCAAGAGCAAAAACGACACCACCCACTCCCGTCGTACAGTGTTCAGCTATCTCCACGACAAGTACGCCGTTACGGAGCTCTTCAAGGAAATCTCCACGAAGGTAGCTGACCGTCCGGGCGGTTATACGCGAATCATTAAGACCGGTTTCCGTGCGAGCGATGCTACCCCCATGTGCTTTATCGAGTTGGTAGACTACGATGAGAACATGGCCAAGACGCAGAAGAAGGCTACCCGCACCCGCCGCTCGCGCAAGTCCGCATCGCAAGACAATGTCGAAGCTGCTGCAACCGAGAGTGCTGAGACAGCTGCTCCCGCTGCTGAAGCTCCGGCAACCGAGAACGAAGCTCCCAAGGCAGAGTAATCGCTTTAAGTTTTAGTTAGTAGGCCTCGCACATTTGTGCGGGGCTTTTTTGTACGTATGATATGTGTCTGGCTCACTTTTGTGATATGAACTTCCCGACTATGGGCGTATAGCTGGCAGACTTGTCTTTCTTATGTTTATTTATTCGGCGTATCACGAGTTTCGCTGTCATATTTTTTCAAGTTCGAGCAACAGTCTTTTTGCTGTAAGGCCTCCAGCGTACCCGGTTAAAGTGCCGTCGCAACCGATTACCCGGTGGCAGGGTACGAATATGGACAGGATATTGGAACGGTTGGCATTGGCCACGGCTCTGACGGCCTGGGGAACGCCTGCCTTTTGCGCCAGTTCTTTGTACGAGAGCGTAGTGCCGTACGGGATTTCCAGCAGCGTTTTCCAAACATGCTTCTGGAAATCCGTCCCTGTGAGCAGCACGGGGATGGTAAAGCGTTGCCGCGTTTTCTTGAAGTAGTCGTCCAGTTCCCCGGCCGCGTCGTCCAAGAGCATGTCCGACGATTCGACGAAATCAAGGTGATATGTGTCGGTGAGCCGCTTTTTAGCAATTTTCCAACGTGCTTCCGTCGCCCAATCACAAAGGCAGAGTTTCCCTTCAAATTCTCCGAGGAGCAGTCCGCCGCAGGGCGAGGCGTATTTCCGGATGGTAATGTGCTTCATGCTTCGACTATTATCTGGAGTTTGTACAGCTATCGTTTGTTACAGGCATGGCGTGCCACGTTGTTCCACGCACTTCGGTGTGCCGTTCAGGCAAAGGTACATAATTCCAGATTGTTTCCGTCCTGCTTTACCGCGCATTTTCTCTCATTCGTGCCTGGCTGTCGCGCGTATCGGGACTTTAGTGCTTCCCGGCATCTCCATCGCGTGTGGGCTGTCCTGCGTGGGCGGCTGCGCCTTTGTAGATGGCGTATATTTACTTGTATGCCTTTTGCCTGAAAAAGCAGATGAAGAAAGCACGGGGATAAACTTTCCGTGTAAGAAAACGGAAATATTTCGGACCAGCAGTAGTTTTGTTGTTCCGGATTTTTATAATTCTGTATCGGAAATAGCGATTGTTACGGCAGTCCGGAGCGTATTGTCAAGAAGTTCTGTGTGGACAGGAAGGCGGGGGCGTGTTGCGCCCGGTTTCCAAAATAGTCTGGCAAGGAATCCACACGGAGCGGGCATCCGGCAGTAGCAAGGCGTTTCCTTGCCAGTCGTCGAGGCCCCGAGGGCCGGGACTACCCAGGAGTGTTAACTTGGATATTTTGCTATCGAAGCAATGAGACTTGCGGTATTTCCACTTTTTACCCGTGCCAGCCCCTGATTCCGGCACGGGAGGCACTCCGTTTTTCCCGCGCTGCTTTTAGCCGGACCGGAGTGCCGGTTTCCAAGCCATTTATGGCGAGATTTATTTTTTTCATTATTCACAGCGCAAAAAAGAAATATGAAACGACTGTTTTCCATTTTACTTGTCGCTACGGCCATCTTTACGCTGGCTGCCTGCGGTTCGAAAAGCGCCGACGCGGGTCAGGAGGCAGCAACGGACCTTGAAATCAAAACTTCGGAAGTATATGGCGACAATGCCGAGTACATTTCTGTCGTGCCCGGCACTTATTCGCTGAAAAAGGGCAACCGCCTGACCATTAAGGTGAAGCTGAAGCTGGAGAAGACCGTCGAAGGAGACATAGACTTTGTTTCCGGACCGAACCTCCGCCTTAAGGACGCGGACGGCGTCGATGTTGTCGACGACTTCAGCCAGATGGAGCTGACCGACGGCGACCGCCAGAAAATGCAGACTTTCCTCAAGCAGGCGCCCGGGACCGAGCAGGAGTTTGTCTTCCAGAACGATTTCGGTTTCGACAAATATGCCGACGTGGCTATCGAAAAGGCCAAATCGTTTTCCCTTGAAGGCCTGAGCATCTCCTACGAAGAGCCCGAGACGGAAGCGCCGGCCGAATCCGCCGGACAGGACGAAGAGCCCGATGCGGAAACGTCTGCCAACAGTGAGGAAATAGACCAGTGGCTTGCCGACTTTTCCGACCTGATGGACGATTACGTCAAGATGGCCAGCCGCGCGCAGTCCGGTGAACTTTCCGCTGCCGACATGGTGACCTACGCCAGCCTGAGCGCGAAGGCCACCGAGCTGGCTTCCAAGCTCGATAAGATCAAAGGCGACCTCACTCCGCAGCAGGCCGCCCGCCTGGCCGAGATAGAGGCCAAGATGGCTTCCGCATCGGCCAGCCTTGTTTTCTGACCGCCCGCACCGGTCCTAATGATTGTTTCACCCTAAAAAAAGAAAAAAGAAATGACTGGATTTATTGTATTGGCTATATGTCTCGTCCTCTTGGTCATAGCCTTCCTCGGATGTTTTATCCATAAGATTCCCGGCCCCCTGATCGCTTTCATCAGCATCCTGATCTACCGCTTCGGCGGCCCTGCCGGCGACGAGATCAGCACGACGGCCATCTTGCTTAGCGCCTTGGCCGTCATCCTGAGCATGGTGCTCAACCGCGCCATGCCGTCCTGGATGAAGCACTTGGCGCAGTTCGGCGCGGGCGGCAAGTGGGGCGCCATCCTCGGCTCCATTGCCGGACTCGTGGTCCTTGCCTTCCTCGGCGAGGCTATCGACGGCGTGTTCAGCGCCGTGGCCATACTCATCCTGAGCTTCGGCATCGTGCCATTCGCCTTTGCCTATTTGGGCGAGTTCATTGCCCGCAAGGATGCCCGCGTAGCTTTGAAGCCCGCCCTGGCTTCATACTTGACGTACCTTACCGGGATGATTATTAACCTGGTGGTATGCGGCTACTGCGTGTATGCCATGTTTATGGTAGATTAAACAGTCCGCCGCCTGCCCGCAGGCGGGCAGGGCCTGCAAGAATGGAAGCGCGGCGCCGGAGGCACGTCCTCCGCGCCGCGCTTTGCCTTGCGTTGCGGCGTCCGGCCTTTCCCGTCACGGGGCTAAGGCCCGTTCCTTTTTTCCTTAGCCCCGTTTTTTCCGGGCTAAGGCCCGTGCGTTCCGCGCCAGGGCCGCAGTTTCCGGTCCGGTCCGCGTTTTTCCGGCATTCCGGCGCTGCGTTTCCGCGGCAAATCGTACCTTTGCCTTTGCGGGGCGCACGGTGCTTTCCGCCGTTCCGCCGGCATTCCTTGAAAAACGTTGTACCATGAAATCCTATCCGTTCGCAGGCGGCGCGTTGGCCCTTGCCGCCTTGCTTCCCTTTCCGCTCCGGGCGGACCGTCCGCCCCACATCATTCTGCTCATGACGGACCAGCAGCGCTGGGACGCTATGGGCTGCACTTCGGGCGGCGTGGTCCTGACGCCGCACCTGGACAGCCTGGCCGCCGCGGGGACGCTGTTTGAACACGCCTACACGTCGTGCCCCAGCAGCACGCCGGCGCGCACCGGCTTGCTGACGGGCCTCTCGCCGTGGCACCACGGCCTGTTAGGCTACGGCAAAGTGCCCGTCCGCTGCCGCTTCGAGATGCCCCGGATGCTTCGCGGACTGGGCTACTACACCTTCGGCATCGGCAAGATGCACTGGCATCCGCAGCGCTCGAAGCACGGCTTACACGAGGTGCTGCTCGACGAGAGCGGCCGCGTGGAGGACCCGGGCTTTGTCAGCGACTACCGGCAATGGTTCCAGCTGCACTGTCCCGGCGGCGACCCCGACGCGACGGGCATAGGCTGGAACGACCACGGGGCGGCGGCCTACGTTCCCGGCGAGGCGCTGCATCCGACGCACTGGACGGGCGCGACGGCCTGTGAGCTTATCCGCAACTATGATACGGCAAAGGGCGTCCCGCTCTTCCTGAAAGTCTCGTTCGCCCGTCCCCACAGCCCTTACGACCCGCCGCGCCGCTGGCTGGCACTTTACGAGGGGCGCGAGGTGCCCGCCCCGTGGAAGGGCGACTGGTGTGGCCGCTACGCCGCCTTGGCCGACCCGTCGCAGGCGGCCAGCGACGCTCCCTTCGGCAACTTCGGCGACGCCTATGCCGCCCGTTCGCGCCGCCACTATTATGCCAACGTCTCGTTCATCGACGAGGAGATAGGGCGCATCGTGGCGGCGCTGAAGGAGAAAGACATGTACGACGACGCACTCATCGTCTTCGTCTCCGACCACGGCGACATGTTGGGCGACCATTACCATTGGCGGAAAACGTACCCTTACGAAGGGTCCACGCATATACCATTCCTTGTGAAATGGCCTGCGCGCATGGGCATACGGCCGGGCCGCGTGGTCCAGCCCGTGGAGTTGCGCGACGTGCTGCCCACGTTTCTCGACGTGGCGGGCGGCGCGGTGCCTGCGGAGATGGACGGTCGCTCCGTCGCGCCGTTGGCCCGCGGCGACACGGCCGGCTGGCGCCGTTACGTGGATATGGAGCACGCCACGTGCTACAGTCCGGACAATTACTGGTGCGCCTTGACGGACGGCCGCGTCAAGTACGTCTGGAATTTCCACAACGGCGGCGAGCAGCTTTTTGACCTGGAGCGCGACCCGCACGAGTTGCACAACGTGGCGGACAGCCCGGACTACCGCGCCGTGCTCCAGGCGTTGCGGCAGGCCATGGCGGCGCATCTCTCCGAACGCGGCAAGGGCTTCGTGCGTGACGGGAAGCCACTCGTGCGCCGCGAGACGATGCTCTACGGACCGAACTACGAAAAACAGACGGAGGAATAAAGTATGGCAGACAAAAGAGAAGAAAGGCCGGGCCGCCCGGGAGGCCTGCACTCGTGTTGGGCGGTATTGTTCTGCTTGTGCGCTTTCGTTCCCGGAGCGATTTCCGCGCAGACGACGCACTGGCACGACCCGTTGCTCGCCGCACAAGCCGACGGGCAACACTATGTGGAAGGGCAAGGATGGGACGAAGACGGGGGAAACTACCGCCGCTTGCCCGCCCGTGCGGCCGACAGCGTGCGCCGTGCCGTCTGGGATTTGTCGTGCTCGGCCGCAGGGCTTTCAGTGCGCTTCACCACGGACGCGTCGCATATCCAGGTGCGCTACGTCGTGGGCGGCGCTTTTTCCATGCCCCACATGCCGGCAACGGGCGTCTCGGGCGTAGACCTTTACCGTATCACCGCCGGTGGCGGCTATGCCCGCTGCGCCGGCAGCTACGCTTTCGGCGACACCGTGCGCTACGATTACCGGGTAGACGGACAGGCGAAGGGCCGCCCCGCTTCGTTTGTGCTTTATCTGCCTCTGTACAACGAGGTGCGTTCTCTGCAGGTGGGGACGGCAGATACGGCCGCCTTCGCGTTTTCCCCGGCAACGGAGCAGCCGCCCATAGTGGTCTATGGCACCTCGATAGCGCAAGGGGCGTGCGCGTCGCGGCCGGGCATGGCGTGGACCAATATCGTAGCGCGTGAGACCGGCATTCCGGTGTTCAATCTGGGGTTCTCTGGCAACGGACAGCTGGAGCCGCCCGTGCTCGACCTGATGAGCGAGCTGCCGGCCCGGGCCTATGTGCTGGACTGCATGGCCAACATGAACGAGCGTACGGCGGCGGAGATAGCCCGCCTGGCCACAGAGGCCGTCCGCCGTTTGCGGAGCCGCCGCGGCGCACCCATCCTGCTGGTAGAGCAGGCCGGCTACAGCGACAGTCAGACCCACGCGGCCCGACGCGAGGCATGCGCGCGCCACAACGACGGATTGCGCGCCGCCTACCAGGCCCTGTGCGCCGAGGGCGTAAGGGATATCTATTATTTGTCTATGGAAGAGCTCGCTTTCCCGGAGGACGCTTGGGTGGACTACGTGCATCCGTCCGACTGGGGTATGGTCTTGCAGGCTGCCGCAGTAGTCCGGAAGTTGCGCGCCCTGCAGCCGTAGGATTCCCGACAGGAGGGGTGCCGGATTCCTGTCCGGGACTGTGCAATGCCCTATGGGGGCACCGTGCGGGGCAGGGCCGCGTTGTTTCATGCTAATGTAACGCCGCATTAACGGCTGCGTAACTTGGATTGCGGAATTTTGCCATAGCGAAATTCAATAGCTAAAAACTTGAAACAATGGACCTCGAGCGACGCAACACAGTAATCGTGGAACCGACGGAAGACGGCCTGTTCATGGCCTATTTTGCAGAACGGATGACTTGCTATGCCTTAGGCGAGAGCGAAAGGGAAGCGGCCGACAATCTCTTGGACCGCTACGACTTCAATGCGGAAGCGTGGGCGGACTACGACGAGTACAGCTATCTGGCCGCGGCCATCTTTTAAGCGCCTCTTTCCAAAGGGCGTGTCCCGGAACCCGACTCGCGCCGCGGCCCGGGCGACTGCCGTCGGGCCACAGGCTTCCGGTCATGGGGCCGGAAGCCCCGGCTTTTCCCGCCGTCTGTACGGGCAGCGCCATTGGCCGGTGTAAATTAAGAAGATATTTATGCGCGGCGGTGCCTGTTTAATATTTTTTTTCCGATATTTGCAGGTGGAAAACAATCTTCCGAAATGAAAATATTGTTCACGGTACAAGGCGAGGGCCGGGGGCACCTCACGCAAGCATTGACCTTGCGCCGGATGCTCGCAGCTTGCGGCCACGAAGTCGTAGGCGTCGTGGTAGGTAAAAGTCCCGCGCGCCGCGTTCCCGCTTTTTTCTTGGACAAGATAGAAGCGCCGGTCTATGCTGTGGAAAGCCCGAACTTCCTTCCTGCCGGTTCGCGCAACCGTCCTCCCTTGGGCCGCAGCATCCTGTACAACGCGGCGCGGCTGGGCCGTTTCCGCAGCGGCATCCGCCAGATCCGGCAGCTTGCCCGCAAGGTTGACGTGGTTGTCAACTTTTATGAGTTGCTGACGGGGCTGGCCTACGCTTTGGGCGGCCTGCACACGCCGCTTGTCTGCGTAGGGCATCAGTATCTTTTCCTGCTTCCCGATTTCGATTTCCCGCCGGGACACCGCATTCCGCTTTGGCTTTTGCGGCTCTACACGCGTGGGACGGCGTTCCGCTCCAAAAGCCTGCTGGCACTCTCATTCCGTCCCGGCGAGCATCCCTGCCCCGGGCGCATCCGTGTCGTTCCGCCTTTGTTGCGCGAAGCCGTGCGCCGCGCCGTGCCCACGGCGGGCGACTATCTGCACGGGTATATGCTCAACAGCGGCTTTAGCAAGGAAATCCTTGCCTGGCACAAAGCGCATCCCAGCGTACCGCTTCATTTCTTTTGGGACAAGCCGACGGCGGGCGGCCAGTGGCGTGTGGACGACCGGCTGACGTTTCATAGTCTGGACGACGAGGCATTCATCCGCTACATGGCGGGGGCGCGGGCGTATGCTACGACCGCCGGGTTCGAGTCGGTTTGCGAAGCCATGTATCTCGGGAAGCCCGTCCTTATGGTGCCTACGCATATCGAGCAGCTTTGCAACGCTTACGATGCGGAGGCGGCCGGTGCAGGCATCCGTTGTGCCACGTTCGACCTGGACCGTCTGAACAGCCTCAAGCCAGTGGACGGTACGCGTTTCCGCAGTTGGACCGACAGCGCCGAACGCATGATTCCCGAGCAGATAGAAGAGGCTGTCCGCTTGGCCGCCGAGGAAACGCACTCCCGTTTTTTACAATACTGCGCATTGTGTGGCGCGCAGTTGCGCCTCTTCTTCCGTCGCTGATTCCCTTGCTCCATATTCCGGTCCGCCCCGGCCATGCGGTTGTGGGCGGCATTGCAGCCTGCTTCGGTGCGGCCCCCGATGTCCACCGATACGGGAGGGCATGCCGCATGGGCGGGCTGAAGCGCCCCCGGACGTGCGCCACGCGCGGCGCCAAGGTTTGTTTTCCACCGTGCCCGGCCCAGCGGGGCGGCGCTATGGCAACTTGCGCGCTCGCCCTATTCCCGTAAAAACGCGGACTATCCCCGTATTTCTTGGCCCTATCCCCGTTTTTGCCACGGCGGGCCTTGCCGCTTTTTGTGTATTTGTTGCGGATGAGGAGCCTGTTTTTCCGTCCCGTGTACGCTGGCTGTCAATTCTAAAAATAGAGAGAACATGATTTTTATAAACTTTTTTTGATTTTACATTTGTTGGTATAGATATTTATCCGTACTTTTGCATTGGGAGGTTTAGTTCATTGTCAATTGCATCGTTTGCGATGCGCGCGGCAGATGTTCCGGCTTCCCTAAGGAGGCTCGTCAGAGTGGCGCAGCGGCTTTTCCCTGCCGGAGTTACAGGCAGGTCGTCGCGCTTGCGAGTGCGGCGTTTCGAGTAGCTTGTGCGGTTTCTTCTGGCGATTCTCCGGCTACGGATTATGCTAAAGAGAGGTTTGAAAGGGCCTCGTTTAGGTTTCAATAGGTGGTTTTTAAGTGTGGCGGGCCTTGCTTTGTGAAAAGCGAGGCCCGTTTTGCGTCCGTGTGTGCGGGTCCTGGTTTGCGTTTCCCGCCTCTGCGGAAGGCGTCCCGTAGCAGGCATGAAAAAAGCGGGGCGCCCCGTGGCCAGTGGCCTTAGGGGCGCCCCGTAGTGGTAGGGATTTTTTGTGGAATCCGTACGGTCTCAGTCTTGTTCGAGCTTCTGCTGCACGATGGCGTCTATGACGGCCACGGCGGTGACGTTTACAATGTCGCGCACGCTGCTTTCAAAGTCTGTAAAGTGAATCGGCTTGTTCAGTCCCATTTGGATCGGGCCGATGACTTCCGCTTCGTCGGCCATGAGCTTAATCATTTTGTAGGCGGCATTGGCTGAGGTGAGGTTGGGGAACAGAAGGGTGTTGACATCCATTCCCTTCAGCCGGGTGAAGGGATATTTCTCGTCGCGCAGTTCCTTGTCGAGTGCGAAGTTCACCTGCATTTCCCCGTCGATGGCCAGGTCGGGATATGCTTCCTGCATACGCGCCACGACTTCGTGTACGGCGGCCGGGCTGCCGGTCGAGTCGGTGCCGAAGTTGGAGTAGGAAAGCATGGCGATGACCGGTGTGCGGTTGAAGAATCGTACAGTCGATGCGCTCAGCTTGGCGATGTCGAAGAGCGCCTCGGTGTCCGGATGGCGGTTGATGAGGGTGTCGGCGATGAAGAATACGCCCTTTTTCGAGTTGATGAGGTGCATGGTGCCGAAATGCCGGTATCCGGGCTTGATGCCGATAACTTCTTTCGCCACCTTGATGGTGTTGGAATATTTTGTGTAGAGTCCGGTGATGAAAGCGTCGGCGTCGCCGTTCTCCACCATCATCATGCCGAAGTAGTTGCGTTCGTACATTTTGTCAACGGCTTCCTGAAGCGTGTAGCCTTCGCGCTGCTTCTTTTCGGCAAGGATCCGGGCGTAGTTCATGCGCCGCTCGTTCTGGGCGTCGTCGCGCAGGTTGATAATCTCCACGTTGTCGAGGCTGAGGTCCATTTCCGCGGCCATTTTGCGGATGGCCACGTCGTTGCCGAGCAGGATGGGCTGGCAGATGCCCTCTTCCTTGGCGCGGATGGCGGCTTCGAGCATGGTAGGGTGCGTGCCTTCGGCGAAGACCACCCGTTTCGGGGAGAGGCGGGCCGTGTCGTAAAGGTTCTGGGTGAATTTGCTTTCCTGCCCCATGAGTTCGCGGAGGTGCTGGCGGTAAGCCTTCCAGTCCGTGATTTCCTTCCGTGCGACGCCGCTTTCTATGGCGGCCTTGGCCACCGCCATGGAAACTTCCGTAATCAGGCGCGGATCAACGGGCTTGGGGATGAAGTAGTCCGGCCCGAAGGTGAAGTTGCGCACGTGATAGGCGCGGTTCACGATGTCCGGCACGGGGCGGCGGGCAAGGTCTGCGATGGCCCGTGCGGCGGCCATCTTCATTTCTTCATTGATAGCCTTGGCTGCTGTGTCGAGTGCGCCGCGGAAAATGTAAGGGAAGCCTATGACGTTGTTGATTTGATTCGGGTAGTCGGTGCGTCCCGTGCTCATCAGTACGTCCGGCCGTGCGGCTTTGGCATCTTCGTAGGAAATTTCGGGAACAGGGTTGGCCAGGGCGAAGATAATGGGTTTGTCGGCCATGGAACGGACCATGTCCTGCGTCAGTATGTTGCCCTTGGACAGGCCAATGAAGACGTCCGCGCCCTTTATGGCTTCGGCGAGTGTGTGTACGTCGGTGCGCGTCGTGGCAAACTCGCGTTTTTGTTCCGTCAGGTTGCTGCGGTCGGCGGTAATGACTCCTTTCGAGTCGAGCATGACAATGTTTTCCTTGCGGGCGCCGAAGGAGCAGTAGAGGCGGGTGCAGGAGATGGCGGCCGCGCCGGCGCCGTTGACCACGATTTTGGCGTCCTCGATTTTTTTGCCTGCTACGTCGAGGGCGTTGATCAGTCCGGCTGCCGATATGATGGCTGTCCCGTGCTGGTCATCGTGCATGACGGGGATGTCCAGTTCTTCCTTCAGTCTCCGTTCTATTTCGAAGCACTCCGGGGCTTTGATGTCCTCCAGGTTAATGCCGCCGAAAGTGGGGGCAATGGCCTTGACCGCTTCAATGAACTTGTCCGGATCTTTTTCGTTGACCTCGATATCGAAAGCATCCACGCCGGCATAGATTTTGAAAAGCAGGCTCTTGCCTTCCATGACGGGCTTGCCGCTCATGGCGCCGATGTCGCCGAGACCGAGCACGGCGGTGCCGTTGGAGATGACGGCGACGAGGTTTCCTTTGTTCGTGTATTTATATGCGTCGTGCGGGTTCTTCTGTATCTCGAGGCATGGCTCTGCCACGCCCGGCGAGTAAGCCAGCGAGAGGTCCGTCTGTGTGCGGTAGGGTTTGGTGGGGACAACTTCTATTTTCCCCGGTCTGCCCTGCGAATGATAGAGCAGGGCGGCTTCCTTAGTTATTTTTGTCATTGTTCAAGTATGTGTTGTATGCTTTGATTCTTTTGTTCGGTGTGGCACAGGGCTACGGATGCCTTGCCTGCTTTCACCGGTGCCGCTTCGTGTCTTAGAAGCGGTAGGTCAGCGTGACGCCGATGTTCTTGAAACCGGAGTCGAGAATATCGAAGTCATCTCCTATGGTAATGGCCACCATCGGGCGGTAGTCCAGGCCGAACGTCAGGGGGATGTCCTTCAGCGTGAAGCCGAAGCCGAGCGTGCCGACCGGTCCGAGAATCATGCCGTCGTGCTTTCCGTGGTCGTAGAAGCCAATGCCGGCGCCCACGCCGCCCCAGAATTTCCATGTTCCGAAGCGCGGCGTCCAGTTGCCCCATTGCCGGATGTTCCAATTGTAAACGCCTTGTGCGCAGAAGCCGTCGTCCAGGTCGAATACACCTGCCGTCACGTCAAGGAAGTTCTTGTTGTTGAAGTGGTACTGGTATTCCAGGTCCATCGTCGCTCCGCCGAAGTGGACGCCGATGGCGTGCGGTGTGCGTTGGGCATGGCAGGCCAGGGCCATGATGGCGAGCAGGGTCGCGAAAATAACTTTTTTCATAAGCTGTGTCCTTTTGGTGAGACGTCCTGCAAAGGTAATTTTTTCTTCTTAGCCGTCCGCGCGTTCCTTTGCCAAAAAACATTAAGCAAGTGCCTTCTCTATTTGGCAAAGCGGCAGTCTGAGC
The DNA here is from genome assembly GCA_902464615.1 of uncultured Prevotella sp. Lineage (GTDB taxonomy): Bacteria > Bacteroidota > Bacteroidia > Bacteroidales > Bacteroidaceae > Alloprevotella. The sequence goes on along the minus strand of CABQKA010000001.1, from coordinate 308,379 downwards.
GGCCCCGGACCCGATTTTTCCGCTTATTACGCGTACCGGTGTGACTTTTTTCTGAAAAACTCTTTTTGCGGTAAAGTTTTTCTCTGTATCTTTGACCAAGAAAAAACGTAAGAACTTATGAAAGGGATTATGCACGATGCTTCGGCGCGCGCGATGATTCAGCACAATGTGATCAGCGTGGCGCTTGAGGCGTTCCGCACCGAAGGGGTGAAGAATGTGACTATGGACGACGTTGCCCGTCGTCTGCAAATGTCGAAACGGACGCTCTATCAATTGTTCGTGGACAAGGAAGACCTGCTCCTGGCCTGTGTCCGGGAGCAGGATGAGGCTAACCGCCGCCGCATGGGGCCGTTGCTGGACAAGGCGGACAATGTGCTCGGCGTCATCCTGACGGAGTTCAGGGAGCAGATGCGCAACTATGGGCAATTGCAGCCTATGTTTCTGGCCGAGGTGGTCAAGTATCCTCGCGTCAAGAACTATGTTTCCATGCGTCGCAAGGCGGATGCGGAGAGTGCCGTGGCTTTTTTCAACCGCGGCGTGGAGCAGGGCTATTTCCGGCCCGATGTGAATTACCGTGTGGTCTATGCGCTGCTCAGCCACCAGTTGGAGAGCGTGTTTGCCAGCCAGGTCTTTGAGGGCTATGCCTTTGTGGAACTTTTCGTCAATACGGTGCTCGTCATCGTGCGCGGTTGCGCCACGATGCGCGGCATTGCGCTTATAGACGAGTTTATGGAAGACTACAAGAGGCACCATAGTTAGCGTTGCCCCGGCGTAGCCTGGAGCTTTGCGGCGTATGGCCCCGGCACCGCCGCTAAGCGCCGTCGCCACGGTCCTTAGCCCCGTAGAGACTGGGCTAAGGACCGTGGCGCGTATGGGGAGTGCCGCCGGCGGCGCACTGTGTCAGAGCGCGCGGGCCAGGCGTTGCAGGAAGTCGTCGGCCTCCTGCTTGCTGAGGCAGAGCGGGGGGAGCAGGCGCAGAATGTTGGTGGAGGCTGCGCCGGTGAATACGTGTTCGTCGAAGACGAGCCGCTGGCGCAGCTCCTTGACCGGGCCGGAAAATTCGATGCCGATCATCAGTCCGCGGCCCCGCACTTCCAGGATGTCCGGATGGGCGGCGGCCAGCCGGCCCAGTTCCTCGGAAAGGTATGTGCCGACGCGTGCGGCATTGTCCACGAGGTGTTCATTCTCCATGACGTCGAGCACTGCGAGCGCTGCCGCGCAGGCCAGGTGGTTGCCGCCGAAGGTGGTGCCCAGCTGGCCGTAGACGGCCTCAAACTGCGGTCCGACGAGTACGGCTCCCATGGGGAAGCCGTTGCCGATGCCTTTGGCGCACGTGATAAGGTCCGGTTTTACTCCGAGGTGCTGGTGAGCGAAGAAACGTCCGCTCCGGCCGTATCCGCACTGTATTTCGTCGCAGACGAGCACGGTGCCGCTTTCGTCGCAGGCGCGCCGCAGGCCTTGCATGAATTCGGCGGTGGCCAGGCGTATGCCCCCCACGCCCTGTATGGCTTCGACGATGACGGCGGCCACGTCGCCTTTGGCCAGTTCGTTTTCAAAGGCCGTCAGGTCGTTCAGGGGCAGGAACGTCACGTGTCCGCCTTCGTTCACGGGAGCCGTGATGCGCGGGTTGTCCGTAGCCTCGACGGCCAGCGACGTGCGTCCGTGGAAAGCCTGCCGGGCAGCCAGGATGCGGCGCCGGCCCGTATGGAAGGAGGCCAGCTTCAGCGCGTTCTCGTTTGCCTCGGCGCCGGAATTGACCAGGAAGAGGCGGTAGTCGTCGTAACCGCAGGCCGGGCCGAGACGGCGGGCCAGTTCCTCCTGCAAACCGTTGATTACGGAGTTGGAGTAGAAGCCGAGCCGCTCAAGCTGACGGCCGATCTGCTCCACGTAGTGCGGGTGGCAGTGGCCGATGCTGATGACGGCGTGGCCGCCGTAGAGGTCCAGGTATTCGTTGCCCTTGTCGTCCCAGACGTGGCAGCCGCGCCCCTTGACGATATTGATGTTGAAGAGGGGATAGACAGGATAGAGGTTCATGTAGGAAAGTGTGATAGCGGGTTTAGAAAGCTACGGGCTTGAGGCGGAGTCCGGTGGTCTCTTCCAGGTCGAACATGAGGTTCATGTTTTGTACGGCCTGCCCGGAAGCTCCCTTGAGCAGGTTGTCGATACATGCGGTGACGAGGAGCTTGTCGCCGTGACGCTCGGTGTGGATGAGGCATTTGTTCGTGTTGACCACTTGCTTGAGGTCTATGGGGCGGTCGGAGTAGTGCGTGAAGGGGGCCTCGTCGTAGAAGTCGCGGTAGAGCTGGGCCACTTCGTCGTCCGCGACATCGCAGCGCAGCACCTCGGTGGCGAAGATGCCGCGGGCGAAGTCGCCGCGGTAGGGGATGAAGTCTACCGCGCCGTCGAATGAGGGTTGCAGCTGTCGGAGCGATTGCAGGATTTCAGGCACGTGCTGATGCTCGAAGGGTTTGTAAATGCTTATGTTGCCGGTACGCCAGGAGAAGTGGGTCGTGGCCGAAGGCTTCACGCCGGCTCCGGTCGAACCCGTGATGGCGTTTACGGTTATGTCTCCTTCGAGCAGGCCGGCCTGTGCCAGCGGCAGGAGGCCGAGCTGTATGCACGTGGCGAAGCATCCCGGATTGGCCACATGGCAGGCTCCGGTCAGCTTCGGACGGTTCAGCTCCGGAAGCCCGTAGACGAAGTCGTTGTCCTCCGCCTCGAGCCGGAAGTCCTGTGCCAGGTCGATGATGCGTACTCCTGCGGGAATGTAGTGGTCTGCGAGAAACTGCGTGCTCTTCCCGTGTCCGAAGCAGAAGAACACGACGTCGGCTTCTTCGAAGGGCAGCTGGTCTGTGAATCGCAGGTCTGTCTCGCCGTAAAGTCCCGCGTGAACGTCGGCCACGAGGTTCCCGGCGTTGCTTTCACTGTTGATGAACGCGATCTCGGCTTCCGGGTGATTGAGCAGGAGGCGGCACAACTCGCCTGCCGTGTAGCCCGCGCCGCCAACTATGCCAATTCTGATCATGGTAGGAATGGTGATACGTTGGAGTTATGTCAGACGTTTTCGTCGTCGGGGTGGTTGGCGTAGAACACGCGCAGGGGCGTGGACAGTACTTTGATGAATCCCTTGGCGTCTTCTGCTGTCCATCCCTTCTGTGTTTCGCCGTATTCGCCGAATTTCGTTTTCACCAGGTCGTCGGGGCTGTCTACGCCGACCGTGCTGAAGCCGAGCGGCCGCAGTTCGAGTATGGCGGTTCCGTTGACGTGGCGCTGCGAGGACTCGAGCATGGCCTCGATGTCCCGCATGACGGGCTCGAGATACTGGCTCTCGTGGAGGAACATGCCGTACCAGTTGGCCACTTGGTCTTTCCAGTACTGCTGCCACTTAGAGAGCGTGTATTTTTCCAGGAAGCGGTGCGCGCCGATGATAAGCATGGGCGCGGCGGCCTCAAAGCCCACGCGGCCTTTTATACCGATGATTGTGTCGCCGACGTGCATGTCGCGTCCGATGCCGTAGGCCGCGCCGATTTCCTCTACCTTGCGGATGGCGGCGACAGGGTCGTCGAAGCGTTCGCCGTTGACCGCTTTCAGCTCGCCTTTCTCAAACGACAGCTCCAGGCGTTCCGTTCCCGTTTTGGTCACTTGCTTGAGATAGGCCGTTTCGGGCAGTCCTTCCCGCGAATCGAGGATTTCGCCGCCGCAGATGCTTGTTCCCCACAGGCCTACGTTGTAGCTGTATTTCAACTTGGCGAAGTCGGCCTTGAAGCCGTGGCTGTTCAGGAAGTCCACTTCCTCCTGGCGCGTCAGGTTACGGTCGCGCGTGAGGGTGATGATTTCCATCTCCGGGCACATGACCAGGAACGTCATGTCGAAGCGCACTTGGTCGTTGCCTGCTCCTGTCGAACCGTGGGCTATGGCGTCGGCCCCGATTTCCTTGGCGTAGCGGGCAATGGCTATGCCCTGGAAGATACGCTCCGAGCTGACGGAGATCGGGTAAACGTTGTTGCGCAACACGTTCCCGTAGATCATGTACTTGAGACTCTTCTCGTAGTATTCGTGCGTCACGTCGAGTGTGACGTACTTCTCTGCGCCGAGCCGGTAAGCGTTCTCCTCGTTCGTGCGCAACTGTTCTTCGCTGAAACCGCCGGTATTGGCGCAGGCGGCATATACTTCGTAGCCAAGCTCCTTGGCCAGGTACATCACGGTATAGGAGGTGTCCAGACCGCCGCTGTAGGCCACGACTACTTTCTTTTTTGCCATGTTTATAAGGTTGGGGTTTTACTTTCTTTCTTCTCGGCTTCGAGCACGAACTTGACGACATCTTCGGCCAGTTCTACGGGAAGCGGTTCGTTGGGGTGGTGTGCCGGGTCGTAAAGCATGCCCGTGCACACGCAGTACTTACGTCCGGTGCGGGCCAGCACGTCGCAGTTGATGCAGCACGGATGTTCGGGCGTGCCGCACCCTTTCCAGTATTCATCGTCCTGTGTCAGCTCGGAGAACGGCACGGGGACGTAACCGAGTGCCGTATTGATGCGCATCACGGCCCCCGAACTGGTCAGGCCGAAGAGCTTGGCTTGCGGCCACCGCAGGCGGCTCAGCGAGAAGGCGAGCCGTTTGATGCGTGTGGCCAAGTGGTGCCCGCGGAATTTCGGTACTACAATCAGTCCCGAGTTGGCCACGTAGTGCTTGTTCTCCCAGCTTTCGATGTAGCAGAATCCTGCGAACTCCTCGCCGTAAAGGGCCAGGATAGCTTTGCGCTCGCGCATTTTCGTCGCCAGGTATTCGTGTGTGCGCGAGGCAATACCCGAGCCGCGCACTTTGGCTGCGTCTGTGATGGCTTGGAGTATGGTGTCCACGTATTTCTCGTGGGAAGCGTCGGCCACGAATACTCTGATGCCGTCGTTGTATTCTTCCATTGTGTTCATGTCTATGCGTCTCCGTTCCGCATGCCCGTCTGCCTGCTGGCGCGGCGGGCGTCGGGCCGGTCGGGCGGCTGTGTTTTATTTTCTTTTGAGTGCCGGAATGACGCCGGAGAGTTCGTCTATCAGTTCGTTGCGGTCTGCGCCTTCCGTCATGATGAGCAGGATGGTGTCGTCGCCTGCCAGTGTGCCCGCCACGTTGCTCAAGTGGTGGGTGTCTATGTCCGAGGCCAGCCCGCCTGCGTAGCCGGGGCGCGTGTGCAGGATGGCGACGTTCCCCGAGAAGTTGATGGAGATGAATCCGTAGTTATGGTGATAGTCGGCAAGGGGCGCGGGGGTTGCCGTGCGGCGGTAGAGCGGATGGTCCGGGAGGATGTAGCGGTGCCCGCGGGTGTCGAGCACTTTGGCCGCCCGCAGGGTGCGCAGGTCGCGCGACAGGGTGGCCTGCGTTACGTCGAAGCCGCGTCGCGATAATTCTTGGCGGATAAACTCCTGGCTTTCGGCTTCCGTTTCGCTCAGGATGGCCCGAAGCGCATTAAGGCGTTGTGTTCTCTCGTTCATTTCTGTAATCATTTTCAATTGTTGCGGCAAAAGTACACATTAAATCTTATTTATGCAAACTATTCATGTAATTATTTTATATAATCTGAATATAGTGTGACTTAATTTTCATATGGCCTGTCACGCTTCCCGCGACTGGGGCATAAAGCGGCCTCCGCGCCCGGATACGCGTTTGGCGTGTCCGGGCGCGGAGGCGGGGTGTGGTGCGCAGGCTGGCTCAGCGGATGGTACTCATGATGGCTGTGAGGTCTTTTTCCGTGAATTTCCCCATGATTTGGGCCACGGTGTAGATGCCTTCTACCTGGACGAAACAGAGCATCTCGTCGTAGCTGTCGTCTTGCCCGTGTCCGTAGATGTAGAAGGTGAGCTCCTCGTTCTTGGCCGAGGCCAGGCTTTCGTAGCGGCTGTCGCTGTCTATCTCGTTGCGCACTTTTTCAAATGCCTTGGCCGGTTTCTTGGCCGTAGTGGCCAGCATCGTGATGCTTTCTGCCTTGTCGGCCAGCTGGGGGATGAACTGCAGGGCCGCTTTGGACATCCGGCTGTGGGTCACGCCTTCCATTTCGTAGTAGGGCGACAGGTCGAAGCCTTTCCAGTCGTCGTGTGTCCGGCTTGCCGCCGCGACGGCCGGAGTGGCGGCGGGAACGGCCTGCCCATGCGTCCGCCCGGCCGATGGGGCGGATGTCGTGCAAAGGATAAGGGCCAGCGCCGCGAAAGCGGTGCGGCAGCGTGTGGGGCGTTTTCTGGTCATCTGTGGTCCGTTTTTGAAGGGCTGTGCCGTAGTTTTTAGTGTGTGAACTGCCGGACTACCGCCAGGAGGTCGTCGGTCGAGAATTTGCCCAGCAGTTGGAGTATGGTGTTTTCCTCTTCGGAGATGCCGAACGTGAGGATTTCGTCGTACCCGCCTTCCCCGGCGTGGGCGTAGAGGTAGATGCTGCGGTCTTCCTCGCGGATGGTGCTCACGTGCTGGTATCGCGCGTCGTCGTCCGTGCGGTCGCGGAGTGCCTCGACCTGTTTCTGTGCCGCACGCGCGGTGGTGGAGATTTGCACAAGCCGGGTGGTGGGCAGCGAGAAGTCTTGCGAGAAAACGGCGGGCGTGCCGGACTTCTCGGAATAAGCCGCGCCGTCCAGGTGGGAAAAAGCGGATAGGTCGCAACCCTTCCACTTGGGGGCGTTGGGCACGGCAGTGGCGACCGCCGGGCCGGCTGCGGCCGCAGTGGCCGGCTCGCAGGCCGGCGGGAGAAACAGCGTCGCGGCGGCCGCGACGGCGGAGAGGGCGAAAAGGTAAGTGCGGGTCATGGTCGGTCCGTTTGTCTGGGGATGAATTGAGGTTCCGGGCCGTACCCGCCATTTGGCGTGCGGACGCCGCAGCCGTGTGGCACGGCCGGCCCTGGACCTCCAAAGTTACGGATAATTTCGGGAAATACGCGCCTTAGGCTTGTGAAAACGGGCCTAAGGCGCGTAAAAACCGGGCTTATGCCCGTTTTGCCTGGACTTTCCTTCCGGCAGCGCCTGTCGGGGCGCTGTGCGGGCGGCAGTCAGGCTTTCAGCTCGAGCTGTACGGAGATTTTGGTCAGGTCAAAGGAGCTGAACATGCCTTCTATTTGGAGGATGCTTGCCTGCTTGCCGATGAATTTGAAGATGAGCACTTCGTTGTACCGCCCGCCGCTCTTGTGGGCATAGATATACACGCAGTCGTCGCCCTTCCGGTTGGAGCTGATGTAGGTATATTGCCCGTTTTTCGCGATGTCGGCGTGCATTTTCCTGGCATGTCTGCGCGCCTTGCGCGAAGTGGCGGTGAGCGTGAGCGATCTGTTGCTACGCACGGAGAAATCCTTCGTAATCTGGGCGTCCAAGCCGGGCTGGTCTTTGTAAGTGACGCCCTTTATGGTGTAAAGTGGCGAGAAGTCGTAGGCTTTCCATTCTCCGCTGGGGGAAATGGCCGTCGTGGCCGCGGACAGGGCCGGCTGGTCTGTCGCTGTCGCGCGGATGGTGCCCAGGGGGGCGGCGGCGAGAAGAAACGCGGCGGCCCCGGCCTTCAGCGCCGTAGAGAACGAGTGGTAACTGTCTTTTTTCATAATAGTTACAATGAGAGGTGAAACAAAAGTGCGGGACGGATGTGCATGGAGCCGCGCGGTGTCCGGGCAGCCTGGCATGCGGCGCTTTCTGCCCCGTGCGGCAAATATATGGATAATTTGGAACAATACGGGGCTAATGCCTGAAAAAACGGGCCTTAGCCCCGTAAAAACAGGGATAAGGCCCGTTCCGTCTGTGCCTTCCGCCCGGAGCGCCCGGTGCGGTTTCCGGCGTGCGGCAGGCTGGCCGGTGTGCGTTTACATGGCGCTGAGCCGCAGCTTGTAGCGGAGCGTGCGTTGCGGCACACGGTATATGGGCAGCGTGTCCACGTCCTGTCCGCAGCTGGCGTTGCCCACGCCGCGCGTCCAGGCGTCCAGGTGGAGCACGGTGTAGGGGCGTGCCTCCATCTCCCACATGTGCCGGCCGTTCATCAGGTCCTCGTCCGTGAAGGGCAGTGCGGAAAAGGCCACGTCGCCTTCCGTCTCCACTTTCAGGCCGAACCCTTTCCCGTCCGTGAGCGTCAGTTCGCGCAGTCCCTCGCGTCCGCCCGTGCTCTGCGGTTTCACGTAGCGCTCCGGCATGGCGTCCACCGTGGCCGAATAGCGGCCCAGAAGCACGCCGTCCTTGCGGTCGCAGTAGTTCTCCCACGGACCGTAGGCGTAGTAGTCCACGTGGGAGAGGGCGGAGTCGATGGCGCAGGAAAGCCCGGCCCGGCGCAGGTTGCCGCTCTTCGGCGTGAAACGGGCGTCCACGTCGACCGTGCCCTGCGGGTAGACGGTGAAGGTGAGCTCGGTCGCGCACAGTTCGCCGTCGCGGCTGGTGGTCACGACGAATGTCTCTCCGCGGCGTTCCGCGCGGCAAGTGCCTTCCGGGGCCAGCCCGTTGTCCGTCCGCGTGTATTTGTCGTTCTCTATCCACCGGTGGTTGTCGTAGATGAAGCCTTTCCCGGCGGCAATGACCTCACGGCCGCCGAAGCGGAGCGAGGTGAGCTGTCCCGTCCGTTCGTCGAAGGTGGCGCTGACCTTGGCGTTGCCCACGGTGAGCCGGCCTTCGGCACGCGTCTCGCGCAGCGGGTCGCCGCCGTCCTTGTCCGTTGCCAGTGCGGGCAGCGGTGCGCGGCCCGTCAGCGTCACCTGGTGGTGCGCCACCTCGTGGCCGGCGGGGCAGGATGCGGTCGGCTCGCGGTAGACCACGTGGAGGTTGAGCAGCGTCTCTATGCCGTTGCGCGCGGCCTTCCTGAGCGCGGCCTTGGGCAGCTTGAGGACGAGCGTCAGGCTGTCGCCCGGCGCCACGTCGCCCAGTTCCTCGCTTCCCGAACCTACGACGTGCCCGTCGCGCACTACGTCGTAGCGCAGGGCGAAGGGGGCCAGTGTCTGGAAGGCGTAGCCGTTGTAGAGGCGGATGCCTGCCCGGTTTTTCAGCGTGTCGATGTTGGTCACGGCAAACTTGACGTACTGGTAGGCGGCCTTGACTTCCTTGAGCTTGGCGCTTTCGTGGCGCGTGGCCGGGACGATGCCGTTCGAGCAGAAGTTGCCCTGGTGCGGGCCGGGGTAGTCGTAGCCCGTGTGGAGGCGGCGCAACCCTTGCTTCATTTCGTGCGGGTCATAGATGGCCTGGTCCACCCAGTCCCAGATGCAGCCGCCGATGCAGCTGTTGCTGTGCTCGATGTAGTCCCAGTATTCGCGCAGGTTGCCGATGGCGTTGCCCATGGCGTGGGCATACTCGCAGATGAACATGGGCTTGTCCAGGCCGCTCGTGTGCTGCTCCATCCAGGCCATTCCCGGGTACATCTTCGAATAGAAATCGGAGAAGCGGCCGCCGCCATACTGCCCGTTGATGCGCGTCCCTTCGTAGTGTACGGGGCGGCTGTCGAGCGCTTTCGCGGCTGCGTAGCAGGCACGGAAGTTCTCACCGTTTCCGGCCTCGTTGCCCAGGCTCCACATCACGACGCTCGGATGGTTGCGGTCGCGGCGTACCATGCGGTCCACGCGGTCCACGAAGGCCGGTTCCCACGACGGCATGTCGGAGATGCTCTGATTGGCATGGTCTTCAAGGTCCGCCTCGTCGACGCAGTAAAGTCCGTAGTGGTCGAACATGGCATACATGCGGGCCGCATTGGGATAGTGGGCCGTGCGGATGGTATTGATGTTGTTCCGCTTCATCAGGAGCACGTCGCGCAGCATCGATTCCGTCGTGACGGCGCGCCCGCGCTCGGGGTCCGTGTCGTGGCGGTTGACGCCCTTGAAAAGGACGCGGCGGCCGTTGATGTAGACCAGCGAGTTCGCAATCCGGATGTCGCGGAAACCGTACTTGGTCGAGAAGGCCATTTCCTCACGCCCCGTGGCGTCGCGCTGTACGACGCGCACCGTGTAGAGCCAGGGCGTCTCGGCGTTCCACAGGCGCACGCCCTTCACGCGCAGTACGGCTTCCGTCGCGGCCTGTCCTGCGGAGTCGGCCGCGGCGGGGCAGGCCGCGCTGTCCACGAGTTGTCCGTCGGGGGCATAGAGGGCCACGCAGAGCTGCTTGCCCGCGGCCGCGGCGGCCAGGGTGTCGAAGGCCAGGCGCACGCGCAGTTCCGCGTTTTGCAGGCCTTCGAAGAAGCGCGCCGTCAGGAAGTGGTCGCGCACGGAGACTTGCGGCACGTTGTACAGGTACACGTCGCGGAAGATGCCGGACATGCGGAACATGTCCTGGCACTCCAGGTACGAACCGTCCGACCAGCGGAACACCTGTACGGCCAGCCGGTTCTCCCCGTCGCGAAGGAACTCCGTCACGTCGAACTCGCTCACGTTGTTCGAGCCTTGCGTGTAGCCCACGTACCGCCCGTTCACCCAGACGAAGGCCGCCGAATAGATGCCGCCGAAGTGGAGCAGCGTGCGCCGTGACTGCCAGCCGGCGGGTACGCGGAACGTCCGCACGTAGGAGCCCACGGGGTTGATGCCGTAGTTCTTCCCCCCGTCGTTGAAGCCCGGGCGCGCCTTGATGTAGGGCGGCGTGTTTGCGTGCGGGTATTCCACGTTACAGTAGATAGGATGGTCGTAGCCCTGCATCTCCCAGTTCGACGGGACGGGGATGGTGTCCCAGGCCGACACGTCGAAGTCCGTGCGGAAAAAGTCCGTCGGGCGCTGCGAAGGCTCGGAGACGAAGTGGAAACGCCACGTGCCGTTCAGGCTCAGGAAGCGCGTGTTGACGGGGACGGTCCACGGCGTGGCGTAGTAAGCGGTGTCGGCCAGCATGGCCGCCTGGCTTTCGTAGGGCATGTAGGTGGCCACGCCGGGCAGCTTGTGTTCGGCAAACATGGTCTCGTCCTCCCAGTAGGGGGCTTTGATGCGCGGTTTCTCCACCTGTTCGGCGGTGAACCATCCCGTAGGGTCGTCCGCATCGTCCGTAACGAGCCGGACGGCGCCGTCGCGGAGCGCGTACATCTGTCCTTGCCTTTTGGGCGAGACGGACAGGAGGCGGAAGGTGCCGGCCCGGCCTTCCACCGGCTCGAAGCGGAACTGCGCGTTGCGCCACACGCCGGCGCGGGCCGGCCACTGCAGCAGGTAGTCCACGGCCGGGTTGCCGCCGCCGTCGTCGAAGTGTTGCGCGTAGAAGGCGTTGCCCACGACGCGGCGGTCCAGGTCGAGCATCTTCACGGTCCAGTACTGTCCGCGGTTTGCCGTGTCCGGGCGCTCGGCCACGATGCGCGCGTTGTTCTCGCCCGAGTCGCCGTTGCCCAGCACCAGACCAGGCTGTGCGGCGGGGCGGATGCGGTAGGTCAGGGCTTCGTCGAATCCGTCCCGGGCCGCGCGGCGCACGTGGAAACGGGCGGCGGCGTCACTGCGGGCGGCGGTCTTGGCCACGAGCGTCAGGCTTCCGTCCGCCTGGAGGCGGGCCGCCCGGTCCGGACGGTTGGCAGGGACGAGCAGGAAGGCGTCGCCCGCCGCTTCCAGGAGCCACAGCTGCGCCTCGTCCGAGCCGTTGTTCTCGCCCGTGCGGACGGCGTCGCCCTCCGTGCGGAGCGCCAGGTTCGAGAACGGGTTGATCAGCCGCCAGGCACCGGACAGTGCGGAGAGCGTCCAGTGCTGGTCTGCGCGGTCTTCGTCCGCCTGCGCGGCGCTGACGGCACCCGTCTGCGGGTCGTAGCCCACGGCCAGGCGCCCGTTGCCGGCGGGGACAAGGTGATAGAGCGCGCCGCGCCCGAAGTGCGGTTGCGCCACCGCGCCGGCCGCAGCGAGCCACGCTGCCAGGCACAGCAGCCATAAGCGGAATGAGAGTGTGCGTTTCATTATGGGGAATTTTGAAGTGAATATTCGTCGGGGAAAGTCCCGTCGCAAAGATACGTTTTTTTCCTGTATTCCACCGGCTTCCCTCCCGGCATTTTGCCGCACCCGCTACGTTTCCTCTCCCTCCGTCTTGCCTTGCGGCCCCGGGGCTTATTCCCGTTTTTACGACCCCTATCCCCGTTGCTACGGTCCTTAGCCCCGTGGCGGGCCGGCGGCGGGCGGGTGCTGTGGGGCGGTTTGTGACGTTCTGTCGCCGTTTTGCCGTGTGCTTGTTAGGCAGACAAAGTTTTGTAAAATGTTGAGGGATTGGTTTGGGGCTTTGTCCGCTGTTTCTTGAGCTTGTCTGTGAACTTGTGGGCCGGCGTCCAGGCGTTAACCGGCAGGGTGCGCTTCGCGGGAAGCGCATTTCCGTCCGTACCTTGTCAATGGTTCCCGCTCCAAGGTTAGTTTTGTTTAGAATTGATGACGATGCGAACTGTGAAGCGTATGGCCGCCTTGTGCATGGCGGTCTTGGCGGCTGTGGCCTGCCCGGCGCAGGACTACTCGGAGCGGCCCGTACACGGGCTGCGAAAAGCGAACGGCGGAACCTATTACGTGGCCCGCACGCTTCCGGAGGCCCAGGACGCGCCCTTGAAACGGGAGGAAACGCTGGAACTGGTGCGCAAGGTGGCGACCCACTACGGAACGTATCTGCGGGCGAAGGCGGCGGAAATGCCATCCTCCGGCCAGGGCGGCGTACGCACGTTGTATTTTGAACGCATATTCTACCAGCCGCTGGAACTGGAGTAGGCCGGGCCAAGCCGCTTATGGTTTGCAGAGGCTACGGATGCCGCGCGGACACCGCATGTTTTTATATTCTCGAACAATAAAGGCGAAGCAATGAAGACTTGGACGATGATGATGGTGGCCTGGCTCATGGCGCTGGGCGTAGCGGCGCAGGCAAGGCTGACAGGCCGCGTGACCGACACGTCCGGTAAACCGGTGAGCCGCGCTATCGTGAAAGTGTATGGCGCAGGGAGCGATTCTCTCGTGGCCTACGGTTCGACAGACGCCAAAGGCGCCTATGTCCTGACGGTGAAGACGCAGGCGCCACGGCTGCTGCTCCGCATCTCGCACCTGAGCTACCGGACGGGCGAGCTGACGGCGGACAACCGTCCGCAGCAGTTGCCCGAAGTGCGGCTGCAGCCTGGCGGACAGCAGTTGCGCGAAGTGACCGTGCGCGCGCCGGCCCTTCGCGTCATGGACGACACGTTGAGCTACGACGTAAACCAGCTGAAGAGCGGCGACGACCGCAATATCGAGGACGTGATTCGCCGCATCCCGGGCATTACGATAGAGACGAACGGGAATATCAAGTATAACGGGGAAGATATTAACTGTTTCTACATCGAAGGGCTCAACATGCTGGGTGGCGATTATACTATCGCCACGAAGAACGTGCGGCCGGACGATGTCTCGAAAGTGGAGGTCTACCAGAATCATCAGCCCGTGAAGGCCTTGAAGGATGTGGAGTTCTCAGACCGCGCGGCGCTCAACCTGAAACTGAAGCGGAAGAGCCTGCTGCGCCCGGTGGGCTATGCCAAGGCCGGTGTCGGCGGCGGTACGGGTACGGCCTGGACGGGCGAGGCTTTCACGATGCTCATTGCCCCGAAGCACCAGCACATGATAACCTTGAAGGGCGGCAACTTCGGCACGGATTACAGCAACGAAATCGCCACGATGTCGGGCTTCGGTTCGGGCGAGAGCAATCCGTTGGCGGCGTCCGTGTTCCGCGACGAAGTCTTTTCGTCCGGTGCGTTGCCCGATAACCGTTACCGCCGCGGGACATCGGTCGTGGCCTCGGCGCGCAATCTCTTTAAGCTGGGCGAATCGCTGACCCTGACCGTCGCGGGCAGCTACGGTTACGGCGACCAGCAGTATGGCTCGGACCGCACAACGGACTATCTCGGCGCGGGCGGAGAGCGCATCGTGGTGCAGGAACTGGGGCAGACGAGCCTGCGCCACCAGCTGGGCAGGCTGAATCTGCGGGTGGAGCAGAACTCGGCTAAACTTTATCTGTACAATGACTTGAAACTGCGCGGCAGCTTCGACCGCAACCGCTATCTGGTTACGGGAACGATGAATGCGCGGCAGCGCAACGCGGTGGAGACGTATGGGCTGACGGATGACTTCCGCATGGTGCACCGCCGGGGTGGCCGCGTATTCCAGCTGCAAGGCGCCCTGTCGTATGCCCAAACGCCGGACGGGCATCTGCGCGCCCTGGACACGGCGGCCGACACGGTGCTGGCGGACCAGCGCACGGGCGGCCGGACGCTCCGCTTCCGGATGGGGACATCGTACAGTTGGCTGCTGAGTCAGGTAAGCCAGCTGGGAGTGGCGCTGACTTTCCAGGCAGCGCACGACCAAATGGACAGCGAGGCTGGTATAGGGCAAAACGACGCGCGGGGCTACCAGTTCGTCACGAGCATAGGGCCAAAGTACACGTTGCGTTACGGCATGGCGGTGTGGGACGTGCGCATGGACGTCCAGATGTATGACCTGAATTACCGCGACCCGGTGAATGGTGTGCGGTATAGCCGGCATCGCCCCTACCTGTCGCCTTCGACGAAATTGTTCCTGCGCATTTCGCCTTTGCTCTCGGCAACGGCCGAGGCCGGATACGGAGTGAACCACGGCGGACTTTCCTCGTTCGTCGTCCGCCCGCTGTGGGTCACCTACCGCGAGCAACGGACGATGGGCGACGGCACATTGTCGCGCACGGAACGCTTCCACATGAACGCAGGGCTGGAACTGGAGAACAGCTTCAAGGGTTTCCGCGTGAATTTCAGGGGAGCGTTCAACACGGCCCAGGACGACCGCATGGCGAGCAGCCATGTCCGCGAGACGGGCACTCAGCTGGAGGTGGTGAACTTGAAGAACACGTCGCGCAACTGGCTGCGGCCTCGTACATGCAGAACATTTTCGACAAGCGTATGCTGTTTTCCCTCAACGCCTCTGTAAGCGGCCGGCGGAGCGCGGTGTTGCGCGAGGATGTCCGTTACGGGACGCGCAGCCTGTTCACGTCGCTCAACGGCACGATGCGCCAAACCTTCTGGGAGGAGCGCATCGTGTCGGAAGCAAGTGTGTCGTGGCTTCGCTCGTCGGTCCGTACCGACGGGCTGGCGGACAACATGAACTTTGATAACGTGTCGGCCCTCCTGAAACTGTCGTTTTTCCCCGTCAAGCAGTGGCAGGTGTATCTGACAGGCTCATACAACGTAAACGAAATGGAAGAAGGTTCCTTCCGCCACGATTTTTTCCTGGACGGCGGCGTGCGCTATTCGCACGGGCATTGGGAGGTGGAGCTGGCCGCCCGCAACCTGACGAACCGCCGCTTGTACATCATCTGGAGCAGCTCGCTGTTTGATGTGACCACGGACACCTACCGCTTGCGTCCCGCGGAGGCTTTGTTGACCCTGCGCTACAATTTTTGAGTCCTTGTATTCCGGAACGAGTAAGCCGGCGGAGGAGTGTGGGAGCACTCTTCCGCCGGCTTATGTATGGGAAAGGCCGCAATCAGTCCAGTTTCCTAACGGCCTGTTTTATTTGTTCGCCAATGCCGATAGTGTAGCCTTGTACGGAGAATACGACGCGGTTGAACGTGTCCCCCAGAATGAGCATGGGGATTTCTTGTGTCTGCGTGAGTCCGCTTCCGAAAAGGTCTGTGGCAACAGCCCCTTCGCTGTCCACGCCGAAGCGGACCGTGGAGGGCAGGCCGGAAAATTCCTCACGGCTGTGCTCGAAGCGTTCCAGCTCTTCTTCCGACGGGAACAAGAGCAAGATGGGGCGGCCCCACTCTTCGAGGTCGGTGCGGAGCTTTTCGAGGTCGTGCAGGATGTGATTGGACGGCTCGTGGTTGGCGCGCAGCAGACCGACGACAAAGTATCCGCGTCCCGTTGTGGAAAGGATGGATTTCACGGCTTTGGCCTCGGCGTCGAAATACGGATTCTCGGAGTTGAAGCTGCCGATGACCTGAAGCCCGGTGCGGTCCTCGCGCATGAGGAGCGGGACTTCCACGGAGCTGCCCGGCTGTATGGGGAATACGGCCAAGTGCGCCAGCACGCTGCCGTCGGCCATGCGGGTGCCGGAGGTGAGCAGGTAGTCGCCGGCTTCGATGTCCGTGCCGTGGCGGAAACTGTTTTCCCACGTACTGCTTTCCGGGTAGTTGAGCAAGGCGGGCATGCCGCCCTGCAGGCGGCTGAGCGTGAAGTGGGAGTAATATTTCGGGTCCTCCATGTAGCGGCGCGGCGTGAAGGCCAGGGCAATGCGCTCGTTGTCCGGGTGGAACGTGTCCGGGATGCTGTCTGCCGCAGCGGCGGCCTTTTGTCCGTCGTCCGGGGCTAAGCCCAGTTTTTTCCGGGCCTGGGCTACTTTTTCCTGGGCTAAGGCTACTTTCCGCCATTGCTGGTCGTCGAGCGGGACGGTCTGCCAGCGTGGCTGCCCGGTGCGGTCGGTGGTGTATTGCACGTTGCCCGTCACTTCGTCAATGCGTGCCGCGATGCCGAAAGCCCGTGCCGTGGCGACGAAGAGGTGGCTTTGCCCTTTGATGTCCGCCAGCTGGTAGCGGTGGGCCGCTTCGGGCGAGAGGCAGAGCTGGAGCGGGTTGTGCAGGCTGTCTGTACGGATGTTCTGCAATACCCAGAGGGCAATCCGTTCCGGTGCCTGGCTGAAGGAATCGCGCTCGGCAGCCGTGAAGGCCTTTTGCAGGTAGCTGCGCCAGGGGGTGAGCCGCTCGTTGGCAATGCGTGGGCAAAGCACGTAACGGCGGTACGTGTCGGTGGACGTCCATCCGTCAATCGAGTCGGCGGCTGTGCGGGCGGCATTCAAATGGTCGGCAAGGACCGGCAGGTCGAAGTCGCGCAGGTCCTTGTCGCTGACGGTCTCGAGCAGTTCGGCGGCGGCAGTCCCGTACTTTTCGAGGAGCGAGAACGTTGCCGCATAGTTGCCCCGGCTCTTTTCGACGAGGGGACGTATGCGGGCAAAGTCGAGCCCGGTGCGTCCGGCGAAGGCGGCAATGCCGGCCGAGTCAGGGAAAGTACGCACGTAGGCCGTGCGGATGGAGTCTTCGATCGCTTTGCGGTGGTCGTTGGCCTTGACGGCTTCGTCCGGCACTTGGGGCAGGTTGTTGCGCCCCTTTGGCGGGGTGATGTTCATGTCGAGGCTGAAGTTGTCGCCCGCCCGGTGCTCGAGGCGCAGGGGGACCGTCTCGGCTTCGCCCACGGTGAACTTTGCGAAACCGTACTGCCCGTTGTGCGCGGCCCAGGCTATCATGTCGCCCAGCCCCGCGGTGATGGAAGCCCGCCCGGCAGAGTCGGTCTTCGCGCGGCAAACGGTGTAGAATTCCGCGTAATTATAGATTTTGAATTCAACATCGGCCTCCGGCACCGGGCGGTTGGCCGTGTCGGTGACGGTGACTGTGGTACGGGCCACGGCGGCATAGTTTGACGTCACGTTGATTTCCGTGTAACACGGCGTGCGGCTGATGACGTCCTCCGGCCCGTTGTACCGGCCGTAGACTTTCGTATGCATGAGCATGCCGCGCGAGGCGGGCTGGTTGAACCAACCGAGGTCGAGGACCGGCTCCGGCTCGCAGGCCCCCAGGAAATGCCATTTGCCGTCCACCCATGCTTCGACCCACGCATGGTTATCGTCCGTGTGGGCCCAGCGCGGCGTGTAGACCTGGCGGGCAGGGATGCCGATGGCCCTGAGTGCCGACACCGTGAAGGTGGACTCTTCCCCGCAACGGCCGGTGGCGGTGCGCATCGTAGCCAGCGGGGCCGACGTGCGGGAGTCCGAGGGCTGGTAGGTCACGTACTCATGGCACCAGTGATTGACTTCGAGCACGGCGTCGCGCATCGAGAGTCCGGCCACGCGCTGCTTCAGTTCCTCGTAGCAGGCCGTGCGGAAGGTGTCCAGGTCTTCGTTGTTGACGCGGACGGGCAAGACGAAATGCAGCCACTCGCGCTCCGGCACTTTTGCCCCCCAGGGCATTTCCCTGCGGGCCTTCAGGGCGCATTCCGTCTGCGACACGTAGTAGGAAAGGGGATAGTCCGCCATGTCCGGGGCAGGCATGTAGGCGTAAAGGAACTCGAGGGCCTTGATGCACTCAGGCGACAAGTCCCGCTGCATCATATTTTGGGCGGCATCGCGGGCAGCCGTTTCGCTGAAGCGGCTGAAGAAGTCCTGCCGGATCTCTTCGGCCGTTTGTCCGGCCATAGGGGCGGCGGCGAGGCCGAGCAGTAAGGAGAATACGAACTTTTTCATGGTTGCGGTAAACAGGCGTGGAATGTTTCTTTCCGCAAATATACGCGCATTTGTCTGAAAAGCCGGGACTTTGCCTCCTTTTTTTGCATGTGCGGGCCATAACATCGTGCTTTTTTCTTCTGTCGGACAAAATATTGTGTCATAATTCGCTGTATCTCAAAAAAGAGTTGTAATTTTGCGACCGATTTTAGAGTCCGTTGGGGCAGTACAAGCAGTTTCACCAAGAAACTCGCCTCGCGGAGTAAACCCGTTTATATCCTAAACAATAATGTACGCAATCGTAGAGATTAACGGTCAACAGTTCAAGGCTGAGGAAGGCCGGCGGATCTTCGTAAACCGCATCAACGCCGCTGAGAACGGCCAGACTGTTGAGTTCGAGAAAGTGCTGTTGGTAGACAAGGACGGCGCCGTAACCGTAGGCGCGCCGACAGTGGAAGGTGCCAAAGTGGTGTGCGAAGTGCTCTCGCCGCTCGTAAAAGGCGAAAAGGTGCTCGTCTTCCACAAGAAGCGCCGCAAGGGCTACCGCAAGCTGAACGGCTATCGCCATCAGTTCACCGAACTAAGTATCAAACAAGTCATCGCTTAACCCTAAAAAGTAGAAGAAAATGGCACACAAGAAAGGTGTAGGTAGTTCAAAGAACGGCCGTGAGTCGGCTTCAAAAAGATTAGGTGTTAAGATTTGGGGCGGTCAGGTCTGCATCGCCGGCAACATTATCGTGCGCCAGCGCGGTACGGTGCATTATCCGGGCAAGAATGTCGGGATGGGCAGCGACCATACGCTCTACGCACTGACTGACGGCGTCGTGACGTTCCACCGCGGCAACCGTAATCGCAGCGTGGTGTCCGTAGAACCGCAGGCAACGGTTTCCGTAGAAGCTCCGGCTGAGGCCTGAGAAAAGGTTTCCCAAGAGAATTTAGCGGCGGGTGTTTCCCTTTAGGGGGAGACACCCGCCGTCGTTTGTCTGCATTCCGGGCGGGGAGGCCGGGCCGGCGGGCATGGGAAGCGCACTGCCGCGAAAGCGTGAACGGCGGCCGGCGGCCGGTGGCCGGGGACATGTATGCGGGAGCGGGGGACGGGGAACGCAAGGGCGTTGCATGAGCGATTCGGACCGGAGGCGGAGAAAGGGTCTGCGCGGAATTGCTGCCGGCACTGTGCCCGCCTGTTTACAGGCCTTAGCCCCGTCGTTCCGGGGCTAAGGGCAGGAGCGACGGGGCTAAGGCGTGGGCGTGCGGCATGCTTCGTGCGGTGGGCCGGCACGCCGGTTCAGGGCGCTACTGTGTAGAGGCCGTCGCGCAGGCGGAGGCGGCCCGTCTCGGCCAAATGGCGGAGCGCTTCGTCGCGGTCCGCGTCAGTGAATCCGTCGTATTGCAGTTCTGTGGGGCGGTGTGGTTTGCCGTCTGCCCACTGTGCCAGGACCGACTGCGCGAGGCGTTCCCAGCGCCTTGCCGTGCCGTGGCGCGCGAGGCACACGTCGCAGTGGCCGCAGTCTTCGCTGTCTTTCTCGCCGAAGTAGCGGAGCAGGTAGCGGCTGCGGCATTCGTCGTCCTCAGTAGCATATTGCAGCATCGCTTTCACCTGTTGTCCGTAGTTGGCCTTGCGGAGGTCGTACACTTCGGGCGGGAGGTACGCCTTCCCCACGTCCACGCGGCGCGTCAGGTAGGTGATGCGCGGCACGTTCTTCCGTGGGATGTAGTGCAGGATGCGCAGATGCGTCAGTGCCTTGAGCGATTCGTACACGTCGTGGGCCGTCAGTCCGCAGTGCCGGGCCAGCAGCGATTCGTCTATGTACACGTAGTCGGAAAACATGCCGCCGTAGTTGCGCAGCAGGGCCAGCATCACCTCCTCGCAGTGTTCCGGCAGGTGGGGCAGGTGGTAGAGCGCCTCGCGGTTGACGATGAACATCAGGCGCGAGGCGTCGTCCTCTTCCTCGCGGTAATGGATGTAGCCGGCACGGGTGAGCAACTGGAGGGCACTGACGACGGGGACGGGAAACAGCTTGAAAACGGTGCAGAATTTCTCCAGGTTGAACTCGTAGGTCACCTGAAAACCGTCGCCTACCGCCAGTTCGAAGAAATAGGCCAGTTTGTCGTAAACATCGCTGACGTAGCTTTTCTCCGGAAAATTCTCCTGAATGCGGCGCACCATCTTGCCGTGGTCGCGGTTGTTGTAGAGCAGCACGGCATAGGCCTTCCTGCCGTCGCGGCCTCCCCGTCCGGCTTCCTGGAAGTAGGCTTCTACGGAGTCGGGCAGGTCCATGTGGACGACCAAACGCACTTCGGCCTTGTCGATGCCCATGCCGAAGGCGTTGGTGGCCACCATGACGCGCGTCTCCCCCTCCTGCCACGAGCGCTGCCTGACGTCTTTGTCCAGGCTGGTCAGCCCGGCGTGGTAGTTCAGCGCGCTGATGCCGTTTTCCCGTAACAGGCGGGCTACGTCGTTCGTGCCGCGCCGGCTGCGCGTGTAGACGATGGCCGAGCCATTTACGCTGCGGAGGATGTGGAGCAGTTCGGACTCCTTGTCCTCGGTGTGCCGGACCACGTAGCAGAGGTTTTTCCGTGCGAAGCTCATGCGGAACACGTGGAATCCGCTGTGCTCTTCCTCCTTTTCCTGCCCTTCGCGGGGCGCCGGCCGGGCAAGTTGGCGGCAGATGTCTTCCACCACCTCCGGGGTGGCGGTGGCGGTGAGGGCCAGCACCGGGGCGTGCGGCAGGTGTCGGCGGATTTCGGCGATTTTCAGGTAGGCCGGGCGGAAGTCGTATCCCCATTGCGAGATGCAGTGGGCTTCGTCCACCGTGATGAAGCTGACGTTCATCCGTTGCAGTTTGTTGAGGAATACTTCCGAGCCCAGGCGCTCGGGCGACACGTAGAGCAGCTTGTGAGCCCCGAACACGCTGTTGTCCAGAGTTTGCAGCATCTCTTCCCTGGATTGGCCCGAATAGACGGCGGCGGCCCTTATCCCGCGCATGCAGAGGTGTTCCACCTGGTCCTTCATCAGCGCGATGAGCGGGGTAACGACGATGGTCATGCCCTCCAGGGCGAGGGCCGGCACTTGGAATGTGACGCTTTTTCCCCCGCCCGTCGGCATCAGGCCCAGGGTGTCGTTCCCGGCCGCGATGCTTTGGATGATGTCCTCCTGTATGCCGCGGAAGTCGCTGTGCCCCCAATACTGTTGGAGCAGGGCTTTGAAGTCCTGCTCCATGCTTGTGGAAGATGTTTTCCCCTCCATGTTTCCTGCAGTCTTTTGCCGTGCGGCTTTATCCTGTCCGCCGGACTATTCGCACGGGCGGATGTCTTCTATCTGAAGTTGCACTTCGCCGTGTTTGTGTGAGTTTTCCTCGATGGCGTAGCAGATGTCGAAGGCGCGTTTGGTCTTGATGTAGCGGGCCTGGGAGCTTTGCCCGAAGGCAATGCCGTTCATGATGCGGTTGCTTCGGTTGTCCACGAGCTCCAGCTTGATGTGCTCCTGCCCCCTGCCCACGACCTTGCTCGTGCCGTAGTCGTAGACGCGGCGCGTGCAAAATACGGGCCGCTCGTTGCCCGGCCCGAATGGCGAGAAACGCTTGAGCTGCTGGTAGAAGCGGAACGTCACGTCCTTGAAGTCGATTATGGCGTCGATGTGGAGGTTGGGCTGCGTCTGCTCGTCGCGGATGTGCTCGGTGACGTACTGTTCGAAGCGCCTGCTGAACTCTTCCACGTGTTCTGCTTTGAGTGAAAGCCCGGCGGCGTAAGTGTGGCCGCCGAAGTTCTCGAGCAGGTCGGCGCAGCTTTGCACGGCCCGGTAGACGTCGAATCCCGAGACGGAGCGTGCCGACCCGGTCGCTATGCCGTCGGCGCAGGTGAGCACCACGGCGGGGCGGTAATACTGTTCCGTCAGTCGCGAAGCCACGATGCCGATGACGCCCTTGTGCCATTTTTCGTTGCAGATGACGATGCTGCGGCGTTGGTCCAGGTCCGGCAACTCTGTCACCTGCTCTATGGCTTCTTCCGTCATCTGCTTGTCCAGGTCCTTGCGTGCCTCGTTGTAGAGGTTGATGCGGTTGGCCTTTTCCAGTGCCAAGGCATAGTTTTTTTCCACGAGCAGTTCTACGGCTTCACGCCCGTTTTGCATTCGGCCCGAGGCGTTGATGCGCGGGCCTATCTTGAAGATGATGTCGCTCATGGAGAGTTCGCGTCCGCTCAGTCCGCACACGTCTACGATGGCCCTTAGGCCGATGCTGGCGTTCGAGTTGAGCCGTCGCAGTCCGTGATAGGCGAGGATGCGGTTTTCACCTATCACGGGGACAATGTCCGAGGCGATGCTCACGGCGCAAAGGTCGAGCAGTGGCGTCAGCTTGTTGAACTCGATGCCGTTGCTGGCCGCGAACGCCTGCATCAGCTTGAAGCCCACGCCGCAACCGGAAAGATGGGTGTACGGATAATGATTGTCCCTCCGTTTCGGGTTGAGAATGGCAACGGCGCAAGGCAATTCCTCGTCGGGCACGTGGTGGTCGCAGATGATGAAGTCAATCCCTTTCGTTTTGGCATAGGCGATTTCCTCCACGGCCTTGATGCCGCAGTCCAGGACAATGATGAGGCTCACGCCCTCCATAGCTGCAAGGTCGATGCCTTTACGCGAGATGCCGTAGCCCTCGTCGTAGCGGTCCGGAATGTAGTAGTCGATATTGGAATAATATTGCCGCAGAAATTTGTAGACCAAGGCTACGGCCGTGCATCCGTCCACGTCGTAGTCGCCGTAGACCATGATGCGCTCCTTGCGGCCCATCGCCCCGTTGAGCCGGTCTATGGCCGCCTGCATGTCGTCCATGAGGAACGGGTTGTGCAGTTCCGTCAGTTGCGGCCTGAAGAAGCGGTGCGCCTCGCCCGCATCGGTGAAGCCGCGGTCCAGCAACAACTTCCCGAGCGTGGGGTGGAGGCTCAACTCCCGGGCCAGCTGGGTCGCCGCAGCAGCCTGCTCGGGAGAGGGCGCTTCGTAAATCCAATTGTAAATCATTGATATGTCGTTTTTTACTATTCATAGGTGATGGACGCAACCTGGAGTGGCCGCGTGGTGTAGGTGCGAAAAAGGCCCAATTAGCCAATTTGGCAAGCTAAGATAAGCAAAATATCCGACATATAGGATTCTGTTCCGGAAAAAGTAGGATTCCCTGCCTGAAGCCCGGTCTGGCTCACTGTCCGTTTACGGGCCGGTGATCGCCGTAGGGATGTGTCTGCGCCGCGTCGTGGGGCAGTGGTGCGGGGCATGTGGCCGGTACTCCGCGACGGCTCAGTCGGAATGTTTCTCCCGGCCGTGTGTCCACTGTGATAGTGCCTGCGTCCGGGCCGGTTTTCCGGAAGGGAACGGTCCGTCCGCGCAGGTCGGTGACGGTACAGGCTTCGGCCGGGATGTCGGTGGAAAGGTGGCAAGGACCGCCTTTCTCGCTTTTCACCTCTACGAATACGGTCCGTCCCCCGCGGCGTGTGGCGCTTACCAGGAATGCCCCGTCGGCCCGCATGCCGGAGAAAGCTGCGTCCGGCCATTCTTCCGGCAGGGTGGGGAATACCCGTATGCGCCCGCCCCAGTCCTGCAGGTAAAAGTCGTGCAGCGTGGATACGGCCGCCAGTGGCGTCTCCATCACCGGGCCGGTCTCGGCATAGAGGGTGTTGGGTTTGACGAAGCGGTCCAGAAACGCGCGCATCTCGCGCCAGGCCCCTTCGCCGTCGCCCATGCTCAGGAGCATGGCCGCCTTGCCTGTGCGCGAATAGCCTTGATTGCCTTTCCACCGCCCTACGCTCAGTGCGATGCGCGGCCTCTCGGCCGGGTGTTCCCAACTGACCAGCCGGTAAGGATAAATCATGAACAAGTGGGAGTAATGCCGGTGTGTCGTGTCGAGAAAGGCAGTCGTTTCGCTCACCTTATATCCCGTCCGTTCGTCATAGGGGAAGGGGACAAGCCGCCTTTCGAAGTCGGCCCATACGCTACGCTGCGGGTCGTTCAGCCCTAAGACGGAGTCCGTCTCGAGCAGGGTGCGCAGGGCCCAGCGCAGGCTGGCCAGGTCGTAGTTGCTGTTCGGCCCTATGCTCGTATTGCTGTATTCGGGCGAGGCTGTGGGCGGCAGGCCGTAGCGCCCGTCCTCTTCCGTGCGCAAGTGCAGGAACAGGCTCGTGGCCGATTTCAGCAGCGGGTAGAAGCGTTCTGCCATCTGCCGGTCGTCGCCGTATGCGCGGCACTGTTGCCAGTAGTAGAAAAGCAGCCAGATGAGGTTGCCCGTCTCGTATTGATTGTGCGCGGCAAGGGCCGGGTCGAGCGGAGCGTGGAAGTCGTAAGAACACGTGCGGCTAAGGCATATCGCGTCGGTCCACGTCCGCTGCGACGGCAGGTCGGTCACGTTGCGGCCCAGGTTGCCGCGGTGTTGCCACAAGGCGTCCCACAGCGGTTGGGCCAACATGCCCAGGTTGGCCTTGGCTTGCCATGAATACGTGAGTTGCAGGTTCAGGTTGGCCCAGATGGCGGTCCAGGGTGTGTCCCACGTGGGCCATACGCCCTGCAAGTCGACGGGCGGACAGCCCGGCCGGGCCGTGGAGGCGAATTTATAGTATTGTATCCAATAGAAGGCTTCGAGCCGTGCGTCCGGGAAGGTGAGGAAGGCGGCCTGCCGGTAGAAGGCGTGCCACCAGTTGCGGTGCTGCCGCCAGGCCCGCCGTTCCGGCGTATTCGCAGCGTTTTCCAGCGTCGCCACAGCCTGCGCTACGGCCTGGGCCTCGTCCGGTGCCTGTGCCACCGTGGCCACGACGCGCCGCCGCGGGCCTTTGCGCGTTTCCCGCCAGGCCACGACGTACACGCGCGCCGTCGTGCGGAACGTGGTGTCTGTCGCCAGCCGTTGCACCAGCAGCTCGCATTCCCCTGAACGGCGGCGGACGGGGGCGGGGTTCGATTGCCCGGCGGCGTTCACGTAGCCGGCCGGAGCGTTGTGGTGGAGCACGTGGCGCGGACTGACGGCCTGCTGTGCCACGAAGTCCCATGCGTAATCCGCCTCGCGGCCCGTGGAGCGGGTTTCAAAGACCACGTAGTCCGCCGCCGCATGGACGTAGGTGCGCAACTGGATTTCGCCCGCGTCGGTGCGGATGTGCCCGTGCGTGGTGGCGTCGTAAAGCGAGAGCCGCAGTTTCTCTTCGCAGGGCTTCCCTACGGTCGTGAGGGTGAAGTAGCCGATGGGCAGGCGGGCCGAATTGAACAGGTCGTAAGGCTGGCGCGCTTCGGTCACGTCGCTTCGCCCCATGTTGAGGCGGTAGACGCCGTCGCGCAACTTGTAGAGGTTGGTGCCCAGCAATCCGTTTCCCATGATGGCGCCTGCGTAGTATCCCGTGGTCAGCCGGCCGTCGAACGACGGCTTTACGGGGTCGGCCGTCAGCGTGTCCCATAGCATGTCGTGCTGCCCGAGGAAGGCCGACCATTCGGCTTCGCTTCGCGGCAGTCTGTCGTGGCGGATGCCGTGGACGTTGGCGGCGAAAAGGAGGGGCAGGAGGAGGAGCAAGAGTCTTTTACGGTTCATGATTTTTCAATTCTGGCGTTTTTCCGGGGCGTGCGGTGCCCTATGCAAAGGTAAACATTACGCTTTGCCCGTCCGGCGTTTCCGGTATTTTTTTTGTTGCTTTTTTCCGTGGGCCTGTCGCGGCGGCAGGCTTGTGGTTCCTTCCCCCTTGTCCGCCCGGTTGTGTGGTGCCGGGCCTTAGCCCCGTTTTTCCTCGGCCTATTCCCGTTGCTCCGCGCCTTATCCCCGTGGGCGCAGGGCTATGGCGCCGGGCAACGGGAGGCATTTTCGGTGCGCGGGCATGTGCGGGGCGCGGTGTCGCGACCGGCAGGCTGCCAGACAGCCAGGGCTTTTTGTCTCCGCCTTTTTGCCTTGCAGGCCGGAGCGGTGTGGCCGGCTGCCTTCCGCGAGTTGCCGGCCGCTGTGGCCGCCATCCGGATGGAACTAAAACGCCCGGCTTTGCCATGCAAAGCCGGGCGTCGGAAATTTCCTCAGTGAAACTGTCTGCGGAGAGGATAGGATTCGAACCTACGAAACCCTTTAGGGGTTTACACGCTTTCCAGGCGTGCCTCTTCAACCACTCGAGCACCTCTCCAATTAGGGTTGAATCTTGGTTCTTTGTGTAAAACCGGCGGCAAAGGTACGATAATTTTTGGAATCAAAGCATATTTCTGCGAAAAAGTTTTGGAAAAACTCTTGCAGCCCGCATGTGCGGCGCGCGGAGCGGCCCGGTGTGGCCGTGGCGATTAGCGGAACAGGAGTTCCGCATCGCGCGGGGCGGCCTGCTTTGCCCACTCTTCGGGAATGAACTTCCAGTCGTCGCGCGGACGGGCGTCGACGGTGCCCGCCTTGCGTATGGTCTCCATGAGATAGTAGCGCAGGTCGCGGTCTGTGCTCCACACGATGCGTTGCTGCAGACTGTCTTTCGGGATGCCGGCCCCTTCCGTCAGGAGGTTGCCGCCGCCGTTGCCGCGGTAGGAGTTGACGGCCACGCGGTAGGTCGCCTTCGGGTCGAACGTGTCTCCGTTGCTCATTCCGAGGATGGCGATTTTCTCACCTTCCGGCTTGGTGAGGTCTACCGTATAGCGCAGGCCGGCGGCAGAGTCGAAGTTGTAGCTGGGCGAGGCCAGGCGCTGCCAGGCGTCTTTCAGCGTGTCGGCGCCCTGCCTGAAGCGCAGCATGTGTTCTTCGGGGCTGCTCATTTGCCGCGTCCAGTGTGCGTAGGAATATTCCAGGTAGTCCTTGATTTCTTGTCCGGTGAGCTGCATCACGTAGAGCTGGTTCTCGTAAGTGTAGAGGTTGAACATGTCGCTTACGTGGATGTCGCCTGCCGGTATGGAGGCGTTGAACGAGATGGGAGCGGTGAAGGAGACTTGTGCGCCGCTGAGCTGGAGTTGCAGGTCGTGGATGAGGTCCACGAAAGCGGAGGGGCCGAAGAAGGCGGGCTGTGTCGTCAGGGCCTTCAGATTTTTTCCGATGACTTCGTCCGTGAAATTGCGGACGGCTTCTTCCTGGGCGGCAAAGGCGCGGCAGAAGTCTGCGTCCGGTTCCAGCCGCGTCACGTCCACGAGGCGTCCGCTGACGTGCTTGCCGACGAGTTTTTTCCCCTTGAAGCGCAGCGTGACGTCTGCTTCGGCCACGTTGGCGCCTTGGGCAGCAGGATTGAGCACAAGGACACTGTCGCCGGCGGAGTTGGTCACCCAGCGGTCGGCCTTGCGGTGGTCGTGTCCGCAGAAGATGAGGTCGAAGCCGGGCACTTCGCGGGCCACCTGGAGCGTGGCGTTTTCGTTGAGGTTGCCGGTAGCGTCCGCGCGGCCTACGCCGGAGTGGAACAGTCCGACGACGAGGTCCACCTTTTCCTTTTCGCGCAGTTCGGCCACGTAGCGGCGTGCTGTCTGCACCATGTCGTCAAAGCGCAGCCCTTCCCAGAGTTTTTCCGGCAGCCAGGTGGGGATGCCCGGCGTGACGAGTCCCAGCACGCCGATGCGCACGCCGTTCCGCTCCACCACGGCATAGGGCTTCCAGTAAGGCGCGCCCGTGCTCAAGTCGGTAGCGTTGGCGCCTGTGACGGGGAACTCGCAGGCTGCCGCCCAGCGGTCGTAGACTGGATGCCCCGTTTCGACGTCATGGTTTCCCACCGTGGCGGCATCGTACTTCATGTAGTTGAGCATGGCCGCGCAGATGTGGGTCGAAACGGTATCGATGAAGTTATAGTAATAGGCCGACGGCTGACCTTGCAGGATGTCGCCGTTGTCGAGCAGGACGACCGACGCCTCGCCCAAGGCCTCGCGCTGGCTGCGCACGTAGGTGCAGACGCGGGAAAGCCCTCCGGTGCCGGCCTTCCGGGCCAGGAAATCATAGGAAAAGTAGTTGCCGTGAATGTCGGACGTCTCGAGGATGCGGAGACGCACTTCCTTCTCACGGGCCGGCAGGGCGAGTGTGCAAAGTGTAAGGAAAAGGAGAGCCAGTTGCTTCATGATGGATTCAGATATGTTCATAGTCTGCGAAAGTATAGGGCCAGGCGTTTTTCTCGTCCGGCTCGTGCCGTTCGGAGTATGAGAGGCGCCATTCGGCAGGGTCGGGGGCTGGAAAGAATGCGTCGGCGGCTTCGGGGACGGCATCAATGTGGGTCAGGCACAGGCGGCGGGCCAGCGGCATGGCGGCGGCGTAGACGCTCTCCCCGCCGATGACGAAGACTTCCTCCCCGTCGTGGCACGAGGCCAGCGCTTCTTCAAGCGAGGGGTAAGTCTCCGCGCCCGGGAAGCTGATGCCCGGCTGCCGTGAAAGCACCACGTTGCGCCGTTGCGGGAGCGCGCCTTTCGGGAGGGAGAGGAACGTGCGGCGCCCCATAATAATGGTGTGACCCGTCGTCAGCGCCTTGAAGCGGCGCATATCGGCTGGAAGATGATAGAGTAAGCGGTTCTGGTAACCGATAGCACGGTTGGCTGCGATGGCAGCGATAAGGGTGATGGGCGGTATCATACGGAAACGGTAGCCGGGATGTGAGGCCAAGGGTCGTAGTCTTCGAGGCTGAAGTCCTCGTAGCGGAAGCTGAAGATGTCCTTGACGTCTGGGTTAATCACTATGCGCGGAAGATGGCGCGGTGTCCGCGTCAGTTGCAGGCGCGCCTGGTCGAGATGGTTCAGGTAAAGGTGTGTGTCGCCTGTCGTATGCACGAAGTCGCCGGCGCGCAGTCCGCACACCTGCGCCACCATCTGGAGCAGCAGGGCGTAGCTGGCGATGTTGAAGGGCACACCAAGGAAGGTGTCCGCCGAGCGCTGGTAAAGCTGGAGCGAGAGACGGCCTTCGGCCACGTAGAACTGGAAGAGCAGGTGGCAGGGCGGCAGGTTCATTTCCTTCAGTTCGGCCACGTTCCACGACGAGACAACGAGGCGGCGCGAATCCGGATTCCTCCTGATTTGGTCCACGACGTCCGCAATCTGGTCGATGTGTCCGCCGGAATAGTCCGGCCACGAGCGCCACTGGCGGCCGTAGATAGGCCCTAACGACCCGTCGGCGTCGGCCCACTCGTTCCATATACGGACGCCGTTCTCCTGCAAATAGCGCACGTTCGTGTCGCCACGGAGAAACCAGAGCAGTTCGTAGATGATAGATTTCAGATGCAGCTTCTTGGTGGTCAGCAGCGGGAAGCCTTTTTCCAGGTCGAAGCGCATCTGATGGCCGAAAACGCTGAGCGTCCCCGTGCCGGTGCGGTCTTCCTTCCGCACGCCTTCGTCCAGAATGCGACGGAGGAGGTCAAGGTATTGTTTCATGGGAATGGGCTGGTTTCAGTGTGCAAATTTAAGGCTTTTTTGCGGAATAAGGAATGCGTGGCCTGCGACAAACCAGTGACGAAGGGGTTGCTTTCCTGTGAACTGTATTCCGTTTCGCGACCCCTCTGTCGCTGCCGTAGCGGCAAGGTGGCTAAGGGTGGCGCAAACAGGCCTTAGCCCTGTGAAAACGCGGCCTGTCCCCGTGGCGCCGGGGCTAAGGCCCGTGGCGGCGGGGACAGGCCGGGGAGACGGAAGGACTGTGTAGCGGGCTACGGTTTCTTTTTGTCGAAAGGTTTGCGCCAGTCGCAGCCTTCCTTCCAGCGGGAGCAGCCATAGGCCGTGTGCCCCTTGATGACCTTTCCCTGTCCGCATTTCGGGCAGGGGCTTCCTGCGCGGACGATTTTCCGTTTCGGCTTTTCCGCTTTCTCTTCCGGTGCGTCGGCCGCGGTGGCGGCGGGTTGCGGGGTTGGGGCCGGTTCGGCGGCGATGCGTTGCCCGCCGTTGTCCGCCAGGACCTGCTGCACCAGTTCGCCGACCATGGTTTTCAGTTCCTCGATAAACTGCTGTGCGCTGTATTCGTGGCGCTCGATTTCGCGGAGTTTCTTCTCCCAGATGCCGGTGAGTTCGGCGCTTTTGAGGAGCTCTGCCTTGATGATGCCGATGAGTCCGGTGCCGGTCGGTGTGGCGACGAGCGATTTGCCTTGGCGGCGGATGTAGTTGCGGCGGAAGAGGGTCTCGATGATGGCCGCGCGCGTGGAGGGCCGGCCTATGCCGTTTTCCTTGAGGGCGTCGCGCAGCTCTTCGTTGTCGACGGTGCGTCCGGCCGTTTCCATGGCGCGCAGGAGCGTGGCTTCGGTGTAAGGCTTGGGCGGCTGCGTCATCTTCTGGGTGAGTTCGGGACTGTGCGGCCCGCTCTCGCCCTTGACGAAATCGGGCAAGAGGCGTTCGTTCTCTTTGTCCGCAGGCGCGGCGGCGGGGCTGAGCACGGCGCGCCATCCCGCTTCGAGAATCACCTTACCGGTAGCCTTGAAGGGGATGTCGGCCGTCTCGCCCAGGACGGTGGTGGAAGAAAAGCGGCAGTCGGGATAGAACACGGCGATGAAGCGCCGCGCTACGAGGTCGTAGACCTGCTGTTCTTCCTCCGTCAGGTTGCGCGGCGCGACGCCGGTCGGGATGATGGCATGGTGGTCTGTCACCTTCGAGGAGTCGAACACGCGCTTCCGCTTCAGCAGCGCTGCCCCGCGCAAGGGTTGGAGCAGCGCGCCGTACTGGCCCGCAATGCCGTTGAGAATCTGCTTGCACTTGGGGTAAATATCCTCGCTCAGGTAGGTCGTGTCGACGCGCGGATAGGTCGTCACCTTTTTCTCGTAAAGGCTTTGAATGATTTGCAGCGAGCGTTCGGCCGAGAGGCCGAACTTACGGTTGCACTCCACTTGGAGCGACGTCAGGTCGAACAGGCGCGGCGGCGCCTCTGTACCTTTCTTTTTCGTCACTTCCGTCACGGTGAAGGGCATCTCGCGGATACGCTCCAGAGCTGCTTTCCCCTCGGCCTCGGTGGCGAAACCTTTACGCATCGTGCCGTGCGCCTCGCTTTTTTCCTCGTCGGCCTGTGGGGCCGGCTCGTCCGCGGCGGGGTCGCCTGTCACGGCGTTGAACGTCGTTCCGCGATACTGGGTGGCGAGCACCCAGTAGGGTTCTGGGGTGAAGCGGGCTATGGCCTGCTGGCGGCGGACGATGAGGGCGAGCGTCGGCGTCTGTACGCGGCCGATGGAGAGCGGGCCCGACGCGCGGCCGGACTGGCCGTATTTCAAGGTGTAGAGGCGCGTGGCGTTCATGCCCAGCAGCCAGTCGCCGATGGCGCGGCACAGTCCCGCCTCGTAGAGAGGCTCGTAGTCCGAGGCAGGCCGCAGCGTGGCGAAGCCTTCGCGGATGGCCTCTTCCGTGAGGGAGGAAATCCACAGGCGGCGGACCGGGCATTTCGCTCCGGCTTTCTGCATCACCCACCGCTGGATAAGCTCGCCTTCCTGCCCGGCGTCGCCGCAGTTGATGATGGCGTCGGCTTGCTGCATGAGGTTCTGGATGATGGCGAACTGGCGGGCCACGCCGCGGTCCGGTTTCAGGCGGATGCCGAAGCGGGGCGGAATCATGGGCAGCGCGGCCAGACTCCACCGCTTCCATTCCAGGCGGTAGTCTTCCGGGTATTTCAGTTCGCAGAGGTGGCCGAAGGTCCACGTCACCTGGTAACCGTTGCCTTCGAAGTAACCTTCACGGCGTTCGTTGGCTCCCAGTACGTGCGCGATGTCTGTCGCGACGCTCGGCTTTTCGGCTATGCAGACAATCATTAGGCAGAGGAGATGAAGTTAGGGTTGGAACGGGTACGGTCAGACGGTGAAGCGGAGCGAGCGGCGGTCGAAGCGTGCGCCGTCGGTTGGGAAGAAACGCTCAAGGCTGCCGTCGGCGGCCAGCTCGCGGGGCGAGCCTTCCGTGATGCCGCGGGGCGAAAGCAGCCACAGCCGCTCCACCGTCTGGAACGTAAGTTCGAGGTCGTGTGAGGAGAAAAGAATGGTCTTCCCGTGTCGGACGGCCAGGTCGCGCAGCAGACGGAGCATGGCCACCTTGCCCGGAAAGTCCAGGAAGGCGGTCGGTTCGTCGAGCAGTATGGCGGGTGTCTGCTGTGCCAGGGCCTTGGCAATCATGGCGCGCTGCCGTTCGCCGTCGCTCAGTCCGGCCATGTCGCGGTCGCGTAGACGGGCGGCCCCGGCCAGTTCCATGGCATGGTCCGCCACGTCGAGGTCGTGTGCGGAAAGGCGTCCGCTGAATCCCGTGTAGGGCATGCGGCCCATGCGTACGACGTCCGCCACGGTCAGCCCGGCTGCTGCCGGCCGCCCCGTGAGGACGACGGCCACCGTCCGGGGCAGTGTCCGGGCCGTGTAGTCGTCCAGACGCAGTCCGTTCCACCGCACCTCGCCGTCCAGCGGCGGGAGCAGCCCCGCCAAAGTGCGCAGCAAGGTGCTCTTGCCCGCCCCGTTCGTGCCCAGCAGTGCCGTGAGCGAGCCTTCGGGCAGTGCGGCCGAAAGTCCGGCCGAGACGACCCGTCGCCGCCTCCCCCGCCCGTAGCCCGTAGTGAGGCCGGCGATGCGCAGGGCGGCCGTGCGTCCGCCGGCTGCCGGCTCAGCCATGATGTGGCGTGCCGCCCTGTGCGGCCTTTGCGTCGTCTCCATGCAGTGCCTTCTGGTAGCAGCTGCGGCAGAGCGGCTCATATTCTTCCTTCTCGCCCAGCATGACGCGCCGGTCGTCCGCCACGATGCGGTGGGACACGTAGGCCGGGGCGCCGCAGCGCAGGCAGATGGCGTGTACCTTGGTCACTTCGTCGGCGATGGCACACAACGCGGGCATAGGGCCGAAGGGGACGCCCTTGAAGTCCATGTCGAGTCCGGCTATGATGATGCGCTTCCCGCTGTTGGCCAGTGCGTTGCATACGTCGGGGAGGCCGTTGTCGAAAAACTGCGCCTCGTCGATGCCTACCACTTCGGCCTCGCCGGCCAGCAGCAGGATGCTGGCCGCGGCGTCGACGGGCGTGGAGGATATGGAGTTGCTGTCGTGGGAAACGACGTCGGCCTCGGCGTAGCGGGTGTCGATGGACGGTTTGTAGATTTCCACCCGCTGGCGGGCGATGCGGGCGCGCTTCAAGCGGCGGATGAGCTCTTCGGTCTTGCCCGAGAACATGGAACCGCAGATGACCTCGATGCGGCCGCGGTGCGGGTTTTCTTCTTGGTAAGGGTGCATGATGGATGGGATAGCGGGAGGCAAAGTTACGAAAAATCTGTCAGCGCGTGGCGGCTTTTCCGTAAAAAGGGGAGCGACGGGGAAGGTGGCGGGAACAGGCGCCGCGGCCGGGCACTTCGTGCCGCAGCGACGGGGCTAAGGGCCGTGGCGACGGGGCTTAGCCCGCTTCCGACGGGCCTTAGCCCCGTGCGTGTAACGTTTTTCCGTAACTTTGCCGGCGTAATGATTTGAGAGGTTTGCGCTATGAAGAGAATGCTGCTTTCCTTGCTTGCGGTTCTGGCCGCTTGCCTGACGGGCTATGCCCAGCCTGTCCCGGTCGACACGGTGCCCTTCCGTCTCGGAGCGGACCGGCGGATGTATGTCGAACTAAGGGTGAATAACGATACGATGCCGTTCCGTTTCCTTGTGGACACGGGGGCCACGGACGTGGTGCTCAACGCGCGGTCGCCGCGCGTGGCCGGTGCAGTCCGCTTCGCGGGCGAGGCGCTTAACGGCGGGGCCAACTCTACGGAGCGCGTATCCATGACGGACGGGACGCAGCGTCTGCGCTTAGGGCATACGTGGGTGGACAGTTTGAGATTCATCGCCATCCCTTATCCGCCCGATGCGTGGGACGGCGTGCTGGGACTGTCCTGCCTGCGCCGTTTCCTGGTGCGGGTGAGCTATGCGGAACGCGCCATTTACCTTTATTCCCCAGCCGATTCGCTGGCTCCGGCCGGGGCGGAATGCCTCCCGATGGATTATCGCCTGGGCGTGCCGGTAGTTCCGGTGCGCGTGGCGTTTATGGGAGAGGCGTACGACGTATGGCTGGAAGTGGATACCGGTTCGGACCGCGTGATAGACCTGAACACACCGTTCGTGGAGCGGCACGGACTGCGGGGGCGGCAAGCGCCGTTTGCCATTTCTTCCTTATCCGGCACCACGCAGACCGGCGGACGCTTGGAGAACGTCTATTTTGACAGCGTGTCGGTGGGCGGCCTGTCGTTGCCCCGCGTGCCCGGTGCTTTGTCGGGTATCCGTGTGGGAGTGCAGGCCTCGGCCGAGATGGACGGTGTCATGGGCAGCAACTTCCTGCAACGCTTCGACCAGGTGTATGATTTCCGTCGCGGCCGGTTGTATCTGACGGTAAACGACAGGCTGTACACCCCGTTCTACGATTTCCTCGTGCAGTAGGCCGGCGCGGATGGCCGGGCGGCGAGTGCCGCCCGATTGCTTCGGAGCGTAACGCGCGGCGCCCCGTTCTGGCGGAAGTGCCGGGACGGGGCGCCGCGCGTTGTGCCGGACGGTGTCGGGTGAGCCGGTTCAGAGAATGGACAGGGCAATCCAGGCGCAGGCCTCGGCGTCGGCCAGGGCGTCGTGGTGGCGTGTCAGGTCGAAGCCGCAGCGTGCGGCGACCGTCGGGAGGCGGTGGTCGGGCAACGTGGAGCCGAAGACGCGGCGGGAGGCGCGGCACGTGCAGCGGAAACGGTATCCGGGCCAGGGCAGGCCGTAGGCCGCGAAGGCGGCGCGCAGGCAGCCTTTGTCGAAAGGGCTGTTGTGCGCCACGAGGGTAAGCCCCTCGATGCGCGGGGCGATGCGTGCCCAGACGGCGGGGAAGGGGTCGGCGGCGGCAGTGTCGGCGGCGGTGAGCCCGTGGACGCGCGTGTTCCAGTAGTCGTAGTGCCCGGGCAGGGGGCGGATGAGCTCGTAGATGCGGTCTGTGACGCAGCCGTCGCGGACAATGACGATGCCTGCGCTACATACGCTGGAGCGTTCGCTGTTGGCGGTTTCAAAGTCGATAGCGGCAAAATTTTTCATGGCGACGGTCGCGCCCGGATTGTGGCGGGCGGTGTAGCTGCAAAGATACGATGTTTTCCTGCAAAAGGCCCTGCGTCTTGCCGGCGCGGGTCCGCACCGGGCAAAAAAAGCCCCGGCACGGGCGGATGCCGTGCCGGGGCGAAAGGATATGACGCGCTGAGGCGTGGTTCAGAAGCATTTGGCCGTGCCCAGGTTGCGGTCGACGAGCAGGCCGTCCTGAGGCTTGAGGTCGTACTTCCCGGCCTTTTTGGCAACGAACTTGATGACAAAGAGTTCGTGGTCGCCGTCGTCAAGCAGGAAGTTGTTTCCACGGTTGACGAAGGTGGGGTAGAGGGCCTTTTGGCCGTTCGTGTGCAGACGGTCGTTCGTGAGGTTGACCATATCCTTCATGTCGAGAGGTTCAATCTTGGCGAACTCGAGCGTCTGGGCGTCGTAAGGCAGTGCGAAGCTGAGCCCGTTGACATAGTGCAGGCCTTTTCCGGACACTTTGATTTCGAGCGTATCGCCGGCCTGGAAGGTCTTCTTGTTGGGCGTGAGCGTCAGCTGCCCGGCCACGCTGTCGTTGGAATTGCGCACGCCGCCGTCCAGCTCCGTGGTGACGATGGAGATGTCGTAGGCGTCGATGAGTCCGTTATGGTTGATGTCGCCGGAACTGATGTACTCGAAATCGGCATCACCCTGGCGCAGGCCGGTATAGTTCATGTAGCTCGTCAGGTCGTTCTCGTCAATGCGCTTGTCGCGGTTGATGTCGCCCTGGAGTATGGTCTCTGTGTCGGCCACCTTGAATACGTACAGCTCTGCGCCGGAGCCGAAGTTGCCGACGGCTTCCGTGATGTTGAGCTTGAGGTAGCGTGCCGACGGGTTGCCGCTGAACTGGAAGGTCTTCTTGCTGTTGTCTTTCTTCCATTCGAAGGCGACGGGCTCGCTCCAGTTCTGGCGGTCGCTGCTGTAAGCGACGCTGCCCTTGAGCAACGTGCCGTTGCCGGCATCTTCGCGCGGGATGTAATCGAAACGGTCGAGCTGGTTGATGCCACGGAGGTCGAGGACAAGTTCAAAGGGAACGGCGGGCGGCGTGTTCTTCCAGCTGGTGTGCCAAACGCTCTTCTCGTCGAAGTCGAATAGTTTCCCGATGCCTTGTCCGCCTTGGTCGGGCTTGTTGTTTTGTGCCCGGATGCCCTGGATGGCAAACTCGAGCGGGTTGCTCTTGGTCGTGCCGGTGAAGGTCTTCCATTCGGATTTTCCGGAACGGTTGACGGCGCGCACCTTGAAGGTGTAAGTCGTTTCGGGTTGCAGGCCGTCGAACGTGAACTGGCAGTCGCGGATGGTGGAATAGAGCATGCCGTCGTATTCAATCTCGTAGTAGTCCGCATTGCTTACGGCCGGCCATGAAGCCGTGAGCTCGAACGCGCCGATGTGCTTGTCCTGGAACGAGGCTTGGGGCGCTTCGAGCTGGCCTGTGCTGACGAGCAAGCGGTCGGCAGGCGCATAGGCAAATCCCTTTACGGTGAGTTCCACGCCGTTTGCCGTGATGTCTGTCTTGGCTAAGCGGACAAGGAGCTGCGGGTTTTTCGTGATGGTCTGCTTCTCGAAGTCGGAGCCCGGCGTGGCGAAGCGGTTCAGATTGGGCTGCTCATCGTAGAAATAGACGTTGCCCTGGCTGTTGTTCTGGAAATCGGCCAGCGAGGCGGCCTGGGTGAATTTCACTTTCTTGCCGCCTACTTTGGCCGTCACCTTTTCCGGCTGCTGGCTGACGTTGATACGGAACTCTGTCTGCTTGTTCTTTTCAAAGCCGCTGAAGCTGCCGATGGTGGGGCTTACGGTAACGGTGAGCTCGTCGCCGTCTACGCTGCTTTCTATCAGTGTGCGTGCCGCGCGGCCGTTGAGGTATTCCTGTGTCTTGCCGTCGTCGTCGTATTCGTTGAAGGCGGTGCCGGCTTCGGCGTAGATTTCATAAGCGCGGAAGTCGGCCGGGATCTGTGAGGGGTTGTTGTTGGGCTGCGTCATCGGGATGATGGCGTCGCTCTTGACGAATACGGGGAGCTTCCATATTGGGGCGTCGAAGTTGTTGATAATCCGGTTTCCTTCGTAGACGTCGCCGTTGTAGTAGTCCACCCACTTTCCTTCGGGGAGGTAGATGCCGTTGCGCACGTCGTTGCCCTCTTTGTCCATCTTCGTTTCCTTGTAGATGGGCGCTACGAGGAAGCTCGGGCCGTAGAGGAACTGGTATTGTGTGGCGGTGCCGTAGGTGTAGTCGTTGGGGTAGTCGAGGAACATGGCGCGGATTATGGGCTTTCCGTTTACGGCCTCGCGCGCTATGCTGTAAGTGTAGGGGAGGAGCTCTGACTTGAGTTTCAGATACCAACGGTTGATGCTTGTGGCCGGCTCGCCCAAGGCCTGCGGATATTTAGGATTGGCGCCCCAGCCGTCCATGTTAAGTTCCATCGGCGTAAACGTCTTCCACTGGAACTCACGGATATTGACCGGAGCGTTTTTCCCTCCGAAGATGCCGTCTACGTCACTGGTGATGTTGGGTTGGCCTGAGAGGCCGGAGCCTATGAATGTCGGGATGTGGAAGCGGATGTATTCCCAGTCGCCGCCGGTCTGGTCGCCGCTCCATATGCCGGCGTAGCGCTGTGTGCCGGCCCAGCCGTCGAGCGATATGATGAACGGGCGGGCGTCCGAGCCGTAGTAAGGCATGATTTCGCCTACGTCGCTCACGCCGTTGAGGCCGAACGAGTAGCCCGCGCCTACCCATGCCACGTCCGTCTTGAGTACGCGCACGCCGGCGTCGCGTACTTCCTTCACGATGTCGCGTTGCAAGAGCGGCTCGATCCCTTCCTTCGGGTGCAGGTCGCTTTGTGTCCACAGGCCGATCTCCACGCCTTTGGAGCGTGCGTAGTCGCCGAACTCCTTCAGGTTTTGGATGTTCCCGTCGAGTGTGCTTGTCTGTCCGTAGCCGGCGCCGTAGCCGTCGTTGGGCAGCACCCAGCCGAGCGGCATGTCGGCTTTTTCGTAGCGGTCCACGACGGCGCGGGCCGAGAACTGGTAGTTGCCCTTCTCGCCGTTGAGGCTTTCCTTCACGCCGCCGTTGTCCTTCTGGCTTTCGCTGTAGCGCTTGCCGTCTTCGAAGAGCATGGAGCCGTTTTCCGCTTCCGTCCAGTAGTCGCGGTTATAGGCGTTGAGGTGGCCTTCGTAGAAGCCGAACTTGGGCAGCAGGACGGGGTTGCCCGTCAACTGGTAGAAGTCGTTGAGCAGTTCCACCGGGCCGTCGTTCACCATGACGAAGGCGTCGAGGTAGGTCTCCGAGTGGGAGAGCGTAACGAGGTCCGGCGTCGTGGAGCCGAAGTCGTAGGTGCCGGGGCGGAACGTGTGCCACATCACGCCGTAGCCTTTCGTGGACCAGTAGAAAGGAGTCGGCGAGGCCACGCCGCCGTCCACCCAGTTGTTGGTGTTTTCGATAGCGATGGCTTTTCCTTTGTGGGAGAATCTGCCGTTCTGCACGCCGCCGCCGTAGAAGTATTCGCCCGCGTGTGCCTTGAACGTCAGGGTCGTCTTGTCTTTCTCGAAGGCCACGGGTTGGGCTTCTTCGATGACGGTCTCGCCCGTCTCGAGGTTTTTCACGGTCATCAGTCCGCTCTTGCGGTCGAACGTCACGGCTACCTTCGGCGTCGATACGACGATTTCCGCCCCTTCTTTCTCAATGTGCAGCTGGCCGGGGGCGCGGCGGGCCGAGTTTACGAGGATTTGTGCCGCCGGTGTGGCTTGCGGGTCGCGCATGATGCCGCCCGCGTCGTCGCGGAACAGGCGGAAGATGTTCTCGCCGTAGAAGTCCATTTGCAGCATCTTGCCGTCGGCATAGAGTATCTCGACGGTCGTCGGGTTAATCTGCCGGACATCGGATATTCCCGCGCTCTCCGCGGCTGCGGCGGCATAGGCCGGGAACGGGATTGCTGCGGCGGCCGGCAGGGGGGCCATGGCCAACGGCAGGGCCAGGGCGAAGGCTGCGCAGTATCCGGTGTACATTTTCTTGCTATTCTTCATTTTATGTAAAGGTTAGATTGTTTTTGGAGTATCCCAATTTAAGTGTAAGGGGGCACCCGCCCCGCGGCGGCGTATCCTGCCGTGGCGGTGGCGCGGACACGCACCGAAACGCCGTTGCCGCACCGGGGCGCGGCAACGGCTCTTGCCGACAAAAATACGAAATTCGTCGTGAAGAAAAAAGTTTATATCCATTGAAAAGGGGCGGTTGCCTATTTTTGCCGCTTCCTTTGCCTTTGTGCGCGGCGCGTGCCCTGCGCGCCGCGCCCCTTAGCCCCGCAGCGCCGGGGCTAAGGGCAGGAAAAACGGGGCTTAGCCCCGTGCCCGCCGGACAGTTCCGCCCCGCAGCCGGCCGCGAGCCTCATAAAAAACAGAAAACTGCGCAGTCGCGACTTGGCTGTGCGATATTTTTCTTACCTTTGTGGCCGTTAAACATTTCAAGCCTTTCAAACTTTTATAATATATGAGTGAACAACTGAAGAAAATCAAGCAACTCGTCGAATTGCGCCAGAAGGCCCGCCTCGGCGGCGGCGAGAAGGCCATCGAGAAGCAGCACGCCAAGGGCAAGGCCACGGCGCGCGAACGCATCGACATGCTCCTGGACAAAGGCTCGTTTGAAGAGATGGACATGTTCAAGCTCCACCGTTGCCATAACTTCGGCATGGAGAAGAAGCAGTTCCTCGGCGACGGCGTAGTGGCTGGCAGCGGCACCATCAATGGCCGCTTGGTCTTTGTCTTCGCCCAGGACTTCACCGTCAACGGCGGTTCCCTCTCCGAGACGATGGCCGAAAAGATTTGCAAGGTCATGGACCTCTCCATGAAGGTCGGCGCCCCCTGCATCGGGCTGAACGACTCGGGCGGCGCACGCATACAGGAGGGCATCAACGCGCTGGCCGGCTTCGGCAACATCTTCCAGCGCAACATCGAAGCCTCGGGTGTCGTTCCCCAGATCTCCGGCATCTGCGGGCCCTGCGCCGGCGGCGCCGTCTACAGCCCCGCACTGACGGACTTCGTCGTCATGCTTGAGGGCGTCAGCTACATGTTCCTGACCGGCCCCAAGGTGGTCAAGACCGTGACGGGCGAGGACGTCACCCAGGAGGAGCTGGGCGGCGCCAGCGTCCACTCTTCCAAGAGCGGTGTCTGCCACTTTACGGCCAAGACGGAGGAAGAGTTCGCGCAACTCATCCGCCGCCTGCTCAGTTACATCCCGCAGAACAACATGGAGCGCGCGCCGCGCATCCCCTGCACCGACCCCATCGACCGTAAGGAGGACAGCCTCAACGAAATCATCCCCGACAACCCCAATATGGCCTACGACATGTATAAGGTCATCGGCGCTGTGGTGGACAACGGCGAGTTCCTCGAAGTGCAGCGCAACTTTGCCCGCAACATCATCATCGGCTTCGCCCGCTTCAACGGCGAGAGCGTGGGCATCGTGGCCAACCAGCCCAGCGTATATGCCGGCGTGCTCGACTGCAACGCCTCGCGCAAGGCCGCCCGTTTCGTCCGCTTCTGCGACTGCTTCAACATCCCCATCGTGTCGCTCGTCGACGTCCCCGGCTTCCTGCCCGGCACGGGCCAGGAATACAACGCCGTCATAGACCATGGCGCCAAACTGCTCTACGCCTACGGCGAAGCTACCGTGCCCAAGGTGACCGTGACGCTGCGCAAGAGCTACGGCGGCTCTCACATCGTGATGGGCTGCAAGCAGCTCAAGGCCGACCTCAACTACGCCTGGCCGTCGTCCGAAATCGCCGTGATGGGCGCAAGCGGGGCCGTGGCCATCCTCAACGGCAAGGAAGCCAAGGAACAGGCCGACCCGAAAGCCTTCCTCGCCGCGAAGGAGAAAGAGTATAACGACCTGTTCACCAATCCTTACAAGGCTGCGGAATACGGTTACGTGGACGATGTGATAGAACCGCGCAACACGCGCTTCCGCATATGCCGCGCCCTGGCGCAGCTGGAGAACAAGCGCGAGTCGCGCCCGGCGCGCAAGCACGGCAACATCCCCCTCTAAACGCGCGCCGTGCGTTCCCGTTCATTTTAAGAGCAGAAGAACATGAAAACTTTCAAATATCAAATAGACGGCAAGGAAATTGCCATCCGCCTGGACGAAGGGCGCTGCACCATAGGCGAGGTGCTTGTCGACGGGGCGGTGCCCACCGTGCCGGAGGCGGATATGCCCGCCTACACCGCGGTCATCGCGCTGGCCCTCATCGAGCACGAGGTGGAAGTGGTCCACGACGAAGAGACCGGCGTCATCACGCTCGCCTCGCACGAAAGCCCGTGGGGCGCACCGGTCCAGCACATGAACGCGCTCTGACGCGGCGTGCGGACCTATTTCCTGCTATCACATCCCTATTCCCATTAAACGCAAACACAGATGAAACAGTACAGATATAAGGTCAACGGGGCACAGTATGACGTGACCATCGGCAGCATCAACGGCTCCGTGGCCCAGGTAGAAGTGAACGGCATCCCCTTCGAGGTGGAGATGCAAGGCTCTTCCCTCGTAGAGGAAGCATTGCCGGAACAGGCGGCGTCCGAAACGGCCGCGGCGGCTCCGGCTGCCGCTCCTGCAGCCGCGGCTCCCGCCCCCGCTGCAGCTCCCGCAGCCGGTCCGGGTGCCGGCACGCCCGTCAAGGCTCCGTTGCCCGGCGTGGTGACGAAAATCCTGGTCCAGATGGGCCAGGCCGTAAAGAAGGGCGAGACGGTCCTTGTCCTCGAAGCCATGAAGATGGAGAACAACATCACGGCAGAGGCCGACGGCAAGGTGACGGGCATCTGCGTAGCTGCCGGCGACAGCGTCCTTGAGGGCGCGACGTTGCTGACGGTAGGCTGAGCGCGGCCTTCCTTACCGGCCATCTTATAAGGACAGAGGCGGCCCCGGGCAAGATTTTAGCCGGGGCCGCCTTCTTTTTCCCGCCGGAGTCCGCGCCGGCGGGAACAGGAAAGGCGGGGACGCGCGCCGTAGCCGGCAGAGCGCGTCCCCGCCTCGTCGGGCCGGATGGCCCGTTCCGGTCAGTCGTTGCCCGGCGTGTCCTGCATGTAGTGCCGGCCATAGTTGTAGTGGCCGTAATCGAGCAGGGCGCGGTCGGCAGTGATGCGGCGGCAGAAGTCGTCGAAATCTTTGTCCTTCTCCTGCGTCCAGCCGGCTTCGGCGATGGCGATGAGCCGCGGCAGGGCCAGGTATTCCATGTAGGCGCGGTCGGACACGTGTTCCGTCCAGAACGTGCCCTGGACGCCTTTATAGTGGCGCTTCATGTCTTCTGAAAGACTGTCGGGCACGGGGACGTAAGAATAGGTGCGCCGCAGGTCGTCCTTCCCGTCGCCGGCGGCCGGCGGTTCGTTGGGCGAGGTGCTTTGCTTGCGGTTGATGTAGTAAGGGCCGATGGGGGTGATGATGTTGTCCATACCGAGCGAGGCAGCCTTGCGTGCCGCGGCTTCCGGCCCGACCCAGCACATGACCGTGGCGCCCGTGCTCTTCAGGATGCCGGTGTCGGCTCCTTTGGCAGTGATGGCTTCGTTCCATACCAGGAGCTTGCGCCCGCGGGCCTGGATGTGGCGCGCCATATCCTGGATAAAGAGGCTTTGCAGTTGCCGGTAGCTCGTCAGGCCCAGTTCCTTGTACCGCTGTTGGCAGAGGGCGTTTTCCTCCCATGCTTTCGTGGGGCATTCATCTCCGCCGATATGGACGTACTCGTAGGGGAAAAGGTCCATGACTTCGGTGAGGATGTCGCGTGCAAAGCGCACGGCGGCCGTATCTGCCACGTTGAGCACGTCGGTCGAGACGCCCCAGCCGCACCACACGTCGTGCCGGCCGCGCGGCGTGCAGCTGTACTGCGGATAGGAGGCCATGGCGGCCATGAAGTGCCCGGGCATGTCTATTTCGGGAATGACCTCGATGTGGCGCTCTTTTGCGTAGGCCACGACGTCGCGGATTTCTTCCTGCGTGTAGTAGTAAGGTCCGT
Source organism: uncultured Prevotella sp. (assembly GCA_902464615.1). Lineage (GTDB taxonomy): Bacteria > Bacteroidota > Bacteroidia > Bacteroidales > Bacteroidaceae > Alloprevotella. The sequence goes on along the minus strand of CABQKA010000001.1, from coordinate 265,382 downwards.
AGGGCCGGTTAATCCAGTATTCGCCCGTCTCCATGTCTGTAAACAGGGAGTTGGACGCGATGCTGCCGTACTCCGTCAGGCGCGGATACTTTTTGATTTCGATGCGCCAGCCTTGGTCGTCGGACAGGTGCCAGTGGAAACGGTTCATCTTGTAGTAGGACATGACGTCGAGCATGCGTTTCACTTCGGCTGTAGTGAAGAAGTGGCGCGACACGTCGAGCATGAAACCGCGGTAGGGGAAGCGCGGCATGTCCCGGATGTCGGCGAGCGGCAGGGCATACTCTGTCACGGATTTGTCCCGCACTCCTGCCATGACATTGGCCGGGAGCATTTTCTTGATGCTCTGGAATCCGTAGTAGAAACCGGTGGGCGTGGCGGCTTTGAGCGTAACGCCCTGTGCGCTGATGTGCAGCTCGTAGCCTTCTTCGCCCAGTTCCGCGCCGGCACGGCTCAGACGTATGAGGGCCTTTTCGCTGCGCTTGCGCACCTTGGCCTTGCGCCCGGTTGCTGCGCGGAATGCTTCGGCGAATTTGTCCGCTTCGGCGGCCATTTCTTCGGGCAATGTGCCCGTGCTGATGGTGAAGCTTTCGGGCAGGACGAGGCGGCCGGGGGCTACCGTCATCTGTAGTGGCTTCGGAGTGAGGTTGACCCATTCTTGGCCATAGACCAGGCAGGCTATGGCCGAAAGGACGATGAACCAGATTGTTCTCTTTTTCATTAGTCGCGGTGTTTGATGATTATAGGTGTATGGTAATAGGACCGTGTGACGGGGCTATCATGTCGCGAAGTTAAAATTTTTTCCAATAAGCCGCGGCCTGCTCCGCATTTTATTGTGGCAAAATGGCTGCGGACCACGGAAAACACTTATATTTGCTGCCATTATGGAAGGAGTGAAACGAAATTCAGTCCGGGCGTGGTTGCTGGCCGCACGGCCCAAAACGCTTTCGGCGGCATTGATACCGGTCTTTGCCGGTACGGCTTTGGCCTATGCGAAGGGTACGGCCGACTGGGGAGCGGCTTTGTTGTGCGTTGTTTTTGCCGCGTTGATGCAGATTGCCGCGAACTTTATCAATGACCTGTACGATTTCTTGAAAGGTACGGACCGCAGTGACCGCTTGGGACCGGAAAGGGCCTGTGCGCAGGGATGGATTTCGCCTCGGGCCATGAGGTGGGGCATTGTGGCGCTGCTGGCGGCGGCATGTTGCGCGGGCTTGTTCCTGCTTCCCTATGGCGGTTGGGGACTTGTGGCGCTCGGCGCAGTCTGCGTGGTGTTCGCTTTCCTTTATACGACGTTACTGAGCTATTGTGGCCTGGGAGATATCCTGGTGTGGGTGTTTTTCGGCTTTGTTCCCGTATTGGGCACTTTCTATGTGCAGGGGCGCCAGCTCTGTCCGGAAGTGTGGTGGCTGGCGGCAGGCTGCGGCCTGGTGATTGATACGTTGCTGGTGGTCAATAATTATCGTGACCGGGATACGGACCGGCGCGTCGGGAAGCGGACGCTTGTCGCCGTCTTCGGTGAGCCTTTCGGCCGGTATTTTTATTTCTTGCAGGGCATTGCGGGGTATGTGTGCGTGGCGGCGTTGGCGGCGTATGGATATATGTGGGTGGCCATTTTCCCGCTTTTTTATTTGCTTCCCCATTATCTGACGTGGCGCAAGATGGTACAGATAGGCTGCGGGCGCGGGCTTAACCGCGTTCTGGGCTATACGTCGAGGAATATGCTTACGTTTGGACTGCTTGTGGTCTTGGCGCTCTGCATGGAATGACTATTGCAGTTCGATGACTTCCAGGTCCTTGAAAGCTTTGCCGTCTATGGTGAAGCGTACCAGCGTACGTACTCTTTGCCATCCCTGCAGACCGGCCGCGCCGGGGTTGATGTGCAGGCAGCGCAGCCCTTTGTCGTAGCATACTTTCAGTATGTGTGAGTGTCCGGAAATAAAAAGGTCGGGCGGATTGGTAAGTAGCAGGCGGCGCACGCTGGCATCGTAGTGTCCGGGATAGCCGCCTATGTGTTTGATGAGTATTTCAGCTTCTTCACAGCGGAATCGCAGCACAACGGGATAGAGTTTCCGCAAATCGCCCCCGTCGCAGTTTCCGCAGACGGCCCGCAAAGGCTTGATGTCGGCTAAGCGCTCAGCCAATTCGAGGGAGCCGATGTCGCCGGCATGCCATATTTCATCGCATTCGGCGAAGTGGCGGGCGTAGCGTTCGTCCCAGAATCCGTGTGTGTCAGAGAGAAGCCCGATTTTTTTCATGATTTGTTGGCAGCTGCCGTAGCCGGCTGGGCTGAGACGCTCCCCTGATGTTTATTTCTCAAGTTTTTTTATGACAAACTCCTTGATGAAGGCCGCTGTGCCTTCAATGCCGAGCACGCTGGAGTTGATGCAAAGATGGTATGTGGCGGCCGCTCCCCATGTGCCTTGGCTGTAAAAATTATAGAAGTCTGCACGTTTGCTGTCTCCTTGTTCAATGAGCCGCTCGGCAGCTTTGCGGTCTACGTTCTGCGATTCGCAGATACGCTGGATTCTGTCTTCTGTGTCTGCCGCTATGAATACGTTGACGCAGCGGGGGAAGTCGCGCAGCACGTAGTCGGCGCAACGGCCGATGAAGATGCAGGAATGGTCTGCGGCTGCTTTGCGGATGGCTTCGCTCTGCATGTGAAAGAGGCTCTCCTCGCTCAGTTGGTTGTTATAGAAGTTTGTTCCTCCGCCGAAGAATGGGACCAAGTTCCCAAAGACAGAGCGGAAGAATCCCTTGTGTTCGTCGTTTTGTGCGAAAATTTCTTCGCAGAAACCGCTTTCCTTTGCTGCAAGCGATAAGATTTCTTTATCGTAGTAAGCTATGCCGAATTCGTGGGCCAGTATATGGCCGATGGCGCGCCCGCCGCTGCCGAGCTGTCTGCCTATGTTAATGACGAAGTTATCCATGTTGCGTGAAGTTTTGTAGTGAAAGATAAATACCTTGCCTTAGGGCCAGGGAACGGGGATTCCCGACTTGTTAGCCAGCTTGCTTCCGCATGCGGCTTTTGAATTTCCGCACTTGGAGGGTCAGCATTACAGCTGCCAAGAGCGCTGCCAGCCCGTCGGCGACAGGTGTGGCATACCATACGCCCAATACTTTGTCGTCAAAGAAGTGCGGCAGGATGAGTAGCGATGGTAACAGGAATATCAGCTGGCGCGTCAGCGAAAGGAATATGCTTTTCCCCGCCATGCCGATGCTTTGGAAAAATGCGGTGGAGACTACCTGCATGCCGATGATGGGGAAGCAAGTCACTACGATGCGTAAACCGCGGGCGGCTTCGTTTATCAGATCCGGGGCGTCTTTGGCAAAAATGGTGACACACGGTCTGGCAAAGAATGTGCCGATAATGAACCCTGTCGTTGTAATGGCGGTCGCTACCAGGACGGCTTTCTTCAGCACGTCCAGCAGACGGTCATATTTTTGTGCCCCATAGTTGTAGCCTGCGATAGGTTGCATGCCTTGGTTCAGGCCGATGACTACCAGTACGATGAAGAGTATCAGTCGGTTGCTGATACCAAAAGCGCCGACTGCGATGTCGCCGCCGTATTTCGTCATACTGCGGGTCACGATGATGGCTACCAGACAGGCACACAGGTTAATTAAAAACTGCGGCAGACCGATGACGATGGATTCGCGGACTATGCGGCTTTGGACGCGCATGATTTTCCGGCTTAGATGAATCATGTCATCCTTATTGGAAAATAAGTGAAACTGCCAAAGGAGCATGCACGCCTGTGCGAGGATAGTGGCGGTGGCGGCTCCGCGGATGCCCCAATCAAAGAGAAATATGAAGATAGGGGCGAAAATGCAGTTCAAGGCTACGGTACCGAAGGTGGCAAACATTGCTTTCGTCGGGCGGCCGGTGGAGCGGAGCAGCGCGTTCAGCCCCAAATACAGATGGGTCACGACATTGCCTATCAGAATGACTGTCATGAAGTCGTGGGCGTAAGGGAGTGTGTCGTTGCTGGCTCCGAAGAAACGCAGGATTGGCGTCAGGAACAGAAGCAGCAGGATGCCCAGTGAAAGGCCCATGGTAATATTCATGATAATGACATTTCCCAATATCTGCTTGGCTGTCGCATAGTCTTTTTGCCCTAAGCGGACAGACATCAGGGTCGAGGCGCCGACGCCTACCATTGCTCCGAATGCCGAGGTCAGGGACATGACCGGATTGGTCAACGCAAGTCCCATGATGGCTTCTTTGCCCACACCTTGCCCGATGAATATGCCGTCGATGATGTTGTAGATAGAGGAGGCCGTCATGGCTACGATAGCCGGAATGGCATACTGCATGAGCAGACTGCCTATTGGCTTTTCTCCTAGCTCGTTGTACCTATCTGTTTTTTCCATTCCTCAATATGTTTACGGCTGCAAAATTACAAAAAAATAATCATAGTCGCCGGGGTGTGCAAGAAAGCTGTGCGGCTCCGGGCCGTATGATTTTTTTGAGGGCGCGTATAAAAGATTTGTTTGCTGAGGGCATGTTGTGGCGGATTCGTACCCGCAGCATGTCTGCGGCTTTCGCTAAGCCATTCAGAGCGGGGCGACACCATAACGTGGTCGCCCCGCTCTGAATGGCTTGTTCCCCTCTTCGGTGGCAATGGGACTTTTATTCCGTGTACACCTCGTCTGGCCACGGTGCCGGAAGTCCTGTCGCAGTGATTGTGGGTCTTTGTGCGTCGCACTTCTTGAGCATCTTGGTCAGTTGTCTGGCCATTTTGCGGGTAATCTTGGGGAGCGAACCGGCCAGATTCTTTTCTTCTCCTATGTCTTCTCGTATGTTGAACAGGCGCAGTTCCTTTGTTTCCCAGGAATAGATGAGATGGTAGTCTCCATCAAGCAAGGCAGAGAAGGCCCCGTAGCCTTCTTCCGGATTCTGCGTGCCGTCCCAATGGTTGGGGAAGTGCCAGAGAATGGGCCGTCTGCGCTCTTTGCCGTTGTTCCTGAGGAGGGGCACGAAGCTCTTGCCGTCTGTTTCTTGTGAAGTCTCATACCGCCTGATGCCGGCCATTTCGAGGATGGAAGGGAAGAAGTCCTCTATCATCACGCGGTTTTCGTTGACGGTTCCCGGTCGGGTCACGCCGGGCCAATAGACCATCATGGGCTCGCGCACGCCGCCGAGGTGGGCCGAACCTTTTCCGCCCCTTGCCGGAAAGTTCTGGTCGCGGTCATAGCGTCCCTGGCGTGGCCAGATGGATTGTCCTCCGTTGTCGGACATGAAGAGTATGATGGTGTGGCGGGCCACTTCGGGCTGTGTTTCCAGGAAGTCAAGCAGGTCGCCCAGACTTTTGTCCATTCCTTCCACGAGGGCGGCGTGGTTAATTTCTTGTGTGCTGAGCGGGGCTTGGAGCAGGAGGTCGGTGATGCCTTTCCCGTCCGCAGTCCGGTAATTTTTTGAGAAACGGCGGTCTTCGTCGTATGGGACGTGGATAGCGTAGTGGCTCATGTAAAGGTAGAATGGCTGTTTTCTCCCGATGGGCACTTTCAGCGCATGTATGGCCTCCCGTGTGAGCGCTTCGGTCAGGAACGTGCTGTCGGCGTAATATTTTTCCAATCCGCTGATGTGAAAATCACCCTTCCCGTACTGGCGCTCTCCGAGGTAACTTGCAGGCCCTCCGTGCGGTCCTCCGGCAATGTTCACGTCGAAGCCGAAATTCAAAGGGTCTGCCCCGCTGGTCGTCATGGCGCCGAAGTGTGCTTTCCCGCAATGTATTGTATAGTATCCGTTGTCGTGGAGCAATTGGGCCAGCGGGGTGACTACGGCGGCGTGGCTGCTGTCGTGCGGGGTGGCGGTCTTTTCCGGTTGAATGCCGTTCCAGTTCCATTCCGGCAATGTCAGCGGGCCTCCAGGCACATCCGTGCTTTCGTCATACCGTAGCGTCCAGTTGGTCACGCGGTGTCTTGCTGCGTTCATGCCTGTCATGAGGCTGCATCTCGAAGGGGAAGAAACCGGGCAGGCATAGGCTTCTGTGAATTTCACGCCGAGACGGGCCAGCCGCTCCATGTTGGGCGTCCGGTAGCGCTTGTTCAGCGGGGTCTTTTCTTTCCAGAAGGGGACAGAGGTCTCTTGCCACCCCATGTCGTCTACGAGGAAAAAGATAATGTTGGGACGGTCTTGCGCTGCCAGCGAGGCCGGTAGCCACATCGTGGCGGCAAAGGCCGCCTGTCGTAGCGTGTGGTTCATTGTCCTGAGGATATGGAGAAAAGGAGATTCGGCAAGAAAAAAATGCCGCCGTGCCGGAAACGAGGAGGCGGCACGGCGGGTAGAGAGCGTGCCGGCGGATTGCCCGGTGCAGGCCGTCCGGGCATTTTTCTGCGGCAGGTCAGTCCGGGAGATAGTTGAAGAGTTGTTTGAGCGATGATTCGTCGCGCCAGCTCCACAGGCGGTCGTTCATCAGGTTCTTGAAGGCTTCTTTCATTTCCGGCCGCACGAATTTTTTGAATTGCGTCTCGTTTGCCGGGATGATTTGCCCTTGGATGCTGAAGTAGTATTTGTCATCGAGCGGGTAGCCTTTGTCGTATTCAAAACTTTCCCCGTCGATTTCCACGAAAGCGCCGATGTCCGGAATTTCGAAAAATGGCAGGTTGTCGCCGCCTTCTGTCTCGGCCTTGTATTGCTTCATGTCGATGGTCGTGACGCGCAGCAGGTAATTGTATCCTTTCGAGGCGACGACGAGGCCCATGCACGTGTCGTCTACTTTCTTATATTGCAGGGAGTCGAACTCTACGCCCAGCACGTTGTTGGTGTAGGCCTGCATGATTTTTCCGTCCTGCATGAAGCAGAGGGCGCCGTTTTTATAGAAAATATTGGCTTTGGCCGTCGTGGAGCGCCCGAAGGGCTGGAGCACTTTGGCGTCTTTGAACTCTTTGAATACAAACAATTGATGGCTGCGCTTGTCGGCCGTCTGTTGTTGCGCGGAAGCAGGCACGGCTGCGGCCAGCAGCAAAAGCAGGCATAGTAATTTTCTCATAAGATTGTGATATTATGCAACGGCTGCAAAATTGACAAAAAAAAGCCGGGGGCGGAAACCCTCGGCGGTAATTAATGTTAACCCCTCCGGAAACGGCGGCGGAAAGCGCTTCAGGCCTTTTCAAACTTCACGCAGGCCCAGCGCTCTTCGGCGTGCTCGTCCACGAAGTGCAGCCCTTGCTTTTCGGCCTCTTCGCGGATGCGGGGCGTATCGTCGGTGTAGAAACCGCTCATGTAGATTGCGCCGCCCGCTTTCAGGCATGCCGCGTAGCGTTTCATGTCGGCCAGCAGGATATTGCGGTTGATGTTGGCCAGTATCAGGTCGAAAGCCGGGACTTCCGGCAGGCACGCCGCGTCTCCGAGCCGCGCTTCGATGCCTGTCACATGGTTCAGGGCGATATTCTCCTGCGTGTTGCGCACGCACCATTCGTCGTTGTCCACGGCGAGGCATGCGGCGGCGCCGCGCATTCGGGCGAAAATGGCCAGTATGCCTGTGCCGCATCCCATGTCGAGGACGGACAGGCCGCTGGGGTCGTCGTCCAGCAGGCGGCCTAACATTTGCGACGTCGTGGCGTGGTGGCCTGTACCGAAGGACATCTGCGGGTTGATGAGGACCGTGTATTCCGCCGTCGGGACGTCGCGGTGGAACGTGCTGGCCACGACGCAGCGGCCGCCTACGACCAGTGGCTGGAAGTAGTGGTTTTCCCATTCGGCGTTCCAGTCCTTGTCTTCCGCCTCGGCCGCTTCGTAGGTGATGCTGACGCCGGGCAGGGGGAAACCGGCAAGCGCGGCGCGCAGCGTGTCCTCGTCGAACGCGTCCTGCCGGATGTAGGCTTTGAAAAGTCCTGTGGCGGGCGCGTCGGCAAAGGCCGGGGCTTCCGGGTCACTGCTTCCCGGCAGACGCGGGCGGTCGAGCGCCCCGGTGTTTACGAAACTGTCGAAACCGGCTTCTGCCAGGATGGCGGCCAGTACGTCATGCACCGTCTCGCTGGCGGGCGTGGTCGTGAAGGTAAATTCCAGATATTTCATGTCTTGGGATGTATTTTGGGGCCGCCGGGGCGGCGTGGTTCAGTCTGTGGTCTGTTTGCGGATGCGCCATTCCGCCGGATAGAGGTTATTGGCCCGCGTACCGAGCTGGTTGAGAAAACCGAGCGGATGCCCGCGGAATGTGGCGATGACGTAGCCGCGGGGTACGTCGGGCGGGAGCGTCACCGCTTCGCGTCGCAGGTAGGCCAGGGCCGTAGGGCGGTCCAGCTCGACGTGTGGGAATGCTTCGCCCGAAAGGCGGACGGACAGCGCTAATTCATGGGCCGGGATGAGCTTGCGCCCTTTGATTTCCGCCAGGGGTATGCCGGCCATCAGCGCCCCTGTGGCCGATGCCACGCGGCCGGCGTCCTCTGCCAGCGAGGAGCGTATGGCCGCCACGCGGTCCGGCGCCGGCTGGAACAGGTCAAAGTCCGCGTCGCCCCGCAGCCACCGTGCGGCGGCCCGCATCTCGGTGCGTACGTTTCCCGGCCGCGTGCGGCGGCCACGTCGCCCGTCGCGCGCGGAGGCCGGCATGGAAGTCTTGCGCAGCAGGGCAAGGAAAAATCCTTCGCCTTTTGTCCGGTGCGGGAAAAAGTGGCACACGGGCAGTCCGCGGCCGGTCGTGTCGCCGGCTATGCCCCAGTCCGCCGCCGCGGGCACCGGCACCGGCTCCGCGCCCAGTTCCTCACAGATTCGCACGACGTTGTCCTCGTCTTCAAGCCGGTTGAACGTACACGTGCTGTATACGAGAAAACCGCCTTCGCGCAGGGCTGGCCATGCGTCGCGTATGATGTCGAATTGCAGCTGCGCGCAGCGTGCGGGTGCGGATGCCGACCATTCATCGCGGGCGGTCGGGTCTTTGCGGAACATGCCTTCGCCCGAGCAGGGCACGTCAGCGGCAATCACGTCGAAAAAGCCCGGCAGGGCGGCAAAGCGTTCCGGGAGCGCGTTGGTGACGACCACGTCGGGATGCCCCCATTTGGCCATATTCTCGGCCAGCACCAGGGCGCGCGGCCGCACGGGGTCGTTGGCCACGAGCAGTGTGCCTTCCGGCATCAGGCTGCGCCAGAGCGTGCTCTTACCGCCCGGGGCGGCGCAAAGGTCCAGCAGACGGCCTGCCGGGGGCACGATGCAGCGGAAGGCCTGCTCGACAAACATGGACGAGGCTTCCTGCACGTAGTAGCAGCCCGCGTGGAGCAGCGGGTCCAAGGTGAAGGCCGGCCGCTCCGCAAGGTAACGGCCCGCGGCGCACCAGGGCACCGCCCCGCCGGTCGGGATGGCGGCGTCGTCCTTGAGCGGGTTGGCGCGCAGACTGGTGGGGGCTGTGCCCTCAAGTGCTTGGCAGAGGGCCGCCGCTTCTTCCGGCCCGAGCAGGGCCTGCATTTCTTCGGTGAAAGCTGTGGGCAATGATGGCATGGCGTTCGTTGGGCTTGGCGGGGTGGCACGTGCCGCCCGCGGGGGAGCAAAGTTAAGGATAAAAATCCGTCCCCGGGCTTTGCGGATGCGGAAAAGCGCCGCGGGCATCCCGTTGCCGTCGTGTCCGGTCTGTTTGCCGGGCCACGGGGCTAAGGCTGGTCAAAACGGGGCTTAGTCCCGTCGCTACGGCCCTAAGCCCCGTGGCCGCAGCGGGCGCCGGCGTGCCGGCCGGATGCTTTCGCAAACGGAGCGGGACGGCGGCCGTCGGCGGTCCGCCGCTTCCGCGCGCCGCAGGCCGCCCTGCCGAAAAAACATGCCGTTTCGTTTTGCTTTTTCCCCGTCATGCGCTATCTTTGCCTGTTCTTCCAAAACGTTTTGCAGTATGAAAAAATGCGATATAGCCCGTTTGGGCAGCGAGGATCTGATACGCGACATCAGCCGCGAGTATATGCTTGTTGCGGCGGGTACGCCGGAGCATTTCAACATGATGACCGCTTCGTGGGGCGGCATGGGCTTCCTCTGGGGGCAGCCGGTCGCTTTCGTCTTCATCCGTCCCGAGCGCTACACTTATGAGTTCGTGGAGCGCGAGCCGCGTTTCACACTCTCGTTCCTGGGCGAGGCGCACCGCGACATCGTGAACTATTGCGGCGCGCATTCGGGCCGCGACGGCGACAAGGCGGCCGCCACCGGACTGCGCCCCGTGGCGACGGAACTGGGCAGCGTGGGCTTTGAACAGGCCCGCCTCACGCTGGAGTGCCGCAAGCTCTACCGCACCGCCATCCGGCCGGAGGAGTTCGTGGAACGCGCGCCGCTGGAGCGCTGGTACAACGACAGGCCGGGCGGCTCTTTCCACGCGGTCTACGTGGCGGCCATAGAAAATGTATATGAGTAATCCCGACGCCGGAGCCTGACGTGTGGCGTGTTCCGGCGTTCCAAGTACAGACGTTATGCCTCTTAATCCTGACAAAGAGCTGAAGCTTTACTACACCATCGGCGAAGTGGCCGAAATGTTCGGTGTGAAGGAGACGCTGCTCCGTTTCTGGGAGAAGGAATTCCCGCAGATTGCGCCGAAGAAAACGGGCCGCAACATCCGCCGCTATACGAAGGAGGACATCGGGCAGGTACGCCTTGTGTATAACTTGGTGAAGGTGCGCGGGCTTAAAATCGCCGCGGCGCGCGAACTGTTGAAGAAAAACAAGGAAGGCACGGTGCAGACGGTCGAAGTGGTGGAACGCCTGCAGGCCGTCCGGGCCGAACTGGAGGAATTGCGCCGCGTGCTTGCAGAATTGGAGTAAGATGGCAAAGGATAAAGTAGTTTACGTCTGCTCCAACTGCGGGCAGGAGTCGCCCAAGTGGGTGGGACGCTGCCCGGCTTGCGGGGAGTGGAACACGTACCGCGAGCTGTCCGTCCGCCCCGTCGCGTCGCCGGCCCGCCGGGCGGCGGACGCGTTGACCGGCGCAGACCGGCGCAGCCCCCAGCCCGTGCGGCTTTCAGAAGTGACGGCTACGGGCGAGGAACGCATCGACACGCACGACGCCGAACTGAACCGCGTGCTGGGCGGCGGTCTGGTGCCCGGCTCACTGGTCCTGCTGGGCGGAGAGCCTGGCATCGGGAAATCTACGCTACTGCTCCAGACCGTGTTGCGCATGGCCGGACAGCGCGTGCTCTACGTCAGCGGCGAGGAGAGCGAGCGGCAAATCAAGTTGCGCGCCGACCGTTTGCCGGACCATAGGACGGACTGCTTCCTGGTCTGCGAGACGCGCCTGGAACAGATATTCGCGGACATACGCAATACGGCCCCCGGCATCGTCGTCATAGACTCCATTCAGACCATTGCTTCCGAAACGGTCGATTCGTCGCCCGGTTCCGTGACGCAAATACGGGAGTGTGCCGCCGCCCTGTTGAAATTTGCCAAGGAAAGCAATGTGCCCGTAGTGCTCGTAGGCCATATCACAAAGGAAGGCAGCCTGGCCGGCCCGAAAGTATTGGAACATATCGTAGACGCCGTCTTGCAGTTCGAGGGCGACCGACACTATTTCTACCGCATATTGCGGAGCGTGAAGAACCGTTTCGGCTCGACCGACGAACTGGGCATATACGAGATGGGCGGCACGGGCTTGCGGGCAGTCGGGAATCCGTCCGAACTGCTCCTCACCGGGCGCGAAGACGCCTTGAGCGGCATTGCCGTGGCTGCGACGGTCGAGGGCGCGCGCCCGTTCCTCATCGAGACGCAAGCCCTCGTCTCGACTGCCGCCTACGGGACGCCGCAGCGTTCCGCCACGGGCTTCGACCTGCGCCGGCTCAACATGCTGCTGGCCGTCCTGGAGAAGCGCGTAGGTTTCAAACTCGGGCAGAAGGACGTATTTCTCAACATAGCCGGCGGGTTGCGCGTGACCGACCCCGCCATCGACCTTTCCGTCATTGCGGCCGTGCTCTCCAGCAACGTAGACACCGCGACAGACCGCACCGTCTGCATGGCTGGCGAAGTAGGCCTGAGCGGCGAAATCCGCCCCGTGACACGCATTGCACAGCGTGTGGGTGAAGCCCAAAAGCTCGGCTTTTCCCGTATCCTGGTGCCCGAAACCAATCTCAAGGGACTTGACGTCGCGCACTATGCCATCGAACTTGTCCCGGTACGCCGTGTCGAGCAGGCCTTGCGCGAGCTTTTCGGCTGAGGCACGGAGAAGCCCGACCGTGATTAACTATCCGAACGAAAATATGAAAAAGGAGCTTCAAGTCCGGGTGACGCCGGATGTGGCCTATCAGGCCGACCGCCTTCGCCTGTTCGTGGCGCGGGAGGAAGGCATCGACGTGCGCACCATCACAGCCTTGAAAGTGCGCCGCCGCAGCATCGACGCGCGGCAACGTACCGTTTACGTGAACCTCTCCCTTGAGTTGTTCGTGAACGAGGCGCCGCCGGAAGCGGACTTCCCCCCGGTGGCCTACGGCGATGTGTCCGGCCGCCCGGCCGTAGTCGTGGTCGGCGCCGGACCAGGCGGCTTGTTTGCCGCGCTGCGCCTGATAGAGTTGGGCCTTCGCCCGGTCGTCCTCGAGCGAGGGAAAGACGTGCACGAGCGGCGGCGCGACATCGCCCGCATCTCGCGCGAGCACCGCGTGGATGCGGAGAGCAATTACGCTTTCGGCGAAGGCGGCGCGGGCGCTTATTCCGACGGCAAACTCTACACACGCAGCAAGAAGCGCGGGAATGTGGAGAAAATCCTTCGCGTATTTTGCCAGCACGGCGCTTCGCCGGACATTCTCTGCGACGCACATCCGCACATCGGGACCGACCGCCTGCCGCGCATCATCGAGGCCATGAGGGAGCAGATCCGCCGCTCGGGCGGCGAGGTCCATTTCCAGACCCGCGCCGAAGCACTGATTGACGACGGCAAACGGGTGGACGGCGTCGTGACGGCGGACGGCCGCGAGTTCTGCGGGCCTGTTATCCTCGCCACCGGGCATTCCGCCCGCGACGTGTACCGCTATCTGCGCCGGGCCGGTTTCGCGCTCGAGGAGAAAGGCATCGCCGTGGGCGTGCGCCTGGAGCATCCGGCGCAGCGCATAGACGCCATCCAGTATCACAGCCGCGCCGGGCGCGGACGGTGGCTGCCTGCGGCGGAATACAGTTACGTGGCGCAGTGCGGCGGCCGCGGCGTGTACAGTTTCTGTATGTGTCCCGGCGGTGTCGTAGTGCCCGCAGCCAGCGGGCCGGGCCAGGTCGTGGTCAACGGCATGAGCCCTTCGTCCCGTTCCTCTGCCTGGAGCAATTCGGGCATGGTGGTGGAGACGCGCCCCGAAGACCTGGACGGCGGGCTGGCTCCTTTCATGCAGCAGGCCATGGCCGACGAGGAGTTCGCCGCCGGGCGTGAGGACTATGCCGATGCCGCCAACCCCTTGCGGCTGATGTATTTGCAGGAAGCCTTGGAGCGGCTGGCCTGGCAGCAGGGCGGCCGGCGGCAGACCGCGCCGGCGCAGCGCATGGCCGATTTCGTGAACCGCCGTCTCAGTTACGATTTGCCCGTGTCCAGTTACTCGCCCGGACTGGTCTCTTCGCCGCTCCACTTCTGGCTGCCCGGTTTCGTGGCCGACAGGCTGCGCGAAGGTTTTCAGACGTTTGGCCGGCGCAGCCACGGCTTCCTGAGCAACGAGGCCTGCGCCATTGCCGTCGAGACGCGGACCTCTTCGCCGGTCCGCGTGCCCCGTGCCGCCGACACGTTGTGCCACGTAGGGCGCGCAGGCCTTTATCCCTGCGGCGAAGGGGCGGGCTACGCCGGCGGCATCGTTTCGGCCGCCATCGACGGCGAGCGCTGTGCCGAAGCCGTAGCGGCAAGTATGGGCGTGTAGGAGGCTTGCGCCGGAAGCCCGTTTTACAGACACGCCGTGCCGGCCGGCAAGAACGGGGCTAAGGACTGTGGCTACAGGCCTTAGCCCCGTTTCTACGGGAATAGTTCCCGTGTGGCGCGGACCGGCCAGCAGTGCCGGCGCATCCGTATTTGTCCGCCTTCTCCTTTACCCGGAAACAAGTTTTTAAGGGCCGGTGTATTCACGTATTGTTTTTTTTCGTAGATTTGCAGGAAAATAGAAAACCAACAATAATCTTGTACATTATGAAACCGACATTATTTCTCCTCGCAGCAGGAATGGGCAGCCGTTACGGCGGACTGAAACAACTGGACGGCCTGGGCCCTCACGGCGAAACGATTATGGATTACTCCATCTACGATGCCATCAACGCAGGCTTCGGCAAGCTCGTATTCGTCATCCGCAAGGACTTCGAGGAGGACTTCCGCCGCATCGTGCTTTCCAAGTACGAAGGACACATCCCGTGCGAACTCGTTTTCCAATCGCTCGACGCGCTGCCAGAAGGCTTCAAGTGTCCGGAAGGCCGCACGAAGCCTTGGGGAACAAACCACGCCGTGATGATGGGCGAGAAGGTGATTCACGAGCCATTTGCCGTGATCAACTGCGATGACTTCTACGACCGCGACGCTTTCCGCGTGATGGGCAAGTTCCTGAGCGAGCTGCCCGAAGGCAGCACCGGCAAATATGCCATGGTAGGCTTCCGCGTGGACAATACGCTTTCCGACAGCGGGACCGTATCGCGCGGCGTATGCGAATATGATGACAACCATCACCTGGTCAGCGTAGTGGAGCGCACTAAAATCGAGCGTCGCGACGGCGTAGTGCAGTATCTCGACGAAGAAGGCCAGTGGGTATCCATCCCCGACACGACGCCCGTTTCCATGAACTTCTGGGGCTTCACGCCGGACTATTTCGCGCACAGCGATGCTTTCTTCAAAACGTTCCTGAGCGATCCGAAGAACATGGAGAATCTGAAGAGCGAGTTCTTCATTCCGTTGATGGTCGACAAACTGATTAAAGACGGCACGGCTACTTGCGAGGTGCTCGACACTACGTCCAAGTGGTTCGGTGTCACTTATCCGGAGGACCGCCCCGGCGTGGTGGAGAAATTCCAGAAACTGCACGAAGAAGGAGTTTACCCCGACAAGATGTTTTAATTGATTCCGGCTGGACAGTCCGGTCGTCCCGGCCCCGTGACCTTAACGTTGCGGGGCCGGCGTGCTTTCATCCGGCTCCGCGCCTTATTCCTATCCCATGAGACCTTATATGCAACGCGCTATCCTCCTGTTTGCTTCCGTCTTTGCCTTTGCGTCGGCCGCGCTGGCCCAGACGGCACGGCCGCCCATTATGGGCTGGAGTTCGTGGAACACCTACCGCGTCAACATCAGCGATTCCATCATCTGCCGGCAGGCGGACGCCATGGCGTCCAACGGGCTGAAAGAAGCCGGCTACCGTTACATCAACATCGACGACGGCTTCTTCGGCGGCCGGGACAAGGCCGGGCGTCTGCTCATCCATCCCCACCGTTTTCCCGACGGGCTTAAGCCAGTGGTGGACTACATCCACCGCCTGGGCTTCAAGGCCGGCATCTATTCCGACGCCGGGCGCAACACGTGCGGCTCTTTCTGGGATGCCGATTCCATAGCCCGCGGCGTGGGCTTTTACGGTCACGACCAGCAGGATGCCGATTTCTATTTCAAGGAAACAGGTTTCGACTTCATTAAAGTGGATTTCTGCGGCGGAGACCCCAAACAAAATGCCGAACAGCTGGACCTGGACGAGCGGGAACGCTACACCGCGATCCGTGATGCCATCCGCCGCACAGGGCGCAACGACGTGGGGCTGAACGTCTGCCGCTGGGCTTTTCCCGGCACGTGGGTCTGCGGGCTGGCCTCGTCCTGGCGCATCTCGACCGACATCTGGCCCGGATGGGCTTCCATCCGCGACATTATAGGCCGCAACCGCTACCTGTCGGCCTACGCTTCGCCGGGCCATTACAACGACATGGACATGCTGGAGCTGGGCCGCGGGCTGTCGCCGCAAGAGGAACGCACCCACATGGGTATGTGGAGCATCATGAGTTCGCCGCTTCTGGTCGGCTGCGACCTTACGGCGATTCCCGAGTCCTCGCTCAGCCTTCTGACCAACCCGGAAGTCGTGGCGCTCAATCAGGATACGCTCGGCTTGCAGGCGCGGATGGTGAAGCGCGAGGGAGGCGTGGAGCTTTATGTGAAGGACGTGGTCCGGAGAAACGGGCTGACGCGCGCCGTGGCTTTGTATAATCCTACGGATTCGGCAGTCCGTTTCCGCTTGGCTGCAGCGGACGTCGATTTGGCCGGTATGGTCGCCGTGCGCGACCTTTTTGCCCGCACCGACGTCGGGCCGATGGCAGACGGGGTGATGGAGGCGACGGTTGCGCCCCACGACACGCACCTTTATCTCCTGACGGGTGAGCGCCGCGTGGAGCGCACGGTTTATGAGGCCGAATGCGCCTGGCTCGAGGCTTACCAGTGCATAGCCAACGAGCAGGCCCTGGGTACGGCCACTTATACCGACGACGCGGCCTGTTCGGGCGGCGCCAAGGTGACCTGGCTCGGGAAACGGCCGGACAACTATCTGGAATGGCGCGACGTATGGTCCGACGATGGGGGAGAGTATGAAATGTGCCTGCGCTGCCTCTCGCCGGAACGGCGCGAAGTCACGGTGAGCGTGAACGGGCAGGAAATCTCTACGCTGGCTTTTGCACCCGGAGCGGGGAACGCCGCGGCCGAGGGCCGGCTTACGGTCCGCTTGCGTGCGGGAAGAAACGTGGTGCGGCTCTCGAACGGCGGAGCGTGGGCGCCCGATGTGGACGTCATGCTGCTGCGCCGGCTTTGAACGCGTTGCCCGTTCGCGGTTCCGTGCCGCTGCGCCACACGGCCGCGGACTGTCCGCTTTACCACGGGGCTAAGGCTCGTCGCTGCGGGCCTTAGCCCCGTATTTTCTTCCTCTATTCCCGTAAACAGCGTGAGCAGTGCCGCCGGAACCGGCATTGGCGGCGAATGTCCCAATCGCTTAGTCCTGTACTAACTCCTTAAAAAAGAGTAAATACGCTTAATTACGGAACGATTTTTCCGGTTTGTGGCATCGCATGTCCCCTTTCTTTGGACGGATTGGATTATCTTTGCCGCCTACAAGGCCGTGCGCGCATTTGCCGCCCCGTGCCGTGCGACTCCGGCATATAGCTTTTGCATGTCGCGGCAGTCGGTGCAGGCGGCGGATGCGGCAGCGCATCTTGGCATTTTTTATTCACCGCTGCGGCCTCCCGGGCAAGAAGCCGCGGCCAATATGAAGACAATTATGAAGCGTAGCTACATTTGGGCCGGCGTGTTCGGTGCCGTTTTGCTGCTGGCTTCCTGCGACGCGGCGGAACGTCATGCGGCCAACTATCTGCAGGAACAGCTTTCGGGAGGCGCGGAAGAAACCGACGAATCCGAGGCAGAGGAGGAAGAAAACGAACCGGAAGAAAACGAGCGTGAGGAAACGGAGGAGGAAGGCCGCAGCGGCCGGACGGACGCGGAAAGGGCGGAGGAAAACAATCCCCGCACGATAGAGGAGGCCGTAAACCAGCGCATAGATCAAGAGAAAGAGAAAGTGCGCGGCCACGTGGACCGTATCCTTCAGGATGCCCACGAACGTGCCGGGCAAGCCGTGGACGAAGCCTTAGGGGGCGACGGGCGCTGAGCAGCGGCTGCGTCAGTGCGGCATCTGTCTGCCTGACGTCGAGCGCGGCGCTTCCTCCACCCGGGCGCCGCGGCGGGCTGCTGCGGCCGGCGTGGCAGAAGCTTGCAATTGGCACGCAAGTTGCATCTCTTTAGTACGGAAGATTTTTCCTTAATTGTATAACCCTATATATAGAAAATATGGCTTGGATTATATTTATCGCAATCGCTTTGGTCAGTTACGGCGTACAGTATAACTTGACCCGTAAGTTCAAGAAGTATTCGCAGGAGCCGCTGTGCAACGGCATGACCGGCCGCGAAGTAGCGGAAAAGATGCTGCGCGACAACGGCATCTACAACGTCCGGGTGACCTGTACGCCGGGACAGTTGACAGACCATTACAACCCGTTGGACCAGACCGTGAATCTGAGCGAAGGAGTCTACGACTCGTGCTCGGTGGCCGCTGCCGCGGTGGCCGCTCACGAGTGCGGTCATGCCGTGCAGCACGCCGTGGCCTACGCCCCGCTGAAAATGCGCTCGGCCTTGGTGCCCGTAGTGAGCTTCGCCTCGAACTGGGTGTCGTGGGTCCTGCTGGCCGGCGTGTTGCTGTTGAACGTGTTCCCCGAGCTGCTGCTTATCGGCATCGGACTTTTCGCCCTGACCACTTTGTTCAGCTTCGTGACGCTGCCGGTGGAAATCGACGCGAGCCGCCGCGCCACCGCATGGCTGTCGAACGCCGGCATAACGGACGGCAGCAACCACGGCATGGCCGTTTCCGCCCTCCGCTCCGCGGCCTATACCTACGTGGTGGCAGCTCTCGGCTCTCTGGCCACGCTGGTTTACTACGTACTGATGTTCTTGGGCAGCCAGAGCGACGAGTAAGAAATTCAGGCTGGAAAATTATGACGCCATGCTCCCGGTCCGCGGAAATAGCGGCCGGGAGCATGGCGTCTATGCGTGCGTGCGGCGGAAGCGTTGCGTCAGGAAGTCCACGCATTCCTGGAAAACGACGACGCGCAGGCCTTTCATCACGGCAACGTAGGCCACGGCTGTCGCGGCAATTTTGACGGCGAGCCGTACATACACATTGTCGAAAGGCAGTGAGGCCGCGTAGCCCATGCCGCAGCAGAGCGCGGCCAAAAGCACGAAGGGCGCCACGTCGAGTAGGGCGTTGCGCAGGGACAGTCCGATAAGCCTGCGCACGAAGTGGTGCCAGACGGGCAGCCAGAGCACGTTCAGCGCGACGTATGCCGTCACCATGGTGCGCACGCCGAAGGGATAGAGCGTAACGAGCGCGGCCATCTGGAGCAGGCAAAGGCTCACCGTGTTCCACATGAAGACGTTGCTGCGCCCTTGGCTGATGAGAAAATTAGAGTAGAAAGAAGCGATGGGGACAAACGCGCCGCCTGCGCAGAGTATCTGCATGAGCCGCGCGCTGGGCATCCATTTTTCCGTGATAAGAATCGTGATGAATTCCGGTGCGATGAGTGCCAGGCCGAATAGGGCGGGGCAAGAGACGAAGGCTGTGAAGCGGAGCATCTTGCGGAAGGCGCGGAGCGTGCGCTCGCGGTCGTCCGAGAGGCGGGCAAAGACGGGCTGCGTGACGCTCCACAGTGTCCCGTTCAATAGGTTGCAGCCCAAATAGGTCCATTTGTTTGCCTGGTTGTAGTAGCCGACCATTTGCTTGCCGTAGAGCCGGCCGAAGAAGACGGAGAAGAGGTTGTTGTTGATATGGGTGAAGACGTTCGTGATAAGGAGCTTTGAGCTGAAAGCAAACATTCCGCGCAAGGGACGCAGGTCCACGCGCCACGAGGGCCGCCATCCGGACGCGTGCCACGTGAGCGCGGTCATCAGGAAGCAGTAGACGAGGTTCTGGACGGCGAGTCCCCAGTAGGCGAAGCCGTTCAGGGCGAGCACGATGCCCGTTACGCCCGAGGCGCCTAAGGCCGAGAGCGAGATCCAGGCGGTCTGTTTCACCTGCATGTTGCGGAAAAGGTAGGCCCGCGGAGCTGTTCCGAGGCTGGAGAAGACGAAGCTGAGGAAAGAGAGGCGGCCGAGCGGGACGAGTACAGGCTCCTTGAACCAGGCCGCAATGAGCGGCGCGGCGAAGAAGAGCACGACGTACAGGGACGTACTGCAAAGGACATTGAACCAGAAGACCGCGTTGAAATCCGCGGCCGAGGCGTTCGTCTTCCTATTGAGGGCGGAGATGAAGCCGCTTTCCTGAAGCGAGGAGGCTATGAGCGCAAAGATGGTGAGCATCCCGACCATGCCATAGTCGGAGGCGCTGAGTATGCGCCCTAAGCAAATGCCGAAAATGAGGTTGAGCAGCTGTTGTCCGCCATTGTTGACAGCGCCCCAAAGTATTCCGCGGGCAGTTTTCTCTTTCAGACTTTGTTCCATGACGTGCAAAGGTAGAAATTTATTTCGGAAAGCGGCGACGGGGCAAGGAGCCAGGATGTCCGCTTCGGCCGCAGGAAGGGCCGTCCGCCGTCCGGCCATTTCCCCGCCTAAGGAATTTTTTGTACTTTTGCAGCAATTTTCAACATTCCCTAACGCTCATCTTATTGACTTAACTTATGAATTCAGAACAATTATTGCGGCATAAGCTGGATTTGTTGCTGCGCACGGGTAAACTATTAGTGGAAAGTGCGGCCGATACGAACCGCATCATGCGCAACATGAAGCGCACGGCGGCTTTCCTGGGATTGCCGGAAGAGCACCTGCACATCAGCGTGACCTACGACATGCTCATGGTGAACCTGAGCGACGGCGAGCACTCTTTCTCCAAGTTCCAACGCTGCGAGCGGCACGGCATCAACATGACCGTACTCTCGGCCGTCAGCAAGTTGTCCTGGCGCGCCATCCGCGAGGGCTATTCGCTGGAGCGCTACGAGGAGGAGCTGGAAAGCATCCGCACCCGCAGACGCAACTACTCGCCCTTGGTCGTCATGTTGGGCGCCGGCTTCGCCTGCGGCGGCTTCTGCGTGCAGTTCGGCTGCGACTGGGTCGCTTTCCTGTACGCTTCACTGGCGGCGATGGCAGGATTCCGCCTCCGGGCCAAGTGTATAGAGTGGGGGATGAACGTGTACATGAGCATAGCTGTGGCCGCCTTCTGTTCCACGCTGCTCGCCTGGGCCACGACTTTCCTTCCGGAGGGATGGACCAGCACGCCGCTTCATCCGATGCTCGCCTGTGCCCTCTTCATCGTGCCGGGCGTGCCGTTAATCAATTTCGTGGACGATATGTTGGACAATTACATTCCCGTAGGCATCACGCGCGCGGTCAACACGTTGCTCATCGTCATCGCCATGTCGTTTGGCATCGCCTTCTTTCTGAAGGTGTCGGACTTCGACCTGACGCAGTTCCAGGGCATCCCGATGACGCCCCACCACTCCTATTGGGAATACGCCATAGCCGCCGCCATATCGGCCGTAGGCTTCTCGATGATATTCAATGTGCCCCGCCGCGTGCTGTGGGTAATCGCCGTCGGCGGCATACTGGCCGTCTGCACGCGCAACTTTGTCAACCTCGGCCCGAGTAACGGCAACGTGGGGCTGGATATGGGGCTGGCGCTCGGCTCGCTGGCCGGTTCCACGCTGGTCAGCCTCATTGCGGTGAAGGCAGTCCACTGGTTTCACGTGCCTAATCACGTGCTTACCATCCCCAGCGTAATCCCGATGATTCCCGGTGTGCTGATGTACAGGGCCTTGATTGCCTTCATCGAGATGGACGGCGTTGTGGGCGAAGTGACGGGCGCGGTGCAGTTCGGTATCATTTCGGCCTTGACCATCCTTTGCATTTCGGTCGGTGTGGCCATTCCGAACATTTTCGCCCGCCGCTATGTGGCGGCCGACCGTCGCAAGATGCTGGACCGGCTTATTGAGGAGCGCCGCAAGCGTGGCCAGTTTGTCGACCTGAGCGAGTTTTAAGCCCTGCATACATCCGGAGGCCTGTGCCCCCGGACACTGCGCAAGCCGCCCCCGTCACGGATTTTACCGGACGGGGGCGGCTTGTGTAGGGATTATGGGATGTGCCACGGGGCTAAGGCTACGCGCCACGGGGCTAAGCCCGGTTTATACGGGCCTTAGTCCCGTGGCAGCGCCGTCAGGCCCCGGGCATGCACATGAACAGGATGAGTGCCTGGGCCGTAAGGATGCGCAGGAACATGGCGAGCGGGTAGACCGTGGAATAGCCTACGGACGGCGCGTCGTTGTTGGCGGCCTGGTTGGCATAGCCCAGCGCGGGAGGGTCCGTCGTGGAGCCGGCAAGGACTCCCATTAGCGTGAAGTAGTTCAACTTGAACTTGACGCGGGCCACGACGCCCATGATGAGCAGCGGGATGACCGTGACGAGGAAACCGACCCAGACGTAGGTGAGTCCGTCGCCGTCGACCACCGTCGACCAGAAGTTGGCGCCGGCCTTAATGCCCACGCTGGCCAGAAAGAGGATGAGGCCCACTTCGCGGAGCAAAAGGTTGGCGGAAGTCGTGGTGTACGTGACGAGATGGAACTTGTAGCCATAGCAGCCGGCGAGGATAGCCACGACGAGCGGACCGCCGGCCAGACCGAGCTTGAGCGGCGTGGTCATGCCCGGGAACTGGAACGGGATGCTGCCGAAGATGATACCGATGAGTATGCCCAGGAAGATGGAGCCTACGTTCGGGTGGTCCAGACGCTTGATGGAGTTACCCAGCACGCGGGCCACGCGGTTCACGGCATCTTCGGGGCCCACCACCATGAGGCGGTCGCCAATCTGGATGCGCAGGGCGCGGTCGGCAAAAAGGTCCATGCCGGAACGGGTGATACGCGTCACGTTTACGCCGAACATGGAGCTGAAGTGCATCTCACCGAACGTCTTTCCGTTCACTTCCGAACGGGTCACAAGGATACGCTTGGAGATGATGGGCGCCTTTTCGGCTTGCCAGTCCACGGTGATGACGCTGCCGATGAAAGTGGCCACGGCTTCGGCGTCGTCTTCCGCGCAGACTACGTTCATTTCGTCGCCCAGCTGGAGTACGGTCTTCTTGTTCGGCGAGAAGATGGTGTCGCCCTGCTTGTAGTGCGTGCAGATGAAGGTGCGGCCCAGGAAGTTGCTCAACTGCTCGATGCTTTTGCCCGCCAGGGCGTTGTTGTCCACGCGCAGGGACATGTAGTGCGGCTTGGCGTGCGGGTTGTCCTCCTGCATGGCGCGGAGCTGCTCCTCTTCTTTCTCGAGCTTGATGCGGCAGATGTAGCGGATGGCGATGGTGGCCCCGATGATGCCGAGTACGCCGAGCGGATAGGCGCAGGCATAGCCCGACGCGATGTTCAGGCCGCCCATGTCGATGTTCATGGACGAGACGGCTTCCTGCGCGGCACCGAGGCCCGGCGTGTTGGTGATGGCGCCGCAGAGTACGCCGACGGCCATCGGCAGGCTGGTCGGGTTGGACGTGTCGAAGACGATGTAATAGAGTGCCAGGAGCACGGCGACGTTGAGCAGTACGATGCCCGTCGCGACAAGGTTCATCTGGATGCCGTCCTTTTTGAATGACTGGAAGAAGCCCGGGCCCACCTGCAGTCCTATGCAGTAGACGAAGAGAATCAGGCCAAAGTCCTGGATGAAGTTAAGTACTGGTTCGGGGCACGCAAATCCACCCATCGCCGAGCCGATGCCGCTTACGTGGTAGAGGTGCCCTACCAGGATGCCGGTGAAGAGCACAAACGTGACCCCTAACGAGATGCTGCCGAACTTGATTTTGCCCAGCAGCACGCCAACAGAGATGACGATGGCGTAGAGCAGGACCACGTGCGCCACCGAATCGGTGTCGGTGAAGAGGGATTCAAACCATTCCATAAGTATTTAGAGATTATTAAAGTATTCGATTTCCCGCAAATGTAGGGAGATTCTTCCAGTTGGCCAAATCTGCGGCGTTAAAACGGCTGCGGGGCAGGGATTTTTACCGGAACTGGCCGCTGCAGCCCCTTTGCAGTGCGGAAGAAGTGCCGCCGTGCGCCTGTCGGGCGGCGGGCCGTCGTCACGGGGCTAAGGGCTGTGAAAACTGGGATAGGCCCCCTTTCCACGGGGCTAAGGCCCGCAAGCCCGTCACTCTGCCGCCGGCGCCGCGGACCGGGATGCGCTCCTTGCCGGTGTGTGGCGGCGGGACGCCCGCCTGCGCCCCTTGTCAGGCCGACGGGAGCGGAACGCATAAAGCGAAGGCTGCAAGCTCACTTCCGTAGCTTGCAGCCTTCGCTTCGTTGGGGTACCCGGACTCGAACCAGGAAAGACAGGACCAGAATCTGTAGTGTTGCCAATTACACCATACCCCAAACTTGTCTTCGTATTCGGGATGCCCTCCTGAATACGGGTGCAAAGGTACGGGCTTCTTTTGTAAGCTCCAAATGTTTGGCCGATTTTTTTCAAAAAAAATGTATTTCCGGGCGTAGAAGGCCCGTTTCACCCCTCCCTTAATCTCTAAAAATCAAAAAAGACTATGTTTTTTACTTAGCCCCGTGGAGGAAATCGGATATTTCATTTTAACTTTGCACCGCATTATCTTCACAATTCAAATCAATGAGCAAAACACCAGAATTAGTAAATACCATCGTCGAAGGCATTCAGGAGAAAAAAGGCCGCCAAATCGTCGTGGCCGACCTGACGGGCATACATACCGCACCTTGTTCCTATTTCGTCATCTGTACGGGCGGCTCGCCCCAGCAAATAGAGGCTGTGACCGATGCCGTCTATGAGGCCACGCGCCTGAAGGCGAACGAGAAGCCGGCCGCCATAGCCGGGCTGCGCAATGCTTACTGGGTAGCGATGGACTACGGTAACGTGATGGTCCACATCTTCCTGCCCGAAGCGCGAGAGCATTACGACCTGGAGCATCTCTGGGAGGACGCAGAGGTCAGCACGGTCCCCGACCTGGACTGACGGCCGGAGACGCGCCGCTGGCGGCAGGCGCTCCGCACCCGCACAGAAACCGCGCGGTAAACGGCCCTATCACAACAAACAGCTATTTACAAACGAGAAATGAACGAAAACAACAGAAAAGGCAATATGCCCCGGTTCAACTTGAACTGGCTGTATATTGTCATCATAGTGGGGTTGGCTTTCATGCTTTTCCAAGGCCAGAATACAACAGGCGGGATAAACAAGGAGGTAAACTACACGCAGTTTTGCAACTATATTAAAAACGGCTACGC
The DNA here is from genome assembly GCA_902464615.1 of uncultured Prevotella sp. Taxonomy (GTDB): domain Bacteria; phylum Bacteroidota; class Bacteroidia; order Bacteroidales; family Bacteroidaceae; genus Alloprevotella. The sequence continues at coordinate 240,701 of CABQKA010000001.1, read as the reverse complement.
TTCTGAGGTGTTCGTCAACAAGACGGAGGGTACGGCACGCCTTATAGTGAAGCCGGAGAAAATCCGCACCGTGTTCCAGGAAGGACCGGAGCGGGCGGGAAAGAAGCCGTCCGTGTCCGCCAAATGCCCGAGCGTGGAAAAAGTGGGCGACTTCGTGGAAAAATACAACGTACCGGTGACGTATGAGGAATCGAACAGCATTTTCCTCAATCTGATCTACAGCCTGCTGCCCGTGTTCCTGCTCGTCGGCCTGTGGTTCTACTTCATGCGGCGAATGGGCAACGGCGGGGGCGGCAACTCCTCCGGCATCTTCGGCGTAGGAAAAAGCAAAGCCCGCCTTTTTGAAAAAGGAAACGGCACGCACGTGACGTTCAAGGACGTAGCCGGGCAGGAAGGCGCCAAGCAAGAAGTGCAGGAAATCGTAGACTTCCTCAAAAATCCCCGCAAGTACACCACGCTGGGCGGCAAGATACCCAAGGGCGTCCTGTTGGTGGGCCCCCCGGGTACCGGCAAGACGCTGCTGGCCAAAGCCGTGGCCGGCGAGGCCGACGTCCCCTTTTTCTCCCTTTCGGGCTCCGACTTCGTAGAAATGTTCGTCGGCGTCGGTGCCAGCAGGGTGCGCGACCTGTTCCGCCAGGCGAAGGAAAAAGCCCCGTGCATTATTTTCATAGACGAAATAGACGCCATCGGCCGTGCCCGCGGGAAAAATCCGTCCTTCGGCGGGAACGACGAGCGCGAGAACACGCTCAACCAGCTCCTGACGGAGATGGACGGCTTCGGCACGAACTCCGGCGTCATCATACTGGCGGCGACCAACCGCGTGGAGATATTGGACAGCGCCTTATTGCGCGCCGGGCGGTTCGACAGGCAGATTCATGTGGACCTGCCGGAACTTTCCGAGCGTATCGCCATCTTCAACGTACACTTGGCCCCGCTAAAACTGGACGACGATATAGACGTGGACTTCCTGGCACGCCAGACGCCGGGATTCTCCGGCGCCGACATTGCCAACGTCTGCAACGAAGCCGCACTTATCGCGGCGCGCCACGACCGGCCCCGCGTCGGCAAGCAGGATTTCCTGGACGCCGTAGACCGTATTATCGGAGGTCTGGAGAAAAAGACGAAGGTGATGACCCAAGGGGAAAAGCGCACCATCGCTATCCACGAGGCCGGCCACGCTTCGGTTTCGTGGCTTCTGAAATACGCCAACCCGTTGGTGAAAGTAACCATCGTTCCCCGCGGACAGTCGCTCGGCGCCGCATGGTATCTCCCCGAAGAGCGTTCCATTACGACAAAGGAGCAGATGCTGGACGAAATCTGCGCGACGTTAGGCGGGCGGGCAGCCGAGGAACTGTTCTCGGGACACATCTCTTCGGGCGCTCTCAACGACCTGGAGCGTGTCACGAAGCGCGCCTACGGCATGGTGGCTTATCTCGGTATGAGCGACGAGCTGGCCAATCTCTGTTACTACAACAACCAGGAATATAATTTCACGAAGCCTTATTCGGAGAAAACGGCCGAGAAGATCGACGCCGAGGTGAAGAATCTGATCAACGAGCAGTATCGCCGTGCCAAGGAAATCCTGAGCACGCATGCCGAGCAACACGCCCGGCTTGCCCAAATCCTGATGGACCGCGAAGTCATTTTTACGGAAGACGTCGAGCGCATATTCGGCAAGCGACCGTGGAAGAGCCGCGCGGACGAAATACAGGAAGAGGAGGAGCGCGCAGCAACAGAAAAAGCGGCATTGCAGGCCGAAGACAGCGAGGTCGCCGTGTCGGCGCCGCTGCCCGTTGCGGAAGGCGATGCTCCCCTGCCGCCCCTTCCACAGGAGGCCACCCCGGTTTCCGGGCCGAACGTTCCCGAGAAGCCCGGCCAGACCAGCATTTCCGGCGAATCCTTGGCGGAGGGCCAGGCCTTAGGCAACGCTGAAGCATCCGTACCGGAAACGGACGGCCAAAAGTCGGAGAAAGGAAATACGAACGAATGAAGAATTTAATATTAAGGACCGTTACGGGCATCCTGTTTGTCGCAGCCATCGTGGCCGGCATCGCGTGGTCGCCCGTAACGTTCGCGCTTCTCTTCGCCCTCATCACGGGACTTACGCTATGGGAATTTTCCACCCTCGTAAACCGTTATGCCAAGGCGGAAGTCAACCGTCTCATCAACACCGTTGGCGGCGTCTATCTCTTCCTGGCCTTTTCCTACTATTTCTCGGGCTATCTGAACGGTGTGCCGGAAGGGAGCGTCTTTGTCCCTTATTTGCTGACGCTTGTTTATCTTCCCATCAGCGAGTTGTATCTGCGGCGCCCCGACCCTTTGAAAAACTGGGCCTATGCCTTTGCCTCGCAGCTATATGTGGCGTTGCCGTTTGCTTTGCTCAACGTCCTGGCGTTTCAGTATGACGCGATGGCCAACCGCGTAGTATATTTATGGTTTATCCCCTTGTCCGTGTTCATCTTCCTATGGACCAGCGACACCGGGGCCTACTGCTGCGGGAGCATGCTCCATAAATATTTCCCCGCGAAACTGTTTCCCAGAATATCTCCCGCGAAATCGTGGGTTGGCAGCATAGGCGGCGGTCTGCTCTGCCTGGCCGCCGCGGCAGTCCTCTGGCATTTTTTCGGATGCTTCACCTTGCCGCAATGGATGGGTCTGGGGTTGACGGTCTGTGTCTTCGGCACGTGGGGCGACCTCGTAGAAAGCCTTTTCAAGCGGGAGTTCGGCATCAAAGACAGCGGGCACATCTTGCCCGGGCATGGCGGAATGCTCGACCGCTTCGACTCCTCGTTGTTCGCAATCCCCGCCGCCGTGCTCTATCTTTATACGATAGCGTTTTTCTAATATAGACTGACTATGTTCCTTCTGTCCCGCTTGCGGTTTCGCAGCCGTCAGTTCTGGTGGGCCGTTATCGGCGCTTCGGCCATCATTATCGCAGGCGTGGCCGTGCTTGTCACGCGTCTTTCCCGTTCTACCGATTTCGAGATTACGGACCAGCTTGGCGGCAACGTCTTCCCTTCCGCCATCCTCTCGGTCGCCGCTACCGACGCGGAGGTCATTCCCCCTGCCGACACGCTCTTTGTGGGCAACCCCAAGTCGCTTATCGCCATCCGCGTCAAGTCGGACCAGGCCAATAGCCTCGTGCGCATCGAACTGAACGAAACGCCCTTTTTCGCCCGTTCCGTTTCCGAGTTCGTCTTGCCCCGTGCCCATGCGGAGTACACCATATATCCGGAAGTGCTTTGGCGTTATGATGCCTTGCGCGATAACGTCCAGGCCGAGCCGTTCAGTGTCGTGGCCAACGTCGAGCTTAACAGGCACAGCTTGGGGCAGAAGGTGCGGACGTTCTCCATGCGCAGCATCAACGAATGCCTGCTCGGTTTCGTGCAGCGGCAGCCCGGCGGCGGTTCGCGCTTTGTCAGTACGCGCCTTTTCTTTGCCGCCTATGTCAACGAGGAGCATCCTTTGATCGACCAGATATTGCGCGAGGCGCTCGATACACGCATCGTCCGCCGCTTCTTGGGCTATCAGGGCACGGCTACGACCGTGGACAAGCAGGTCTATGCCCTGTGGCATGTGCTCCAGAAGCGGAAGTTCCGTTACAGTTCCATTTCCTACTCCAGCCTGTCCAGCAATTTCGTCTACGCGCAGCGTGTGCGCACGTTCGAGGATGCCATGGCCAGTTCCCAGATCAATTGCGTGGACGGCAGTGCCCTTTTCGCCTCCCTGCTGCGCGCCATCAACATCACCCCTGTCCTTGTCCAGCTTCCCGGCCACATGTTCGTCGGTTATTACGAAGACGCAGAGCGCACCAAACTGACGTTCCTCGAGACCACGATGATTGGCGACGTCGACCTGGACGACTATTTTCCCGGTGAGCGCCTTGACTCGACGATGGTGGGGAAAACGCAGAGCCAGATGTCCCGTCTGACGTTCGACAAGGCCAAGGAATACGCCATGCGTGAATATAAGAAAAACGAAGATAAGGTGAAGCAGGAACTGCCCGGCTACATGTTCCTGGAAATATCCAAGGGGGTGCGGCGCAAGATACAGCCCATAGGCCGCTGAGCCTCATGCGGCTTGTCCCGCGCAGTCTCCCGCCAAGCCTGACCGCCGCTTTTGCACGGACGCGCGGTCGCGCCCCGGGCTTTCAGTAAAAAAATATCGGATTCAATGCAGATACTCCTTTCCTGCGCCAAAACTATGGGCCGCACGGCAGGCTGCCCGCCGGCCGTCACGCGGCCCGCTTTCGCTGCCGAGGCGGAGGCATGCGTCCGCCAGTTGCTGGCCTACGGTCCGGCCGAGTTGGGACAGATGCTCCACGTGGGCGGTTCCGTAGCGGCCGACGCCGCCCTGCGCTTCCGCCGTTTTTTCGCTCCCGAGACGCAGGAGCTCCCGGCCATATTGGCCTATACCGGCATCGTTTTCCGCTATCTCGACCCCGCATCCTTTTCCGAGGCCGACTTTGCCTACGCGCAGCGGCATCTGTTTATCACCTCCTTCCTTTACGGACTGCTGCGTCCGCTCGACGGCATCCGTCCTTACCGTCTGGAAGGCGACGTCCGGCTGCCTGACCCGGACGGACCGACCCGTTTCGACTATTGGAAACCGCGCTTGACGGACCGCCTCATTGAGGCCGTGCGCGACGACGACGGTGTCCTGGTCAATCTGGCCAGCGCGGAGATGAAGCGCCTTTTCGACTGGCGCCGCGTATGCGCGGCCGTCCGCGTCGTGACGCCGGAGTTCCGTGTGGCCGATGGGGACCGTTTGCGCTCCGTCGTAGTCTACACCAAAATGTGCCGCGGGGCCATGACCCGTTTCATCCTCCAAAACCGGCTGTCCGCCCCGTCGGATTTGTCACGCTTCGAGCCGTCTCCCGACAATGCCGTGGGGCAGTTGCCCGTCGTTGTCAGCGGCATCCCCGACGCCGGCTGAGCGCGTCCGGCCGCCGGCTGCCGGCTGCCGCGCCTGTTGCGGGATATGCCGTCCCGCTCTTGGCGGGACCTCCGCCGCGGCCGGCAGGAACGGGCATAGGGGAAATAATTACAGGGCTTAGCCCCGTCGCGGCGGGGCTAAGCCCTGTTCGTTTTTTCTTCTGCCCCGTCGTGGCGGGCAGTTCGTGTCAGTCTTTTGCGCCCAGCTGCCGGCGCACCACGTGTCGGAACGTGATGAAAAAGAGCGTGGCGGCGGTGAAAAGGCCTATGGAAAACGCCAGGAAAATGCCGTGAATGCCCATGCCCAAGGGGAACCCCATGACGAAGCTGGCCGGAATGCCCACGACGATGTAGCTTACGAACGCGATGCCCATCATCGGCATCACGTGGGCCGTGCCGCGCAGCGCGTTGGCAAAGCAAATCTGCATGGCGTCGCCGAACTGGTAGAGCACCAGCGGCCCGATGAGGGTGAGGGCTATGGCCTGCACTTCGGGGTCGGACGTGAAGACGCGGATGAGCTGTTCGCCGAAACACAGGAAAGTGGCCGAGGAAAGTATGGCCATTGCCACGAGGATGTGGCACCCGGCCCACGCGGCTTGGCGTACGCCAGGCCAGTCCTTCGTGCCCGTGAAGGTAGCCACGCGTATGCTCATGCCCGCGCCGAAACTGTAGTAAAAGAGAAATCCCAGCGTCCCGATGGTGACGAGTACCTGGTAGCTGGCCAGGTCTACTGCTCCCAGCCATCCGGCCATGACGGCGCTGAACGTGAACGAGCCGGTCTCCATGCCCATCTGGATGGATACGGGGAGCGACTTGGCGTTGATGTGCAGCATTTCAGACAGGCGGATGCGCGCCGCGCGGAAACCGCTCCGGAACGGGGCGTAGCGTTTGCGCGCCAGGATGATGCCGCCCAGCATGGCGGCGGAGAAAACGCGGGCGAAGAGCGTGGAAAGCCCGGCCCCGAGGAGGCCCAGTTCAGGAAATGGCCCGATGCCATAGATGAGCAGGTAGTTGCCGCCGATGTTGAGGGCGTTGCCGGCCAGCAGGGTCCACATGCCCGTAGTCGTGTCGGCGGTGCCGTCGGTAAACTGGCGCAGGACGTTGAAAGCCATGACAAAAATCATGGAGATAAGCATGACCAGATAGTAAGGCCGTACAAGTGGCAGGATTTCCTCGGGCTGTCCCATGCGGTCCAGAAAGAAATAGAGCACGGCCATGATGCTGAGCAACAGCGTGCCGTAGAGCGCATTGACGGCCAGGGCGTTTTTCAGACAGGCTCCCGCTTCGGCGCGCTCGCCTCTTCCACAGTGCGCGCTGATCAGGGGCGTCAGGCCGTAGGAGTAACCCATGAGGAGGAATGTGACGAGATTGAAGAGGTTGTTCACGAAAGAGGCGGCGGCCAACGAGCCGGTAGAGTAGTGGCCTACCATCATGGTGTCGGCGAAGCCCATGAGGATGACCCCGATCTGTCCCACGGCGATGGGCACGCCCAGGCGCAGGGTGGCGGCGTAGTGCGGTCTGAGTGTTGTAGTCATTTCTGTGTAGTGGCGTTAAGTCTGTACAGCCGGCAGCGGCTGGCAGCCTGTCCGTCCCGCTTCTGCGCGGCAGGTCGGCCAGGCACACAAAAAAGGGAAGCGCGTCGCCGCGGCCTTTGGCCGGGCAGCACGCTTCCACAAAGGGGTGAAATCTTTACTTGACTAAGATAACGAGATAGCGGCTGGCACTCCAGAACGCTTCCGGCTTGGTGATGCGGAGCGTGTACAGTCCGTGCGCGTCCTTCTCCAGGACGTATGAGCCGGCCGGATGGTCCGATTTGAGCTCTGCCCTCTTGGAGTAAAGCGGAATTTTCTTCGTGACGCGGATGTCAATCTTCGTGAAGTAATCCTTGTTCATGTTGGCCGAACGCATCACGTCGCCGTCTTCCAGGATATGCTCTTCGCGCAGCTCCTTCTTAGTGCCGAACACATACCATGCCTCGTGTATTTTTTCATCCTGCTCGGCCATTTGGCGCGCTTTCTCTTCGTTTTGCGAAGTCAGGTTCTCCACGTCCTGGTTCAACTGGCTGATCTGCTCGCCCTGCTCGGCGATTTGCACGTCTTTCTCGGCCAGTTGCTGGCGCAACTGCTCGATTTCCTTCGTCTTGCTTTCCAGTTGGCGGTTGAACTCCTCGACCATGGCCTCATAAGCGTCCTTGGCCTCCTTGCTGGTCTGGTTGGCGTTGCGCAACTGTTCCTGAAGGTAGGCAATGCGCGAGCGGTTCAGGCGCAGCGTCTGCTGGATGAAAGCCATATTCTCGACAATGACTTGCTGGTCGGAGCCTTCGTCCTGCTCTTTGGTAATGCGTCCTTCGGCTTCGTTGATTTGGCGGAAACCGTCACGGATTTGCTGGATGGTCTTGGCCATGTCCTCCGACTCGCTTTTGCTTTGCGCGATGACCCGTTGCAGTGAGTCTATGGTGGCTTGCGAGTGGTCTTCGGCCATTTCTTTTTCCCTTTTCGACTGGCATCCGCCAAGCGCCAAGGCGGTTGCGGCGACAGCGATAAAAAGCATTTTTTTCATATCGAACGTGTTTTTATTCGTTGCATTGTAATATGTTTATGGGAGGTATCCGTGCTGGTCGGCGTCCTTTCCGGCGGCCTCTTTGCCTGCGGCACGCTTTGCAGAGGCCAAGCCCTCCACGACGAGGACAAACTCTCCGCGGGGCTCGGTGCTTTCAAAATGGGCCAGCACCTCAGCGATGGTGCCGCGCACGCTTTCCTCGTGGATTTTGGATATTTCGCGGCAGGCTGACATGCGGCGGTTTTCACCGAGGGTCTCGGCCAGTTGGCCCAGCGTCTTGACGACGCGGTAGGGCGATTCGTAGAAAATCATCGTGCGCTGTTCTTCGCGCAGCTGTTCCAGGCGTGTGGCCCTGCCTTTCTTAACCGGGAGGAAACCTTCAAAGGTGAAGCGCTCGCAGGGAAGCCCCGAGGCGGCCAGTGCCGGTACGAACGCCGTGGCTCCCGGCAGGCACTGCACTTCCACGCCGCGGGCTACGCAGGCCCGCACCAGCATGAAGCCCGGGTCTGAAATGCCCGGAGTCCCCGCGTCGGTAACGAGGGCCATCGTTTCACCCGCGGCCATGCGTGCGGCAAAGGCCTCGGCCGTCTGGTGCTCGTTGAACTTGTGGTGTGCGCAGAGCCTGTTCTTGATGCCATAGTGCTGGAGGAGCAGGCCCGACGTGCGGGTGTCTTCGGCCAGTATGACGTCCGCCTCTTTCAAGATGCGGAGCGCGCGGAGCGTGATGTCCTCCATGTTGCCCACCGGGGTGGGGACAAGGTAAAGCATTCCCATGCTGCAAATATATGGATTTCTCGGTGGCGGGCAAACAAAAGGCGTGGATATTTGCTTTTTTAGGGAAGTTATGCCTATTTTTGCAGCGCGCGGCCCGCTCTTCCCGGCGGCTTTTCCTGCGCTGTGCGCGGGAAGCGGCGGTAGCTTTGCGCCGTGGTAAATCTTGCTATATGAAACCGATAACATTCGACCGTTTTGCCCGCGGGCTCATTATTGTGGCTGCTTTGGTCGTCCTCTGGTTCCTGTTCAGCTACCTGAGTCCCGTCATCGTGCCGTTCCTTGTCGCGGCGGTCGTCGCCTATCTGCTCAATCCGGTGGTCAACTTCCTGCAATACACGTGCCGCCTCCGCTTCCGCCTGCCCTGCGTCGTGCTGACGCTGCTGCTGGCCGTTGGAGTCGTCGCAGGGCTGCTGTGGCTCTGCATCCCGCCTATGATAGACGAGTGCCTGCACGTGAAGGATGTCATTGCCCATTACATGGCGACCGGCGGGGAGCACTCTTCGTTGCCCGAAGTCGTGCAACATAATTTCAACGAATATTTCCGCCGGACAGACGTTTACCGCTGGGTGCAGGCCGGCGATATTTTCACCGCCGTGCGCAATCTTGTGCCGAAGCTGTGGGACTTGCTGCTCTCTACGGCCAGTACCATCATCGGCGTGGCGTCTTCGCTCATTGCGGTCCTCTACCTGTTTTTTCTCATGCTCGACTATGAGAAATACGCGAAGAAGTGGATTTCCTACATCCCCATGCGCCGGCGCGCCTTCGCCGTCCGTTTTGTAGACGATGTTACCTATTACATGTGCGGCTACTTCCGCGGCCAGCTTCTTATCGCGCTGAGCAACTGCATCATGTTCTCGGCCGGCTTCTATCTGGTCGGGTTCAGCATGCCGCTGGCCTTAGGGTGCTTCATCGGCATCATCAGTTTCGTGCCCTACCTCCAGTTGGCCGGTTTCCTGCCGGCGACGGTGCTGGCCCTGCTCCGCGCGGCAGAGACCGGCGAGAATTTCTGGTTGCTCATCGGCAGTGTCGTCCTGGTTTATATCGTAGTCCAGATTATCCAGGATGTAGTCGTCACGCCCCGGGTCATGGGCAAGATTATGGGCCTGTCGCCGGCAGTCATCCTGCTGTCGCTCTCCGTCGGCGCCTTCATGTTCGGCATCGGCGGGTTGATTATCGCCCTTCCCGTCACGACAATGGCGTTGGCTTATTACAAGCGTTACGTGGTGGGGGAGAAGTAGTGCGCCGTTTCCGGGCCTAAGCCCCGTTCCGCCGGGCCTAAGCCTCGTGGCGACGGGGCTTAGGCGCGTCGTCGCGCGGCGGTTTCCCGTGGGATGCCGATTTCCGGAATTCCGTAGGGGAAAGCCCGCTGTGCTGCCTGAAGTAACGTCCGAAGGTAGACTGGTCGGGAAAGTGCATGGCAATGGCTATTTCCTTGATGCTCCATGAAGTGGTATGCAGATAGTGCCGGGCTTCCATGATGGCGAAGGCTGTGATCCACTGCATGGCGGAGCGGCCAGTCTTGGCTTTTACTACGGCAGAGAGGTATCCCGGTGAGAGGTGGAGCCGGCGGGCATAGAAGTCTACGGTCCGTTCGCGGGCGCAGTGGAGCCCCAGCAGTTGCAGGAATTCTTCCAGCAGGCGGTCGGTTGCGCTTTGCGGTGCGTCGGCTGCGGGCGTCCGGTCCAGGTAGGCCCGCATCACTTCGAAATAGAATGTGCCGAGTATGGCCTGCACAAACGGCCCGTTGGTGCGGGCAGCCCCTTGCCCTCTGTCGCGCCGGCGCGCTTTGACGAGGATGTGCATGACGCGCATGGCATGCTCCAGCCGCAGGCATTGCCGCCCGTCTGTACGGAGGCAGGGATGCCGGCGTATGCGGAGGCGTTCCTCCATGGAGAACTGCGCGGTGTAGGCCTGGAGCGTCCCGATGTTCGTGCCGAGACACAGGCCGCCGAACGCACTGTCGCGGCGCAGCAACTGGATGCGCGAATAGGGCGGGAGGAGGAGCAGGCAGTTTGCACCGATGCGGAAGAAGCGGTCGTCGACCAGCAGTTCCGCCTGCCCGGAGCGGCAAAGGCAGATGCCCAACTGCTCGTCGAACAGCTCGTTGTGTCCGGCTTCCCATTTACCGATGTCGTCAATGTGGAAAACGCTGTCGGTCATAAAATAGTCCAGATAGATGCTCTCACGACGCAAATTAACAAAAACTGCCGCACAAAATCAATATAAAAGCCTGCCTTTCGCGCCCGGAACAGTGGATTTTGCACAAGATAACCCGGAAATTGCACTTTTTCCAGTGGCGAAGCCGGCTTAACTTTGTCGCCTAAAACGAAAAATAGCATTTATGGAACCATGTTATAGCATCGGACTGGATATTGGCTCTACCACGATAAAGGCCGTAGTGCTCGATGCCGGCGGGCAGCCCGTCTTCACGCATTACGAACGGCACAATGCGCAGATAAGAGAGAAACTGCTGGAGCTCCTGGCGGCGATGGCCCCCGTGACGGGGACGTCCGTCGTGCGGCTCCATCTCACCGGCTCGGTCGGCATGGGCATAGCCGAAACATGCGGGCTGGACTTCGTGCAGGAGGTGGTGGCCGCCACGCACTACGTGCGCCGCGTTTGCGGAAAGGCCGCCACGATGATAGACATCGGTGGCGAGGATGCAAAAGTAGTGTTCTTCCAGGACGGCAGAGCCACGGACATGCGCATGAACGGCAATTGCGCCGGCGGCACCGGGGCATTCATCGACCAGATGGCCATCCTGCTGGGCGTCTCTACCGCGGAGCTTGACGGGCTGGCGCAGCAGGCCGCGCACCTGTATCCCATCGCTTCGCGTTGCGGGGTGTTCAGCAAGACGGACATCCAGAACCTCCTGGCCAAGAACGCCAGCCGCGAGGACATAGCCGCCTCGGTGTTTCATGCCGTGGCCGTACAGGTGGTCGTCACCCTGGCCCACGGGAGCGACATCGCGGCGCCGGTCCTTTTCTGCGGCGGTCCGCTGACCTTCCTGCCGGCCCTGCGCCAGGCTTTCGTCAACTACCTGCACCTTTCGCCCGACGATATACTCCTCCCCTCCGACAGTCATCTTGTCCCCGCATGGGGAGCCGCACTGGCGGAGCAGGAGGCGGCCCCATGCCCGCTGGAGGAACTGGCGGCCGCGATCAGTTCCCGCTTGGCGGACGACTACCGGCCGCGGAAGGGATTGGAACCAATCTTCAGCGGCGAAGAAGACTACCGGGAGTGGAAGGAGCGCAGCTCGCGCCACCGCATTGCCCGCAAGGCACTGGCGCCGGGACGCGAGGACGTGACGCTCGGCATCGACTCCGGGTCGACGACCACGAAAATCGTATTCCTGGACCGTGAGGGCCGGTTGCTTTTTTCCTATTATCACGGAAACGACGGCAATCCCATCGCGGCCGTCGAAAAGGGACTGAAAGCCTTTCTCGCCGCCTGCGCGGAAGCCGGCACGGAAGTCCATCTCACAGGCAGCTGCGTCACGGGCTACGGAGAAGACCTCATCAAGGCCGCATTCCGCCTGGATGCCGGCATCATAGAGACCATTGCACACTACATGGCCGCGAGCCGCATTACCCCGGACGTGTCGTTCATCCTCGACATCGGCGGGCAGGACATGAAGGCCATGTTTGTGGCGGGCGGCGTCATCAACCGCATAGAAATCAACGAGGCCTGTTCGTCGGGCTGCGGCTCTTTCATCGAAACATTCGCCAAGTCGATGGGCTACGGCGTGGAGGCGTTTGCCGCCGAGGCATGCCGGGCCGCCCTTCCTTGCGACTTGGGGACACGCTGCACGGTGTTCATGAACTCCAAGGTGAAGCAAGCCTTGCGCGAGGGCGCCACCGTGGCCGACATCGCAGCGGGGCTGTCCTACTCCGTGGTGCGCAATTGCCTGTATAAGGTGCTGCGCCTGAAGCATACGGCAGAGCTGGGACGGCATATTGTCGTACAGGGCGGGACGATGAAGAACGACGCCGTGGTCCGCGCCTTCGAAAAGCTGACCGGCTGCGAAGTGTTCCGCAGCGACTGTCCGGAACTGATGGGCGCTTTCGGCTGCGCACTGTACGCCAGAAAATTTTCCGGCCAGGACGTGCGCCTCGACGAGCTGGTGCGGCGCGCCGCCTATACCATGCGCCACCAGCAATGCCACGGCTGCGAGAATCAATGCCGCATCACGGCATACCGCTTCGAGAACGGGAACAGGTACTATTCGGGCAACCGGTGCGAGAAGGTGTATAATAATAAAGGAGTGGAGCGGAAGCCAGGGCAAAACGTCTATGCCGATAAGCTGGCATTGCTCTTTGACCGCGAACTGCCGGTGGAGAATCCGAAATGCGTGGTCGGCATACCGCGTTGCCTGAACATGTACGAGGAATACCCGTTCTGGCACACACTTTTTTCGCAATGCGGCATTCGGGTAGTGCTCTCGGCGCCTTCCACCTTCAGCCGCTATGAGTCCAAGGTGAAACTGGTCATGTCGGACAACATCTGTTTCCCGGCCAAGTTGGTCCACAGCCATATACAGGACCTCATAGACCGCCGCGTAGACCGCATATTAATGCCATTCGTCGTCTTCGAAAAGCAGGAAGGCGGGCAGAACAGTTACAATTGCCCCATCGTTTCCGGTTACTCGGAGGTCGTGAAGAGCGTGCAGGCGGGGAGCGTGCCTCTGGATACGCCGGCCATCACCTTCAAGGACCGCCGTTTGCTGTACCGGCAGTGCAGAGACTATCTGGCCGGGTTGGGCGTAGAGAAAAGACGGGCAAAGGCCGCGTTCCGCAAGGCCGTGGCCGAAATGGACCGCTATGAAGCGGAACTGGCGGAACGGAACCGCGAGATACTGCGGCAGGGACGCGCACAGGGGATGCTGACCGTCCTGCTGGCCGGCCGGCCCTATCATGCCGACCCGCTGATACAGCATAAACTGTCGGACATGATAGCCGGTATGGGCGTAAACGTGATTACCGACGACGTGGTGCGTGGCGCGAACATCGTGGCCGACGATGCCCATTTCGTTTCGCAGTGGGCTTACCCGAACCGCATCCTGCGCGCCGCGAAGTGGGTGGCCGAACAGGGTGCGGACGTGCAGTGCATGCAGATGACCTCGTTCGGATGCGGACCGGATGCTTTCTTGACCGACGAAGTGAGAAATCTGCTTAAACGTTATGGAAAGACATTGACCCTGCTCAAGATAGACGACGTCAGCAATATCGGTTCGATAAAGCTCCGGGTGCGTTCGGCAATCGACAGCCTGCGCCTTTCGGCCGGCGTGGGCGCGGAGATGCAGGCCGAGCCTTTTACCGCACCTCCCGTGTTCGGGGAGAAAGACCGCAGACGAAAAATCCTGGCACCATTCTTTACGCCGTTTATTTCGCCGCTGATACCGTCGCTCATGAAGGTGGCTGGCTACGACGTGGAAAACCTTCCGGTAAGCGACGCTGCTTCCAGCGATTGGGGACTGCGCTACGCGAACAACGAGGTGTGCTACCCCGCAACGCTGATAGTGGGCGACATCATTAAGGCTTTCAAGGAAAACCGTTACGACCCGGCCACAACCGCCGTGGCCATTACACAGACCGGCGGGCAGTGTCGCGCGTCGAACTACATTGCGCTGATTAAACGCGGATTGTCTGAGGCGGGATACGCGGATGTTCCGGTCCTGTCGTTGACCTTTGGCGGCGGCTTACAGAACGAGCAGCCCGGCTTCCGCATGAATTGGGCAAAGTTGCTGCCCATCGTCCTGAACTCGTTCCTTTACAGCGACTGCATAGCGAAACTGTATTATGCCGCCGCGGCCCGTGAGCGCGAGCCGGGCGCCGCGGCCCGGCTGAGAGACATGTATCTCAACGCGGCGCAGCGCATCGTGGAGAGCAACTCGCCCGACGAATTGCTGTCACTATTCCATTTGGCCGTACGCGACTTCAACGCCATCGTGCGACCGGACAACGTGCCGGTTCCCCAGGTGGGCATCGTCGGAGAAATCTTCCTGAAGTTCCATCCATTTGCCCAGAAGAACATCAGCCAATGGCTTGTGGACCATCGGATAGAGGTCATTCCGCCACTTCTGACCGAATTTTTTGTGCAAGGTTTCGTCAATTTTGTCGTGAAGCAGGACAGCGGTTTGCGCCGTAAGGTCGTTCCCAACGCCGTAGTCCGCTGGCTTTATGGCCGTGTGTGGCGGCGCATGAAGCATTACAACCGTGCCGGGATGGCGTTTCGCTATTTTTCGCCGTTCAAGAACGTTTTCGAGGAGGCGGCGGAAGCGGCCAAGGTCGTTACGCTCAATGCGCAGTTCGGTGAGGGATGGGTGCTGCCGGGCGAGATACTTTCCATGTACCGCCAGGGCGTAACCCACGTCATCAGTCTGCAGCCGTTCGGATGTATTGCCAATCATATCGTGTCGAAGGGCATAGAGCGGCGTATCAAGCGGCTGTGTCCCGATTTGCACTTGCTGTCCTTGGACTTCGACAGCGGAGTGAGCGACGTGAACGTCATGAACCGCCTGCTTCTCTTTGTCGACAGCTTGAAGGAAAGCGGCCTCCCGCATGAGCGTATGGCAGAGGGGCATATTCCCCGGAAACGCACCTCTAAAAGTGGGCGCACGGAGACGCGGACTATTGCAGAACCACTGCCGGTCGCTTCCAAGGCCTTCGGCAAATAAAAAAAGCGCGGCTTAACTTAATCGGGCGGATTTTTTCATCTAAGATATAATTTTTTGAAATGCAGCTTGTTACGGCGATGATAGGTAGTGCTGGACAAGCTGCATTTTTACTTCTTTATGAAATTGTCATACTTTGTTCACAGCTTTGGCCTACTTTTACAAAGTTAAACGGCCGCACCCTGCTGTGACGGGGTGTCCGGCGGGCGACTGGAACAATAATTTCTTAAATAAAAACCATTACTCAAAACATTATCACGTATGAGGTTTTTAAGCTCATTATGTTTGGCTGTTTTGCTCCTGCTTTCTTCCGGCAGGCTCGCGGCGCAGCGCATCAAGGGAAGCGACACCGTCTTGCCGCTCTCGCAGGAACTGGCCGAGATGTATATGTCAGGCCATCCGTCAGCTACGTTGACGGTGACGGGCGGCGGCAGCGGGGTAGGCATATCTGCCCTGCTCGACGGTACGACAGACTTGGCTATGGCCTCGCGGCGCATCAAGTTCAGTGAGAAAATGAAAATGAAACAGAGCGCTCATACCCCGGTCGAGGTGGTAGTGGCCTACGATGCTTTGGCCGTCATCGTGCATCCGTCCAATCCGGTGAAGCGCCTGACGCGTGAACAGCTTGAGGCCATCTTCCGCGGCAAAATTACGAACTGGAAGGAAGTGGGCGGTCCGGACGCGCGCATTGTCGTGTATTCGAGAGAGACGTCTTCCGGGACTTATGAGTTTTTCAAAGAGAGCGTGCTCCGTAATAAAAACTATATGGCGGGCGTCCTTTCCATGCCGGCCACGGGAGCCATCATCCAGTCCGTCAGCCAGACGCGCGGCGCCATCGGCTACGTCGGGCTGGCCTATCTGAATCCCCGCGTAAAGGCTCTCGCCGTGTCCTACGACGGCGGCCGCCACTATGTCGAGCCTTCGGTCAAGACCGCTTTGGCCGGACAATATCCGGTGGTCCGTCCTCTTTATTATTATTATGACAAGGCCAACGAGGCCAAGGTCCGCCCCTTCCTGCAATACATTGCTTCCGATGCCGCGCGGGCCAAGACACTTGAGCTGGGCTTTATTCCCCGTTAAGCCGGTTCCCGGTTTCCGTTACAGTAACTACATCAAAACGTACCTGCATTATGAAAAAGTGGATTGACAGGATCGCGCGCCGGATTTTCACCCTGAGCGGATTTGTCACGAGCGCCGTCATCCTGCTTATCATCGGCTTCCTTTTTAGCGAGGCCGCCGGGCTGTTCCGCCAGCCCATTGTCGAAGAGGGCTACGTCCTGGCGCTCAATGAAGCCAACGACGTGGACCGCCTGAGTGCCGAGCAAATCAAGCAGCTTTTCGACGAAGACATCACCAACTGGAAAGAAGTAGGAGGTAAGGATATGGAAGTGAAAGTCTTCCGTCTGGAGGACCTGGACCGCCTTTATACCGAGGAGGAGCTGGGAGCCGAATACGAACATGCCGGAGAGAAGATTGCCGAGCAGGTCCGCCTTACGCCCGGCATCATCGCTTTCGTGCCCAAAGTATTGGTCGAGAAGGAAAAAGGCATTCATCTCATCCCCGACCATACGATACCCGTCAAGGACGTACTGCTGGGCACCGAGTGGTTCCCCACGGCGACGCCTTCGCCTATTTTCGGTATATTGCCCCTCTTGAGCGGCACGCTCTGGGTGAGTTTCTTTGCCATTCTCTTTGCCTTGCCCTTCGGACTGGCCATCTCCATTTATATGGCCGAAGTGGCTCCTCCTGCGGTGAGCAAGACGCTTAAGCCCGTCATCGAGTTGCTCAACGGCATTCCCTCTGTGGTCTACGGCTTTTTCGGCTTGGCCGTCATCGTGCCGCTGTTGCAGCAGACCTTCCACCTCCCCGTGGGCGAATCGGGCCTGGCCGGCAGCATTGTGCTCGCCCTTATGGCGCTCCCGACGATTATTACCGTGGCCGAAGATGCCATGCGCAGTTGTCCGCGCACCATGCGCGAAGCCAGCCTCGCCCTTGGCGCTACGCAGTGGCAAACTATTTATAAGGTCGTCGTGCCTTATTCCGTGTCCGGCATCACTTCCGGTGTCGTGCTGGGCATTGGCCGTGCCATTGGCGAGACGATGGCCGTCCTCATGGTGACGGGAAATGCCGCTGTCATCCCGACCAGCATTCTCGAACCCCTGCGCACCATTCCCGCGACCATTGCCGCTGAATTGGGCGAAGCACCGGCCGGAGGCGCCCATTACCAGTCGCTTTTCCTGCTCGGTGTCATTCTTTTCTTCATTACGCTGATTATCAATTCGTGCGTCGAGATTGTGTCGGCGCGCAATAAGAACAGATAAACCATGCCACTACAGTTCGATCCCAACTATAACAAGCGCAAACGCGGGCTACAGCAAGCCATGTTCGCCTGCTTCCGTTTGCTGAGCTACTTTATTGTCCTCGTGCTGTTCATTATCCTGGGCTTCATCCTCATCAAGGGAATTTCCGTCATCAACTGGGACTTCCTCACCCAGGCCCCGACCGACGGCATGACGAAAGGCGGCATCTGGCCCGCCATCGTAGGTACGTTCTACCTCATGGTAGGCAGCGCCATCTTTGCCTTCCCCGTCGGCGTCATCAGCGGTATCTACATGAACGAGTACGCACCGAAGGGAAAACTTGTCGCTTTCATCCGCACCATGACCAATAACCTCGCCGGCATTCCGTCCATCGTGTTCGGTCTGTTCGGTATGGCCTTCTTCGTGAACTATCTCGACTTTGGCGACAGCATACTGGCCGGCTCGCTCACGCTGGGCCTACTGGCGCTCCCCATTGTCATCCGCACCACGGAGGAAGCCTTCCGCGACATTCCCAACAGCTACCGCGAGGGCAGTCTGGCCCTGGGCGCCACCAAGACGCAGACCATCTGGCACGTCCTGCTCCCCATGGCCATGCCCCGTGTCATCACGGGCCTCATCCTTTCGCTCGGCCGCGTTTCCGGTGAGACGGCGCCTATTCTCTTTACCTGTGCGGCCTACTTCCTGCCGAAGCTGCCCACCAGCATCTTCGATCAGTGCATGGCCCTGCCTTATCATCTTTACGTCGTCGCGACGAGCGGCACCGACATCGACGCCCAGATGCCCATCGCCTACGGCACGGCCTTCGTGCTCATAGTCATCGTGCTCATCATGAACCTCATCGCCAACGGCATCCGTAAACATTTTGAGAAGAAACTGAAATCGAAATAATCGCCTCAATATATCATGAACAAGATTGAAGCAAAAAACGTAGACTTCTACTACGGCTCATTCCACGCCCTTAAGGGTATCAACATCACCATCCCCAACAACGAGGTAGTGGCCTTTATCGGGCCGTCGGGTTGCGGCAAGTCCACCTTCCTGCGCCTGTTCAACCGCATGAACGACCTGATTCCCGGGGCGCGCCTCGAGGGACAGATACTCATCGACGGTAAGGACATCTACGAGAAGAGTGTCGACGTCGACGTGCTCCGTCGCAACGTCGGCATGGTGTTCCAGCGCCCGAATCCCTTCCCCAAGAGCATTTTCGAGAACGTGGCTTACGGCCTGCGCGTCAACGGCATCAAGGACAAGAGCTTTATTGCCCAGCGCGTCGAGGAGGCACTGACCAGTGCCGCCCTCTGGACCGAGGTGAAGGACAAGCTCAAGGAGTCGGCCTACGCCCTTTCCGGCGGACAGCAGCAGCGTCTCTGCATCGCCCGCGCCATGGCCGTGCAGCCCTCCGTCCTGCTCATGGACGAACCGGCCTCGGCCCTCGACCCCATTTCCACAGCCAAGATTGAGGAGCTCATTTGCGAGCTCAGCAGCCAGACTACCATCGTCATCGTCACCCATAGCATGCAGCAGGCCGCCCGTGTCAGCAACAAGACGGCCTTCTTCTACCTCGGCGAGATGGTAGAGTACGGAGAGACGAAGAAAATCTTTACCAATCCGGACAAAGAGGCCACGCAGAACTACATTACGGGCCGCTTCGGATGATCATACGTTTCACGCGATAAACATAAGCCATCATGGTAAAATTTGTAGAAAACGAATTACACTCCATTAGGAAGGAGATCAACGACATGTGGACGCTCGTCTACGAACAGTTGGACAACGCCTACAAGTCGGTGCTCGAGACAAACGTACAGCTGGCCGAGCAAGTGGCCGCCCGCGAGAAGCGCGTCAATGCCTTCGAGTTGAAAATAGACAGCGACGTCGAGGACTTCATTGCCCTCTACAATCCCGTGGCCGTAGACCTGCGCTTCGCCCTCGCCATGCTCAAGATAAACAATAACCTGGAGCGCATCGGCGACTACGCCGACAGCATCGCCCGTTTTGTCATCCGGACGGAGTTCCGCCCCGAGGACCGCGAGCTGTTCGAGAAGCTCCAGCTGAGCCAGATGTACGAGACCGCACTTAAGATGTTGCGCACGGCGCTCGATTCGCTTGAAAACCGAGACATAGCCCAGGCCAAGGCAGTCCTGGAGATTGACGCGACGCTCGACGCGATTAACGACCAGGCCATAAACGTGCTGGTCGACTATGCCGCACAGCATCCCGAGGCCATCCGTCTCTGTATCGAGCTTGCCGGCATCTTCCGCAAACTCGAGCGGACGGGCGACCACATCAATAACCTGGCCGAGGAAACCGTCTTTTACATTGACGCGGAGGTGTTGAAGCACCGCCGCAACGCCGCGCAGGACACCGGCGAGGCGTGAGCCTGCCGGCCGCGGCCGTGGGCGGGCATCCGGCGAGATTCGTTTCCGCCGGCTGCCCGCCCTTTTCGTCCCGCCGGGGCGGGGGCTGCGACCCGGACGGCCGTTCCCGCCGGCCACGGGCCTTAGCCCCGTTCGCACAGTCCCTATTCCCGTCCGCGCGGGGATAGGGACTGTGTCTTTTGTCTGCTTGCCGGCCGGCGCCGCGTGCTCCCGTTTCCCGATTTCCCGCCCGGAAGTTTGCGGATGTCCCGTTTTTTTGCGAATATTGCAGGCTCTTTCGCCTCCCCGGCCTATCCGTCGCGCTGCCCGGCGCGGCGCGTATTGTTGTGGCCCGGGGCGGCAACGCATTTTCCAAGACAAATCAAAATACGGAATAATTCATGAGAAAGCATTCATTCAAGGAGTGGCTGATTGCGGTGAGGCCTTGGTCGTTTCCCGCCTCGGCCGTGCCGGTCGCGGCCACTCTGGCCTACCTGCAATGGGCGCAAGGCACAGTGGACTGGGTAAACGGGCTTTGGGCCTTGGTCAACATCGTGCTGTTCCATGCGGCCGGCAACACGTGGAGTGACTACTACGACTACCGCCGTGGCGTCGACGCCGCGGACACGTATGGCGTGAAGACGCTGACCGGCGGCCTGTTCCGTCCGGCAGAGATACGCCGCCTTTCCCTCCTCCTGCTGGCCCTGGCAGCCGTTGCGGGCGTGGGCCTGCTGCTCCGCACCGGCTTGCCCCTGCTGGCGTTCGGCCTGGCCGGCATGGCCCTTTCGTTGGGCTATCCGTGGCTGAAGTACCACGCCTTAGGCGACGTGGACATTTTCTTTACTTATGCCCTCCTGCCCACCTTGGGCACCTCATACGCCGCTACGGGCGCGGTGGACTTCAGCGTGCTCTGGCTCGCCGTGCCCATAGGGCTTATCACGGTGGCCATTCTCCACAGCAACAATACGCGCGACATGCGGACCGACGCGAGGGTGAGCATCCGCACGCTGGCCATGCAGTTGGGCGGCCCCGCCTCTGTCGTGGTCTACTGTCTGGAGATTCTGCTCCCGTTCGCCTGGCTGCTGGGCTGCGCCGCCTTCGGCTTGATGCCCTGGTGGGCGCTGCTGGCATGGGCCGCCTTGCTGCCTGCCGCCGGAAACGTGCGCCAGGCCGTCCGCTATTTCCACGACGGTGGCGCCGCACTGGCCAATCTGGATGAATTTACGGCGAAGCTCCAGCTCCTGTTCGGGCTGCTGCTTTCGCTATCGTTTCTGATAGCTGCATGGGTGCGATGAAGCGGCTGGCCCTATCCCTCGTCCTGGCCGCCCTGTTGTGGACGGTCATGTTCTCGCCCTTGACGGCGCCGCACGTAGACTTCTGGATAGCGATGTCCTGTTCGGCGCTGACGCTCAGTGTGCTCGCCACCTGCTTCCGCCCGGGCTGGTGGCGCGGGCTGCGTTGGTCTGCGGCCAATGTCGCTCTGGGTGTGGCCATCGCCGTGGCCTTGTGGGCCGCCTTCTGGGTGGGCGACAAGGCGGCCGCGTGGCTTTTCGACTTCGCCCGTCCGCAGGTGGCCGAGATTTACGGCATGAAGGACGGCCAGTCGCCTTGGCTGCTGACGGCCCTGTTGCTGCTGGTCATCGGCCCGGCGGAGGAAATCTTCTGGAGGGGCTACGTGCAGCGGACGCTTTCCGACCGTTTCGGCGCCGACTGGGGCTTCGTAGCCGCCACGTCGGCCTACGCTCTGGTCCATGTCGGCTCGTGCAATTTCATGCTGGTGATGGCCGCCCTTGTAGCCGGCGTGTTCTGGGGCGCTTTCTACCGTTTCTTCCCCCGGCGCTTTCCGGCCATCATCCTGTCCCACGCGCTGTGGGACGCCGCCGTATTCATCTGGTTCCCGATTTAGTCCTTTTCACGCTTGGGCGCGGCGTGGCGGGGCCTTGCCGGCCGCGCCGCGCCCTGTTCCGGCGGCTGCCCTCACGTTGCGGCGTGGCGGCAGCCGCTTTTTCCGGCTATTGTTTGATTGGCGCAAGCAATGGTTTGATTGGCGTAAGCGTCCTCTCCCCTTTGCTTTCTATCTTTGCAGCAGTTAAGCCGCGCCGGATGCCGGGCGGCAGATTTCCAAAACATACAGATATGAAAAAGCAGGTAATGATTCTCTCCGGCGCGGGGCAGATCGGCATGGCCATAGCCCGGCGCATGGGTTACGGCATGAAGATTGTGGTCGGCGACAAGCGCATGGCGCACGCCGAGGCTTTGGCCGCTACGCTCGGCCGGGCCGGTTTCGACGTCTTTCCCATGGAGATGGACTTGTCGTCCCGTTCGTCCGTCCGTGCGCTTGTAGCCGAGGCGCTGCGGCACGGCGAAATCCGCCATTTGGTGAACGCGGCAGGCGTGTCGCCCAGCCAGGCGTCGGTCGCGGATATCCTGAAGGTGGACCTGTACGGGACGGCGGTGTTGCTGGAAGAGGTGGGCAGGGTGATTGCCGAGGGCGGCACGGGCGTGACCGTTTCCAGCCAGTCAGGCCACCGCATGGAGGCCCTCGGCGCGGAGGCGGACGAACTGCTGGCGCTTACGCCGGCGGACGAGTTGCTGAAGCTCGACATGCTCCAGCCGGGACGCATCCGCGACACGCTGCACGCCTACCAGCTGGCCAAGCGCTGCAACGTGAAGCGTGTCATGGCCGAAGCCGTGAGATGGGGGCGGCGGGGTGCCCGCCTCAATTCCATATCGCCGGGCATCATTGTCACGCCGCTCGCCCTGGACGAGTTCAACGGTCCGCGCGGCGAATTTTACCGGAACATGTTTGCCCGCTGTCCGGCAGGCAGGCCGGGGACTGCGGACGAGGTGGCCAACGTCGCGGAACTGCTGATGGGCGACAGGGGAGCTTTCATCACGGGGGCGGACTTTCTGGTCGACGGCGGGGCCACGGCTTCTTATTTCTACGGCCCCTTGCGCCCATGAGTGCCGCTGTTGCCGCTCCGCTCACGCCAGGCCTGGGAGGCAGCCGCCGGCTTGGTGCGGAAACGGGCCTTAGCCCCGTCGGGACAAGGCTAAGGGAAAGAAAAATTCCCCTTAGCCTTGTCCGTCCCGGCCGAATCCCCTATTTTCGCCGGACATTCGTCCCACGTACAAAGAGCAAGCCATGATAGAGAACCTTGCGGAGTTTTACCGCAGCATCGGTCGCGATGACCCGGCCGCCGAGGGCTGGCCGCCGGATAAGCCGTACTTTCACGTCCAGCCCAGCCGTTGCCGCGTCGGGCACGTGTCGTTCAGTTACCGCGACTTTTACAAGGTGGCGCTGGTGCTGGAGACGGGCAAGCTCTATTATGCCGACAAGTGGATTATGGTAGACCGTCCCGCGCTGCTCTT
Organism: uncultured Prevotella sp.; assembly: GCA_902464615.1. GTDB lineage: Bacteria > Bacteroidota > Bacteroidia > Bacteroidales > Bacteroidaceae > Alloprevotella. The sequence continues at coordinate 217,711 of CABQKA010000001.1, read as the reverse complement.
TTCCACCCCGATGATACCTTATGCCTGGGAAGCCACCGGGAACGCTCGGGGGACGGGAAGTTTCTGCATTTTCAACGAGGCCTTTGTCGCGGCGGGCGAAAAGACGGGCACGCTGGCCGATACGCCGCTTTTCGACTTGTCAAAAGAGCGGATTTATTTCATTGACGGGCCGGCGCTGGAACGGGTGACGGATTTTTTCGGGAAAATGGCGGAAGAGGCCCGGACGGACTACGCGCAGAAGACCGACATCCTGCGCTGCTACCTCCATCTTGTGGTCCACGAGGCGATGAAAGCCGCCCCGGCCAGCACTTATACGGCCCACCGCAACGCGGCACAGCGCATAGCCGAACTCTTCCTGGCCCTGCTCGACCGGCAGTTTCCCGTTGACTTCCCGGGGCGTATCCTCCGGCTGAAGTCGGCTACGGACTATGCCGGGCGGCTTTCTGTCCATGTCAACCACTTGAACCGCGCGGTGAAGGCGGCGACGGGGCGCACCACATCGGAGCTAATCAGCAGCCGCATTGCGCAGGAAGGCAGGCAGATGTTGCGGCACGGCAGTTGGAGTGTCAGTGAGATTGCCTATGGCCTGGGGTTTAGCGAGCCGTCCTCGTTTTGCAATTTCATGAAGCGGCAGACCGGTCTCTCGCCCACGGAATTGCGCCGGGCTTCCCTTTAAGGGCAAAATCCTGCGGCGGAACGCCCTTTGCCGGCTCTTCAGGATAAAAGAAAAAGGAGCTAAGCGAATGCTTAACTCCTTTTTCTCAACAGTCGGGGTGACTGGACTCGAACCAGCGACCCCACGCCCCCCAGACGCGTACTCTAACCGGACTGAGCTACACCCCGAATGTCTGCATTGCGGAAAACTTCTGTGGGAGGAAGTTTTTATTCCCGTTTTGCGAGTGCAAAATTAGTGCTTTGTTTTCTTACTGCAAAATGTTTCCCGGATTTTTTCATGAAGAAAGTTTCCGCTCCGTCCTTCTTTTCCCGTTTTCCCTGCGAAATCATCCCCTGCCGGACCCGATTCGCAGACTGGCCGGGCAGCCAAACGGATTGGGAATGCCCCTATGGCTGTATTAATAACGAATAGACCACCGCCGATATATGCGCCGCGACTTGAGAGGCTTGCGACTCGTTGCCTTTGAAGTCTTTGACCAATATGGCCAGCGCGTAACGGACCCCGTTGGGCAAAGTGACGTAAGCCACGTCGTTGTGGGCGGCCAGGACGCCGTTGTCCGTGTAGCCGGAGCCGGTCTTGTGGGCAATGGTCACGCCCTTTTCCCCAAGGAGCGGGGCGGCTATGCGGTCTTTGCCGGTGGTGCATTCGCCTAAGGCCTTCATGATGAAACTTTGCTTCTCGTGGCTTACAAGGCTGTCGGTGAACAGTCTGTCCATCAGCATGGCCGCTCCGAGCGGGGACGTGCGGTTGGAGTAGGCTTTCGCGTGGTCGGCAGCCATATCCGATTCTGTATAAGTTATCTGAAAGCTCGGACGGGGAATAAGCGTGGCGATGAAACTGTCTGTTTCGGCCACGCTGACCAGTTGCCGGAACATGATGTTGCTTGCGTTGTTGTCGCTTTGAATAAGCGTGTAGCGCAATAAATCTTTAACCGGTAAGGTGAACGACGGCTCCGGATGAGCTTTCATCATGGGGCTCCATGTCTTCGGGTCGAGTTCGTTTCTCCGGATAGTGAGTGGGGTGTCGAGCGCAAGTCCGTCCTGGTCGAACCTATGGCAAATGGCCAGAGCCTGATGAAGTTTGAACACGCTCATCATGGGATAAACGCTTTCATCATTGAGCGTGACGGTGTCGGTACTGTTGATGATAAGGGCGACTCCGACTTCGCCCGGGCAGACTGACGCGATTCGGGAAATGCTGTCGGTCAGGACCTCTGTCAGCGGTCTGCGGTCGCCATTGTCTTTTGCCCGTTTGGGGAATAGTAGGATTGCGGCTACTGCACAGACCAGAGCCAAACTCCAAATACCGATATGTTTTTTTCTGTTGTTTGTCATCTTACACTGAATTTTGATAGATGCTTCCGGGAAGTATCAAATGATGCTCTGCAAAGGTACGCGGTTTGACAGAAACATGCCGGCCCCGTTATTACGGTTTGCCTGCGTCGGAGTTATAGGGAACCGATGTCAAGATAATAGATGGAGTAGTTCGTTGTGGACTTGTCCGTTTGTGCCGGCTACTTGCCCTCCTTGCGCCGGGTCGAGTTTTCTGCCGTCCCAGTCGGAAACCTTGCCTCCTGCTTCTTCTACGAGAAGCATTCCTGCCGCGTAATCCCACGGATTCAGATATACTTCGAAATATCCGCCCTGTCTGCCGCATGCGGTATAGGCTAATTCCAAGGCGGCAGAACCGATTCGCCGGATATCCTGTGCCTTTTCATAGACTTTGAGGAATCTGGCAAAGTTCTCCTTGGCGAGTTCCCTTTTAGCCGTGCCGACGCCGATGATGGTTTCCGATAACGTCTTTGCGGCGGAGACGTGTATGGGCTTGCTGTTTAAGAAACTCCCTTCCCCTTTGACTGCCGAGAAAAGCTCGTCATGGAACGGGTCGTAGACAATACCCAGGACAATCTCCTGCTTATGACAAAGCGCCAGCGAAACCACGCTGTGCTGATAGTCGTGCATGAGGTTGGTCGTGCCGTCGACTGGGTCAAGAATCCAATAGGAGTCAGCATCCATGCGCTGTAAGCCGGTTTCCTCTCCGAGAAACTGAATTTCGGGCGCAAGTGTGTGCAGCTCTTTTTTCATAAAATCCTGTACCGCAAGGTCTACTTGCGTAACGTAATCGGCTACGCCTTTTTCCCTTACGTGGGTTGCCATCTCCCGATTCCTGATTATCCCTTGCGTTTCCTTAACCAGGCTGATTATACGTTGTACATCCATGATTTATCTAAAGCGCTTAATTTGATTGTTTCGTTGATTGCGGCCGTCGTCAGTATTGTAATCGCCACACGGCAGTAGTCGCACACGCCTCTTCCGGAAAGGGGTGCTTGCGCCAAAGTGTGCCGTTTCTTCTCGTTCTTCTTGCAGGAGTCACCATCATAAGGACAACTTCAAAAAGAATTGGATTTTATTGGTTTTCAATAGCGGTGTGCGGATTAAAAAGAAAAGGCCTTCATCGCTGAAGACCTCTCCTTGGTGATCCGCTTGGGGCTCGAACCCAAGACCCCAACATTAAAAGTGTTGTGCTCTACCAGCTGAGCTAGCGGATCTGACCTTATTGCTGTTAAGCGAGTGCAAAGTTAGCGCTTTCCGAGAAACCTGCCAAATATTTTTTGAAGATTTTTTTAGAATCCACTTAAAAGGCATGCTTCGCAACGGTATAGCGCTGCGCGGAACTGTTGCCGTGCCTGCATTTTAGACGCAATCAAATGTTGGCTACCCGCATGATGTCGGCAAAAACGCCGGCTGCGGTTACGGCAGCACCTGCACCGTAGCCTTGGATAAGCATGGGGTACTCTTTGTAGCGTTCGGTGGTGAGCAGGATAATGTTGTTCGCGCCTTCTAACTGGTAGAACGGGTGGTCTTCTGGGATTTCACGCAGGCCGACCGATGCGTGGCCGTTTTTCCATTCTGCCACGAATCGCCAGCAGTGATGCGTTGCGGCCAATTGGCGGCGGCGTGTTTCAAAGTCTGCGTCAAGCGACGGTAGCTTTTTCCAGAAGTCATCCAGGCTACCTTCCAGCATTGTGTGGGGGATGAAAAGCTGCCGTTCCACGTCTTCCGTTTCCAGGCGATAACCGCTTTCACGCACCAGGATAGTGAGTTTCCGGATTACGTCAATGCCAGACAGGTCTATGCGAGGGTCCGGTTCGCTGTAGCCTTCCTCGAGTGCCATGCGGATGGCTTGGCTGAGGGTGATGTCGGCCGATAGGGTGTTGAATACGTAGTTGAGTGTGCCGCTGAGTACGGCTTCAATGTGCAGGATACGGTCGCCCGAGCCGGTGAGGTCGTTGATGGTGTTGATAATCGGTAAGCCCGCTCCGACGTTGGTTTCGAAGAGAAATTTGACTCCTCGGTCGCGGGCCGTGTGCTTCAGGCGCAGATATTGCCCGTAGGGTGAGGATGCGGCAATCTTGTTGGCTGCGACGACGGAAACGTTATGGCGCAGGAGCCGTTCATATTGTGCTGCGGCTTCGGCGCTGGCCGTGCAGTCTACGAAAACGGAGTTGTACAGGTTCATCTCCAGAATTTTTTGGACCATACGTTCCACGCCGCCGCGCTCGTTGTCGTCCATGTATTGGCGGTAATGTTCCGGGTCGATGCCTTGGGCCGAATAGGCGGCGCGGCTGCTGCTGCTGATGCCGATGAGGTTCAGTTTCAGCCGCCGCTCTTTCATGAGCAGGTTGCGCTGGGCTGCAATTTGCGAGAGCAGGCTTGAGCCGACGGTCCCTACGCCACAGACGTATAAGTTCAGTTCCTGATATTCGCTGAGAAAGAAGCTGTCGTGAAGCACATTGAGCGCCTTACGGAGCAGACTACGCTCGACGACGATGGAAAGGTTCATCTCGAGCGCGCCCAAGGCTACGGCACAGACGTTGATACCGTTGCGGCCCAATACGCTGAAAAGCTTTCCGGCTATGCCTGGCGTCCTTTTCATGTGTTCACCGACAACAGCAATCGTCGCCAGCCCGTCGACCAGTTGGGCCGGATTCATTGCTCCGTTGGCTATTTCCTGGCAAAATTCCTCATCGAGCAGCCGGCAGGCCTTACGCGCATCAGGCGGAGTCATACAGATTGACGTGCTTGTTTCTGAAGAAGTCTGGGCTACCATAAAAACGCTGATTCCCCCGTTGGCCAGCGTGGTGAATATGCGGCGGTTCACGCCGATGACTCCTACCATCGACATGCCGCTGACCGTCACCATGCTCATTTCGTTTACGGAAGAAATGCCGCGGATGGGCCGGTCCGAACCGCTGGCTTCGCGGCGGATAACGCTGCCGGATGCCGTGGGGTTGAACGTATTCTTGACGTAGATGGGGATATTCTTGACGCACACCGGGAATATGGTCGGCGGGTAGACGACTTTAGCCCCGAAGTTGCAAAGCTCCGTCGCTTCGCCGTATGATAATTGGTCTATGGTATAGGCCGTAGGGATGACCCTCGGGTCTGCGGTGAGAAAACCGTCTACGTCTGTCCAGATTTCGAGTGCTTCTGCATCCAGGGCCGCGGCAATAATGGCGGCGGTATAGTCCGAACCGCCCCGCCCCAGGTTGGTAGTGACACCGGTGGCGGCATCACTGGCAATGAATCCGCCGCATACGGCCACGGTACAGCGTTCGGCAAACGTTTCCCGGATGAGGCGGTTGGTCGTCTCGAAGTCTACGATATGTTTTTCACCTTGCCTTGTGGTCTTGATGAACATTCGGGAATCAAAATGGCGGGCACCCTCGATGAGGGCTGCGCAAATGAGAGAAGAAATCCGCTCTCCATAAGCGACAATGGCATCTGCCGTTTTCGGTGTCAGGTCTTGGATGAGGCAGATGCCGTGCAGGATGCTGCGCAGTTCGCCCAACAGTCCGTCGATGTCCACCAGCAGCCCGGGCCTGATGTCCGGTTCGATGACCGCTTCGACCATTTCGTGGTGGCGTCGGCGCAATTCTTCCACGCCGGTTTGATAATCCGCATCGCCGCTTGCCGCTTGGCGCGACAGTGCGATGAGGCGGTCTGTCACACCGCTCAGTGCCGAAACGACAACGATGGCGGGATGGTCTGTCGCGTCGATGATGCGCTTCACGTTGCGGAGGCTTTCTGGAGTGCCGACGGATGTGCCGCCGAATTTCAATATCTTCATGTTTTCCTTGTTTGATTGATTCTGGAGCGCCCGGATGTGGCGTTCGGCTCAGAGCCGTACTTTTATTTTCACTTTCTTCGATTCGTTTTGCAAGCGGTCAAGGGCCGTCACCACGTAAGTGTAGCGCTGTTTGCCATCTTGGTAAGGCAGCTTCAGCATGGTCTTTTCCGTAATGGCCACGATGTGTGCCGGGTTGTCCGTGTCCACCTTTTCGCCTTTTTCGAAGCGGTAGACCACGTACCAGCGGGCTTCGTCCAGTTCGTCTTTGGCCTTAGGCGCTGTCCAAAAGAGGTAATAGCCGTCCGGCATCCACAGGTCGGCCACCTTGCGCGGTTTTTTGGGGGCTTTTTTGTCGATGAAAGGCATCTCAGGCTGTAGGGCAGGGTAGCGGTTGTAGACTTGCCGGAGCGCGGTGGCGTAGTTGCCCTCGTTGCGTACCACGGCAGCCGAGTACCACAGGCAGCTCCCCTCGATGCCCGGCAGTGAGCGTTGCAGGCGTAGCTTTTCCGGCAATTGGTTGATGGCGGGGTTTTTCCGGTCGGCTGCCCGCACGGTCCGCTCCACGTCCTGGCCGATGAAGAGCGGCCGTTTGGCGGCATAGCGTGCCCACCACTGCACCAAGGTCGCGTAGTCGGCGGCCGGATGTCCTATTTCCCAGTACAATTGGGGAATAGTGTAGTCTACCCATCCCTTTTCAATCCAGAAGAGGATGTCTGCATACAGGTCGTCGTAGTTCTGTAGTCCGTTTGTCTCGCTGCCCGGGATGTTGCTGCCCGGCTTGGCGTTGTGGTAAATGCCGAAGGGCGAGACGCCGAATTTCACCCAGGGCTTGACGGCGCGCAACGTGTCGTGCAACATTTCAATGAAGCGGTTCACGTTGTAGCGCCGCCATTCGCCGCGGTCGGTAATGCCGTTGCTGTGAGTGCTGTAAGTCGCGTCGTCAGGAATCTTTTTACCGGCAGCAGGGTAAGGGTAGAAGTAGTCGTCAATGTGCAGGCCGTCCACGTCGTAGCGGCGCACGATGTCCGCTGCCACGCGGCAGATGTACTCTCTGTTGGCGGGCAGTCCCGGGTCGAATATGAGGAGGCCGTCGTAGGCGAAGAAGCGTTCCGGATGCTGCACGTAGGGGTGTGTCGTGGCCAGCAGGTCGGTCCCCTTGGTCTTGGCCCGGAAGGGATTTATCCATGCGTGCAGCTCCATGCCCCGGCGGTGGCATTCTTTTACCATCCAGTCCAGCGGGTCCCAGTAAGGCTGCGGCGCGCGTCCTTGCTGTCCGGTGAGAAAACGGCTCCAAGGCTCGTAGGGACTGGCATAGAGGGCGTCGGCTTCCCCGCGTACTTGGAAGAATATGGCGTTGATGCCGCAGGCTTTCAGGGCGTCCAGTTGTCCGGTCAGGTTGGCTTGCATCTGCTCGCGGCTCATGCCTTGGAACTGGCCGTTGATGACTTGAATCCATGCCCCGCGGAATTCCCGCTTCGGCAGCGGGACCGTTTGTGCGGTCGTGTTCAGTGCGATAAGGGCCAGCAGAATGGAAAAGATTTTCTTGATGTGCATACTAAGGCTTAGGTGTTGAATGGATAAACGGCGGTAAAGGTACGATTTTTTTGCCGGAAATATCTCCCGCGCGCTTTCAATTTGTCCGTCTATCCCCCTTGCGTCCCGCCGTGTTTCCCTGCCAGCCCGCCGCGCCGGCTTTTTCATGCGCATAGCTCCCAGCCCTATTCCCCTTAGGCGTGCGGAGTGTGGGCGAGGGTTGCGGATATTGGAAAAGATGGATTAAATATTGGTGGAAGCTTCGTTTTCCCTACATTTGTACCAATGTTTATGATGTCGTACATTTAATATTATACGAATGGTCGGAATTTTGAAAAACAACGCGCCCCGAGGCAGAGGGAAAGACTGGCGTGCCGTCGTGGCCAGTGCCGGTAAAGCCGTGACTTTGTGCATTTGAATATTTCACCTACAACCGTCTTTCGGACAATATCGGCACCGATTACGGGGCTAAGGCCAGGAAATCCTTCCCTTAGCCCCGTAAATATTTGCCTAAGGAGAGGCGGAAGCCGGCGCAGGCCGCATTTCCTGCCCGGTTTTGCATGCCGCAAGAGCATAATTTGAACGTGCGCGGGAGCCGTCTCGGCGGATTTCGCTATATTTGCCCTGTCGAAAAAAGTTTCACTTTAACCGAAGAAGACTATGAAAAGATTGGGCTTGTTGCTTTGCCTTCTGGTCTGGGCCATGGCGGCCCTGGCCTACACGGAGCGCAACCTGCTGGAGAAGCGGGCCGACACCGTGGTACTCAAGAGCATGCTGGTCGCGGACCGGTCGTGGGTTCCCTATCCCGACTATGCCGACCGCGCCGGATGGGACGCCTTCCTGGGCGAGTATAAGGACGACTACATCCGCCGCGGGGAACGGATGCTGGACTACGAGTGGAAGGTGGTCCGGGCCACGGACTACCTGGAGTTTGAACGCAGCGGAAACCGCAACGTAATGGAGAATCCCTACGACGCCAACAACAAGGCCATAGTCGACTTGCTCCTGGCCGAGCTCGCCGAGGGCAAGGGCCGCTTCGTAGACCAGCTCATCAACGGCGTGTTCCACTCCTGCGAAATGACGTCCTGGGCCCTGGCGGCACATATCATCGTGCAGCCGAGCCACCGCGCCCTGCCCGCTTACGACTATCCCGTCATCGACCTCGTGGCGGGCGACCTGGGCGGAGTGCTTTCCTGGACGTACTACTTCATGCACGACACGTTCGACAAGGTAGACCCGGAAATCTCCCGCCGGCTGCGCCACGAGCTGGAGACACGCATCATGACACCCTATATGGAGAACGATTCTTTCTGGTGGATGGGCCGTAACTACAACGGGCGCATGCTCAACAACTGGAATCCGTGGTGCAACAGCAACGTGCTCATGACCTTCCTGCTTATGGAGGACGACTCCGACCGGCTGGCCCGCGCGGTCTACGCAACGATGGAGTCGGTGGACAAGTTCCTTAACTACATCAAGGCCGACGGCGGCTGCGAGGAAGGGCCGTCGTACTGGGGCCACGCCGCAGGGAAGCTCCTCGACTATCTCGACCTGCTTTCGCTGGCCACCGGCGGGAAGCTGACCGTCTGGGACGAACCGATGATACGCCATATGGGCGAATACATTTCCCGTTCTTACGTGGGCGACGGATGGGTGGTCAATTTTGCCGACGCCTCGGCCAAGGGGGAGGCGGACGCCGCCCTGGTCTACCGTTACGGTAAAGCGGTGGGCAGCGACGAGCTGAAGGGCTTCGCCGCCATGCTGCGCAAGCCGGGCACACCGGCCAACGGCCGCGACCTGTACCGCACGCTGGCGGCTTTGGCCGTGGACGGCGAACTGCGTCGGGCCGCGTCCGGCCATGACGTCCCGGCCTTCACGTGGTATCCCGAGACGCAGTTTTGCTACCAGACATCGCCCGGCGGACTTTTCGTGGCGATGAAAGGCGGGTACAACGACGAAAGCCACAACCATAACGACGTGGGGACGTTCTCGGTCTGGATGGACCGCACGCCCGTGCTGATTGACGCCGGGGTAGGCACTTACACGCGGCAGACCTTCAGCAGCGAGCGTTACCGCATATGGACAATGCAGAGCAACTACCACAACCTGCCGATGATTAATGGCGTTCCGCAGAGATACGGACGGAAATACAAGGCCGCCGCGGTGAAGGCTTCTGCGGGCCGCTTTGAGGCGGACATAGCGCCGGCTTATCCGAAGGAGGCCTGCGTGAAGCGCTGGACGCGCAGTTACCGCGTGAAAGGGAACGAGGTCCGTGTGGAGGACAACTTTGAACTGGAAAAGACGGTGGCGCCGAACGTCGTGAACTTCATGACCTGGGGCGAGGTGGACACTTCGCGACCCGGCAAGGTGACAATCAACGTGAACAACGTCCGCGCGGAACTTGCCTACGACGCGCGGCAGTTTGAGCTGGCCGTAGACACGGTGACCCTGCCCGACCCGCGCCTGTCCAAAGTATGGGGCAAGGAAATCTACCGCTTGCGCTTCCAGGCCAAACGTATGGCGGAGGACGGAAAGTACGTGTTCACGCTCCGGAAAAAGTAATTCCACGGCCTTTTCTGCCAATAGAAGCATGAAGAGACGGAATAAGGGGCGGCAGGGAATTGCCCGGCTTTCAACTTTTTCGTAACTTCGCGCCAAATTAGACAGAAAAAATCCATATTTATTATGACAGCCAACGAAATACGTGAATCCTTCAAGCGATTTTTCGAGCAGCACGGGCACTTGGTCGTACCCTCTGCGCCGATGGTCATAAAGGACGACCCGACACTGATGTTTACCAACGCCGGGATGAATCAGTTCAAGGACATTATCTTAGGCAACGCGGAGCCGAAGTGCCGGCGGCAGACCGATTCGCAGAAATGCCTGCGCGTCAGCGGCAAGCATAACGACCTGGAAGAAGTAGGGCACGACACGTACCACCATACCATGTTTGAAATGCTGGGCAACTGGAGCTTCGGCGACTACTTCAAGAAGGAAGCCATCGCATGGGCGTACGAATATCTGGTAGACGTGCTCAAAATCGACCCCAAGGATCTTTACGTCACCGTATTCGAAGGCTCACCCGAAGAGGGGCTTTCCCGCGACGACGAGGCGGCCGGCTATTGGGCACAGTTCTTCCCCGAAGACCACATTATCAACGGCAACCGCCACGATAACTTCTGGGAAATGGGCGACACCGGCCCTTGCGGCCCCTGCTCGGAAATCCATATCGACTCGCGCCCGGAGGCAGAGAAAGCAGCTGTCCCCGGCGCGCAACTGGTCAACAAGGACAATCCCCAGGTCATCGAAATCTGGAATCTGGTCTTCATGCAATACAACCGCAAGGCCGACGGCACGCTTGAGGCCTTACCCCACAGGGTCATAGACACCGGCATGGGATTCGAGCGGCTCGTGCGCGTCATGCAGGGCAAGCATTCCAACTACGACACGGACGTGTTCCAGCCCATCATCCGCAAAATCGGCGAACTGAGCGGCTTCCGCTACGGCGAGAACGAGCAAGTCGATGTGGCCATGCGCGTCGTGGCGGACCACTTGCGCGCCATTGCCTTCAGCATCGCCGACGGACAGTTGCCCTCGAACGCCAAAGCGGGTTACGTCATCCGCCGCATCCTCCGCAGGGCCGTGCGCTACGCCTACACTTTCCTGAGCCAGAAGGAAGCGTTCATTTACCGCCTCGTGCCGACACTGGTCGAGGAAATGGGCGGCGCTTACCCGGAACTGGCGGCGCAGCAAAACCTCATAGCGCGCGTGATGCAGGAAGAGGAGGAATCCTTCCTGCGCACGCTCGCCACGGGTATTTCAATGTTGGAAGGCGTCATTGCAGAAACGAAAAAGCAAGGCGGCAAGACGGTGGACGGCGTGAAAGCCTTCACCCTGTTCGACACCTACGGTTTCCCGCTCGACCTGACGGAGCTGATCTGTCACGAGCAGGGGCTTGAAGTCGACGAGGCTACTTTCCAAGTCGAGATGCAGAAGCAGAAGGAGCGCGCCCGCAACGCCGCCGCCGTCGAGACCGACGACTGGGTCGTCCTGGCCGAGGGCGAGACGGAATTCCGCGGGTGGGACTGCACCGAGTGCGATGCCCGCATCCTGCGCTACCGCCGCGTGCAACAGAAGAAGCAGTCGTACTATGAGCTGGTGCTCGACACGACGCCTTTCTATGCCGAAATGGGCGGACAGGTAGGCGACAGCGGCGTACTGGCCGGCGACGGAGAGACCGTGGAGATATTCGACACGAAGCGCGAAAACAATCTGCCCATACATCTGACGCACAAGCTCCCCGCGCATCCCGAAGCCCTCTTCCACGCCGTGGTGAACAAGGAGGCCCGCCGCGGCAGCGAGGCTAACCATACGGCCACGCACCTCCTGGACCAAGCGTTGCGCGAAGTACTCGGCAAGCACGTGGAGCAGAAAGGTTCGCTCGTGACACCCGATTACCTCCGCTTCGACTTCTCACACTTCCAGAAAGTGACGCCCGAGGAGCTGCGCCAAGTATCCCGCATCGTCAACCGCCGCATCCGCGAGGACATTCCCCTGGAAGAGCACCGCGACGTCCCCCTCGAGGAGGCCAAGCGCCTTGGTGCCATTGCCCTTTTCGGTGAAAAATACGGCGACCGCGTGCGCGTAGTGCAGTTCGGCGACAGCGTAGAGTTTTGCGGCGGTTGCCACGTGAAGAGCACCGGCCGCATCGGCATGTTCTACATCCTTTCCGAGAGCAGCGTGGCAGCCGGCGTGCGCCGCATCGAAGCCATCACGGGCCGCGCGGCCGAGCAATGCCTTTATGATCTGGAGGACATGATGAACAACCTGCGTTCGTTCTTCAACAACGCCAAAGACCTGACGGCGGCCATCAAACGCACCATCGACGAGAACGACGGCTTGCGCCACCAAGTGGAGGCCTATGTGAAAGAACAGGTGCAGAACTTGCGCGACAAGCTCCTGGCCCAGGCGGAGGACCGCGGGGACGTGAAGCTCGTCAAGGTGTTGCTCCCCATGTCCGTCCCGGCCGACGTGGTGAAGGACCTGGCCTTCCAGCTTTCCGCCGCTTTGCCCGAAAACCTTCTTTGCGTCATCGGCAGCCATCATGAGGACAAACCGCTCCTCACGGTAATGATCAGCAAGGGCCTCGTCGCCGGTAAAGGCTGGCACGCCGGCAACTTTGTCCGTGAGGCCGCGCGCCTCATCAAAGGCGGCGGTGGCGGCGCGCCCCATTTTGCCACGGCCGGAGGCAAGGACGTGGACGGACTGGGCGCAGCGGTCAGCAAAGTCGTGGAGCTGGCCGGTTTGTGAGCTGGCCCGGCCGCGTGTCAGGGCGCTTTCCGCTCTTTTCCGATTCGATTGTTACGGCCCGCCTGCCCTGCATCCGTGCAGTGGCAGGCGGGTTGCCGTTCATACGGGCCTTAGCCCCGTTTTTCCTCCCCTTATCCCCGTAGTTGCGGGAATAAGGGGATTTTTCCGCCCGCCGTGCCGCCTGCCGTGCGCCTTGGGGAGCGTCTGGGCGCAGGAACGGAAAAGCCCCCTCCGGGCTGGCTTTCGGGCCATCGGAGGGGGCTTGGACAACCGTGCGGCTGCCTTTATTTATAGCGCAGCCATTTGGCCATTTCTTTCAGGCTGGGCTTTTTGCCGTACATCAGGATGCCGACGCGGTATATCTTGGCGCCGAGCCAGGTGACCAGCAACGCCGTGCCGAAAAGCAGGGCGACGGACAGCAGCTCCTGCCAGAGGGGAACGCCGAAGGGGATGCGCACCATCATGACAATGGGCGAGGTGAGCGGGAAGAGCGAACTCCAGAAGGCGAGCGGCCCGTCGGTGTTCTCGATGCTGTACATGGCGGCGTAGAGGCCGAAGAGCATGACGAGCACTACGGGGGTGACGAACTGCGAACTGTCTTCCTGCTCGTTGACACTGGCGCCGACGGCGGCGAAGAAAGAGGCGTAGAGCAGGTAGCCGCCGATGAAGTAGACGACAAACATGATGCCCATTTCCCAATAGGGCAGGTTGAGAATGGCGGCGACCGCCTCGCTGGTTTCCGAAGGCGGCGTGGCAGCCGGCATACCCGTGGTCATCGCCATGGCGGCGTCGGGCGAGGTGGCCGCCTCGATGCCGAAGAACGCCCCGCAGGCGCTCAGGATGATGCCTAAGAGGATGCCCCAGATGAGCAGCTGCGTGAAGCCGACCAGGGCGATGCCGATGATTTTGCCCATCATCAGCTGGAATGGCTTGATGCTCGACACCATCAGCTCCATGATGCGGTTGGTCTTCTCTTCCATCACGCCCTGCATCACCATGGCGCCATACGTCATGACAAAGAAGTAGATGACGAAAGTAAAGAGGAAACCGGCCACCATGGCCACCGTCGTGCTGGAAGTGGAACTGTCGCCTTCCGCGTTGCGCTTCACGGTGGCTATGCTAAACTCCGACTGCACGTCCTTGATGATTTGGTCCAGTCCGGATATGCCGGTGGCTTCCAGCTTGTCGCGGCGCACTTGCTCGTTCAGCACGTTGGTGGCGTAGCTGAGGAGGTCGGCCGGGACTTCGCGGCGGGAGCAGATAAGGACGTTGCGCGGGTTGGCTGTCAAGTCGCCCTTGATGAGGATGACGGCTTCCACGTCGCTCTCCTCGCTGTAGAAGCTGACGCTGTCGGCGGGCGAGGGGACGTAGCGGTAGCTGGCGTCGTCCTTGAAGAGTCCGGCGTAGCGGCCTGTGTCGTCCACAATCATGACGGTCTGCTGCGAGTCGCCCTTGATGGTGGCCAGCCACAGCGGGACAACGATGAGGGCGGCCATCAGGAAGGGGGTGAGGATGGTGAGCAGGATGAAGGATTTCTTCTTGACGCGCGTGGTAAATTCGCGCTGGATTACGATGAGTGTCTTGTTCATGGCGCGGGAGTTTGGTTAGGTTGTGAGGCCTCCGGGACCGGCGGCGTGTCGGCTCCCACGACCTTGAGGAAAATTTCTTGCATGGAAGGCATTTGCTCGCAGAAAGCGCGTATCTCGACCTCGTTGGCCAGCAGGCCGACAAGGCCGGAGTTGGTGAGCGTTTCGGCCTTGCGTATGCGGTAAGTGTCGATGCCGTCGGCCGAGGTGTGGGAGAGCACCTCGTAGGCTCCGGGCCGCGACTGGAGCTTACCGGACGTGGCCGTGAGCTCGTAGATGCCGCTGCGGTGGCGGCTGCGCACTTCGTTCACGTTGCCGGAGAGGACTACCTGGGAGTGGTTGATGAGTGCGATCTCGTCGCAGATTTCCTCGACCGACGACATGTTGTGGGTCGAGAAAATCACCGTGTGCCCCTGGTCGCGCAGGTTGAGAATCTCCCGTTTGAGCATTTCGGCGTTGACCGGGTCGAAGCCGGAAAACGGCTCGTCGAAGATGAGCAGCTGCGGCTCGTGGAGGATGGTAATGATGAACTGGACTTTCTGCTGCATGCCTTTAGACAGCTCTTCCAGCTTCCGGTTCCACCAGTCCATGATGCCGAACTTCCGGAACCAGTGTTGCAGCCGGCTGACGGCCTCGGCGTGGCTCAGCCCTTTGAGGCGGGCCAGATAGACCGCCTGTTCGCCTACTTTCATTTTCTTGTAAAGTCCGCGTTCCTCGGGGAGGTAGCCGATGTTGAGCACGTCTTCGGCCTGGAAAGGGTGGCCGTCGAACAGCACTTCGCCGCTGTCGGGGGCGGTGATACGGTTGATGATGCGGATGAGGGTCGTTTTTCCGGCTCCGTTGGGACCGAGCAGTCCGAAAACCTTCCCGCGGGGCACGGTGATGTTGACGTTGTCGAGCGCGGTATGCTGGGCATAGCGCTTGACGATGTGCCGGGCAATGAGAAATTCGTTCATTTGGACGGTGGTTATGGTTGGGTGGTGGTTACGGGGGTGACTTCGAAGCCCGCTTTGCGCAGCAGTTGCAGCAGGCCGCGCTCGCCGGGCAAATGGGCCGCGCCGACGGCCACGAGTGTGGCGGCGGTGTGCATGATGGTGGGCAGCTTCTTGCTCCATTCGGCGTTGCGGCCGTAGATGAGCGCCTCTTCTTCCTCCGGACTGGAGTCGCACGCGTTGTTCATTTTCTCGTTCATCACGTCCTCGACGGCTTTCAGGTCTTGCGAGAAGTATGCCGCCGTCAGGCGTTCGGCGAGGTCTTCATAGTAGGCGCGGTGCTCGGCGAGGCAGGACAGCTCGACGGCCTGGCGTTCCAACGTCTTGCTGCCATAGAGGATGCGGGTCTGGAACGCCATTGTCTCCAGCCCGCCCACGGTTTTTCCCGCCTGGGCAGCGGAGTGGAGCAGGGTGGCGTCGAAGAGCTTTTGGGCGTCGAAGTCGGGGTGTGCCTTCAGGTAAAGCACAATCTGGAGCTGACTGCTGAGCGCGGCCGGTTTCAGACGGTTGAGCTGTTCGCCTGCTCCGGGGGTTGTCAGGTCTACGCCGAGCAGGCTTTTCAGGAACGCGTTGAGCGTGGCGGCCTGTTCCGTGCTGAAAAGGTCCTTGAGCTGCACGCTGTCGGGGAGCATCATGGCCTGCTGCATCTGTTGGAGCTTGCTCATGTCGCCGAGCTCCTGCAGGCTTAGCTCTCCGTACACTTGCTTGCAGTTGGCGAGGACTTCTTTCAGGCCGGCTATGCTGTCGGTGAAACTGGCCGGAGCCAGGTGGTAAGTGCCTACGACGTAGGAGGATTGTGCCAGTCCGTTGCCCGATATTTTCCAAAGCAACTGTGCGCGGCTGCCGGCCGCGATGACCAGCAACAGCAGGAGGGAGAAGAGTTTCTTCATGTGGTAAAACTTTATTGAATGATTGTATTCGTTGCGCAAAGTTAAAAATAAATCGGGGGGGTGAAATTTTGTCAACGGAATTGGCCGTGGAGATGCAATTTTTTTGTTTCAGGGCTGGCTTTCGCCTTCCACGAACTCTTCGAGGAAGAAGTGTTCGCCGTCGAAGACCGCATAGGTGAATTGCGTGATCCAGTCGCCGAGGATGACGAGACGGGTGCTTTTGCGCAGCATGAGGTCTAACTCAATGTGCCGGTGCCCGAAAATGAAGAAGTTGATTTCCGGGTGTGTGGCAAGGTAGTCTTTGGCGAAGAGTACGAGCTCCTCGCGGTCTTCGCCCATGTAGGAAGGTTCTTTTCCGTCGACGCGTTTCAAGCGGCTCCGGCGTGCCCATTCCAGCCCGAAGGCCATGCCCCAGCGCGGATGGAGGGCTGCGAAGAGCCACTGGCACGTGGGGTCGCGGAAAAGGGAGCGCAGGAAGAGGAATTTGCGGTCTTTTGTGCCGAGGCCGTCGCCATGAGCCAGGTAGAACACCTTGCCGTATATTTCCTCGACCGAGCTGTGGCGGTGAAGCGTCACGCCGCATTCCGTCTCGAGATAGTCGCGCATCCATAAGTCGTGGTTGCCTGTGAAGTAGTGGACCTCTACGCCGAGGTCGGTCAGCTCACTGACTTTGCCGAGGAAGCGGGTGTAGCCCTTGGGCACAACGGTCTTGTATTCAAACCAGAAGTCGAACATGTCGCCGAGCAGGTAGACGGCGGCGGCTTTGTGCTTGATGCTGTCGAGGAAGTTGACCAGCCGGCGTTCCTGCATGCGCCGGTGCTCTATGGCAAGGCTGCCGAGGTGTGCGTCCGAGAGGAAATATACGTTCTTCATGATGAATGGCTTTTTCGGTAATCGGGAGCGGGGCGGGGGGCGACTTTCGGTTTAGAGGAAACCGAGCTCGAGCTTGGCTTCTTCGCTCATCATGTCTTTGTCCCATTCCGGCTCGAAGACCAGATGTACGCGGGCATCCTTGACGCCGTCGACGCCGTCGAGCTTCAGGCGCACGTCCTCCACGATGAAGTCGGCTGCCGGGCAGTTGGGGGCCGTGAGCGTCATGTCGACGTCGAGCGTGCCGTCGTCGTGCAGGTCTATGCGGTAGATAAGTCCGAGGTTGTAGATGTCTACCGGGATTTCGGGGTCATATACTGTCTTGAGGACGTCAATGATGCTTTCTTCGATTTTGAGCTTTTCTTCTTGCGTCATGTGTGTACGTTTGTTTGTGCGGTGTGCGGCCTGCGGTGTTGCGGTTCAAAGCCTGCCTTCGTCGCTGTAACTGTAGTATTTTCCGTCGGCCAGTACGATGTGGTCGATGAGCCGGATGTCCATGGTCTGGGCTGCTTGCTTCATGCGTTGGGTCAGTTGGTCGTCCGCGGCGCTGGGTTGCGGGTTGCCGGATGGGTGATTGTGGCAAAGGGCGATGTGGGTGGCGTGGGAGAGGATGGCGGCTTCGAGCACGACGCGGACATCGACGACGGTGCCGGTCAGTCCCCCACGGCTGATGCACTGCGAACGGATGAGCCGCAGGTTTTGATTGAGCAAAAGCGCGTGACATTCCTCTGTCGGCAAGTCTTGGAGCCGGGGCAGGAAGTAGGCGTAGATGTCTTCGGAGCAGGTGATGCGCAGCCGTTCCTCGGCGGCTTCGGCCTTCCTTCGTTTTCCTAACTCGCAGGCCGCCAGCAGGGTGATGGCCTTGGCGGGGCCCATCCCTTTGTACGTGCACAGTTCGTGGATGGTCTTTTTCCCCAGCGTGTTGAGGTTGTTGTTGCAGTCCGCCAGTACGCGGCGCATCGGGTCTACAGCGCTTTCGTCGGCATTTCCCGAGCCGATGAGAATGGCCAATAGTTCTGCGGAAGACAGTGCGGCTGCTCCCAGTCTGGCCAAGCGTTCGCGCGGGCGGTCCGCTTCGTCCCAGTGTGCGATGCTCAGTTTCCCCTTTCTGACTTCCATGCCTTGGATGGGCGTTTAGTTGTAGAAGTTCTTGCGGAAAGCGTCAAATTCTCCAAGTCCCAATACGTAGCGCTCCCACCAGGCTCTCAGAAAGCCGGAGCCGTATCCGACGAGCTGCACGTAGGCGGCCGCGACGGCAAGGATTCCTACGTACAGGCTTTTTTCCCGGCATGCGGCATCGGTCGCTATGAGCGCGGCGAAAAGCAGCAGCGGTAGCAGGCACCACAGGCAGAACGGCGTGCAGAGCAAGAGTATGGCGCAACCCGTCGTGAACGCCGCCGGCAACAGGTGTACTGCCTTGAGCGTGCCCGGGTGGCGCTTGGTCAGGTTGATGCGGGCGATGCCGGAGTTGTGTACTTGCTTGAAGAATTTCCGCAGGTCCGTGCGCCTTTTATGCCACACCCAGGCTTCCGGGAACAGGCGGCAGCGGTAGCCTCCTTTGAAAATCCGCGTGGAGAAGTCGATGTCTTCGCCGAAGCGCATTTCCGAGAAACCTCCTAACTGGCGATAGACCTCGGCGCGTACGCCCATGTTGAACGAGCGCGGGTAGAATTTGTCCATTTTCTTTTTCCCGCCGCGGATGCCGCCGGTGGTGAAAAAGGAGGTCATGGCGTAGTTGATGGCTTTCTGCATCGGGGTGAACGAGGCATGGGCGCGGTCCGGGCCGCCAAAGGCGTCGCACGGCGATTCCCGCAGCTCGGCTTCTATGGCTTCCAGATAGCCTGGGGGGACCACGACGTCGGAGTCCAGTATCAGGACATATTCCCCCCGGGACCGTTCCACGCCGTAGTTGCGCGTTTGTCCGGGGCCTGAGTTCGGTTTCTCGTAATAGTGCAGGTCCAGCCGTCCTTTGTAGCGCTCTGCGACGTCGCGGCAGGGTATCGTGGAGCCGTCGTCAACGACGATTACCTCAAAGTCTGCGACTGGCTGCCGGCAGAGGCTTTCCAGCAGTTCCTCCACTTCGTCGGGGCGGTTGTAAACGGGGACGATGAAAGAGTATTTCATGTGTGCGAATTTACGAAAAAATAGCGATTCGCTTAAAGAAAAGGAGACAAAACGCCGCTTTTCCTGTGGATATTATTCTTTCCAGAAGTGCAGCAGGTAGTGTTTCTTTCCTCTGCGGTCCATGGCCTGGAGTTCGTAAAGCCCGCTTTTCAAGTGACTTACGTTGATGGTGTCCCGCCGTACCAGGGCCTGTACCGCGCGTCCTTTGGCGTCGGCCACGAGCAGCAGTTCCGTGTCTGTCCCGTAGTCCGGTACGGGCAGCTTTCCGTGGGTTACGGGGTAGGTCGGCGTTTCCGGAATATCGAGTGCGACGGTCTGGCTCACCGGGCTTTCGTTGCCGAACGCGTCAACGGCAGTGACGGCATAGCGGCTGTACAACAGTTTGGGCAGCAACGGGATTATGGTATATTCCGTCGTGTCTTTCACTGTTGCCAGCAGGCGTGCGTCTTGCAGGGAGAGGGTGTCTGCGCCGCAGCGGTATATGCGGTAACGGACGGGCGCGCCTTTGGTGTTGTCCGTCGCCGCGGTCCAGCGCAGTTCGAGGGCATATCCCCGGCGGCTCAGGCAGGCGTGCGGTGCGGAGGGGGGAAGACTGTCGGCCCATACCATCGGTGGCTGCAAGGCCGGTTGCCGGTAGAAGTCCTGCTCCAGAAAGTCGCACAGCCCTTTGACGTTGTCCGACAGGAAGTGCTCGCGGTAAAAGGCTGCTCCTCCCGCTCCGATGGTGCGCAGGAAGTACAGTTGCCGGCGCACGGCGTCCAAGTCCCAGTCTTTCATTTCCGGGCTGAGGAAGTATATGCCCAGTCCCGGGGCTACGATGCGCCCTGCGGCGTGCTCTGTCCAGTCTGCGGCGAACGGGTAGAAGTGAATGCCGTCGAAATACATCATCGGGAACAACTCGTCCATGATGCCTTCCTCCAGCCAGGCTTGCGCCTCCTGGCAGACGGCGTCGCGCGCATTCCAGCCCATGCTGCTCTGTCGCGGCAAGTCTGCGTATTTTCCTACGGGCGAACAGCTGAGCTTCACCCACGGACGCACGGATTTGACGGCTTCGTGGATGCGTCTTACGCACCGGGTCACATTCTCTTTACGCCAGGCCTGGCGGCTCTTTCCTTTTCCATATTTCCGGTAAGTCGCATTGTCGTTCCAGGGAATGCTTTTTTCGGGGTAGCGGATGTAGTCGAGGTGGATGCCGTCCACGTCATAGCGCGCTACGATTTCCTTGCAGACCGCGGCCAGATAGTCCGCAGTGCCCGGGGCGCCGGGGTCCATGTACCACTGGTCGCCGGCGCGGCGGCACAACTCGGGCCTCCGGATGGTCAGCGCCTGCTTTCCCAGCCGGCGCATGGCCGCAGTGCTTCCTATGGGAAAGGCCACCACCCATGCCTGTATTTCCATGCCCCGGTGGTGGCATTCCTCGACGGCGAAGGCCAGCGGGTCGTAGCCTGGCGGGCGGCCCGGTGTTCCAGAGAAAACGGGGTCCCACGGCTCTATGCCGGAGGGATAGGCCGTTGTCGCCCGGATACGGGTCTGGAACAGTACGGTATTGATGCCCGCGGCCTGCAGGCGGTCCAGGGTCCGGCAGAGGGCTGCCTGCTGCGCTTGCATGCTTTCGGCCGTGCGGGCCGGTGTTTTGGGCCAGTCCAGCCCGCCCAGCGTAGTCAGCCAGACGGCGCGGACTTCGTGCCGTGGCGGGGGCGGCGTGTCTGGAAAGGACTGCCCTGAGGTGTGCGCGACGCCGAAGGCCCATGCGGCGGCCAGCGCGCCGCGGCGCAAGGCGGAGAGTATGGCGCGTATCATTTTCTGGATGCTTGGTAAAGGCTGTTCAACACTTCGCGCGGGTAACCTAAGGCCTCTGCCTGCTCCAGGTCCTTGCGTGCCGCTTCTTTTTCTTCCATCCGGAGCAGCAGCCTGGCCCGTCGGATGTACAGTTCCGCCTCCTTCGGTTGCAGCAGGATGGCGGCGTCGTAGTCCGCACGTGCCAGTTCGTCCATTTTCAGGCGTTCCTCCAGTTCGGCGCGGGCCAGCAGCCCGTCTACGCTTTTCGGATGGGCCGCTACGAATGTGTTCAGTTGGTTGAGCGATTCTTGCGTTTGCCCCATCTGTTCGTAGGCGGCCGCCAGCAGCAGGGCTGCCCCTTCGTTTCCGGGTTCCAGCCGGAGTATTGCCTCAAGCGTGATTTTGGCTTCCTCTGCCTGGTGGTTGCGCATTTGTATGGCGGCTTTCAGGAAGAGGGCACGGATTTTCAGTGCGCCGTCTTTCGTCTCTTCGAGTACGAGATCGCAGTCCGCCTGTGCGGCTTTCAGACTGTTGATTTCCATGTAGCAGACCGCGCGGTCGTAGCGTACTTCGTGCAGGTCGGGGCGTTGCTTCAGGACTTGGTCGAAATACGTGATGGCCGAGCGGTAACGGTTGCGGCTCAGGTCGATGCGCCCCAGGTTGTAGCGCACGATGTAGTTGCCCGGTGCGTCCGGCCTTTTTTTCAGGGCCAGCGTGAAGAGCCGTTCCGCCTCGTCGATGGAGTCTTCGTGCAGGGCGTTGAAGGCCCGTCGCAGGTGGTCTACGTATTCTACGGAGTCCGTCCGCAACCGTTCCTGGTATCCCTGTTCTTCTTTGTAGTCATCCAGGTCTTTGCCCCGCACCGTCCCTCCCCGGTCCAGGTCGATGACCGTTTGTCCCGCCGCGGCCAGTGTGCCCGCGGCCAGCAGCGCCATGGCAACGGCGCCGCGCAGCGTGAAGTGCCTGTTCATGAGCCAATCTGGAAATAGAGCGTGTCGCCATAACTGCGGCCCACGCCGTTCTCGGCATAGGCCACTACGAAGTATAGTCCCGGTTCGAGGCTGTCGGTCATGGCCACGAAGTGTGCCGTGCTGTCTGCCGACTCCACTTCCATGCGCAACGTGTCGTTGCCGTAGCCGAAGCCGCGGTTCACTACGCGGCTGTTGGGCGAGGACAGCACGTCGCCGGTCAGCAGGGCGCGCACGCCTTCTGCGGTCGGTGTGCCGGTCTGGACGGTGGGTGGAAATGGCTGCTCGTCCGAACGGTCTACGGGATTGCAGGCGGTCAGGAGCAGGAGCGGCAGTGTGAGGAGTATTTTTTTCATACGGGAAATGTGAATGCTTGTGGAAAGTCAACGGCTTGTTTCAAGAGTGCCGGGCGGTGGCGGAATCAGGCGCAGTCGGATAGCGCGGCGTGTCTCTGCGGTGATGCAGGCCCGGCGGTCCGGGCGTTCGCCGGCGAGCCATACGATGCCCGCGTCGTCCGTCACGGCCATGGCCGCCTGGCGGTCCAGACGCGAATAGTGGCGGTCGGTGAGGAAGTCGCTTACCAGTTTCGTCCCCTTTAGTCCGTATGGGGCGAAGCGGTCTCCCTCGACCACGCTGCGGCAGCACAGCGGGCCGCGCAGCGCGTCGGCGTCCAGGCATACCGTGGCCCGTTCGCGCGGAAGTCCTTCCGTGAGGCCGTGCGGCAAGTCTTCCGCCTCAATGCGCCAGCCGTTGGGCAGGACGGTTGTTCCTGCCGGGAGCCGTACCGCTCCGAAGCGTATGGGTCTGGGGCGTATTTCCAGCATTCCCCTGTGGACTACGGCCACGGCGTCCCGGCCTTCAAAGAGTGCCCCGTCGCGTGGGGCGGGCCCTTCCGTCAGTTCGCGGACCATGACTTTGGGGAAACCTGCCGCGGCGAGCCATTCGAACAGGGCTGCGCGGGGCGGCCGCCCTGTGCCCAGCGGGATGTCCATGCCGCCGCCTTCGTGGCGCAGGCTCTGCCCGGCCTGTGCCAGCCCGAGGGCGTAGAGCTCTTCCGCGTCGGCCAGGCGCTGTGCCGTGGCCGCCAGTGTCGCGTCGGCCGCGGGGTTCAGTTCGCGGAGCAACGGCAGGACCACGTGCCGCACCTTGTTGCGTTTGAAGGCCGTGTCGGCGTTCGAGCTGTCCGTCACGTAGCCCAGCCCTTCCCCGTTGACGTATTGGAGCAGGTCGTCCCGTGAGAGGTCGAGCAGGGGGCGGACAATGGCCCCGTTGCGGTATTTCATGCCCGTCAGGCCGCGGAGTCCTGTGCCGCGTATCAGGTTGAGCAGCATGGTTTCCACGTTGTCGTCGCGATGGTGGGCGACGGCCACGCGGCGGATGCCCCGTTCGTGACGCAGGGTCTCGAACCATGTGTAGCGCAGGCGTCGGGCGGCCATTTCCAGGCTCTCGCCGCTTCGTTCGGCCTCTGCGCGCGTGTCGAATTGGGCGATGTGGAGCGGGATGCCGCCCAAGTTGCGGCACAGGGTGCGGCAGAACGTTTCGTCGCGTTCGCTCTCTGCGCCCCTCAGGTGAAAATTGCAGTGTGCCGCCTCAACGGTGTAGCCTAAGGTCCGCAGGCCCGCCAGCAGTGCCACGGAGTCCGCTCCGCCGCTCAGGGCCACCAGCACGCGCTCGCCCGGGCGGAGCAGGCCGTGCCGCCGGATGGTTGCCGCCAGGTGTCCGGTGAGCGAGGCTCCCGGTGCCAGTGTCCGCCCCATCAGTAGGCCACCTCCACGTCGATACCCGCCGCGCGGACGCGGTCCGCAATGCGGTCCAGCTCTTCGCGCGAAGCCTTGCGCAGCGCGCTGTCCGGCGTCTCGCGGTCTATGGTGTAGACCATCACCTGGCGTGGGCGGATGCGTTGCAGCGCTGCCAGCCAGGGCCCTACGTAGGCCTCGCCCGTGTTGTCCGCGTCGCGGCCCTCGCAGTCCAAGCCTTTCATGAAGATGGACTGTATGACGACGTGGCCGCCGAACGAGCAGAGCGTCTCGATGATTTGCTCCACGTCGTAGGGTACGGCGGGGCGGTCCACCCGTGCGATGTAGCCGGGGTCTGCCGTATCGAGTTTCAGGATGTTGTTGTCCACCCGCATCAGGGCCGCGTGTACGTCGGGCTTTCCGGCGCGTGTCGAGTTGCTCAGGACGCTCACCCGTGCCTGCGGGCAGTAGCGGTCGCGCAGGCGGATGGTGTCATCGATGATGGCGGCAAAGTCCGGGTGGGCTGTCGGCTCGCCGTTGCCGGCAAAGGTCAGCACGTCGGGCATTTGTCCGGCGGCTGCCATGTCCGCCAGTCTGGCTTCGAGCCCGCGCGCCACTTCCTCGCGCGTGGGGCGCGGGCGGTGCGGGCGGCGCTGGCTGTTGAATCCGCATTCGCAGTAGATGCAGTCGAAGGTACAGATTTTTCCGTCGTCAGGCATCAGGTTGATGCCCAGCGAGAGTCCCAGACGGCGGCTGTGGACCGGGCCGAATATGGGTGAGGGATACAGGACAGTTGGCATGGTTGTTCGTATGGTGATAACAGCAAGAAGGTGGCACGGCGGACGCCGCACCCCCTTCTGTCGGGCAAAGGTAAGTCTAACAGGGCGATATTCCAAGCGCGTGCCCCGCAAAATTTCTGTTAAAGTGAAAGTTTGCCGGGCCGGCTTCGTCGCATTCGCGCGGCTAAGCCCCGTTTTTCCGGGGCCTGTTCCCGTCGCGACGGGGCTAAGGCCCGTGGCCTGTGTGTCCTGGCGCGTGGCCCGGGGCTTATTTCTTTTTGGGCTGGATGTCGAGCCGGTAGACGAGGCGCAGCATGACGTAGCGCGGGATGACGTTGTAGGTGTATTCCCAGTGTGTGGAGCTGTTGTTGCCCACGGAGATGTTCGAGAGGTTGCCTAAGATGTCCCAGGCGTCGAGCATGAAGGTGAGCCGGCTCTTCCACACGCTTTTCGAGATCCGTGCGTTCCAGACCACGTCGTCCGTGTTCATGTCCGAGCTTTCAAATCCGCGGCGGGAGAGCATGTTGAGTTCTGTGGAGACCTGGAAGTGCCAGGGGAGGTCCACCACGGCGTTGAGTCCGTACTTGATGTTCCAGGTGTTGAGCCTTTCGAATCCGCCGAGCGAGGTATTGGTGTGGTTGTAGGCGACTTCGCTTTTTGCCCCGAAACTTACTTTCCCGAAGCGGTAGTCCAGCCCGAGCTTGTGGTTGAGCAGGAAACGGTCCGTGGCGGTGCGTGTGGGGGCCGTGGCGGCATCGGTGCTGGCATAGTCTACGTTGTGGTAGAAGGCGGTGTTCACCGAGGTGTTCAGCGTGAGCCGTTTCTGCTTGTCGAGCGGCGTGTTGAAGCCCGAGTTGAGCCAGACGTACCAGTTGCCGTCCACATTGACCGGCCTGCTGGTGCGCACGCCCGAGGCCTTGTCGTAGACGTAGCTCATGGCCACCGCGTTCCACGTGTAGGAGTATCCGGCGAGGGCGAAGAAGTTGCGCTGGTGCTTGTTCATGGCCTTGGGCTGGTAGTTGAGCGTATGGTAGAACTCGTAGCGGCTTTTCAGCTCGGGATTGCCCACGGAGATGTTGAGCGGGTCGTCCGTGAAGCTCTTGTCCACAAGGTTAAGCATGGAGGGCGCGGACGAGGAGAGGTTCAGGTGGTATTTCCAGTAGTGTTTCTTGCTTTTCACCGTGTTCTCGGCGGTGAAGTCGAGCTGTGGGAGGAAATAGTTTTCCCGGACATTCTGCGGCATCGGGTTGTTGGTGAAGGCGAAGTCGTACTGTTCGACGTTGAGGCTCGGTCTCAGCTGTATGTACCACTTGCCGTGGTCTTTGTCGGCGTCGCGGTTCCACTGCCAGTTCAGGTCCACGGAGTGCGTGTATTTGTGTTGCCGGCCGGTGTAGCTGTTGTCGTGGTCGAGTGCCCGAAGCAGCGCCTCTGCCTGCGAGGGCAGCCATCCTAAGGTCTGCCCGTCGGAGTCGTCGAGGAGGTCGAGGCGGTAGTGCAGGCGGTCGCCGGAGGTGTAGCCGTAGTTGAACGTGTAGGCGGGCTGGAACATGAGGCGTTCCGTCACGTGCCAGATGTATCTGAGGAGGACTCTGGCGCCGTACTCTTTCTCGGGGCTTGTGTAGTAGCGGTTGCGGAAGTCCTGCTGCAGCGTGTTGCCGTCGTAGTAGTTGTAGACAAAGTGGTTGAAGTTCTCGTAATGGTTGTCGTCGTACCAGAAAGCCCCTTCGCTCGTGAAGCCGTCGTAGGTCAGTTGGCGCTTGATGAAAGTCCAGTAGGACAGGCGGCCACTGGACCCGTAGCCTTTGGAGCGGAAGCGTTCGCCGTTGCGCTTGATGAGGTGGAGTGCGGCACTGGCCCAGTCGGGCGAGAAGAGGCTGTCCAGCACGGCGGTGTAGTCCATGTCGAGCGGGGAGTCGTAGGTCCCTGTCAGCGACTCGCCGGTGTCGTGGTTGCGGAAGTAGGAGAATTGCGGCGTGAGGGAGAAACTGTTGTGGTTGGGGCGGCGGAACTGAAAGTAGTGGTAGGTGGATATGTTCAGGTTGTCGCTGAAGGAACTGTTGGCAAGGTAGTTGTAGGCGTTCCCGTTGTCCAGGAATTCGGTGAGCCTTCCACCGCGCACGTAGTCGTTGTCCGTGTAGTTCACGTCGGCGTTGCCGTTAACCTGGTAGCGATTGCGTTTATCGTAGACACTGTAGCTCATGCCTGCGCGTTTGGTGGCGGTGAGTCCTCCCGTGGGGTCGAAGTCCCCCCATCCGCCGCGGCCGTCCGGCTTGCGGCGGTCGTTGACATTGTTCATGTTGCCGAAGATGGTCACATTGGACTGCGGCGTGTAGCGCATGGCGAAGATGCGTCCGAGATAGCGCTTTTCGGTGCCGCCTCCCAGTTCGGCGTTCCCCAGCCAGCCGATTTCGTACTGGCGCTTCAGCTTCACGTCCATCACAAACTGCCCCTCTTCCACTTTCTTGCCCAGGGCCTCGCTCAGCTGGCTGGCCTTCTCGTAGACTTTCACGTTCTCGACCATGTAAGCGGGCAGGTTGTCCAGGAGCACGGTGTTGTCGCCCTTGAAAAAGTCGCGGCCGTTAAGGAGCAGGCTTTCCACATACCGTCCGTTCACGTAAATGCGTCCGTCCGCCGTCAGCTCCGCGCCGGGCAACTGGGCGATGAGGCCGTCGAGCATGGAGCCTTCCTGGAGCTGGAAAGCGTCGGCATTGTAGACAAGCGTGTCGCCCTTCATATAGAATTTGATTTTTGTGGCCGTCACTGTGGCCTCGCCCAACAGTTGTGACTTGGCTTGGCGGCGCAAGGGAATTTCTCCGAAATGTAGCTTTGTCCCTTTTTTTATCCATTTCAACTTGAAGGGCTTATGGACCGTAGTATAATTATTGGCTGTAATTTTCAAAATGAAGTCTGAATTTTTTTCTTCAGGCACAGATATAGAAAAATAGTTATAGGGCTTTCCCGTCACGTCCTTACCAGTTTCGGTTTCAGCCAGGCCGAACACGGTGCTGTCTTGCCGCATGAGCATAACGGAGACCGAGTCTTTTGCTGCTAGAGGTTGTCGTGTGAAGGCATCAACGACAAATCCCATGACCTGTGCGTCCGGCTTTTGAGCATATAAGGTTGTCCAGCAGCAAGCAAATAATAAGGCTGAAAGTAAGAATCGTATAGTTTTCATTGATAGCAGTTTTAGGTTAGTGAACATGACAGATACAAACAATAAAAGGAGTAGGATGGGGAGTAGCCGTATGCTGGTGATCAAGGATTTGCCTTGTCCAGATTAGCGCACTAGCTCCGTCCTACTCAAATCTTTTTATTGTTAGGATTTTTCTTTTCTTAGAAAAGGAAAGAGAATCCGATGCCGAAGCCGTTGGCTACAGCGTCAGTAGGCTTTTGCGTTGTCGGTGCTGGTGTCTTGCAATTGCAGTTGCAATTTGTGTTTTTATCACAGACACAATTGCAGTTGCAGTCATAATTTATGTCACATGAACAATTACAGTCGCAATTTTGATTGGTTGCCGTTGACGAAACCGTACCATTTGTCATGGCACAGAACCCGCCGCGCAGTTTTCCTTCTTTGTCTGTTTCTACGGCAGGAATTTCCAGGCTTAACGTTGCCAGAATACTTTTCTTTTCCATTTGCTTAATTTTTACAGGTAACTGAATACGTTGCCGTCGTAGTTAATGACGACGCAGTTTTCACAGTCGGCGTAGCAGCGGTGGCGGTGGTAAATCCGGTCGGTATCGACCGGGAATCCTTCTTCTTTGAATACTTTTTTCAGTTCTTCGAGCCTGGCTTCCATGTCGACTTCTTCCGGATTGTCCTGCCAGATGTGCTGGAAGTTGAACCGGATGTGCCGCTTGATTTCCTCGGGCAGTTTTCCGAACTCTTCGGCCACGTCGGTAAAAGTCAGCAGGTTGTCGGCCGTGTAGTTGAGGCGTGCGGAAATCTGGTGTCCCCTGCGTGCGGCTTCTACGAGATGTCTGACAATGACGTCGTAAGTAGGTGTAGTAGGGATACGACGCTGCGATTTGTGCGCTTTCGTCGGTATAGCCGTCGTCGGCTATTAAAATTTCAAAATCGTGGAAGGATTGGGCGCAGATACTGTCCAAGCACTCTTTCAGGTAGGCCGCCGCATTGTAGACGGGGATGCAGACGGAAATGCTTACCGGATAGGGCGTGCTTGTAGTTGTCATAGTGCAACGGTTTTTTTGTGTCTTCGTTGCAAATATATGGTTTTTATGTGTGATTTCTCTAAAAATATGTATTGAATCTCTTTCTTTTTTTGTTTTATTAGTATTATTGACGTATTTGTTATTAATAGTTGTCTAAAACCGGGCGATATTTTAATATTGTATAATGCTTGTCCTTGGAGTGTCACAACTTATGTGATGGGACAGCCGGACAGGCTTCGCATGATGTATGGCAAGGTGTGCTTTTACGGGGCTAAGGTTCGTAGTGCCTGGGCTAAGGCTTGTGGCTACGGGGCTAAGGCTTGTGGGGACGGCATTGGGCGGCCGGGCTGGAACGAAAAAGGCATGCCGCACTTCGCGTGGGCGAGGTGCGGCATGCCTTATGGAGGTGTGGGCGCAGCGTAGGGGGCTGCGCGTACTATCAGTCTTCGGCTGCGCGGAGCTGCTCCGTGGCGGCCTTGATCTTTTCGTTGAGTGCGGCGAGGTCTTGCTTCAGGTTTTCCACCTTACGGGTGATTTCCTCGACGATGGTGTTGCCGGTCTGGCTCTTGGAGTTGAAGAATGTGAGGTTGGTCTCGTAGTTCTGTATCTCCTGGCGCTTGGCGTCGTAGGCGGCGCGCAAGCGGGCGATTTCACGGCTCAGGTCGTTTCCGCCCTTTCCGGCCACGCTGCGCTTGTAGTCTTCTACGCCGCGGCGGCGTGCGTTGATGTGCAGTTGCTCGTAGAGGCGGTTGCAGACGTCGTGGTAGCGCTTGTACATTTTTTCCTTTTTGCGGAAGGGTACGTGTCCTGTGCTGTTCCACTCGGCCTGCAGGCTTTGCAGGGTGGCGCGTGCGTCGTCGGCCCCGGGGGCTTCGGCCAACTGTTCGAGGCGGGCGATGATGTCTTCCTTGCGTTTCAGGTTTTCGGCTTCTTCCTGCCGCTGCGATGAGGTGGCTTCGTTCTTGCGTTCGAAGAAGCGGTTGCAGGCGGTGTTGAAGCGTTTCCAAAGTGCTTCGCTGACCTTGTGGGCTACGGGACCTACGGTTTTCCACTCCTTCTGGAGGGCGATGAGCTTGTTGGTGGTGCTGTTCCAGTCGGTGCTTTCGCTCAGGGCTTCGGCCTGCTCGCAGAGCTGGTTTTTGCGCTGCTGGTTGGCCTGGAAGGTTTCGCGCTGGGCCTTGAAGTGGGCCGTTTTCTGGGTGAAGAACTTGTCGCAGGCGGTGCGGAAACGCTCGAAGATGCGTGCGTTGTCCTTTTTGGGCGTGAAGCCGATGGTTTTCCACTGGGCCTGCAGGTCGAGCATCTGGCGGGTGGCTTTGTCCCAGTCGGCGAAGGTCTTGAGGCTTTCGGTGTCGATGGCCTCGGCCTGTTCGCAGAGGGCTGTTTTCTGCTCGAGGTTCTCGCCTTCGCGGGCCTTGAGGGCTTCGAAATGGGCCTGGTGGCGCTTGTTGATAACGGTGGAGGCTTCTTTGAAGCGAGTCCAGATGCCTTCGCGGAGGTCTTTGGCCACGGGGCCTGCCTCGCGGAATTCCTGGTGGAGCTTCTGCAACTGGTGGAAAGCGGAGACGGGGTCGGTCACGTCGGCCAGGCGCTCGGCGGCCTCGCAGAGGCGGGTTTTGATTTCAAGGTTCTTCTTGAAGTCGTAGTCGCGGAACTCGTGGTTGAGGTGGAGCTGGTCGTAGAACTGGTCCACGTAGTGCTGGTAGTTTTTCCACAGCTCGGTGGCGTGCTCGGCAGGTACGAGCTTGATATCTTTCCACTCGCTTTGCAACTGCTTGACGGCCTCGTAGTTTTTGTCGGCTTCGTCGGGCGTGGCGGACATTTGCTTGATCTGCTCGATGATGTCCAGCTTGCGCTTCAGGTTGGCCTGTTTCTGCTCTTCGAGTTCCTGTATGGCTTGGGTGCGGATTTCGCGTATGCGTCCCATTTCGGCCTTGAAGATTTCTTCGTTGGGGTCGGCAGGGGGCAGGAAATCGTCGGGCTGGCCTCCGGCTTGGATGAAAGCGTCGCGTGCGGCGCTGACGGCGGCGTTGTGCAGTTTGTAGTAGGCCTGCTTGAGTTGCTCCACTTCCGTGCGGGAGACGTTTTCGCCGTTGGAGACGATTTCCTTAAGGCGGCTGATGATTTCTTCCTGCGTGGAGGGGATAGGCTGGCTTTTGGCCACTTCCTGGCCGTTGTCGGTACCGCTGTCTTCTGTGGCGTCAGCATCGGTTCCGGTGTCTGCGGTTCCGGTGTTGCCGTCTGTGGCGGTTGCGACCGTCGCGGCCGCTTCTTGTAGGGTGCCGGCGTCGGCTGTTTCGTCTCCGGTGTTTCCGGCGGCAGTCTGCTGTTCGGCCGTCACTTGTGCCTCTGTCGTTTCGCCGGCGGGCAGGTTGTCGGTATTCAGCTCCAGCCCGGCTTCGGGTACTTTCTTTTCATCCATAGTAAGAGGGTCAGTCTGTAGTGTCTGATGTTATCGTTATTTCGTGCAAATGAAGGTATTTTTCTCGGGATAGCCAAGCATTTTTATGGGATTTTTACGTTCGTGGAATTAAATCCACGTTTTCCGGCGGAAGAAGGCGTAGAAGATTCCCGTTATGGCGAAGGAAGCGGCGATGACGAGGGGGAATCCCCACCAGGTGTCTTCGAGGCCGGAAATCAGGTTCATGCCGAAGATACTGGCTATGAGCGTGGGGAACATGAGGATGATGGAGATGGAAGTCATCTGCTTCATGACGCCGGACATGTTGTTGTTGATGATGCTGGCGTAGGTCTCCATCGTCGAGTCGAGGATGTTGGTGTAAATGTTGGTGGTCTCGCGGGCCTGGTTCATCTCGATAGTGACATCTTCGATGAGGTCGGCGTCCAGTTCGTCGACCGGCAGCTTGAACTTCAGCTTGGAAAGGAGCGTTTCGTTGCCGCGGATGGAGGTGATGAAATAGGTCAGGCTGTCTTGCAGGCGCGAGAGGCTGATAAGGTCTTCGTTGTCGATTTGCTTGTCCAGGTTGCGCTTGGCTTCTTCGATGAGGATGTTGATCTGCTTCAGCCGTTTCAGATACCAGACGGCTGAGGAGAGGAAAAGGCGGAACACGAGGTCGACGGCATCGGTGAATCCGCGGTTGCGCTTCTGTTGGTACGAGACGAAGTCTATCATCATGTTGGTCTCGTAATTGCAGACGGTGATGCACACTCCTTTGTTCAGGATGATGCCGAGGGGGATGGTGGTATGGGGTGTGCGCGAGCGCACTTCCTTGACGTAGGGGATGCGCAGGATGATGAGCGTCCATCCGTCGTCGTAGTCGTAGCGCGAGCGTTCGTCTTTGTCTCGGATGTCGTCGAGGAAATAGTCGGGGATGTGAAGCGTGTTGTAGAGGAAGTCTTCGTCGTCGGCCGTCGGGCAGGTGACCTGCACCCAGCAGTTGGGCTCCCATTTGTCCACAGTGCGTAAGGTCTGCTGGGTATTCCAGTAAGTTCGCATAGGCGGTTCCTTCAAAAAGGGTTAATGATAACCGGGAAGGCACCCCTGAGCGTGTGTCCTCTCGGCGTTAGTGTCGGTTGTATTCCGCGTGATAGTCGTCCATTGAACGGATGAAATATTGGTTTTGCGTGTGCAAATTTACAAAATTAATTTTTCCGTGGCGTTTTTTGCAAAAGAAAAAGTCCGCCGGACAGGGCGCTTGCGCTGCGCGCCTGTCCGACGGGCTTTGTGGGTGGGGGCCGTGGCGTTTGTGCCGTGGCTGCGTGTCAGAAGCGGTGTGCCGGACGCATCATCATGCCCGGACCGCCGGGGCCGCGGCTGCTGCCGCTTTTCGTACCGCCGAAGATGTTGAGCCGGTAAATGAAATGGACCATGCAGTAAGCATTGATGGCGTTGTTCCAGGAGTCGCTGCGCATGGTGGCGTTGATGACGCGGGACACGTTGCTCTGCTTGTGCAGGATGTCATAGAACTGCAGGCTGATGGTGGCGGCCTTGTCTTTCAGGAAGCTCTGGGCGATCTGCGCGTTCCAGACCAGTTCGTTCGTGTTCATGGAGTTGTCCGAATAGCCGCGGCGCGAGGTCATGCGGATGTCGGTGGAGATGCTCATGCCCCAGTCGAAGTTCACGTTTGCGTTGGCTCCGTAGGCGAAGTTCCAAGTGTCCATGTTGGCATTCTCCTGGAGCGTGGCGCGGGCGTGCTGGTAGCGGAGCTGGCCGGTAAGGCCCACGTCGAACATGTCGGTGCGGTAGGAGATGTCCAGGTTTTCGTTGATGCCCAGGGTGCGGGTCGTGTTCTTGCTCGATGCCGTCGAGTTGAACAGGTTGTCGTAGTCGGCGTAGCTGCTCAGTCCGTCAGTCACGACAGGGCTGCCCGGAGTGTTGCTGTCGTTGCTGCTGTAGCTGCTGATGTAGCCCACGGCGTTGCTGTAATTGATGCCTGTGAACGTGGCCAGCGTGATGGTGCGGTCCGGACCGAATCCGGTGTTGAACATATAGTGGCCGTTGGCGTTCCAGTTGCCGTTGATGTTTTCCGGCCGCGTGTAGCGTACACCGGTGCTTTCGTCGTAGATGACGCGGTTGCTCACGGAGTTCTTGTTCTGCGTGAAGAAGAATCCGGCCATCATGCCCTGCTGGCGTTCCGTGTCGTAGGTGTTGTAGAAAATACGCAGGTTGTTGCTCCACGAGGGTTTCAGTCCCGGGTTACCCATGGAGATGTTCAGCGGGTCGGAGTCGTCGATGACGGCGATAAGGTCTGTCATGGACGGCTGGGACGAGGAGCCGCGGTAGCGTATGTCCAGCTGGCTTGTCTCCGAGAACTTGTAGCGGAAGCGTACTTGCGGCGATACGGTGAACACGTTGCGCGTGATGAGCGTGTCTATGTTTTGCCCGGGGCGCTCGTAAGCGAGGTCCGTCTTCTCGGGGTCGAAGTTCACGCCGGCGTTGAAGCGGATGTTTTTGTCGATGTAGCGGATGCCGACGTTGGCGCTGTGGTTGTAGTACTTGTACGTGGCGTACTGGCTGTTGTTCAGGTCGCGCACGGTGTTGAGGATTTCGTCCGGCGTGGGCAGCCAGCCGATGTGTTCCGTTGCCCAGCTGGCATCGGCCCAGTCGCCTCCCAGGCTGTCCAGGTTGTAGCGGGAGCGGTCGCTGTCGTTATATCGGTAGGAGTATTGGTAGCGCGCCTCCGCGTACCAGTTTTTCGCGATAGGCTCGGTGTAGCCTACACGGATGCGGTAGTTCCAGTTTTTGCCCGGCGTGGAGCTGTACTGGTTGAGGAAGCTGCCCGGGTCACCATTATAATATTGTATGTCGGAAACGGAGAACGAGTTGCTTTCGCTTTTCGTGTAGCCGGCCGAAGCGTTCAGCGAGATGTTGCGGCCCTTGCTGTTCAGCCGCCGGATAGCGAAGAGCGACCCTTCGACGGTGTTGCTCTTGCTGTCGCCCAGCGAGAGACGCTGGTTACGGTTTACGGCAATGGCTGCCAGGCTGGGGGGGATGACGTCGTTAAAGATGCTGTCGAGCGGGCTCGACATGCCGTCAATGGCATACGGGTCACTGTTGAAGGTGGCCGTGGCGCTGTTGCCCGAGCTGTGGCTGTTGCTGTGCGAGAACGAGGGGCGGAAGATGATGGTCGTCATCGAGTCGGGGTTCCACTGCAGGCGGAAAGCGCTGTTTACGTTCGTGTTGCTTGAGCGGCTCAGGCTGTTGCTGTTGCTGAACGAGCTGCTTGCGCCGGAAGAGAGGAACGTTTCGGAAGAGGTGGTGGTGACGAGGTCCGTACTGTTGTGGCTGTAACGCACGTTGCCGCCCAGTTCCAGGCGTCCGCCCTCGCGGCGTTCCTTCCCGTTGTCCCAATAGAAGTCCATACCGGCGTTCTTGCGGGCCGACAGGCCGTTGTTGCCGCCGCCGAATCCGCGCGGGCCGCCGAATCCGCGGTTGCCCACGTTGTTGGCCGAACCGTAGGCTGTGATACGGGAGTTGTCTGTGAAGCGTGTGCCGAAGAAGCGCGTCGAGTAGCGGTCTTCCGTGCCGTAGGCCAAGTCCAAGTTCGACACCCACGACTCGTTGAACTTCTTCTTGGTCGTGATGTCCAGCACGGTAGTCTCTTCGCCGTCGTCTATGCCGGTCTGTTCGGTGTAGTCGCTGGCTTTGTCGTAGGCTTTGATTTTGCTGACCAGTTCCGTGGGCAGGTTCTTCATGGCCGTTTCCGTGTCGCCCTTGAAGAAGTCCTTGCCGTTGATGAGGAACTCCTTGACCTCTTTTCCGTTCCACTTGATGGTGCCGTCGTCCGAGATTTCCACGCCCGGCAGTTGCTTGATGAGTGCTTCGAGTGTGGAGCCTTCCGGCACGCGGTAGGCCGAAGCGTTATACATGGTCGTGTCGGCCTTCTGTTCTACGCGTGCAGCGGTTACGGACACTACGGCAGTCCCCAGCGTCACGTCGCTGGAGCTCATTTCCAGTGTCCCGACGTTTACGGAATCGCGCGTGGCGCTAAGCTCCACGTTCTTGTATGTCGGTTCAAAACCGACGTAGGAAATTCTGATGATGAACTTTCCCGCTCCTTTCGCTTTAATTTTGAACGCGCCTTTTTCGTCCGTCGTTGCGCCCGTCACGACCGTGCTGTCCGGGCGCAACAGGGCTGCAGAGGCAAACTCCACCGGGCTTTGCGTCTTGGCGTTGCGCACCTGGCCCGTCACGATGTAGCGTTGGGCGCTGACGCTGCCCGCGCCGGCCATGACACAGCAGAGGAGTAACGTTGATTTTCTGTTCATGATACGGAGTATGTTTGTAGGTGGTAGGTTTTCAACATGCAAAATTAATAATTAGTCATTTCCGCTGTTTCCTTCTTGGGCGGAAAATCGACAAATCCGCTTTTTTTTACTACTAAATCGCGGGAAAACGTCATGGGTATTCCGTAAAAGTAAGTATATTTGCAACAAACCTATGTTTATGGCTATGATAAAACTGGGGAATTATATTACCCGTATAGAAATTAACAGCTTATGGTGCGGGCATAAGCACGTGGTATGGGAGTTGCGGCCGGATGTCAACGTCCTGAGCGGCGGCAACGGTGTCGGTAAGAGCACCATTATCAACCGCCTTGTCCAGCATTTGTGCGAGGGGGCGGCCGTGGGCGACCTGGTCACCTCGGCCAAGCTGGGCGTGAAGGTGGACTTTGAGCCTTCCGACGCTACGGGAATCCGTTACGACATCATCCGCAGTTTCGACCGCCGCCTTGTGGCCAACGAGCGGCTCATCAAGATTACGGACATGCGCGTCACCACGGAGTTGGACTGGCAGCTTTACATCCTGCAGCGCCGTTACCTGGACTACCAGGTCAACGTGGCCAACCGCATGATTCAGATGCTTTCGAGCGGCGACCCCGCCGTGCGCGATAAGGCCGCCGCCGCGGCCGCCAGCAAAACCCGTTTCCAGGACCTGGTGGACGAGCTTTTCAGCGAAACGGGCAAGCGTATTGACCGCACGAGCAACGAGCTGAGCTTCATCCAGTACGACGAACCGCTGCAACCATACCTGCTCTCCAGCGGGGAGAAGCAGATGCTTGTCATTCTCCTTACGGCCCTCACCGAGGACCGGCAGCACTACGTTCTCTTCATGGACGAACCGGAGGCCAGCCTGCACTTCGAATGGCAGAAACGCCTGATCAGCATGGTCCGCGAGATGAACCCGAACGCTCAGGTCGTGCTCACCACCCATTCCCCGGCGCTCATCATGGACGGCTGGGAGGACGCGGTGACCGAAGTTTCTGAAATTACGGACTGACGGTGCTCCCGGGGAAACCGGCCTACGGGGCAGCCCCACGGGGCTTAGGGCCGTGCGTACAGGCCTAAGCCCCGTCGGCCCGGGGCCTGTTCCCGTCCGCCGTTCCTTTAATCCTGTTCTTGCCCTATGCCCAAGCGCCTTTCCCAAAACCTGAATTCGGCCTACATCGCCGCGGCCAACCGGCTGAACGGCCGCCATGCGCGTCGCAAGATTGTAGCCTACGTGGAGAGTTACGACGATGTGTTCTTCTGGAGCAATCTGCTGCGGCCGCTCGAGACGCCGGACTGTTACTTTGAAGTAGTGTTGCCCTCAAGCGGCTCTTTGTGCAAAGGGAAGAAGATAGCCCTTGCCAACCAGCTGGGCGAGCGTCTGGGCAGTTGCATGATTGCCTGTGTCGACGCCGACTATGACTATCTGCTTCAGGGCGCCACGCCGACATCGTGCCAGGTGTGCGGCAGCCCCTTCGTTTTCCACACTTATGTCTATGCCATCGAGAATTTCCAATGCTACGCGCCGGCGCTGCACAACGTCTGCGTGATGGCCACGCTCAACGACCGGCGCATTTTCGACTTCGAGGCTTTCCTCTCGTCCTACTCGGAGATTGTCTGGCCGCTTTTCGTGTGGAACGTGTGGGCCTACCGCTATCATTGCTATACGCGGTTTTCCATGCTAGACTTTTACCACATCGTCGCGCTGGACAGGCTGAATTACTATCATCCCGAGCAGACGCTGGAGCGGCTGCGCCACAAGGTGAACGCCAAGGTGAACCGCCTGCAGCGGCAGTTTCCTTCGGCCCGCCGCACGTATAAGCCGCTGTGGGAGGAACTGCTCTCGCTGGGCCTGACGCCGCAGACAACCTACCTGTATATGCGCGGCCACGACGTGCACGACGGGGTGGTGGCCCCGATGCTGGCCGGCGTCTGTGAGGCCTTGCGGCGCGAGCGCGAGCGCGAGATCCGCCGCCTGGCCAGCCATGCCACTCAAATGCAGAACGAGCTGGCGGCCTACCAGCACGCTGTGGGCAACGTGGAGGAGATGCTGCGCAAGCACACGGGCTACGTGACGGCCCCGCCCTATTTGCGCGTGCAGGACGACGTGCGCCGCTTCCTTTCGTCTCACGGCCCTGGCGCGCCGGCCGCTACGGAACGCGGCTCCTCGGCCGGAGGGCAGGAGAGGGAGCAGACGCGGTGAGGGGGCTGGCACGTGCCCGGTAGCCTGCGGGCGTCATTCAAAAGTCTGCCACAAAGGCAGCGCCGGATAGGGCGCAGTGACGTCGACAGGCTGGTGGCTTACGGGATGCTCAAAGGCAATGCGCCGGGCATGGAGGCAGATGCTTCCGTCGGGATTGCTGCGCGGCGCGCCGTATTTCAGGTCGCCCTTTACGGGCAGCCCGGCGGCGGCGAGCTGGCAGCGTATCTGGTGGTGGCGCCCGGTGTGGAGGTGGACTTCAAGGAGCGTGTAGCGTTCGCTGCGGCCAATGGGACGGAAGTCCAGCCGGGCCAGTTTCGCCCCTTTCACCTCGCGGTCGTGCGCGTAGGCCCGGTTCTGCCGCTCGTTGCGCGTGAGCCAGTGGGTGAGGGCCACTTCCTGTTCCGGCAGCGGCGGTTGCGGCGTGGCGACGATGGCATGGTAGGTCTTCTGCACTTTTCCGTTGCGGAACATTTCGTTGAGCCGCGCCAGCGCCTTGCTGGTCCGCGCGAATACGACCAGGCCGCTGACGGGGCGGTCCAGGCGGTGGACCACGCCGAGGAAGACGGCGCCCGGTTTGGCGTATTTCTCTTTGATGTAGGCTTTGATGTCGTCGGCCAGGGTCCGGTCGCCGGTCTTGTCGCCTTGTACGATTTCGCCTGCAGCCTTGTTGGCGATGATAATGTGATTGTCTTCGTATATGATTTCCATGATGAGCGAGGTTAAGGGGTCAGGCTTTCATTGCGCTTCGCCGAGCGGCTTTCTCAGGTCGATAAACTTGACGGGCTTCCGCGCACCGTCGGGGTGGTTGATGCGGCTGACGGCTTCGACGGGGAGGAACTCCACGTCCGGGGCGACGCGGATGCGGGAGCGGAAACGGTCTTTCAGGTCTTTTACCAGTGAGGGCGTGGCGGGGAGACTGGTCCCGGCCTTTACGAGCACGCGGTCCGTGCCGGCGTCGCTTGTGCTGACCACCACGACGTAGTTGTCCACGTAGGGCGTCCCCTCGAGCACGTCGTTGAGCGCTGGGGGGTAGAGCGTGGTGCCCTTGAGCTTGAGCATGTTGTGCTTTCTTCCGACGATAGGCGTCAGGCGGTAGGAATGGCGCCCGCAGGCACACGGGGCTGTGACCTTTGCCGCCATGTCGCCGGTGCGGAAGCGCAGCAGGGGCATGGCTTCCACGCCGAGTGTGGTGACGACGACTTCGCCCACTTGCCCGTCGGGGACGGGGTGGCCGTTTTCGCCGATGATTTCCGTGATGACGAGCTCCGGGTGTACGTGTCCGCCGCAGCCGTAGGGGCATTCGGAGAAAGTCGCTCCCATTTCGGTGGACGAGTAGGTGGCGAAGAGCTCCACGTCCCACTTTTCCTTGATGCGCCGGCCCAGCAGGTTGAGCGAGAAGTCCTGCTCGCGCAGGCTCTCGCCTATGCCGATGATGCGCCGGACACTGCTGTTGCGGTAATCGATGCCGTGCTCTTCGGCATACTGTATGAGCCGCAGGATGAACGAGGGGACGCACATCAGCGTATCCGGGCGGAGACGGCGGATGGTGTCCCACTGCAGTTCCGGTATGCCGTTGCCCACGCGGATAATGCTGGCTCCCAGTTCGCGTATGCCCAGGAAGTAGGCCAGGCCCGCCATAAAGCGCTTGTCCATCGTCGTCATGAGCTGCAGTATGTTGCCGGGTTGCAGGCCGGCGCAGGCGAAGGATTTCTTCTCATTGTAGGCCAGGCGTTGCAGGTCCTTTTCCGAGCAGCCGAAGGTTACAGGGTCGCCCAACGTTCCCGAAGTCGTGATGTAGTCGACTATTTTCTCTTTCGGGCAGCAGCGGAACGCGTCGTTGTAGAGTTGGAGGTCTTTCTTTTCAGTAAAGGGGATTTGTTCCAGGTCCTCCAGATGGCGGATGCGGGCTACGTCGATGCCGCCGGCGCGGAACACATGCTGGTAGTAGGAAGAATGTGCGGCGAGGTAGCGCAGGTCGCGTCGGAGCAATTCTTCTTGAAACTCTTTGATTTCGGCTTCAGTTTGGAATTCAATGTCTTTCATTTTGTCTTAATAGGAGAGACCGTCGGCCTCGTTCATTTTGCGGATTAAGTAATTGCGTCCGAGCAGGGCTTCGGCCGTGGTGATAGCCGTCAGGGGCACGCCGCAGATGCCGTGGAGGTTGACGTTCTGGCCCGTGAGGAGCAGGTTGCGGATTTTGGTACGGACGGGCAGGTAGGAGAGGGCTGGCTGCTTGCAGTCTTTCCTGTAGCCGAATAGGGAGCCGGCGCGCGTACCGTAGTAGTCGCGGATGGTGAGCGGTGAGGCGGCGAAAGCGTGCTCTATGGCCCGTCCGAAACCGGGGTGAAGTGTTTCCAAGCGTTCCAGGACTTGGCACATACGGCGCCGTTTCCACGCCTCGTAAGCTTTGCCCCGTTG
The DNA here is from genome assembly GCA_902464615.1 of uncultured Prevotella sp. Taxonomy (GTDB): domain Bacteria; phylum Bacteroidota; class Bacteroidia; order Bacteroidales; family Bacteroidaceae; genus Alloprevotella. The sequence continues at coordinate 177,815 of CABQKA010000001.1, read as the reverse complement.
TCCCGGCGTGTGCGTGTCGGCCCACTGGGCTACTTCGTCGAAGTCCATGACGCAGTTCACGATGAGCTTGCGGGCGTAGCCGTCCTGCCCGGCCTCCGGGGGCGTGAAGTACATGAAGCCCCGCGGCCAGCGTGGCCCGGCGGCGTCGGCATGGCGCCATACAAGGCCGTAGTCGTCCTGGTAGTAGCAGGTATGGTCCATATAGGGGAACGAATGCGGCCGCAGTTTCACGAATACGGTAAAGGCGGAATATGTGTCGGGAATATCCTGAAGGCGTTTGCGGTAAGCGCGTGTGAAGGCGTCCGGTGGCAACAGGCCCAGCAGCGTACAGGGATGGATGGAGGAAATGTACTGGTCGGCACGGTATTGCCTGCCGTCGGCTGTATGTATGGCTGTGACGCTTTGTTCCTTCACGTCAACAGCCGTCACAGCATTTCCTGTTTCCACGGTGCCGCCGGCGCTTTGGATGACGTCTGTGAGTGCCTCGGCCAGCTGCTGGCTGCCGCCGACGAAACGGCATGGGCCGTTGATGTAAAGTACGTTGATGAGGGCGTGGAGGTAGGCCGGGGAATGTCCGGCTACGCCGCCGTAGAGCGGGTTCAGGAAGGCAAGCACGTCGCGTAGGCGGGCGTCAGCCGTGTGGCTGCCTATGAGTTCGTCGGCGGCCTGGAGAAATGCATCGCTGTGGGGGCGCAGCCCTTCATCGCTTTCCCGCAGGTAGAATAAATCGACTTCTTCCGACAGGCGGTAAATATGCCCGATATAGTCCCGGATGCCTGTGGCTTCGGCTGGAAAGCGTTCGCACAGACAGGCGGTAAAGGCCTCTTTCCCTTTGGGTAGAAGATATTCGCTCCCATCCTGGAGATAGTGGATGCTGGCCAGACAATCGTCGGGGCGTAGTTTGAGCCTGTCGCGTATGCCTAAGAAACGGCAGATCCGGTCTACGGAGTCGCCCGGCTCGAGTCCGCCCAACGTGTGCATTCCTGTTTCGAATGTCGTGCCGAACCGTTCAAAGCATTGCAGGCCTCCGCCGGCGCGGCGGTTTTTTTCGAGTACCGTGACGCGGAAGCCTTCTTTGGCCAGTAGCGCTCCTGTAAAGAGTCCGCCGGTGCCGCCGCCGAGGATAAGTACGTGAGAGTCGGGCATGTCTTTGCTTTTTTAGTGGAAAAGGGAGGGGATGTGGGCCGTACCGGGCAGTGCCGAACAGGTCAGGAGGGCGCCGACGAGTGTGCCGAGTATGCCGTGTGAGTTCGTGTTCTGTCCGGTGAGAAACAGGTTCGGGATGCGCGTCCGGTGCGATACGCGCCCTCCGGCCCCGAGGGTCAGGTCGCGGGCTATGCCGTAGATGGCGCCGTCCGGTGTCCCGATGTAGTCGCGGTAGGTCAGCGGCGTCGAGGTCCATACGTTTTCAATGCGGTCTCTTAGTCCCGGGAAATCCCGTTCAACGCAGTCCAGCAGGCGACGGGCCTTTTCGGCTTTGAAGGCTTCGTAGTCTGCTCCCCGCCTGCCTGTGACGGTCCCGGTCCAACGTGCTACTTCTTCCAATGTCTGGTAGGAAATCACCATGCCGGTGCGGGCGAAGCGGGCGTCGGTCTCTGTGCAGCCGTGCATGTACAGGTAGCCTTGTGGCCATGTATGGTCGTCGTAGCGCTCGCAGTCCCACGGCGAGGAGGCTTTGTAACTGAAAAAATTGTAGCGCTGGTAGGGGACTTGGCCTTTCTTGAATTGCAAATAGGTCACGAAACACGAGGTCGTGCCTTTCAGACTGGCGATGCGTTGCCGGTAGGCTGGCCGGATGAGCGGCGTGCGCAGCAGGGAGAGCGTTGCGGCCGGGTGAATGTCCGAGATGACGAAGTCGGCCGGATAGCGTTCCCCGTCCGCCGTCCTGACCGCGGTCGCCCTGTGACTGTCACATTCGATGTCGACAGCGCGGCGTCGTGTCAGAACGTTGCCGCCCATGCGCCGGATGTTGTCCGCGAGGATTTCGGCCATTTGCTGGCTGCCGCCTACGATGCGGAAAGCGCTTTGCTGGTAAAAATCTGTGATGAAGGCGTGGAGCGAAAATGGCGTGCGGCCTTTTCGCGCTGCGTAAAGGGGCAGGTTGCCGGCCAGTACGTTACGCAACAGCGGGTCGCTGATTAATTCGTCGAGTACGCCGTCCATGCTGCGGGTCTGGTATTCCGTGAGCAGCCGCAGGTCCGTAGTCTGCGAGAAAAGGGCGCGTATCGAAGTGCTTTCCGCAATGCGGTGCACGAGGTCGGCGTAGCGCTCAAGTTCCGCGCGGCTTTTGGGAAAATCGCGGCAGAGTGTGTCGATGAAGGCTTCCCTACCGTTAGCTATGTGGAAATGCCGGCCGCCGAGCGATACGACATTGTAGCCTGTCGGGTCCAGCTGTTCTAAGGCTATTTGGGGGAGAATGCCTAATCCTGTCAGCAGGCGGTGGAGAAGTTGGCCCGGTGCCGCGCTGCCGATGAAGTGCATGCCGGTCTCGAATACGGCGTCTCCCCGGCGGAAACTCTGCAGGCATCCTCCGGCCTGGTTGCCTTGTTCCAGCACGGTGACGCCATAGCCGCACTTGGCCAGGAAATAGGCGCAGGCCAGTCCGCCAAGTCCGCTGCCGATGATGATGCAGTGCTCACTCCCCATCTTTTTATCTTTCTATATCGTTTTGTTCCAGTTTGTCGCACAGCTCTGCGTAGTGTGCCACGTAGCGGGCGTGCATGGCGCGGCGCATTTGTCTGACGGCTGCTTCGTCGTCGGGGCGCGGTGCGGCTTCTCGTTTCCCGATTTCCATGTAAAGCCTGCCGCGCCGGATAAACCGGCTTTCCTTGGCCATGACTTTGCCCGGCCCGTACAGGAAGACGGGCAGCACTTCCAGGCCCAGTTCGGCCGACAGCCGGAACGCGCCCTGGTGGAAGCGGAGAATGCGGCAGTCGGGCGAGCGGGTGCCCTCCGGGAACACGACGACCGAATAGCCTCGCCGGGCCAGGTCCCGCAGCCGCTCTGTGTTGCGCTCCATCCCGTCGGAAACGGGATAGAATTCCGCGCGGTGGATGATGTCCCCGTAGTATGGGTTGTGCCACACCCGGTCGTTGGTCAGGACGACCAGACGCGGGGTGAGCGTCAATATGCAGAGCAGGTCAAGGTGCGATTGGTGGTTGCACACGATGACGGCCGGCCGGCTGAAATCCTCGCCTTCCCGGTTGTCCGTCCGGAACGTGACGCCCGGCAGGAGGCGGAGCGCTGTGCGGGCCGCCATGCAGAGCCATCGGTGGTAGCGCAGGCGCTTGCGTTCCGTGGGATGTCCCACTGCGAAGTAGAGCCACGAGAACGGACGCATGAAGAGCAGGGTCGATGTGGCGAACAGGAACACGGCGCATGCGGTCCGTAACCAGCAACCGATACCTGCCGGCCCGCTCGTTTGGGGGCAGCTAAGACCGGCCATGGCGCAGGCGGCGGATTAACGTCCGCGGGATGCCGTAGGTTACGGCCAGGAAGCACAGGACGCAGTTGAGCAGCGAGATGCGCCCGAAGTCGCGCAACGGGCGGAAGTGGCTGATGCGCTCCTTCCGGGGCGGGTAGTGTACGGAGACGTCTGTGCCGATGAGGGGCACGCCCTGCCACGCGGCCCATACCAGCAGCTCCAGCTCCGCTTCGTAGCGGGCCGTCAGCCAGTGTAGCGGACAGAGGGCATCCAGGGGGTAGATGCGGAACCCCGACTGTGTGTCGGACAGGCGCTGGAGGGTCTCTACGCTGAACCAGAAGTTCGAGAAACGGTTGGCGAAACGGTTGCCCCCGGGCATGTCTTCGCTTCCCTTCCGCCTGCATCCTACGATGAGCGCCCCGGGCTGTTCCGTAAGCGCATGGGCCAGGTGCGGGATGTCGCCCGGTGCGTGTTGCCCGTCCGCGTCGATGGTCAGGGCATAACGGAATCCCTGTTCGCGCGCCCAGGCAAAGCCCGTGGCCAGCGCAGCTCCTTTGCCCCGGTTCTTCGGGTGGCGGATAAGGGTGAAAGGCACGCCGTTCACGTTCGTACCGCACGTGCCCGTGGCATACGGCTTGTTGTCCGCCGGCACAAAGTCGAGCAGCCATGTCGGTTCGTCGCCGCTGCCGTCGTCCACTACCAGTATGTGGGAGGCGTATTCATAGACGCCGTGCAGGACGCTGAAAAGCGGGCCCCAGCAGGCGTAGGCCGGAATCACTACGCAGCAGCCCATCTTGTCCAGCAGTTTGGGCTCCGGCCGGACGGCCTCTTTTTCGCCACGCTTTTCCTGTCTGGGGGGGATGGGGCGGAACAGGAGCGTGAACGTTGCACAGCGTTGCCCCTCGCCGGTTTCGGCGTAGCCTTTTATTTCTTTTTTCCTGTCGGCCAGGTCGCGTTCCTGCCATGCCACGCGCAGGAACTGTGACCGCCGCGGGTCTATTTCTTGTTGGAATTTGGCGCGGCGCACGCTTTGGAGTTCGTAGCCGCGTTCAGTGCCGCTACGGCCGAAGTGGTTGAAAAGTTCGTAGACGATGCGTAGCAGTACGGCGCCAGGCAGTACGGGATGCCCGGGGAAATGGGCGTCGAAAAGCGGATGCCAGGCGTGCAGGCTGATTTGGGCTTCTCCGGTGGCGGTGTCGTTGGAATGGCCGCAGAAGCTGAAACTTTGAAGCTGGTATAGCGATTCGTATAGGAACATGGCGATATGGAGCGTGGGGCGGCCTTAGGCGGCAGCGTGTTTCCGTCGTCGCGGGCAGCTCGGCTTCGGCAATAGTTCCGGCAAAAACCGGTTTTGCAAAGATAAGGAAAATTTGCCACAAGGCCGGAAAGCAGGAGGTAACTTCTTTCCGATGCCCCGGGGGGAGCTTGCGGAAGACTGCGGCTGCGGGGCTAAGGCTCGGAAATATGGGGCTAAGGACAGGACGGACGGGGCTAAGCCCCGTGTGCGCGGCAACTGGTGGCTTGCAGCAGGAAACAACTGAAATCGGAAGCGTCGGTGTGGTTGAGGATAAGGACCGAGCCGAGCCGCGGGCGGGAAAAACCGTCGCCGCCCAGCGCATGGGGCATGTGGCCACGGCGGAGCAGGTGGGCGGCGGCGTAAACGCCTGCAGCGGACGTGCTGTAATTCTCGCCGAACAGCCATTTATAACGGAACTGCGGCGTATGGGGAAAGAGGGTCTTGGCCAGGTGGTCGTAGGGGGCATCGTTTGGGGCGAAGCCGTTGTGGCCTGTCACCAGCAGGTCAATGTCTTCCGGTCTGAGCCTTTGCCCGGACAGTGTCGTGCAGACAGCTTCGGCCCAGTCGCCCGCCGCCGGGCGGTGTGCCATGCCCCAGCCGGACAGCCGGCAGAGCGCCTGCCGTGGGCGCGGCTCGGATGCGGAAAGGAAAAGGGCGACGGACGTTTCGCTGCAGGGGCACTGTCCTTCGTGGCCCACGTACCCCATGCGTCGCAGCAGGATGTAGAGGTCGGACGTGACTTCGTCGTGCGCGGCGGCCAGCACGTTGTCTGTCTGGCCGCTGCGTAGGAGGAGGGCAGCGTTGTGGAGGGCACAGTCGAACGAGACGGCGCGGTGAGAGAAGGTCGCGTTGTAGCCGTGACAGCCGGTGCGGATGGCGACGAGCGAACCTATGGTGTTGTGTGTGGACTGCATGAAGTGTGTGGGGCTGAGCAGGCGCTCTCCCTGCCGGCATAGCGCCTGGAGAAACTGTTCGGTACTTTCTACGCAGCCCCAGCCTGTCCCGGTGACGATGGCTTCCGGGCAGATTTCGCCCGCAGCGCGCAAAGCCCGGTCCGATACGGCTGCGGCACGCTTCAGTATGCGGCTCATCCGGCGTCCCTCGCCCGGGCGGAGCAGGTCCTTGAACGCAGGGTCCCAGGCCCGGGCGTAAGGGGAGGCTATGTATCGGGGCCGCTCCATCCATTCTTGCGACAAGGGGCGCTGGAGCGAGATTTGTTCTGCGGACAGGATGTATAGGGGACGGGTCATGTTTCAGTTGTTTGGGGAATATGGGCACGAAGTCTTGAAGGCCGGACCTGCGGGCTGGGGGTAAGGGCAGGGCACACTGGGATTGCTCCAGCTACTTTTGCGCCGAGGGGCGTCGGAGCGGGATGCGCTTTGCGGAGAAAATGTATAGGGAGCGCGTCATGTTCCAGTGACTTGGGAGAAAACAAGTGCGGAATCGTTGCCCCCGAAGCCGAACGAGTTGCAAAGGACATGCTTGATCCGGGCGCCGTGCTGCGGGACGGTGACCGGTGCGGGCATTCCTTCGATGGGTGAACGCCAGTTCAGGTTGGCGGGAAGCAGGCCGTCGCGCAAGGCGAGCAGGCATACGGCGGCCTCGATGGCGCCCGATGCGCTGGTGGTGTGTCCCGTGGCCGACTTCGTGGAGGAGTAGGGCGGCAGGGCGCTGCCGAAGACCTGGCGCAAGGCAGCCGCCTCGCTCCGGTCGTTGTCCGGTGTCCCTGTGCCGTGCGCGTTGACGTAGCCGATGTCGGCCGGTTGTAGCCCGGCGTCTGCCAGTGCCGCCAGCATGGCGCGCCGCGGACCTTCCGCTTCGGGCGAGGTGGCCGTCTGGTGGAACGCGTCGCAGGCATTGCCGCCGCCGGAAAAGAGGGCCAGGGGCGTGGCGTGGCGGCGGTGTGCCGATTCGGCGCTTTCCAGGACGAGGTATGCCGCGCCCTCGCCCAGGTTAAGCCCGGCCCGTGTGGCGCAGAACGGCCGGCAGGGCGCGTGGTCCAGTATGAGGAGCGCGTTGAAGCCGTTCAGGTGGAAGCGTGTCAGGCTTTCGGTCCCGCCGGCTATGACCAGGTCCCGTTCGCCCGAGCGGATAAGCTGCAGACCGTAGAGCAACGCGTTGGCGGCGGAGGAACAGGCCGTAGAGAGCGAAGCCGTATAGCCGAAGTGCCCGCCGTAGTCGGCAATGCGCGTCGTCGTTGTCCCGACGTCGTGCAGGGCTATGTATTCGTTCCACAGGTCTTGGTCGCTGTGCAGGAAGTCCTGGTAATGGTTCTCGCTCTTATCCATGCCGCCCACGGTACTGCCGGAAATGAAAGCTGCGTGGGAAAGCGTGTCCGGTGAGATACGGGCACTGCGTATGGCCTCGTCGAGAGCCATTTGTCCCAGTAGTACGCAGCGCGTGGTCGGCGTCCCGGACGCTATGCCCAGCCGCTCCATCATTGCAGCGTTGGAGAGAGGAACTTCGCCGACCGGAAATTCACGGTGCGACGTCTGGAGGAAGCGGGGCGGGGCCAGTCCGCAACGCCCTTCGCCCAAGGCCTGTGCCGTGGTGGCCAGGCCTGTGCCGAGGGCCGATACGATGCCGGCACCGGTGATGTAGACTGGTGAAGACATGGGGCGGCTGTACGGGACGGGTTATTTGCTCCGGTGCGCGGCCACGTACTCGGCCATGACGCGGACCGAGCGGAATACTTCTTTGCCTGCGGCGGCGTCGGCCAGCCGTATGCCGTAGTTCTTTTCCAAAAGGACTATCAGCTCGAGGGCGTCAATGCTGTCCAGCCCCAGGCCTTCGCCGAAGAGCGGCGCGTCGGCGTCGATGTCTTCGGGCTTGAGGTCTTCGAGGTTGAGCGCTTCGATGATTTCTTTCTTGAGTTGCAGGATGAGTTCTTCCATGATGTGTGAGTTTGAGGTTAAGGCACGTCCGTGCGTTGCAGCAGCTGCAGGCGTGCCGTGAAATGCTCCGTGTCCGGGCAGTCTATCCAGCCGCACACAAGGCTACGGGTAGCCGGGTCGGCCCATGCGGCCTCGATTAGCGCGGCCTCGGTGTCCGGCGTGTCGTCCGGGAGCAGGAAACAGGAGGTTTCGCCGTAATAGCGGTTGCGTATGGCTATTTCGCCCGTGACTATGTTGGCGAGCGTGTAGACAAAGACAGAGGGACTGGGGTAGTAAGCGTCGGGCCACTGGATGGTACGCAGGTAGCGCAAGTCGTTGCACAGCGACCCGCAGTGGCTGAAAAGGACCACGGCGCGGTCTTCGCGTGGGATGAACCGTCCGGTTTCGCCCTGCAGCAATAGTTCTGTGGCCACGAAGCCGAGGCGGCAGAGAGGGTCCATCTTGAAAAATTTGGGGTAATCGCCGATTTCGCGGCGGTAGATGGCGGTGAGGAGCGCGCTGCCCCTTTCCCCGTAGTGGTGGGTCTCTCCTCCGGTTTCCACCGTGCCGTCGCTTTCCAGCCGCATGCTGTGCAGGCAGACGGCCGGGACGGGCGTCGTGTGTGGCGGTACGTCCCGTGCGCCTTGTTCCAGACGGAGCGCGGCGTTGCATCCGCCGAAGCCGGACATCAGTTTAAGGAAGGCGCGGCGTTCCGTATGCGACGCTGTGGCGGATACCTGCACAGGGCGGCTGACCCCGAGCCGTGAAAATCCCCGCGTGGCCGGGACAAAGCCGCGCTCCACCGCCTGCGCCGACAGCAGCACTTCGAGAATGCCCGCCGCACCCATCGTGTGGCCGTAATAGCCTTTGAGGGAATTGACCGGCAGGGCCGACAGTCCGGCCCGCTCTATGGCGATGGCTTCCATCTCGTCGTTGTAAGGTGTGGCGGTGCCGTGGGCATTGATGAAGGCCAGCGTTTCGCACGGTGCTTTTCCGGCTGTGGCGCGCAAGGCCCGCAGGGAACCTTCGCCGGTGCGCGAAGGACCGGAAATATGGTTGGCGTCGTTGCGGATAGCCCCTTGTGTCACGACCCATTCGTCCGGACCGGCATCGGCCGCTTCCTTGCGGCTCAGGACTGCCGCGGCGGCCGCTTCCCCGGCGTTCAGCCCGTCGCGCAGGGCGTCGAACGGGCGGCAGGGCTGGGGAGAGAGTGCCTTGAACGACTGGAAGCCGGAGACGATGAAGCGCGACTGGCTGTCGGCCCCGACGACGACAGCGTGGCGGTAGCGGCCGCTCCGCAGCAGGCGGGCGGCTGTGATGAGGGCCGCAAGGCCGGAGATGCAGGCGTTGCAGACGCAGACCGGGGAATTGCGGTTGCCGAAGTGGGCGGCTATGCGCGTTGCCGAGTCCGGGAGCAGGCTGCGCTCCACGGTGGCCTGTGTAGCGTTTGGGGCATCGAGGATTTCCACGTTGCCTTTTGTGGACGAAAGGATGAAGAGCACGTCGTCGGCAGCCGCGTCGATGCCGCTCTCCCGCACGGCCCGTATGGCCGCGAGCAGGGCGAGCCGTTCAAAGCGGGTATATTCCGTGTGCGGCAGGGTTTCCGCGGCGGCGAGGGCGTCGAGTTCCGCGTCGTCGAAGAGCGAGGCTACGAACGGTTCCACGCCGGGCCAGTGTCCGGCGTGGGGCCGCAGGGCCGAGCGGCCCGCGCGTATGGCGGCGAGGTTATCGGCTGTCCCTGTGCCCAGGGGCGAGACGATGCAGCCGCCCGATATGACAATCAGCGGTTCAGCCATTTCTTTTTCCATTGCTCGTAGAAGTCAGGGTTCGTCCACACGAGGCGGTAATCCTTATCAAGAAACACCTGCACGCTATGGCCGGTGGCCAGCAGCCGTTCGTCCGCCGTGTCGCGGATTTCGTAGTCGAAGACAATCTTGGCCGCCTCGGTGGGAACGTAGTGGATGTCGATGCGGGGCTTCATGCCGTAGACCAGCGGATGGTGGTAGTGGAACTGGAGATCGACGAGCGGCGTGTAGAATCCGTTGCGGAAAATGGTCAGATAGTCCAGCCCGTAGTGGCGGCCGAATGCCTCGCGCGCGTCCTCGAAGTAGAGGGCATAGGCACCGTGCCAGACGAACTGCATGGAGTCCACCTCGCTGAAGCGGATATCGAAGGTAAGGGAGACGGTAAGGCCGTTGTCCGCCGTACTGTTCCGGCAAAGACGGGCCTTAGCCCCGTTGCGGCGGGGCCTATCCTGGTCGCTCCGGGCCTTAGCCCCGTTGCCGTCCGGCGTGGGAGTGCCCCTTTCGTCAGTCAGTTTCTTCATAGGTCAGGATTCCGGATAGCGATTTTCATCTGCGTGGCGGCTATAAGCTCGTCGCCCACGTAGACGCGCCCTTTCATGAGCGTGATGCCCAGCACTTCCTCTTCGACCTCGACCGTGGTGCGGATGGTTTCGCCCTCAAGGGGTGTGCGCAGCACGTCGAAGTGTTGCAGGGCGCCGATGACGCCGACGCGCGGTTTGCGGTGCAGGATATAGTTGGCGTAGCCCAGGCGCGCGGCGCAGGTCTGGGCCACGTTTTCTATCAGTCCGAATGCTGTGAGCCGCCCTTGCTCGAAAAAGAAATTGTCCGGGCGTATGGTAAGGCGCGTGCTGGTGTGCGTCCCGTCAAAGGCCGTGAGCGCGTCGATCATTACGATGGGCGGCCGCTGGGGCAGCAGTTCGAGCACGGGGATGCGCTCAAGGTCGTTGGAGTCCGGTGTTCCAAAATTCATAATAGTTGAACCATTGGTGGGGATACTGCTTGACGATGGCTTCCATCTTTGCGGCAAAGGCGCGGGCAAGGGCGGCCATGCGCTGGCGGGCGGGCAGCGCGGCTTCGCTCTCGGGAAGCGTGACGGGTTGTACGTAGACATGGTATTTGCGGGCGCTTTCCTTCATGACGAAAAGGGCCAGCAGGGGCACGCCGCGCTTCACGGCGAGGGCAAACGGACCCAAGGGGAAACGGGCCGGCCGCCCCAGGAAATTGCATTCTACGCTTTTGGCGGAGCCTAACATGCGGTCGCCCGCCATGCAGACCACGTCGCCGGCCTCAAGGGCGGCGTTGATGGCGAAAAGGTGGGAGAGGTCGTCGCGTACAGGAATCATTTCCACATTGTGGGCCGACCACACGCGACGCCTGTTTTCCATGACCGTTTCCGCCTCGCCGGCGTAAACCAGCGCGTGGAGGCGCTTGCCGGCAGAGTGGAGCAGGTAGCCGCACAACTCGAAGTTGCCCGTATGCGAACTGAGGAAAATGGCTCCCTGCCTGCCCGCGGCCACCTGGCGGTAATGCTCGTTGCCGTCTATTTGTATGTCGAAGCGCCGTCCGGCATACACGGCGAAGCGGTCGAGGATGACTTGTCCGAAGGCGTAGTGGTTGCGGTATGTGTTGAGGAAGGCGCGCCACGGGCCACAGCCGTGCGCTTGGCGGTAGTAATGGTAGATGGCCAGGTACGTGCGGCGGCGCAACAGCATGTAGAACGGGACGACAATCCCCATAACTGCGTAGAGCAGGCGTGGGGGCATCCATTTGAAGAACCAGATGAGCGAGCGCAGCATCCAGCCCGTCCCGTCAGTCCGTCCGGTCCATTCCTGGGATTCCATAGGCTACCGTCGCGTTGGAGGGGAGTCCTAGTTTCAGCGCTGGTCCGTCTTGCGCTCGATGTAGTCGCAGAACTGGCCCAAGGTAGTGATTCCGGCCATTTCCTCCGGTTTTATTTTGAAGCCGAACTTCTTTTCTACGATGACGACTATGTCGACGAAGTCGAGGCTGTCTATGCCGAGGTCGTCCTTCAGACTGGCGTCGGGCGCGATGGCGCTTTCTTCCACTTCCAAGTCGTCTACGAGAAATTCGCGTACTTTTTCTTCGATTTCTTTCCTGTCCATATTTTGTCGTTATAGTTTTCGTTGGCATACCATCAGGCTGTGTCCGTGCCCTAAGTGGTCGTGCATGGCGACGACTTCCAGCCCGGCCTGCCGCACGTATTGCAGCATGTCGTCTGAGTGGTACATTTTGCTGTTTCCGTTGGCCAAGGCGGAGAAGTATAGGCTGATTTGCGTCAGGCAGAAGGCTGCCGTCTCGTACTTCTGTCGGTCCCAGAACGTTTCCATTATATATAAATAGGTGTCCGGTCCCATGACGGCGGCGGCCCGGCTGAGGATGCTGACTATCTGTTCCGGGCTGAAGCAGTCGAGGAACTGGCTCATCCAGATGGCGTCGAATTGTGACGAGGCCGGGAAGGCCGTGTTGTTATCAAGTACGTCGGCCGGCAGCGTATGGATGCGTTCCGCTCCCGGTTGCCCCTCGGTTTGCCGGGCCATGAGGCGGAGTTGTTGGGGTAAATCCATGACGGTGACCTCTACGTCTGGGGAATACGCCACGCAGCGCAAGGCCCACCGGCCGGTGTTTCCGCCCACGTCGAGCAGGCGGCGCACGGGGCGGGCAAAGACTGCGTCGAGCGCTTCGCGGAATGATTGGTCGGAATAGAAGTGGTCGAAAGCGAACCAGCTGCGCTGTGTTTCGTCCGGGAGTTGTGAAAGCCCTTCGTATATGGTGCTCCACGGCCCGAAGTGTTCCAGTCCCGCCGGCCTTCCTTCGCGGAGCGACTCCTCAAGGCGGAAGAGCCCTTCGTAGTTGACGTCGTGGTTGAAATCCAGGTTGACGCGCGTCAGCGGGTCGGTCAGCAGGAACCATCCTGCCTTGGAAAGCCTGAAACGGGCGGTGTCGGGGTCGAGCAATACGGTGCCGATGGCGAGCGAGGCTTCCAGGAGCACCTTTGCCGCATATTCCGTGCAGTCCGCCCGCTGCGCTGTCTCCTGGACTGTCAGTCCTTTCGGCGCATTGCGGAGTTGTTCGAAGATGCCCCATTTCAGCATGATGCGCGATACTTGGAACACCACAGGGCCGAATGCGATGAACTCCGCCAGGCGTTGCGCTTTGGCGGCGGGGAGCGACTCGCGGGTGTAGGCCGCTTTGAGGGCAGGCGACAGGTTCATATTTTCTCCAGAATCAAGGCACTGTTCGTACCGCCGAAGCCGAAGGAGTTCGACAGCACGGTGCGGATTTCCGTTTCAATGGTGACGGGCGTCAGGCGCAAATGTGCGGCACTTTCGTCCGGGTTCTCCAAGTTAAGGTTCGGCGCGACGAAGCCGTCACGAAGCATGAGCGCGGAATAGACCGTTTCGCTCGCGCCGGCCATCCAGCATTCGTGTCCCGTCATGGATTTGGTCGAGCTTATCCATGCCGGTGCGTTCTCGAAGAGCCGGCTGAGGGCAATCGCTTCATAGCGGTCGCCTTGAGGTGTCGAGGTGGCGTGTGCGTTGACGTAGTCGATGTCGGCCGGTTGCCGGCGCGCATCGCGCAGGGCCCGTGTCATGGCTGTGACAGAGCCTTCGTCGCTGGCCTGCGAGATGCCTGCCCCGTTCGAGGAAAAGCCGTAGCCGGTCACTTCAGCGATGATGTTTGCTCCGCGGGCCAGGGCGTGTTCGTATTCTTCGAGGACCAGGGCTGCCGCGCCGCCGCTGGGTACGAGCCCGTCGCGGTCGCGGTCGAAGGGGCGCGAAGCCTGTGCGGGATGGTCCATGCGGCGTGAGAATGCGCCCAATGCGTCGAATGTCGCCATTGCGTAAACGTTCACTTCCTGTGCTCCCCCGCACAGCACCACGTCTTGCAGTCCTTGCTGGATGAGTAGGCGTCCCAGTCCGACGGCGTGCGAGCCGCTGGCGCAGGCGGCACTGACGGTCAGGTTGATGCCCCGCAGATGGAAGATGGTACTCAGGTTCATCGTCACCGTGGAGTTCATCGACTGGAAGATGTAGCCCGAGCCGAGCAAGGCGGTGTCGTGTTTCTCTTCCATGATGCGTGCCGCCTCGATGACGGGCTGTGCCGACGAGTCGTTGCCAAAGAGGATACCCACTTCATGGGCCAGGAGGTAGGCGTCGTCCAGTCCGGCCGTCTCGAATGCCTCGCGGGCGGCCATGTAGGCGTATTCGCCTTCTTCGGCCAGTCCGATGCGTTGCCGCCGGTCCAGCATCCCCTTGAGCTTGGGGCGCTCCACGATGCCTGTAAGGGACGATTGGTAACCGTAGTCCAACCGTTTCGGGTCGGACCCTATGCCCGAACGGCCCGCACGGAGCGCCGCGCTGACCTCGTCCAGGTTTTTGCCCAGGCAGGACCAGATGCCCATGCCTGTAATGACGACTCTTCTCATATGTCTTTTCGTAATGTTGGGGCGTGGCGGCCGGCCGGCGGTTCCTGCCGTTCCGGCTTAGCCCATACCGCCGTCCACGGCGATGGCCTGCCCCGTGATATAGGCCGCTTCTGCCGAGACGAGGAATCCCACGAGGGCCGCCACTTCCTCCGGTCGGCCGAAGCGGCGGGCCGGTATCAGCGGCTTGAGGGCCTTTTGGTCCAAGTCGCGGGTCATGTCGGTTTCGATGAAGCCCGGGGCGACGGCGTTGACCGTAATGTTGCGGGGGGCGAGCTCCAGGGCCAGAGCCCGTGTGGCGCCGATGAGGGCCGCTTTGGCGGCGGAGTAGTTCACCTGTCCCGCCATGCCTTTCAGCCCCGATAGCGATGCGATGTTGACAATGCGTCCTTCGCGGTGGGTAATCATGTCTTTGAGCAAGCGGCGCGTCACGTAGAAGAAACCGTTGAGCGTGGTGTCCGTCACGGAGTGCCATTCTTCGTTTTGCATGAATACCATCAGGTTGTCGCGGCGTATGCCCGCGTTGTTCACGAGTATGGCGACGAAGTCGTCCGCATGGCTTTTCTGCCAGGTCTCCAGCGCGGTTTCCACGTCGGAAGGCGAAGCCACGTCGAAGCGGAGCTTTTCGGCCGTCCCGCCCGATTGCCGGATGAGGGTGAGTGTCTCGTCGGCCGCGTCTTCATTGTGGGCATAGTTGACAATAACGGGCCATCCTCTTCCGGCCAGTTCAATGGCAATGGCGCGCCCTATACCGCGCGAACCGCCTGTCACGAGTGCATATTTCATGTCTTGCAGCTTTGCAGCCATCTCTTTCAGTCCTGCGCGCCTGCTGTTTCCGCCCTTCCGGGCTCCTTCTTGCGGGCGCAGGAGGATTGCGGCTGCTTTTTCTGGGAACAAAGATAAAAATTAAATCTCAATAAAAGGCTCTGATGTTAAAAAATCATTTACCGCGGCCTGTTGCTCCGGCCGTGCGGTTGCCGGGCCGGTGAAGCGCGACGTGCGGCGCAGCTACGGGAATAGGGACCGTCGCCACGGGAATAAGGCCTGTCGCTACGCGCCTTAGCCCCGTGGCGGCGGGCGTTCTCCGTGCTTCCGCCGGCCCGTTCCGGATGTTTCCAAGCGGTTGGCCGCGGAGGCGGTGAAAACACTTTCTTTCGCGAAAAACTTGCTCCTTTACGCGAAAGTCCTTACCTTTGTCTGCCTGCTCAAGAAAAATGTACCGTACCGGCGGTCCGCATGGCTGGAAGCCGGGCCTCACGTGCAGGCAAGTAGGTCCACAAAAATCGGAAAGCATGTCAATCAGTAAGACACGTCAGAAATTGGTAGAAGTGGCCCGCGAACTTTTCGCTCGGAACGGGCTGGAAGCCACCACGATGAACGATATTGCCATCAACTCTGGCAAGGGCCGCCGCACGCTTTATACTTATTTCCGCAACAAGGATGAGGTTTGCCAGGCCGTCATAGAGAGTGAGCTGGAACGCCTGTCCGACAAGCTCGACGAAGTGTCGAACATGGACGCGGAACCGGAGCAGAAGGTGCTGACCTTAATATATACGCACTTGAACATGATCCGCGAAGCCGTGGCCCGCAACGGGTCGCTTCGCGCGGAGTTCTTCCGCAATATCTGGATGGTGGAAAAGGTGCGCCGTAAGTTCGACGTCGAAGAGCGGGCCATCCTTTGCCGCGTGCTCGAGGAAGGCATCAGCCGGGCCAAGTTCCGCATCGACAATGTGAACCTCATGGCCGACATCATCCACTACTGCATCAAAGGGCTTGAGGTGCCCTACATATACGACCGGCTCGGCGAAGGGCTGACCGAGGCCGACACACGCCCCATCGTCATGGGCATCGTGCGCCGCGCCTTGGGCATGAATCCGCAACTGACGTGACGCCGCCGCGCCCGGCTGCCGGCCTCCTAACCGAATATTCACAAATTAATCCAATAAATCAATCAAATCATGGGACTTTTATCCGGAAAAACCGCATTGATTACCGGTGCCGCCCGCGGCATCGGCAAAGCCATTGCCTTGAAGTTCGCTGAAGAAGGCGCCAACATCGCATTCACCGACCTGGTCATCGACGAGAACGGCGAGGCCACCCGCGCCGAAATCGAAGCCAAGGGCGTCAAGTGCCAGGCTTATGCCTCGAATGCCGCCGACTTCGCCCAGACGGCCGAAGTGGTGAAAAAAATCCATGAGGACTTCGGCTCCATCGACATTTTGGTCAACAATGCCGGTATTACGAAAGACGGACTGATGATACGCATGACAGAGGCCCAGTGGGACGCTGTCATCGCGGTCAACCTGAAGTCGGCTTTCAACTTTATCCACGCCTGCACACCCATTATGATGCGCCAGCGCAAGGGTTCTATCATCAACATGGCCAGTGTGGTCGGCGTTCACGGCAATGCGGGCCAGAGCAACTACGCCGCCTCGAAAGCCGGCCTTATCGCTTTGGCCAAGAGCGTGGCACAGGAGATGGGCAGCCGTGGCATACGTGCCAACGCCATTGCTCCGGGCTTCATCGAAACAGCCATGACGGCAGCCCTCAGCGACCAGGTGCGCGAGGAATGGATGAAGGCCATCCCGCTCCGTCGCGGCGGAAAGCCGGAAGACATTGCCGACGTAGCGACATTCCTGGCTTCCGACCTTTCCAGCTACGTAACCGGCCAGGTCATCCAGGTAGACGGCGGCATGAACATGTAAGTCATAAGTTTGCATGAAAGTATATTTAGTGACAGGCGGCGCGGGCTTCATCGGGTCGAACTTTGTCAAGTACATGCTCCAGCATCACGACGACGTGCGCATCGTGGTGCTCGACCTGCTGACCTACGCCGGCTATTTGGGCACCATCGCTCCGGATGTGGACAATGAACGCTGCTTCTTCGTCCGTGGCGACATCTGCGACCGGGCCTTGGTGGACCGCCTTTTTGCGGAGTACCGCTTCGACGTTGTCGTGAACTTTGCGGCAGAAAGCCATGTGGACCGCAGCATAGAACACCCGCAGCTTTTCCTCCAGACTAACATCCTGGGCACGCAGAACCTGCTCGACGCCGCCCGCGCGGCGTGGGTGACGGGCCGCGATACGCAAGGTTATCCCACTTGGCGGAAAGGCGTGCGTTTCCACCAGGTTTCGACCGACGAGGTCTATGGGAGTCTCGGGGATGAGGGCTTCTTTACGGAGACCACCCCGCTCTCGCCCCACAGTCCATACAGCGCGTCGAAGGCCAGTGCGGACCATTTTGTCTGTGCTTACCGCGACACCTACCACATGCCGGTGTCCATCACACGCTGCTCGAACAATTACGGACCCTACCAGTTCCCGGAGAAACTGATACCGCTTATCATCAACAACATCCTGCAAGGCAAGCGCCTTCCTGTATACGGGCAGGGAACGAACGTACGCGACTGGCTCTATGTCGAGGACCACTGCAAGGCCATCGACGTCGTCATCACGCACGGCGCGGACGGCTGCGTCTACAACGTAGGCGGCCACAATGAGCGGCAGAACATCGAGATTGTCCGCACCATCCTGCGTACCATCCGCCAGCTCATGGAGGAAGAGCCTGCATACCGCGCCTTGCTGAAACGGCAGGAAAAAGATGCGGCGGGAAATATTCGCGTGGACTGGATAGACGAAAACCTTATCAACTTTGTGAAAGACCGTCTGGGACATGACCAGCGTTACGGCATTGACCCTTCTAAAATCAAGGCCGACTTGGGGTGGTATCCCGAGACAAGTTTTGAGGCGGGCATTGCCAGGACAATCCGCTGGAACCTGGAGAACCGCTCGTGGGTGGAAGCCGTCTCGGGCGAAGAGTACCAGCATTACTACGAAAAAATGTACGGGCAGCGTTAAGTTTGCCTTTCTTTTCCTGACCTGCCCCGTCGGACATTTTCCGGCGGGGCAGGTTGCGTTTTGCTCCTGCCTGGCGGACCGCCCGCGGGAATAGGGGCAGTAAAAACGCGCCTTAGCCCCGTAAAAACCGGGCTAAGGCGCGTTTTCCGTTTGTCAGGCCTTCGCTTCAGGCCTTTGCAGGGTGTGGCTTTTCCGCTTAGCGCACGATGGTCGCTTCGCGGTCCGGGCCCACGGAGATGATGCGGATGGGGACTTGCAATTGTTGTTCCAGATAGTCTACGTAGGCTTTGAAAGCCGGTGGGAAACCTGCTTCGTCGCGCAATGCGGACAGCGGTGTTTTCCACCCCGGCAGTTCCTCATATACCGGTTGCCAGCCCTCGGTGTCGTAGGGCATCTCCGTCGTTGTCTGTCCGTCCTTCGTGTAGGCCGTGCAGACTTTGATGGTGTCGAATCCGTCGAGCACGTCACTCTTCATCATGACGAGGTCCGTTACGCCGTTGATGAGGATGGCGTATTTCAAGGCCACGAGGTCTATCCACCCGCAGCGGCGGTTGCGGCCGGTGACGGCGCCGAACTCGTTGCCGATGCGGCGGATTTCGTCGCCAGTCTCGTCAAACAGTTCCACGGGGAACGGGCCGGAACCTACGCGTGTGCTGTAAGCCTTGAAGATGCCCCAGACGCGGCCGATGGCGGACGGGGCTACGCCCAAACCGGTGCAGACGCCGCCGCTTGTCGTGCTGGAGGAGGACACGAAGGGGTAGGTGCCGTGGTCGATGTCGAGCAGCGAGCCTTGTGCCCCTTCTGCGAGGACATTCTTGCCTTCTGCCAGGTAGCGGTTGATTTCCGCTTCCGTGTTTGTCAGGTGGAACTTGCGCATGTATTCCACGCCTTCGAGCCAGTGCTGTTCTTCCTGGGTGAGGTCATAGTCCGTGTAGTTCAGGTCGCGCAGGATTTGTTCGTGGCGGGCTTTGAGCGCACGGTATTTCGTCATGAAGTCGCCCTCAATGTCGCCGACGCGGAGGCCGATGCGGGCAGCTTTGTCGCTGTACGTCGGCCCTATGCCCTTGCCCGTCGTGCCTACTTTGTTCTTGCCCTTGGCGGCTTCGTAGGCACGGTCCAGCAGGCGGTGGGTAGGCAGGATGAGGTGGGCGCGGCGGCTGATGTGCAGGCGTTCCTTCAGGACGTAGCCCGCAGACTCCAGTTCACTGGCCTCGTCCATAAAGAGATCGGGTGCGATGACGCAGCCGTTACCGATGATGTTGATTTTATTGGCGTCGAAGATGCCGGACGGTATGGAGC
Source organism: uncultured Prevotella sp. (assembly GCA_902464615.1). GTDB lineage: Bacteria > Bacteroidota > Bacteroidia > Bacteroidales > Bacteroidaceae > Alloprevotella. The sequence goes on along the minus strand of CABQKA010000001.1, from coordinate 158,815 downwards.
GGAGTACGAATTTCTTTCCGTCAAAAATAATGGTATGGCCGGCATTGGGCCCGCCTGCGAAGCGGGCCACCACATCGTAGCGCGGGGTGAAGAAGTCTACGACTTTTCCCTTCCCTTCGTCGCCGAACACGATGCCCAAAAGGGCATCCACTTTTCCTTTCGTCATGTTTGTTTTGTGGAATTAGGTTGAACCGTGCGGAGAGCGTATGTCCGCATACAGAGACAAAGGTAGACGTTTTTTTCCGAATCGCGCATATCTTGCCATCAATTTTTAGACAAATGTACGGTTTTTTGCTTCCTTGGCGGGCCATGAGGCTATTTCCCCGGTCACTCCGGCAACACGAGCTGCCAGAGCAGGTAAATGTTGAGCGCGGCCACGCAGGCGGCAAGACTGTAGAGCAGCACTTTCATGTACGGTCTGTTGGCATAGATTCCCATCACGCGGCGCGAGGAAGTGAGACTCACTTGCAGGAAAATCGTGAAAGGAAGCTGGAGGCTGAGCACGGCCTGCGAGACAATAAGTCCGCGGAACGGGTCGCCGATGAAGCAGATGATGAGAAAGGCGCCGACGAGGGAAATCAGTGTGCCCACGCGCGAGTGAATATCCCGCGTGTCGTATCCTTCATCGTACATGCCGGCGAAGATAGTGCCGGCGGCCATGCCGCTGGTCACCGTACTCGAGATGCCTGCCAGCAGCAGCGCGACGGCAAAGACAGCCGTGGCCGCCCCGCCGAGGACGGGCTCCAGCAACCGGCCGGCTTCCTGCAGCGAGCCCACGGCCTGCCCTTGGGCAAAGAAGGCGTCGGCCGCCAATAGAATCATGGCCGAGTTGATGGCCCAGCCGATGGTCATGGCCAGAAGCGTGTCGTAGAATTCGTATTTCAGCGCATGGCGGATGCGGCTTTCTCCGCCGGTGTGTATTTGCCTGCTCTGCACCACTTCAGAGTGGAGGAAAAGGTTGTGGGGCATGACCACCGCACCCAGTACGCTCATCACCACGAGCATGCTTCCTTGCGGCAGCGACGGTGTTACGGCCGCAGCGGCCGCGCGCGCCCATTCCGTATCGGTCAGGGCGAGCTCGTAGAGGAAGGAAAAGCCGATGAGCGATACGAAGGCAATGATGCCCCGCTCGATGCGGCGGTACGAATTGGTCAGCAGCAGCGCGGCGCATACGGCCGTGGCCGCCGCCGCGCCGAGGAGTATCGGGACGCCGAAAAGCATTTCGAGCGCGATGGCTGCGCCGAGGATTTCGGCCAGAGATGTGGAGACGGAGGCCGCCATCGCGCTGAGCAGCACCGGGCGGCTGACGCGCCGGGGCAGGTAGCGCGTGGCCGCTTCGGCAAGGCAGCGGCCGGTGACGATACCGAGGTGGGCCACGTTGTGTTGCAGGATGACGAGCATGACGGTGGAGAGCGTCACCACCCATAGCAGCGCGTAGCCGAACTCCGAGCCGGCGGCGAAATTCGAGGCCCAGTTGCCCGGGTCTATGAATCCCACCGTGACCAGCATTCCCGGTCCGATGTGGCGGAGTATCTGCAGTCCGCCTTGCAGGCTTCCTTCGCGTGCCCGCCAGTGGCGGCGCCAGTTTTCCAGTCTGTCTCTTAACATCTCGTTTCCTTTTTCCATTACAAAAAGGCGCGCCCGTTGCTCGCATGGAGAACAGGCGCGCCGGAATATGGAGTCAATTGTTGTCCCGCAGGCCGGGCCTTACTTCTTATTGCCGAAGTAACGGTTGTACAGGCCTTCGAAGCCGCGGCCGTGGCGGGCTTCGTCGCGGGCCATTTCATGAACGGTATCGTGGATAGCGTCCAGGTTCAGTTCCTTGGCGCGCTTGGCAATGCGTGTCTTGTCCTCGCACGCGCCGGCTTCGGCGTTCATGCGCTTTTCGAGGTTGGTCTTCGTGTCCCAGACCACGTCGCCCAGCAGTTCGGCGAACTTGGAAGCGTGCTCGGCTTCTTCCCAAGCGTAGCGCTTGAAGGCTTCGGCAATCTCAGGATAACCTTCGCGGTCGGCCTGGCGGCTCATGGCCAGGTACATGCCTACTTCCGTGCACTCGCCCATGAAGTGGTTGTTGAGGTCTTTGATCATTTCCTCGTCACAGCCTTTGGCTACGCCCAGCTCGTGCTCGGCGACGAAGGAAAGGGAGCTGTTCTCGTCGAGTTCTTTGAACTTGGAAGCGGGAACGCCGCACATGGGGCACTTCTCGGGAGCGTGTTCGCCTTCATAGACGTAACCGCAAACGGTACAGATGAATTTCTTCTTCATTTCGGTAGAAAATTTAGTTGGTTATGTATGTCAGTTCTTATCGTTATCTCAGTGATTGCAGGCCTTACACATGCCGCGGTAGTAGAGTGCGGCCGAAGCCGTGGCGAAGCCTTCCGGGATGTCTGCCTCGGTGCGGAGGTCTGTCGAGCGCAGGGGCACGTCGTAGACCCGGCCGCAGCATGTGCAGAGGAAATGCGCGTGGGGCCTCGTTTCTGCGTCGAAGCAGGCGTTGCGCTCGTCGATGGTGAGCTGCATGGCGGCTCCGTGCTCCACGAGCAGGCGCAGCGTGTTGTAGACCGTGGTCTTCGAGAGCGTGGGTATTTCCGCTGTCAGTGCGTGGTATATCTCGTCGACCGTGGGGTGGGTACGGTGCGCCAGCAAGTAACCCATTACGGCCAGTCGCTGGACGGAGGGCTTGATGCCGTGTTCGGCAAGGGCGGTCATCGGGTCGGCGGGCGTCATCATTACTCTTTTGTAATCGTTACATATCTGAATACGATGCAAAGGTAGTGACTCTTTCCACACCGACAAAATTTTTTCCCGAAATTTTTCATGAAAAAATTGCGAAGCCTTTTCCGGCATCCCCGGGACGGTATGCGGCCGGCGGGCAGTCCGCATGGACGCGCCACGGCGCTTAGCCCGGTATTTACGCGCCTAAGCGCCGTGGCGACGGGAATAGGGCCCGTTTCTCCGTTCCCTTTCCGCGGCGGTCAGGAGGCCGGCTGCAGTGTGAGGGAGGAAGGCGTGGACGGCCTTGCACTTTGTTTTTCCGCTATATATAATTATGGTAAGGCGAACTGTTAAGGGCAGCCTGAATGGCTTGTGAGGCGGGGCTTCAATTTTTTTACGAAAAAAATGTGCCGAAAGTTTTGCAGATAAAATCCCAAGTATTACTTTTGCAGTGTCCTACTACACTATGACACTATAAATACTGAACGACATGATAGAAGTAAAAGACCTCACATTCAGCTACGGCCGGCGCCTGTCGCCCGTGCTGGAAAACTTTAGTCTGACACTCCAGGCCAACAGCATTTACGGCCTTTTAGGCAAGAACGGTACGGGCAAGTCCACACTGCTTTACCTTATGAGCGGCCTGCTGCGTCCGCAGTCCGGGCGGGTCTGCATTGAGGGGCAGGATGTGTATCGCCGCAGGCCCGAAGTGATGGAAGAGATTTTTCTCGTCCCTGAGGAATTCGAGCTGCCCGCCGTCTCGATGCAAAGCTACGTCGACTTGAACCGCAGTTTCTATCCCCGCTTCTCGCAGGATGTGCTGGACGAGTGTCTGGCCGACTTCGAGCTGCCCGCCCGCCTGCATTTGGGCGAACTGTCCATGGGGCAGAAGAAAAAGGCTTTCATGAGCTTCGCCCTGGCCACGAACACGAAGTATCTCTTCATGGACGAGCCGACCAACGGACTGGACATCCCCTCGAAGAGCGAGTTCCGCCGTGTCGTCTCCCGCCACATGACGCCCGAGCGCACGCTCGTCATCTCCACGCACCAGGCCCGCGACATCGACATGCTGCTGGACCACGTGGCAATCATTAACGGCACGCGCCTGCTGCTTAATGCTTCGACGGCCGACATCTGTGCACGGCTACGCTTCGAGGAGCGTCCGGCGGGCCGGCCTGTGGACGATGCGCTCTATGTGCAGCCGTCCATCCAGGGCAACTCGGTGGTTTGTCCCAATGACGGGGACGACGACACGCCGCTTAATCTGGAACTTCTTTTCAACGCAGTCCTGAGTCGTCCGGAACTGGCCGCCCGCCTGCAGTGACACGCTTTCTTCACCAAGAACCTCACCCCTTTCTTCCATCCATCAATCCAGAACAAATGAAAAATTTCAATCTTCAACGTTTCGGCCGCGTCGTGCGTCGCGACGTATTGGGCAACTATCGCCAGAATCTTCGCCTGCTGGCCGGCTCTTATATCTGTAACCTTATCCTGGAGACCGTCGTTTATGTCAAACCGAGCCGCGCGGGACTGCCCGACCTGCCTTTCGGCGAGGCTATCCTGACCGAACGGATTATCGGTATGGCCACCGGCTTCCTGTTTCTGGTGTTCATCGCCGGTACGGCCTCTACGTTTACGAACCTTTCCTCAAAGCAGAAACGCATAGCCGAGCTGACGCTTCCCGCCACCAACGCCGAGCGTTTCTGGGCGCGGTTGCTGCATTCCTTGGTGCTGTGGCCGGCGGCCTTTTGTGTGAGCTTTGTTTTTGCGGATCTGACGCGCATGCTCGTATTCCCCGTCCTTGGCCATGCTTTCCCGACGACTATTCCGGAGTTCATGACGAAGCTGGGCCACTTTTTCACCGATTCGTGGCAGTTGCTTGCCGGTGGTGGCGATGGAGCCCCGCTGAACTTCCACAGCCCGTACGACGGGATATGGAGCTTCTTCCTGTTGTGGGGCTTCATCGTGGCGCTCCATTCCTTCTACCTGCTGGGCGGCGTATTGTTCCGGCGCCGTCCCGTCATCTACACGACGCTGATCCTTGTTACTGCTTGCATCCTGCTGGGTGTATCGGTGACGCATGAGAACCTGAAAGTGCTGACCGTTTCCGCCGAAATGGAGGAACTCTCCGCGAAGATGTTCATCGTGCTGCAATGGATATTTGCCATTGCCTGCTACTCCTTTGGCTACTACCGCTATAAGAGAATCACAGTCATCCCCCGCAAAATCTTAAGGAAATGAATTTCAAGGACGGACTCCCCATTTACATCCAGATAGCCGACCGCCTCGCGGACGAGATTCTGGCCGGCAAGTACGAGGCCGACGGCCGCGTCCCGGCGGTGCGGGAATACTCCGCCTTGCTCGAAGTGAACGTGAACACCACGTCGAAGGCCTTCGAACTGCTTGTGCAGCGCGGCGTGCTTTACAACAAGCGCGGGCTCGGTTCGTTTGTCTCGCCGCAGGCCCGGCAAATCATCCTCACTTCCCGGCGTCGCGAGTTCATGGAGCGCGACCTGCCCGAAATCTTTCGCAAGATGCGCCAGCTCGGTCTTTCTCCGGCCGATTTGCAGCCCCTTTGGGACGCTGAAGTCACCCCCCCCACCCGGGAGTAGCCCGAAGTCTTCCAGGGTCTTAGCGCGCGGCTATGATGCCTGCAATCAGATATTCCAAGCGTGGTGCAAGCCACGCGCTCACTTAAAAAACATACACATGAACAGAATGATTTTCTTCTTGCCAGCATTGCTGGCGCTGCCCGCTTACGGGCAATATTCGGGCACGGTGGTCGATACCGGTCGCGAGCCTGTTCCTTTTGCCAATGTGGCGCTGCTTTCGCTGCCCGATTCGGCAGTGGTCGCCGGAACGGTGACTGCCGCCGACGGGACTTACCGCCTGCCTTCCGGGAAAAACGGTGCGTTGCTCCGTGTCTCGGTCCTGGGCTACCACACCCGGCTGGTGCGGCCCGACACGTTGCGCGGCCCTATCGTGCTGCGGCCCGACGGCCAGTTGCTCGGCGAGGCTACCGTCACGGCCAGCCGGCCCGTCTCCCGCATGGAGGGCGACGCCCTGGTGACCCAAGTGGAAGGCACCGTGCTCCAGAAGGCCGGGACGGCCGAGGACGTCCTGGGCCGCGTGCCCGGCATCACGAAGGAGAAGGACGGTTTCAACGTCATGGGCAAGGCACGCCGGTGTTCTACATCAACGGCCGCCAGGTGCGCGACAATTCCGAGCTGACCCGCCTCCAGTCCGACGAAATCAAAAGCGTAGAGGTGGTGCGTTCGCCCGGTGCGCGCTACGACGCCACGGTCAGTGCGGTGGTGCGTATCCGTACCGTGAAACGCCGTGGCGACGGTTTCAGTGTCAATGCCGATATGGAATACCGGCAGGGCGAGAATGCCAGCGGCCACGGCCAGGTGGACCTGAACTACCGGCACAATTCGCTCGACGTTTTCGTTACGGCCCGCTACGGCGAGGACAAAACGCGCTGGCGCTCCATTGTGGACAATACGACCTACGCCGACACGCTGTGGTCCCAGCGTAGCGAGCAGGACATCAACTCCCGGCGCCGCTACTTCAACACCACGATGGGCTTCAACTACGACTTGAACGAGCGCCACTCCTTCGGTCTGCGTTACTCCATCGACGGGCAACCGAAGGATCACGGCAACGGCACATTCAACGCCACGGTGACGGCCGACGGCCGCTACTACGACCGCCTGGACAATGCTATCAGCCAGTGGGACGACCAGGACGCCACGCACAGCCTGAACGTATATTACAACGGAAAGATAGGCAAGGGCGAGCTGGACTTCGACGCCGACTTTTACGCAGACGGCAAGACGGCCAACCAAGTCACTGTGGAACACAGCGAGAACTACGACGACCGTACCGTCAGTTCGTCCAATCCCGTGCGCAACCGCCTCGTGGCCGGCCGGCTTGACTATTCGCATCCCCTCTGGGGCGGCCAGCTGAGCGTGGGCGGGCAGTTCACCGTCACGAACCGCCACGACGACTATCTTGTCCCGACCGACGCGTTCGGACTCTCCACCTCGCGCACGCAGCTCAAGGAGAACAACGTGGCCGCCTACGTGCAGTGGGCAAGGCCCTTCAAGTGGGGGCAGGTCATGGCCGGCGTGCGCTACGAGCACGTCACGTTCGACTATTTCGACGCCGGCGTCCGCCAGCCGGGCCAGAGCCGCACGTTCAACAACGTATTTCCGAGCCTTTCCTATGCCACACTCTTGGGCCGCGTGCAGTTCATGGCCAGCTATACCGCCAAGACGCAGCGCCCCTATTACGGACAGCTGAGCAACAACGTGACCTACGCCAACCGCTTCCTGATGCAGGGCGGCAACCCGTATCTGGACCCGGCCATCACCCACGACCTGACGCTCACCGGAGTATGGAAATTCCTGCAGGGCGTCGTGACTTTCCAGAAACAGCACCGCGCCGTGCTCAACTGGACGCGCCCCATGAACGGTTCGGCTTCGACCATGCTGCTTACGTATATCAACCACGACTATCCGGCCCTGACGGCTGTGGTGACGGCCTCGCCCAAGATTGGCTGGTGGCAGCCCACGTGGACCGTGGCTACGATGGCGCAGTGGCTCACGCTGCACACGGCGGAGCGCACCGTGAAGTTCGACAATCCGCTCGTGGCTCTGAGCTGGAACAATGCGGTCACTTTCCCGCGCGATTTACTGCTGAACGTGGACTTTAATTACATCAGTCCGGGCAACCAGCAGAATGCCAGCATCGTCAGTCGGAATGTGTGCATGCTGAACGTCTCGCTGCGCAAGTCGTTCCTCAACGACGCACTGTCCGTCACGGTGGGCGGTTCGGATCTCTTCCGCAAGTTAGGCTCCATGGCCGTGCGTCTGGAGACCGGGTCCAACTGGCTGTTGCAGTCGAGCAACGGCGATACGCGCCAGTTCTATGTCACGCTGCGCTACCGTTTCAACCCCGTGAAGAGCAAGTACAAAGGCAAGAGCGCGGCCGGCGATGAGCTGAAACGCCTGTGAGGCCGACGGGCCTTAGCCCCGTTGCGACAGGAATAAGGACAGAAAAACGGGCCTTAGCCAAATTTTCAACCGGCTAAGGCCCGTTCTGTCGCCGTTCGGGAGCGGCGGACGGGGGATGCTTTAGCGCGCCGCCGTCCCGTCGCCTTTTTTCACTTCGATAAAGAGTCCTTCGATTTCCACATCGCCGTTCATGCACGCGGCAGGGATGGTGAACGTGTCGTCGCGGAAAGCCGACGCGGGGAAGAACGTGACGTCGTACTGGCGTGTCCCGTGAACGACGCTGTCGCCGGCAAGGTTGTAGCCGTGACGGACACGGATGCCGCTGTACGTGAATCCGTTTTCGGGGTTCATCCGGATGGTGAAAGGCTTACCGAAGGGAGCTTGGAACTTGACGAGCTTTTTCCCGTCGGCCGTAAGCACTTCGCCGTTGCGGTTCGCGTCGTTCACATTGCAATAGTCACCGTGGACGTTGAGCCGCGTGTCGACGATGATGCCCCCGTTCTGCTGTAGGCTGTTTGCCTGTCCGGTGCGCCCGGCCGGGTCCGCGTTGCCCCAGTCCAGCTTGAAACGCATGCGGTAAAAGCCCGGGGCGAGGTCGGCCGGTATGCTGAATGCGCCCGGATTAAGAATGTTGCGCTCCGCGCCGCTGACGGTCGCGCCGTCCTCTCCGCGGAAGCCCCACTGGTTCTCGGACATTTCGACGTAGGAGAAGGCCAGGAGGTCGCTGCCCGGCTGCGGTGCGTGGCTGTCCGGGGTGAGAGCCGCGTCGAAACGGCCGTCGCAGCCGCGGTCCAGGTAGACAAAGCCGTTGAGCCAGTTGAGCTGCCCTTGGAAACGGACTTGGAGCAAGTCGCCCGCACGGGCGGTGAGCGTGCTGTCCGTCAGGTCGCGGTAGAGCAGGGGGCGTGCGGCGTCGGGCAGGGAAAGCCTTTGCGCCCCGTCTGAAGAGCCGCCGATTTCAATGGCCTGCAAGCGGTTGGCCGGGCGCAGCGAGACAGCGTCGTCGGCAAAGGCCCGCACGTAGTCGCCGTAGGAGAAGCGCGGTTTGGGGTCGTCGTTGACCGTTATTTCGTCGATGTATGCGGCAAAGTCCGCCGTGAGCGCGTGGGGCGATTCGCAGTCGGGCACTACGACGAGGCTGTGGATGTCAATGCCGCCTGCCCCCTTGATGGGGAACACGGCGTCGTTCCACTTCCCGGGGACGACGCGCGCCGTGGAAAAGGACCAGAACTGCTCGGCTTCCGGCGACTGACCGGCACGTTCGCGCCGTTTGCCCAAGCCGATGAGCATGACGCGCCCTTCGACCGGTTTGTGGATGAGGACGTGGACGTACTTCGTCTGTGGAGTGAGCTCAAAAGGCTGCTTCAAGTCGATGCGCGCCCCGAAGGTGTTGCTCCCGAAGCGCGACCGCTGCACGGCGAGCATACGGGATGTGGGGTTGGGGGCTTGGCCCAGTGCCGGGTCGGCGGCGGACAGTTCGTTGGGAATGACCCGGACGTTGCCTTTCAACTGTCCGGTGCGGAAAGGCGAAGCTTCCCAGGAATCGTAGATGCCGATGTTCGCGGCATCGTCCGTATCGAAGTTGACGGAAACCTGTGCCGTGGCGGCTGCGGGGATGAGGGTAGTGGCCAGGAGCAGGCGGGATATGGTCTTCATAAGCGTTGGAAGTGAGGTGGGATGAGGGTTAATAGACGGATAAGGTATGCAGCAGCGGGCAAGCCTTGCTGGCGGTGATGGTGACGCGGAGGCCGCGGGCGGCAATGCCGTCGCCGTAGCTTTCGGCCGTACTGCCGTTGAGCGGGACTATGCGTTTGTAGCCGATTGTCGTGCACTCAACGCCGGTGGCCGCCGGGGTCCATCCGCTGTGTCCGTCGGCGCTTGTTTCGACCTTAAATTCCTTGATACGCTGACCTTTGCGGATGTACTCCATCAGCATGACGTAGCGCAAGGGCTGAGGTTTCTTCCATGTGAGCGTGATGGTGGCCGTCGTGACGCTGTCGTCCGTGGCCCAATAGGTATCCTTGTCGCCGTCTGTGAGGTTGCCGGCCGCGTAGTCCCTGTGTTCGCCGGGGCGGCGCGTGGTGCTCACGCTGACGGAAGCTTTGCGGGCCAGGTCTTTGCTAAGCCGTGTCTTCAGCAGGCTGCCCATGCCTTCGAGCGCGTCGACCGAAGCCTGCGGCAGGCGTCCTGAACGGTCGGGCGGCATATTGAGAATAAGCGTTGCGTTACGGCCCACGGTTTCGAGGTACATCTGGAACAGCCTTTCGGGAGTGAGCGGCTTTTCTCCGTCGTGGTAAAACCATCCCATGTTAGTGCCTTTGGCATCGCTTTCGCCGGGAAGCCAGAACCAGCCGTCTTCCGTGCCGTACATGCCGTTGTTTTCGGGCGAATATCCCCTGTTTTCGGTCGACCAGTTCGTTTGTCCGGCCCATCCGGCTTCGTTGCCGATCCACCGCGCCTCTCCGCCGACGCCCCAGAGTACGCAGTCGGGGCAGACCTTGTGTACCGAGTCGCGCAGGTTCGGCACGTCGTAGTACGTCTCTCGGTCGATGGCGCGCGTGTCGTAGGCCCCGCCGTAATAACCGTTACCGCCGTTGGCTCCGTCGAACCACATCTCAAACTGGTCCGTGCCGTACTGTGCGAGCTCGGCGCATTGCTTGAGGAAGACGTCGCTGACGTAGCGGTCCGTCCCGTAGAGCGCGCTGTTGCGGTCCCAGGGGGAAATGTAGAAGCCGTATTTCATCTTGAGCTTGCGGGCGGCCTTGGCAAAGTCGCGCGGGATGTTCGTCTCGCGGGCATAGGCATTTCCGCCGCGGGTAACGTTGTGGGGCGTGGTCTCCGTGGGCCAGAGGCAAAAGCCGTCGTGGTGTTTCACTACGGCTATGCCGCCCTTCATGCCGGCGGCTTTTACGGCTTTCAGCCATTGGTACGGGTCGGGTGGGGCTGTGGGGGCGAAGATCTCTTCTTTTTCATCGCCGTTGCCCCATTCCAGGCCGGTGTAAGTATTCATGCCATAGTGGAAGAAGGCATAGAATTCGGTTTCCTGCCATTTCATCTGCCGTTCGTGGGGAACGGGATGGACGGGGGCAGGCTCGTTGTCGGGGTTTGGCAGCGTCTCGTCGGTCAGATGGAATGCACTTTGGGCCAGTCCTATCCAAGGCATGCTGGCCAGCAGGCACGTCAACCGCAGTTGGGAAACGATTTTCATGTAAAAGGGGATTGTTAGAAATAGAAATGAGTGAATTGCAGGAGATACGGGGACTATCCCCGTCCGGATTTCCCTTAGCCCGGCGGCACCGGGGCTAAGGGGAGTGGGTGCCGGGCCTTTCCGGCACGTGGATGGGCGTGTCGTCGGCCGGTGCGGGCTGCACGTGGCAGGCTTCGTATAGTTTCTTGTAGAAGCGGTGACGGCATAGCGTGGCCGCGGACCCGAGGATAATCAGCTTGGTCCTGGCCCGCGTGATGGCCACGTTCATTCGCCGCAAGTCTGCGAGGAATCCGATTTGCCCGTTTTCGTTCGCCCGGACGAGCGAGACCAGAATGACGTCGCGCTCCTGTCCTTGGAAGGCGTCGACGGTGTTGACCGTGATTTGTCCGGCAAGGGGGCGCAGAGCCTCGTCCCGGCGAAGCAGGCTGCGCAGATATTGCACTTGTGCGCGGTAGGGGGATATGATGCCGATGTCGGTGCGCTCTTCTTTCAGACGGTGCAGGCCGATGCGGCGGGTATAGTCGCGCAGGACCTGGAGGGTGAGGCGGGCCTCGCCTTTGTTGATGCGGCCGTATGTGGCGCCGACAAATTCTTCCGTGCAGGCGTCGTCTTCCGCCTCGCTTGTATCCACCCAGACAAGGGGTTCATCCAGCAAGCCGAGCATCCCGCGGCGGCGCACTTCGGGGGCGGCTGTCAGCTGTCCGCCGTAGAACCATTCGGAGGAGAAGCGCATCAGCGCCTCGTTCATGCGGTATTGTACGGTCAGCATGCGCACTGTCTCGGGATGACTGCTGGCCAGCCGTTCCATGAGCGTCACGCCCAGTCCCTCCCGCATGGCCTTGGGTGACTTGACGGTAGGGGGTAACTGGCAGTGGTCTCCCGCCAGGACGACACGGTCGGCCCGTTGCAGGGCAATCCAGCATGCCGCTTCGAGGGCCTGTGCCGCCTCGTCGATGAAAAGGGTGTGGAAACGCAGGCCCGTAAGAAGCGGATGCGCGGTCCCCGCCAGCGTTGCCGCGACGACTCTTGCCTGGTCGAAAAGGCTGTGGCGGATGCGTATTTCCAGTTCGTCCGCCTTTTCGCGGAGTCGGGCCATCTTTTGGTGAAAGTTTTCGGTGCGGCCTTTGCGGGGCGTGGAGCGGAGTTGCCTTATTGTGCGCCGCAGTTGCCAAAGGGCCGGGTAGTCCGGGTGGTCGGCAAAGCGTCGCTCATAAGTGAAAGACAGCATCTGGTCGGTCACGCGGGTCGGGTTTCCTATGCGCAGCACGTTGACGCCGCGCCCGGCCAGTTGTTCCGCTATCCAGTCTACGGCCATATTACTTTGCGCGCATACCAGGACTTGCGGCTCGCGGCGGAGCACTTCACAGACGGCTTCGACAAGGGTCGTCGTCTTTCCGGTGCCGGGCGGCCCGTGCACGATGAGCACATCCCGTGCCCGCAGGACGTCGTTTACGGCCGACTCCTGGGCAGCGTTGAGCCACGGCAGGCGCAGCGGCGCGGACGAACCCGTTGCGAAGTGCGCCGGGGCGTTCCCGTAGAAAAGGTCGCGCAACTCTGCCAGCCGGTTGCCTTTGGCCGTCAAGGTCCGCTGCAAGGCCTCGAACATCAGGCGGTAAGTTGTTTCATCGAAATGCAGTTGCACACCGGGCCTCTCCAAAGCGCGGAGTTGTTGCAGGGCTTCTTCTCCGGGGAGCACGACAACCATCCGGTCCGCTTCGGCGTAGCTCACGGTGGCGGTGAAGTCAAGGTAGTGCAACATGCCTGCGGCGTCTTGTGAGAAGAAACAGACCGGTTTACCGTATTCAAAGCTGTGCTCGATGTCGGAATCTTCCAGACGCCTGATTTCTACGGTCAGCCGGTCCAAGGCGTTGTATCCGCTCCGCCCGGCTACGACGGGGAACCAGCACTCGCCGCGTTTCACCTTCCGGCCTATGCCCATTGTCTCCGTGGCCTGGCGGAAAGCCTCCCGTTCGTATTCGTATTCTTCCTGTAACAGTTCGCGCTGGCGGTTTAACGAAAGTCCTGTCATCTTGCATAAGGCCGGTATGTTCCGGCATACTTAATCCCGGCTCTTAATAACTGTTGCGTTCTACGCTGACTTGAATCATGGCGTTATTCCCTATTTTGAATTCCGCCATGGCTCCGATGCGGTCCTTAGGCATAGGCAAATACAGAGGGAAGAAACTGTGGTGCAGGCTACGGCTCGGGGCGAGGCGCTTGGAGCCATAGGCATAGAGGTTTATGGCGTCGGTCAGGCGGTAGCGGAACAAGGCTGCTATGCCTGCCTCCGTGCCCTGGTAGCTGCCCCAGTCCAAGTGGCCGGCGTAAAGTCCGGCGGCGACGTCGAAGCGCTTGTTCAGGGGCAACGCATAAGCGAGGGCTACGCTTTGCCCGAAGCCCACTCCGCTGGGAGCTCCTTTCCCGAAAGCGGCAGTCAGGCTTAGCGACAATTGCGCGTTGAAGCCTTCGTGCAGCCGCCAAGAAGGCCCTGCCAGGCCATAATCCCACGGCGCACAGCCGTCCAGGCCGGGGGCGCCGAGGTCCAGGAATGGCAGTGCCAGTGCCTCGTCCGCATGAAGCGCTGCTGTATCTGCGGAAGCGGTGTCCGGCAATTCGACCACCGTCCGCATGGGTGCGTCCTTTTCCGCCTGTCCCCAAACGGTGGCGGGTATGGCGGTGAAAAGCAGGAAAAGAAAAGTCAGGTAATGTCTCATGGCTTGCAAAGATAATATTCCCCGCACGGCGCTTTATCCTTAAGGTATTTGGAATGTGCATTTCCGTCTCGTCGTCGGGGATGCGCATTTCGTCAAGCAATGTTAGGGCGAAGCAAAGATAATCAGAAAATCCTGAAAGAGGATGGGAATGTCTTATAATAAATACAAAAGTCCGGGCGCGTAGCGGTGATTTCCGCCCGCCGGCGCCTGGTTGTGGCGGTATGCGTGGCGGCCGGAAAGACCTTTTGCCCGGGAGTCGTGGAAAAAATCGTAACTTTGCAGCCCGTTGCTCAAGGATTTTTTCCGCATGAATCAGGCCGTCCTTTTGCTGGCTACGCTTGCAGCCTATTTTATATTGCTTCTCGTTGTCTCCCGCCGGACTACGCGCCGCGCGGACAACGATACGTTTTTCCGGGCCGGGCGCCGTTCGCCGTGGTGGATGGTCGGTTTCGGCATGATTGGAGCCAGTATTTCCGGCGTCTCGTTTGTTTCGGTGCCCGGCTGGGTCGCTACGACGGGCATGACTTATCTCCAAATGTGTGCCGGCTTTTTTCTCGGTTATGTCGCCGTGGCGTTCGTGCTGCTTCCCCTTTACTACCGCCTGCGTCTGACGAGCATCTATACGTATCTGTCCGAACGTTTCGGGCCGCGCTCCCACCGGGCCGGAGCAGCTTTTTTCCTGTTGGGCAAACTGGCTGCGGGCGGGGCGCGCCTTTATCTGGCCTGCCTCGTTGTCCAGCAGTTTCTCTTTACGCCCGGCTCGGCCGCGGCGCACAGTCCTTTCGTATTCCTGGCTGTGGCTGTGGCCGTGTTGGGGCTTATCTGGGCCTACACCCGGCGCGGCGGCATCTTTACGCTTGTGCGTACCGACGTGCTCCAGACGGCCTGCCTCCTTCTTGCGCTTTTTGCCCTTCTGGCCATTACGGTGTCCAGCCTCGGCCTGACGTGGAGCGAAGCTGTCAGCGCCGTTGCCGGAAGCCCGATGAGCCAGGTCTTTGAGTGGGACCCTCAAAGTCCGCAGGCATTCTGGCGGCAATTCCTGAGCGGTATATTTGTCGTCGTCGTGATGACGGGGCTGGACCAGAGCATGATGCAGAAAAACCTGACATGCCGTACGCTGCGCGAGGCCCAGCGCAACATGTGCGCCTACGGCCTCTGTTTCCTGCCGCTCAATCTTTTGCTGCTCTCACTCGGTGTCCTGCTCCACGCGCTCTGTGCGGCGCGGGGCATCGTTCCGCCTTCCTCCGGCGATGCCTTGCTGCCTACGCTCGTGGCCAGTGGTATGTTGGGCACGTTTGTCGTGATACCTTTTACCGTCGGCATCGTGGCGGCGGCCTTCGCCAGTACCGACTCCACGCTCACGGCCTTGACTACGAGCTGTTGCATCGACCTGCTCGGTCTGGAGCGCCGCAGCGGCTTGTCAGCCCGGCGGGCCGCGCAGGTACGCCGCCGCGTGCACGTGTGCGTCGTCGTGGCTTTCCTGGCCTGCCTGTTCCTTTTCCGTGCCGTGGACAACGAGCATGTCATCAACACCATCTATGTCCTGGTGGCCTATACGTACGGACCGCTTCTCGGCCTGTACGCTTTCGGCCTGGCCACGCGCCGCAAGCCCGACGACCGCTGGGTGCCCTGGATTGCCGTAGCCAGTCCAGTCGTTTGCGGAGTACTCGATTACATCGCTCCCCGTTGCTGGGGCTACACGTTCGGTTACGAGCTGTTGATGCTGAACGGCCTGCTCACCGCGGCCGGGCTATTTGTGGCCAGCTGGAAGCGTCCGGCCCGTTTGCCGCAGCCATGAGCCGTGCGCTCCTGTCGTGCGGCTTACGGGCCTTAGCCCCGTCGCCACGGCGCTAAGGGAAGAATCTACGGGCCTTAGTCCCGGTGAAGCGCGGAAAATCCGCGCGGCGTCGGGGCCGTTGCGGACGTGAAGGGGAGCAAGCCGCCGGGCACGTAGCGAAAAAGAAGAAAATGGCCAGAATATGTGACATGACCTTTGGCTTTTAGGAACATTTGCAATATCTTTGCAATAATGAAGGGAAAAAGAAAATGCAAAAAGTGGGTGAAGTGGGGATGTATCCTGCTTGCTTCGCCCGTTTTCCTGTTTCTGCTTTTGGCGGTACTGGTATATTTGCCTCCGGTTCAGGATTATGTGGTCCGCACGGTGGCCTCGCGCCTGTCCGCTTCGACAGGGATGGATGTGCGCGTGGACCGGGTGCGCCTGGCTTTTCCGCTCGATCTGGCGGTCCACCGCCTCAGTGTCTGCGACCGGGGGGACACCCTCCTGGCGGCCGATGCCCTGCGCCTCAAGGTGCGTTTGCTCCCGCTCTTCAAGGGCCGGGCGGACATTGACGGTTTCAGCCTTTACGGCGCAGCGGTCGATAGCCGTGACTGGATTTCAAATACATATCTCCGTGGACATATAGCCTATCTCGACGTGTGCTCGCACGGCGTGGAGTGGGAGCGCGGACTTGTGGTGGTGGACAAAGCCACCTTGCGCGGTGCCCGGCTTTGCGTCGCGCTGAGCGATACGGCCCGCGAGGATACCACTTCGGGCGGAATGCCGTGGACAGTCGAAGCCCGCAGCGTGGTACTCGACAATGTGCGGGCCTGCCTCTCGCTGCCCGGCGACTCCATGCGCATCGGCGCGGACCTGGCCCATGCCGAACTGGCGGACGGCCGTTTCGACACGGGCAAGCCGGACTATGCCGTGCGCCGTTTTGCCGTGCGCCGCAGCGGATTGCTCTATGCCGTGCGCAGAGGCGTGAAAGCCCCTGCCGGCGGCAATACGGCTTTTGCCCGTTCGGACAATTGGCTGTGGGACGGATTCCGCCCGGCGCGCGCCGGGCTCGACCCTGACTTCCTCCAGCTTTCGGGCGTAAGCCTGCAGGTGGACACGCTGCACTACGACGTGGCGGGGACGTTGCGGGCGGGCCTTTCGCGGCTGGCCTTGAAGGACCGTAGCGGCATAGAGGTGCGCAACCTGGCCGGGCCGGTCTTTCTCGATTCGGCGGGCATTGCCCTGCGCGGGTTGCGGCTTTCTTTGCCGCATTCGTCTCTGGAGGCAACAGTGACGGCAGACTGGAGCGCCCTTGAAGCGAACGGCGGCGGCCGCCTGTTTGCCCGGTTAGACGCGGAAGTTGGGGCGGCAGACATCCACACGCTGGCCCGCGGCTGGGTGAGCGACACGCTGTTGGACGCATGGCCCGCCCGGGATTTGGAAATACATCTGGCTGCCGCGGGAAATGTGGACCGCTTGAGCGTGAACCGCTTCGGAGCCAGTCTGGACGGCGCGTTGCGGCTGTCGGGTACGGCGGAGGGGCGGCGGCTGCTGGCTGCGGACCGCTCGCTGAAAGCCGCGTTTGAACTGGAGGGTGAGAACCTGGACTTTGTGCAGGGCTTCCTCCCCGTTTCCTCGCGCGACGCATTTTCCCTGCCTGGCCCGTTGACGCTGGCCGGGACGGCTTCGATGGAAGGGAGCAGCTATGGAACGGACCTGAAGCTCCGTGTGGCCGGGGGCCACTTGCGCCTGGCCGGCGGAGTGGATATGTCCAAAGAGTCCTATCGCGTCCGTCTTCGCGCCGAACGTTTTCCTGTCGGCCGCTTTGTCCCCGGGCTGGCGCTGGGCAGTTTCACCGGCGCCCTGGAGGCGGAGGGGCGCGGCTTCGACCCGCTTTCCGCGGCGGCCCGCTTTGACGCGCGGGCTTCAGCAGACAGCTTGTCCTACGGCGATTGGCAATTGGGCCACATACAGTTGGCGGCCCGGCTGGAGCAGGGGAACATGAAGGCGACCTTGGCTTCGGCCAATGACATCCTGACGGGCGACTTCCGTTTGCAGGGCCATATCGGGGAACAACTGGACGGCCGCTTGCAGGCCGCATTGACATCGGTGGACCTGCGGCGTTTGGGCGTGCTGGAAGACACACTGGCCCTGGGGGGCGACGTGGACATCACGCTCCGGGCAGTCCGCGATTTTTCCGCTTATTCGGCGGAGGGCGGACTGCGCCATCTGCGCTTCCAGACACCGCGGCGCAGCGTCATGGCCAAGGACCTGACTTTCGCCTTAAGCGCCGCGGCCGACACGACTTGGCTCAAGACGACCGCGGGCGATTTGCGCATGTCCGTGGGAACAAGCGGCGACGTGGCGGCACTTGCGGCCCAGGCAGACCGCTTTATGGCCACATTGCGCCAACAGCGCGAGGATAAACGCATAGACCAGCAGGAACTGAAAGCAGTGGTCCCCCGCATAGACTTTACGCTCAACGCAGGCCGCGACAATCCGCTGGGCCGCATACTCCAGGTGCAGGGCATCACGTACAGCCACATAGACCTTCATCTCAAGACAGACCCCCGCTACGGAGTGGGCGGATTGATGCGGTTCGGGACCTTCGCCAAGGCTGGCCTGCAGCTCGACACGGTCCACGTGCTTCTATACCAGGATTCGGCAGGCCTGAAAATGAACGGCTATATTCATAATTACAGGAAAAATAATCCGCATAAGTTCCGGGCCAAGCTTTCATCGTTCTTCCTCGGGACAGGTTTGGGCGCCCAGCTCGTGTATGAAGACCAGAACGGGCGCAAGGGTATAGACGTAGGGCTTAGGGCCGACTTGGCCAAAGGTGGCATCAATCTCTCCGTATTTCCTGAACATCCGATTATAGCTTACCGGACGTTCACGGTGAACGACAGCAACTTCGTCTATCTGGGCCGGGACAAAAGCATTCGGGCCAACGTGAGACTGCTGGCCGACGACGGCACGGGCGTTCACATTTTCGGCGAACCGGTGGACTCTGTCAACGACTTGACGGTGAGCTTGAATCATGTGAACCTGAAAGAGCTTTCAGACGTGATGCCCTACCTGCCGCGTCTGGGGGGCATGCTGAGCGGGGACTTGCACGTGACGGCGGACCCGACATCTTTGTCGGCGGCGGCGATGTTTACAGCGGACAATCTGAGTTTCGAGGACATTCCCTTGGGGAAAATAGGGCTGGAAGCCATGTATATGCCGCGAAAAGGCGGCGAGCATTACGCGACCGCCTACGTGACGGCAGAAGACAAGCAGGTGTTGGAATGCGAAGGCACATATCTGGACCGCGACGGCGGAAGTTTTGAAGGGACACTGAATATGAACGGTTTCCCCCTAAGCCTGGCAAACGGCTTCCTGTCCGGGACCGACATAGCTTTGAAAGGCTATGCACGCGGCGAGGTACAAGTGAGCGGAACGGTATCGCGCCCGCAGATGAACGGCAGCCTGGCTTTCGATTCCGCGCATCTGTATTCAGATGTTTACGGTTTCGACTTCCGCATGGACGAACGGCCGATAAAAGTGGAGAACAGCCGTCTGCAGTTTGAGAGCTACGGGCTGTATTCTCAAAGGCAGGCCGACAATCCTTTGGTGGTGAACGGCGCGGTCGACATGGCGGATTTCAGCCATATCGGCTTGGACCTTTCGATGCGGGCTTCAAATTTTGAAATCATCAATACCAAACGCAAGGCTTCGTCGCTATTGTTCGGGAAAGTATATGCCAACTATGCAGGCACATTGCGCGGTACGGCCGACAACATCTTCATCCGCGGCAACCTGGACGTGTTGGACCGTACGGACATAACGTATATTCTGAAAGACTCGCCCTTGACAGTGGACGACCGGCTGAACGATCTGGTACAGTTCGTCAGCTTCGAAGACACGACAGCCGTCGAAGAAGTACCCTCAGTCCCCACCGGAGGATTTGACATGACACTGGGCATTTCTATCAGCGACGCCGCACGCTTTAGGTGTAATTTGAGCGAAGACGGCGAAAATTATGTAGACCTTGAAGGCGGAGGAGACTTGACCATGCGCATTACGCAACAGGGAGACCTCCGGCTGACAGGCCGCTTTACCGCCAACAGTGGGGAAATGAAATATTCGCTTCCGGTAATACCGTTGAAGACGTTCAATATCGTCTCGGGGAGTTACGTGAGCTTTACCGGCGACGTGACCAATCCGACGCTCAGCATTGCGGCGAAAGAACGTGTGCGGGCAACGGTGACGGAAAACGACCAGCCGCGCACTGTGGCTTTCGACGTGGGCGTGGCGCTCTCGAAGCCGTTGAATGATATGGGGCTTGAGTTTACTATTGAGGCGCCCGAAGACCTGAGCGTCCAGAATCAGCTGGCCGCCATGACGACGGCGCAGCGGAGCAAGGCCGCCGTGGCGATGCTCGCTACGGGTATGTACATGACGGACGATATGTCGAGCATGGGCAGCAGCGGCTTCAAGGCGAGCAACGCGCTGAATGCTTTCTTACAGAGCGAGATTCAGAATATTGCGGGCAGTGCGCTTAAAACAATCGACGTGACGGTCGGGATGGAGAGCAGTACAAGTAGCAAAGGGACGGAGACGACCGATTACTCCTTCCAGTTCTCGAAGCGTTTCTGGAATAATCGGATTAGCGTCATCATCGGCGGAAAGGTGAGCACGGGCGAGGACGCGCAGAATTCGGCCCAGAGCTTTATTGACAACATAGCGGTTGAGTACCGTTTGGATAAGAGCGCCTCGCGCTATGTCAGGATATTCTACGACCGCAGTACACAGGATCCGCTGGAAGGCGAGCTGACGACCACCGGAGCCGGTCTTGTGCTGCGGCGGAAAACGAATCGTTTGGGCGAGCTGTTTATATTTTCAAACCGAAAAAAACAAAAATCAACGGAGGCTACGGATGGAAAATAATGCGCTTTTCGTCTGTCTATCCCGGTCAAGGCTGTGGAGCATTGTGATAGTGCTGGTGCTGCTGTCGCTTTCGGCTTGCTCGACAACAAGAAACCTGCCGGAAGAGGAGCAACTGTATATAGGTATAGACGATATTACGTACGACGGTATTCCTCGGAAATGGAGCAAGAAAGAAGTGCAAGACAGCATGGGCGTCATAGCCTCGATCGGGAGCGCAGTTCATGCTGTCGGCGACGTGCTCAAGGGGAATGCGCCGGTCGGTGGCTTGTTGGGCGGCGATACGCTTTCGCAGCCGCTTTCTGCAGAACAGATGGCGATATTGCGGGCCAGACATGAGGCCGACTTGGCCGATTTCGAGAAAGCCAGGACTGAGGTGGAGGCCGTCTTGGCGTATCCGCCTAATGACGCGCTTTTCGGCTCGTCCAAATTGCGCTCGCCGATTCCCTTCGGGCTTTGGATGTATAACAATTTCGTGAAATACAAGAAAGGCATAGGTCGCTGGATTTTCCGTAATTTCGCGGCTAAGCCCGTCTTTGTCAGTGCAGTCAGTCCCGATATGCGTGTGAGGGTGGCTACGAATACGCTGCACAATTTCGGTTACTTTAGCGGCAACGTGACTTACGAACTTTTGCCGCAGAAGAATCCGAAGAAGGCGAAAATCCGCTATCACGTGTATGCCGGTCCGTTGCACCGTTTGGACTCTGTCGCTTACCAGAATTTCACTCCGGTGGCGGACAGCCTTTTGCGCGCCACTTCTTCCGAGCGGCTTCTGCGCAAAGGCGACGCTTTTAATGTTGCGAATCTGGCTAACGAGCAGACGCGCATCGAGAAACTTTTCCGCGAGAACGGTTACTATTTTTATTCTGCCCCTTATACGACGTACCGTGCCGACACGCTGATGCGTCCGGGCTACGTGCAGCTTCAAGTGCGTCCGGCCGCCGACCGCCCCGAGCGCGTGCGCCATCCTTGGTATATCGGCAATACATTCGTTTCAGTACGCCGCACGGAGCGCGACGTTTTGGACAAGGTCCTGAGGCGTCGCGATTATGTCTATTCCTATTCGGGCGAGAAACTGCCCTTGCGCCCGAACATGTGGCGCCGCTCCATCAACCATCGCAAGGGGAAACTTTTCCGATTGAGCGATAGCGACCTTACGCTCGAAAAACTCAACGGACTCGGCGTTTTCAGCCAGATGAACGTGGACTATGTGCCCCGCGACACTACACCCGGCTGCGACACGCTGGACGTGTACGTCACGGCCATGATGGATAAACTCTACGACAGCAGCTTCGAGATGAACGCCACCCTCAAAAGCAATCAGCAGGTGGGTCCGGGCGTATCGTTCAGCATTGCCAAGCGCAACGCCTTCGGCGGCGGCGAGAAGGTCGCCTTCAAGATATTCGGCTCCTATGAATGGCAGAGCGGGGCCGGGAGCGGCGAGCGCAATTCCCTACTCAATTCCTACGAGCTGGGCACAGAGCTTTCGTTCGAGTTTCCCCGTTTCCTTTTCCCCGGCATCAGCCGCCGGCATACCCGTTTCCCTGCCACCACGACTTTTGCGCTTAATGCCGATTGGAAAAACCGTGCAGGCTTTTTCAACATGGTTTCTTTTGGTGTCAGCGCAACGTATAAATGGCACAAGCGTCCGGTCGACCGCCACGAGCTGACGTTGTTTAGCTTCGATTTCGACAAAGTGCTTCACCGCACCTCTACTTTCGACTCCATCATGGACGCCAATCCCGCGCTCTATGCCAGTATGCGCGACCAGTTCATCCCGTCCATCTCTTACTCCTATACCTATACCTCGCCCGCAAGCCGGCGCAATCCGCTGTTTCTCCAGTTTACGGCCAAGGAGTCCGGAAATCTTGTCTCTGCCATTTATGCCGCGGCAGGCCGGGGCTTCAACGAGCAGGACAAGAAACTGTTCGGAAGCCCCTTCGCCCAGTTCGTCAAGTTGACGGCCGAGGCGCATAAAACGTTTCCCTTGAATTCCCGTTTCAAAGTGGCCACCCGTATTTTCGCCGGTGCTGTCTTCAGCTACGGCAACGGTCTCCGTGCGCCCTATTCCGAGCAGTTTTATGTCGGGGGGGCCAACAGCGTCCGCGCCTTTACTGTCCGCACCATTGGTCCTGGTTCCTTCCGTTCGGACAACAGCCGCTACGCTTATATCGACCAGACCGGCGATTTCAAGCTCGAAGCCAATGCCGAGTTGCGTGCACATCTTTTCGGCAGTCTTCACGGCGCTGTGTTCCTGGATGCGGGCAACGTATGGCTCCTGCGCGACGATCCTTTGCGACCCGGTGGAAAACTGACGCGCGAATCGCTCAAGCACATCGCCCTGGGCACCGGCTTCGGCTTGCGCTACGACCTGGAGTTCCTGGTGCTTCGTCTCGACTTCGGCATCGGCCTCCATGCGCCATACGAAACCAGCAAGTCCGGTTTCTACAACCTGGAGCGTTTCCGCGACGGCTTCGCTTTCCACTTCGCCATAGGCTATCCGTTCTGATGTTCCGTGCATTCCCTTTATCAAATAAATTAATATAAACATGAAGAAAATCTTAGGATTCTGTCTGGCTCTGCTGATGGGCCTGACGGCGGCCCGTGCCGACGAGGGCATGTGGCTGTTGAAACTGATGAAGCAGCAGCACTTGGAGGACTCCTTGCGTAAGGCAGGCCTCCTGTTGCCGCCCGATTCGTTGTACAGTGAAACCTCGCCGTCCCTGCGCGAGTGCGTCGGCATCTTTGGCGGCGGCTGCACCGGCGAAATCGTTTCGGCCGACGGCCTTGTCCTGACGAACAACCACTGTGGGTTCAGTTACGTGCATGCCATGAGCACGATGGACAAAAACTATCTCAAGGACGGCTATTTTGCCAAGAGCCGCGCGGAGGAACTGCCTACGCCCGACCTTACGTTTACTTTCGTTCTGCGTGTCGTGGATGTGACCGACGACGTCAACAAGGCCGCGCAGAAGGAGAAGGCCGACGCCTATACCGCCCAAAGCCAGAGTTTCCTCGAGCCGCTGGCCGAGAAGCTCCTCAAGAAGAGCGACCTGCGCAAGAAAAAGGGCATCAGCGTCCGCATAGTTCCTTATTTCGGCGGTAATCAGTTCTACATGTTCTACGAGCAGACGTTCTCCGACGTCCGTCTTGTGGTCAACCCGCCGTATAACATCGGCCAGTTCGGTGGCAACACGGACAACTGGATGTGGCCGCGCCAGAACGCTGACTTTGCCATGTTCCGCATCTATGCCGACAAGGACGGCCAGCCCGCCGCGTATAGCAAGGACAACGTGCCCCTGAAGGTCCGCAAGTTCCTGCCCATTTCGCTGAAAGGTATCCAGAAAGGCGACTACGCCATGATTATGGGCTTCCCCGGCCGCACAAGCCGCTACCTGACGGCTTCGGAGGTGGAGCTCCGCACCGTGCAGAATTCGGCTACCGTCCTGCCCGGCAACCCGCACCTCGACTTCATGAAACGCCAGATGGACGCCAACGACTCCATCCGTCTGCAGCTTGAGGACGATTACTTCGGCCTTGGCAACGTGGTGAAAAACTACGGCGGCATGAACGAGTCCGTAGAGAAAACCGGACTCATCCAAAAGAAAAAGGCCGAGGAGGCCGCTTTCCGCGCTTTCGCCGCCAAGAGCAGCGACCCCGCTTATGCCGACATCATCGAGCGCATCGACCGGCTGTGCCAGGCTTACGAGGACACCATCTTTGATTTCAATCTCCTCATCAGCACGTTGCAGCAACAGAACCTCAGCATGCCGCAGGCCACGATGGACGCCTTTGCCGCAGCGCTCGAGGAAGGCAAAGAGAAAGAAATAGCCGAGGCCCGCGCCGCCTTTGAGGAGGCCTATGCCGCCACGGCCGGCCACTACGACCAGCAGATAGACCTGCAGACCATGCAGCTCCTGTTGCCTTTCTGGACGAAGCACAACCGTCTGGGCATGCAGCCTTCATTCCTGGCAGAGGGCGACGGCATGGCCTATTATGCCGACATGTACGCCAAAAGCATCTTCCGCGACCGCGCCAGCTTCGAGGCCTTCATGAAGAATCCCACGGCCGAGGCACTGCGCAACGACCCCGTGTACAAGCACCAGGAAGAGCTTTCCCGCTTTGTCATGGAGAAACTTTATCCGGCCATGTCGCGTTACTCCTTGCAACGCCGTGAGCTGGACAAGATTTATGTGCGCGGGCTTTGCGAGATGTACGATTGGACCAAGGCGCCCGATGCCAACTTCACGCTGCGCATGACCTACGGCCACGTGTGCGACCTGAAGCCGCGCGACGGCGTGCTCTACGACTGGCGGACCACGCTCAACGGCATGTTCGAGAAGGCCAGCACGACCGAGAGCGACTACTTTGTCAACGAGGACCTGCGCAAGTTCTACGAGAAGAAGGACTACGGACGCTACGCCCGCGAGGACGGCGAGCTGCCCACGTGCTTCCTTACGGACAACGACATCACGGGCGGAAACTCCGGTTCGCCTGTCATGAACGCCAAAGGCGAACTCATTGGTCTGGCATTCGACGGCAACATCGAAAGCCTCTCCAGCGACCTGAAGTTCAACCCGGCCCTGCAACGCTGCATCAACGTGGACATCCGCTACGTGCTTTTTATCATCGACAAGTTCGGTGGCTCCCGCTACGTGCTCGACGAGCTTGAGCTCCGTTGACCGCATCGCGTGACGTCATCCTGACGGAAAGGCCCGCACCTCTTTGGCGCGGGCCTTTTTTCGACCGTTTCCGTCCGTTTTCCCACACTTGTCCGCGCGGCCCGGTGCGGGTCGGTCCGCACGGGCCTTATTCCGCCCGTTACGGGGCTTAGGCCTGTGGCTACGGGGCTAAGCCCCCTTCCCGCTCCGGCTTGCGGCGTGGCTTCCCGGCTACGTAAACGGCGCGGAAGAAGCCTTTCTGAAAAGGTTCCTTCCGCGCCGTGGCGCTTATGCCCATGTCTGGTTATGCCTTGTCCTCTTCAAGTTGCCGGAGCACTTCTTTGTTGAAAGTGTGGCGCTCCGTGTCGAAAAACCATCCCCATTTGCAGAAATACTTGAAGCACGAGGAGGCGAAGTTGAGAAACAGCCGCAGGTTCTTGGCAGCTCCGTGGCCGTAGGCATGGTGGACGGCCACCATCGGGAAATAGACCGTCCGGAAATGGCGGTGCAGGCGCCGTGTCAGGTCGGTATCCTCGAAATACATGAAATAGCGTTTGTCGTAGCCGCCTACTTTCCTGACCGCACTCATCCGTAACACGGAGAAACAGCCCGAGATGCAGGCCACGTCATAGGTACGGTCGTTGCGCATGGCGCGCATTTCGAAACTTGCCATGCGGCGCGTGTGTGCCTGGGCCGGGTGTTTCAGCTGTCTCCAGAGCAGCAGGCGCGGGGTGGGGCATAGCTTGGGCAGATATTGCGGCCTGCCGTCCGGATGGAGGATGCGCGGCATGAGTTGCGCCACGTCATCATGCTCTTCCATGAAAGCAAGCATTTGCCCGGCCACGTCTTTGGCGTACGTGATGTCCGGGTTGAGTACGAAGTGGTATTTGCTTCCGTATTCTGCGGCCAACTCCAGTCCGCGGTTGTGCCCTTGTCCGAATCCGGCATTGTAGCCGTTGAAAACGTATTGTATGCAGTCGTCCAGCTTCGTGAGACATTCGGCCTCGCGGGTGGGGGAGTTGTCGATAAGGAAAATGCGCTTTTCCCCTTTGTAAAGGAGCACGGATTGAATGACGGCTTGCAGCTCCTCGATGGGGTGACGATAGAGAACAATGGAGAAGGATACTTTATCGGGCATCATTTTCAGGTCTTGCGGTTATTTGGGGACGAATTGGCGTCCGTCGGCCTATGCGCAGGTCGAGAGCTTGTTGCAGGATGGCGAAGAGCAGCATGTCTGCTACGACAATAACAGTCGTGTTCACTCCAATTCGGTGAAGCCCCCAATTAAGCAGGCAAAATCCCACCTGTACGGCCAGAATGGCGGCCAGTGTCTGGTGCATGTTGAAGCCTGCTGCGAGAAATTTATGGTGTATATGGCTTTTGTCAGCGTGAAATATGGATACGTGCCGGCGCAGGCGGCCTATGGCCACACGTACGAGGTCGAACGTCGGGATGAGAACCAAGGTGTAGGACGTGAGGAGCGGGTCTGCGCAGCGGGGTGCGTCTTCAGCGTCGGTCATGGCGTATTTGATGGCAAGGTAGGCCAGGGTGTAGCCCAGAATGAGGCTTCCCGAGTCGCCCATGAATGTCTTTGTGCCCCGTACAACGCTGCCGAAGAGGTTGTAGCGCAGGAATACGAGTAACGGTGCGATGAGGGCTACGGAGAACAGCGAGTAGCCCAGGCTAAGCGACTGTCCGAAGAGTGCCGTGAAGACACAGAGCGCCATGAGGCTCAGCCCGGCTGCCAGACCGTCGATGCCGTCGATGAGGTTGATGGAGTTGACGATGAGTAAGGATACCAGCACCGTGAAAGGGTATGCGGCCCAGAGCGGCAGTTCGTAAATGCCGCAGAAACCATACAGATTGTTGATGTACAGGCCGCAGAAAGGCATGAGCAGTGCCGCGACGAACTGTATGGCGAATTTGAAACTGGCCCGCAAGCCGAACAGGTCGTCAAGCAGGCCAATGAGATAAATCAAGAACATCCCGCCCATGATGACGAATGTGGTGGCGTGGAATGAAGGGAGGTCGGGATTCAGGAAAGACATGAGAAGCAGCGAGGCGATAATGCCGACCAGTGCGGACGGGACAAAAACGACTCCGCCTAAGCGAGGTATCTTATGGTGATGGAGTTTGCGCTCGTTGGGAATGTCGTAGAAACCGCGTTTCTTGCAGAAGCGCAGCAGCCACGGCATGGCAACAATCGCAGTCAGCAAACTTGCCAGGAAAGATACGAATGTATATAGATAATCACTGTTCATGTGGTTCGTGAGGCATTCCCTTTGATGAAGCCCGTATGCCGCCGTGTGCCGCGATGGCTGTTGTGCGGGTCTTCACTTTTTTGAGATACAGCAGACCTTCGGGGCATAAAAATAGAGGGCCTTCGCGGCCGCTCTGCCTCTTGTCGCGTTTCATTTCTCTTTTTTCCGGAGCACTGGCCCTACGGGTTTGCCGGTGTGGTCCTTCTTGCCGCTTTTCCTACCGGTTTCGGCAGGCTGCTGACAACGTGTGCGGCGGACATTGCCCGGCTTTGGCGGATTTCCGTCCTCTCTTTTATGCAGTTGTCAAACTGTGAAGAGGATGCGTGTCCGAATTTTTCTTTAGTTTGCGCCCATATATGTTTTCAAGGCAAAGGTACGCAAAAAAAATGTTATCTTACTTTATTTTTCCGGGAATATGCAGCCCTTGTTTTGTTAAAGCTTCGCAACGTAGAGTAACTCCGCTTTTTCTTTTTAAGGGTTGGCTTTTTGCTTGCTGCCCTCACGGAATCCCTGTATATAGCTTTCGCGGTAGTTTTCAGCGTAAATACGGCGCTCTTCTTCTGTGGGGAAATTGCTGGTGACATCCTGTCCGGCTTGTTCCTGTCCGGCAATGCCGTCGTACAGTCCGTTCCAGTAGCCGTCTTCGGCACCGGCTTCGTCCGGCGAACGGGGGTCTGCGCCGATGGAGTCGGGAGCTGCGGGCGCGACGTTGTCGTGCGTGTCTTCCTGTACGTCGGGAGAGAGTGTCGTGTCGGGGACAGCTATCGAGGGCTTTGAAGTAGCCGAATCGGCAGGCATTTGCGGTGACGGCTGTGCCTGCGGGGTCTGGGTCTTCAGGAAAATGATGACAGCGATAATGAGGAGTGCGCCGAGGAGCAGCAAGGCGGCACCACGCCGGTTTTCGTATCTGTTTTTATTGTTCATGGGAGTGAATTTGCATTGAGTGAGCGTGATTATTCTATTGGCGATTAAGCCTGACGGGGTTTGTTTCCTGCATCGATTCGGAGAAAAATGAAAAGCAGCAACGTGAAGCCCCAGAGTGACGAGCCTCCATAACTGAAAAACGGTAGCGGAATGCCGATGACAGGCATGAGGCCCATGACCATCCCGACATTAACCAGTACGTGAAAAAAGATGACGCTGAGTACACAATAGCCGTAAACGCGGCCGAATTTGGTCGTTTGCCGTTCGGCTAAATAAATGAGCCGGAGGATAAGTGCCATGAAGAGCAGCAGGACAGCAGCGGAGCCAATGAAGCCTTCTTCTTCGCCCACGGTGCAGAAGATGAAGTCAGTGTCTTGTTCCGGTACGTATTTCAATTTGGTCTGTGTCCCGTTCAGGAATCCTTTTCCCAACAGGCCGCCCGAACCGATGGCTATTTTGCTTTGATTGACGTTGTAGCCGGCTCCTCTGATGTTTTCTTCCATACCGAGCAATACCCTTACACGTACTTGCTGATGCGGTTCAAGGACATTGTTGAGAACGTAGTTGGCCGAGTAGAGGAATGCCGTAGAGCCTAAGACAAAAAGCGAAATGAACGTGTAGCGCCCCGCGCGTTCACCCAAGGCTTGCCAGCCGAGGTAGGCCGCCATACCGATACAGACGGAAATCTGGACCCATGCGACATCGAAGGGAATGACGAAATGCGAGAAGAGCAAGGCGGTGACCGTGGCGGTGCCACCCCAGATGAACAGACGCATGGCATGGGGTGTCTTCGGGCAGTAGACCCGTACCATGCCTACCGTGAAAATCCAAATCATGAACAGCACGGCGAATTCACCGATACTCGTATGGGTCATGGGAACAATTCCGTCCGAAAAACGGATACCGACAACGAAATAGATGACTGCGGCTGTAGCGGTAAAAAGGAAACTTCCCGGCATCCCTTCCCGGTAGAACATGAGGAAAAAGGCGAGATAAACCAGTGCGGAACCTGTCTCTCTTTGCATGACGATGAGGGCGAAGGGGAGCAGGACCAGGCCGGCGGCCTGTGCCAAATCGTGCATGTTGTTGAGTGAAAATCCATAACGGTTGATGAGTTTGGCAAGAGCCAGAGCCGTAGTACATTTGGCAAATTCTGCCGGTTGCAGGCTGACGGAGCCCAAACTGATCCAGGAGTGTGAGCCTTTGATGTCCTTGGCAATAAAAGGAGTGATAAACAGAATGACAATCATGGCCCAGTAAGCCAGGTCGGCCAGTGTGTCGAAGTAGCGGTCGTCGAACATGAGGATGATGAAGCCCAGCCCCACCGCGCAACACATCCAGACCAATTGCTTTCCGGTGCGCGTGCCCCAACTGAGAAAGTCCGTGTCACCGATTTCGTGGCTTGCACCGCAGATGCTGACCCAGCCGAAAGCCATCAGGGCGAGAAATATGACGATGACCACCCAATCGGCCGAGAATATGGGGTTGCGTATGGATTTATCGTTCATAGTCTGCGTATTTGATGCGTTTGTGTTGAAATTCATCGGCTTTCTTTTCCGATTCGGGGGAGAGTTTTCCGTTGATGTACTGCTCTATGATGAGGGCGCCGAGCGGAACGCCGTAGGTGTTGCCCCATCCACCGTTTTCAACGTAGACGGAAACAGCAATCTTGGGGTTGTCCATTGGCGCAAATCCGGCAAATGTACTATGGTCGTGCCCGCGGTTCTGTGCAGTGCCCGTCTTACCGCAAACTTCGATTCCAGGAATGTTTGCGCTGTGGCAAGTGCCGTTTGTGACGGCGCGGCGCATGCCTGCCACGGCATAATTATACCATTTTTTGTCGACCATGGTCTGGTGCCGTGTGCGGTAGATGTCGTCGATTTGGCTGCCCCGGATTTCCCGGACAATGTGTGGAATGTAATAGTAGCCGCGGTTGGCTACGGTAGCGGCAAGATTGGCTATCTGGAGTGGTGTTGCCGTCACCTCACCTTGACCGATTGCGATGGAGATGACGGTCAGCGCATTCCACCGGCCATTGTAGGCTTTGTCGTAATATTGGGCATTGGGAATCATGCCGCGCCGCTCCCCGGGCAGGTCGACACCAAGTTTATAACCGAATCCCATGGCTACGAGGTGGTCCTTCCATCGGGTCATGGCGTCCTGTGTGGAAGGGAAAATAGCCCGGTTGCTGAAAAGGCGGTAGAGATTCCAGCAGAAATAGGCATTGCACGAGGTGGCTAAGGCCGGTATCAGATTGATGGGGGAGGAGTGGGAGTGGCATCCCAAGTGCAGACCCCTGTAATTGAAGCCTCTGTGACAGGGGAAGGAGATGTGCGGGTCTATGCTGCCTTCTTGAAGTCCGATGAGCGCCTGTGTCAGCTTGAAGGTAGAGCCGGGAGGATAGGTTCCCATGATGGCACGGTTAAGCAGGGGCTTCATGGGGTTGTTGCTGAGGCGCTGGTGATTGAGCCCGCGGTCGCGGCCAGTCATCATTCGCGGGTCATATGAAGGGGACGAGGCCATGCAGAGAATTTCTCCGGTGGCCGGCTCAATGGCGACTATGGCGCCAAGTTTTCCTTCGAGCAGACGCTCGGCCAGCATCTGTAAATCGCGGTCAATGCTGAGAATCAAGTCCTTTCCAGGTACTGGCGGCTTGTCGTATGCCCCGTTCTTGTAATGGCCTTTAGTCCGGCCGTGTACGTCGCGGAGCATGATGCGCATCCCCTTTTCGCCCCGCAATTGTTTTTCGTAGGAACGTTCGACTCCCAGTTTGCCGATGAAGTCGCCGCTTTGGTAGTAGTCATCTTCTTCGATATCTGCATTGCTTACTTCGCCCACATCACCCAGAATGTGTGCGGCGCTGCCGGATGTATAGTGGCGGACAGAACGTTTTTCTGCAGAGAAGCCTTTGAAGCGGAAGAGCTTTTCCCGGAATACGGAAAATTCTTGCGAAGGGATTTGGCTTAGGAAGGTTTGCGGCGTGTAGCGCGAATAGCTGGGCTTCTTTTTGATTTCCTCCATCCGCTTGATGTAGAAATCTTTTGTTATGCCGATGGTGCGGCAGAAGTCGAGCGTGTCTATGCCGAGCTGGTCGTTCATGACGACCATGATGTTGTAAGACGATTCGTTGTAGACAAGGAGCTTACGGTTGCGGTCGTAAATGAGTCCGCGGGAGGGGTATTGAATCTCTTTCCGGAAGGCATTTGAGTCGGCGTTTTTCTTGTAGTCGTCGCTCATCAGCTGAAGTGTGAACAGGCGGATGAGGTAGATAATAATGACACCGACAACGATGCCGCCAATGATGAATTTTCGATTGGAGAAATTGAATTCGCCCGACATGATAGAGATTTATATTGGGAACGGATGCCTCAGCTTTTGCGGCTGCGGAGTAGTTCGAAAGCGATGATGAAAAGCAAGGTCAGGAGGCTGCTCCCACCTATATAGAGAAGCACATCTTTCCATGCCTGAAGTGTGAACGATTCGATGGAAAAGTATACGGTGCAGTGAAGCAGCGTTAATGTTGCGGCGTATTTCAGGAAACCGGTCCATTCCATGGAGATTATAGACGGCAGGACAATGTCGTCTTCGCGGTCGTGCGGTGAAAAGAGATTAAGCAACGGGGGGGCAACGAGGCCGACGAGGCAAAGTGATGCGGCTGCCATGCCCGGTGTGTTGGTGAAAATGTCGACGAGAAGGCCCATGATGAATCCCAAGACGATGCTTGCCCAGCGTGGCGTGGAACTGGGCAGCAGTATGAGGAAATACACGTAAGGCATTGGCGTTGCGTATCCGAGCAGATGGATATGATTGAAAATAAGAAACTGCAGAAAAAGCAGCAACAGGAACCAGCCGATGCGTGAGAAAAAAGTCTGTATCATTTTTGTCTTAGGGATGGGCGGTTAGCTTCAACTCTGTGTGCGTGCACCTATGTCTAATCTTCGTAAGCCGCGTCTGTCCTGGCCGCGCGGGAGCGCAGGGTGTCGATTTCGGCCTTGTACGGGGTCGCGGTAACGTTGACGTCGCGCAGATTGGCAAAATCTGTTCCCAAGTTGATGTTGAGGCGATAGGTTTGTCCGTCTTCTGAGTTGCTGATGCCGGAGATGCGGCCTACGAAGATTCCCGGGGGAAATACGGAAGAGTAGCCGCTTGTTTCTATACATTCGCCTTTTTTTATGTTGGCATATCGTGGGATGTCGTCTAAATGGGCGTGGCCTAAAGATTCGCCTTCCCATTCCAGATAGCCGAAGTAACGTTGTCCGCGTACGCGGCAACTGATGCTCGACTTTTTGTTTGTGACCGGTAGCACTAAAGAGTAGTGTGGCCCGGTGAGGTACACGATGCCGACGACGCCTCCGCCTCCGACTACCCCCATTTCAGCGCGGATACCGTCTGTTTCTCCTTTGTCTATGACTATATAATTATTGCTTCTATTGCGGGAGTTGGACACGACGGTAGCTGGAACCAGCTGGTAACCTGCCAGGTTGCGGTGAACGGCCTGTTCCGTGTAGGTGGAGTCGTGCGTGGCGGTGATGAGCGCTTGGCGGAGTTGGTCTGCCTCGAGCTGTAAGCGGATATTTTCGTCTGTCAGTTGCCGGTTTATGGTACGGAGTTCCAGATATGATAGGGCGTCGGCATACCAGCGGTCGATTTGTGCGGCCGCGCTGTTGGCCGCGCTAAACCATACGTTGCCTTGGTAATGGTTAAAGCGGAACAGCAGCGTGAAGCTGATTCCTTCCAATATCAAAAAGAGAATGATGTAATGGTATTTTCGGAGGAACTCTATGAGGTTGTACATTATGCGTGTATGTATTGAAAATCAGAAGCTGAGGAAACTGCGTCGGGCCGTGCTTGATTCGGTCGTCGCTGTTTTCTCAGCTTCCGGCTTTTCGGATGGCCTTTTAACGCATGAGAAAAGTGAACTTTTCTACATTCTTCAATGCTATGCCTGTTCCGCGTGCTACGCAGAGTAGCGGGTCTTCCGCTACGTGGAACGGGATGTTTATCTTGTCTGTTAGTCGTTTGTCCAATCCGCGGAGCAGCGCACCTCCTCCGGTCAAGTAAATGCCGTTCTTGACGATATCGGCATAAAGTTCTGGCGGTGTACGCTCCAAGGCGTTGATTACGGCCTGTTCAATTTTTGCGACCG
This sequence comes from uncultured Prevotella sp., assembly GCA_902464615.1. Taxonomy (GTDB): domain Bacteria; phylum Bacteroidota; class Bacteroidia; order Bacteroidales; family Bacteroidaceae; genus Alloprevotella. The sequence continues at coordinate 125,462 of CABQKA010000001.1, read as the reverse complement.
ACTTTTCCAGGCAATGTGCTATTTCTTGATAGCACACCGGAACTTCCATCGGCATGGTCGTGATGCGGTTCGGACCGTGGACGATGTAGTCTTTGGGAGGATTGTCTGCCAAGTCTGTCAGCGCGGCGCCTACGTGTATCTTGATGCGTTCGGCCATCCTTTCGCTGACCCGCACATTGTGCTGCCGGCTCATATATTCTTGGATGTCGGCGGTAAAATCGTCGCCAGCCATTTTGATGGAATTGTTTGAGACTATTCCTCCGAGTGAAATGACTGCTATCTCCGTGGTTCCGCCACCGATATCGACGACCATATTCCCTTCCGGGGCGTTGACGTCAATGCCAATGCCGATGGCCGCCGCCATCGGTTCGTAAAGAAGGAATACGTCGCGTCCTCCTGCATGCTCGGCCGAGTCACGGACTGCACGCAACTCTACTTCCGTAGAGCCAGAGGGTACACCGATAACCATACGAAGGGAGGGCGAGAAAAGGCGTTTGCCTTTGTGGACCATTTTGATGAGGCCACGCATCATTTGCTCGCAGGCGTTGAAGTCGGCAATGACGCCGTCGCGCAGCGGACGGATTACGCGGATCTTGTCATTGGCCTTTTCGTACATTCGTTTTGCCGTTTCGCCCACAGCAATCATTTTCTCCGTGTGCCGGTCAAGGGCGATGACAGACGGCTCGTTTACAGCAATCTCTCCTTCGCTGATGATGATGGTATTGGCAGTTCCCAAGTCTATGGCCAGTTCTTGGGTAAAAGAGAACATTTTGGAAAATATGCTCATGGTGTATATCTTAATATAAGGGGGCTGCCATGTAGTGCGGCTGTTGGGTGTATGGACTACCGGGTGAAGTATGCATGAATAGCAGTGTCGTAGTGGCTGCTTACGCCGAAAGCCTTGGCTGCTAAAGCCCGGCGGTCTTCCAGTTCGCTTTCTCCGTTTTTCTGGTTGAGAAGCTGGAGCAGGTCGGGATATTCTGCCTTGGAGGGCACGATGACTACGTCTTTGAAGTTTTTGGCGCCGGCGCGAATCAGAGAGATACCGCCGATGTCTATTTTCTCTATGATGTCAGTTTCGTTGGCTCCGCTGGCTACAGTCTCTTCAAAAGGATAGAGGTCTACGATAACCAGGTCGATTTCAGGTATTTCGTAGTGAGCCATCTGTTCACGGTCCTCTGCCAATTCCCGCCGGCCTAAGATGCCTCCGAATATTTTGGGATGAAGTGTCTTGACGCGTCCGCCCAAAATGGAAGGATACGAAGTGACATCCTCTACCTTCTGGCAAGGATAGCCGAGTGATTCTATGAAGTGCTGTGTACCGCCTGTGGAGAGAAACTTCACGCCGAGAGTGTGTAGTTTTGCCAAAATTTCTTCCAGCCCGTCTTTATGATAAACTGAGATTAGTGCAGTCTTGATTTTTTTTGTTCCAGACATGATGCTTTTGTGTAAAATGTTTCAAGGCACAAAGTTACGAATTTTTCTATAATCAATCGTTATTGTGCTAAGGAAAGATTCTCATTCTCTGCCATTGCCTCTGGCTGGGCCTCGGGCATTCGGAAGAAGGAAAAGTTCACGCTGCCGTAGGATCTGTGTTCCAAAAATTCCGGATAATCGGTGAAGGAGTGGGTCTTGCCGTGTTCAAGTACGAAGAGGCCTCCGGGCTTGAGTACCTTGCTTTTCAGAACGCGGTCCGGTAATTCGCCCAATTGGGGGAGTTGATAGGGAGGGTCGGCAAATACCAGGTCGAATGGGGCGCGGCATCGTTGTATATATCTGAGGGCATCTGTGCAAAGAGGGGTGCAGTGACGGTCCTTCAGTTTTTGAAGGCACGACGCGATGAATGCGAAATGTTCCCGGTCCAGTTCCACGGTAACGACATCCGTGCAACCGCGTGAGAGTAATTCCAAAGTGATGCTTCCTGTGCCGCCAAACAAATCCAAAGCCCGTATTTCTTCAAAGTCTACATAGCCGCGTAGCACGTTGAAGAGGTTCTCTTTGGCAAAATCAGTGGTCGGGCGGGCCTTAAATGAATGTGGAATGGTGAAATGCCGTCCTTTATAGATGCCGGTGATGATTCTCATGAAGATGTTTCGCTTGGTCGTTAATTGATGAGCAGGGTCATTAAGTCGTACGGGACGCCGTTTTTTTGTGAGATGGGATGACGTTGAAACTCCGCGACGGGATTCAGGTAGCACACGTTTGGGGCATATTGTTCAAGTTCTTTGCCGGTGGCATTGCGCAGTTCGCCCGTGCCGGCTATCGTCAGTGGTGAATTCTGTGAATTGATACCTAACTGTTGTGCAACGTTGAGAATGTAGTACGTCGTATCTGCCGCATCATGTACCTCATATCTGTTCAGAAGGAGCAGCTGGCCGTTTTCAAAAACGGCAATGTCGCATGTAGCTTCCTGGCAATAGGCAAACAGGCGTTTCCGCTCTCCGGGCCTTTCTCTCTTTTGTGCGAAATGCCGCAGCACAGGTGTCAGTGCGGACGAGTAGTGTACGTTGTCATATCGCTTTTCGATGGTCTGGCATACGGCCTCATCCAAGGCAAAGAGTAATACGACATTGGCTGGAGCCACAATGTCGTAGAACACACGGCTTTTCTTCTTGGTGTCGGGAAAACAATAGTAATAGTAGGCTTCGCAGTCTTCTTCCTGGAAGTCTGTCAGCGGAATAGGCGTCGCCGCACTGTTGATGAGGATTTCTACGCTGCTTGAAGGACCTTGGGCTACGCTGTCGGCAGCGCAGGCCTCTTGGATAGCCTCAGCCGCCGACAGTTGCCGGCGTATGGGACAAACGGAAAAGATGAAGCCGGGGCCGGCCTCTTCATTGTATCTGGCAAAGTGCAGCCTCTCGTCAGAGAGACGGATGTATAGCTTCTCCGGCCATACGAAAGGTGGCGGTTCTACGTTTTGCATACCTGTATATTTCAAGGTCTGGATCTTGGCGCAATCCGGTGTCCCGTAGATGTCGTTTGATATTGTCCGGGCAAAGTTACGCATTTTTTCAAACCGCACATTTCCTTGAACCGTGCGGGAAGATTATTTCCGGAATGGCGGCACTTATTTATGAGTTAGGTGGGAGTATTCCCTTTCTTTTTCCAATACGCGCCGATGGGGCGTAGAATAAAGTATCCGATGAGTTGCCCCAGGCCTACTCCGGCGGAATTGGCGGCGAAGTCCATCCAGTCCCCGCTGCGGGTGGTGGTCGCATAGGCCTGTAGTAGTTCAATAATGCCGCTCATGATAATAGGAACGGTCATGGCAAACACGACGATTTTCCTCCATTCCACATGTTGGTGGCTTTGCAAGTACTCCCACCATACGACGCTACATGTTCCGCCGTACATGACGAGATGTGTCCACTTGTCGATGAATGCGACGTGCTCGAGTGGCGTTTCCGGCACTTTCATGAGACACAGTACCCAGATAGCTGCGATACATAGCAATGAAAGCCGGTAGCGTCGTGCGAATTGTATTATGGTCATGCGTTCAGCGGAAACAATTGTTCTGGGGCGAATAGGCAAATCCGGCGGCGGCCAGCTCCTGTTCCAGATCGCCGCGGTCCACGTTCATGTCTTCGCAGAGCATGTCGAGTGAACTGTATTCGTCACGGAGTTTCATGTTGATCATGCTGTAAAGCATCATCGGGTCTTTGGGTAATTCCATTTTTGCGGTTTAGTTCTGGTATCCAAGGCGCAAAGTTACGTTTTTTTGTCCTTATTCCCTTCTTTTCATGTGTTGTCTTGGAAAAAATGTATTTTTGCTTTGAGTTTCTGCCTGCGCGGTCTTTTTTCAGAAGGGTTCTTTCACTGCTTCTGTTGCTCTGGTCGGGCAGAATCAAAATAAGACAGGGATGATAGCAGACGAATTGATTCGACTTTTTGCGCAGGAGTTTCATCATGATTTTACGCGCGGTCAGGCATTGGCTGCGGCCGGCCTGGCCCGTTTTTTGTCCGCTTCCAGCTCAGATGCCGCTTTTATCTTGCGGGGGTATGCCGGTACGGGAAAGACGACGCTTGTTGCCGCGTTGGTGCGCGTCTTGCGGAAGCTGGGCCGCGAAGTCGTGCTCCTGGCGCCGACGGGCAGGGCTGCCAAAGTCTTTTCCCGTTTGGCCGGGGAGCCTGCCTATACTGTCCATAAGGTGATCTATCGCCAGCAGTCTTTTCAGGGTGAAGGCACGCGGTTCTCATTGGGCTTTAACCGCTTACGCAATGCCTTGTTCATCGTTGACGAGGCCTCCATGATACCGCTCGACGCCGGGAGCCAGTTGTTTGGCAGCGGCCTTTTGCTTGACGACCTGGTCCGTTTCGTCTATCAGGGTGAGGGCTGCCGCTTGTTGTTGGTGGGCGATATCGCACAGTTGCCGCCCGTAGGCCAGGCGGAAAGCCCGGCGCTTAATGCGTCTGTCATCAGTATCTACGGGCTGCGTGTCCATGAGGCCGATTTGACGGAAGTGGTCCGTCAGCATGAGGATTCTGGCGTACTGGCCGGTGCCACCCGCTTGCGCGGACTGCTTACAGAGGGATTCTGCGGGTTACCCCGCATCGTAGGTTCGCCCTCGGGCGAAGTCCGTTTTTTGCCTGGGGATGAATTGATTGAAGCCTTGGTCTCGGCTTATGGCGAGTGTGGGACGTCGGATACCATTGTCATCACACGCTCTAACCAGAGGGCCAACGTTTACAATAATGGGATTCGTTCCCGCATCTTTGACCGGGAGGAACAGCTCACAAGGGGCGATTTGGTCATGGCCGTTAAAAACAATTATTTCTGGACAGAGCAGGCGGCGCGCCATTTGTCTCAGGGTGAGCGCCTTCCTTTCGATTTCATTGCCAATGGCGATGCTGCCCGCGTGGTGCGTATCCGCAACGTTCATGAGCTGTATGGATTCCATTTCGCCGATGCCGTGCTTTGTTTTCCCGATTATGGGGACTATGAGCTGGAGTGCCGCGTCCTTCTCGATACGCTCGGTTCCGCTTCGCCGTCGCTGACGGCCGAGGAGAGCCGGCGGCTTTACGAGCAGGTCTTGCTGGATTATGCCCATATCCCTTCGCGGCGCGAGCGGATGAAGCAACTCCGCCAAGACCCTTATTATAATGCGCTCCAATTGAAGTATGCTTATGCCGTGACCTGTCATAAGGCGCAGGGCGGGCAGTGGAGCCGCGTCTTCGTGGACCAGGGCTATTTGCCGCCCGAAGCGCTTGGCCCGTCCTACTTACGTTGGCTGTACACGGCCTTTACCCGCGCCACCGGCGTGCTTTATCTGGTCAATTGGCCCAAGGCGCAGCAGGAAGAGCCTGCGGCCTCTGCTGTGGCAGATTAAGGCGGTCTTGCTTACGGGAGTCTTTCGGCCGGCCTTGCGCCGGCGTCTACATCTGGTCGTAGTAACGGTGGAATCCTGCTACTGCTATGATGCCTTTCCGGAATATTTCCAGCGGGAAATTCTCGTTCGGCGAATGGATGGCGTTGCTTTCCAGTCCGAAGCCCATGAGAACGGATTTGATGCCCAGCAAGCGTTCGAAATCGCTGATGATGGGGATGCTGCCTCCGCGCCGGACTGCGAGTGGCCGCTTGCCGAAAGCATCCGTGAAGCCGCGTTCCGCCGCCTGGTAGGCCGGCAGGGTGATGGGGCATACGTAGCCTTCTCCTCCGTGGAGCGGAGTCACTTTCACGGTGACGCTTTCCGGGGCCAGTTCTTGCAGGTATTGTGCCATGAGGCGTGAGATGTGTTCATGGCGTTGGTGCGGGACGAGCCTGCACGATATTTTCGCCCAAGCCTTCGAGGGGATTACGGTCTTGGCGCCTTCTCCCGTATATCCGCTCCATATTCCGCAGATGTCGAACGAAGGCCGGCAGGCGTTGCGCTCCAAGGTGGAGTAGCCCTTTTCTCCACAGAGCGCACGTACACCGATAGCGGCCTTGTAGGCTTCCTCGTCAAAAGGAATGGAGGCAATCATGCTCCGTTCTTCGGACGATAGTTCTTCCACGTCGTCATAGAATCCCGGTACGGTGATGCGGCCGTCTGCGCCGACTATTCTGGCCAGCATTTCGCACAATACGTTGGCCGGGTTGGCCACAGCCCCGCCGAAGTGTCCAGAGTGCAGGTCGCGGTTCGGTCCTGTCACTTCAATCTGCCAGTAGGCCAGGCCGCGCAGGCCCGTTGTGAGCGAAGGCAGCTCCGCCCCCAGCATGCTGGTGTCCGAGACGAGGATGACGTCTGCGCGCAGCAGTTCGCGGTGTTGTGCCAGATAGGCTTCCAGACTAGGCGAGCCTATCTCTTCCTCGCCTTCCAGGATGAATTTCACGTTGTGCCGTAGCAGGTTGTTGCGTACCAGGTATTCAAAGGCCTTGACCTGTATCATGGCCTGCCCTTTGTCGTCGTCCGCGCCCCGTGCCCAAATGCGCCCGTCGCGAACGACCGGCTCAAAGGGCGGCGTGGTCCAGAGTTCCAGCGGCTCGGCGGGCATCACGTCGTAGTGGGCGTAGACGAGAACGGTGCGGGTGGCACCTTCGACGCGTTTCTCGGCGAATACGATGGGGTTGCCTTGGGTCGGCATCACTTCGGCGTGGTCGGCGCCGGAGGACAGCAACAGTTCGCGCCACCGGGCGGCGCACCGTTCTATGTCGGGGCGGTGCTCCGGCTGTGCGCTGATGCTCGGGATGCGGATTAAACTGAACAGCTCGTCGAGAAACCGCGGCTCGTTTTCTGAAAGGTAGGAATGGATGTCGTTCATCGTTGGAAAGGGGATAAGGGATAAGGAAAAAGGCCGTCTGCCGTTCAGAGCAGCGGCGCCAGAATGCGTGTGTAAGCCTCGAGCAGGCGGTGCCAGTAGGGGCGGTGTATCCATGTGGAGAGTTTGACTTCCGTGCAGTTTGCCGCGTCGGCCAGGAAGCGCGCCTTCAGTGCTTGCGCCGCCGTTTTGCCGTAAATGAAGGCGTTGGCCTCGAAGTTGTTTTCAAAGCTGCGGAAGTCCATGTTGGACGAGCCTACTGTGCACCAGTCGTCGTCGGCTACGGCGCATTTGCTGTGCAGGAAGCCGGCGCGGTGCGTGAATACGCGGATGCCCACCCTCAGAATGGTGGTGAAGTAGCAGTCGTTGACCCATCTCAGCCAAAAGCTGTCGGGCTTCTCCGGCACCATGATGCGCACGTCCACGCCGCTCATTGCCGCCGTTTGCAGGGCTTGCATCACCGGTTCCGTGGGCATGAAGTAGGGGGTCTGGATGTACAGGTAGCGCCGGGCGTGAAGGATGGCCCACGTCAGTCCGTACATGATTTCCGGGTAGCGCGAGACGGGGTTCGACTGTACGATCTGCAGCATGTCGCCGGGCGCGGTGGCCTGTTCCGTGGCCGGGAAATAGCGCCGGCCCGAGATGAAATCGTTCGTGACGAAGCACCAGTCGCTCAGGATGAGCCGTTGGATGCCCGCTACGGCCCCTCCCGTGATGCGCAGGTGGAGGTCGTGCCACGGCTGTTTGCGGCGGCTCACGTAGCGGAGCGCCAGGTTCATGCCGCCGATGAAGCCCACCTTGCCGTCGATGACGCAGAGCTTGCGGTGATTACGGTAATTCACCTTGTGCGTCAGTTGCGGGAAGCGTACCGGAAGGAACGGTGCCACCTGGATGCCGCGCTGCTGCATGCGGTTGAAGAAGCGGTTCGGTACGTTCCAGCACCCCACGTCGTCGTAAAGGAGCCTGACCTCCACGCCTTCCGCGGCTTTGTCGGCCAGGGCGTCGGCCAGCAGCCGGCCCACGGCGTCGTCCTCAATGATGTAGGTCTCCAGATGGACATGGTCCTTCGCCTGGGCGATTTCCCGGAGCAGCGCGGTGAGGAACTCCCCGCCTGTCCCGTAGCTGACGATGTGGTTGTCTGCCGTAAGGACCGCCTTGTTCGTATGTTCGAACAGCCGCATCAGCGGCGCGTATTTGGGCGGGCAGGCTTCGGGCGGGCAGGGCTGTATGTCGGCCAGCATGCGCTGGGTCAGCAGGTTGTATTGCCGGCGCCCGATGTAGCGGTCCTTGCGGATGTTCTGTCCGAAGAAATAGAAAATGACCAGTCCCAGGACGGGCAGCATGAGCAATACGATGGTCCAGGCAATGGTCTTGGCAGGCTGCCGATTTTCAAGCAATACGACGGTCATCGTGCTGAGCACGACGACCACGTAGACGGCTACGGCCATCCAAAACAGGAAAACAGCCCACATGCGGAAAGAGATTTTTGGCAAAACTAATAATATTTTTTGAAAGGCCGGGCTTGCAAGACAATATTTTAATGTGTGGCCCGTCTGCCCACGTTCCGTCCGGCGCGGGGCTTAGGCGCGTTTTTACGGCCCTAAGCCCCGCAGCCACGCGCCTTAGCCCCGTGGCTTGGGCCGGGCCGATGTTTTTTCGTAACTTTGCGCTGGAGTTTACGCTGACAGACGCAATGGAAACGACACGACATATCCAGATAAAAGACTACGACTACGACTTGCCCGAATCACGCATCGCGAAATATCCGATGGCCGTGCGCGACGAGTCGAAACTCCTGCTCTACCGCGACGGTGAGGTCCGGGAAGACGTCTTCCGGCATCTGCCGGATTACCTGCCGGCAGGGGCGCTCATGGTGTTCAACAATACGAAGGTGATACAGGCCCGTCTGCATTTCCGCAAGGCCACGGGCGCGCTCATCGAGGTGTTTTGCCTGGAGCCGCACGCTCCGGCGGACTATCAGCAGTCGTTCGCGCAGACGGGAAGCGTCGTGTGGACATGCCTCGTGGGCAACCTGAAAAAATGGAAAGAGGGCGTCCTTGAGCGCGAGGTGGTCGTGGGCGGCAACGCGACGACGCTGCGCGCCGAACGCATCGGTGTTTGCGGAACGGGGCATCTGGTGCGTTTCAGCTGGGGCGACGGCGGGGCAAGCTTTTCCGAGGTGCTCGACGCCGTGGGCGAATTGCCCATACCGCCCTATTTGAACCGGGCAACGGAGGAAAGCGACCTGCAGACGTACCAGACCGTGTACTCGAAAGTGGAAGGCTCGGTGGCAGCCCCGACGGCCGGCCTGCATTTTACGGAACGCGTCCTCGAAGCATTGGACCGCAAAGGTGTGGAACGCGACGAGATTACGCTCCACGTGGGAGCAGGCACGTTCAAACCGGTCAAGAGCGAGGAAATCGCAGACCATACGATGCACTCGGAATGGATAGCGGTGCGGCGGGAAAGCATCGCGCGCCTCATCCGCCACGGCGGCCAGTGCATAGCCGTCGGCACAACTTCCGTGCGTACACTTGAGAGCCTATATTATATAGGTGTCATGCTGCGGAAGAATCCGGACGCGGCACAGGACGACTTGCACGTGCCGCAGTGGCTGCCCTACGAGGACGACGGGCAACCGCTGACGGCGGTGGAGGCGCTCCAGGAGGTGGCGGACTATCTGGACCGTCACGGCTTGCCCGTGCTGCACGCTTCAACGCAGTTGCTGATAGCCCCGGGCTATACGTATCATATCGTGAGAACGATGGTGACAAACTTCCATCAGCCAAAGAGTACGCTGCTCCTGCTTGTCTCGGCATTTGTCAAGGGCGACTGGAGACGCATTTACGACTACGCCCTGTCGCACGAGTTCCGCTTTTTGAGTTATGGCGACAGCTCGCTGCTGAATTACTGAAGGTTTATGAAGGACAATCCGCAGGAATGGCTGCCCGTCGTGGACGAGACGGGCGCGGTGACGGGGCGGGCCTCGCGCGGCGAGTGTCACGGCGGCTCAATGCTGCTGCACCCGGTGGTTCACTTGCATGTCTTTTCGCCCGACGGCCGGCTTTATCTGCAAAAAAGGCCGATGTGGAAGGATATACAGCCGGGGCGTTGGGACACGGCCGTGGGCGGGCATGTGGATTGGGGCGAGACGCCGGACGAGGCTTTGCGCAGGGAAGCCCGCGAGGAGCTCGGGCTGGAGCCGGAGAGCTTTGACGCCCGTTTCATGTCGCGTTATGTCTTTGCCAGCAGCAAGGAGCGGGAACTGGTCCACGTCTTTACAGCGACAGTGGCCGTGGTGCCGAGGCCTACGGCAGAACTGGACGGCGGCTGTTTCTTTACGCGGGAGGATATTTTGGCAAGGTTGGGCACGGGATTCTTTACGCCTAATTTTGAACAGGAGTGGCAGCGTTTCTTTGGTCCGGAGGAATTTTGAAGCACAGAAGACCGGCGCGCCTGCTTTGTTTAGGATAGCAAAGCAGGCGCGCCGGTCTTTAATAGGGGCAACGCGTCAACGGCCGCGCAGGCAGTTCGCGTGTGTATGGGTACCGTTGCTGTCGAGCAATGAATACGTTCCGTCGAAGTCTTGGGCCAGGCTTGGATTGAGTTGCAGTGCGCGCCGCAGGTCTTCAGCCGCGCCGGCTTCGTCGTGGAGGCGGTGCTTCACACCGCCGCGTGCGTGATAGGCTTCGGCGAATGTGGGCATGTCGGCGATGGCGCGGTCGTAAAGGGCAAGCGCAAGGTCGGCACGCCCTTCCTCCAGGTAGAGGCGCCCTAACATCAGAATGGCGGGGCGGCAGTCCGGATGGGCTTTGAGCAGGGAAAGCAACGTGTCGGTTGCTTGCAGGTTCTGGCCTTGCGCGGAACGTGTGGCGGCAAGCAGGAGCGCAGCGTCCGGCGTATCCGGTTCGTGCGCGAGGACGGCTTCAGCGTCGGCGGCAGCTTCGTTCCATTGCCCCATTCCGGCTAAGATGTGGGCACGCAGCAGTCGGGCCGTGCGGCTTTCTCCTTGCGTGAGCGCAACGGTCAGGTTTGCAATGGCCGTCAGTTCGTCGCCTTTTCGGTGGGCGGCGATGGCTTCTTCGATTAGCTGGTTGGCCTGTCCTTCTTGTGCGGCTTCAAGTCCCATGTGTGCTTATCCGTAGATGACCTTGCCGTTCTCGTCTTCGTAGGGAGCGAGGTCCTTGGCATACTGGTTCATGGCGCGGAGACTCATTCCCATGGAAGAGAATCCTCCGTCGTGGAAGAGGTTCTGCATGGTTACTTTGCGCGTGAAGTCGGAAAACATCATGACGCAGTAGTTGGCACATTCTTCCGCGCTGGCGTTGCCGAGCGGCGACATCTTCTCTGCGAAGTCCATCATGTTGTCGATGTCCTTGATGCCTTTCCCGGCCGTGGTGGGTGTGGGCGACTGGGAGATGGTATTGATGCGGACGTTCTTTTCGCGGCCGTAGATGTAGCCGAAGCTGCGGGCGATGCTTTCCAGCATGCTTTTGGCGTCGGCCATGTCGTTGTAGCCGAAGAAAGTGCGTTGTGAGGCGACGTAGGTCAGCGCTACGATGGAGCCGTATTCGGCAATGGCGTCCTGCTTCTTGGCCACCTGGAGCATTTTATGGAAAGAAATGGCGGAGATGTCGAGCGTCTTTTGCAGGAAATTGTAATCGAGGTTATCGTAAGTGCGTTGCTTGCGCACGTTGGGGCTCATACCGATGGAGTGGAGGAGGAAGTCGACAGGTCCTCCGAGCAGTTTGACAGATTCTGTGAAAACGTGCTCGAGGTCTTCTACGCTGGTCGCGTCGGCAGCGATGACAGGCGCATTAAGCTGTTCGCCCAGTTCGGTGAGCGACCCCATACGGATGGCCATGGCGGTGTTGCTCAGTGTGATGCTGGCACCTTCTTCTACGGCTTTTACGGCAACCTTCCATGCGATGGAGTCTTCGTTGAGCGCGCCGAAAATTATGCCGCGCTTTCCTTTCAGTAGGTTGTGAGTCATTGTTTCTAATGCTATGATTTGTGAAATACGGCACAAAATTACGGAATTTGTGCAGATGGAGCAAGCGATTCTCTGAAAAAGAACTTCCCCGGTCCGGAATCCACGTATTCCGGACCGGGGAGAGAATAGAATTAGGAGCCTTCTGTCTGTCAGGCACGTTCGATGTAAGCGACAACGTCGCCTTTGGACACGTGCGCGCCTTGCTTGGCGTTGATCTCGACAAGTTTTCCGCCCAATGCGGCAGGTACTTCGACGATTTGCCCGTGTGTATTCTCGATGTAGCAGAAGAAGTCGCCCTCCTTGTATTGTTTCCCGATGAACGGTTCGATGCTTTTCACGCATTCTCCGTCGCCGTTGATTTCCCAAAGCACGGTGCCGCTTTCCGGGGCTACGATGGCATCGGCCTTAGCGTGCTTGAAGGCAGTTGCTTGTTCGGGGCTCATGTATCCTGCCATTGCCTTGTCCTTGGCTGCCTGCAGGTCGGCGAGGAAGCGTTTCTTGGCCACTCCGCTCTTGTAGTCGCGGTATTGCGTCTCGTGCATGGCAAACTCGAACAGTTCTTCGTCGTCTTCGCCGCGGTCCCAGCCGTTTTCTTCCATTTCTTTGATGAAGCGGTCGAGGTCGTCCGGATAGTAGCTCTGCGGGTCTGCGTCGGTAAATTCGAAGCCTTTCTCCTTGGCCAGTTCCACGATTTCCGGGGCAACGGGGCCAGGCAGTTTGCCGCTCTTGCCGAGAATCATGCCCCAGATGCTGTTGTCCATCATCGTGTAGCGCGGTTTGCCCATTGATTCCGTGAGCAGGTTCATCAGGGCGATGTTCTTCACATACTGGGAGAAGGGCGTCACGAGTGGGGGATAGCCGACGCGCGGCCATACGTAGGCCACCTCGTTAAAGAGCTTGACGAGCAGGGCGTCTTCCGAAAGCGGCGTTTCGCCCTTGGCCTTGCGGTTATTGTTAATGGCGCTCATCACGCCTGCCAGGTCGGCCATCATGGAACCCATCATGCCGCCCGGAAGACCGCACCCGAGGAGCAGGGAACTCATCAGGCGGTTGGAGGGATTCATGAAGTAGCCCAAGAAATCGTCAATGAACTCCTGCGTCAACTTGCGCGCTTCCATGTAGGCGTCCATGTCGATTTCGGGCACGTCGAAGCCTGCGTGTTTCAGCATGGACTGCACGGAGATGATATCCGGGTGGACTTTGCCCCAGGAAAGCGGTTCGATGGCCGTGTCGATGACGTCTGCGCCGTTACGGCACACTTCGAGGATGCTGGCCATCGAAAGGCCCGGGCCGCTGTGGCCGTGATATTGGATAATGACCTCGGGGTGCTTCTCCTTGATCATCCGTGTGAGCTTGCCGAGCATGGCGGGCTGGCCTATGCCGGCCATGTCTTTCAGGCAGATTTCCGGTGCGCCGGCGGCGATGAGCTGGTCGGCGATGTCTGAATAATATTCGGCCGTATGGATAGGTGAGTTCGTGATGCAGAGCGTGGCCTGGGGGGTCATCCCGGCTTCCAGTGCGTAGTGGATGGAGGGGATGATGTTACGCACGTCGTTCAGACCGCAGAAGATACGCGGGATGTCGACACCCTGTGCGTGTTTTACCTTATACATCAGTCGGCGCACGTCGGAGGGGACGGGGAACATGCGCAGGGCGTTGAGGCCGCGGTCCAGCATGTGGGTCTTGATGCCTACTTCGTTGAAGGGCTTGGTAAAGGCGCGCACGGCCTTGTTCGGGTTTTCGCCGTAGAGCAGGTTAACCTGCTCGAACGCCCCGCCGTTGGTTTCCACGCGGGCAAAGCATCCCATCTTGATGATGACGGGCGCAATGCGTTCCAGCTGGTCCTTGCGCGGCTGGAACTTACCGCTCGACTGAAACATGTCGCGGTAAACGAGGCTGAATTGTATCTTTCGTTTCTCCATATCAGAATATGTGTTGAGTTGGATTGGCTGTGGCTCTTGGGGAATGTATGGCACACTTTTGCGGATAGTGTGCATTCAAACCGCGGCAAAGATAGTTATTTATTTTTTAATAGGCCTTGCCCGGATGCAATAATTCGTGGGCGTAGCCTGCTTGTTTCCTGCTTTCGGGCGGCGCCAGGCGCGGAGGCCATGCTGCGGGGCAGAAAAACGGAGGCATTCTTGGAAAATTCAAGAATGCCTCCTGAAATCGTCAATCTGGATTAGAATGGAATAAATTGACCTTGGAATGACGATTTCTAATGCGTCGTCACGTTCCTCGGTGTTCTCCTACGGTCCGCCGGCTCCTGGATGCCGTCGTTGCTGCCTGAGTCGTGCGGCAGGACTTTCGTTGCGGCGGGGCTTGCGGGCGGCAGACCGTCAGCGCCGGCAAGGAGGGGGCGAACCTGACATCGTTTGTTCTCACACCGGGTTCGTATAGCTGGCGGTATTCGAATTAGGAGAACGGGGAACCGGGCTGGCTGGTCGCTTGGGTGGCACTGTCGTTTTGTGCCGGCGGGGCGGTCTGAGCGTATGGCGGCGGGGCGCGTGACCTGTCCGTCTGCCCCTGGGGCTTGCTCGTAGCCTTAGCTCCTTTGTTTCGATGCTTTGTACATGGCAAAAATAATAATTCTTGAGTGGATTTGTACCACGAAAGATAGAAAAATTATAGAATATAGTTGCTTTTATGTTAAAAATCGGTGATTCCGTATGGCTTTCCTGCTGTTCTGTCGGGTCTGGAAAGCAGTTTGGCGCTTTCTGGCCGTGTTCGCTGCTTGCCGGGCCGCGCGGAGAGGGCCGGGAGGGGAGCGGGGATGACAGAGCGGTTAGAAACGGAAAAATGCGGAACCATTTACAGGCCTTTTCCTAATTCAGGCTACCGCCAAGTGGCCCGCGTGTAAAAAGGACTGAAACGGTTCACGCATTTATACGTGAGCCTCCTTACGCTTGACGGCACGCAATCTGTTTTGGCGGTATTTGAATTAGCTGGTCAAGCAATACCACGCTTCCTGCATCCGGAACCGGTAAAGGCTGGCGTGGCTTTATCAACATTTCAGGCAAAGTTACGAATAATCCCTATACGTTGGAAGCGCATTCTCTTAAAAAACGGGCTTTGCCGCCCGACAAGCCGCTTATCGTTATTGTTTCGTCATCATGTGGCAATATGGAACACTTTTTATGTATTCTCCAATTGTTTTGCGGCGGTGTTTCCGCTTCGTGCCGAAGTGCGGGTGCGGGTCTTGGGCCCGTTCGCGCGGTGCGGGCGTAGGGCATGCGTCTTCCTCCCCTTATTCCCGTCCGCACGGGGATAGGGCGCGTCCGCACGGGGATAGGGCGCGTGGCTGCGGGCCGTATGGGGCGCGGGCGTGTGCCGTGTAACGGATTTTTTTGTAAATTTGCAGGGAGAATACCTTAATATAAAGGAGAGACCAGCAATATGAAAATCGGAGACAAAATACGTTTCCTTAACGAGGTCGGCGGCGGTGTGGTTGCCGGCTTTCAGAGCAAGGACGTGGCGATAATCCGCGACGATGACGGGTTTGAGATTCCCACCCTGGTGAGCGATTGCGTTGTGGTGGAGACGGACGAATATAACATTCCGAAACGGGCCGCTGCGGCCGTCCCCGCGGCCGACAACCGTTTCCGCGGCGAGCAGGCTACGACCGAGACGCGCTCGTTTGACGACGACGAGGACACGAAGCCCGTCACGTTCAAGGCTCCGCCTCTTGAGCGGCGCGGAGCGGATACGGTGCAGCTCTACCTGGCTTTTGTCCCGCTCCGTCCCGACCGGCTCGACGAGTCGGATTTCTCGCTTTATGTCGTGAACGATTGTAACTATTATGTGCGTTTGGCCCTCTATGTACGCGACGGGGAAGACTGCGAGCTGCGGCACGAGGAAGAGGTGGAGCCGAACTCCAAACTCCTTCTGGAGGACTTGGGGCACGAGGCGCTCGGCCTCCTTCCCTTGCTGGCCATGCAGGCCTTTGCCTACAAGCGCGGCCGGCACTATGCGCCAAAACCGGTCTACGACGTCGCCCTGCGGGTGGACGCCCGCAAGTTCTACCGCCGCAATGCGTTTGCGCCCAATGACTTTTTCGAGGAGCCGGCACTCTTGGTGCCTGTGGTGCGCGACGACCGTGGCGTGCGCGGCGTGGCAGTCGACGCGGCCCAGCTCCAGGCCAGCCTTTCGGGCGAGGCACGCGCGGCGAAACCTGAACCGCGGCAGCGGCGTGTGCCGGCGCGGAAGGAGCAGAAGAAGGACCGTAACGCCCTGGTCGAGGTGGACCTTCATGCCTCGGAATTGCTCGACACGCTGGCCGGACTCCAGCCGCACGACATCCTGGAGTACCAGCTCAAGACCTTCCGCGAGACGATGGATACCTATATCCACGAGCACGGGCGCAAAATTGTCTTCATCCACGGCAAGGGCGAAGGGGTGTTGCGCAACGCAGTCATCAAGGAACTGAAGGCCCACTACAAGACGTGCCGTTGGCAGGATGCTTCTTTCCAGGAGTACGGTTACGGGGCTACGATGGTCATCATCGGGTGACCGCGGCCGGCGGCGCTCCCGGTAAGCGGGAGGCCGCTTGTGCGGCAATATTGCGGCGTCGTTGCTTCCGTGCAACGGCGCCGCGGCCGTCTGTACGGCCGAAGCGTGCCTTTCCGTGGTGGCATGCCGTGTCCGCTTATTTAAGGCTTGCCCGGATGCGGCTGAGGCTGACCGGCGTGACACCCAGATAAGAGGCTATGCTCGACAGGGGCAGGCGTTGCAGCAGTTCCGGCGCACCGCGGAGCAGCGCCTCGTAGCGCTCCTTCGCGGGCGACTGTAAGAAGGTGATGAGCCGCTGTTCCGTGGCCAGCAGTTCCGATTCGGCGTATTTCCTACCCCAGTTTGCGATGTGCACGTCCCGGGTGAAGAGCTCTTGCAGGTCTGCGTGGCGCAGACGGAAAAGCAGGGTGTCTTCCATCAGTTCTACGGTTTCGTAGCCCGGCTCGTTGCGTACATATCCCTTCAAGGAGACGATTGTGGCGCCCTCCTGGCCTATCCAGAACGTCACTTCGCGACCGTCTGTCAGGACAAAGGCGCGGGCAATGCCCCGGCGGATGAAAAATATGCTGCGCTCCACCTTCCCGTGTTTCAAAATATGGCTGCCTTTGGGAAGCCATAGCTCGGTGGTGCGCTCTTTGAGCAATTGCATGGAAGGAGCGGGAAGCGGGTGCGTGCGGAGTATGATTTCTTCAAAGTTCATGGGCAAGGACGGAGGGAACAAAGGCAAATGTACGAAAAAACCGGGGGCTGTCTCCTTCCCTGCCGGAGTAATGTGTCCCGGCTGCGGATTTTATCAAATGTTTATTTCCGTGTCGCGCCGCGTTTTTACTTTTGCAGCCGCAAAATAAATGGTAGCGAAATGCATTGGGTGATACTTTTCTTTGCCGGTATGGCCGAGGTGGCCATGACCTTTTGTCTGGGCAAGACGCGTACTGCCACAGGTACGGATTTTTATTTGTGGGGCGCCGGCTTCCTTGCTTCCTTGCTGCTCAGCATGATGTTGCTGGCCAAGGCCGTGCAGTCGTTGCCTATCGGCACGGCTTATGCCGTATGGACCGGTATCGGCGCTGTGGGCAGCGTGGTGCTGGGCATCCTTGTTTTTCAGGAATCGGCGTCGCCGCTACGCCTGTTTTTCCTCTTCACGCTCATCGCTTCGCTTATCGGTCTGAAGATGGTTTCCTGATGAGGACGGCGTGATGTGGGGTGTACGGGCGTGAATTGGCGGGGATTGCTTCGTGACGGTTTCCGCAAGGGTGGCGGTGTGCGGGCGGTCGCCGTATTTACGTACCGGGGGCAAGGACGGACATAAATAAAGCGGCAGCATACCCTAAAAGGGATTGCTGCCGCTCTGCTGGTGTCGGAAAGAGGCGACTCGAACGCCCGACCCCTACGTCCCGAACGTAGTGCGCTACCAACTGCGCTACTTTCCGATTTCGCGGTGCAAAGATACCGCTTATTTTAGTTACGGCCAAATATTTCTTTACTTTTTTACGATAATGTCTATGACAATTTTTGGCTGCTTAGGGTCGTTGGTGATGAGCAGTACCCTGCGCCTGCGCCGGTTTTGAAGTTCGTTTGCCCGCACTGTGATCTTCAGTTTGTCGCTTTGCCCGGGTTTGAGTGTGCGCCGGCCAAAGCTGACGCTCAGTCCTGGGTTATATACCTGCAGTGCCTGGATGGAGAGCGGAGACTTTCCTGTGTTTGTGAGCCTTAGCTCTGCTTTCAGTTTGTCCTTCTTCCCGAACGGGCCGAGGTGTATCGTGGTGCTGTCGAGGTGGGCTTCCGGAGCGTTGGCCAGTTGGCTGGGGCTGTAATCAAGTTCCGGGAGTAGCGTGGCCGACACGTAGATGTCATTTCCGTCGTTGACGCGGTCGCCGGGATACCGGCTGAGGTAAATGTCGGTTTGCGTGAGGCCAAAGTTGCGGAGTTTCTCGCTGTTGAGCGTAACGTGCAGCTTGCCGATATGGCCGGGGCGGATAGTGGCCGGTTCCGCTTTGGCCGTGAGATACTGGGGCAGGTGCATCAGTTCGGGAGTGTACGTCTGTCGCCCGGCATTGAAGAGACGTAGCGTCAGGGTCGTCGTGTCGCCATGCTGCACGTCGTCGAATTCCAAGTTGTCCGAGTCCAGGTAAATGTCCCCGATGTGGTAAGGAAAGTCTGTCACGTTGTCTTTCTCTTCCAAGACGACGTCTCCGCTGAACGTGAGGACCGCCGGTTCGGTCGCGGCGTTGGTTTCCACCAGCAAGTCTTTGTTGAAATGCCCGAGCAAGGCGGCGTCATAAGTGACGTCGATGCTGCCCGACTGTCCCGGTGCGATAGGCTCTTGTGTCCATTTTACGGAAGTACAGCCGCAGCCTGGGTAAACGTGCGAGATGATCAAAGTCGTATCCCCGTCGTTCGTGACTTTGAAGGAAGTCGTATGGGGTTGCTTCCAAAGGATGGAACCCAACTCTTGGTGGAAGGCTTCAAAGGTGGCCTTCGGTTGTGCCATAGCCATGCCGCTCCCTAAAAGCAGGGCAGGTATCAGGAGGTAGTGGCGCTTCATTCGTGGATAAGATTGCAATGGCCGGGGTGTCACCCGGCAGATTCTGGGCAAAGTTAGCAAAAAAATATGTATCTGGCTTTGCTTTCTGCACGATGTTCCCTATATTTGTCCTCAAAATGAATTACCGTAGAAATAATTAACACATGAAATTCATCTCTTGGAATGTGAACGGCCTGCGGGCCTGTTGCGAGAAAGGTTTCCGCGATTCGTTTGCATCACTGGATGCGGATTTCTTTTGCTTGCAGGAGACTAAACTTCAAGCCGGCCTGATAGACCTTTCGTTTGCGGGATACGAAAGCTTCTGGAATTACGCGGAGCGCAAAGGTTATTCCGGAACGGCGATATTTACGCGCCGTCGTCCGCTGAACGTTGTCTACGGAATCGGGATAGACGAGTTCGATCACGAGGGCCGTGTCATCACAGCCGAGATGGACGGCTTTTTTCTCGTCACTGTATATACGCCTAATTCGCAGGACGGGCTGAAGCGTCTGGACTACCGTATGGCTTGGGACGATGCTTTCCGCGCCTATCTGCAACGGCTCGACGCGCGGAAGCCTGTGGTGGTCTGCGGCGACCTGAACGTGGCCCATCGCGAGATAGACTTGAAAAACCCCAAGACCAACCGCCGCAATGCAGGCTTTACCGACGAGGAACGCGAGAAGTTCTCTCTCTTGCTTGACGCAGGTTTCGTGGACACTTTCCGCTATTTCTATCCCGACGTGGAAGGAGCCTATTCCTGGTGGTCTTACCGGTTCCGGGCACGGGAAAAGAATGCCGGGTGGCGTATAGACTATTTTCTCGTATCCGAACGCCTGAGCGGTCAGCTGCAAGGGGCTAAAATCCACTCGGAAGTATTGGGCTCGGACCATTGTCCGGTCGAGGTGCAGCTTTGCCAATCCTGACAATATAAACCTCTCTATACATAACATCCATGAAAGCTTTTTTCAAACAAGTGCTTGCCGTCATAGTCGGCACATTTATTGTCTCGGCCTTCACGAGCATCATGTCGTTGATGATGTTTCTCTCGCTCGTCGCTATCGGTACGCCGAAGCCGAAACTCAGCGAAGGGACGGTGCTTCACTTAAGCCTTAACGGCACTATTACGGAGCGGACGCAGGAAAATCCTTTTGCGGAAATCATGGGCGGCAGTCCGCTGGCCAACCAAGGGATGGAAAACATTCTCAAAGCCATCCGCGTGGCCGGAGAGAATGATAAAATCTCCGGCATCTATATTGAGGGAGGCATGGTCAATGCCGATGTCGCGTCGCTCGAAGAAATCCGCAAAGCCTTGTCCGACTTCAAGAAAACGGGCAAGTTTATCTTTGCCTACGCCGAGAATTATACGCAAGGCTCTTACTATGTGGCCAGCGTGGCCGACAGCGTGCTGATCAATCCCAGCGGCATGCTCGACTGGCACGGCCTGGCCTCGCAGGCTATTTTCTATACGGACTTGTTGAAAAAGCTTGGCGTACAGATGCAGGTGTTCCGTGTCGGAACTTATAAAAGTTTCGTTGAGCCGTTTACGCTTACGGAAATGAGCGAGCCGAACCGCGCGCAGGTGCGTTCCTTCATTTCGGATATCTGGACCGTCATGTGCAAGGACGTGGCCGCTTCGCGCAAGGTGACGGTCGATTCGCTCAACGCCTATGCCGACCGTTACATGGCTTTCGCCGATGCCGCGGACTATGTTAAGGCTAAGCTCGTGGACCGCCTGGCCTATGCAGACGGCGTGCGGGCCAGTCTGCGCGCTTTGGCCGGTGTCGAGAAGCTGAACCTGGTGACGCCTTCCGAGCTGGCCCTTTGCGACGAGGCCCCCAAAGCCAAAGAGCAAGTGGCTGTCTATTATGCCTATGGCAGCATTGTCGGTGCCGTGGAGGGCAGTGTTCTGGGAGGAGAGGCGCAGATTGTGGGCCCGCAGGTGGTCGATGATTTAGACCGGCTCATGAATGACGAATCGGTTAAAGCCGTCGTACTCCGCATCAATTCGGGCGGCGGGAGCGCCTTCGCGTCCGAGCAAATGTGGCGTGCGGTCCAACTCCTTAAAAAGAAAAAGCCTGTGGTTGTCTCGATGGGCGGCATGGCTGCCTCGGGCGGTTACTACATGGCGTGCGGTGCCGATTACATTGTGGCCGAGCCAACTACGCTGACGGGCAGCATCGGCATTTTCGGCATGGTGCCCGACGCTTCCGGCTTGCTGACGGAGAAACTCGGACTTCACTTCGACGTGGTCAAGACCAACGAGGCTTCCGATTTCGGCGTGATGGGCCGTCCGTTCAATCCCGGCGAAAGCCGCGCCATGCAGGCTTACGTGGATAGGGGCTACAAGCTGTTCCTCAGTCGCGTGGCCCAAGGGCGCCACATGAACGTGGCCGATGTGGACAGCATCGCGCAGGGACGCGTCTGGACCGGCAGGCAGGCTTTGAAGCTGAAGCTCGTGGACAAACTGGGCACGCTCGATGACGCTGTGGCCGAAGCCGCCCGCCGTGCCGGCCTGAAAGATTACGGCGTGCAGGCCATGCCGGCGCCAGGCAACTGGCTCGACGAGCTTTTGAACGGCGTCCGCGGTAATTATATGGAAAACCGTGTGCGCGCCATGTTGGGCCAGTATTACGAACCGCTTCGCTTCGTCCAAGGGTTGCAAGGCAGCGACTGCCTGCAAGCCCGTATGCCCTACGTGCTGAATCTGAACTGACCATTTCCGCAGCCCTTCCGCGGCGGCCGGTGCGCGTCCTTGTCCCGTCGACGGGGCTTCCGGGCGCAGCCGGCCTCGCGGCGGGGCTGCTTTTTTCCAAGGACCGGGCCGGGCGGCGGCGCGACCTTGTCTCCCGTCGGACTGTGGCTGCCCGAAGGAGGATAAGGGCCGGGCCGACGGGCCTTAGCCTGGTAAAAACGGGGCTAAGCCCCGTGCTTTGAATAACAGAACCTTCATGAAGCTCATCACACCCAGCTTGTTTTTACTGCCTCTCGCCTGGCTTTACGATGCTGCCACGCGTTGTCGCAACTGGATGTATGCCTGCGGCATCCTGCGCCAGCGGAGTTTCCCGTTGCCGCTCATCGTGGTGGGGAATCTTTCTGTCGGCGGAACGGGTAAGACGCCGCATACGGAATATCTGCTCCGACTTTTGTCCTCAACTTACCGGACGGCCATGCTGAGCCGGGGCTACGGGCGTACGACGCGCGGCTTCCTTCAGGCTTCGGACGGCATGACGGCTGCCGATATCGGCGACGAACCTTGGCAGGTGTGGCACAAATTCCCGCAGATTACGGTGGCCGTCGACGGCGACCGCTGCGAGGCCTTGGACCGCCTCCTGTCCGACTCTGCGGCAGCCCCGGACGTCGTGGTCCTGGACGACGCATTCCAGCATCGGAGCGTTAGGGCCGGGGCAAACCTGCTCCTGACGGAGCACACGCGCCTTTATACGGACGACTGGTTGCTGCCGGCCGGCCGGCTGCGCGAGTCGGCGCGGGGGGCGCGGCGTGCGGAAGCCGTCGTCGTGACGAAGTGCCCGGCCACGCTCTCTGTCCGCGATATGGAGCACATCCGCCGGCGGTTGGCCTTACGCGATAGCCAGCTGCTTTTCTTTACGCGGCTGACTTACGGCAGCCTTTATCCTCTGTTTCCCGACGAGGCTTTGCCGGTGATGTCGGCGCCGGTACGCATCCTGGCCGTCACGGGCATCGCCCGTCCCCGTCCTTTGCTGGCACACCTGCGGCAAGGCGCGGCCGTCGTTTCATTGGCTTTTCCGGATCACCACGCTTTCACGGAGGCCGATTTGCAACGCATCGGCGCGGCGTTCTCACGTTTGCCTTTTGGCAGCATAACTGTCACGACGGAAAAAGACGCGGCGAGGCTTTATCCGTTGCGTGAGCAGTTGCCTCCACCGGTACGCCGCTCGCTCTACGTGCAACCGGTCGAGGTCCGTTTCCTGGGCACGGAAGGCCGCAGTGCGGAGGAAGAGCAAAAAAAATTTGACCAATTCATTTTAGATTATGTTGCAAGAGATAAAAGAAACCGCCAAGTGGATTGAAAGCCACACACAGTTGCGTCCCGAAACCGCCATCGTGCTCGGGACCGGTCTGGGCCGTCTCGCGGAGGAAATCGAGGTCGTAGACAGTTTCCCGTATGCCGAGATACCCCATTTCCCCGTCTCCACAGTCGAGGGACATTCCGGCCGCCTCCTGTTCGGCAGGCTGGGGGGAAAGGAAATCATGGCATTGGAAGGCCGCTTCCACTATTACGAAGGGTACGACATGAAGCAGGTCACGTTTCCCGTCCGTGTGATGCACCAGCTGGGAGTCCGGAACTTCTTTGTCAGCAATGCTTCCGGCGGAGTGAATCCTGACTTTGAGGTGGGCGACCTGATGCTCATTAAGGACCATATCAACTTCATGCCCGAACACCCGCTCCACGGCCCGAACTTTCCGGTCGGCCCCCGCTTCCTCGACATGCACGAGGCATACGACAGGCAGCTGCTTGAGGCCGCACGCCACATTGCCGCGGAGCGGGGCATTAAGGTCGTAGAGGGTGTTTATCTGGCGACGCAGGGTCCGACTTACGAGACTCCTGCCGAATACAAGATGTACCGCATATTCGGCGCGGACGCCGTAGGGATGAGTACGGTGCCGGAAGTCATTGTGGCGCGCCATTGCGGTATGCGCGTCTTTGGCGTGAGCATCATCACGGACTTAGGCGTGGAAGGAAAAATCGTGGAAGTCAGCCATGAGGAAGTACAGGAAGCCGCCAATCGCGTGCAGCCGCTCATGGCAGAAATATTCCGTGAACTGATTCGCCGGATTTAACTTTTATCCAGGCCCCGGCAGCGTCTCCTGTCCCTGCATTCCCGGGATTTTTCCCTTTTCCTGATTGCCATCAGCTTTCGGGAAGGGAGTGGTGTGCCGGCATGGTGTGCTTTCCCGTATGGGGCCGAAATCGAAAGCTTGTTTTATGCGTCTGTCCCATCTTTTCCCCTCCGGCAATGCACGGGCCGCCGCGGGATTCCGCGGTACGGCCTTGGGGCTTTTTGCCGCGGTCTGTTACGGTTTCATCCCTTTCTTCACGCTGCCCATTAGCCACCAGGGCGACCCTGCGGACAAATTGCCGGACATCTCCATCTTGTTCTATCGCTTCTTGTTCGCCGCTCTGGTATTGGGGGCGCTGTTGCTCGTGCGGCGGGTTTCGTTCCGCATCAGCCGTGGCGAGGCGGTCACTTTGCTCTATCTGGCTTTCATATCGGACGGCTCGGCCCTCTTCCTCTTGGCCGGCTACAATTATATGCCGTCGGGGGTGGCCACGACCATACATTTTATGTATCCGGTCGTAACGGCAGTCGTGATGATGCTGTTTTACCACGAAGCGAGGCGTTATTCCACACTGCTGGCCGTAACGATGGCGGTGCTTGGCGTAGCGGTCCTGTCGTGGCCCGATACCCAGAATTCCATTAGCCTACGCGGCGTGATTATCGTTCTGATTTCGGCTGTCTGCTATGCGTTATATATTATCCGCGTGAACCGTTCCCGTGCGCGCGACATGGACAGCGGCAAGCTGACGTTCTACGTGATGTTTTTCGGAGCCTGCATCTTCGGGGCCGAGGCCCTGCGGCAGCATCATCTGGAACCGCTGACGACGTTGCCTCAGGTAGCGCATTTGGGAGCGCTGGCTGTGGTCTGCACTGTGGTGACGAACTTGTGTGTCGTGGCAGCGGTGAAACGGGTCGGCTCTACGATGGTGTCCGTGCTGGGCGCTTTCGAACCGCTCACAGCCGTAGTTGTCGGCACGCTGGTGTTTGGCGAGCCGTTTACGGCAAAGGTGCTGCTGGGCATCCTGCTTATCGTGCCGGCAGTCGTGATGATTATCTTCACCCGTTCCCGTTGATACCCGTCCCGCTGCCTGGCGGGTGGAAAAGCAATCCCCTGTGGGCGCTTATTTCTTTATAAGAAGGCCCACAGGGGATTTTGCATTTTGCAGTCCGGGTTTCAGTCGTTGGCTTCAATCCATTGTGCCACCCATGCGCCGACTTCATTTGTGCCGTATGCCCTTTCGCCCGGAATCTGGATGTCCGGCGTGCGGATGCCTGCCTCAAGGCTGGCGTTGACCGCACGGCGTATCAGGCCTCCTTCGTCCGTCAGGCCGAAATGTTCAAATAGCATGGCGACCGAAAGGATTTGTGCCAGCGGGTTGGCGATATTCTTCCCGGCCGCTTGGGGCCATGAACCGTGAATAGGCTCAAAGAGCGGAGTCCCTGTGCCTGTGGAGGCAGAGGGGAGCAGTCCCATCGAGCCTGTGATGCAGGAGCCTTCGTCCGTCAGGATATCGCCGAAGGTGTTCTCCGTTACCATGACGTCAAAGAAGCGCGGTTCCTGAATCATCCGCATGGCGGCGTTGTCCACGTACATGAAGTCCGTCGTCACGTCGCTGTATTGGCTTGCCATTTCCTGGCCGATGCGGCGCCACAGTCTGCTTGATGCCAAAACGTTGGCTTTGTCGACGATGGTCAGGTGACGGCGTCTGCGGCGCGCATATTCGTAGGCGACGTGCAGGATGCGTTCCACTTCGTTGCGCGAATAGCGGTTTGTGTCGTAGGCTTCGTCCGCTCCTTCCATTTTCTCTCCGAAATACATGCCCCCGGTGAGTTCGCGGATGCAGACAAAGTCGGCTTGACGCACGAGCTCATCTTTGAGCGGGGAGCGGTGGACCAGGCAGTCGAAAGTCTGTACCGGCCGTATGTTGGCAAAGAGTTCCAACTGTTTTCTCATGGCAAGCAACCCCTGCTCAGGGCGGACGCGTGCCGTCGGGTCGTTGTCGTATTTCGGGTCGCCCACGGCAGAGAACAGGACCGCGTCGGCCGCGTTACAGATACGGAAAGTAGATTCCGGGAAAGGATTCCCGGTGGCGTCGATGGCAGCGGCGCCGCAAAGTCCCTCTTCAAACGTCAGTTCATGGCCATACTTGCGGCCAACGGCCTGTGCTGCGGCGACGCCTTGGACAGAGATTTCTGGCCCGATGCCGTCGCCAGGGAGAACGGCTATATTCAGTTTCATGATAGTGTCTGTCGTGTTGTGGTGTGGAATAAGGGTGGAATGTATTTATAGGGGGCGGCTGTCGTTCCGGACAGGTGCATTGGCCGCATGGCTTGTTTCCCAAGCGATGGTCTTATCCTTGTTTTTCAGCAGGAAGTCGATGTCGTCCAGCGCATTAAGGAAACAATATTTCTTGTAACCGTTAATGTCGAAGTGTTCAGTCTCTCCGGTCGCTTCGTTAGTAATGCTTTGTTCGGGGAGATTTATGGTGACGAGGGTGTCGGCTTTTGTTCCGATGGCGGTAAAGAGGCTTTGCAGGAAAGCCTCGCTGACGGTGACGGGCAGTACGAAGTTGTTCAGCTCGTTCTGTTTGTGGATGTCTGCGAAGAAACTGCTGACGACCGCGCGGAAACCGTAACCGGAGAGTGCCCAGGCCGCGTGTTCGCGGCTGGAGCCGCATCCGAAATTGCGGCCGGCCACGAGGATTTCCCCGCCGTAGGTCGGGTCGTTCAGTACGAAGTCTTTCGGCGAACCGTCGGCGTTGAAGCGCCAGTCGCGGAACAGGTTTTCCCCGAATCCTTCGCGGTCGGTCGACTTGAGGAAGCGGGCGGGGATGATTTGGTCCGTGTCCACATTTTCCAAGGGAAGCGGGACACAGGTGCTGGTGAGGATGTGGAAAGGCTGTTTCATGGGAAAACGGGTAAGGCTTTGGAGGAATAGGAAGCGTGCGGGGGGTCAGAGCAAAGTGCGCGGGTCCGTGACGACGCCGGTCACGGCCGCTGCGGCCGCGGTCAGGGGCGAAGCCAGGCAGGTGCGCGATTCCGGTCCCTGGCGTCCTTCGAAGTTACGGTTCGATGTCGACACGCAGAGCTTTCCTGCCGGGACTTTGTCGTCGTTCATGGCCAGGCAGGCCGAGCATCCGGGCTGCCGGACTTCGAATCCGGCCTCCAGAAGTATGCGGCCGATGCCCTCCGCTTCGATTTGTGCTGCGACGTGCTGCGAGCCGGGCACGAGCCATGCGGTCACGCCTTCGGCCTTGTGGCGGCCTTTTACGATGGAGGCGAACGCGCGGAAATCCTCTATCCGCCCGTTGGTGCAGGCGCCGAGAAACACGTAGTCCACCGGATGTCCGAGCAACGGCCTTCCCGGTTCGAACTGCATGTAGCGCAAGGCGTTTCGCTCCGATTCGTTTTGGGGCGCCGGGACATACTCCGTGATGCCTGTCCCCATGCCCGGGTTTGTTCCGTAAGTAATCATCGGCTCAATGTCCGTGGCGTCGATGGTGATTTCTTTATCGAAACGGGCATCCGGGTCGCTTTTGAGTGTTTCCCAGTCTGCGATTGCGCGGTCCCAGTCCTCGCCCTGTGGCGCGTAGGGGCGTCCTTTGATATAGGCGAAAGTCGTTTCGTCCGGTGCGATGAATCCGCCGCGTGCCCCCATCTCTATGCTGAGGTTACAGAGTGTGAGCCGGCCCTCCATGGATAAGGCCCGTACGGCTGGTCCGGCATATTCCACGAAGTGTCCCGTCGCGCCGGACGTCGTGATGCGGCTCATGATGTACAGGGCCAGGTCCTTTGCCGTCACGCCCCGGCCCAGCCGCCCTTCCACGGTGATGCGCATGGATTTCGGTTTGGTCTGGAGAATACATTGCGAGGCCATGGCCATCTCCACCTCAGAGGTGCCGATGCCGAAGGCGACGGCGCCCATCGCGCCGTGGGTCGAAGTGTGCGAGTCGCCGCACACGATGGTCATGCCCGGGAGCGAGAGTCCCAGCTCAGGGCCTACGACGTGGACAATGCCGTTGTTGGGGTGGAGCATGCCGAAGTGGGTCAGCCCGAATTCTTCCGCGTTGCGTCTCAGCGTTTCCACCTGTTGCCGCGACACAGGGTCGGCGATGGGCCGCTCTTGACCGAGGGTCGGGGTGTTGTGGTCGGGCATGCAGAAGATGCGTTCAGGGCGGAAGCACCGGATGCCGCGTTTCCGCATGCCGGCAAAGGCCTGCGGGCTGGTCACTTCGTGCAGGTAGAGCCGGTCTATGTAGAGCTGGTCCGGGCCGTCGGGCACGTGTTGTACGACGTGGCGGTCCCATATTTTGTCAAATAATGTTTTCATAACGTGTCGGCGTTGTTTCGTATGTTCTGTTTCATAGCAGGAGCAGGCCGCTGACGGCGGTCAGCAGGATGCCTCCCACGGCGATGGCGATGCCGGTCCGCTCGAATCCCCGGCGGTAGAAGTCGAGACTGACGAAAAAGAGCCAGATGGGCACCAGCCAGATGAGGTTCGTCAGCAGATAAAGCAGGAAGTTGACCACGGCCCATTCCGTTGTGCCGAACGGGTGCAGCCCGCCGAACATGTAGAAAGGAGCTATGAGCAGCGGCAGCAGGTTGACTCCCGCCAGCGCCAGCATCCATTTTGGGAAATCTTTCATGAGTGGAACTTGTTGATGCAGTCTATGTAGGCTTCTACGCTCGCTGCGATGATGTCCGTGTTTGCACCGAATCCGTAATACAGGTGGCCGTCGTGTTCCACCTGCATGTGGACTTTGCCGATGTCGTCCGAACCTTTATTGATTGCTTGTATGGTAAATTCTTTCAGGGTCATTTTCCGCCGGATGATTTCCTTGAGCGCGTTGATGGCCGCGTCTACGGGTCCGTTCCCTTCGGCGGCGGCGTGGAACTTCTCGCCGGAGATGTCGACGATGATGGCGGCTACGGGGCGGACGCCGTGTCCGCTTGTCACTTGGAGGTAATCCAGTTTGATGGCGTGCTGGCTGGTGCGTTCCGCTCCTGCCAGGACGAGGATGTCGTCGTCGCTCACTTCTTTTTTCTTGTCGGCCAGTTTGAGGAAGCTCTCATAGATGGCGTCCAGCCGTTCGTCCGACACGCTGATGCCCAAGACCTCCAAGCGGTGTTTCAGGGCGGCGTGTCCCGAGCGTGCGGTCAGAATGATGGAGTTCTCGTCTATGCCCACGTCTTTCGGGTCGATGATTTCGTAGGTCTGGGTGTTTTTCAGCACCCCGTCCTGGTGTATGCCCGAGGAGTGGGCAAAGGCGTTGCGGCCCACGATGGCCTTGTTCGGCTGTACGGGCATGTTCATCAGCGAAGAGACCATGCGGCTCGTGGCTGCTATTTTCCGCGTGTTGATGTTGGTCTGGATGCCCAGTTCGCGGTGGCATTTCAGGATCATGGCTATTTCCTCTTCGCTCGTGTTGCCTGCCCGTTCCCCGATGCCGTTGATGGTCACTTCCACCTGCCGTGCGCCGTTGACGATTCCTTCGAGCGTGCAGGCCGTCGCCATGCCCAGGTCGTTGTGGCAGTGGGTGGAGATGATGGCCTTCTCGATGCCGTCCACGTGTTCCATGAGATATTTTATCTTCGCGCCGTATTCGTGCGGCAGGCAGTAGCCCGTCGTGTCGGGTATGTTCACCACGGTGGCCCCGGCGCGGATGACGGCCTCGACCACGCGGGCCAGGTATTCGTTGTCCGTGCGTCCGGCGTCCTCTGCGTAGAAC
The DNA here is from genome assembly GCA_902464615.1 of uncultured Prevotella sp. Lineage (GTDB taxonomy): Bacteria > Bacteroidota > Bacteroidia > Bacteroidales > Bacteroidaceae > Alloprevotella. The sequence goes on along the minus strand of CABQKA010000001.1, from coordinate 96,152 downwards.
TCCACGTCCTCCACGTAGCGTTTGGCATATTTCACGGCAGCGACGGCGCGTTCCAGTATTTCCTCTCGCGTGGAGTTGAATTTGTAGGCTATGTGGCTGTCGCTTGTGCCGATGCCCGTGTGGATGCGTTTGCGCTTGGCGTAGCGCAGCGCCTCGGCTGCACAGTCTATGTCCTTTTCGACTGCGCGTGTCAGCGCGCAGATCGTGGGCCACGTGACCGCTTTCGATATTTCGATGACGGAGTTGAAGTCTCCCGGACTCGAGATGGGGAAGCCCGCCTCTATGACGTCTACGCCCAAGGCTTCGAGCTGCCGTGCCACTTGGATTTTCTCTACCGTGTTGAGCTGGCAGCCCGGCACTTGCTCGCCGTCGCGCAGGGTGGTGTCGAAGATGAAAAGTCTTTCGCTCATGGTGTCGTAGTTTTCAGGGATTGGAATAAAAGAACCGGCCTCTGCCCGCAAAGGGAGTGAGGCCGGTTGTTGCGTTTCCCGCTTTTTGCCCGCGGGCCACACGTGTCTGGGACGCTCACTCCTCTTCGCTCGGGGCGGAAAGGACGAGGCGGCACAGTCGGGGACTCATGGGGGAAAGGGGCATGGCTTTCTAAGTATAGTTCTGCCTGCAAATTTAGAAAGAAAATCGCTCAAAGCAAGAATCCGGCGGAAATAATGCTATCTCCGGCAGGATTTTTTCGTCTATTCCGTCATTTTGCAGTCTTCAGCCGCAGTGCCGTGCCTGTCCTTTCCTTCCCGGCGCCAGCGCTTGCCGCGACGGGCCTTAGCCCCGTTGTTTCTCCCCTTAGCCCTGTCGCGACGGGCCTTAGCCTCCGGTCCCGTTGTCGTTTCGGCGCGTGCCGTTCGCGCCGGGCCGAAGCGCGGCGGCTTGGGATTAATGTTAATTAAACGTTAAATCGAAACGCGGAGCAACGATATGGAAATATTAAGTGTAAATTCGCCCTAAAACTCATTAGAAAAAATGTAAGAATGGGACTAAGTGAAATTTATTACCTGGACCGCGACCGTCAGCGTCAAGGTCCTGTGAAAGCCGAGGAACTCGCTGCTTGCGGCGTCGGCTTGGACAGTTTGGTATGGATGGCGGGCATGAAAACGTGGGTGCAGGCCCGTGACGTGCCCGAATTGCTTCCCTATCTGTCGGGTGCTGCCGTGCCGGCGGGCGGAAGGGAGGCGGCGGGCGTTCCCGGTCCCGTTTTTCGCGAGAACGGGGGGGCGTCTGGATACGGCGGTTACGACGCCCGCACGGAATATTCTGCCGGGCCCGCGCGGCAGGGCAACGTGCCCGGTGCCGTAGGCTTTGTGCTTGCCTTGTTCCTCATCGTCTGCTGGATTCCGGGTTTCAGTTTCTTCGCCTGCTGGCTGCTTGCCCTGATATTCTCCATCGTCGGCATGTGCCGCCGCCCGCGTGGCCTGGCCATCGCCGGATTGGTCATCACGGTGTTGCTCTTCCTGATTGGGGTGGTGGCCTTGGCGGTCGGAGCTTCGTTCATCGGTTCAATGATGGACCTCTGACGGCCGCGGGCTTTTCCCGTGTCACTGCATTCCGGGACATGATGCCGGATATATACATTTTATAGGTAGATGGAGAAGGAACGCGAGTGGCTGACGCAGCGGCTGGCCGCGATGGCCGAGCCGCAGTTGGCCGTGTTCAACCGGAAGCTGATTCCGGGGCTGGAGCGCGAGGTCTACGGGATACGCGTTCCGCGCCTGCGCGCTTTGGCGCGCGAATTGGTGGCCAGGCCCGATTGGCGGGAAGTGGCCGACGCCGTCCCGGCCGACGCGGCGCTGGAGGAACTCATGGTCAAGGGTATGACGGCCGGTTACGCCCGTCTGCCGTGGCAAGAGCGTTGGGAGAGAATCTGCGGCTTTGTCGGCTTTATGGACAATTGGGCTGTCTGCGACTGCTGCTGCAGCACCTATACGGCTGTGCGGCGCGCGCGGGCGGAAGCGTGGCCCGACATTGTCCGCTATGCCGCCAGTCCGCGGGAATACGACCAGCGCTTTGCCGCCGTGATGCTGATGGACCATTTCAAGACCATCGAGGAACTGCCCGCTGTGCTCGACGTGCTGGCCGGCATACGCCCGGCAGGCTATTACGCGGCGATGGGCGTGGGCTGGGCTTTTGCCACCTGTTTCGTCTACTGCCCGGAGCTTACCTGGAACACCTTGTCTTCGGGCCGGGTGCCCGAGGAATGTTCCGGCATGGCTTTCCGTAAGATTCTTGAGTCGCGGCGCACGCCCGAGGCGTGGCGCGCCGTGGTCCGGCAACGGGAGTCAGCCGGAAGGAAAAAAGAAAAAGCATGAGACTTGCATTGTTTTTATGTTGGCTGTTTGTAAGCCTTTGCACCCAGGCACAGGAACGCCTGGAGCAGCCGCTTGCTTTTGTCGCGGCGGACAGTACCGTCATTTGGGGGGGCGGGAAATGTGACTTCCGCGGGACGGCCTTGGCGGCCGACGCCGCGCTTGTGTCGCGCGCCATACAGTTGCCGCCGGACGCCGCCCGGCAGTTCAAGAAAGATGTGCGCAACTGGGAAGAAGAGATTTTGCCCAAGCTGAACCTTGTCGGGGGACTGGGCGACGTTGCCCGGGAGGCGCAGGCCGAGGGGGCAGCACAAGTGGTGAACGCCGCGGCGCCTTTGCTGCTCCAGACGGCGGACGCCCAATATGCCGACGCCATAGAGCGTGCCGTTTTCAACGCTTTGTGTGCATCGGCGTCGGCTTCTGGCCCGATGTCCTTTGAAAAGCACCTGGCCGCGCAGACCTTGATGGATGCCGCCGGGACGTTTTATGCGACGGATGCGGAAGGCGTGTACGTGAATCTTTACTTGAATACGTCAACGCACATCGTGACCCCGGACTTCGACTTCGTGCTTGACCAGATGACCGCTATGCCCTTTGACGGCATGGTGAAGTTGCGCCTTACCGGCCTCGGTCCGGGACGCCACCGGCTGAAGATGCGTTTCCGCATGCCCTCGTGGGCGGCGCATAGGGCTTACCCGGCTGGAAGCTATGTGCTGGGAGACGGGGAGACACCGTTGCCCACCGTTTATGTGAACGGCAGAGAGCCGCTGCAGCAGGACTTTGTCAATGGATATGTCGTAGTGGACAGGGAATGGGTCACGGGCGACGAGGTGTTTTTCGTGTTGCCCGTGCAACCTGTCTGGGCCGTTTCTTCCGGGAAGAAGGCCGCCTGTGTCGGCCCCTTGGCATACGCGCTTTCCGGACACTCTGCCGAAAGCTCGGTCCCGGAGCAGGGGCAGCTGGTCGTCGGGGCGGCTGTGAACGGCCAAGGCAATGCGTTTCTGGAGGTGCAGAGCCAGGCGGCGGACAGCAGCGCAGTAGCCCTTGAGCCATACATGGACGCACCCGGGCCCGTCTGGCTGACGGTGGAGAAAGAAAAGGAATAATCAGCGGGATAGGAAATGAAGTATGGCGTCTACGAACAGGCGGCCATACTTCTTTTGTTTGTATTCGCCGATGCCGCTGATGTTGCCGAAAGCCTCTACGGTTTTCGGGCGGACTATGGAGAGGAGGCGCAGCACCTTGTCGCTCATGATAATGTAGGGAGGAAAGCCTTGCTCGCCGGCCAGCCGTCGGCGCAGTTCGCGGAGTTCTTGGAAGAGCGCTTCCTCCTGTTCGCTGTCGCTGCCGGATGCTTCGAACAGGGCCTGTGGAGCTGCCTTCGGCACAGGTTTCGGCTTTTTGGCGGCATATTCTCCGCGGCGCGGCCGCGCCAATTGCAGTGGCTTCTTCCCGTAGAGTACTTCCTTCCCCAAGGGCGTTACTTTCAGGTGGTTGTGTTCGTCGTAGGCAATCTCTATGAGGCCGAGCTGGAGCAGTTGCAGCAGATAGTCCTGCCAGTCGCGGCCTGTCACGTCGCGGCCGGCTCCGAAGGTGGGCAGTTGGTCGTAATGGTGCGCCTTGACCGCTGGGGAGTAGCTGGCCCGGAGAATGTCGATGACGGTGCGGAAATCCGCTTGCTGGGCGGTCCGGACGATGGCGCTCAGAGCCATTTGCGCGAAGATGTGTCCGTCGAAGCGCTGCGGCGGGTTTTGGCAGATGTCGCAGTTACCGCAATCGTGCCCCGTCGTTTCTCCGAAGTAATTGAGCAGGATGCGCCGGCGGCAGACGTCGGCTTCGGCATATTCGCGCATTCGGTCGAGGCGCTCCTTGTTGATGGCGCGCTGGCCGCTTTCTTCTGCAAATTTCGTCAGCTGGATGATGTCGGCGTAGTTATAGAAAAGGAGCGTGTCGGCCGGAAGTCCGTCGCGCCCTGCGCGGCCTATTTCCTGGTAGAAACTTTCTATGCTTTTGGGCAATTGGTAATGGACTACCCAGCGCACGTTTCCTTTGTCGATGCCCATGCCGAATGCGACGGTGGCTACGACGATGGACAGGCGGTCCCGGATGAAGGCCGTCTGGACGCGGTCGCGCTCTTCCGCTCCCATGCCGGCGTGGTACGCTTCAGCGTCGAAGCCTTTGCGCCGCAGTTCCTCGGCCAGGCTTTCCGTATTTTTCCGGGAAAGGCAATAGACGATGCCGCTTTCTCCCGGGTGGCGGCGGATGAAATCGGTAAGGGCGTTGAGCTTGTCCTTGCCGGCGAGGCCGCGCCGCACGTCGAGCGTGAGGTTGGGACGGTCGAACGAGGAGACGAACACCTGGCAACCTTCCAGCCGGAGTTGCCGGACGATGTCTTGGCGTGTCACCTTGTCTGCCGTGGCCGTGAGGGCTATGAAGGGAATGCCCGGGAGTGCGTCGCGCACGAGGCCCAGTTGTGCGTATTCCGGTCGGAAATCGTGCCCCCATTGGCTGACGCAGTGGGCTTCGTCGATGGCTACGAGGCTGACCTTAATGTCGCTGACAAGGTGATAGAGTTCGGACAGCAACATCTCGGGCGAGAGGTAGAGCAGGCGTATGCGTCCGGCTTTGCAGGCTTGTCTCAGGCGCAGGTTCTCGCTTTCGTCCTGTCCGCTGTTCAGCGCCCCGGCCGGGATGCCTGCCGCCAGCAAGGCTTCGACCTGGTCTTTCATGAGCGAGATAAGGGGAGAGACGACGATAGCCGTTCCTTCGCCGATGAGGGCCGGTATCTGGTAACAAATGCTTTTGCCGCCGCCTGTCGGCATCAGTACCAGGCAATCCTTCCCATTGAGGATTGCCTGTATCACTGCTTCCTGCTGTGGGCGGAAAGTGTCGTAGCCGAAGTATTTACGGAGCGCTTCTTGCGGGGTCATGTGGAAAAGGCCGCGGGCTGCATGGGGCGGCTCGGCGGCGGAGGACTATTTTTTGAGGACGGTTTCGAGTTCTTCGACTTCGTGGCGGAAGTTGCGGTCCACCGTGATGCGGAGCGACACCTGGTTGCAGCCGTGCATCACGGTAGAGTGGTCGCGCCCGCCCAATTGCCGGCCGATTTGCGCATAGGACATGTTGGTGTATTTATGGCAAAGGTACATGGCCAGTTGCCGGGCCTGGACGACGTTCTGCTTACGGCTTTTGGAGGTCAGCTCCCGCTGTTTGAGACCGTGGTGCTGCCCGACGGCCTGGAGAATGTCGTCGGAGGTCAGTTCCTTCTTTTCCAGATTGACCGCCCTGGCCACGACGCGGGCCGTAAGCTGCAGGTCGATGTCGCAATTGTCCACAATGGAATAGGCCATGATGCAGTTGACAATGCCCTCAAGCTCGCGGACGCTGCTCTCTACGTTCTGTGCAATGTACTGGATGACTTCTTGCGGGAAGGAAAGCCCGTCGCGCTTTATTTTCGATTCGAGGATGGCTTTGCGCAGCGCGGTGTCCGGCTTCTCCATCTCGGCAATCATGCCCCACTTGAAGCGTGTGAGCATGCGCTCCTCAATGCCTTCAAAGAGTACGGGCGGACGGTCGCAGGTAATGACGAGCTGGCATCCGTTTTGCTGCAGGTGGTTGAAGATATGGAAAAAGGCCTGCTGCGTTTTGGCCGTCGTGATTTCCTGTATGTCGTCGATGATGAGCACTTCGATGGACTGGTAGAAGTTAATGAAGTCGTTCGACGTGTTATGGATGACGGAGTCGGTGTATTGGGTCTTGAACACGTGGGCCGACACGAACAGCACCCGCTTCTCCGGAAACTGTTCGCAGAGTCGCACGCCCAACGCGTTGACCAGGTGCGTCTTCCCTACGCCCGACGGACCGTAAAGGAAAAAGGGGTTGAAGGTGGACTGGCCCGGTTTGTCGGCGATGGCCATGGCTACGGCGCGGGCCAGCTTGTTGCTTTCTCCCTCTACGAAGTTGTCGAACGTATAGTAGGGGTTGAGTTGCGGAGAGATGGGCGGTAACTGGGCGTGGCGTCCTGCTTTGTTCTGCTCTTGCAGTTGTTGCTGGCGTATGCGTTCCTCTTCCTTCCACTGGGCAATGGCTTCCTCGTCGCGCCAGATGAGTTGCGTCTGGCCGCCGTAGACTTCCGCCAAGGCCTGGGCCACGAGATCGCGGTGCTTCTCGCGGATGTATTCGCCCACGTATTTGGTGGGGACGCTGACAGTCACCTTCCCTCCTTTTTGGTCGATAAGCCGCAATGGTTCAAACCATGTGGCGTATTCCTTGGGGGGAAGGTGTGTGCGTATATATTCCAGGCAAGCGGCCCATTTGCCGAGTGCTGTGTTGTCCATCTTTTTCTTTGCCTATTGAGGGAACGGGCTTACAAAGTTCAGCAATTTTTTTGATACTGCCAACCTTTTTTTGGAACTCGCCGCGAAAATGGCCGGTAAGCATTTGTCTCTCAAAATATTATTTTTCCTTAAGAAGCGGCGCCGGATGCCGGATGGTCGGAAGCCCGTGTCAGCGAATGGCGCCAGGGTGCCTGCGGGAATGATTACAGTCCTTAGCCCCGTCGCGACGGGGCTAAGGACTGTGGACATTTCCCTTAGGGCCGTGCCGGCGCCGTGTCTCAGGCGCCACACTCCTCGTGGATTTCGTTGGTCAGGCGGATAAACTCGTCCACGCCGAGCTGCTCGGGGCGGCGGGTCATTTCTTCGCGTGCAAGGAAATCCGTATGGTCCTTGGCCGTGCCGTGCTCGCTGTCGAGCTGGCTGAGCAGGGGCTTGAGCGAACCGCGCAGCATCTTGCGCCGTTGGTTAAAGGTCGTCTTGACCACCCGGCGCAGCAGCCGCTCGTCGCAACCGCAGTCTGTCGCGCCGTTGCGCGTCAGCCGGACTACGGCGCTTCTCACCTTGGGCGGCGGAGTGAACACGCCCGGCTCGACGGTGAAGAGATATTCCACGTCGTACCAGAGCTGCACGAGTACGCTCAGGATGCCGAACGTCTTGCTGCCGGGACGGGCGGCAAGGCGGTCGGCCACTTCCTTTTGTATCATTCCCGTGCAGCAGGGTATGAGCGCGCGGTTGTCCAGCATTTTGAAAAAAATCTGGCTGCTGATGTTGTACGGGTAGTTGCCGGTCAGGACGAACGGCCGCCCGCCGAAGGTGCGCTCCAAGTGCAGTTTGAGAAAATCGTCCTCGATGATGTTTTCTTCGAGCGAAGGGAAATGCTCCCGCAGGTAAGCCACGCTCTCGTCGTCCACTTCGACAACCTTCAGTTCGCGGTCTTTTTCCAAAAGGTATTGCGTGAGCACACCCATGCCCGGGCCTACTTCGAGTATGGGCAGGGCGGGGCAGGCGTCTACCGTGTCGGCAATGGCGCGGGCCGTGCGCAGGTCGTTCAAAAAGTGTTGGCCGAGAAATTTTTTAGGGCGTACAGGCTTCATCTACTACTTTTTTTATACATTTGCCACTCAATGACGGGACCCGGGTAGCGGGCCGGCGGGCAATGCCTGCAAAATTACAAAAAAATCAACGCTTTTTTCCCGAGAGTGGTAACAATCATTAAAAAGAGCATACAGTTGAGCTTCCCCTTCCTGTTGGGCGTCGGCATCCTTTGGTGGATGTACCGCGGAACGGACTGGGCGAGCTTTACCGACTATGTGGTCTATCGCATGGACTGGGGTTGGATGGCATTTTCCCTGCTCTTTGGCGTGCTGGCCCAGCAGGTGCGGGCGTGGCGTTGGAAACTGGCGTTGGCCCCGATGGGGGAGCATCCCCGGCGCCGCGTGTGCGAGGACGCCATCTTTCTGTCCTATGCGTCGAGCCTGGTGATTCCCCGTGTGGGCGAGGTGATGCGTTGCGGGACATTGAAGAAATACGACGGGGTCCCGTTCACCAAGGCACTGGGCACGGTCGTGACCGAGCGGCTCGTGGACTGCATGGTCATCCTGCTGCTCACAGTAGGCGCATTCCTGCTTCAGCTTTCCGACTTTCAGGACTTCCTGCAGCGCACGGGTACGGATGTGGGCACTACGCTACGCCGCTTCACCAGCACCGGCTATCTGGTCACGACCGTGTGTGTCGTGGCAGCCTTGGGGCTGCTCCTTTTTCTCATGCACCGTTTCTCCGTGTTCAGCAAGGGACGCGACGCCATGCGCAATCTGTGGACAGGCATCTCCTCCCTCAGGTCCGTGCGCAACAAACCCCTTTACCTGGTCTATTCCGTCGGCATTTGGGCGTGCTACTTCCTGCATTTCTACACGGCCTTCTTTTGTTTTGACTTCACTTCGGGTATCCGTCCGTCCGAGGCATTCCTTATTTTTTGTATCGGTACGTTTGCCGTCCTCGTCCCGACGCCCAACGGCGCCGGACCGTGGCACTTTGCGGTCAAGACTATGCTGGTGCTCTACGGCGTGGCGGAAGAGCCGGCCATCATGTTTGCCTTGATTGTCCACGCCATACAGACGTTCGAAGTCATCCTGCTGGGGGCTTACGGGTGGGCAGACCTTTCGTTCCGTGCCCGTAAGGTGGCCGCTGCCGCCCCGGAACCAGGAGAACCGCCGCAAGGGAATCCATCACGCTAATATATATATAGGCTATGACAGACATTAAAAATTTACAGCCTCAGGCTGTCTGGAAAAATTTCTACCTGTTGACGCAGGTACCCCGTCCGTCCGGACATCTCGAAAAAATACAGCAGTTCCTTCTGGACTGGGCCGAACAGCACCATGTGGAAGCCCGCAAGGACCAGGCAGGCAATATCCTCATGTATAAACCGGCTTCGCCCGGCATGGAAGACCGGAAAATCGTCACGCTGCAAGGGCACATGGACATGGTGCCTCAGAAGACGAGCGAGTCGACACACGATTTTGAGAACGACCCTATCGACGCTTACGTGGACGGTGACTGGGTGAAGGCGCGCGGTACGACGCTCGGCTCGGACGACGGCATGGCTGTCGCCACCATCATGGCCATCATGGAGGACGATACGCTTGTGCACGGCCCGCTCGAAGGCTTTATTACCGCCGACGAGGAGACGACAATGTACGGGGTGAACAATATGGCGCCCGATACGCTGAAGGGCGACATTCTCCTGAATCTGGACAACGAGACTGAGGGCGAAATGGTCATCGGCTCGGCCGGCGGCGTCAACCTTACGGCGACACTGACTTACCAGGAGGAGAAGGGCGACCCGGAAGATGCCGCGGTGCGCATCAGCCTGGGCGGCTTGCTCGGAGGCCATTCCGGATTGGAAATCAACGAGGGCCGCGCCAATGCCAACAAGTTGATGGCCCGCCTGGTACAGGACGCCATCGCCAACTTTGAGGCGCGGCTCGCCTCGTGGCAGGGCGGCAACATGCGCAATGCCATCCCCCGCGACGCGGAAGTGGTCCTCACCCTGCCGAAAGAGAATGTCGAGGAGCTGAAAGCCGTTGTTGACGAGTGGCGACAGACCTTCCAGGACGAATACGGCACCATCGAAAAAGACCTCAGCCTTGAAATCGCCCTTGCCGAGTTGCCCGAGTTGCTCGTCCCGGAGGAGATTCAGGACAACCTGGTCAACGCCCTTTGCGCCTGCCACAACGGCGTGCTCCGCTTTATCCCGGAAGTACCTTCCATTGTCGAGACGTCCTCCAACTTAGCCATCGTGGAAATCGGCGGCGGCCAAGTGATGTTCAAAGTCCTGGTCCGCAGCTCGCGCGACTCTATGCGTGAGTGCTGCGTCGAGACGCTGGAGAGCGTGTTCTCCATGGCGGGGATGAAAGTGGAGCTGAGCGGCGAGTACCCTGCCTGGCAGCCTAATCCCGAAAGCGAAATCGTCCGACTGATGGAGGATGTCTATCGCGAACTCTTCGGTAAGGACAACAAAGTCCAAGTGGTCCACGCCGGACTGGAGTGCGGAGTCATCGGGTCGTACTATCCCGGAATGGACATGGTCAGCTTCGGGCCCACGCTCCGGTCGCCGCATACGCCCAACGAGCGCTGCTACATTCCCAGCGTAGAGAAATACTGGCGCTTCGTGCTCGCCACGCTTGAGCGCACCCCTAAGAAATAATCCGGCCCGTTTCCGGCTGTGCTTTCCACGGCCTGCCGGAGCACGGGCTTTGCAAACCGACAACCACAACGGGGCGGGCAGCCGCGGAACGTATTCCCCGGCCGTTCCGCCCCGTGTTTTCATTCCTATTCCGCCGTGCGACGTCGTTTTCTTTCCCCGCTGTTGTTGCTTCTCCTCTTGTTGGCCGGCGGCCTTTTCTGTTGGGCGGTCGACCCCGTGGCGTGGCGTTTCACGCCCCAGTGCCCCATCCGCCAGCTCACCGGATGGTCTTGCCCCGCCTGCGGGTTGCAGCGCGCGGCCCACGCCCTGCTTCATGGCCGTTTCCTCGAGGCGTTGCACTATAATTTCTTTTTCCTCTTCTCCGTTCCTTTCGCCGCAGGCGCTTGCTTTTCGGCCTGGTGGCCCGTAGCGCGTTGGCGCGAGCGGGCGGCCCGCATATTCTTTTCCCCGCAGATGCTGTGGACCTACATAGGGCTGTTCTTTACGTGGGCTATTGTGAGAAATGTATTGGATATATGAAAAATGTTGAAAAATAAATCCGGAAAACTTTTGAAGTGTAATGGGAATACCTTAAATTTGTGACCAAAGAATAACGTTAACTTATTATTCTCAGAAAATATGGACCAATATTACTATGTCAATGCCAGCAATCAGCAGGCCGGACCTTATGACCTGAACACCCTTGTGGCGCAGGGTATCACTTCGTCCACGTTGGTATGGAAACAAGGGATGTCCGGCTGGGTTCCCGCCGGGCAAGTGCCCGAAGTAGCCGTCGCGTTGCAGCGCGCTTCCCAGCCGGCCTACGGACCGGGCGTGCCCCCTCCGACCGCGGGCAAGCCTACGGATATGCTGGTCTGGGCCATTTTGAGTACCGTGCTCTGCTGTCCCGCATTGGGTATTTTCGCCATTGTCTTTGCCGCGAAGTCACGTTCCGCAGTGGCGCGTGGCGAGATGGAGCAGGCGCGGCAATTGTCCAAGCGTTCCATGATTTTCACCATCATCGCCGCGTCCTTGGGCTTTGTTGTGAATATTATCTGGCTCTTGATAATGATTGTAGGATAAGGGGCGGCTACGCTTCAAGGCGGCGGACCGTGTTCCGTCTCTCTCCGTCTGCGTCCGCATCAACATGCCGGGGCGGGCGGGGCAATTGCCGGGCCGTATAGGCCAGGCAGGTTCTGATGCGCGACAGGCTGCGACAGGAAACCATTTACCCGCCGGGATGCGTCCGATGTATCCCGGCGGGTGTTTTATGCTTAGGCCGCTTCCCGCGCGGCGCTTCATCCTGCGCCCGCCACTGCGTCGCCTGTCCCGGACAGTCGGCCTTCCGCGCCCGCCAAGGCCGCGTGAAAGGTTCATTTGTCCGTCCTGAAGTGGATTTTGTGCCGCGGAAGTGGCGCGACAGAAAATAAAGCCTTACATTTGCCGCGTAGAAATTCCGAACAAGTTCATTAACCACAGATTATGGAATATTACTATTACGTAGACGCCAGCCGGAAGCAGGCCGGCCCTTATGAATTGGAAGCCTTGGTGGCGCAAGGCATCACGCCCCAGACGCTCGTGTGGAAACAAGGGATGGAGAACTGGGCGCCGGCCGCGGAAGTGCCCGAGGTGGCCGCCGCGCTCGCCGCTGCCGTGGTTGTGGCCAGTCCCGAACCGCCGCAGGCCCCCGAACCGCCCCTGCCGCCCGCAGGCCAGGCGACCGAACCATATCAGCAGCCCGACCCCACACCGGCTGAAGAAGCCCCCAAGGACTACCTGGTGTGGTCCATATTGAGCACCGTCCTGTGTTGCGGCGGACTGTCCCTGAGCGTGGCCGGCCTGGTCATGTCCATCCTCACCCGCTCGTTCAACGCAAAGGGCGACTTCTCGAAAGCCCGCATATTTTCCAAACTGGCCCTCTACTTTACCATTGGCGGAACGGTGCTTGGCTTCCTTTATGCCGCGTTTGTCAGTATGTCGGTCATTGCGTCGGCCTGCATCTGAAAAGTCCGTCCCCGCTGTGAAGCGGCAACGGCCAGAGCGGCCGGTTGCCGGACTGCTTTCGCTCCCGTCCCGGGACCGGAGAACTCGGCTTAGCCCAGGAAATACGGGGCTAAGCCGAGTTTCTTTCAGGCTAAGCCCCGCGGTGCGCGGGCGCGGCCGGCTGGCAGGATGGCCGGGGAGATGAAAAAAGAGATGCCGGACACATTTGCCGCCGTGCGACTCGGAGCCGGGCAAGGGAAATATCGTAAATTTGCAGACAGAAACAGGAAAAAACATGAAAGGAGGACAAAGACTGTGGTCATGGCTCATGGTGCTACTCGTCTGCTTTTCGGCAGCAGCCCAGGAATTGCCGCGCAAGCGTGTGGGGCTCGTCCTGGGCGGCGGCGGGGCCAAGGGCGCTGCCGAAGTGGGCGTACTGAAGGTCCTCGAGGAGGCCAAGATACCGGTAGACTACATCGCGGGGACCAGCATCGGCGCCATCGTAGGCGGCTTGTACGCCATCGGTTATGCTCCGGCCGACCTGGACAGCCTGTTCCGGACGCAGGACTGGGCGTTTCTGCTGAGCGACCAGGTGAAGCGCGAATCCACCACTTTCCAGTCGCGCGAGGAAAGCGAGGTCTATCTGATACAAGTCCCTTTGAGCGGAGTCAGGAAAGTAGGGTTGCCCACAGGCTACCAGAGCGGGCAGAACCTGGTAAACCTTTTCTCGAAACTTACCGTGGGCTACCATGAGCCGCGCGACTTCTCCACGCTGCCCGTGCCGTTCCGCTGTGTCGCCGTAGACCTTATCAGCGGCAAGGAACGCGTTCTCTCGTCCGGTTCGCTGCCCGAAGCCATGCGGGCCAGCATGTCCATCCCCGGCGTGTTCACCCCGGTCGATTCGGCCAACGCGATGTTGGTGGACGGCGGCGCGCTCAACAACTTTCCCGTCGACGTGGTGCGCGACATGGGGGCCGACGTCGTTATAGGTGTGGACTTGAGCAACGGACTCCTGCAACGCGAGGAGCTTGGTTCGGCCACCGGCGTGGTACGCCAGCTCATCAATATCATGGGCCGGGAAAAGTACGAGCGCAACAAGGCGGCGACCGACGTCTACATCAATCCCAAACTGAAAGGCTTTTACTCCATGAGCTTCCAGCCGGCCGCTATCGACTCAATGATTGAGCTGGGCGAGGCGGCGGCGCGGGCCAAGTGGGACGAACTGATGGCACTGCGCAGCTATGTGTATCACGGCACGCCGCCCGACACCGTCAGCCACCAGCGCCCTGCGCGCGACCGTTCGGGAAGCTATTTCGTGAGACACATACGCTTTTCAGGCATCAGCAGCGACGGGGCCGCGCGCTTGCGCAAGCGGCTGCGGATGAAGGACAGCACTTATGTCAGTTCGGCGGAAATCGACAGAATGGTCTCGGCCTTGCGCGGTCTGGACATTTTCTCGAAGGTGGAGTACAGGCTGACGAACACTTCCCCGTATGACTTGGTGTTTCTCCTCGAGGCCAACGAGGACTGGAACCTCAACGTGGGTGCGCGCTTTGACACCCGCGACATTGCGAGCATCCTGGTAAACGTGTCGAACGGGCAGCAGCTCGCTACCGGCCATCACCTGTCCACAACGGGCCGCATCTCGAAAAACGCTTACCTCCAGGCAGACTATACCTACGGGTCGTTGCTCGGAAGCAAGGTGGGCGTAAGCTACCAGCTGAAATATAACGACTTCGACTTATATTCCGACAAGCGGCGCGTCGAGGCAATGACTTTCCTTTCGCACCGCGTCTCGGTGTACTACGCGGCCATGCTGTTTAACTTCAGTGTGAAACTGGGAGGACGCCTGGATTATTATGATTATCATCACAGCCTTTATGACGTCAACTACCAGCCCCAGAAACGCAGTTCGGACTTTTTCCTGAATTATTTTGCGGACTTCACGCTGGACACGTTCGACAGGAAGTATTATCCGACGAAAGGGGCGCGGACGTACATCGGCGGTACGATACACACGGACAACGGCGTGAGCTACGACGGCGCAGAACCTTTCGCGGACGTATCCTTCCACTTTTCTACGGTGTGCCGGCTGACGGACCGCCTCTACCTGTTGCCCGAGCTGAGAGGGCGCTTTGTTTTCGGGGACGACATACCGTCGATTTGCCAGAACTACATCGGCGGCAACTTTGACGGCAGCTACATGGAGCAGCAACTGGCATGGGAAAGCGTGCAGCATGTACACATCGTGGACCATAACCTGGCTGCGGCCGAACTATCGTTGCGCTACCGGTTGAAAGATAAGGTGTATCTGACAGCCTTGGCCGAGTACGGAAAGGAAGCGCATCGCTTGAAATCCATCTTTGCGGGCAACGACCTTTGGGGCGTCGCGCTGCGCGCGTCCTATGACTTCATGCTCGGGCCAGTGTCTTTGCAGATAAACTATTCCAATCTGTATAAAAACGTAGGGGTATACGCCAGCGCCGGCTTCTGGTTCTGACACCCGAAGCCGGCGCTGGTGTGGATGGGACATGGATTCCCGTCCTTTTTATTTGTCTTTCTTTCCGAAAATAGAGAAGTGGACGTAACGCTTCGGGTGCGACTTGAGGTCGATCATCAGCGAGTCAGCATGCGAAAGCGTGCTGTTCAGGTTGTCGTAGACGGAGCGGTCGTTGAGGAAAAGCCCCAAGGTGTTGTCCGTGCTGTTGAGTTTCGTGTTCAGCTGCTCGGTGACGCTGGTCAAGTTGCCGGTCAACGACTGCACGCTACCCAAAGTCGCGTTGACTTGGTTGACAGTGCTGTCGATATTTACCTGCGCGAGGTTTCCCGTGATGGTCTCTACGTTTCCTCCGATGCGGTCGAGACGCGCTGTGAGCCGGGGCACGTCGTTGTGCATTAGCGTGTTCAGGCTTGCGGAAGTCTCTTTGAGGTTGGCAGTCAGCTCTGCCGTGTTTTGCAGAGTTTGTGCCAAAGCCGGGTTGGCTGTGAGGCGGTTAAGGTTGCCCATGATGGAGTCTAACTTGGGCATCATTTTCTCGAGCGTAGGAATCATGGCCTCCAGCTTGTTGAGCGCGCCGACGTGCATGCCGCCTTCGATCGTATCGCCGGGCGACATGTGAACAGTCGGGTTGGCACCGAGGATAAGGCTCATATTGACTCCGCCCATAAGCTGCGACTCGAGCTCTGCCCGTGTGCCGGCGGGCACTATCATGTTCTTGTCCAAGTCTACGCAGACAATGACATTGTCCGTCCGGTCATAGTCATAATGTATGCTGCGGACGATGCCGACAGAATATCCATTGGCGTAGACAGGGCTTGAGACAGTGAGGCCGTTGATGTTGTTGAAGCGGATATAGAATGTGTTGCTGGACTTAAAGACATTGATGCCTTTCAGAAAATTGATGCCGACAAAAAGAATGACGGCGGCCACGATGGCAGTCAAGGCAATTTTTACCTCTTTGGTGAAGTATTTCATAACTGGATGCTTGATTATTTCTTGGAGATGCGTATGGCTTTGGCCAAGTCGGTGCGCTCGCCATCCATAAAAGCTACGACAAAGGCGTCCGGGAAAAGGTCGAGAATCCTTTCACGCACTTTCTTGATTTCTTTATAGTCGGTCGAAGCGCCGTAAGTGTATTTGTAAAGTCCGTTGTCCTGATACATGTCAATGGGCGATAGGCTCTTGAATTGCTTGTCGCCCGTGGCAATCTTATGTGCGGAGGCGAGAATCTGTACCTTAAAGACTGGGACACCCTTTGTCTCGTCTGCTGCTGCGGGCTTGTTCCCTTCCGGGGAGTTCTGCTGCGCCGTGTCATTGGGGACGGCGTCCCGTTGCCGTGGGGTGTTGCCGTGGACACTGTCGTGCTTCACCGTTTCCTGTGGTGTATTGTTGCCTGGTTTAGGATTTTCTGAGGGAGGAACAGTTTCGGCAGAATGGTCCGCTACTTCTTGGGCTATTTCGGCCATTGGGGCTGGCTCGGTTGGCTGGACGTTTGCGATGCGGGCGTTCTGGCGGTCATAGTATGCCTTGAAGCCGTTGTAGATGCTGCGGCCCATTTTCTTTATTCCTTCTTTTGAGTTGAGGAAACGCTCTTCGGCGGGCGTCGATATAAATCCCAGCTCCGTCAGGACGGCGGGCATGGATGTATTGCGTAGTACGAGAAAACCGGCCTGGTGTACGCCTTTGTCCTTGCGGCTGGCGGTACGGACGTATTGCTGCTGGATGTCGCGCGCCAGTTCGACGCTCTCTTTCATGTAACGGTCCTGCATCAGCTCGAAAATGATGTAGCTCTCCGTCTTGTTAGGGTCAAAGCCTTCATAAGTTTGCTGATAGTTCTTTTCATATACGATGACGGCATTCTCCCTTTTGGCCACTTCCAGATTGGCTTCGGCACGCGCCATACCCAGCGTGTAGGTTTCCGAGCCGTATGCAATCTTTCCCTCGGGCAAGGAGTTGGTATGAATGGAGATAAAGAGGTCCGCTTTGTTCTGGTTCGCAATGTCAGCCCGGCGTTGCAGCGGAACGAATACATCTGTCTTGCGTGTATAGACAACTTTCACTTTAGGGCATTCGCTCTGTACCAGTTTCCCGAATTCGAGAGCCACTTTCAGGTTGATGTCTTTTTCTTTGGAAAAGCTTCCGCAGGCTCCTGCGTCGTGCCCGCCGTGTCCCGCATCGATTACGAGGACAAAGGACTTTTTCCGGCCATCGGCTTGCGCGGCCAGGATTCCGGCCAGAAGCAGCAGGCTTGTCAGAAACAGTTTGAGTGAAAGTCGAGACATGGGCTATTGGATTTTATGGGGCAAAGGTAGCTGTTTTTTTCAAAAACGGCCCTATTGTTACGCGTTTTCAGCTTCAGACTTTATACATAGACCTTAATATACAGAAGTCCCGCCTGGACGACAGACGGGACTTCTGTATACTTTTTCCTGAAAAGCGGGCTTTTTTTAAGCCTCTTTGTTGAAGTTCGTACGTTTCTCTTTGATTCTGGCTTTCTTACCCGTGAGGTTGCGCAGGTAGTACAGCTTGGCACGGCGTACCTTACCGATCTTATTTACTTCGATGTGGTCGATGTTCGGCGATTCGATGGGGAAAATGCGTTCTACGCCGATGTTCCCGGACATCTTGCGGACAGTGAAGCGCCGTTTGTTCATGTGGCCGCTGATTTTGATGACCACTCCGCGGAACAGCTGAATACGCTCCTTGTTTCCCTCAATGATTTTGTACGCTACGGTAACCGTGTCGCCGGCTTTGAAAGTGGGGAACTGCTTGTTCGTATCAAAAGCCTGCTCTGCAATTTTGATTAAGTTTTCCATTTTGATTTTGAAAATGTTAGGGTTTCTCTGCCCCTCCCAACGTATCGGGGAACGCTTCATCCCGGCAGCGGTTGGGTGGAAAAGCGCTGCAAAGGAACGAATTTTTTTTGGAATGACAAAGCCGTGCCGCGCTTTATTTCCCCCATTGAATGCAACCACTCGGCCCGAGTCATAAGTTTTTGCGGGATTTCACGACCAAAGCCTGCCGTTTGTCGTATTTAATCCGTAAATTTGCGCAGATTTTACATTTGGTATCGTGAATCTTTTATAAAGCGAAAAAGCAATGGAAAAGATTGATTGGGCAAATTTGTCCTTTGGTTACGTCCCCACGGACTATAACGTGCGGTGTTATTACCGCAACGGCAAGTGGGGCGAGATTGAAGTCAGCTCTTCGGAACAACTCAGCATCCACATGGCGGCTACCTGCCTGCACTATGGCCAGGAAGCTTTTGAAGGGCTTAAGGCTTTCCGTTGCCCCGACGGACACATCCGCATCTTCCGTATGAAGGATAATGCCGAACGCTTGCAGAGCACTTGCCGGGGCATTCTCATGCCGGAGCTGCCCACTGAGCTTTTCTGCCAGATGGTGGAAAAGGTGGTTTTGCTGAACGAACGTTTTATCCCGCCCTATGAGAGCGGCGCGTCCCTTTATATCCGTCCGTTGCTCATCGGCACCAGCGCGCGTGTCGGCGTGCATCCCGCAGACGAATACCTTTTTGTCATTTTCGTGACCCCGGTAGGGCCGTATTTCAAAGGCGGTTTCGCTGCCAACAACTACGTCATCATCCGCCAGTACGACCGCGCCGCGCCGTTGGGCACCGGTACGTTCAAGGTGGGCGGTAACTATGCAGCCAGCTTCCGTGCCAACAAGATGGCGCACGACGCGGGCTACGCCTGCGAGTTCTATCTCGACGCGAAAGAAAAGAAATACATTGACGAATGCGGTGCTGCCAATTTCTTCGGCATCAAGGACGGCAAGTACATCACCCCGAAGTCCACTTCCATCCTGCCTTCCATCACCAACCGCAGCCTGCAGCAGCTGGCCGAGGATTTGGGCCTGACCGTCGAGTGCCGGCAGATTCCCGAGGAAGAGCTTGCAACGTTCGAGGAGGCCGGCGCATGCGGCACGGCGGCCGTCATCAGCCCCATCGCCCGTATAGACGACATGGAGAACCACCGTTCTTACGTATTCTCCGAAGACGGCAAGCCCGGCCCCGTTTCGACCCAGCTCTATCACAAACTTCGTAACATACAGTATGGCATAGAACCAGACGTCCACGGCTGGGTCACTGTGCTTTGAAAGCCACTTCCCGGCCGGCGCCGCAGGCTTACGGGACAGCTTCCGCTGCCGGCGCCCTGGCGAGATATATTGCAATATCATCAATCCTAATTCAGAACATGAAGAAATTCACCCACGCCCTCCTGGGCTTCGTATTGGCAGTGACCGCAGTGGCCGCCTTTACGGGATGTAACTCCAATTCGGACAAAGACAAGGAACTGAACGAACTACGGCAGTTGGCCGAGATGGACCGTCGCGAGATGGAGAACCAGTATGCCGAGTTCGCCGCGCAGTACGGCGAAATGAAAAAGGACATCAAGGACGATTCCCTCGTGGCCCGGCTCGACGCCGAGCAGCGCCGTGCCGAAGCTTTGCTGAAAGAGCTGCAGAGCCTGAAGACAAACAGCGCCGCTGAAATTCTCCGCCTGAAGAAGGAACTGGCCACAGTCCGTGCCGTCCTGCGCGACTATATCCGCCAGGTCGACTCCTTGCAGCAAATCAACCAGGCGCTGACCAATGAGCGCGACGAGGCACGCGCCGAGGCAGAGCGTACACGCCAGGAGAACAACAGCATCAGCCAGCGCAACTCGCAGCTGTCCGAGAAAGTGGCCGTCGCCTCGCAGCTCAACGCCACCGGCGTCTCCATCTATCCCGCCAAGAAAAACGGCAAGCAAGCCAAAAAGAGTAAGGACATTGCCCGTTTCACCGTGACGTTCACCATCACGCGCAACGTCACCGCCCCCACCGGCATGCGTACTGTCTATGTCCGTTTGCTCAAACCCACGCAGGATGTGGTGGGCAATGCCGGGACGTTCGCCTATGAAAACAAGAATATCGGCTACTCCGCTTCCAAGAATATCGAATATACCGGCGAGGAACAGCAGGTTTCTCTCTACGTCCCCGTCAGCGAATATCTGAGCGGCGGCACGTACACGGCTTATGTCTTCGTGGACGGACAGATGATTGGCTCCGGTTCGCTTACGATGAAAAAGTAAGTTCCGCGTCCGTCCCATTCCCGGGCAGCGGGTTCCCCTATTCAGCCCCGGCAGTGCTTATGGCGCTGCCGGGGCTTGCTTCGTAGCGCCACGGCCCTTGCAGCCAGCCGGCGTCCCTGTGCTGTGCCTCCGCGCTACGGGGCTTAGCCCCGTCGGCACGAGGCTAAGCCCCGTAGCGCGGAGCCTTATCCCCGTTTGCCAGCGCTCAGTCGCCGCCGCCTTTCCGTTTACGGCCGGAGACCGTTTCCCTCACGGCCGCGGCATGCCGATTTTAGTAAGTTTAAGGTCCGGAGCTTACCTTTTGGCGGAAAAGTGCGTACCTTTGCGGACATGACGAATGAAGAAAAGGAATTCATAGACGCGCTCGAGTCCTACGTACGGACCGTGCTGCAAACCGGTACGACAGTCCCCGACTATAACGCGGAGTCCGTCCGCATAGTCGATGCGCGCAACCATCTGTTTGCGACGGTGAAGGGCATATATCCCGACGAAGCCGCCGGCATTTACCCCTTGCGCGGACTATGCCGCGTCGATGAAGAAACGCTCGAGATGCTTCCGGACCGACAGCGCATGGCCGCGGTCGCACGCGATTACTTTTCGCCAGTCGCCACCCCTCATCCATTCCAATAAGACATGCACATACCCACTTCAGCCCATTTGGCGCAGGACGCCGGCGGCGTGGCGGCAGGCTTCCGCCACCGTCTGCCCATACAGATCCGCTTCAACGACGTGGACCGCTACGGGCACGTGAACAATAATGCCTATTTCGCCTTCTACGATTTGGGGAAAGAGGACTACCTGGCGACGGTGCTCCATGCGGACTACCATTCGCGCGACATTGTTCCCGTCGTAGCCAACATCAATGCCGATTTTTTCATCCCTATATTCCAAGGCGACCGCATCGTCGTCGAGACGCGCATTTCCCATGTCGGGGAAAAGAGCATAACGCTCCAGCAGCGCGCAGTCAACGAGGCCACGCAGCAGGTGGTGTGCCAGTGTGCCACGGTGATGGTCTGCTTCTCACTTTCAGCGCAGGCTTCAGTCAAAGTGCCGGCCGATTACCGCCGCGCCATTGCGGCCTATGAAGGTCCCGGAGTGGCCGGGATGGAACTTTACCCGCAACATTCATGAACACAGAAGTCATCTTTTCACAGAACGCGGCGGCCGACCTTGAAGCCTTGGTCCGCCGTGCCGCTGTGCCTTTCGACAAGGTCTTCGTCCTGACGGACGAGACGACCCACAGGCTTTGCCGTCCCCTGCTGGCAGCGTCGGTCATCCTCGGCCAGGCGGCCGACATAGTGGTCGGCGCGACGGATACGAACAAAAACCTCACGACACTGGCCGACGTATGGAAAGCCTTGAGCGAAGGCGGCGCCTCGCGGCGCTCGCTGCTGGTATGCCTTGGCGGCGGTATGGTGACAGATTTGGGCGGCTTTGCCGCCTCGACGTTCAAGCGCGGCATCGCCTTTGTCAATGTGCCCACGACGCTGCTCTCTATGGTGGATGCCGCGGTGGGCGGAAAGACAGGCATCAACTTTAACGGCTTGAAGAACGAGATAGGCGCCTTCAGCGACAGTCTGGCCGTAGTGGTCGACACCGCCTTTCTCCGCACGCTCGACGGTATGAACCTGCGCTCTGGTTATGCCGAGATGCTGAAGCACGCCTTGCTGAGCGACGACGCCATGTGGGCCGCGCATCTCCGCTACGACTTGTCGGCGCCCGACTACGCCCGCTTGCAGGAAATGGTAGCGGAGAGCATCGCGGTGAAAGAGCGCATCGTCGCCGCCGACCCCCACGAGCGCGGGCTGCGCAAGTCTTTGAATCTGGGCCATACGGCCGGACACGCACTGGAAAGTCTGGCCCTCGCCGAGCGACGGCCGGTGCTTCACGGCTATGCTGTGGCGTGGGGCATGGTGTGCGAACTTTATCTGAGCACGGCCTTGGCCGGATTTCCGGAAAGCAAGTTGCGCCAGACGGCTGCCTATATCCGTGAGCACTACGGCACATTCAGCTTTGACTGCCACCACTACGAGCAACTATATGCGTTCATGCTGCATGACAAGAAAAACGCCGGCGGCGCCGTCAACTTCTCCTTGCTGGCCGACGTAGGCCAGGTGCGGCTGGACAGCCATGCCACGAAGGAACAAATCTTTGAAGCTTTCGACTTCCTCCGCGAAGGCTGATCGCGGACCGTATTTTCTGATAAACGTATGAATTTGCCTGTATTCCGCAAACTCCAACCGCTACTCGAACGCCTGCTGTCGTTGCTAGTAGTTTTCTTGATGATTGCCGCGACCGCCGTATGGACAGGTCGCTTGTTCGGCCAGCCCATCGGGCAAGGGCGCCAGTCAGCGCTTTCGCCGGTTGCCGCGCCCGATATCGCCGTGCTCTCCCGTCTCGGACTCGCCGGCACCAGTCTGGAACAGCTCGACTCAGCCGCATGGACCGTCACGGCACGGGACGGGAAAGAGCGGGGGACATTGGTCAGCAGCGAGCGATATGCTTCCGGTGTGTCCGGCTTTGCCGGGCCGGTCCCTGTGTACATATATATAGATGCGCAGGGCGTGGTGGCAGGCATAGCGCCCGCCCGAAACGCTGAGACACGCGACTTCTTTGAGCGCGCGTGTGCGGACCTCATCCCCCGGTGGACGGGGAAAAGCGTGGCCGAAGCCACGGCTGTCCAGGTGGACGGCGTGACGGGGGCTACCTATTCCAGCCGCGGCCTCATAGATACCGTGCGGCGCACGCTTTCAGCCCGGCAGGAAGTGGAGGCGGTGCGCAGCAGTGCACCGGCCATAGGGTGGGGGCGCACGGCAGCGTTGGGTCTCGTGCTGTTGCTCGGCGTAGGAGTGGCGTGGCGTAGCCGGGTGCCTAAAGCCGCGCGGCTGGCCGTGCTGGTGCTCAACGTGGTGGTGACGGGATTCTGGTGCGGCCAGTTCCTTTCGCTGTCCTTGCTGCGCGGATGGGCAAGCGGCGGGCTCGACCCTGTGCTATACCTGCCGGGATTTTTGCTGCTGCTCGTGGCGATTGTCATGCCTCTGTTGGGCCGGCCGCGCTACTTCTGCAATTGGGTATGCCCTTATGGGGCGTTGCAGGAACTGGCCTGGCGGTTGCCGTTGCCCAAATGGCACGTGCGGCCGCAGACCTACAAGATGCTGCGCAACGTCCGCTTGGCGCTGCTCATGGCCTTGCTGTTGCTGCTGTGGTCCGGATTTGGCGCATATCTGTTGGACTACGAGCCGTTTACGGCTTTCTTAGTACAAAGCGCCACGCCCGCGGTCATCATCCTGGCGGCATTTTTCGTCGTGCTGGGCATCTTTGTGCCGACGCCGTGGTGCCGCGCGGTGTGCCCGGTCGGCGCATTGCTTGAACTGGCCGAGGGCAAGAAATGAAAACATTGGTAGAAACAAACCTATATACATGGCATGAATAAGTATAAGATAGTCAGCCTTGTTTTGGCATTGGCGCTGCTGGCCGCCTTAGTCCGCCTGGTTTACAGCACCGAGGTGCGTCCCGCTCCAGCGTCGCGGTCCTCTGTCGTGTTCCAGAACATTCTTTCGCGTAAGAGCGTGCGTGCTTATACAGACCGCGCAGTGGGCCGCGCCCAGCTGGATTCGCTGGTCCGTGCCGCAATGGCGGCACCGTCAGGCCGCGACATGCGGCCCTGGAAATTCGCCGTCGTGGACGATAAGGCCATTATGGACAGCCTGGCGCAGCGCTTGCCGAAAGCAAAGATGCTGGCCGACGCGTCCGCGGTCATCGTGATTTGCGGCGACCGGAGCATTGTGGATGCGGAGGGTAAGCCTTCGGTCAACTGGGCGTATGACTGCTCGGCCGCGGCTGAGAATTTGTTGCTGGCGGCCGAGGCGATGGGGCTGGGGGCAGTGTGGACCGGGGTAAGTCCGTATGAGGACCGCATGGCTGCCGTGAGCGCGGCACTCGGGCTTCCGGAAAACATCACGCCTTTTTGCCTTATCCCAGTGGGATACCCGGAAGGGGCGCCGCAGCCCAAGGATAAGTATGACGCGGCCAATGTCCACTATAATGGCTGGTAATCATCTTGGGAAACTCGCCGGAGAATAAATTTTTGAAAAAAACGGCGAAAAGTTTGTCGGGTAAAATAAAATCGGTATTTTTGCCACGAAAACAATAATCAGACATGACACAGTTCCAGTCGTTTTACTTTTTCGGTTATTTTTACTTTGCCGGGCAAGCGAAGCGGGACGTTGTGCGTTAAATCCAAGAAATCATTCAATTCAGATAAACAATCCCGCTTCTGTCTCAGGAGCGGGATTTTTGCTTTCAGATATGGTAAGAATAGCGATACAAGGCATCAGAGGTTCGTTTCACGACATTGCATCTCATCAGTTTTTTTCCGGCGAAGAGGTCGAGCTGGTTTGCTGTAATACGTTCGAGGATGTGTTTGATGCCATGCGTACAGATGATACGCTGCTTGGCATGGTCGCCATCGAGAACACAATTGCGGGTAGCCTGCTCCATAATTATGAACTTCTCCGCGACAGCGGGTTTACGGTGGTCGGGGAGCATAAACTTCACATAGAGCACAGCATTATGTGCCTGCCCGAAGACAATATGGGAGATATCCGCGAGGTAAATTCGCATCCCGTCGCGCTGGCACAGTGTCGCACCTTTCTCTCGCGCCATCCGGAGATGAAAGTGGTAGAGGTGGAGGACACCGCGGGGGCGGCCGAGACCATTGCGCGGCAACATTTGCGCGGCCATGCGGCTATCTGCCATGCCGGCGCGGCGCCGCTCTACGGCATGAAAGTGCTGCGCCAGGCTATTGAGGACAACAAGCACAATTACACCCGCTTTCTCGTGTTGAGCGATGTGTGGAACGCCGACCGTTTCCGCGACTTGTCCCATACGGACAAGAGTAGCATTGTCTTTACCCTGCCGCACGAGGAAGGTAGTCTTTCGCAGGTGCTCTCCATCTTTAGTTTCTATAAGATAAACCTGACCAAAATCCAGTCGCTCCCGATGATAGGGCAAGAGTGGCAGTACCTGTTTTACGTGGACGTGACGTATCATGATTATTTGCGATACCGTCAGAGCATAGAGGCGGTGCGCCCATTGACGAGAGAATTAAAAATTTTAGGCGAATATGAAGGAAAGTGATAAATGCGCCGGCAGGCCGGCTATTCGGCCCGCGCAGCGTCTGGAACAAGTGAGCGAGTATTACTTTTCCAGGAAAGGTAAGGAAATTGCCCGGTTGAACGCAGAAGGGCGCGACATTATCAGCTTGGCTATCGGCAGCCCCGACATGCCGCCTTCGCACGAGACTGTCGAAGCTCTTTGTGCCGCGGCGCGTCTCGAAGGCGTCCACGGTTATCAACCCACCGTCGGCATACCGGAGCTGCGCCAGGCTATGGCCGGCTTCTACCGCCGTTGGTATGGCGTGGAGTTGGACTACCGCACGGAGATCCAACCTTTGATAGGTTCGAAAGAAGGCATCCTGCATGTGACGCTTGCTTTTGTCAATCCCGGCGAAAAGGTCTTGGTCCCCAATCCCGGCTATCCCACTTATACGTCGCTATCCCGTTTGCTCGGATGCGAGGTCGTACCTTATGATCTGCGGCCCGAGAATGGGTGGCAACCGGATTTCGATGCTTTGGAAAAGATGGACCTTTCCGGCGTCCGCCTCCTGTGGAGCAACTATCCCCATATGCCGACCGGCGCACCGGCCCGTCGCGAAACCTATGAACGTCTGGTCGACTTTGCCCGCCGCCACGGCATAGTCGTCGTAAACGACAATCCTTATAGCTTTATCTTGAGCCGCGAGCATCTCAGTCTCCTGCAAATCCCCGGCGCCAAGGAGCACTGCATCGAGTTCAACTCTATGAGTAAAAGTCACAACATGCCCGGCTGGAGAGTCGGAATGTTGGCGACCAATGCCCAATTCGTCAGCTGGATACTCAAGGTGAAGAGCAACATAGACTCCGGCACGTTCCGGCCTATGCAGTTAGCTGCGGCGCAAGCCTATGCCAATACGGATGCTTGGCACGAAGAGGCCAATTATAACGTTTACGCCCGCCGCCGCGTGTTGGCAGGGAAAATCATGGAGGCTATGGGCTGCAGCTACGACCCCGCGCAAACCGGCATGTTCCTCTGGGGGCGCATTCCCGACCACTATGCCGACGCCGAAGCACTGACAGAGCGCGTGCTCCACGAGGCGCGGGTTTTCATCACGCCAGGTTTCATCTTCGGCTCAAACGGCCGCCGCTATGTCCGTCTTTCCCTTTGCGCGAAGGAGGAAAAACTGGAGGAAGCCTTGCATCGCGTAGCGGCGGTCTTCAGCGGGCCGGAAGCTACCAAGGCCTGATTCGCGAAAAATACCGACAGAAAAAATCCTTATAAGATAAAAACATTATGGAACTCGATTTATTACCCTTGAAATTCCCAGGCATTGAGCCGAAACGCCCTATCGTCATCGCCGGCCCTTGTTCCGCCGAGACAGAAGAGCAAGTCATGGACACCGCCACTCAATTGGCTAAAAAAGGCATTAAGATATTCCGTGCCGGCATTTGGAAACCCCGCACGAAGCCCGGAGGCTTTGAAGGCGTCGGTACGGTCGGTTTGCCGTGGCTGCAGCGCGTGCAGAAGGAACTGGGCATGCTGGTGGCCACCGAAGTGGCCACGCCCCGCCACGTCGAGGCCGCGCTCGAAGCCGGTGTAGACATTCTGTGGGTGGGTGCCCGCACGGTGGCCAATCCTTTTGCCATGCAGGAACTGGCCGATTCCCTGCGCGGTGTCGACGTCCCCGTACTGGTCAAGAACCCCGTCAATCCCGACCTCGAACTCTGGATAGGCGGTCTGGAACGCATCAACGGCGCAGGCATCAAGCGTCTGGGTGTCATCCATCGCGGCTTTTCTTCATACGACAAGCGCCTGTACCGCAACCTTCCCATGTGGCATATCCCCATCGAGTTGCGCCGCCGCATTCCTGCCTTGCCCATCTTTGGCGACCCGAGCCACATCGGCGGCAAACGCGAACTCATTGCGCCGCTCAGCCAGCAGGCCATGGACCTCGGCTTCGACGGCCTGATCATCGAGAGCCACTGCTGCCCGGACAACGCCTGGAGCGACGCGTTACAGCAAATTACGCCCGACGTGCTCGACTTCATCCTCGACAAACTGGTCGTGCGTAAAGCCGTGCAGACCACCGAAAGCCTCGAAGCGCTCCGCCGCCAGATTGACGAGTGCGACAATTCCATTATCGAACTCCTGGCCAAGCGTATGCGTGTGTGCCGCGAAATCGGGCAATACAAGCGGGAGCACGAGATGACTGTGGTCCAGACAGACCGTTATACGGAAATCCTCGACAAGCGCGGCGCGCAAGGTGTGCTTTGCGGCATGTCTGCCGATTTCCTGAAAGTCGTTTTCGAGGCTATTCACGAAGAAAGCGTCCGTCAGCAAATTGATATCATGAATAAATAAGGCAGGCCGCGTCCGCCGTTCCTGTGCCCTGTGTCGGGCGGCATGCCGCGGCGGGCGCCTGCCGCCTGAACAGAAAGCGATATGAGAATCCTGATCCTCGGAGCCGGGAAAATGGGCTCCTTCTTTGTCGACCTCCTGAGCTTTGAACACGAGACCGCCGTCTACGACGTAGACCCGCGCAGGCTGCGTTTCATGTACAACACGTTGCGCTTCACCTCCCTCGCCGAAGTGGACGAGTTCCGCCCCGAGCTGGTCATCAACGCCGTTACGCTCCGCTATACCGTGGACGTGTTCCGCGAAGTCGTGCCCCACCTGCCCGCCGACTGCATTGTGAGCGACATCGCCTCGGTCAAGACGGGTTTGCGCGAGTATTACGCCGAATGCGGCCGCCGCTACGTTTCCACGCATCCCATGTTCGGGCCTACGTTTGCCAACTTAGGCGCCCTGGCCAACGAGAACGCCATCATCATCACCGAGGGCGATTACATGGGGCGTATCTTTTTCAAGGACTTGTACACGCGCCTGGGCCTGCACATCAGCGAATACACGTTCGATGAGCACGACGAGACGGTGGCCTATTCGCTGAGCATCCCCTTCGTCTCCACCTTTGTCTTCTCCGCCGTGATGAAGCATCAGGATGCCCCCGGCACTACGTTCAAGCGCCACATGGCCATTGCCCGCGGCGTGCTTGGCGAAGACGACGGACTCTTGCGCGAGATTCTTTTCAACCCCCGCACGGGCGCCCACGTGGACCGCATCTGCGCGGAGCTGAAGGAACTGGCGGACATCATTAGCCAGCAGGACGAGGGGCGGCTGGACGCTTACCTGAAACGCATCCGCGGCAACATAGCCTGACCGCCGTCCGGTTCCGTACACACTAACGGCCTCCCGGCGCCGCACAAGGCGCGCCGGGAGGCCGTTTCGCGTAGCAGGTCGGCTACCCATCGGGCGGTCGTCAGCCGAGCCGCTGTCCCTGTATGTCGAGATAGAATTTCTCCCCGCCCTGCGTGGCCAGCAGCGTGTGGTCCGCCAGTTTCCATTCCAGCCGGTCGTAGTTTGCCGGAATCTGTACACGGATGGCGTGCAGGTCGTAGAGGCCGAAACGGCCGTTCTTCACGAAAAAGGCGTAGCGCGCCGTGGCCACGCCGTAGGGTTGGATGTAGTCGAATTCCGCCGCCAAGCCGTGACGCCGCCGCCAACGCTGCGGGAAAGCCTGTCGCCCCATGGGCGAGACACGATGCAGGACGAAAAGTCCCGCTACGTTAATGAGGCAGATGACGAGAAACAGCCAGCCGATCGCACTAATCCATGCGTCGGTCCAGCGCTCCATGACGTAGTAGAGGATGAATATGGCCAGGAAATAGGCCATAGAGATGGCAGCCAGGAGGCCGCATACACAGGTGATGAAGACGAGCCACGTGCGGGCTGTCATGTTGGCCCGCATCTGGAACGAACTGGCCGGGACGAAACTGTAACCGGGAAAACGGTCGATCACGTTGGTCGCGGAGGCCATGCCCGGTGTGGGAGGTGGGGTGTAGGAACGCGTCATATCAGGATTTGTTTAGGATTTTCTTTGAACCAAGGTGGCAGTTCGTGCGGATATCGGGATTGCCACGGGGCTTAGCCCGTTTTTTACGCGGCTAAGGGGATTTTTTACGGGGCTTAGGCCCGTGTTTGCCGGCATAGTCCGGTCCGCTACGTTGCGGGCGGGTGTCGCCCGCCTGTCCGTTGGCCCAGGCGTTGGCCGGGTCAGTGCAGCTCGTGGCCATAGATGTCGAGCAGCACGTTGCGGCCGTCTTTGATGCCCATAAGCACCGCGCCTTCCGTCTGCCACCACAATTGGTCGTAGACAGTGGGGATTTGTATCCGTAGTTTGCGCAGGTCGTACAGTCCGAACTGGTTGTCTTTCGCAAAGGTAATTATTTTGTCCCGCAGTACATGGAATTTCGGGCGAAAACGTACGCGCGGACAGCTTATGCCTATCCGGAACGCAGCGTTTCCGGATTTCGTCTTAACTTTGCGGGGAATATAAACAGGAAATCCTATGAAACTGTTGAAATGGATTGTGGGCCTGGCCGTCGTGGCGGCGGGTGGGCTTTACGGACTGCGGCAGACGGACGGCAGTGCTACGGACAGGTTCACCGCATCGGCGCAGGAACAGACGAACGAAACGGCCGCGCCGGCTTCGGGCGGACGCAAGATGGAGCTGCCCGGCCGCATGAAGGGCGTGCCCGAGCGCATCATTGCGCACACGGGCTACACGCTTTCGTTCAACCGGGAGCATAACGCGCCGAACTGGGTGGCATGGGAACTGACGGCAGACGAGGCCGAGGGGACTGTGCCCCGGGCCGACGACTTCCTGCCCGACCCGCAGGTGCCCGAGCCGCACCGCGTCACGACGGACGACTACAAGGGCTCCGGCTACGACCGAGGCCACATGGTCCCGGCGGCGGACATGAAGTGGAGCCAGAAGGCCATGAAAGAGTGCTTTTACATGAGCAATATATGCCCGCAGGACCACGGGCTGAACGCCGGGCCGTGGTCCACGCTCGAAAAAGCCTGCCGCCGCTGGGCCGGGCAGGAAGGGCGCGTTTATGTGGCCTGCGGACCGGTATATCGGGGAAAAGGGCAAAAGTCCATCGGGAAGATGTTGAAGATAACCGTTCCCGACGGTTTCTTCAAGGTGGTGCTTTCACTGAAAAAGGGGGAAGAGAAAGCCATCGGCTTCTATTATGCCAACCGTAAGGGCAAGCAACCCATGGACCGTGCGGCCATGACCGTAGACGCCGTGGAGGAAATGACAGGCATAGACTTCTTTGTCAATGTGCCCGATGCGCTCGAGCGGCGGGTGGAGGCTACGGCCAACCTGAAGAGCTGGCATTGAGGCGTCCGCCGGCTTCGCGGTCCGTGTTACCGGCCTGTGCGGTGAGGGCCGGGATGCGTTTAGCGGCGTCCGCCACCCAGGACGATACCGAGCGAAAGGCCCAGGTGGTTGTAGCTCCGTCCGGCAAAGCGGGCGAAGGCCGTGAGGCGTACATGGCGGAAAAACTCGATGCCCAGGCGCGGTGAGAACAGCATGCGCTGCCCCTCCGGTCCTACGGCTTCGCCGTTGACATTCTTGCAGACGCCAAGTCCGACGCCGGCGCCTACGAACGGCGAGAAGTCCTTGCCGCGCCGGAAGTTGTAGTCCATGAAGACGGAATAGCCCATGACGCGGGCTTTCCAGTCGAGCAGTTCGTGCTCGCGGGGCGTTTTCCCGAAGTAGTATTCCAGTCCGAGGTCCAAAGGTTGGTAGGGAAAATTGAACCGGACCTCAAAGGCGAAGGCGCGGACCAGGCTCCACGAGTCGGACACGAAGCGCCCGATGGGTTGGGTGAAACCGACCGAACCCTCGAACTCGAAACGGGCCACGCTGCCTTGGGCGGCGGCCGTGAGCCAGCCGGCGGCGAGCATGGCGAGGAAAGCGGTGCGTAATTTCATGCGGAACGGTTTTTATAGGGTAGCGGTGTGGGCAGGCCGGCAGGGTCAGAACAGGGCCTTGATGGCATAGAATATCATGGGGATGAAGAGGGCTGGGAAGAGATTCATCGTCTTGCAGTCCTTGATGTTGAGCACGCCCAGACCGCTGGCGGCGATGAGGATGCCGCCGACGATGGAGACTTCGGCAATGAGTTCTTCGGAAATGAAGGTGGCCGAAAGGCGGGCAATGCCGTAGATGCCGGATTGCCAGGCAAACACGGCGATGGCCGTGAGGGCGGTGCCGAACCCGTAGCTGGAGGCCAGTACGACCATGGTGACGAGGTTGAGCGTGGCGGCCGTCATGAGATAGGTGTCGTCGCCGTAGAGCGCACTCATGACAGGGCCCATCATGGAAAGCGTGCCGACGCAGCAGAGCAGAATGCCGGTGGTGATGCCTTCGGCCAGGTTCGAGCCGCCCGAAACGCGGGCAGTGGCGCGCTCCATGCGCTGGTCCAGGTGCAGCATGGTGCCGATGAGTCCGCCCAGCGCCAGGCAGAAGATGAAAAGCACGGGAAACTGGCTCTTTTGCATGTTGTTCATGGCCACATTGATGCCGAGTACCAGGGCCGCCAGCCCCATAGCGGTGTTGAGGACGGTGATGTATTTCTCACGGATGCCCTTGCGGGCCAAGGCGCCGATGGCGCTTCCGATAATGACAGCCACGGCGTTGATGACGATAGCAAACATAGCGCTTGGAAATATTTTGAAAGGCAAAGATACGTTATTTTTCCACACCGTGATGGGCTTGTACGCGATTTTCCATGCGTTCCGCAAGGGTAGACCGCGGCTTTTACGGAAGGAAGCAGCGGCTATTCCGCGCAGATATGAAAATCCCCGGGACAGAGTCCATGTCCCGGGGATGAAAGTGTATAGGATTTCCAATCTGGCCGCTTATACCGTCTGGCGGTAGTCGGCCAATTGCTCTACGTTCATGTTCATGACAAACGTGTGGTGCTTGGCGATTTCGCCTTCCACGAAATTGGTATAGACACGTGCGCTCTTCAGGAACAGTTCGGGTGCGGCTGTCGCGTTGTGGAGCAGGAGGTGGAGCATGATGATGTCGCCGGCCATTTCGACGAGATGGCGTGCGCAGAGGTCGTGCAGTTCCTGGTCCTTGGCCTCTTTGACGTAGTTGACGGCGGCTTCGTAGAGGTCGGCCATTTTGCGGGCGCGCTCCTGGAGCGGGCGGCATTCCTCGCTGACGCTTGCGGCCTCAAACTCACGCATCTGTGCCAGGTAGCTGCCGTTGGTGACGTAGCGTATGGCGGCTACGACCTGGAGCTGCGTGGTGCCTTCGTAGATGCTGGTGATGCGGGCATCGCGGTAGTAGCGCTGGATGGGATAGTCCATCATGAAGCCCGAACCGCCGTGAATCTGGATGGCGTCGTAGGTGTTCTGGTTGCAATATTCGGAGTTCATGCCCTTAGCCAATGGCGTGAGGCTGTCGGCGAGTTTGGCATAAAGTTTCTGCTCCTTGCGCTCTTCGGGCGTGAGTTTGCGTTCGCGTGCAATGTCGTCGAGGGCTTTGTAGACGTCGACGTAGCGTGCGCATTGGTACAGGAGGGCACGTCCGGCGTCGAGCTTGGCTTTCATGAGTGCCAGCATGTCGTAAACGGCCGGGAAGTTGATGATGGCTTTTCCGAACTGCTCGCGGTCTTTGGCATAGGCAAGGCCTTCATTGTAGGCGGCCTGTGAGATGCCGACGCTTTGAGCTGCGATGCCGAGGCGGGCGCCGTTCATCAGAGCCATGACGTATTTGATAAGTCCCAGTTTGCGTTCGCCGCAAAGTTCGGCATGAGCGTCCTTGTAGACAAGTTCGCATGTGGGCGAGCCATGGATGCCGAGCTTGTTTTCGATGCGGCGCACGTTGACGCCCCCCTGGCGTTTGTCGTAAATGAACATGGAGAGACCACGGCCGTCGGTCGTGCCTTCTTCCGAACGGGCAAGTACCAGATGGATGTCTGCGTCGCCGTTGGTGATGAATCGTTTTACACCGTTCAGCAGCCAGCATCCCTCTTCTTCGCTGTATGTAGCTTTGAGCATGACGTGCTGGAGGTCGGAACCGGCATCCGGTTCGGTCAGGTCCATAGACATGGTCTCGCCTGCACAGACTCTGGGGATGAAGCGGCTGTGCTGGTCTTCGTCACCGAATTCGTAGAGGGTTTCGATGCAGTCCTGCAGGCTCCAGATGTTACCGAAGCCGGCGTCGCTGGCTGCCACGAGTTCGGCGCACATGGTGTAGGGCGTGATGGGGAAATTGAGGCCACCGTAACGGCGGGGCATGGTCATGCCGTTCATGCCGGCCTTGACCATGGCATCGAGGTTGTCGGCCGTCCCGGAAGCATAACGCACGCGGTCGCCTTCATGGTGCGGGCCTTCAAGGTCTACGCCTTCGGCATTGTCGGCGATGGTGGTCCCGCTGATTTCGCCCACGATGTCGAGCACACGGTCATAGCTATCCATGGCGTCGTCGAAATCGAGCGGCGCGTAGTCGTAGGAATCCTTGTCGCGGAAGTCGCGCTCCTTAAGCTCGACAATGCGTTTCATCAAGGGGTGGTTGAGCTCGAATTTAAGCTCGGGATGTTCGCTATAATTATTTGCCATTTCTTTTGTTCTTAGGTTGGTTCCTTTTCTATGTTTCTTCCGCAGGCCGGGGTGGATTTTGCCGTCAGATGGCCGTGGCCCGTTTCGTCGGGCATGGTAGGGTACGGATGGTGACTTCCGGTGCTTACCGGCCGGCTATTTCGCGCGGCGGCTGGGAGAAACGGGAGTTGAAGAGGCGTTATTTGCTGTTTTCCTTGTAGTACTTAATCATTTTAGGCACAATATCCTCCACGCGCCCGGTGATGATGTAGTCGGCAATAGTGTTGATGGGTGCGTCGGGGTCGGTATTGATGGAAATGACAATCCCGCTCTCTTTCATTCCGGCCACGTGCTGGATGGCTCCGCTGATGCCGCAGGCAATGTAAACCTTGGGGCGCACGGTGACACCAGTCTGGCCGATTTGTAAATCGTGCTCGCAGTAGCCGGCGTCGACGGCGGCACGGCTGGCACCGACTTCGCCATGAAGCTCTTCAGCCAGTTTGCGCAACAGGTCGAAGCCTTCCTTGCTTCCTACACCGTATCCGCCGGCCACGATGATGGGAGCTCCTTTCAAATTGTTCTTGGCCTTTTCGACGTGCCTTTCGAGCACTTTTACGATATAGTCGGTTTCGGGGACGAATTTGGCTACGTCTTCGTAGATGATTTCCCCGTTGTAGTATTCTGCGACTTTTTCAGCCTTCATCACGCCGCTGCGCACGGTGGCCATCTGCGGACGGTGGTCGGGATTGACGATTGTGGCCACGATGTTTCCGCCGAAAGCCGGGCGAATCTGGTAAAGCAGGTTCTCGTAGTGTTTGCCTGTTTTCTTTTCGTCGTAATCGCCGATTTCGAGTGCTGTGCAGTCTGCGGTCAGGCCGCTGGTGAGCGAGGAGGATACGCGCGGACCCAGGTCGCGGCCGATAACGGTGGCGCCCATCAGGCAGATTTGCGGCTTTTCTTGTTTGAAAAGATTTACCAAAATGCTGGTATGCGGTTTCGAGGTATAAGGATAAAGCCCCTCGGCATCGAAAACATGCAGTTTGTCCACCCCATAAGAGAGGATGTCTTTTTCTACTTTTCCGGTTATGCCGCTGCCGGCAGCCACAGCTTCAAGCTGTACACCCAATTGATTGGCCAATTTGCGTCCTTTGGTCAGCAGTTCGTAGCTGACTTCCTCAACGGTCGTGCCGTCAATCTCGCAATATACAAAAACGTTGTTCATTTCTCTTCTTTACCCGATTGTGTGACTATCTAATAACTCTTTGATGAGGCCTTCAATTTCTTCGTCCGCATCAGAGAGAC
Source organism: uncultured Prevotella sp. (assembly GCA_902464615.1). Classification (GTDB taxonomy): domain Bacteria; phylum Bacteroidota; class Bacteroidia; order Bacteroidales; family Bacteroidaceae; genus Alloprevotella. The sequence continues at coordinate 61,383 of CABQKA010000001.1, read as the reverse complement.
GCTTGCTTTCTTTAGCCTTGAACACAATGTTTTGTACGGCTTTCACTTTTGTCGGCGAACCTGCCAGGCCGCATTGCTGCAAGTCGGCGTCGACGTCGGCAACGCTCCATTGTGTAACGGTCAGGTACGGCTTTTTCTCATACTCTTCAGCATAAGGCATGTCGCCGTCGGCCGGACGCTCCATAGGGGCGGTGGCGCGTTTGTATTTCATGACGAGTTTGGCATTGCGCGGACGGCAGGGGGCTGCATTGCCATTGACGGTGAGCAGAATAGGCAGGGGAGCTTCGACGCGTTCGATGCCGCCGTCAATATGACGGGTGACAATGATCTTTTTATCTTTGACCGATTCGATACTCGTGACGTAAGTCACCTGGTTGAGGTCCAGCTTCTGGGCAACTTGCGGGCCTACTTGTGCGGTGTCGCCGTCTATGGCCTGACGGCCTCCGATGACAATGTCCGGCATTCCGATTTTCCGGATGGCCATGGAGAGAGCGTAGCTCGTGGCCAGTGTGTCTGCACCGGCAAAGGCGCGGTCTGTCAGCAAGTAGCCGTTGTCCGCTCCGCGGTAAAGTCCTTCGCGTATGATTTCGGTGGCTCGGGGAGGACCCATGGTCAGAATGCTGACGGTAGAACCGGGGTTCTGTTCTTTGAGACGCAGTGCCTGTTCAAGGGCATTGAGGTCTTCGGGGTTGAAAATTGCGGGAAGGGCGGCGCGGTTCACAGTCCCTTCCGGCGTCATAGCGTCTTTGCCCACATTGCGCGTGTCGGGGACTTGCTTTGCGAGCACAACTATTTTCAGACTCATTATTCTGTATTTTAATTAATGTATGTGTTTGGATAAGCGCGTCGTAAAACTGGGCAAATATAGTGATTTTCTGTGCATATCTCCAAGAATGGACCGTTTTTTTCGATTACTGCGCTTGTACGGCTTGTTTTTATGTTCCTGCCGGAAGACCAGGACGAGCACTTACGGATTTTTGTCCCAAGGCTTTCCTGCCGGCACCCGGACAGGGATGCCGGTCTTATCGTCAGGGCTGGATGATATGTTTATTTCAGACGGAATTTTACCGTACCACGGATGTCGGACGAGGATGCGCCGATGACAGCCTCAAACGTTCCTGGTTCTGCCACCCATTTGTGGCGTTCGGCGTCGAAATAGCTCAGTGCGTCGCTCCCTATGGTGAATTGCACGACTTTTTCCTCGCCAGGGGAGAGCTGTATTTTCTGGAAGCCTTTCAATTCCTTGTCGGGACGGGGCACGGAGGCTTCTTTGTCGCGAATGTAAAGCTGTACTACTTCCTGTCCAGCCCGTGTGCCCGTATTGCGTATCGCTACCTTGATGGTCAGCGAGTCCGTGGCGGAGATGGAAGAATGGTCCACGGTGGGTTTTCCGTAAGCGAAGGTGGTGTAGCTCAGGCCATGTCCGAATGGAAATAACGGGCGGGCTTCTTGGTGAAGATCCGTCCAACGGTAACCTACGAAAATTCCCTCGTTATAATGGATGTCAACGGTGTCGTTTCGGCCCTGTCCGACATATTCTCCTAATTTGTGTGCCGGTACATCTTCCAATTTTACCGGGAATGTGAAGGGCAACTTCCCGCTGGGATTGGTGTCGCCCGTCAGGATTGCGGCCAAGGCGTTGCCCGCTTCAGAGCCGCCGTACCAGCCTTGTACGATGGCCGGGACGGATTTGATCCAGGGCATGGCCACCGCATTGCCGGATATATTTACGACAATCAGATTCTGGTTGACGGCTGCTAAGGCGCTGATCAGTTCGTCTTGTCCGTAGGGCAGGTTCAGCCCGCTGCGGTCGGCATCTTCGCAGTCTTGTCCGCCGCTTTTGTTGAGCCCGCCTACGAAGATGACATAGTCCGCACCTTTTGCGGCGGTCAATGCCTCTGCCTTGAGTTCTTCGGCAGAACGCGATTCTGTCAGGTCCGCACCTGTCCGCACGTTATTGTATTCATTGTTGGTGTCGCCCACATAACCGCGGACATAGTCTATGCGGACAGTGTCGCCAATGCGCTGGCGCAAGCCTTCGAGGGGCGAGGTCTCGTGCTGTACCTTCAGCGAAGAGCTGCCTCCGCCTATAGTCATGGCCTTGATGGCATTCTCGCCTACGACTACGATGCGCTTGGCTTTAGAAAGGTCCAGCGGGAGAAGGTTTCTTTCGTTTTTCAGCAGTACGATTCCTTCTTCATCGATGCGCCGGGCTGCGGCGTAGTGTGCCGGCGAGCAGAGCGCTCCCCAGCCGGCCCGGGTGTTCATGCAGGTACGGAAGATGAGGCGGAGTACGCGTCTTACCTTGTCGTCCAGTTCTTTTGTCCCTACTTTGCCCTGTTGGATAAGCCGCAGGTAAGGAGTGACCAGAAAATAGTTGTCATAGGCATTGCCTTTGCCGTCCGAAAGGCCGTTGGTCCAGCTGCCGAACTCCAAGTCTACGCCGTGGGCAATAGATTGCTCCGTGTTGTGCACGGCTCCCCAGTCCGACACGACAGCGCCCTTAAATCCCCATTCGCCTTTCAGAATGTCTTGTAGCAGACGCTTGTTTTGGCAGCAGTGTTGTCCCATGTAGAGGTTGTAGCCGCCCATGATGGACCAGGCATTCCCTTCTTGGACGGCGGCTTTGAAGGCCGGTAGATAGATTTCGTAGAGCGTGCGGTCGTCTACAATGACATTCGTGTTGTGACGGTTTACTTCATGATTGTTTACCGCGAAATGTTTCACGCAGGCGGCTACGCCGTTCTCTTGTACACCTATAATATAAGGTACTACCATCCGGCTGGCCAGATACGGGTCCTCGCCCATGTATTCAAAATTACGTCCGTTGAGCGGTGTGCGGTATATGTTCACTCCTGGCCCGAGCAGGATGTCTTTTCCCCGGTAGCGTGCTTCTTCACCGATGCTTCGGCCGTAGAGCAGGCTCATTTGCGGGTTCCATGTGGCTGCCAGGCATGAAAGCGCGGGAAATGCGACTACCGAGTCGCTGGTCCATCCGGCTTGGTCCCATTCGTCCCATTTCATTTCGATTCGTATGCCGTGGGGGCCGTCGGTGGCCCATACTTCCGGGATGCCCAGGCGCGGTACTCCCGGGCTGCTGAATTTTGACTGGGCATGAATGATGTTGATTTTTTCTTGGAGGGTCATGCGGCTCAGCGCGTCTTCGACCCTTTCCTCAAGAGGGCGGTTTTCATCCAAATAGGCCGGCTTCTGTTGCCCGCTTGCGGACAGGCCAATGGCAAATGCCAGGCATAAAAGGATAGGTTTCATGGAAAAAATGTGATATGGATAAAATTTTTCTCGTTACGGGCGGACCGTTTCGGGACGGGAGTCTTTCGTCCGGTGCAGTCCGAATGCAAAATTACAAAGAAATCGTTTAAGGCCGGTGAGGTATCTGCTTACATTTGGTGTGGTGGGCAGCCGTTGCCTGGTCGGATTGCAGCGGCCTGGGGCAGTTTTCTTTCGCCGAAAGCCATTTTCCGCAGTGGCGTCACAGGGTTAAACGCGGATTTTGCAAACAATTCACAGCAATCCGGCAAATCAGATGAACGTGTAATGCTTATTTTTGCGGTGTGAAATCTAATAATGTCAAACCTATGTTACGGAGTATAATTCTTTCTGTATTGTTCGGAATGGCTGCCTGCCTGACTCCAGCCCCGGGGCAGGAGATTGTTCCTTCCCGCAAGCCTAATGCTACACAGCGGGCCATGCAGCAGCGGGGCTACGGCATGTTCATACATTTTGGAGTGAATACTTTTGGGGAAATCGAATGGTCGGACGGCAGCATTCCGGCCTCGAAGTATAATCCTACGCATTTGGACCCGGACCAATGGGTGCGGGTGGCGCGCGATGCCGGTTTCCGTTATGTACTGCTTGTAACCAAACACCATGACGGCTTTTGTCTGTGGGACAGCCGCTATACCACCTACGACGTGGCTTCTTCTCCGGTGAAGACGGATGTGGTGGCCGCCGTTTCAAAGGCTTGCCGGAAATATGGGTTGAAGTTCGCAATTTATTATTCGCTATGGGACCGCACCGAGCCGTCCTATCGGGACGAGGACAAGTCGAAATATATCGACTTCATGTGTAAGCAACTTACCGAATTGCTTACCAATTATGGCGAAGTGTGCGAGTTGTGGTTTGACGGCGGGTGGGACCGCGCCGTGGAGGACTGGGAACTGCCCCGGGTGTATAGTCTGGTGAAGAAGTTGCAGCCACATTGTGCCGTGGGCGTCAATCATACCATAGAGCTTACCCCCGGTTCGCGCCACTTCGCCTTGCCCGACTCCATGATTGTGGACGACCGTTACGGGTTTCAGTATTTCCCGAGCGATTTCCGCTTGTGGGACCCCAAGGTGGCCCATCTCCGCGACAGCAAGCAGTATGTCCACGACGGCAAGTCGTATTATCTACCTTTTGAGCATACCGTATGTCTGAGCAAGGTCTGGACCTGGTTCCAAAAGGAAGGCCCGCAGCCGGTGCGCGATCTTGACGAGTTGGAGGAACTGTTTTATTGGTGTACGCGCAATGGGAATACCTTGGTGATGAACGTGCCGCCCGACCAGACGGGCCGCATACGTGCGAACGAGGCCGAAGCCGTAATCGCATTGGGCAAGCGCCTGGGACTGAAAGCCGGGAAACCGTTGCCGTCGGGGGGCGACATCCGCTCGTTTGAACGTCCGGCAGTCGTCACCTCCGTCTACGGAAACGACCACGAGGCGCTGGGCGCCCGGCGGGCCGTGGACGGAGGGATGCAGACGCGCTGGGCTTCGTCCGACACGTTGCCGACGCTGACCGTGGACCTTGATCCCGACGAGCCTTTCAACCGTATTGTCATTTTTGAATATTGCGATGTGCGCAACGGTAACGACGGATTCTCAAATTATCGTACAAACCGCATCCAGGCTTACCACATAGACATCCTGCAGGAAGGGGAGTGGAAACCTCTTTACGTGGGCGACGAGCCGATGGGGGACTGCAAGGTCGTGCGTCTGGCACAAAGTTACCGGGCGGAGAAGATACGTCTGCAAGTGACGGCAGCCACCGCGCCTCCTTCTATTTATGAATTTTGCGTGATAGACAGAAAACCTTCTAAATGATGACTACCATGTTACGTAAGTTATTCCTGTCAGGCCTCGTGCTCGCCTTTGCGGCGGGGACGTCGGCACAGATCAAACAGCGTCTTATCCTGCCCGAGCCCTCTACAGTGCCGAGCAAGGCGCAGAAAAAGCAGATTGCCCGCAAGTACGGCATGTTCATCCACTTCGGTATCAACACGTTCCACGACGAGGAATGGACCGACGGCTCTAAGCCCGCCTCTTCGTATGCGCCCACCCGGATCGATGCGGACCAATGGATACGTACCGCCCGCGATGCAGGCATGAAATATGTGATTCTCATCACGAAACATCATGACGGCTTTTGCCTGTGGGACAGCCGCTATACGACATACGACGTGGCCAGTTCCGGTAACCCTACCAATGTGGTTGAGGCCGTGGCCAAGGCTTGCAAGAAATACGGTATCGGGCTGGGGCTTTACTATTCACTGTGGGACCGCAAGCAGAATGCGGATGTGGGCGACTATACGCTCGACGCCGCCTACAACGAGTACATGATTGCCCAGCTCAAGGAGTTGCTGGACATTACGGGAAAATACACGCACGTCGTAGAGTTCTGGTTCGACGGCGGATGGGTGAAGCCCAATTACCGCTGGCCCGTGATGGATATTTACCAGACCGTCAAATCGGCCGAGCCGGACTGCCAGGTGGGCATAAACTGGAGCATCGGACTTCCTTCCAATCCCGACGGGCACGGTGTGGTTCCCGAAAAGCAGCAGGCGGGCTACCCCATCCGCTACTTTCCGAGCGATTTCCGCCTGGGCGACCCTTACTTGCCCACGGACAACGACCCGAAGACTTTCACCCACGACGGAAAGCAATACTACATGCCTTGGGAATCGACGGTGTGCATCAGCCAGCGCTGGTTCTACAACACGACAGACACGACCTACAAGACACTGGACGAACTGGAAAAACTCTACCGCCAGGGTACGAAGAACGACAATATACTGATTTTGAACTGTCCGCCCAACCGGGAAGGACGTTTGCGCGACCGCGATGTGGAACTCCTTAAGGAACTTCGCCAGCGCGTACAGCCCTGAACACGTGTTTTAAGGCTGCCCGAACCAGGCGAGTGGTTTTTCCACCGTTAATAGATGCCCAATTGTCTGTTCCGGTATTCCCGGGGCGACGATTGGGCAATTTTTTTGAACAGCCGTGCGAACTGTGCGGAGTTGTCGATGCCCACCAGTCCGGCGACCTGGCCTACGCTCAACTGCGTGGTGACAAGCAGGAACTGCGCGCGCTCTATGCGTTTGCGTTGTATGTATTCACAGGGCGCCATACCGAATACGCGCTTGAAAATCCGGGCAAAGTAATCGGGCGACAGGCAACTGCGCGCAGCCAGTCCGGGCACGGAGAGTTTCTCCTCTAAATGACTGTTGATATAGTGGGTCACCCGGACGAGACGCTCGTATGAATTGCCGTGCCCTTGGGCGGCCAGACTCTCTTCCGTGAGGAAACGCGACAACAACTGCATCAGGATGCCCTCACTTTCCAGCCGGGCGTCGGCCGCCAGCAGTCCGTCTGGCCCGCAGTTGAGCCGGTGCGCGTCGTAGCCGTATTGCTTCGGGTCCATCCTTTCCAACGCTCGCCCCGGGTTCAGTTCCAGGAAACGTTTCACCAGACCCAGGTCGTAGCTGCTGGCGCGCGCTTGTGCCCGCAGTTTTTCCGGTGCGGGTATGCCGAGCCCCTCTGCGGAGTCGTCCAGGAAACATATATAATAATGGTCCATGGAGGAGCCGCACGCGTAACTGTGGAACGTGAACTTGGGTATCAGGAAAAGGTCCCCTGCCTTCAGCTCGTAAGCCCGGTTGTGCATGTAGACCTGTCCTTCCCCGTCCGAAACGTAGTAGAGCCGGTAAAACGGGCTGATTACATTCTTGAAATTCCACCACGGGCCTACGCGCTTGAAACCGGCATACAGCAGGGAAAGCGTGAGCGGATTGTGCGGGGCATCTTTTTTCATGGACAGAACATTGGAACAGCACGCAAAGGTATAAAAAAACTTGGGACGCACAGGCGCTCCGGGCGGCCGCTACTGGTGCGGGCCTGTCGTAGGGCGCAGCTGCGGAGACTTTGCTTAAGGGAAATTTTTACGTGCCTAAGCCCCGCCGCAACGGGGCTTAGGCACGTTTGCCTTGCCGGAGAATGCGCGCAAATGGAAATATATGTGTTAAAAATGCAGCGTAACAAATTCTTTGCATGAAAAAACCGACTAATATCGTCTCATTCCACAAAAAGTTGCTAAATTTGCCCGGTCGCAAAGGGGTAAAGGCCTCCGGAGCGTTCCGGTACGCAGCGCCAAAAAGCGTTAATTTTATTGCCGGCCTTGTTATGCAAGCATATATTGATTATCTTTGCTCCCGTGGCAGGTAGAATGGCATGCGGCAGACTCATACGGAATAAGGACGTAAATCAAAACATCCAAATCATAATCTACAAACTTTAAAATTTTTCAAAAAACATGGCAACTACAAATGCTACGGCGCCCAAAGGCGCCCCCAAAGCCAAGAGCCAGTCTCAAGGTTTTACCGGTATTAAATCCGGCTTCCTCGTAATCATTTGCTGCGCGGTTCTGGGCGTAGCCGTTTATCTGTTCGGTTTCGGTGCGGCCAGCAACTTTAAGGGCGACATCGGCGCTCCCTTCGCATTCCTGTCTTCCGCAGAGGCTTTCGAACCTGCAGGTTTGGCCGGTACGGTTTACATGGGTGGTTTCGTGGTGCCTATCATCTGGACGCTCCTCTTCTCCGTGGTAGCATTCTCTATCGAGCGCTTCTTCGCCATCCGTAACGCTTACGGTCGCACGAGCCTGACAAAGTTCGTTGCCGACATCAAGAAAGCTCTTGAGAAGAACGACCTCGCCACCGCCAAGAAACTCTGCGACCAGCAGCGCGGTTCTGTGGCTAACGTGGTAGGTTCTACGCTCCGCAAGTATGCTGAGATGGAGACTAACACGGTGCTGACGAAGGAACAGAAGATCCTGGCCATCCAGAAAGAGCTGGAGGAGGCTACTGCTCTTGAAATGCCTATGCTGCAGGAGAACCTGCCGATTATCGGTACAATCGTTACGCTGGGTACGTTGATGGGTCTGTTCGGTACGGTGTTGGGTATGATCAAGTCGTTCTCCGCTATGTCCGCTGGTGACGGTGGTGCTGACTCCTCCGCATTGGCAGTCGGTATCTCCGAGGCCCTTGTGAACACGGCTTCCGGTATCGCCACTGGTGCACTCGCCGTTATCTCTTACAACTATTACACTAACAAAATCGACCGTTTGACATTTAGCCTTGACGAAGTAGGTTTCTCCATTGTACAGACTTTCTCCGCCACGCATTAATCATAATCAAGGTATTTAAGAAATGGGACGTTTTAAGATAAAAAAACAAGACACGTTCATAGACATGACGCCTATGAGCGATGTCATGGTCCTGCTGCTTACCTTCTTTATGCTTACCGCGACGTTTGTAAAGGAAGAACCCGTCAAGATTAATACTCCTGGTTCGGTTTCGGAAGTGAAAATCCCTTCAAATAATTTGCTGACCATCTTTGTGGAACGCAACGGGAAGGTGTTCATGACCATGGACTCTCCCCAAAACATGGAGCGCCTGGCGCGCGAAATGATTAACGAGGGGAAACTGAACTTGAACGCTCAGGAAATGGAGACCTTCAAGCAGGTCCCGATGTTCGGAACTCCGCTGAACACGGTCAACGGCTGGCTGCAGTCGGACGACCGGAATGGCATTCTGACCAATGACCCGAGTGCCGGCATTCCCTGCGACAGCGTAACTGATGAGTTGAAAGTTTGGGTGAGCGCAGCCCGTAAGGCTTGCGGCGACAAGATGGGATTGGCTATCAAGGCCGACCGCAGAACCTCATACAAGGTGATCAAGAACGTGATGAACTCGTTGCGCGACATCGACGAGAACCGTTACAACCTGATTACCTCTCTCAAGGGTGTTGAAGAATAAAATTGAATGTTATGGCAAAGAAAGTAGGCAGCAAGCAAAAGAAAATGAATGCCCGCGTGGACTTCACGCCTATGGTCGATATGATCATGTTGCTCGTGACATTCTTCATGTTATGTACGACGCTCTTGAAACCGCAGACCATGCAGATCTCCATGCCTTCCGACAAGGACGATATAAAGGACGAGCAGCGTAGCCAGGCCAAGGCAAGCGAATCTATCACGATTCTCGTGGCCGGCGACAACAGACTCTTCTACTATCGTGGCAAAACGGAGGAAGCCGCCCAGAATCTGAAGGAAACTCAGTATGGTGGCAATGGCATTCGCAAAGTCCTGAAAGAGATGAACGTCGCCGCATTGGCGAAGGTGGATCAACTCAAAAAGGAATTTGAAACCCGTGATATTAATGAGGAGAGTAAGAAGGAATACAACGACCGGCTCTCTGAAATTAAAAGTGGAAAAGGTACGCCTACGGTCATTATAAAGGCCGCCGACGAAGCTACCTTTGACAACTTGATTAGCGTTCTGGACGAGATGAACATTTGTAGCATCGGTAAGTATGTGATCGATAAGTTCGTGGACAGTGACAAAGCGCTCCTTGAACCCAAGGGCGTGAAGTTCGCGCAGCAATAACTTTAAGTGAAGTAAAACAATATGTCTAAAGTCGATTTAGTTTCACGCGATTGGTGTGATCTCGTATTCGAAGGACGTAATAAGGATTACGGAGCTTATCGGATGCGTGCGCGTACCGGAAGCCGTAACTTCCGGGCACTCGTGGCCCTTCTGATTCTGATTGCTGTCATCGCACTCATTATCGGGATTCGTGCAGTCGTTACCACAATGACGAAAAACGGCGAACTCGATAATACGTCAGTGACACAGCTTTCCCAATTGAAGAAGGAAGAGCCTAAGAAGGAAGAGAAGAAAGTACAAATCAAGTACGAAGAACCGAAAGTAGAGAAGGTAAAAGTAAAGGCTTCTCTCCAGTTCGTTGTTCCTAAGATTGAGGATGATGCCTTGGTGGATGAAACCAAAGAGGTGAAGTCTCAGGACGAGGTGACGAAGAGTTCTATCTCCATTGCCGCTCAGGACTATGCCGGTGACGGCGAAGGCGGTATAAACATCGATGACTTGAAGGATAACCAGCAGGCTGGCGGTACCGATGTCCCGCCCCAGGAGGAAGAGGTTGCGGATAACGCGTTGGTAGAAGTGCCGGCGACGTATCCGGGCGGTGAGGCCGCTTTGTTGCGCTTCATTTCCGAGAATCTTGTTTATCCAAGCATTGCTCAGGAGCAGGAATTGCAGGGCGTCGTTGTATTACGCTTCCGCGTGGAGAAAGACGGTTCTATCGGCGAGATCGTCGTAAAGAAGAGCTTGTCGAAAGAGTGCGACCAGGCTGCGGCGCAAGTTGTCAGCAAACTCGCACGCTTCGTACCTGCGAAGCAGCAGGGCCATCCGGTACCTGTATGGTTTACCTTACCGATTCGATTCCAGATACGTTAATATCGTAAAATGGCAAGTAACTGAATTTTATGAGAACACTTTGGCTTATTGCAGCCGCAGTGTGCACACTCTTAACCACTTCATGTGGAAATCATCGGAAGTCGGCCGATTGGCGGACTTCCGATGATGTGCATATTGCGATAGACGAAACATTCCGTCCTATAATGGAGGAACTGTTGGAGACGTTTCAGTTGGACCACATAGAGGCGTCGCTCTATCCGACGTTTTGTAACGAGGATTCTGCCATCCGCTTGCTGGTCTTGGACAGCGTGCGCTGTTGCGTGGCTACGCGCGAGTTGAACCAGAACGAGTTGGACGTTATAGCAAGTCATAATCTGGGCGTTCATCAGGCAAAAATCGCGAACGACGCTTTTGCCTTGATAGTTAATAAGGAAAATCCGGATACGCTGATTACGTTGGAGGAGGTGAAAAATCTTGTTTCCGGCAAGATTACGCGTTGGGAACAAATGCCCCGTGCTGGTTTACAAGGCGAGGTAAAACTTGTTTTCGATCAGTCTGGGTCAAGTACAGTACGATACATGCGCGACTCGCTTTGTAACGGCCAGGATTTGAAAGGAAATCTTTATGCCCAAGGCTCCAATATGGCAGTGATAGAGACTGTTAAAAATGATCCTACGGTGATAGGGGTGGTCGGTACAAATTGGCTAAAAGGCGACCGGGATACAGTTTTGACTTCGTTTGAAGATTTGGACGTGAAAGTTCTCAAAGTTTCGCGTGAGAGCGGCGAAGATGCTATAGGCTGGAAGCCTTACCAGTACAGAATTCTGACAGGCGATTACCCGCTGATACGTTCTGTATATGTCATGACTACCGATCCCAGAGTCCGGTCCAACGTGAAGACAATGTATTTCTTTCTGAAAGGTCAGAAAGGGCAGACCATTATTTGCAATAGTTCTCAGTTATTGCCCAATCTGCCGGTCCAAAATAAGTCAGTGAGCATAAATTGAACAGTCGTTTCTGTGGCGTATTGCAGATTCTACGTTTAAGTGATGTGCAAAATATGCAAAAAAACGTAGAATCTGTATTTATGTGCCGATTAATGAGTATTTTTGCCTCGGTAATTTTAGGATTGGTGTAGATGCTTCGTTTGAGAAGTGTTTATTATAGAGATAGGACGAACAAGACAAGAAATATAAGTTTATACATAATGAAAAAAAACTTTTTTCGCGCGGTAGTGTTTTCCGCTTTTCTTCTTGCAGGTACGGCAAGTGTTAGTGCTCAGAAGGGATATGAAGTTCCCCCCTTGAATCCCGAATATGCGGAAATGGCTAACGAAGTGATTGAGTTGCAGCTGTCCGATCCGGATGCAGCCAACAAGGCCTTTACAAAACTGATGCGTAAAATCCGCAAAAGTGAGGAAGACTTGCTTAGCGTGGGACAATACTTCCTGGATAAGGGCGTATATCCGTGTGCAAATCAATGTTCACGTCAGTTATATGAGCTGGCGCCGACATATGTGCCCGGCTTAATGTTTGAAGGCGAGGTATGCATGATGCGTAAAGACTATGGTGCAGCCGGACAAAAATTCGATGAGGTGTTGGCCATCGATTCTACGAATGTGGCCGCGCTGAAGCGTAATGCTTTCGTGTACAAGAATATCAATCCGCACGTGGCAGTAGAAATGCTTCAGAAAATTAAGCGTTTAGACCCCAGCAATTATGAATCAGATAAGGAATTGGGTGATATTGCTTATAATATGAACGAATTTGCCGATGCGGTGACTTCTTATAAGGCGTATTTCGCTGCGGTCCCTCAGGACAAACGTGATGTGCGTGCTGCGGAGAATTATTTGCAGTCTTTGTATGCCACGCAGAAATTCATGGAGGTAGCCCAATTGGTAGCCGAATTCGAGACATTGGATCCGAATGATATGGTATTCAAGCGGATGAAGTTCTTCAGCGCTGTGGAGAACTATGAATTGGACCAGGCCAAGACTGCGATGTCCTATATAGAGAATAAGGAATACGCGGATAGCAATTATTTGTATTTGGATTTCGCTTATGCAGGAAACCTGATGAAGGAACTGAATGATTTTCCCGCGGCAATTCAGTATTACGAAAAAGCGTTGACAATCGACTCCACGAAAGTGGGCGGAATAAAAGAATTGGCTACGCTTTATCGCTCTAATAAGGAACTCGATAAGGGTATAGATACGTATAAACGATATTTGGCTCAGCTTGGTGATAAAGTCGAGCTGACTGATCTGTTCGGATTGGGGCAGCAGTACTTGGCAGCTAGCCAGCAAGCAGGATTGGCACCGGAAAAGCGCGCGCAGTATGTAGCTTCAGGCGATTCTGTGTTCGCAAAAATTCAGCAGGAACGTCCGGATAGTTATCAGGCACCGTTAATGCGTGCAGTAATCAATATCAGCGATCCGGCAAACCCCAAACCTGAGGACAATGTAAAAGCCTATTACGAAGAGGCCTTGAAGTTGATGGAAGGGAAGGAAGATGTGAAGGCCGCGAAATTGCAGGCTCTGCGTTATTTGGCTTTCTACGCAGTGCAGAAAGACTTGTATGATGATGCTCGCAAGTACTGCAACGAGATATTGGCCGTCGATGAAAATGACGGTACCGGAAAGCAGATAGATGCCTATCTGAAGAGTTTGGAAAAATAATCAATCAGATAGCAAGGTAAAAAGTGCAGGCCGTGAAATGTTTCACGGCCTGCACTTTTTATGGACATGTATGCCAATAGAGCAGAATTTAGAAAGATTAGCCTTTTTGAAAATAGCTTTTTCAAAGAAAAGTGATACTTTTGCCCATAACTCTGTTCGCTATTTCTTTTTTGTGAAAAACAAATAAAAAATCAAATAGAAAAAATGAATGTATATGTAAAATGGGGAATTGTCGCGATAGTAATACTCGGACTCGGTATTTTGGCGTACCGCACATTTGTTCCCCACGAGAATAAAGAGTTGACCCAGGCTGAAAGTCAAGGGAAAAAAGAAAAAAGTCTAAACGTAAAGGTCACTGTCCTCAAGGAGGAAAATCTTCAGGACGGCATTTATGTGAGTGGTAGTCTCATTCCGGATGAAGAAGTAGAATTGACTTTCGAAACCGGGGGGAAAATAACAGCTATATATTTTAAGGAAGGGGCAAGAGTAACGGAGGGGCAACTCCTTGCAAAAATAAATGATGCTCCTTTACAGGCGGAACTCCGCAGACTTGAGGCTCAATTAAAGTTGATGCAAGACCGTCTCTACCGTCAACGCGCACTTTTGGCCAAAGAGGCGGTCAGTATGGAGGCTTTCCAAGAGGCTGAGGCCAATCTTTCCGCTTTGAAAGCTGAGATGGATATGGTCCGGGCGCAAATAGCGCAAACAGAATTGCGCGCCCCATTCAGCGGCGTTGTCGGTTTGCGAAAGGTCAGCCTTGGTGCTTACGCGACGACGTCAACGTCCATAGCGACCTTGACTAAGACTTCACCCCTAAAGGTGGAGTTCAGCATTCCAGAACGTTATGCCGGGATGCTGAAGCCAGGCGCGGAGCTGACTTTTACTGCCGAAGGTGACCTCACTCCTAGAAAAGCGCAGGTATATGCGACTGATTCTTATGTGGATATGGATACCCGTACTTATACTATACGTGCGCGCTACCCTAATGCGGATGGGAAACTGATGCCCGGACGCTATGTCAATGTCAAACTGATAGCCCGAGAGTACGCGCATACTTTGGCGGTTCCCAGCGAGGCTATCGTTTCGGAAATGGGAATAGACAAAGTCTTTCTATATAAGAGTGGAAAAGCCTTGCCTGTAGAAATCACAAAGGGTTTGCGTACTGAGTCGCAAGTCCAAGTTCTTCGAGGACTACACGCTGGCGATACCGTGATTACCAGCGGAACAATGCAATTACGGACAGGACAGAAAGTGCGTATTACACGTTAAAACTTTTTGCCAATGTCACATTCGTCATTTTGTCTATAATTCGAACAGATGAATATATCAGAATTAAGCATACGTCGTCCGGTCCTTGCGACAGTTATTACACTGATTATATTGTTGTTTGGCGTGATTGGATATATGAGCCTCGGTGTCCGCGAGTATCCGTCGGTTGATAATCCTATCATTTCTGTAACGTGTTCCTATCCGGGAGCAAATGCCGACGTAATAGAGAACCAGATCACGGAGCCGTTGGAACAGAACATCAACGGTATTCCCGGCATACGTTCTCTTACAAGTGTCAGCCAACAGGGCCAGAGCCGTATAACCGTAGAATTTGAGCTGTCAGTGGATTTGGAAACAGCTGCCAACGATGTGCGAGATAAAGTATCCCGTGCCCAGCGAAATCTCCCACGTGACTGCGATCCTCCCACAGTTTCGAAAGCAGATGCCGACGCCTCTCCGATTCTGATGGTAGCCATTCAGAGCAATCAGCGTTCATTGTTGGAATTGAGCGAAATTGCCGACCTGACTGTAAAGGAACAACTGCAAACAATTCCCGAGGTTAGTAGCGTTTCTATTTGGGGCGAAAAGAAATATTGTATGCGCCTGTGGCTCGACCCGGTGAAAATGTCCGGCTACGGTGTTACTCCCATGGATGTGAAAAATGCCCTTGATCGCGAGAATGTAGAACTTCCGTCCGGAAGCATTGACGGAAATACTACGGAACTCGACATTCGGACCATGGGACAAATGCACACCACTGAGCAGTTTAATAATCTCGTGATAAAAACCGAGAATGGGCGAATTGTCCGTTTCAGTGATATCGGAAATGCAGAACTTGGCGCTCGCGATTTGGAGAGCTACATGAAGATGAACGGTGTACCAATGGTCGGTGTCGTGGTCATCCCGCAGCCGGGCGCCAATCACATCAACATAGCCGACGCTGTTTATAAGCGTATGGAGCAAATGAAGAAAGATTTACCCGAGGATGTGAAGTACACCTACGGTTTCGACAATACCCGCTTCATACGAGCATCAATCAACGAAGTCAAAGACACGGTCTATGAGGCTTTTGTCCTGGTGATCGTCATCATATTCCTGTTCCTGCGCGACTGGCGAGTCACACTTGTACCTTGTATCGTAATACCGGTTTCGCTGGTGGGTGCATTTTTCATTATGTATATTTG
The DNA here is from genome assembly GCA_902464615.1 of uncultured Prevotella sp. Taxonomy (GTDB): domain Bacteria; phylum Bacteroidota; class Bacteroidia; order Bacteroidales; family Bacteroidaceae; genus Alloprevotella. The sequence goes on along the minus strand of CABQKA010000001.1, from coordinate 45,708 downwards.
CGGCTTCTCTATCAACGTCCTCTCTATGTTGGCCATCGTTTTGGCTGTAGGGTTGGTCGTCGACGATGCTATCGTGATGACCGAGAATATATATATACGAATAGAAAGGGGGATGCAGCCACTTGAAGCCGGTATAGAAGGTGCGAAAGAAATTTTCTTTGCCATTCTTTCGACTACGATAACTTTGGTCGCAGTGTTTTTCCCCATCGTGTTTATGGAAGGAACAACCGGCCGTCTTTTCCGCGAATTCAGTTTCGTCGTAGCCGGCTCTGTCATTATTTCTGCTTTTGCCGCTTTGACGTTTACTCCAATGTTGGCGACGAAGTTGCTTGTAAAACGTGAAAGGCAAAGCTGGTTTTACCGCAAAACAGAACCGTTCTTTGACGGGTTGAATAGTTTTTATGCCCGCTCGTTGGATTACTTCTTAAACCACAGGTGGATGGCTATCGGTATAATGGTAGTGGCTGTGGCGCTCAGCGCCTGGATGTGGAATCGTGTTCCGGCCGAAATGGCACCTCTGGAGGACCGCTCTAGTATAACAATCCGCACAACAGGCCCGGAAGGCGTGACGTACGAATATATGCGCGACTATACCGAACACATCAACCGCTTGACCGATTCTATCGTGCCTGACGCAGAGTTTATTACGGCTCGCGTATCCAGCGGAAGCGGCAATATACAGATAACGTTAAAAGATTTGGCGGACCGCGATTATTCTCAGATGGAAGTGGCAGAGAAGCTGTCGAAAGCCGTGCAGGGCGAAACAGATGCCCGCGCATTCGTACAGCAGCAGTCCACCTTCGGCGGCCGGCGCGGGTCTATGCCTGTGCAGTATGTACTTCAAGCCACCAACATAGAGAAGTTACAGGAAGTACTGCCTAAATTTATGGCTCAGGTCTATGCCAATCCTGTGTTCCAGATGGCCGACGTTGACCTCAAATTTTCTAAGCCGGAAATACGTTTGAGCGTGAATCGCGAAAAAGCCAATATGATAGGTGTCAGCACACGCGATATTGCCGAAACGCTTCAATACGGATTGAGCGGTCAGCGTTTGGGCTACCTCTATATGAATGGCAAGCAATATGAGATAGTCGGGGAGATTAACCGTCAGCAACGTAATACGCCTAACCACTTGAAGGCAATCTATGTGCGTTCTGAGGACGGGCGTATGGTCCAGATGGAGAACCTCGTGGATCTTGTCGAAAGTGTGGCTCCTCCCAAACTTTACCGTTACAACCGTTTCGTCTCTGCCACGGTTTCTGCAGGTTTGGCTGAAGGCAAGACGATCGGTGAAGGTTTGGACGAAATGGACAAGATAGCGAAAAATACGCTTGACGATACCTTCCGTACTGCCTTGACCGGCGATTCCCGCGACTTCCGTGAGAGTTCGTCCAGCCTGATTTTTGCTTTTGGCCTTGCGCTCTTGCTTATTTATCTTATTCTCGCGGCGCAGTTCGAAAGTTTCAAAGATCCCTTTGTCATCATGCTTACGGTGCCGTTGGCCGTCTGCGGTGCATTGATCTTTATGATATTGGGCGGACAGACCATGAATATCTTCAGCCAGATAGGTATCATCATGTTAATCGGTCTCGTGGCGAAAAACGGTATTCTGATTGTTGAATTCGCCAATCAACGGCAGAAAATGGGCGAAGATAAGTTTACGGCAATCCGGGATGCGGCAGCTCAGCGCTTAAGACCTATCTTGATGACCAGTTTTGCCACTGTGCTCGGCTTGTTGCCTTTGGTGTTCGCCACCGGCGAAGGCAGCAATGGCCGCGTCGCCATGGGAACAGCAGTCGTCGGGGGAATGATATTTTCAACATTACTTACGATGTATATCGTCCCCGCCATTTATACCTTCGTTTCTACTAACCTGGTAAAAAAACTCCATAAAGCATGAAAAAGTTCGCGCTATTATTCATCGCCATAGTTTCGGCCGGTACACTTTGGTCGCAGACTATTTCGTTGAAAACTTGTATAGAAGTGGGCTTGACCAATAATTATTCCTTACGTATTGTCCGCAATGAGGAGCGTATAGCGGAGAATAATGTGACGCGCGCCAATGCCGGCTATTTGCCGACAGTCGATGCGTCGCTCGGTTATACAGGCTCTCTCAATAGCAGCAACACCACCTCGCGTGGAGTGGATGGCGTTGCCCGTAGCCGGAATATAGCCGACCATACGCTGCAGGCTGGCATCAATGCGGAGTGGACCGTGTTCGACGGTTTCAAAATTCAGACGAACTATCAGCGTCTGCAAGAATTGAAACGGCAGAGTGCCACACAGACCCGCATCGCTATTGAGGATTATATCGCGCAAGTCGTTGCCGAGTATTATAATTATATCCAGCAGCGTATTCGTATGCAAAACTTCCGCTATGCTGTTGCGCTTTCCAAAGAGCGGTTACGCATTGTACAGGAGCGTTACATCATAGGTGACAATTCCAGGTTGGATTTGCAGCAGGCCCAGGTCGATTTTAATGCCGATAGCGCACAGAGCCTGCGGCAACAGGAGTCGTTGGCCACGTCGCGAATCCGTTTGAACGAATTGATGGCTGTGCGCGATTCAGCCAGCCAGCTGACGGTACAGGATACCGCGATAGATGTCAATGCCTCTCTGTCATTCGACAGTCTTTGGAGTGCGACCTTGCGGACAAATGCCTCTCTCTTAAGTGCAGCTCAAGACAAGCGGATTGCCGAATTGGATTATAAGAGCGTCCAAAGTCGCGACTATCCTTATGTCACGTTGAATGCAGGCTATGGCTATACCTATAATCGGTATGGAAGCGGCTCTTCGCAGAAACGCCATAATTGGGGTGGAGATGTTGGAGTGACAGTGGGCTTCCGCCTTTTTGACGGCAATCGCGAGCGGGAACGGCGCAATGCGCAAATCAGTATCGACAATGCCGAATTGGCCCGCCGTAATCTTGAATTGTCCCTCCATGCCGATTTGGCCGACCTTTACCAGGCCTACCAGAACAACTTGAGACTGCTGACGCTGGAGCGGCAAAACCTTATTACAGCTCAAGAAAACCATTTTATCGCTTGTGAGCGCTACCTCTTGGGAGACCTCTCCGGTATAGAAATGCGCGAGGCCCAAAAGAGCTTGCTCGACGCCGAGGAGCGCATACTTGTAGCTGAATATGATACGAAGTTGTGTGAGATATCGCTTTTACAGCTTAGCGGCGGCATTATGAGCTATTTATTGCAGTAACACAGTGATAACCAGGGCGCGCGGACGACGCGATTTTTGCCTGTATTCCACCCGTCCTATTTTTTGCGGGTATCTCCGTGTTTCTCGTAAAAAAGTTGTAACTTTACCCAAAAATTAGAACCGCTTTCGGATTTTACCTAATATATTGTTCATACCTAAAATAATCAAATCTTATGAAGTTCAACAAAATTCTGACGTTAACTTTTGCTGCGATGCTCGCGCTTGGCGTACAGGAGTCGGCTGCCCAGTCTACTTCCCCTTCGACCAAGTGGCATTGGGACAAAGGAACCATTGTTGTCGACACGCCTGAACGTCCTGCCGGTCAGACTGATGTTATTAATTTGACTACGCCTAAGATTCAGACTGTACGTGTCGCTTTTGTAGGGCTTGGCATGCGCGGCCCTGGCGCTGTTGAGCGTTTCACTCATATTCCCGGCGTGCAGATTGTCGCGTTATGTGATTATGAGCCAAAACGCGCAGAGGCTTGCCAGAATTTCCTGCGCAAAGCCGGCCTGCCCCCTGCCGCCATCTATTCCGGCGCAAAGGGATATGAAGAGTTGTGCAAACGTCCGGACATTGACCTCGTTTATGTGGCGACCGACTGGGATCACCATTTCCCCGTAGCCAAGTGCGCGATGGAGAACGGAAAGAATACGGCCATCGAAGTGCCCTCTGCCATGAATCTTGAGCAGTGCTGGGCTTTGATCAATTTGTCCGAGAAGACCCGTAAGCATTGTATGATTTTGGAGAACTGCTGCTACGACTGGTTTGAAATGAATACGCTCAACATGGCTCAGAAAGGTGTGTTCGGTGAAATCCTTCGCGCGCAGGGTGCTTACATTCACAACCTCGACGACTTCTGGGGCGCATATTGGAAAAACCCCGAAAGCGATCCCGATAAATTGGGTTGGCGTATGAAGTATAACATGGAAAACCGCGGCGACGTCTATGCTACTCACGGTCTTGGCCCGGTGGCTCAGGCGCTCGATATTCACCGTGGCGACCGCTTCCGTACGCTCGTCGCAATGGATACCAAATCCGTACACGGTAAGAATTATGTGGAAGAGAAGACCGGCAAGCCTTGCAACAACTTCCGCAATGGCGACCACACCACGACGCTCATCCGCACCGAGAACGGCAAGGTTATCGAGATTCAGCACAATGTGATGAATCCCCAGCCTTACAACCGCCTTTATCAGTTGACCGGTACGAAGGGCTTTGCCAACAAATATCCCGTAGAGGGTTACGCTGTCGACGCCGCCCAGCTGAAGGCCTCCGGCCACCAGCCCAAGGTGGACGACCTGAGCGCGCATGGCTTCATGCCCGAGGCCGAGAAAAAGGCTCTTGAGGCACAGTACCAGCATCCTATTCTTAAGAAGTATGGCGAGATGGCCAAAGAAGTCGGCGGTCATGGCGGTATGGACTTCATCATGGACGCGCGCCTCGTGTACTGTCTCCAGAACGGTTTGCCCCTTGACATGGACGTTTACGACTTGGCCGAGTGGTGCTCGCTGGCCGAATTGGGTACGCTTTCCATGGACAACAATTGCGCAGCAGTTGCCGTGCCCGACTTCACCCGTGGCCACTGGAACGATGTGAAGGGCTTCCGCCACGCATACGCTTCTGCTGAGGATGAGGCTGCCGCCGAGGAAATCGCCAAAGCCAGCACCGCAGCCCAGAAAGAAGCTGCTGCCGAATATGACTTGTGGACTCTTTACGACAAGCTCCAGAGTGACCCGACTTCTTCCAAGGCTTTGAAAGCTTATACGAAGGCTGTCGAGAAGGCACAGAAGTATGTCGCCAAGGCCATGAAAAAATATCAGGCGCAATAAACTTGGAACTTTGACACATCCCCACGGCGGGGCGGAGGCGCTTTGCGCTTTCGCCCCGCTTTTTTATGTGGCCGGCACGCCGCGGCTTTCCTTCGGTTGCCAGGTTTGCGCATCTCCGCGGAAAGTCGTAATTTCGCGGCGGCTAACGTTATCGCACCAGCACATAAGTTATGGCATACAAGACTTACTCCTACGGCCAGATATGGCGCATTGCTTACCCCATTCTCATCAGCGTACTGATGGAGCAGCTTATCGGCATGACCGATGCCGCATTCCTGGGGCGTGTCGGCGAAGTGGAATTGGGAGCCTGCGCCATTGGCGGCGTGTTCTACATAGCGATTTTCATGCTGGGCATGGGGTTCAGCATCGGCGCGCAAATCCTGATGGGAAGGCGTAACGGCGAGGGCGCCTATACGCGTATCGGGAACATATTTTACCACGGCCTGGCCTTCCTGCTGGTCATGGCCGCCATCCTTTTCTTTGCCACCCGCTATTGGGGGCCTTATGTCCTGGAGCACATCGTTTCCTCTCCCGCAGTTTGCCGGGCGGCCGAGGCTTACCTGGATTGGCGTGTCTACGGCTTCTTCTTCGCTTTTGCCGCTGCCATGTTCCGCTCGTTCTACGTGGCCACGACCCACACGCGGACGCTCACTCTCAACTCGCTGACCATGGTGGCTTGCAACGTCGTGTTCAACTATATTCTCATTTACGGCAAGTGCGGCCTTCCCGCTTTCGGCATAGCCGGTGCTGCAATGGGGTCGTCGCTTTCCGAAGCGGTATCCCTGCTCTTCTTCATCCTATACACCCGTTTCCGCACCGACTACCGCCGCTACGGCCTGAACGTCCTGCCGCGTTTCCGTTTCTCGCTCCTGGGCAGTGTATTGGGCATCAGCGTCTGGACCATGATACAGAACTTCCTGTCGCTGTCCACCTGGTTCCTTTTCATGCTGGCCGTGGAACACCTCGGCGAGCGGCAGCTGGCCGTGACGAACATCATCCGCAACGTCTCTTCGTTCACCTTTATGACCGTCATCGCCCTGGCCTCTACGGCCAGCACGCTGGCCAGCAACCTTCTGGGACAAGGCGAGGCCGAAGCGGTCCGTCCCATGCTGCGGCGTACCGTGCGGCTTGGCTTTTTCATCCTGCTTCCGGTCCTGCTCTTCATGTGCCTTTTCCCCGAATGGGTGTTGCGCATCTTTACGGACGACGCCCGTTTGCTGGAGGCCGGGCGTGAGCCGCTTTACGTCCTGGCGTCGTCATACGTGCTGACCATCCCGGCGCAAATATATTTCCACGCCGTGTCCGGTACGGGAAACACGCGCACGGCGCTTCTGTTTGAAATCATCTCGCTTACCGTCTATACGCTTTATGTCTGGGTCATCATCTTCCGTATGCGTTCCAGTTTGCCCGTATGCTGGACCAGCGAGCACGTCTACGGCATCCTGGCCTTCTTTTTCTCATGGGCATACATCCGTTGGGGCAACTGGCGGATGAAGCGCATTTGAGCGGGTGGGGCGGGGGCGTCCGCTTTCGTCCCCTTGTCCGCCAAGGGGGCTAAGCCCCGTCGTTCCTGGCCCTATTCCCGTTGTTATGGCCCTAAGGCTTGTGCCGGTTCGGACCCGGGCAGCGCGAAAAATATTTACAACATGCAGCAAAACGTCAGTTTGCAGGCCCGGCAGGTCCCGACAGTCCGCCCGGCCACTATGGCCGATATAGGCCTTATACGGCAGATGGCCGCCACGGCCTTCCCCGCTACCTATCGCCACATCCTTTCTCCCCTCCAACTGGACTACATGATGGAGTGGATGTATTCGGAGGACAGCCTTCGCCGGCAAATGGAATGCGAAGGCCACGTCTATTTCGTGGCCGAAGCCGGCGGCGCGCCGTGTGGCTACGTTTCCGTACAGCCGGAAGTCCCCGGGCTTTACCATTTGCAGAAACTGTATGTCCTGCCCGGTTTCCAAAGGGCAGGGGTGGGCCGCTTGCTGTTCCGCACGGCTTTAGACTATGTCCGCAGCCGGGGCAATGGGCCTTGGCGGGTAGAGCTGAACGTGAACCGCCAGAACCCCGCCGTCGGCTTCTACCGCCGCATGGGTATGCGCCTTTTGCGGTCCGGCGACTTCCCCATAGGCAACGGTTTTTTCATGAACGACTACATCATGGGCCTGGAGCTTTGAGCATTTGCGCTTCCGGCGTTTCCCGATTTGCGGGATTGAGTTGGCGGATGGTAGCGGGAACGGAAAGATTTCGTAAATTTGCACGCCGGCCGCGTGGCCGCGAATGTTCTTAATACTCTAAATTATGACGCGAGAAAAAGTAATACTTACCGGCGACCGTCCTACGGGCCGGCTGCATATTGGCCATTACGTAGGTTCTCTACGCAACCGCGTGGCGTTGCAGGAGGCCGGCGACTATAAGCAGATGTACGTGTTCATAGCCGACGCCCAAGCCTTGACCGACAACATGGAGCACCCCGAAAAGGTGCGCCAGAACGTCATTGAAGTGGCGCTCGACTACCTGGCTTGCGGTCTCGACCCGGCCAAAGTCACCCTGTTCATCCAAAGCCAGATACCCGAACTGTGCGAATTGACGTTCTACTATATGGACCTGGTCACCGTCTCCCGTCTGCAACGCAACCCGACCGTAAAGACCGAGATACAGATGCGCGGGTTCGACGCGAGCATTCCGGTGGGCTTCTTTACCTATCCCGTCAGTCAGGCTGCGGACATCACGGCGTTCCGGGCCACGACCGTGCCGGTCGGCGAAGACCAGAAACCCATGCTGGAACAGGCCACCGAGATAGTCCGTCGCTTCAACTATATTTACGGCGAGACGCTCGTGGAGCCGACGATCCTGCTGCCTACGAACGCCGCATGCCTCCGCCTGCCCGGTACGGACGGGAAGGCAAAGATGTCTAAAAGCCTGGGCAACTGCATCTATCTGTCCGACCCGGCCGATGAAGTCCGCCAAAAGGTGATGTCCATGTACACCGACCCGGAGCACATCCACGTGCAGGACCCCGGCCACCTGGAGGGCAATTGCGTGTTTACTTACCTCGACGCATTCTGCAAGCCGGAGCATTTCGGCCGCTATCTGCCCGACTATCCCAACCTGGACGAGCTGAAGGCACACTATCAGCGCGGCGGCCTAGGCGACATGAAGGTGAAGCGCTTCCTGAACGATGTGCTGCAGGAAGAACTGGAGCCCATCCGCAACCGCCGCAAGGAGTTTGCCCGCGACATACCCGCCATCTACGATATGCTGCGCCAAGGCTGCGAGCAAGCGCGGTCAGTGGCAGCGCAGACTTTGGACGACGTGCGGAAAGCCATGAAAATTAACTATTTCGACGACGCGGAGCTTATTGCCGAGCAGTCGAAGCGCTTCGCAGAGTAAAAAAATGGCGGCAGCCTTGCGGAATTGGCAGATTTGTAGTAAATTTGCACCCCAAAAGCATAGTTGTAGAAATAATTAATAACCGCATAAGAAAATGAAAAGAACATTTCAACCTCACAACAGAAAGAGAAATAACAAGCATGGCTTCCGTCAGCGCATGCAAACAGCCAACGGTCGCCGCGTGCTGGCCTCCCGCCGCGCCAAAGGCCGCAAGAAATTGACGGTATCCGACGAGGTACACGGCAAAAGATAATCCTCGTTGTCGAGGTTAGAAGAACGTGCTTCGGGAGAGGTAGGGGCTTTTTGAAGAAAGACCTTTTACTTCTCTCGTTTTTTTGTGCTATCTTTGGCGCGTAGTAGCGCTGTGCCCGGACGGCATGGTGCGGAAGACGGCGCCGCGCGGAGGGAGGCTTTCCGTGCAACGCGAACAAGCATGATGTATGACTGTATCTCAATTCATTAAGAAATTATTTAGCCCGATTCTGTTGGGCAACTGTCTGGGCATCATTCTGATGACAGTGTTGCTGGTGCTCGGGGCGTTCATATTCCTGTCGTCATATACCCACCATAACGAGGCCATTCCCGTGCCCAGTTTGCGCGGGAAGACCGTGGACGAGGCGCTTCGCATGCTTCAGGCGCTTGGCCTGGAAGGCGAAGTGGTCGATACAGGTTATGTGGAGGCGTATTCCGGCAATGTCATCCTGGAGCAGTCGCTTCGTCCGGGGCAGCGCGTGAAGGTGGGGCGCATCGTCAACCTGACCATTAACGCCTCGGAAGCCCGCGCCATTGCCTTGCCGGAACTGGCAGACAACAGCTCGAGGCGCGAAGCGGAAGCGAAGCTCAAGGCGATGGGCTTCCGGAACGTGCGGGTGGAACTGACAACAGGCGACCAGGATTGGGTCTACGGGCTGAAGGTGGACGGCGAGACTGTGCGTCCCGGTGTACGTGTTCCCGTGACGTCGGCCATAACCTTGGTCGTAGGCGACGGCCGCATGGACGACGTGTTGTACGAAGAGGACAGTTTGGATTATGGCTTGTACGGTGAAGGCATAGAGAGCATCTTCCTGGAAGAAGGCGGAAGCGGGTATGCCGGCGGGGACAGTCTGGCATCCGGTAGCGTGGAAAATATGAGTTTCTGATGGCGGAGGAGAAAATGACAGCAGATCCGTTTATCGCTGAGGATACGGCAACGGAAGACGAAGACGGCGCGCTTTACGAGCATTTCCGCGTCGTGGCGGACCGCGGGCAACAGTTGTTGCGCGTGGACCGTTTTTTGCTTGACCATCTGCCTGATACCTCGCGCAACCGCATCCAGCAGGCAGCGCGTGCGGGCTTCATACACGTCAACGGACAGCCGGTGAAGAGCAATTACCGCGTTAAACCGTCGGATGTTGTCACCCTGCTCTTGGACCGTCCCCGTTTTGAATGTACCATAGAGCCGGAGGACATACCTATAGACATTGTTTATGAGGATGCCGACCTCATCGTCGTGAACAAGCCGGCGGGTCTGGTGGTCCATCCCGGTTGCGGCAATTATACCGGAACGCTGGTCAATGCCATAGCCTGGCATTTGCGTGATTGTCCGGATTATGACCCGAACGACCCCGGTGTGGGCCTCGTGCACCGTATCGACAAAGATACCTCGGGCCTGCTCGTGGTGGCCAAGACTCCTGACGCCAAGACAAAGTTGGGAATCCAATTTTTCAATAAAACGACTCGCAGGCGATACGAAGCCTTGGTATGGGGCGACTTCGCCGAAGATACAGGACGGATCGAAGGAAACATTGGCCGTGACCCGCGGGACCGCATGCAAATGGCGGTGTTCGCGCCCGAATCGGGAATAGGCAAACCGGCCGTGACCCATTACCGCGTGCTGCGGCGTTACGGGTACACCACGTTGGTGGAGTGCGTGTTGGAAACAGGACGTACCCATCAGATCCGAGCGCACATGAAGCATATAGGCCATCCGCTTTTCAACGACGCCCGGTATGGCGGCGACCAGATATTGAGGGGCGTGAGGTCGGGCAGTTATGCGGCCTTTATCCGGCATTGCTTTGAGGCCTGCCCGCGTCAGGCGCTGCACGCGCGGACTCTGGGCTTCCAGCATCCGCGGACGAAACAGGAAATGGACTTTACAGCCGAATTACCGGCAGACATGGCCGACTTGCTACGGCGATGGGATACGTGGCAGGCAGGCCGACAATCTTGATAACTCATATATGATAAAATAGATAAAGACATGAGAAAACTTATAGCAATCGTGGCAGGTGGGGACTCGTCGGAGCACGACGTGTCCATGCGTAGCGCTGCCGGCATCCTTTCTTTTATGGACGAGGAGAAGTATGATAGTTATATCGTGGAGATGAGAGAGAAAAGCTGGATGGTGCATTATGGCGACGAGCGCTGTCCGGTGGACCGGAACGACTTTTCCTTTACGGCTCGTGACGGATTCCATGCTTTTGATTTTGCTTATATCACCATTCATGGAACGCCGGGGGAGAACGGCATCCTGCAAGGATATTTCGACCTTATCGGGTTGCCTTATTCGACCAGTGACGTATTGGTCGAAGCATTGACCTTCCACAAATACGCCTTGAATCATTTCCTGCGGTCATGTCCGGGATTGAATATTTCCGATTCCCTGCAACTGCGAAGCCATGAGGAATGCCCTTCTGCGGAAGAGGTCGTGAAGCGGCTGGGCTTGCCGTGCTTCGTGAAACCGAGTGCCGGCGGCAGTAGCTTCGGGGTGACCAAGGTGAAAACAGCGGAGGAGCTTGTTCCCGCGCTCGAACGTGCCATGCGTGAATGCGACGAAGTCATGGTGGAGAAAATGATGTATGGGACGGAAATCACCTGCGGATGCTATCGTACTTCGGGAGGCCAGATCGTGGCATTCCCCATTACGGAAGTAGTGACCTCGGAAGAGTTTTTCGACTACGACGCGAAGTACAACGGCAAGGTTAACGAGATAACACCCGCACGCCTGGCACCTGCAACGACCGAGCGCGTGCAACAGATGACGCGTAATATTTACCAGATGCTGGGCTGTTATGGGATTATCCGCATAGACTATATTTTAAGCGGGGAAGCCGGAAGGGAAAGCATCAACCTTTTGGAGGTCAACACAACTCCGGGAATGACTGCCACAAGCTTTATTCCTCAACAAGTGCGGGCCGCAGGCCTTGAAATGAAGGACGTGCTGTCGGATATTATTGAGGGAAAGTTAAGCTGACGGGTACCGCAACGGATAGCGGATGTGCGTACGTATTTTGTTCTTCCAATAAAAAATATAGAAGATGATTCCCAATGAATTTGACGATATCCGGCCTTTCACGCCGGAGGAAATGCCGGCGGCGATAGACAGCCTTTTGGACGATCCGCAGTTCTCGGCCATAGCTTCCGCGTTTTATAAGAACGTTCCGCTTGATGTCCTGCGTAAGCAGGCGCATGCATGTAAGGACAATCTCGAGTTTCAGAAAAAGTTTTTCTACCCTCTTGTAAACGATATTCTGGCCAAGCATAGCACGGGCTGTACGGCAGATATGTCGGCTGTGAGGGACAAGACGCAAAGTTATACATTCGTGTCGAACCATCGCGACATCGTGCTCGATGCTGCTTTGCTTTCTGCGAAGCTCGTGGACGAGGGCTTTCCCAGTACACCCGAGATTGCCATCGGCGACAATCTGTTGGTATATCCCTGGATACGGACATTGGTGCGCCTGAACAAGTCGTTTATCGTGAAGCGTTCTGTCGGAATGCGCGAAATGCTGCTCAGTAGCCAAGTGATGAGCCGCTATATGCATTACGTCATTGAGGAAAAGCATTTCGGAATCTGGATAGCTCAAAGGGAAGGCCGCGCGAAGGATTCGGACGACAGGACCCAGGAATCCCTCCTTAAAATGATGGCCATGGGCGGCGAGGGCAGCCCTTTGGAAAGATTGGCTTCATTGCATATCGTCCCCCTTACGATTTCCTATGAGTATGACCCGTGCGATTTCTTGAAAGCTAAGGAGTTCCAGCAAAAACGCGATGACCCTCAGTTCAAAAAAAAGCCGGAGGACGACCTGCGGAATATGCAGACCGGCATTTTCGGCTTTAAGGGACGTATACATTACCAGGCAGCTCCTTGTATTAACGAATGGCTGGGAGAAATGGCCGCGGTGACGAAGGGAAAACTGTTTGCCGAGGTTGCTGCCCGAATGGATAAAGAGATTCATCGCGGGTACCGGATTTATCCAGTCAACTATATTGCGTTAGATCTGTTGGAAAGCAGATGCCGTTTCGCAGACCAATATACGAGTGAGGAGAAGGCCGGTTTTGAGCGGTATGTTGAGGAGCGTATCGAATTGGTTGATTTGCCGAACCGCGACGTGCCGTTCCTACGTGAACGTCTCTTGACAATGTACGCCAATCCATTGCGGAATTATTTGGCTGCAAACGTATGAGGTGGATGAAGTGCTGGTGTATATGGCTTTGCGTATTGCTCGTAGCGTGTGGCGAAGACGAATACATGGCGCCTTCTTATCGTGAGGACCTGGCGGATTTATTGACAGACGCAACTGGACAGGCCGCGAGCCTCGCGATGGACAATGGAGATACTTTGTCCATTGTCCATCCCGGGCGAGTTGCAGCGTTAGCTCCCGAGACGGCATATCGTGTGCGAGCTCTTTATGTCCGCCTCCCACAAGGAGCGGATTTGTATGATATGGCACAGATTCTGACGCCTGCGCCACGCCGCTATGCGGCGGGTACAGTATCCATGGACCCGTTGGACGTCGTTGCCGTGTGGCGCGGGGGAGTATATCTCAATTTCCGACTTTTGGTCCCGACGTCGGGTGACGGCCAGGTGTTCGGCGTGGTAGAGGAAGGAATAGACACGCTTGCTAACGGCATCCGTCTGCTTCGACTGACGTTATTGCACGACCAAGGTAGTGACGGGACATATTACTCGCGTGAAGTCTATCTGTCCAGTCCCCTTACTGCCTATACGGATCGCCTGCGTCCAGGGAGCGATTCCGTTGAAATACGTATCGCTACGCATGATGATGTTTTTCTCAGACGTTATGCCTATTAAGTTGGTGGCGTTCTGTGTACCAATGTTTATTTCAAACCGACGATGAGCTTCATAGATTTTCATCCTGTGACGTTGACGGACCGTGCCGAGGTCCAGAGACGGGTGCATGGCACCGAATGCCGGAATTGCGATTTGAATTTTATGAATCTGATGAGCTGGCGTTTCCGTTATGATACGGAGGTGGCCTTTCATGGCAATTGGCTACTCTTCCGCTTTAAGGCAGATGGACATTTGGCCTATCTTGCACCTGTGGGCAAGGGTGATTGGTCGGACGTTATGGGCGACCTGCTGAACGACGCACAACAGGCCGGGCAGCCCTTCCTGATGCTCGGAGTCTGCGAGAACACGCTGACATTTCTTAACGACGCCATGCCGGGTTATTTCTATGCCGAGGCGGACCGCGCTTATACGGACTACATTTACAAGAGACAGGCTTTGGCTACTTTGGCTGGAAAGCACCTTCAGTCCAAACGCAATCACTATAACCGTTTCAAGCGTCTTTATCAGGATTACGAATTTGCGGCATTGAGTCCGTCGTCTTTCGAAGAGTGCTTGTTCCTGGATGAACAATGGAACGGGACGAAAGACGATAGCCATGCCAGTTACACTCATGAAGACGAGCGCCGTTCGCTCAGCTACGTGCTCGGGCATTGGGATGAGTTGGGAGGAAGCGGCGGCGTGTTGCGGATAGATGGAAAACTTGTTGCCTTCACTTATGGCGCCCCGATTAACTATGATACGTTCGGCGTTTGTTTCGAGAAAGCTGATACCAATTATGAAGGGGCCTATGCGGCCATTAATTGCGAGTTTGCCCGTACTCTCCCTGAGTGTTATGTTTATCTTAACCGCGAGGAAGATTTGGGCATAGAAGGATTGAGAAAAGCAAAGTTGTCTTACCGTCCCGAGTTCTTGTTACATAAATATACAGTAATGGCGAAGCATCCTTTCGCCCGTTCGTAAAAATCCCGACTATGTTATTTACTCCAGAAGAAATCAAGCAGCAGACCCGCGAGCTTTGGCGGACTTGTTTCCATGATTCCGACGATTTCATGGATATCTATTTTGACGAGAAATATACAGACGTAAGCAATATCACGGTGAGGCAGGACGGGCGTGTTGTGGCTGCTGCCCAGGTATTGCCTTACCGCATGACGTTTTATGGCGTTGTGCTCCGTGTGGGCTATCTGTCCGGATTATGTGTTGCTCCTGAGTGGCGCGGGCGCGGTCTCGCCTCGCAGATTATCCGTGAGGCCCACCGGAGGCTTTACCAGCAAGGTGCGGCATTGAGTTTCTTGATACCAGGCAATGAGGAGCTGAGAAAGTTCTATGAAATGCCTGTTCATGGGGCTTATTGGACATCTACATACCGTTCCGAAGTCGAAATGCCGGATGCAGGAGGAGAAGATGTACGCATAGAGGTGTTGCGCCCCGACGAGTGGGGGAATGACCTCTACGTGTACGTGCGGCAAGGGTATTATACGGAGTTCATGCTTCATCCTTCGGAGTCCGACTTTTTCGCAGCGCTGCGTCTTTGCGATGCCGAAGGCGGATATGTACTCGTAGCGCGGCGCAAGCGAAGCATCAAAGGCATTTGCCTGGCGGTAGTCGAACCGGACGGAAAGTGCGTGTTGCGGACCATTCTGATTAGTGTACCTGTGGTGAAGGACATGTTCGTACGCTATCTGAAGGAGCACGCGGGAGTTGAGCATGTGTGGGCGCGTGTTCCCATCCCCGGGGCGCTTTCCCAATCAGTGCCCTACGGTATGGCCCGCGTCGTTAACGTAGAGCGTTTCTTGCGCGCCGTGCTCGTCGCCCAGCCCGATTTCCAGATGCATGTCGGTGTGGACGGCGATTTGGACGTGCCCGAAAACAACGGCTATTACCGAATTTTTGACGGACAGCTGACCATTACGGACAACCGGCCCGACAGCATCGTCACGCCTGGCGGCTTGGCTGCTATGTTTCTTGGCGCTCAGCCCACATATATGGAAATGATGCTCGACGAATAGGCCGGGCCCAGTTTCAAACCTTTATGAGAGTTTGCATATGAAAAAAAGATTGTGGACCGCGTTGCTGGTCTTTTCAAGTGTTGCTTCCTTGACAGCCCAGGAAGCCGTGGAGCTGAAGCAGGTCGCTTTGTCGAAATGGGGTATAGGGGCTGCAGATTATAGCGGCATCACATCGCTCGGTGGCAACCGCTATGCGGTCGTGAGCGACAAAGGCCCCGCCGAGGGATTTTTCTTGTTCCGCATTGACCAGAATGTGACGACCGGCGAAGTCGTTTCGGTTTATCTGGAAGGTTTCCAGGCAAATCCGTCGGCAAAGCTCAACGACAATGGAACGTATGTACGCGACGGGGAAGGCATAGCCTATTTTTCTCCGGCCCAGACGCTTTTCATTAGCGGTGAAGGCGACCAGGAAATCCTGGAATACAGCCTGGACGGGCAACTCACAGGGCGCAAGCTGAATGTTCCAGCCATCTTTTCCATTCAGAACATTGTGCCGAATTATGGTTTCGAGGCACTTTCTTATAGTTCCGAGACGCATCGTTTCTGGACGACAACAGAAAGCACCCTGCCTCGTGACGGCGAGGCGGCGGGCCCCCAGCACCCCGGTGCTCAGAATCTTTTACGCCTTTTGAGTTTCGGCGATGACCTGCAGCCGGCCGCGCAATATGCTTATCGCATGGACCGCGGCAAGCAGGCCGATTTCGGCCAGACATACGTCTATGGCGTCCCGGCCTTGACGGCCTTGCCAGACGGACGCTTGCTGGTCTTGGAGCGCGAGGCCGACATCTCCAACGGCTATCTCAGTTCGGAAGTGAAGTGTAAGCTGTTTCTCGTGAATCCGGCGCAGGGCTGGCAGATAGATTCTTCTACGGAACTCCACTCGCTGGATCCGAACCGTTTCCTTATCAAGACGCTCATCGCGAATTTTACGACGAAATTCACGCCCTTCAATCAGAGTTTCGCCAATTACGAGGGCATGTGCCTGGGGGCGAAACTGGCCGACGGACGCCAGACATTGCTCCTCGTCAACGATTCGCAGACGGGCTATGGCAAAGGGCTGTTTCATTTGAAAGACTATATCAAGGTCCTTGTCTTACCCTGACGGGCGTACCGCCACGGCACCTTTTGCCGGGTAGTGGGGATTCTTGTTGCAGGCTGCTGCCGTACGGATTTCCGGTGCGGCAGCAGCCTGTCTTTGTTTATATCTCTTCCGCTTTGACCAAACCGTGCATCACGGCGTATATGGCCAGTCCCGCCACGCTTCTGGTCTGGAGTTTTTCTGTCAGGTGCTTGCGGTGGGAGATGACGGTGGTGGGCGTGATGTTCAGTTCGCCGGCGATTTCCTTGTTTGTCTGCCCGCGCACGATGCCCCGCAGCACATCCTTTTCGCGGCTGGTCAGTTGGGCGTCGTTTCCGCGTGGTTGCTGGGCGCGCACCACGGCTTCCGGCGTCTTTCCCCGGGCCGAGTGTGCGCTGTGGGCCAACTGCAGGAAGTCGCGTACCAATAGTTCTTCGCTTTGGTAGACATCCAGCGTGTGGAAGTCATGGGGCAGATGCCCTTTGTCTGTTCCGTGAATCAGGACTATGGTGCGCGCGGCGTGCCGGAGGAAAAATGATACATGCTCCAGCAGTATGCGGGTCGATACGAAATAGTGATAAAATTTTTCCGCTCCTTCAGCCTGCAAGGCATCGAATGAGGCGAAACGGCGGATTTCGGCTGAAGGCATCATCCTGCCGATCAGTATGGCAAGCCCCAGACCGGCCAGCGTATTGGAGACAATGATTGCTATGGCTGGGCGTAGTTCTTCGTTCATGAGTGCAAAGTTAACATATCGGTTTTGAAAACCTGACGCTTGCAGCTACATTTTCACTCCGGTGCAAACTCGTGGGCCTTTGGCATCGTTTCTCTGTTATAAAACGCTAAATGTAAGCGAAGTTTTCAAAGACATACTTTCCCTTGCTCGTTTGCTGAGTGAATTATGCCTATCTTTGCAGGCATGAGACTAGATGTACATCGTGAGCTTGCGCCGCGGCACGAAGGGGAGCAGACCAGTAACGGGTTTATAGTATTGAGCGGCGGAAGGATGATTTTTATTGATGAGTCGAGCCTGGCCGATGCGCGCCGTACGGATTTATCGAAAGAGATGTTCATACTGGCACTTTTCATGGGAGAGAGGGCGCAGGTGCATATATGCGGCAAAGCCTACGAATTGCGCGAAAACAGCCTCTTGGTTTGCGGACAACACCAGATAGAGCACACGTCCGGCATGGATATCGGCCGTGTCCGTTGCATTTGCCTTTCGGGGGAGTGCCTTAAGGACTTGTTCTTGCTGGCTTCAAACAGTTGGGATGTCAAAGTCTATCTTGAGAATCATCCGGTGTTTCAGTTGAACGAGGCAGAGGCGAATCTTTTTAGCCGCTATTTCGACTTGTTCAGGGCACGGCTGCGCTGCTACCGTGCCAGTTACCGCGAAGAGCTGAACGAGGCTTTGTTGAACGCTCTGATGTACGACCTTTACGCTTTTCTTGAGGAAGACATGCAGCAGGCGCCTGCGCCGTATTCGTCCAGCGACCAGCTGTTCCGCAACTTCGTGCAGCTGCTTCATGAGACCTATCCCAAGCCGCGCCTTATCGCTCCTTACGCGGACAAACTGTGTGTGACTGCGAAGTACCTTTCGGCCGTATGCAAGCGCGTGAGCGGAAAGACGGCTTCTGAACTGATCGACACTTATGTGGTGCGGGATATCCGCTATCTGCTGGGGCGGCGTGACAAAAGCATCAAGGAAATTTCCAACGAATTGGAGTTTCCCAACATTTCCTTTTTTGGCAAATATGTGAAGCAGCATCTGGGCCTTTCGCCGCGCAGTTTCAGGCGTCAGTTGGCCAGTATGGCTGATTGCAAGGAGGTCTGAGAACGGGCCGCGCAGCTTTTCCCTGCTCTTGCGGCCAGGCAGAATCCCGCAGGGCTGCGTGCGCGGGGATTTTCAGGACAGTAGCAATGCTAACGCGCCCTATCCGCGTACAAACACGGATAGGGCGCGTTCTTTTTTCCCTTAGCGCCGTAGGGCCGGGCACTGTCTTGGATGAAAAAATAAGGAGGCCGTCGCATGGAGGGCCTCCTTATCCGGATTGTACCGCAGGCAGCTACTGTCAGATGCCGTAGCTGAATGTGTCAATATAGTTGTAGACGCAGCTCATGATGCCCAGGAGCAGCACACCGGCGGTGCACAGTGCCAATGCCGCACGGGTGCCGCAGTCGCTGCGGAAGGGCGCGATGGGCGATTCGTTGGGCTTGATGTACATGGCCTTTACGATAAGCAGGTAGTAGTACAGCGAGATGATCGTGTTGACCAACGCGATGAAGACCAGCAGATGGAAACCGGCCTTGAAAGCCGCCATGAAGATGAAGAACTTCGAGAAGAAACCTGCAAACGGCGGGATACCGGCCAGGGAGAAGAGGCAGAGCGTCATGAGGAATGCCAGTTTCGGGTTGGTCTGGTAGAGGCCGTTGTAGTCGTCTATGCCGATTTTGCCACTGTTTTGCTCGATGACGTGGAGCACGGCGAATGCGCCGAGATTGGCGGCAAGGTACACGAGCAGGTAGAAAACAAGCGCTGTCATGCCTTGTGCCGAGCCGCCCATGATGCCCAGCACGAGGTAACCGGCCTGGGAAATAGCGGAGAACGCCATGAAGCGTTTCAGGTTTTTCTGGCGGATGGCGAAGAGGTTGGCTATTGTAATGGAAGCAATGATAATCCAGAAGAAGCCGACGCTCCACAGCCCTTCAAAGGCTTCGGCACCGAACACTTTCATGAGTACGGTCATCAGTACAAAGGCGGCTGAGCCCTTGGACACTACGCTCAGATACCCGGTTACGACAGTAGGTGCGCCTTCATAGGTGTCGGCTGTCCAGAGGTGGAAAGGAACTAAGGAAATCTTGAAGCCCATTCCGGAGATGAACAGCACGAGCCCCATGATGCTGAGCAGATTGAGCTGCAGATGGCTGGCAATCTGGTCGAAGTAGAGCGTGCCTGCCACGCCGTAGAGGAGCGAGATGCCGTAGAGAAGCAGCGCGCTCGAGAAGAGGGCTAGCAGGATGAATTTTGCTCCAGCTTCAGCGCTTTCATAGCGGTACTTGTCGTAGGCAATGAGGGCCGTCATCGGGATGGAGGCCAGCTCAAGGCCGATAAAGAACATGATGAAGTGTCCGCTGGAAATCATCAGGTACATGCCGAAAAGGGTGAAGAGTACCAGACTGTGGAATTCACCGCTTTTGATGCGGTTTTCGGGGCGGTTGAGCCATGCGCTGGACATGAGCATGACAATGATGACGCCCACGTTGAGCACGCTCTTGACAATGGTCATCATTGGCGTGTGCTGGTACATGCCGCCGAAAGCCTCGGCCGGCGAGCAGGACGTGCCGCACCAGGGAAGAAGATTGATGAGCGTGTGAATGACCATCAGGGCGACCGGGAGCACCGTCTTCAGGCCGCAGCCGCAGCTCTGCGAAGCTACAGCCGTGCCGTCGCCGAGGGCGCAGGCCTTTTCTTCCTTGCCACACAGGAAAAGGTCGGCCAGGAAGATTATCAGAATCACTGCAAGCAGGCTAAGTTCTTCCTGCATGTATAGGAATTGTGAATAATCCATTGTTTTGACTTTGATTTACGTTTTAGAGGAACGGATTACTTTGTGACACGACTTGTGCGGCGTTGTGGATATGGTCTACGATAGGAGTTACGCCCGTCGTAATCATGTCGCTCATCCACAATGGGGCCAGACCTAAGCCTGCCACGGCGACGATAAGGCAGATGACGGCCGTGCGTTCGTCCCAGGTGGCATCAGTCAGCTTGAGGTGGTGCTCATTGGTGCATGTGCCGTAAAGGATTTTGCCAACCAGACGCAGGATGTAGACCGCGGTGATGACGATACTGGTGCAGGCAATGATGGTAAGTACGCGGTGGAATGTATCGGCGTTCTGGAACGAGCCGACGAAGATGGTCATTTCCGCGATGAAGCCCGAAAGTCCCGGGAGGCCCAGATTGGCCAGACCGGCAATGACATAGCATACGGAAAGGAATGGCATGATGCGCATCAGGCCGTTCAGCTCGCGGATGTCGCGGGTGTGGGTGCGTCCGTATATCATACCGATGAGGGCAAAGAAGAGGGCCGTCATCA
Organism: uncultured Prevotella sp.; assembly: GCA_902464615.1. GTDB lineage: Bacteria > Bacteroidota > Bacteroidia > Bacteroidales > Bacteroidaceae > Alloprevotella. The sequence goes on along the minus strand of CABQKA010000001.1, from coordinate 25,012 downwards.
AGCCGTGGCTGAGCATCTGGAGCACAGCGCCTGTGCAGGCTGTCTGGTTAAGCATCAGAATGGCGAAAAGCACGAGACCGCAGTGCGACACGGAGGAATAGGCGTTGATGTATTTGAGGTCGGTCTGTACGCAGGCTGAGAAAGCGCCGTAAACGACCGAGATGCCTGTCAGGATGAGGAATATCCAGCCTAACTCGTTGGCGGCCTCAGGAAGCAGGAACATGGCAATGCGGAAGCAGCCGTAGCCCCCGAGTTTCATCAGAACGCCGGCGTGGAGCATGGAGACTGCAGTGGGGGCCGAGGCGTGACCGTCGGGACTCCAGGTGTGGAACGGGAAAAGCGCTCCCAGTACGCCGAAACCGATGAATGTCAGCGGGAACCAGATGCATTGTTGGGTAAAGTCGATGGCATGGGCACCGCCTGTATGGTAGGCGATGTCGATGACGTTCATCGTCTGTCCGCCCGCTCCGTAGAAGATGCCGAAGATGCCACACATGAGAAAGGCGGAAGCCCCCATGAGCATCAGCGTCAGCTTCATGGCAGCGTATTCTTTCTTTCCGCTGCCCCAGACCCCGATGAGCAGGTACATCGGGATGAGGGCTATCTCGTAGAACATGAACATGGTGAACATGTCCGTGGAGATGAAGAAACCGAACACACCCATGCTGAGCAAGGTGAACCAGAGGAAGAACTCCTTCGTAAGCGGCTGAAGCCGCCAGGAGGCAAATGTGCCCGTGAATACAATGATGGAGGACAGTAGCAGCATGGCCACCGAAATGCCGTCTACGCCGACGGCATATTCAATGTGTAGCGGGGCAAACCAGGAGAATTGGCCGGTGAAGAGCATTTCGCTCGTGGGGTCGGCCGCACGGGCACCGAGGAAATCGATGACGAGGTAGACTGACAGCAACAGGAGGATGGAGCTGCCTGCGACCATTACGCCGCGAACTTGCTGGAGAGACTTGGCTAACCACAGTCCCAATAGCATCACCAAGGGTACGAATACGAATGATGACAGGTATAATACGTTGACTAAATTATTATCCATGGCTTAAAGAATCAAGATAAACAGCAGGATGAGGATGCCTAACAGGAAAACAAAAGCATATTTCTGGACAGAACCGCTTTGCAGCCCGCGAATCTGGAAGCCGAGGGCATTGGAGCCCCATGCAAGGAAGTTGAAGAAACCGTCGACAACGTGACGGTCAAACCATGCGACCGGCTTGGAAATGTGGGCGAAGATAAGGCGGTGGGTGATGTACTGGTAAACCTCGTCCATATAGAAACGCTTGTATGCCCAGCGATGCAGTTTTGAGAATTTCTCTGCTGCGGCTTCGGCCACCGGTTGGCGTTTGCCCTTGTAGATGTAGGTGGCTAAGGCTATGGCCACGACTGCGACGATGATGCTGGTGCCGGCAACGTTCCAGTCAAGGTGAATGTCGTATGCGCGCGTGTCGGCGCTGACGAAATGCCCGAAAGGTATGAAGCCTGCAACACAAGTGACAATGGCCAGGAATATGAGCGGGAATGTCATGCTCAGAGGAGCCTCGTGCGGAGTGTGTTCGGCGTGGAGCTCTTTGTTTTCCGTGCCCCAGAAGATGCCGAAGTACAGGCGGAACATGTAGAATGCGGTCATGCCGGCGATGCCGGTCATAATCCATCCCATGAACGGACTGTATGCGAAGCAGGCCGTCAGAATCTCGTCTTTCGAGAAGAAACCGGAGAAGGGCGGGATGCCGGAGATGGCAAGGCAGGCGATGAGGAACGTAATGTGCGTGATGGGCATATATTTGCGTAACCCACCCATGGCAGACATTTCGTTGCTATGCACGGCATGGATGATGCATCCTGCGCCGAGGAAGAGCAGGGCCTTGAACATGGCGTGTGTGAAAAGGTGAAACATGGAAGCCATATATCCAAGGCTGCCTACGTGTTCGTGGCCTGTTGTGATTTCCGTGCAGACGCCGAGTGACACCATCATGAATGCAATCTGTGAGATGGTGGAGAAGGCGAGGACACGTTTGATGTCGCTTTGAGCGCATGCCACAGCAGCGGCATAGAAGGCTGTGAAAGCGCCAACCCAGGCTACGATGCTGAGCGCCTCGGGAGCATATTGAATCCACAAGGGGAACAGACGCGCAACTTGGAACACGCCGGCAACGACCATGGTGGCGGCGTGGATGAGCGCGCTGACCGGGGTGGGGCCTTCCATGGCATCGGGCAACCAGATGTGCAAAGGGAACATGGCACTCTTGCCGGCGCCGCCGATGAACATGAGAACGAGGGCTGTGGGCAGCATGAAACCGCCGGCTGCAAAGCCTTCAGCGTCGAACTCAAAGCCGAACTGTCCGCAATAGTATCCGTAAATCAGTATGCCGATGAGGAAGAACATGTCGGCAAAACGGGTTACGATAAAGGCCTTTTTAGAAGCAGCGATGGCCGCGGGTGACGTATAGTAGAACCCAATGAGCAGGTAGGAGGACACGCCGACCAATTCCCAGAAAAGATACATCTGGAAAATGTTCGTGGCGACAACCAGGCCCAGCATGGACATCGAGAAAAGGCTGAGGAAGGCATAGTAACGTTGGAATCCACGCTCGCCGTGCATATATCCGAACGAGTAGATGTGTACCATGAGCGAAACCGTGGAGATGACAATGAGCATCATGACGGAAATGGGGTCAAGGAGTATACCCATTTTGAACACCAGGCCTTCGTTGAAGAATGGAAGCCATGGAATGTTGAAGGGAACTTCCGGTTTGAATGTTCCGTCTGCCAGACGCGGCATTGTGAAATAGTCGAACGCCGCCGTGTATGAGAGTATGGCTACGAGGGCAATGCAGCATGTCCCGATGATGCCGGCGGTTTTGTGGCTAAGCCATTTTCCACAGATTCCCAGAAAAAGGAACGAGAGGAAGGGCAGTAATAGGATGAATAACGTATATTCCATAAAATCTTAGTTTTTAATGGTTGTGGGGCCGCGGAGGGAGTCCGGCAGCCTGTGTACTACCACTTCATCTTTTGCAGTTTGTCTACGGAAATGTTTTTGAGCGTCCGGTAGATGTTAATCATGATGGCAATGGCGATAGCGCTTTCGGCAGCTGCAATAGCAATGGCGAAAAGGGCAAAGAAGTAGCCTTCGTGCCCGTCCGGGTAGAGCATGCGGTTGAAAACGGCGAAATTGATGTCTGCGGAGTTAAGCATCAATTCGACGGACAACAATACGGCCAAGGTGCTGCGGCGTGTCAGGAATCCGAAGATGCCCGCGAACATCATGATGGCCGAAATGAGCAGGATGTATTCTATCTGTATCATGGTTTAATCTTTAACGTTTGCGGGCTATCAGCAGTCCGGCGACAATGCAGGCGAGTAGGAGAATGCTGACAGCCTCAAAAGGCAGCAGGTATCCGCCTTCGCCGCTGGAAAGCATGAATTGGCCTATTTTATCTATTGAATTGCTGGCAGCTCCTGCCGGTTCCGTCGGGGCTGCCAGTGCGGCAACACCTTTGAACAGTTCTTGCTTGAACAATACAAATATGAACGTGAGGAAGCCTGCCAGGCCGAGTACCACTCCCCAGGAGGCGTCTTTCATCTTTTTCTGTGCAGCTTGGTCTTTCGCTCCGTCTGTCAACAGAATGGCAAAGACGTAGAGTACGATAATGCCGCCCGCGTAGACCATGGTTTGAACTGCGCCCAAGAAAGTGTACCCCATCAGGAAGTACAGCCCTGCGGTTCCCAACAGTACGAACAGCAGGTATGTGGCGGCGCGGATGATGCTCTTCGTGAGTACTGTTGCGATGGAGGACAGTACGATGAAGACCGCCAATATGACGAACATGATGTTTTGTGAATTCATTTTCTTTAGTTTAAGCAGTTTGTTCCTTGGCTTCTGGTGCAGCTTTCTTTACGACTTTCTTTTCCACGACTTTGCTGCCTTCGTGGTTGAGCGTAAGGATTAGCTTCGACCGGTCGAACACGGCGTTCTCAAAACTTTGATTGAATTCGATTGCGCCGTGAGGACAAGCGCGGGTGCACAGTTGGCAGAAGATGCACGAGCCCAGGTTGTATTCGTATTTTACAAGGCGTTTCTTCTTTTTGCCCTCATCGTCGGTGTAGAATTCGCTGGTAACTTTGATCGTTCCGTTTGGGCAGGCCATTTCGCACAATCCGCAACCTACGCATTTATGCTCGTTGTTTGCGTTGTGCGGCATGGTCAGTGAGCCGCGGAAGCGGTCGAACATTTCCAACTCATTTCGGTTTTCGGGATATTGCTCCGTGATTTTTTTCGTGAAAAATTCGCGCATCGTCGTTTTCAAGCCGATGCAGAGCGATTTAATGCCGCTAAACAATCCCTCGATGTAATTCTTATCTTCGTACATGAGTTTCTATCCTTTTAGAAATGAAGTCCATAAGACACGACGAGTGCCATAAGTATTAAGTTGATCATGCTGATAGGCACCAGATATTTCCATTCAAGGGAGAGTATCTGGTCAATTCTCAGGCGCGGGAAAGTCCAGCGTAGCCACATGAGCAAAAATACGACGAAGAGCGTCTTGCCGACAAACCAAATGGCTCCGGGAATAAGGTCCATGATGCCGTTGAAGCCTTCCAGCCCGGCAATGTGGAGCGGAGCCCATCCTCCCAGGAATACAGTCGTGGCCATACCGGCGCAGATGAAAAGATTCATGTATTCTGCAAGGTAGTAGTAGCCGAAGTGCATGCCGGAGTATTCCGTATGGTAGCCGGCGGTCAACTCGCTTTCACTTTCAGGCAAGTCGAACGGACCGCGGTTACATTCGGCGTTTCCTGCCACTAAGTAGATGATAAAGGCAATGACTGCCGGAAGATGGCCGCGGAAAATGTTCCATCCTTCGACGTATTGCTGCTGGCAGATTTCCGAGAACGACATCGTTCCGGTCAGGCAAATCATAGTGAGCATCGTCATTCCGATGGACAGTTCGTAGCTGATGATTTGTGCGCCGCTACGCATGGCGCCAATAAGGGAGTACTTGTTATTGCTACTCCAACCAGCCAATAAGATGCCTACAACGCCTATGCTCGATACGGCGAGGAAGAAGAAGATTCCGACATTGAAATCAATAATCTGTGCACCACTGTTCCACGGTAGACATGCGAATGTCACCATGGAGGCGAGCACCACAAGGAACGGAGCCAGATTGTGGAGGAACTTGTCCGTTTCGCGCAGGTTGATGATTTCTTTTGTCAGCATCTTGAACACATCGCTGAACACTTGCAGTGTTCCGAACGGGCCTACGCGCATCGGGCCAAGGCGGCATTGGAAGAAGGCGCAGACCTTGCGCTCCATATAAATAAGGAGTATGGCAAAAATGGCGTAGAGCGTGATGATGACCAATGCCACCAGGATGCTTTCCGTCAAGATGGCTGCCCATTCGGGCATGAAGCCCGTGAGCAGGCCATGGAGCCATGAGCTTACAACTGAAAAATCAAACATTGTTCTGTATCTGTTTTATGGATTTACCTATCAATATCAGGTACGACGTAATCAAGGGTTCCACCGATTGTTATCAAGTCTGCGATGAGGCTGTTTCGGCAAGCGGTGTCCATTGCTGCAACTAAAGGCAGTCCGGTTGCACGGTAGTGCAGACGGTATGGCGATTTATCTCCTTTGCTCTCAAGATATACGCCAAATTCACCGCGGCTTCCCTCTACGGCCGAATAGTATGTGCCCGCGGGCACTTTGATGATGGGCTTTGTCTTAGCTTGGTACGGCCCTTCCGGGATATTGTCGATAAGTTGTTCGATGATGCTCAGGCTTTCCAGAATTTCGTCCATACGAATCATGTAGCGCGCAAAGCTGTCGCCTTCCGTGCGGGTGATTTCGTTGAAGTTCACCTTGTCGTATGCTGCATAGGGCATGCGTTTACGCACGTCGTTGTGCCAGCCTGCGGCTCGTCCCGTACCGCCCGTGCAACCGAAGGATATGCACTGCTCTTTTGTCAAGATGCCAACTCCTTTCGACCGGTTCTGGAAGATTACGTTGCCGGTGAAAATGTCGTGGTATTCTTGGATATTCTTGCGCATGTAGGGGATGAATTCCTTGACTCTTTTCTGGAAGTTCGGGTGGATGTCGGCCATCACGCCGCCTATCGTGTTGTAGTTCAGAATCAGGCGGCCTCCGCACGTCTCTTCGAAGATGTCAAGTATTTTCTCGCGGTCACGGAATCCGTAAAGGAATGCGGTCGTTGCGCCTAAGTCTTGGCAAAGGCAGGAGAAGTAAAGGATATGGGAGTCGATACGTTGCAGTTCGTCCATAATGGTACGGATTACCTGGACGCGTTCACTGACTTCGAGGCCCATCGCCTTTTCAATGCACATGCACAACGCGTGGCGGTTTTGCATGGCGCCTAAGTAGTCGAGCCGGTCTGTTAAGGCGAGCGTCTGCGGATAGGTCAGGCTTTCGCTCATTTTTTCTATGCCGCGGTGGATATACCCTAAAATCGGGTCGATTTTCTTGATTCGCTCGCCTTCCAAACTTACACGGAAGTGAAGCACGCCGTGTGTGGAGGGGTGCTGTGGACCGATGTTGACTACGTATTCTCCATCTTCGAAAATGCGGTTTTCGCCGCGGCTGATTGTTCCGTCCTCGTTGAGAGTCAAAGTCTCAGTCACGTCTGCGAGTGGCTCGTTTGTCATGCGCAGCGGGTTTTCTTTCAAGGGGTCGTCGTCTTTGCGCAGCGGATAGCCTACCCAGTCTTCGCGCAGGTATATACGGCGCATGTCTGGATGTCCGACAAACTTAATACCTAAGAAATCGAAAACCTCACGTTCGTAAATGTTCGCAATATCCCAAAGGTCGCATACAGAGGGAAGTATGGGATTCTCGCGGTCTGTCGTTGCCGTCTTGAGGCAGACGCGTTTGCCTGTAGAGGTCGATTCTAAATTGTAAACAACGCCGAGGCCCTCTTCTTGCCAGTCTACGCCTGTAAGGCATTCGAGGAAGTCCATTCTTTCCTCATCGTGCAGCCTCTTCATCTCGTTGTGGAGCGTTGCAGGCTCTACAAACCGAGGCTCGATTTGGTTTTCTGCCGGCTGAGCGGGAGTGGCTGGGTCGGCGGCTTTGGCAGCAGGCTTTGCGGCGGCAGGCTTTTCCGCTTTTGGAGTTGCTGCCTGTGCTTGTTCGCCTTTGGCCTGCAGGTTATCTTGGATGTCTGTCATGCCTGTTCCTCCTCGTTATAAAGTTTTTCACTGATTTCTTGCATTTTTTCGCGGTAGGGGTCTTTCTCTTTACGGTTTGTCGTACCGAAGAAATTCTCTACTTTTACTTTACGCTGTAGCTGCATCATGCCGTACAGGAATGATTCGGGGCGTGGGGGACATCCGGGGACATAAACGTCGACCGGGATGATTTGGTCTACGCCTTGCACTACATGGTAGGATTTGCGGAACGGGCCGCCGCTGACGGAACAGCCACCGATGGCGACTACATATTTCGGGTCGGCCATTTGGTCGTAAAGGCGTTTCAATACCGGTGCCATCTTGGTGGTGATGGTTCCGCTTACTAAAATGACGTCGGCTTGTCGGGGGCTGTTGCGGGTCACTTCAAAACCGAAGCGGGCTATGTCGTATCTTGCTGCGCAAACAGCCATGAACTCTATGCCGCAGCAGCTTGTGGCGAATGTCAGCGGCCAGAGTGAATTGCTTCTTCCCCAGTCAATCAAATCGTCCAGTTTGCTTACGATGACGTTCGTGCCTTTGGAGTTCAGCTCGGCTACGAGTTTTTCGAATGTTTCATTGTCCTTAAATTCCTCGTAAGGAATGGACTTGATTTTGGGCTTCTTCATTATTGCCATTTCAGAGCTCCTTTCCTCCAGGCGTATGCCAAGCCCAGAACTAAGATGAACAAGAAGAAGAGCACGCAGAATAGTCCGGCAGGACCCAGCGAACGCATTACGACGGCCCATGGGAAGAGGAACATCGTTTCTACTTCGAACATGAGGAACAGGATGGCGAATAAGTAGTACCCGATTCGGAATTGCATCCAAGACCGTCCGCGTGTCGGGATACCGCATTCATAAGCCTCTTCCTTTTGCGCGTTGAAACTGCGGGGCGAAATCAGCCGGGCTAAAATCGTCACGACAGCAACGAACGCGATACCTGTCAGCAATGCTGTGACAAATAAGGTAAAGTTCATAGCTCTTTTGTGTTATGATGGATAATGTTGTGATTGCAGTTTGAAAAACGTAGCCGTGTTTTTCGGGCGTGAAAGACTGTCTGTGCCTGCTGATTCGGGGATAAGGGCTGCCCGAAGCCGGCAGATAGCAACAAATCGGGCGAAACTCGCGCGTCCCGCCTTTGTAGCTTGTTATCCGCCGTATGCCGCAGCATACGGCGGAATTGATTTTGCCCTTTTTTCACGTCAAACGTCTTTCGGCTGGCAAAGTTACAAAATTTGTAAATAAGTCGGCCGGGGCATCTCGGCATTTCTTGTGTTAAAAACGGATTTTGCTTCCCTTGCTTGACAATATGGCCATTCGCCTTATGGCAGTTCTGTTTCGGATCGTTTGCTTTTCCATAAGGTGAACGGCTGGGATACAGCGTGTTATCTCTGCTTTTCGTTTGGGAGTGAGTGCGGGCTAACCTTCTTCAGCTGCCGCGCGGTGCATGGTCAGGTTGGCTGTCCTTTTGCCCGGCGTTACTTCCAATTGAATGTGTACCGCTTGTTTCTTGTGAGGTAGTTGTATGGCTTTATTGAAAAGATATGTGGGGGGCTGTGTCTGGCTCGTAGATGTTGTGTCAGGCATCTGGGAACCGTAGTCTTCCATGTAGTAACCGTAGTCTTCCTCTGCCGACGGCTGTGCTTTCTTGCTCCAGCTGCCTAAGCTGCGTGTGCTTTCTTCCAGAGTCCGGATGTCGCTCTCTGTCAGCGGGTGCGAGAGGGTAAGTGTGAAGCGGCCTTTTCCCGTTTTTTCAATGTCCTCGATATGAAGTTTTATTTTTAGGGACTTATGACTGAGGCTCGAGCGTATGTCGGCGATTTCTTCCTGTTTTTCTGTCGCTTGTTGATTCGTTGTGCTGATGAGGCCGGCAGTGGTCATGACCAGCGGCGACAGCAGGAAGATAAACGTCCGCTTGACAGGTTTTTGCAGCTGCCATTTCCAGGATAGCCATAAATACAAAGGAGAAAATACGAGCCAGGAGAGGGCACAGAAAAATCCTTTGTTCCGTGTGTCCCGGCACCGTTTGCAGTCTTCGGCAGTGGTTGTCCGCACAGTTCCTGGTGTCCCGTAGCGGTTGGACGTCTGTTGCGGACGGGCAAACAGCAGGTATGTGTTATAAAAAGGAATGAGGCAGTACCAACCTGTCCGCCCTGTGTCGTGGGCTCGTTTCACGGCTTGAGCAGTGTAGAACCAGCAGAATACGAACAGACTGCTGAAGCCTACGAACTTTTCTACCGAAAGGGCCGCTTCCTCACTGAACAAGCTGGCGATTCTCGGGAAAAAGTCGACAATAAAGCCGAGGAGCAGCACACCTGCGTGCGACAGGACAAATTCGGCCCGTGTGATGCGTCCTTTGAAGGAGAACGCACGGGTGAGCCATCCGGAATTATTGATGACAGGGTCTTGCTCTGGAATTTCAGGGGGAAACCATTGGCCTTCTTCCGAGGGCTGGTGGCAAGTGCTGCCGGCGTCTTTTGCTTCTGCTTCCGGGGTGGTCTTTTCTGGTCCGTCCGAAGGGGGGACAGGCGGCAGGATACTGTCGTTGAAGGTGTGTCCGTCCATATTTCAATAAATTTTGATAGGGCGTAGATAGCCCCATGCAAAGATAAGAAGTTCGCTTGAAAAACGAGGTGTGGCGGTCTTTTTTTTCTTGGCGCCGGCCTGGCTGCCGTCATGAAAAAAGAGTGTACCTGCATGAAGCAGATACACTCTGTATGAAATTCCGGAAGCGGATGGCTTTCTTGCAGGCAGGTTATTTTTGTATCAGGGCAAGGGTGTCCGTGGCGATGAGCAGTTCTTCATCCGTAGGCACAACGACAACTTTTACTTTGCTGTCCGGTGTGGAAATGATTTCTTCCTCACCGTTATTGCGCCGGTTCTTCTCTTCGTCCAGTTTGATGCCGAAGAACTCCAGGTCGCTGGTCGCTCCGCGGCGTACGTCCCACTGGTGTTCGCCTACGCCTGCGGTGAACACGATGATGTCTACGCCGCCCATGGCAGCCGTGTAGGCACCGATGTACTTCTTGATGCGGTAGTCGTACATGTCCAGGGCGAGTTCGGCGCGTTTGTTGCCGGCATTGCAGGCGGCTTCTACTTCACGCATGTCGCTCGATACGCCCGAAATGCCTTTCACACCGCTTTCCTTGTTGAGCAGGTCGCTCATTTCGTCCGGGCTGAGGCCTTCTTTCTTCATGATACTCAGGACGGCCGAAGGGTCCACGTCGCCCGAGCGTGTTCCCATCATGAGGCCTTCAAGGGGGGTGAGCCCCATGGACGTGTCAATGCACTTACCATATTTGACGGCCGAAACCGATGCGCCGTTGCCAATGTGGCAAGTGATGATGCGTACCTCTTCCGGCTTCACGCCGAGCAGTTCGCAGACGCGGGCCGTGACAAACCTGTGACTTGTGCCGTGCGCTCCCCAGCGGCGGATGTTGTTTTCTTCGTAGTACTTATAGGGCACGGCATACATATAGGCGTGTGCCGGCATAGTCTGGTGGAAGGCTGTGTCGAACACGAACACTTGCGGCAGCTCCGGGAGCATTTTTTTCACGGCTTCGTAGCCTTTCAGGTGGGCCGGGCTGTGGAGCGGGGCCAACTCCATGTACTGGCGCCACTCGTCCAGCATTTTCTCCGTGACAATCTGGCTCTCCGTGAAGCGTCCGCCGGCCACGATGCGGTGTCCGGCCGCCGAGATTTCGTCCAGGCTCTTGATGGCACCGTATTCAGGGTTGAGCAACGTGTCGAACATGAGCTTGATGCCTTCCGTATGGGTGGGGCAGGCCGATTCTATGATTTTGGTCTCGCCGTTGACTTTCGTTTTCAGGAAGGAACCTTCCAGGCCGATTTTCTCGATGCCGCCGGCGGCCAGGACACGCTTGTCGTCCATTTCGTAGAGTTTGTACTTGATGGACGAACTGCCGCAGTTGATGACTAATATTTTCATGCGTTATGGAATAAGTTTTAGGATTTTCAAATGTACGAAGTCCGGGTCTGGGGCAACGTTTTCTCCAGCCTCTGCAAAATTACATTTAATTTTTTATGTGGAGGAAATGCTGCGGCCTTTTTCTCCGTCGGTTTCCCGCCGGCCGTCATGCCTTTTCAGCGTATGCGGCGGGCGTGCCGCCGTTGAGACTGCGCGTCCGCCGCATGGGCCGGGAAGCCATTCGTGGTTTCCCTTGGGGATTATTTCTGACAGTCGGCCTTGGCCGCTATGGCCTGGTTGGCCGTAATGGCGATCATGTTGTAGACGTCGTCAATGCTGCAGCCGCGCGAGAGGTCGTTGACCGGGCGGGCTATGCCTTGGAGGATGGGGCCGATGGCTGTGGCGTGGCCCAGGCGCTGGACGAGTTTGTAGCCGATGTTGCCCACTTCGAGGTTCGGGACGATGAGCACGTTGGCGTTTCCGGCTACGGGGCTGCCCGGAGCTTTGCTTGCGCCGACGGCCGGGACGAGGGCGGCGTCGGCTTGCAGTTCGCCGTCGATGGTCAGGTCCGGCGCCATTTCCTTGGCGAGCGCGAGGGCTTCGACGACTTTGTCCACGGCTTCGTGCTTGGCCGAGCCCTTGGTCGAGAAGCTCAGCATGGCGGCACGGGGAGTGATGCCGGCTACGGCCTGTGCCGTCCGCGCCGTGCATACGGCGATTTGGGCCAGCTGGTTGGCGTCTGGGGCCGGGGTTACGGCTACGTCGCCCATGACGAGCACACCGTTGTCGCCGCATTCGGGCGCGTGGGTGAGCAGAAGCATGGCGCCGCTGACGCACGTGATGCCCGGGGCGGTCTTGATGATTTGCAGCGCGGGGCGCAGGACGTTGCCCGTCGTGTTGCGGGCACCGGCCAGCTGGCCGTCGGCTTCGCCGGCCTTGATGATGAGGCAGCCAAGGTAGAGCGGGTCGAGCACTTTCTGGCGTGCTTCCTCGATGGTCATGCCTTTCTTTTTGCGCAGTTCGCAGAGCAGCTGGGCGTATTCTTCCTTTTTCGGGTGGTTCTCCGGGTCGATGATGGTCGTTTTGCCGATGTTGCCGAGTCCCCACTTCTGGGCGCATGCCATGATTTCGTCGGGGTTGCCGATGAGAATCAGGTCGGCCACGCCGTCGGTTACGATGCGGTTGGCCGCTTTCAGGGTGCGCTCTTCTGTGCCTTCGGGGAGGACAATGCGCTGCCTGTTGGCCTTGGCGCGTGCAATGAGTTGTTCAATCAGTTCCATTGTGATGTTGAATGTTGGTCTATGTTGTGCTTGCAAAAGTACGCAAAAAAATGAACTTCGCGTTGTTTTGCAAAATCTATGTTTCAAAAAAGCGTGTCGGAGACTTTCCGGCGATGGCCGGGCCGCTTGGCAACGGGGGCACAGCCTGGCTTGCCGCCGCCTTGCCCTATTTCCGTGAAGACGGGGCTTATTCCCGTAGCCACGGGGCTTATTCCCGTAGTAATCGTGCCGGGCCTCGTGGCTCGACGGTGTATCGGGCCGTTTGTCGGACCTTTCGGAAGTGGCTGTCCGGGTGGGGCGAGGCCGGGCGGGTGCAGGCAACGAAAAACGGCATCAAACCGCTGCCTTCGCTTGCGTTTGATGCCGTTTCCTGTTTGTTACCGTAGCGCGAGACAGGCTTGAACTGTCGACCTCATGATTATGAATCATGCGCTCTAACCAGCTGAGCTATCGCGCCGTCGTAACGGGGTTTCCGATTAACGAGTGCAAAAGTAGAGAGTTTTTTTGAAACGGCCAAATGTTTTGGGCGAAAAAAATGCGGTGAGGCGGTATTCTCGTGGAAAAGCTCGCTCTTTGGCCGCCTGACGTCGCGCAGATGAAAAAAATATAGTACATTTGCATCCGAACTTGGACTTACTCCGAGCATGTTGGGAATTAAGAAAATCGACCTATATATATTAAAGAAGTTCCTGCTGCTGTTTGCAGGCGCCTTCTTCATTTGCCTGTTCGTCTTCATGATGCAGTTCACGTGGCGCTACGTGGAGGAACTGGTGGGCAAGGGATTGTCGTTGGATATCCTGGCCCAATTTTTTTGGTATATGGGTATTACTCTGATTCCTACGGCGCTGCCTCCGGCCGTATTGCTGGCGTCGCTCATCACTTTCGGCAACATGGGCGAGCAGTTGGAGCTCTTATCGATGAAAGCTGCCGGAGTTCCCCTTATCCGTATCATGCGGCCCGTCTTCGGCGTGGTGCTGGTACTGGCGGCTCTTTCTTTCCTTTTTCAGAATACCGCCTCGCCGCGGGCACAGATCAGTCTCCGGACGCTGATATTCAGCATGAAGCAATCGTCGCCCGCAGTGGAGATTCCCGAAGGCATCTTTTACAGCGGCATACCGAACGTGAACCTTTACGTGCAGCGGAAAAACGCGGAAAACGGGATGCTTTACCAGCTCATTATTTATAAGACGGACCAAGGCTTCGACCGGGCGCAAATACTCTTGGCCGACTCCGGACGGATGGAGATGACGGCGGACAAACTGCACTTGAAGCTCGACTTGTGGAGCGGCGAGCAGTTTGAAAACCTCCAGCAGCAAAACCTGTCCTCCTTGAGCGCAGCCAGCGTGCCCTATGATCGCGAGACGTTCCAGTACAAACAGTTCATCATTGACTTTGACAGCAACTTTGCCATGATGGACGAGGACTTGCTGAGCGACATGCCGCAGGCCAAGGATATGAAGCAGATCCGCCTCAGCGTGGACTCGATGGAGACGCGTATGGACAGCGTCGGGCAGGCCTATTATAAGGAACTGGCGGCATCGTGGTACCGGAAACCGGCCTTGAGCCGCGAGGATTCGCTGCGGGCGGTGCGCCGCGCGGCTTCGGCGGCAGGAAATTTCGATTCACTCACGGCGCGCGTGTTGCCGGAACGCATGCAGCTCGCGTTGCAGAACGCGCAGGCGAGCGTGCGTTCCCACCAGATGGACCTGGAGTGGAAGAGCGTGGTCACGGCCGACGGCGACAACTTTATTCGCCGGCATTGGGTGGAATGGCATCAGAAACTGACGTTCTCTCTGGCTTGCCTTTTGTTCTTTTTCGTCGGTGCGCCGCTCGGAGCCATTATCCGCAAGGGCGGATTGGGTATGCCCGCGGTGATTTCTGTCTTGATTTTCATCTTTTATTATATCATCAACACGTCGGGCATGAAGATGGCACGCGACGGCTCGTGGAACATGACCTTCGGCATGTGGCTCAGTTCCCTGGTGCTGTTGCCGTTCTGCTTCTTCCTGACGTACAAGGCCAACAAGGATTCGGTCGTATTCAACGTGGAACTTTATGTGTCCTTCTTCCGGAACTTGCTGGGCCTGCGCACGCGGCGGCACATCTACCGCAAGGAAGTCATTATCCACGATCCGGATTATGGCCTTGAATCTGACAGCGTGGCCCGCCTGCGACAGGCATGCGCGGACTATGGCCGCGAGGCACGGCTTGCAACCGCGCCGAATTATTTCCGCCTGTTCTTCCGCTCCGGAAGGGACAACCGTGTGGAGGCCATCAGCCAGCAGCTCGAGGCTGTCGTGGAGGAACTCGCCAACAGTCGCGACCCCAAGATTCTTATGACGTTGAACGAACTCCCCATAATTTACGCTCACGCACATACCACCCCCTTCGGCAAGAAATGGCTGAACGTCGCGGCGGGCATATTGTTTCCGGTCGGTTTGCCTATTTGGCTGAGGGCGTGGCGTTTCCGGCTGCGCCTGGTGCGCGACTTGAGGCAGATAGAGAACTGCTGTCACGGTCTGGAGCAACGTATGGATGAACTGCTGCATCCGCAGAAAGCTCCCAAGACGGACGGCGAGGAGACGGAAGAAGCTCCGGTGCGTTCCCGCGGCCGCAAGGTTAAGCGGATTATACTCCTTCTGGTAGCGGTCGTAGTTGCGTTCTTGCTCGGCATGTACGTATATGATTACGTGCGGCGGGGACATCGCGGCTCCCCTGCTGGCCGCGGGACTGCAATGGTGACGGAATGTGTGGAGGCTGTTCCCGCTCCACCGGCGGAGGGATTCACTAAAAGTTTTTCTTAATAAATGATGATGTTTCATGGATAAGAATCGTTTAGCCACAATCGAAGAGGCACTGGCCGACTTCAGGCAAGGCAAATTTGTTATAGTCGTTGACGACGAGGACCGCGAAAACGAGGGCGACCTTATCATGGCCGCCGAGTTGGTAACGCCCGAGGCTGTCAACTTTATGTTGAGCAACGGGCGCGGAGTGCTTTGCGCCCCTATCACTATCGAGCGTTGCGGTCAGCTGGACCTGCCGCGCCAGGTACAAGACAATACGAGCATGCTCGGTACGCCTTTCACCGTTACGATAGACAAACTCGAGGGCTGCACAACGGGGGTGAGCTGTCATGACCGGGCCGCTACAATCCGCGCGCTTGCCGACCCCGACAGCCGGCCCGAGAGCTTCGGCCGCCCCGGGCATATCAATCCTCTTTATGCTCAGGATCGCGGCGTGCTGGCTCGCGCCGGCCATACCGAAGCAGCCGTTGACCTGGCACGTTTAGCCGGCCTGCAGCCCGCCGCCTGTCTCATTGAAATCCTTAACGAGGACGGGACAATGGCCCGCATGCCCCAGTTGCAAGAGTTTGCCGCGGAGCACGACTTGAAGATAATCACCATCAAGGACCTCATCGCCTACCGCCTGCGCACCGAGTGTCTTGTCGAGAAAGGCGAGGAAGTGGACATGCCCACAGAGTACGGGCATTTCAGGCTTATCCCTTTCCGCCAGAAAAGCAACCGCCTGGAGCACGTGGCTTTAATCAAAGGCACATGGACGCCGGACGAACCAGTCTTGGTGCGTGTCCATTCCTCGTGCGTCACGGGCGATATCTTCGGCTCCGAGCGCTGCGACTGTGGCGAGCAGCTTCACAAAGCAATGCGTATGGTGGAGCAGGAAGGCAAAGGCGTCGTGCTCTACTTGAATCAGGAGGGGCGCGGTATAGGCCTTATGGCCAAAATTGCCGCTTACAAACTTCAGGAGGAAGGATACGATACGGTCGATGCGAACGTACATCTCGGTTACGACCCCGACGAACGCGATTACGGGGTCGGTGCGCAGATTCTCGGCATGCTGGGCGTAAAGAAAATGCGTCTTCTTTCCAACAACCCTGTCAAGCGTGTCGGACTGGAGGCTTACGGATTGGAGATTGTTGAAAACGTTCCTATCGAAATTTCCCCCAATCCTTACAACGAGCGCTACTTGCGCACCAAGAAAGAACGTATGGGACACACGCTCCATTTTAATAAATAACCGCGCGCATAAGCGCAAATTTCTGAATATAAAATCATGGAACAAGGAAGAGTTTTAGAAGCCTTAGGCCGCAGCCAGTCGGCCGCAGTGTTTTCCGCCCTGATGCGGAAAGTTTACCTTTGGATGACCTTGGGCCTGGTCATGACCGGCATGGCCGCAGCTTACGTGGCTGGTAACGCCGGCCTGATGCAGGCAATCTTTTCGAGCCGGATGACGGTCCTGCTTCTCGTCCTGGCGGAGCTGGGCGTCGTCTTTTATTTCAGTGCCCGCATCATGCGCATGTCGTTTGCCACGGCCGGCGTGCTGTTTGCCGTCTATGCCTTGCTTAACGGCGTGACGCTTTCTGTCATATTCCTCGCCTACTCCCTGGAGGGCATCATGACGACTTTCTTTGTCACGGCTGGCATGTTTGGTGCCATGTCTCTGGTAGGCTACTTCGTCAAGCGCGACCTGAGCGCAATGGGCCGTTTCCTTATCATGGCCCTCATCGGCTTGCTCATTGCCACCGTTGTCAACATCTTTGTGGCCAGTTCCGCGCTTTATTGGGGCATCACTTATCTGGGCGTATTTATCTTCGCCGGTCTGACCGCATACGACACGCAGAAAATCAAGCAAATGCTTATGCAACACGGCACAGAGATGAACGAAGGGACCATGAAACTGGCTTTGCTGGGCAGCCTTACGCTTTATCTCGATTTTGTCAATCTGTTCCTTTATCTGCTGCGCTTCTTCGGCGGCAGCCGCAACTGATGCGGGAGGGCGGAGCATAACCCGCATGGAAACCAACTGTAAATATTTCTGATAAAATGAACGAACTTTCTAACCGTTTGAATCGCCTTTCGCCTTCTGCGACGCTCGCCATGTCTCAGAAGAGCGGCGAACTGCGTGCGCAAGGCATCGACATTATTAATATGAGCGTGGGCGAGCCCGACTTCAATACGCCCGATCATATCAAGGCTGCTGCCGAACGTGCCATCGAGGAAAACTATTCCCGCTACAGCCCCGTGGCCGGTTATCTTTCGTTGCGGGAAGCCATCGTGGCCAAGCTCCAGCGCGAGAACGGACTGGCCTATACCCCTTCGGCCATAAGCGTCTCCAACGGCGCAAAGCAGTCTGTCTGCAACGCGCTGATGGCACTCGTCAATCCCGGCGACGAAGTCATAATTCCCGCTCCTTACTGGGTGAGCTACCCTGAGATGGTGAAGCTGGCCGGCGGCACGCCTGTCATCGTCCATGCTCCCATCGAGCAGGATTTCAAAATGACTGCCGCCCAGCTCGAAGCCGCCATCACGCCGGCTACCCGCGCGCTGATTCTTTGCTCTCCGAGCAACCCGACCGGCTCCGTCTATTCGCAAGCCGAGCTTCGGGAACTGGCCGCTGTGCTGGAGCGCCACGAGCGTGTTATCGTGCTTTCGGACGAAATCTACGAGCACATCAACTATGTCGGCAAGCACGAGAGCATTGCCCAGTTCGAGGGCGTGCGCGACCGTGTCGTTGTCATCAACGGCGTGTCCAAGGCTTATGCCATGACGGGTTGGCGTATCGGCTACATTGCCGGGCCGGAATGGCTCGTGAAAGGTTGCAACAAATTGCAAGGTCAGTACACGAGTGGCCCTTGCTCCGTTTCCCAGAAGGCTGCCGAGGCGGCGTACAACGGTCCGCAGGACTGCGTGGAAACTATGCGCCAGGCTTTCGAGCGTCGCCGCGACCTCATCGTGAGCCTGGCCCGCGAGATTCCCGGGCTTGAGGTGAACAGCCCGCAGGGTGCTTTCTACCTTTTCCCGCGCTGCAGCTCCTACTTCGGCAAGACCGACGGCGAGCGGGTAGTCAAGGACAGCATGGACATGGCCATGTATCTGCTCGAAGCGGGCCATGTGGCCACGGTGGGCGGCGCCGCCTTCGGCGACCCGGACTGCATCCGTTTGAGTTACGC
Organism: uncultured Prevotella sp.; assembly: GCA_902464615.1. Classification (GTDB taxonomy): domain Bacteria; phylum Bacteroidota; class Bacteroidia; order Bacteroidales; family Bacteroidaceae; genus Alloprevotella. Next base: position 6,640 of record CABQKA010000001.1, on the reverse strand, counting down.
TACGAGTGACGAGAACATTCGGGAGGCTATGCGCCGCGTGGCCGATGCGCTCGCACGCTTGCATTGACGGGCTGGGGCAATCCCCTGTTTCAAATCATTTTCTGGTCCTTCGCTCCGGCATCATGGGGCGAAGGACTTTTTTTCATGCGTTCCGTGCGGGCCCTATGCCCGTGGCTCCTGTCCTTAGCCCCGCGCGTCCGGGGCTAAGCCTTGTGGCTACGGTCCTTAGCCCCGTGCCTGCACAGTATGGTCCGGCTCTGTGCGGTCAGGAGAGTAGCGGCCGATATATTCCGGCCCATCCTCTTCCGGGTTAGCAGTTAATTCGTATCTTTGCAAACAGTGTGCGCGGTTTTTTTCCGCTTTTGAAGAGAATCCACTTATTACTCACCTTAATACCAAAATCAGATATGAAAAAAATCGTGGCCGCGCTGCTGGCATGTGCAGCTTTCGGCTCGCCACTTACGGGTCAGGAGCGCGCGCTGCGCATGTCGACCAACAGCACGGATCTTATCCTGCAAGTGAGCGATGCCGGCCGTTTGTATCAGACTTATTTCGGCCCCCGGCTGGCTGCGAACGTCGACCTTGCCTCGCCCGCTTGGGCAGTCTATGCCGGACAGGGGAACGGTGTGGCCCGACGAGGCTGGGAAGTATATCCCGGGTCCGGAAATGAGTCCTATTTCGAGCCGGCACTCGGCATCACTCACAGCGACGGCAATCCTTCTACCTACCTTTACTACCAGTCGTCCACCACGCGGAGCGTCGAGGGCGGGACGGAAACCGTCGTGGAGCTGAAAGACGACCAGTATCCGCTCTACGTCACTTTGCATTATGTGGTTTACCCGCAGGAGAATGTTTACAAAGCATGGAGCGAAATCCGCCACGAGGAGAAAAAGCCCATACAGCTTTCCACCTATGCATCGACCATGCTCTACTTCAATAACCGGGATTACTATCTGACGGAGTTCAGCGGCGACTGGGCGCACGAGGTCCAGATGAGCAGCCAACCTTTGCGTCCCGGCAAGAAAATACTCGACACGAAACTGGGCAGCCGCGCGGCCATGCACATGTATCCTTTCTTCGAACTTGGCCTGGACCGGCCGGCCGAGGAACACCAGGGCACAGTGCTGCTCGGTACGATAGGCTGGACCGGCAATTTCCGCTTCACGTTTGAAGTAGACAATGGCGGCGATTTGCGTGTCATCCCCGCCATCAATCCTTACGCCTCGACCTATGAGCTTAAGCCCGGGGAAGTGTTCCGCACGCCGGAGTTCATCTTTACCCTAAGCTACGACGGGACGGGCCAGGGCAGCCGCGACTTGCAACGCTGGGCGCGCCACTACCAGCTCAAGGACGGCATGGACTCCCGCATGACGTTGCTCAACAATTGGGAGAACACGGGCTTCAACTTCAACGAAGAGAAGCTGGCCGGGCTGATGAAGGAAGCCAAGGAACTGGGCGTGGACATGTTCCTGTTGGACGACGGATGGTTCGGCAACAAGTATCCCCGGAGCAATGACCGTGCCGGCCTGGGTGACTGGGAGGCTACCAGGGAAAAACTGCCGGGTGGCGTGCCGGCTTTGGTGCGTGCTGCCGAAGAGGCCGGTGTGAAGTTCGGCATCTGGATAGAGCCGGAGATGGTGAATCCGAAAAGCGAACTCTTCGAGAAGCACCCCGACTGGGCCATCCACCTGCCCAACCGCAAGACGTACTATTACCGTAACCAGTTGGTGCTCGACCTAAGTAACCAGAAAGTGCAGGACTACGTGTACGGCGTGGTGGAAGGCATACTGAAGGCCAATCCGGGAGTAGCTTTCTTCAAATGGGACTGCAACAGCCCTATCACCAACATATATTCGCCTTATCTGAAAGACAAGCAGGGGCAGCTGTACATAGACTATGTGCGCGGGCTTTATAAAGTGTTGGACCGCATTGCGGAAAACTATCCGAAGGTCCAGATGATGCTTTGCTCCGGAGGCGGCGCCCGCTGCGATTACGAAGCGTTGAAGTATTTTACGGAGTTCTGGTGTTCAGACAATACGGACCCCATCGAACGCTTGTACATTCAGTGGGGCTTTTCCCAGTTCTTCCCGGCGAAGGCCATGTGCGCGCACGTGACAAACTGGAACAGCGGCACGTCAGTAAAGTTCCGGACAGACGTAGCTTCCATGTGCAAGCTCGGCTTCGACATCAACCTGACAGGAATGAAGAAGGAGGACTTCCAGTATTGCCAGACGGCCGTAGCGAACTGGAAGCGCTTGCAGCCGGTCGTTATGGACGGCGAGCAGTATCGCCTGGTATCGCCCTACGAAGGGGAACACATGGCCGTGAACTACGTAAGCCAGGACAAGACGCACGCCGTGCTTTTCGCTTACGACATCTATCCGCGCTTCCAGGAGAAGCTGGTGCCCGTAAAACTGCAAGGGTTGGATCCGGACAAGATGTATAAGGTGGAGGAAATCAATCTGATGCCCGGGCGGAAGTCTTCGCTGGCTGCCAACGGGAAAGTTTTCTCCGGGGACTATTTGATGAAAATCGGTCTCGACGTCCTGACGCTTTCCAAGACTTCAAGCCGCGTGCTGGAACTGACGGCGCAGTGATTTCCGCACACCGCGTGCGGCCTGTGGCTGAATGAATCCGCCCCGGTCCTTTTCTCAAGGGCCGGGGCGGATTGTGTGTGGCTGGAGTCTCCGGGGTCAGTTGACCACCAGTTGCGGGAAATATTCGCGCAGCAATGTGGCGGCGTGTTCCAATTGCTCTGGGGAGTTCTCCTTTACATCTTTGAGCGCGTAGTCCCAATGGAGCGCCTCATATTTGTGGACGCCGAGCGTATGATAGGGTAGCAGTTCCACGCGTTTTATTTGGCGGAAGCCTGAAAAGCGGCGCCCCAGCTCGTGCAAGTCTTCTTCAAAATCGCTGATTCCGGGCACGAGCACATAGCGGAGCCAGAAAGGGCGGTCGTGCGCTTCAAGCCATTGCGCCGTGCGTAGCGTTTGTGCGTTGGACTGTCCCGTCAGACGCAGATGGCGTTCCGGGTTGATTTCCTTGACGTCGAGCAGCACCAGGTCCGTGAGGCGGAGCATCTCTTCTACGTGGCGGTTCCAGATGGCACCGTTCGTGTCGACGCAGATGTGGATGCCTGCCTCGCGTAGCTTTCTGAAGAGTGGCACGAGGCGTTCTGCCTGCACCGTGGGTTCACCGCCTGAAAACGTGATGCCGCCCCGGCGTCCGAAAAATGGCTTCATGCTGACGGCCTGCTCCAGGATGTGTTCCGGCGTGGTGGGCTGGCTCTCGCCCACTGCATCGATGGTGTCGGGATTGGCACAATAGAGACAGCGGAACGGGCAGCCTTGCAGGAAAACGACGTAGCGCAGCCCCGGCCCGTCGAAGGTGCCCATGGATTCGTAGGAGTGGACGCGCAGCAGGTTAGGTTCGGAGGTAGACATTGCAGGATAGGTGTTGATGGAAAAATCCCCCGCGCCGCTCGAAGGCGGAGCGAGGGAATGGGAAATATGCGGGTGTTCCGCCTGAGTATTACATGCGCTCGTGGAAAGAACGGCTGATCACCTCGAGCTGGTGCTCGCGGCTCAGCTTTGTGAAGTTCACGGCGTAGCCCGAGACACGGATGGTCAGTTGCGGATATTTTTCCGGGTGCTCCATGGCGTCTTCCAGCATCTCGCGGTTAAGCACGTTGACGTTCAGGTGGTGCGCGCCTTTGGTGAAGTAGCCGTCGATCATGGTTACCAGATTCTCCACGCGTTCTTCGGGCGTCGGGCCGAGGCTTTTGGGCACGATGGAGAACGTGTTGGATATGCCGTCCTGGGCGTCGCGGTAACGCAGTTTGGCTACGCTGCTGAGCGAGGCCACAGCGCCGCTTTTGTCGCGTCCGTGCATGGGGTTGGCGCCCGGTGCGAAGGCGACGCCTTTGGCGCGTCCGTCTGGCGTTGCGCCGGTTTTCTTTCCGTACATGACGTTGGACGTGATGGTCAGCAAGGAGAGTGTGGGCCGCGCGTTCTTGTAGACGGGCAGCTTCTTGAGTTCCTCGCTGAAGTAATATACGAGGTCTACACCGAGGTGGTCAACGCGGTCGTCGTTGTTGCCGAAGCAGGGGAAATCGCCTTGGATGTCGAACGACTGGGTCAGGCCGATGTCGTTGCGGACTGCTTTCACGCGGGCGTACTTTATGGCAGAGAGCGAGTCGAGTACGATGGAGAGGCCTGCCACGCCGTATGCGAGGTTGATGCGCGGGTTAGTGTCTACGAAAGCCATTTGGGCTTTCTCGTAGTAATACTTGTCGTGCATGTAATGGATAATGTTCATGGCCTCGTTGTAGACGCGGGCGATTTCCTTCAGCACGAGTTTGTAATTGTGCATGACTTCTTCGAAGTTAAGCTCGTCGCTTTGCAGGGTGGGGATGCCTTTCACCATGACGGTGCCGGTGTTTTCGCAGCGGCCGCCGTTGATGGCGAGCAGCAGGGCCTTGGCCAGGTTGCAGCGTGCGCCGAAGAACTGGATCTGCCTGCCGATGTCCTGGTAGCTCACGCAACATGCGATGCCGTAGTCGTCACTGTTGCGCACCTCGCGCATAAGCGTGTCGTTCTCGTATTGGATGGAGCTTGTGTCCACCGATACCTGTGCGCAGAAGTCCTTGAATCCTTCCGGCAGTTCCGGGCTCCACAGTACGGTCAGGTTCGGTTCGGGCGACGGGCCGAGGTTGTAGAGCGTCTGCAGGAAGCGGAAGCTCGTCTTCGTCACTTTCGTGCGTCCGTCGTTGAAGCGTCCGCCGATGGCTTCGGTCACCCACGTCGGGTCGCCGGCAAAGATTTCATTGTAGGCTGCCATGCGCAGGTGGCGGACCATGCGGAGCTTGATGACGAACTGGTCGATAAGTTCCTGGGCGAAGGTCTCGTCGATGAGGCCGTGCTTCAGGTCATGTTCAATGTAGATGTCGAGGAAGGAAGACACGTTGCCGAGCGACATGGCGGCGCCGTCCTGTTCCTTGACCGCGGCGAGGTAGGCCATGTAGACCCATTGTACGGCTTCCTGGGCGGTATAGGCCGGGCGCGACAGGTCCAGTCCGTAATACTCTCCCATTATTTTGATTTCCTTCAGTGCCTTAATCTGCTCGGCCACTTCCTCGCGCAGGCGGATGCGTTCGTCTGTCATCGGTCCGGTCAGGTTGCGCAAGTCCTCCTGTTTGGCTTCGATGATGCGGTCGCAGCCGTAGAGCGCCAGGCGGCGGTAGTCGCCGATGATGCGGCCGCGTGCGTAGTTGTCGGGAAGCCCGGTGAGGAAACCTAAAGAGCGGAAGCGGCGGATTTCTTCCGTGTACACGTCGAACACGCCGTCGTTATGCGTTTTACGGTAGTGCGTGAAGATGTCTTTTACTTTCGGGTTGACCTGCATGCCGTTTTCGGCGCAAGCCTTTTCTACCACTTTGATACCGCCGAAAGGCTTGATGGCGCGTTTCAGCAGCATGTCCGTCTGGAGGCCTACGATCAGTTCGCTTTCGCGCTCGATGTATCCGGCCGCATGGGACGTGATGGTCGATACGGTATCGGGGTCAAGGGCGCGCACGCCGTTGTTGGCCCGTTCTTCTTCAAGCGCCTTGAGGCACAGGTCCCAAAGGTGTGTAGTGCGTGCCGTAGGGCCTTGAAGGAAGCTGGCGTCGCCTTCGTAGGGCGTAAGGTTTTTGCGGACAAAGTCTGTCACGTCAATGCCCTTGCTCCAATTACCGTCGATGAACTGAGTGGTTAAATCCATAATAAATAAGAATGTGGGTTTAAGAACTTTCGGCTGCAAAGGTAAGAAATTTTTTTGAAATTATTGCACAGATTGCCCCGAAAGTGAGAAATATTTGCTGCGCTTTCTTTTCGACGTGCCGCGCAGTGTTTGTCTCCCGTGTGCAAAAAGGGGCGGTTTGCAGTGACTTATTCGGGAAAAATTGCTAATTTTGCGCCGTCCTTCCCGGGGCATTTCTCCCTTGATTCCGAATATGTTAATTAAATATCGAATATGATTAAATCTCAAGACATTAAGAAAGGTACTTGCATCCGTATGGACGGCAAGCTGTATTTCTGCATTGACTTCCTGCATGTCAAGCCCGGAAAAGGCAACACGATTATGCGCACGACGCTGAAGGATGTGGTTTCGGGCCGCGTCATTGAGCGTCGCTTCAACATCGGCGAGGCGCTGGAGGACGTGCGCGTGGAGCGCCGCCCCTATCAGTTCTCTTATGCCGAGGGCGACAACATGCACCTGCTTAATCAGGAAACGTGGGACGACGTCGTGGTGGACCGCAGCCTTATCACCGGCGTGGATTTCATGAAAGAGGGCGATGTGGTAGAAGTGGTGAGCGACGCGTCGACCGAAACCATCCTCTTCGCCGAGATGCCGGTCAAGACCCAGCTCAAGGTTACCTATACGGAACCGGGCCTGAAGGGCGACACCGCTACGAACACTACCAAACCGGCCAAACTGGAGACCGGCGTGGAAATCCGTGTTCCCCTCTTCATCAACGAGGGCGAGCTCATAGAGGTCGACACGCGCGACGGCTCTTACGTGAACCGCGTGAAGGCTTAAGCTGCGGCGCAGGCATATCAATTAATAATACGTCGGGGGCGCTTCGTTAGCGAAGCGCCCC